>JAEPOM010000009.1 GCA_017642885.1 Henriciella sp. | reverse complement strand
GTGCAATGTCCGGAGTTGATTGCAGAGTGAGGCAATGACATCTGCTGCCACATCTGGCAGGTCGGGCCCGCGCCCGTCTTTGAGCTCTTCTGCGAAGGCGCGGATATAGCTCAGTCCTTTGCGCAAGGTATACCCGAACTCACCGACCAGGCCGCGAATGATATTCGACAATTGCGTGCGCTGGCCGATCAACAACTCTCTTGCGCGGTGCTGGCAAAGGACTGCTTGTTGCTCAGGTGATTTGATCGGGACCGTTCGCATCGTTGGCCGGGTGACCGCTTCGCAGATCGCTTCAGCATCTGCCGCGTCAGACTTACCGCGCTTAACGTACGGCTTCACATAGCTGGGCGCCATGAGACGAACCTCATGACCAAGCTTTGTCAGCTCTCGGGCCCAGTGATGGCTTGTGGCGCACGCCTCCATTCCAACCAGGCAAGGCGGTTGTTTCTCGAAGAACTTCAGAAGCTGGGCGCGCCGGACTGGGCGGTTGAACAAAGTGGTTCCGTCAGCTGTGACGCCGTGGACTTGAAAAATGTTCTTGGCCAGATCGAGGCCGATTGTGGTAGCTTGCATTTGGATGGCTCCTCTTATGCGCAGTTGTGGAAACTGCATTATGGCGCATTGCGACGCCGGGAGCAGGAGCCATCCACCCCATCTGCTTTGGGTCAAAAGCAGACGTTAGAGATATCTAGCAAAATATGGGGAAAAGTAGCCGATGGTTAAGCCTGCGCAGCCCGATGCGACAACCATAACTGGGCTAAGGTCTCGAGATAGCGCCAAAGCAACTGCCGATGCGCTTGCGATTACAGCGCAAAGTAGAGGTCTGGGCCTCCATTTCTTCGAATTAAAGTAGGGCAACGCTGCGAAGCCGAAGAAACCGCCCATGGCGGCACCTAAAAAAAACTGAGTAAATGTTGTTTCCGACCCCATCTTCATGAGGGAGAACAATAGCCCAGCTCCAAACACAATCGCGATAGCTTCCTTGTCCAGCTTCATTAGAAACCAATGAACTGGGCTCAGATCAGAAGCAAGAACTTATGGTCCGCTCCGACGCCGAAAGCAGGCCCGGTCTCAGGGTAAAGATGGACGTCGCCAGAGCACTGGGTGTTTTCTCTAAAGAAATTCATCTATCAAGAGCGCATGAAGCGTTCAGAGAAATTAAAAGTTGTTTTTTCGTGTGCGTTGGTCATTCTCACGGTGACTATTTTCTTTTCACCGTGGAACAGTGTGTTCACTGTGATCCCGGTTATCTTGATACCCGTTTCGGGTCTGATAATTCAAGCTTACGCGAAGAAATTGGATAGCTAGTTACGTCCGCTATGACGCCGAAAGCGGACATTCGATGAGTGTCTGCGTTTGCGCCCTGATCCGCTAAACCCGCGTCTTACATCGCTGGCAGCAAGGACATTGGAAGACCGGGGCCGCGGAAATTCTCGGGCGGGATTTTGTCGGCGATCCGGGCGTGGAAGGCGGGCAGTTTTGACCAGTGCAGACCCGGTCTCAAATGGTGGGCGGTGTGATAGCCCAGATTGCCGGTGAGGATATTGTACCAGCGATGCGTGATATTGTTGGAGGCGGCATACTCATCCTCCTCTGAACACCCGGCATGGTGATCATAAGTGTGGCGGCACGTCATCACGAAACTGATCAGCATCGGAATGATGTAGATGGCCACGGCGTTGAACGGGTTGATCCAGACCAGCGCAGCTAGCAGCGCGACGTGCAACAGCGTCATCGCCACAAATGTGCGCCGGATGGCAGGGTGTTCCGCGCTTTTCTGAAACGCGCAGAGATAGCCGGTCAGCGCCAGCTTCCACGTATATTCATTCGAAGACATGACCCGGCCATCCGGTGCGCGCCAGGCCGACTCGTCCTTGGATTGATCCATATAGTGATCATGGTGACCAAGATTGTGGTGCAAGACCCAAACATTCGATACCGCGCCGGTCTGCAATCCGAAGACGACTTCCATCAGGCGATTGCAGGTCGCTGAGTGAAAGAATGGCACATGCTGGTGGTGATGATTCCAGGAGGCGATACAGACTTTCGCTGGCACCGACAGAGCCGCCCAGGCGAGCACAATTGGCCATGCCGAAACCAAGGCAAAGACGATGAGGTCCATCGCAAACAGCGCCGCAAAGACGGCAACGGGCAGCCGATCTTCCGTAAATCGGAACACGGTCGACCCCGAAGCGCTCTGGCGGGTCGGGGCTTGGGTTGGCGGGGCGGTCTTTCGCTCAAATGGCGGCAAAACAGGTCTCGCTCACGCCGCTGGGGGTCAGTTTCATAGGTACGGGTCCTTGGCGGCGGCTAGTCGAGAATTATTTCACACGTGCAGTAGAGCGATTTGCTCCACTTCAGCAATGCAAATCTCTAATCCTGCGACGCCAAATAAATCTGTGACCCTTTCCCCTTAAATTCGCGGCTCTTTTCTTCCATGCCTTTGCGGGCTTCGTCGGCCTGGCGTTGGAGGTCGGCTTTCTCATTGTCTGAGAGGCCGTCAGCATAGTCGCGGACTTCGGCCGTGATCTTCATCGAGCAGAATTTCGGGCCACACATGGAGCAGAAATGCGCCACCTTGTGCGCCTCCTTGGGTAGGGTCTGGTCGTGGTACTGACGCGCGGTTTCCGGGTCGAGCGAGAGGTTGAACTGATCTTCCCAGCGGAACTCAAATCTCGCTCTGGAGAGCGCGTCATCGCGGATCTGCGCCGCCGGGTGGCCCTTGGCAAGATCGGCCGCGTGGGCGGCGAGCTTGTAAGTGATCACCCCGACTTTCACATCGTCGCGGTCCGGCAGGCCGAGATGCTCTTTCGGCGTGACATAGCAGAGCATGGCTGTGCCGAACCAACCAATCATCGCTGCGCCAATGCCTGACGTGATGTGGTCATATCCCGGTGCGATATCCGTGGTGAGCGGCCCGAGCGTGTAGAACGGCGCCTCGCCGCACTCTTTCAGCTGCTTGTCCATATTCACTTTGATCTTGTGCATCGGCACGTGGCCGGGGCCTTCGACCATGACCTGACAGCCGCGCGAATGAGCGATTTTGGTCAGCTCGCCAAGGGTTTCCAGCTCAGCAAACTGCGCCGCGTCATTGGCGTCCGCGATCGAGCCTGGGCGCAAACCGTCGCCGAGGCTGAAGGTGACGTCATAGGCGCGCATGATGTCGCAAATCTCGGCGAATTTCGTGTAGAGGAAGCTCTCCTCATGATGCGCGAGGCACCACTTCGCCATGATCGACCCGCCGCGCGAGACGATGCCGGTGACGCGCTCAGCGGTGAGGTGGATATAAGCCAGGCGCACGCCGGCATGGATGGTGAAATAGTCGACGCCTTGCTCGCACTGCTCGATCAGCGTGTCGCGATAGACTTCCCAGGTCAGGTCCTCGGCGACGCCGTTCACTTTTTCCAGGGCCTGATAGATCGGGACCGTGCCAATCGGCACCGGCGCGTTGCGGATGATCCACTCGCGGGTGTTGTGAATATTGCGACCGGTTGAGAGGTCCATGACATTGTCGGCGCCCCAGCGCGTCGCCCAGACCATTTTCTCAACTTCTTCCTCGACGGATGAAGCAACAGCGGAGTTGCCGATATTGGCGTTGATCTTGACCAGGAAGTTGCGGCCGATGATTTGCGGCTCAAGCTCTGCGTGGTTGATATTGGACGGGATCACGGCGCGGCCGCGAGCAATCTCGTCGCGGACAAATTCCGGCGTAATGAAAGGCGGGATCTCAGCGCCGAAGCTCTCGCCCTGGTCGATCTGGGCCTGCGCAGTCTCGAGCTGTTCCTGACGGCCGAGATTTTCGCGCTCAGCGACATAGATCATCTCCTTGGTGATGATCCCGGCTTTGGCGTATTCAAACTGGGTCAGCGGGCCCGTACCAGTACCGCGAAGGGGCTTGTGACGAACCGGGAACTCGCGCGCAAGATACTTGCCGGATGCCCCGCCATTATCTTCCGGCTTCACATCGCGGCCTTCATATTCCTCGACATGTCCGCGTTCCAGAACCCATTCGGTGCGCTGGCGGGCCAGGCCCTTCTCAACATCGATAGTGACGCTCGGATCCGAGTATGGGCCCGAAGTATCATAGACCGGGACCGGCGGCTCGTTTGCGGTCGGGTGCAAATCAATCATCCGGCGCGGTACTGACAGGCTCGGATCCGCTTTGGGGTGGGTGAACACTTTCCGGCTCGACGGCAACGGACCGGTGGTCACTTCGGGGGTCTCGAACTCGGACTGGTCAACGGGCTTGTTCATGAGGGGGTCTTTCTCGAGTGATAGGTGAGCGCCATGGCAATGCAGTGCTGCAGCGGCGCGCGGGGCAAGTCTGTATGGGTCGGAATGGAAATCTCGCGATTGCCAATGAAGGTCAGCTGATCGTTATATTGCTGGCGCCAGGCATCGACGAGACTGGTCTGGCAATGCACGAACAGGCTCATGGAGCGGCCATCCTCGCCCCAGCCGAGGCGGATCGTGGTGCCGCTTTTGGTCTGCTGCGTGAGATAGGCGGGCTGCCCCCATTTCAGCGTTTCGGTGAGCGGGCCCACTTCGGGCATCCCGGCCGCGGTCTCAATAATCAGAGCGCGCAGGGCGGCCACCGCCGCTCGGGCGGGAGGTGGGCACGCATCCAGAGCGCTGCGGACGCCTGGTGGTGGGGATGGCAGTGCGGCGATCTTCGCCAAGAGCGCTCTCCGTTCCTACGCCGGTTCGCTGGATTGCTAGCCGGATCAGGTTCTAAGGGTGCTCACTCGGCAGACAGAGTGATCTCAGCGCTTCCAAACGCGCCCCTCGGATGCGCTAGTTATACGCTGTACGTTCGCGGGTGCAAGCAAGTCTGCGCAAGGGAACGGACGATAGTTTCGATGAACGCTTGACGAGTGCGATTTTATTATATAACCACTTGGTTATGAATATAGGAATTGCATCACAATCAGGTCCAAATCTGGACGCCGTCTTCGCCGCTCTCGCGGACCCGACACGGCGCGCGATCCTTTCAAAGCTCTCAAGCGGCGATGCGTCAGTGAACGAAATCGCGTCCCCGTTTGATATGAGCCAGCCGGCGATCTCAAAGCATTTAAAAGTGCTCGAGCGTGCTGGCCTGGTGACCCGCCTCGTCGATCAACAACGCCGGCCCGCTCACCTCAACGCTGCGCCGATGAAAGAGGCTGTCGCCTGGCTCGAAGAGTTCCGGGACTTCTGGGCAGGGAGTTTTGATCAACTTGATAGCCTGCTCACCGACTTACAGAAAACAGAAATGAAGGATCCCGATCATGAGTGATCTCCCCGTATTTGTGATGGAGCGCGAGTTTGATGCGCCCCGCGACCTCGTCTGGAGAACCTGGACTGAAGCAGAGCATCTGGCGCACTGGTATGGCCCGGGCGTCGAGACGGTTATTCATGAGCTGAACGTGGCGCCGGGCGGTCTTTGGCTCAATGAGATGAAGATGGGCGATCGGTCTGGATACCAGAAGACCGAATACACTGATGTGTCGCCACCCGAGCGACTGGTCATGTTGATGTCGACGACGGATGCGGACTGGAACCTCGCGCCCAATCCGATGATGCCGGACTGGCCTGCCACGCTCCTCACGGTTGTGACTTTTGAAGAGGTTGGCGGACGCACAAAGATGCGGCTGGAATGGTCACCACATGAGGCCAGTGAAGCGGAAATCGCCTGTTTCGCGGGCGCGGTAGAGAACCTTGGCAAAGGTTGGGGCGCGGGAATGGAGCTACTCATGAAACTCCTGGCCGACTTGCAATCTTGAGGCGTTAACAGAACCTGCAGCGCTGTTAACTAAATCATGACCTCTGAGGCTGAGATTGCGGGCAAAGCGATTCTCGAAATTCGGAGACTGACATGGCAGATGGAATGGCGCTCGCAGGGACTGCGCCCGATGTAAAACCCGCGAAGCGGGCAGCGGCAAAGAGCAAGCGCCGGAAAGTCAAAGTTGATTTCTGGGCCACCGATCTCAACACGGCCGAGATCGGCATCATGAAGCGGACCCAGAACGAAGCGGCATCCGATCAGTTCACCAAGGATATGGAGCTGTACGGGCAGACGGTCATCGACGGGAAGCGCGAAGCGCTAATCGGCTATCGTCAGGAATTGTGGGACGGCAGCGAAGGCTTTGAGAGACGGCTGGTCATCAAGCTATTCTCGGAGACGCTGTCATGGCGCGGCACCGCTGAAATGCTGCTCGGACGCTCGACCCAGCTCACGCTGGCTGCAGGAGGTCGCCCGGTTCAGTCTTTTGCGATCAACCTGTCGCGCCACAAGCAGTTGGTCCAGCTAGAGCGCTCGGCGATGCATTGGCCATTCCAGCCTGAAAAGTTCAGCTTCTTTATTAAAGGCAAGACCCGGTCAGAGTTTTATACGCTGCGCCGTAAGTGGTTCTGCATCGGTGCCGATTACGACATCTACAATCAAAAAGGGCGCAAGATTGGGGTGCTGGATCACCAGCTGCTGAATCTTGGCGGCGCCTGGATGGTGCGGATCGATCCGCAATACCAGGATCGCAAGCTGGAAGCCGTGCTGGAACTCTTCTGCGCGGTGCTGAAGTTCAACCGCGCTGGCCGCAAACACGTGAAGTCTATGGCTGAGAAGGTGTATCGGGGGAAGGTTGAGCCAGATCTCGATCACGATGAGGAAGCCCTGTACCTGAATCCGCGCTCGCGGAACTGATCGGTTTCTGAATAACCACGCAGGATTGGCGATAGGGCCAGACCATCCAATAGAACTTCTTCATCGACCGCTTCCACTTGGTCCAACCAAGGAAGGGAAACGGCAGACGTATGATCTGGCGATAGATGATCCAGGGACGTCTACGGAGATTGTCGCGGTACGACCCGGTTTCGATAATCTCTGAGGCCAGAATCTCAGCAGGAGCATCGATCAGCGCGTGGATGTCCTCAGGCGTCGGGCGAAACATAGTGTCAATCGGATCGCGGTGGTGCGGATAGCTTCTCGGCACCGTAATGATCAGGCGCCCGCCCGGTGGCAGCAATGCGAAGCAGCGATTGGCGAACTCTGCCGGGTCGAGCACATGCTCCAACACATTGTTGCAAAAGATCGTGCGCGGCGCTGTCGCTTTGACCTGATTGAAGCCCTCCTCCTCAAGCAAGTTCGCGGAGAGATCGATCCCCTCCCCTTCCTGCAGGTCGGAGTGAATGATCGAGATCCCGCGCGCCATGAGCGGCGCGAACAGGTCATTGTGTATGTAGGGCTTTTCCTGCGTCCGAAAGGCGAGAGTCTGGCTACCAATGTCGAGAATAGGAGATAGCTCATCGGCGGGAAACGCGCGCAGCGTTTCTTCGATCCATTTGGCTTCGACTTCCTGCATCCGAGACCCTCTGCCCCACTGTCGTAGGCATTACGGGATTGGCGATACCATTTTGACGCGCCCGGCCCAAGGGCGCGACTGGGATTCAGGGGATCAGCGCAGCCTGCACATCTTTGGCCCAACCAATATGAACTTCTCCGCCCGTTTCAATGACGGGCCGCTTGATCAGGGTCGGGTGCGCCATCAGCAGGGCCCGTGGCTCGCCGGAGCGCTCACCATCGGAAAGGGTGCGCCAGGTGGTTGAGCGGCGATTGATGAGTACATCGGGGCCCGCTTTGCTCAGCCAGTCCGGCAGGAGTTTGGCCAGATCTGCTTCCGCCCGAATATCGACGAACTCAGCCGGACGCCCCGCCGCTTCAAGCGCTTTCAACGCCTTTTTGCAGGTGTCGCAATTCTTCAATCCGTACAGGGTGAGGGACATGAAAACTCCAACTTGGTCTAGGTCTGGTCGTCGACATAAACTTCGCCGTCTAGATCGTCGAGCTTTGACTGCAAGTGCGCGCGCACGTCCTGGACGGCCTGATTGTAGATACCGGGTCCCAGCGTTGTGAGCATCAGGTCGAGGACCTGCTCGGCCCGAAACTCGGACAAGGTCTCGTCGAACTCAGCCGCAAAGAGGGTCTGCAATTGACCAACCAGACGCGCGCGTCTGTCATCGGCCAAGGTGATTTGTTTCATGCTGCCGCTCCTTCGAGACCGGACGTCACTCGTCGCCCACTTTCTGAATGAGGCGTGTCTCGCCTGGCGTATGGAAGAAGTCCGCGCCGGTGACAAACAGCTCGGCCGGCAATTCGATCGGCACGTGAATGCCCGTGGACTTCAACGTGTTCAGCCGCGTGGAAAGAATCTGTGGACCGTCCCCCATCGAAAAGAACCAATAAGGGGGATAGGCATTGTCCGTTCGCGTTGCCATCCAGTGGTCGGCGTGCGGAGCGTAATGCTCGTCGCGCGGATCGGCGTCGCCCAGATGCATCACCGTGATGCCGTCACTTAGAGTAACCCGCCAAACCAGATTTGAGACGTCCGCTCGCCCGGGCCAACCGGCGTGCGGGATGCGAACGACATCGATCGTCAGATCGCCCTCCTGAAAGCTCAGCGGCGCGTCCAGGCGCTCCAATCCGACGGGTGTGACGCGGTCGAAAATGGCAGCATCATCGGTTTCTTCCCGCATCCAGTCGACCGCCTGAGCAGGCGCGAACAAGCGAACGTGCGGATGCGCCTGAAGGTAGGTGATCACTTCGTCGACTGAGAAATGATCCGGATGCATGTGGCTGATAAAGATGGCGTCGACATTGTCGTATGGCGCAGCACCGGCCATCAATTCCTGGCGCATCGCCTCCGGGACCATCTGATAAGTCCCAAACCCATTCGGGTAGAGCGGGTCAAACAGAATGGTTGTATGGCCATCGCTGACCATAATCCCTTCATTTCCAAGATACGTCGTTTGCGTCGGCGTTTCGGGATGCGCGCTCGCGACCGGCGCGATACAGACAAGCATCAAGAAAAAAGCCAGAAAACGCAGCATGTTCGGTCCCTCCGCGGGTGATTTGTTCAGACAGTGTAAAGGCGTAGCCGTTATTGCCAACCTATGGTTCGGGGAATGCCATATCTGCTTGCGGCGGGCGCAGCGTGGGCTTGTCTTGCAATGTCTGCAAGCGCAGCTCCAGGCGATACGCTCCTATTCGATGATTTCGACGATGGTGCGAGCTGCGATACGCTGTCTCCGCTTTGGACCGCCTCGGACACAAATCTCGCCGGAACGTCGACGCAAACCGCCAATTCGGGGAATTGCTCTGGCTTTACCCGCGGCGATGTGGTGACGATGACCGGCCCGGTGATTGATCTGTCTGCCGTCACCGGCGCGACGCTAACCGCGTGGCTGCGACAAGGGCTCGACACGTTCAGTGAGGATGTCGATGCGGGCGAGGATTTCGTATTCGAGTATCTTGATGCGACAACCACCTGGATCCCGATTGAGACTCTGGCCGGGGCCGACCCCAATGGTGAAATCACAAATGTCAGCCTCGACCTGCCAGCCGGGGCCTTGCATGCCACGTTTCAGCTGCGCTTTCGCCAAACCGGCGGCAGCGGTGGTCCGCCGGCCAATAGCGGCATCGGTTATGACTATTGGCACATTGATGATGTATTGCTGATTGAGACCGGAACAGCCCCGCCGCCGCCGCTGCCATCCGGTATGGGCGTGGGACAATGCGAACGATTTGAAAGCGGATTTGGTAACTGGACGGCAACGAACGGCACTCGCGCCGGGATCAATGGTGATACTTTCCAATCCTCCAGCAATTCCATGTTCCTCCGCCACGACACCGTGACCGCAACGTCGATCAGTTTTGATTCTGACAATCTTGCCGAAACCGAAGTCTGGATCCGGCGCGGATCCGATACGTTCAGCGAAAACCCGGATGCTGGTGAAGATCTCACATTCCAGTATCTCAATGCGGCGAGTACGTGGGTCACGCTCGAAACGTTCCCTGGCAACGGTGTACAGGGCGAGATCTTTGATCGGACCTACACCATGCCGGTCTCTGCCTGGCATCCAAACTTTCAGGTCCGCTTCGTCTATCCTGCCGCCAGCGGTAGCGATTTTGACTATTGGCATGTCGATGATCTTTGCTTCAACCGCGCACAGCCCGACTTTTCGGTCACCAAGTCGGTCGAAATCGAGCAGGACCCGATCAATGGCACGAGCAATCCGCTTGGCATTCCGGGCGCCTGGGCGATCTATTCGATCCAGGTGACAAATAATGGCCTCGGCTCTGCCGATGCGGGCACAGTAGCAATTGGCGACGTCATCGATACAAATACAAGTCTCTTTGCCGGAGACTTTGACGGCACGGGATCGCCGTTCGAGTTCATCGATGGCACAGGTGCTCAGGCGAGCGGTGTCAGCCTGAATTTTACCAGTCTGAGCGATGGCGCTGATGGCGTTACTTTCCTAAACGGATCAGGCACGAGCATTGTACCCAGCGCTGGGTTCGATCCGGTGATTGCGGCGTTTCAGTTGCAGTTTGACGGGGCGATGAATGGAAACTCCGGCGGCGCCAATCCAAACTTCACGATCCGCTACCGGGTCCAGATCGAGTAATTACTCAACAACGCCGATAATCGGTCCGAGATCGGTACCAATCTCGGTTCGATTGATTGACGGGGCATAGAGACGACTGACCTGGCCATCCAGGAACAGCGCGTTCGGCACGTCGATGACATCTCGGAACAGGGTCGCAAACTCGTGAAACGTCACCGAGGAATCTGAAATTGCGAAATAGATGGTTTTACCATCTTCAGCCACACCGACTCCGTTGCGGCGACGATGCGATGTGCCTTCCGGGTTGAGGCCGGGGTGTAATTCGCCGTCAATGACTAGCATCGGGCCGGATTGCGTGGCATATTCCGGATCTATCCCTTGCTCGAGATAGGCCGCGCTCTCAGTGATGCCGGCTTTCGCTCCGCTCAGCCAAAACACGCCATTTGGTTTGAGATGGAAATTGCCGGGCCCATCATTGGTGTTAACGCTAGCCTGATCCCCGAACGTGTCGCGAAAAAAGCCGACCGGGCGCCGGTCCTCATGATACATTCCGCCATTCATCGCGAAGATCAGGACTTGGCCTTGCTCGTCGAGCTCGCGTTCCAGCGTGTCGAATTGCAGGTAGGGCTCGCCTTCAGCATCGCTGTGAAATAGCCGGATATCATGCGTGGCCGCGTCGAACGTGCAGACCGTGTAGCCGTCGCCTTCGTGCACCAAAGTCCGGCAGGGTATGGGCGCTTCGCCCTCAACGGTGGGTTCGGATCTGTCTTGGGCACCACAAGCCACAAGGCTCACAATTCCAAGCAGAATGACCAGGCACTCCCGCAATTCCAACTCCTTGGCACGTCATAGGCTTTACGTGACATGGCAAGCTTTGCCGAATCGATCAACGGAGCCTTCACTGCAGATTGCCATAATCGTCTCTATTTATTGGGGATGTTATTATGAGCACAAATGCTGTGGCGCAGCATAGCGCCAGCCTTGCCGTATCCTCTCGAGTCGGCGCATTTCCCTATATCGTCACGATCTTCCTTTCGGCTGCGCTGGTTTTCCTCGTCCAGCCGATCTTTGCGAAGATGGCAACACCCCTCCTCGGCGGTGCACCGAATGTCTGGAACGTATCGCTTGTCTGCTTCCAGGCCGCGCTTCTTCTCGGCTACACGTACGCGCATCTGCTCACCCATTTCGTTAAGTCCCTGCGCGCGCAAATTGCCATTCATGCTGGATTGCTCGCCATTGCGGCTTTGGTGCTCCCGTTTCAGCTCTCGACTGCGCTCGGACCTCCGGATCCGGTTCAGCCGACATTCTGGTTGATCAGCGTTTTTGCGATATCGATCGCACCGCCCTTCGCGGTCATTTCAGCAACCGCCCCCTTGATCCAAAGCTGGTATAGTCGCTCTGGGCGCGCCGATGCCCATGATCCTTATCATCTCTATGCCGCAAGCAATGTTGGATCATTACTCGGCCTGGCCGCCTATCCGCTCGTGTTCGAGCCCTTTTTCCCGCTCATCACTCAAACCACCGCCTGGACAACGGGGTATTTCTGTCTCGCACTGCTTTTGATCGGGTCGGGGATTCTCGCATTTGCAACCGGCAAGCGCGCCGCACCAATGGTCTCAGAAGCGCCTGTGGAAAACCCGTCCGAGGTATCGGAAAGCGTGTGGCGACAACGCCTGTGGTGGCTTGTCTGCGCGTTCATTCCGTCCAGTCTCCTGGTCGGATCCACGACCCATATTGCGACAGAGATTGCGAGTGTTCCGTTCCTATGGGCGGTTCCTCTCGCGCTCTACATTTCCAGTTTTGTGATCGTGTTTTCGAAGCAGCCGGCGATTTCGCTCGATACCGCAAACCGACTTTTGCCGGTCACGATCGCTCTGGCCTTTTTCGCACTGCCGCCGATCACAGTGATCCCAGTCACATTCTCTGTCGCGATCCACGTCTTTGCGCTGTTCATGGCGGCATTAGTGGGCCACGGGACGATGGCAGCCAGTCGCCCGGCGGCGAACCGGTTGACAGAATTCTATCTCATCATGTCGCTTGGCGGCGTCCTGGGCGGCGCGTTCAACGCGCTTCTGGTCCCGATCATCTTCACCTCCGTGTTCGAGTATCCGCTCCTGCTTGTGGCCGTGCTCGCAATCCGTCCCGGTCTGCGCCTAATCGGAAAAGGGCGCACACGTGTTTGGTTGGCGGCAGCTCTGTTCGCGCTCGTCATCGCTGGTGTGATGCGCTGGACGCAAGGGACCGACGGACAAAGCATATTCGCAGCCCGTATCCTGATCTTGCTTGCAGCCTTCAGCATCGCGATGAGCTGGAACAGCAAAGCCGGGCCAATCCTTGCGGCCATATGCGCGTGGTGGGTTGGCGCGGTGACCAACCCGATCGCGGGCGGTGTATCGGAACGCAGTTTCTTTGGTGTGGTCAAAATCATCGAGCGCGGAGACATCCGGCTTTTGATGCATAGCGGAACCGTCCATGGCGCTCAGTTCATGACCGAGGAAAAGGCCCTGATGCCGACGACGTATTACGCCCCGCCAACGCCTATCGGGCAGCTCTTTGCTGCGAATGAGGCGCCTGGCGCGGTTGGTGTTGTCGGTCTCGGAACCGGATCCGTCGCCTGTTATGCCCGGCCTGGGCAAGACTATGTGTTTTATGAGATCGATCCTCTGGTCGCTGAGCTCGCCAGTGACCCGCAGCATTTCACCTACCTTTCCGCCTGCACGCCTGAGCCGAATATCGTTTTGGGCGACGGCCGTCTGAGCCTTGCGAACGAGCCTGAAGATCACTTCAATTTGCTTCTGATCGATGCGTTCAGCTCCAGCTCCGTGCCGACGCACCTCCTGACGCGCGAAGCGGTCAGCCTGTACCTGTCGCGCCTCAGCGAAGACGGCGTGTTGGTCATGCATGTGTCCAACAATCATATGGACCTGCCCCAGGTTGTGGCGCGTGTTGCGGACTCGCTCGGGGCGCCAGCGCGATATCAGTATTTCAATCCGACACCTGAACAAGCCGAGCTTGAAGACGCACATGCGAGCCAGGTCGTCGTCCTGGCGCGCACGGAAGCCGCGTTCGCGAAGCTGGACGCCGATCCGAACTGGAGAGTCTTAACCGGCGATGGTCGGCGCCCATGGAGCGATGACTATACCAATGTGATCGGCGCCATCATGGAGAAGAAGCGCTAGCCGTTTAGCCTTGCGCGGATCTGGCGAGCCCGATCCAGTGCTCAACTTCAGACTGGTCGACATTGCTTTCGCCGCCCCAAAGCACCCGGGCACCTTTAGGGGTATCCAGGAAGCTGGTCGCGGCGTTCAGCACCTTTGTCGCAGAGGCTTTGGCGAGATCATCGGCGTTGCGGATCCCCGCGCCCACCAGAATCTGGCTATCGAGGACGCGAAGCCCGGGGGCCTCAACCATCAAGCGCGTTTGGTCCTGCCAATCCTGCAGCGTCTCTGTCTTGATGTATCGCACATTCAAAGCGACGGCTGTTTCAGCCGGGTCTGCATTGAGCAGATCACCAATCGTCCAGATGTCAACTTTTTCGAGCCGCGACGCAGTTTTCGGTCCGATCGACGGCGCATCCACGACCGGTGAGTCCAGCGTGATGTGATTTCCGTCCTCATCGTCATTCGCAGCCTCGGCCGGGGTAGCGACATCTGATTTCGCTTCTATGACGGGCTCTAGTGTCGGTTCGGGCTGTGAAGGTTCCTCTTCAACCGCGTCCAGCTCGGCAAGCATTGCCTCTGCTGCGTTTGTCTCTTCGGGCGCCTCTTCAGGCTCTTCAATGGTCTCTTCGTCCGCGGCGGTGATTTCGTCCTCCGGTTCGGACTCGGTAGCTTCTATTTCCGCGCTCGTCTCCGTCTCGTCAGCGACCTCGATTTCAGGTTCGGCTTCGATCTCAGGCTCAGCTGCGATCTCTTCGATAACCGGTTCGGTCACCACCGCTGCGGCCGCGTCGACCTCGTCAAACACTTCCGGATCAGGAGAGACAGTCGGCGTCCGCTCAGCTTCAGTTTCATTGCCCGCCACCAGAACAGGGACGACCCTCAACTGGTATTCCACTGGTTGCGGATGCTCCGGCAGCGGGACGTGTTTGGTCCCGATCGGCCGAATGGGCATCATGTCGAGCCATTCAACCGGCTGCCTGAGAATTTGCTTGCAATGCAGGGCCCGGATTTTCTTGTCATCGGCCGGAAGCGTTTTCACGACTTTCCCGGTTTCAACAAACTCTTCGTACATGGCCTCAACCGTCTTGCGGTCGCGCGCGTCAGCGATCCGCTTTGTGATCCGGCGGATCGGGATATCCAGCGCCGCGAAATAGCCGGGCAGGTCCAGATCAACCTTTTGCGGCTTCACGCCGGCCTCGGCAAATGCCCGCTGAAACAGGACCGCTACGCCGGACGTTGCATAGGCGATCAGGTCGGCCAGAATATCCAGCATCGTCTGATCCAGCCCTTCCGGCGGATTGGCGACGCCTTTGTGCAGGTCATAGTGATCAATGAACGTCTGGTAGTGCGGATTGGAGTATTTCGCGCCCGCCAGCACCATGTCTGCAACGAAGCCCGTCTCGGTCCCGCTGTGCACATGCGGATATCCGCGCACATCGATCAGCGCCTTGATCGTGTCTCGTGATTTCGCGATTGACCATTCCACCGCGCGGTGGATGGCACCTTCTTCCTCACTCTGGGCCGTATGGAACGGCTGAATCGGATCGGCATAATAGTGCGTCAGCACGCCGAGCGCATAGGCCGCCTTGCCCCATTTCTTCTCACGCAGCGCCTCGACCGCTTTGCCATACCATTCCATCGCTGCGTCACGAGCGCCGCCCCATTCGCCGTCTTCAACATGCAGAACGTGGTTCTTGAAGTCCTTGAAATCGGTATCCGGCGCCTTGGCGCCCTTGAGCAGATTGGTGTGATGCTTGAGCAGCAGGTTCTTCCAATCACCAGCATCCTCGCCCTGCAGCAATTGCAGCGCGTCGAACGCGATAAAGTGATGGGTCGAGCGACACCTGTGCGCGATGATGACAAGCTCGAGCAGATTCATGGTCAGCCCCCGTAGGCCTAGTTTAATGGACCAGCCCTATGGTGATTTGCGAGGCACACAAATGTCACATCAGCTGTGACGGCTGGAATCCGATTGGTTAATGTATTCCTGACAAATGCGCTGGAAGGGTTAACAGCGGCTTAACCTTTGGGCGTAAGCTGATACTGGCGCATGAGGAAATCCTCGAAGAGCGGCACAGTGAACGCGATGTCTCCGTGCGAGGGGCTGTAAATCATTCCCTTCTTGATGATCTGCGCCCGCCGCGGGCCGAGCGATGTCGGCTCCACACCGAGATGATCGGCCACGTCAGATGAGCGATAGGGACCACCGCCCAGGCTGGCCATGCCGATCACATACTCTTTTTCCTTGGGCGTCAGCCGCTCAAGGCGGACCCGGAAAAAGCCGTCATCCAGGCGCGAAATGGCCCGCTTCGTCGCCGCGCTCGCAACAACCTCATCAATCGGCGACCGCTCGGCCAGGTTCCAGCACTGATAGCCCCATTCCTGTAGGAAATACGGATAGCCAGAAGTCATATCAAAGATATGAGCGAGGGCCGCATCATCGATCTCCTCGCCTTCTTCGCGGATCGGATCGCGAATGGCACGAGCGGCGGCCTCTGAATTGAGCGCTCCAATCGGGGGATAATCGAACAGGCGTTCGGAGTAGGACTTCGCTTCACCAGACAGGGCCGCTATTTGCGGCAGACCCGCCCCGAAGAACATGACCGGATAGCCCTTCTGGACGATCCGGTGGACGGCCACGATCAAGGCGGAGAGCTCGATACGCTCGAGGTATTGCAACTCATCGATAAACAGAACCCAAGCGCGCCCAGCCGGCTGCGCGGCAGCGCCAACCGCCAGGAACAGGTCAGTGAGATCGCTCTCCAGGTCACCGCTATCGGCGAGCCCGATTGCTGGGTCGACCGATATCGTGACGCCCTCATAAGAAACTTTGAACGTCTTGGCGAAGCTCTTCAAAGCGCCGAGCGCGTGATGCGCCAGCGCCTTGGCGGCCTCGACCGCGGACAGGGCCCGCAGCACTTTCTGCAAGCGTGGCACGAGCAGCGAGGCGAGCGACCGGTCTTCGGGCGCCTCGATAAACGTGGTGTCGCATCCATGCGCATCGGCGAGCTGTTCAAACTTGTTGAGGAGGACCGTCTTACCCGTCCCGCGAAGGCCAAGCAGGATCTGCGCTTTGTCGTGGCGTCCGTGCATGAGGCGCCGAATGGCGACGTCCGCCCGCTGAATGAGCGCCTCACGTCCCGCCAGCTCTGGCGGCTGCGATCCCGCACCGGGCGCAAAAGGGTTTCTGACCGGATCCATATGAATTTTGTACGGCATATATGGTGATATATCAAGGACACCATATATCGACATATATTATGATATATTTAGATAATAATGATATACTTTGGATCTATTTGCGCTTCATCGGACGCATCAGGCCTTCTTGCGCTACGCTCGCGACCAGTTGGCCATCGCGCGTGTAGATCGACCCCCGATTGAAGCTTCGGGCGCCGCCTGCATATGGGCTGTCCATCGTATAGAGGTGCCAATCGCTGAAATTGATCGGCGCATGGAACCACATCGCGTGATCGAGGCTGGCCGACATCAGCTCGCCCGTCATCCAGGAAACGCCATGCGGGCGATTACCGGTACCGAGCAGCGACATATCCGAGGCATAGGCCATCAGGCAGTGATGCAGCCAGGGCTGCTCATCAATCTCGCGCCGCACTCGAAACCACAGATGCTGCACGTCGCTGACCTTTTCAGGCTTCAACGGGTCAAGCGGCTCGACTTCACGAATTTCGATCGGCCGGGGGCGCAGGAAATGGCCCCGATGACGCTCAGGCAGGCGCTCGGCAAACTTCTTTCGCCATTCGATGCGGTCATCGAGGTCTTCGGCCGCCTGCACGTCCGGCATGGTGTGCTGATGGTTCCAGCCGTCTTCCAGTTTATGGAAAGATGCGGCCATATTGAAAATCTGCTTGCCGTGCTGGATCGCAACCACGCGCCGGGTCGTAAAGCTTCCGCCGTCGCGCGATCGGTCGACTTCATAAATGATCGGGATGGAGGGATCACCGGGACGCAGGAAATAGGCGTGCAGCGAGTGGCAGGTCCGGGTATCCGTATCCACCGTGCGATAGGCAGCAACCAGCGCCTGAGAGATCACTTGCCCCCCGAAGACGCGCTGATTGGTTTCATTTTCCGGGCTTTGTCCGCGAAATAGATCAATCTCAAGACGTTCCAGGTCCATCAGATGTAGCAAATCACCAACAGGATCAGACATTTCGTGTGACCTTTCGCATATTTTGTTGAAGCCGCGTGTGTAACAGCTATGCCAGATACTGGAAACGGTGGCGGGCGCAACCTAGGTGTTGTGCAGATTACACTGGGCAGGCAACGAAAAGGCGATTTCAGAATGGGATTGATCCAAACCATTAAGCGCGAGGCGGGGACGATTCTGACGCTTCAAAGGATGAAGAAATGGACCGATGATATCGATCCAGATTCTGAAAACTTGGTCGCTGATGATTTTGAACGCGTTGTGGACAAATACCCCAACAATGTCGCCTGGCGATTCGAAGGTAATCTTACGACCTACGCGGAAATGGACGCGCTCGCCAATAAGGTCGCGAACTGGGGTCTGGGTCTCGGCTTGCAGCCTGGGGACGCAGTCGCCTTGTTCATGGAGAACCGCCCCGAATATGTTTCCGTCTGGTATGGCCTTGCAAAGATCGGCGTCGTGGTTGGTCTGATCAATCACAACCTCACCGACAATGCACTGGCTCACTGCGTCAACATTGCCGACGCCAAACTGATCATCACAGGCGCTGACCAGGATGAAGCCATTCGCAGCGCGGACGGCCTGTTCGAAGGGGATCCGAAAGTCTGGACCATGGGGGGCAGCGAAGGGGAGAATCTCAACGCAGCCCTCGCCGGCGCCTCTGATCAGCGTCCGAGCCGAGAGCATCGTGCGCGCCTGCGCGGAAAAGACCTTTGCCTCTATGTGTACACGTCTGGCACGACCGGTCTGCCTAAGGCTGCGCGTCTGACGCAGGCGCGTACACAGGGCATGATGCGATCGTTCATTGCCCCTTGTAAAATCACGTCACGCGATCGGATCTACATCACCCTGCCCCTCTATCACGGAACCGGCGGCCTCTGCGGCGTTGGCCAGGCCCTGATGACCGGCGCGAGCATTGTTCTTCGTAAGAGGTTCTCCGCCAGCCAGTTCTGGGACGACGCAGCAGACCAGGGCGTGACATCAATCGTCTATATTGGCGAGCTCTGTCGGTATCTGGTCAACTCGCCGGCGCATCCGAAAGAACGCGCCCACAAAATTCGCACCGGATTCGGCAATGGTCTTCGCCCGGATATCTGGGAAGAATTCCTGACGCGTTTCAACATTTCCTATGTCTGCGAGTTTTACGGCTCGACAGAAGGCAATGTCAGCTTCCTCGGCTTTGACGGAAAAGTCGGCGCGGTCGGTCGTATCCCAAGCTATCTCGAGAAAAGCGTGTTCGGCCATGTCGCCTTCGTGAAGTTTGATGTGGTCGAAGAAGAACCAGTCCGTGGTGAAGACGGATTCTGCATTCCCGCGGATCCCAACGAAACCGGAGAAGCCATCGGCAAAGTCGGCGACGATGCCCGCACGCGATTCGAAGGCTACAATGATGAAGCCGCCACGAAGAAGAAACTCCTGCGCAACGTATTCGAGGAAGGCGACATGTGGTTCCGCACTGGCGACCTGATGAAGAAGGACGAGCTGGGCTATATCTATTTCGTCGACCGGATTGGCGATACGTTCCGCTGGAAAGGCGAAAACGTCTCGACAAATGAAGTCGCCGAATTCGTTGCGCGCGCGCCCGGTATTGCCACGGCGAACATTTACGGCGTCAGTGTTCCCGGAACCGACGGTCGCGCCGGAATGGCTGCGATCACCACGGACGGCGAAATAGAGTATGACAACCTCTATGACTGGCTGAGCGAACACCTCCCGAAATACGCCATCCCGCTTTTCATTCGCGTTCAGCAGGAAGCTGAGACCACGGGCACGTTCAAGTATCGCAAGGTCGAACTGGTCAAGGAAGGGTTCGACCCCGATGAAGTGAGCGACCCGATCTGGTATTTCGATCCAGATACAGGTCGGTACGAACCGCTCACGCCAGATGCTTATGAGACAATCAAATCAGGGGCAGTGAAGTTCTGATGAAACAGCTTTTTCTCACCCCCATCATTTTCCTCGCCGCCTGCAGCAGTGCGACCGATCCCGCGCCGGAGGCACTCTATTTCGAGCGTCTGAGCGGCCTGTGTAATGGCGAAGCCTATGCGGGGAAACTGGTCAGCGACGATGCGGTTGATGCTGATTTCAAGACCGCCAATATGATCATGGGCCCTGCCACATGTGATGGTCTGACGGTACGCATTCCATTTGCGGTCGATGAAGACCGGTCCCGCACCTGGGTCATCACCCGAACTCAAGACGGGCTGCGCCTTAAACATGATCACCGCCATGAGGATGGCAGCGAGGACGCGCTAACTCAATATGGCGGCGATAGCACGCCTGGTGGGACCGCGGGCCAGCAGGACTACCCCGTCGACGAGGAAACGCGGACGCTGTTCATTGCGCAAGAGATCGAGGTCTCAACCCAGAACACCTGGACGGTCGAAATCGAGCCAGGTGAGATTTTCGCATATCAGATGAGCCGACCTGAACGCTTGTTTCGCGTTGAGTTTGACCTGACCATGCCGGTCGACGCGCCGCCTCCGCCTTGGGGTGTGGCCCCGATTGCTGAATGAGCACGGCCGCGGACCCTAAAGGCCGGGTTCTGGTCATTGCCGGATCAGATAGCGGCGGCGGTGCCGGTATTCAGGCCGACATCAAGGCCGTCACCATGCTGGGCGGATACGCGATGACCGCCATCACGGCGATCACGGCTCAGAATACACTTGGCGTTCACGGTGTCTGGCCAGTAGCGCAGGACGCCGTCCAGAGGCAGATGGTCACCTGCCTCGCGGATATTGGCGTGGACACGATCAAAACCGGCATGCTGGGCAGCGCCGCACTGGTCGAGATCGTTGCTGAGACGCTGGACGAACGCGCGCGCGAGGTGCCCCGCATTGTCGACCCTGTGATGGTTGCCACGTCTGGGGATGCTCTGGTTGATGAGCACGCCGTTTCTGCGATCGCGTCGCTGATGCTTCCCGGCGCGGCGCTCGTGACTCCGAACGCGCCCGAGGCCGAAGTGCTGACCGGCAAGGCCGTCGATGGCATCAATGGTCAGCGCCGCGCGGCCGAAGCCCTGCTCGAACGCGGGGCCAAAGGCGCGCTTGTTAAAGGCGGACACATCCCCGGTAAGATCCTCGTCGACGTGCTGCAAACCGAGACCGGCGAGTGGATTTTCGAGAGCGAGCGCATCGACACGAGCTCCACGCATGGCACCGGCTGCACTCTGGCCAGCGCGTGCGCTGCTCTGCTGGCGCAAGGCCAGTCTGTGCCGGCCGCCGTCGAGGCTGCACGGCTCTATCTACACGAGGCGATCAAGCAAGCGCCCGGCCTCGGCCAGGGTCATGGGCCGGTGGCACACAATTGGAAATTGCTCGATCAGGAGAGCTGATCGATCGCTTAGAAATCATGGTTTGTCTTGAGTTGGCGCCTGTGAGACCTCTCTGGTCCAAGACAGGAGCGCGTTATGTCAACTCTTCCATTTGCTCAGATCGATGCCTTTGCCAGCCAAGCCTTTGAGGGCAACCAGGCCTGTGTGATCCCACTTGAGGCCTTTCTCCCTGACCAGGTGATGCAGAAGATCGCGGCGGAGAACAATGTAGCTGAGACGGCGTTCATCGTTCCGAATGGAGACGGCGTGTGGAAATTGCGCTGGTTCACCCCGGCTGTCGAAGTTCCGCTCTGCGGGCACGCGACCCTGGCCGCCGGACATTATCTCTATGCCATTGCCGGCTACTCCGGAGAGCAGATCACGTTCCGGACGGTTCAGTCCGGAGACCTATTCGTTTCACGCTTGTCGGATGGCCGCCTCGAAATGGATTTCCCCGCCCAGACTGCTGAGGAGGTCGCCGTGGATGCGGAAATCTCTGCTGCGTTTGGTAAAGCGCCGAGCCGTGCCTTTATAGGTCCGTGCTATGTTGGCCTATATGAAAGCGCGGAGGATATTCGGTCGCTTGCCCCTGATCTCGAGCGGCTGAAGACCCTCGGCACCAGCGACGGCAAATGGGGATTGGGAAATTTCGGATGCCTCGCTCTGGATGGAGCTGACGTCGACGTCACCAGCCGATTCTTTGCGCCGGGGAGCGGCATTCCCGAAGACCCGGCCACTGGAAGCTGGCATTGCATGGTCGCGCCTCTGGTCGAAATGCTCACTGGCGAGCGCGAAGCGAAATGCTTTCAAGCCTATCCGGGCCGCGGCGCTTATGTCGACGTCGAGCTCGTCGGCGACCGCGTTAAGCTGCGGGGCCATAGTGTCACCGTGATCGAAGGCACATTCACACTTTAGGGGGCAGTCCCGCCTTCTGCTGACGCTGGGCCAGCCAGACACCGCCAAGAATGAGCGCGAAGGCCAAAAAGGCGTTCCAGCTCTGCGTCTCGCGGAAGGCCAAATAGCCAATGATCGCGGAGAGGATCGGAATCATGTATCCGGTCAGTGAAACGAAGGTGGCGCTCGTTCGCTGGATGAGCAGCATATAAAGAACCGACGCGATCGCGGTCGGACCAAGTGCAAGACCCACCAGCCCCGCTATGGCTCCCGTTGACGGTGTCAGTGTTTCAAAGTCGACGAAAAACAGAAGCGGCCAGGTGGCGATCGATCCAAACATCAGGAACCCCGCCGAAAACACAAAGGGCGGAATATTGCGCCCATAGCGCGCGATAATAGACGAACTCGCATAGAAAAAAGTCGCCGCCAGGCACATGGCCTGAGCCACGACACTGGCGGATCCGAAAGAGGCGATCGCCTCCGGTCCAAACAGAACGGCCACGCCTAAAAAGCCGATAATCAATCCCAGCGCCTTGCGGCGATCAATATAATCATCATGAAACGCCATATGCGCGAGGACCGACGTGAACAGCGGTGCAGCGGAAACGTAGAGCGCGGCCAGACTGGAATCGACGGTCTTCTGCGCGGTCGTGATCAAGAGGAAAGGCGCTGCTGTTCCGAGCGTCCCCATGGCGGCCATAATCACCCAGCTTTTCCAATCGCTGAAAGGCGGCCAGGACTGGCGCGAGATCGCAACCACGATCAACAATACGAGCGCACCGGCAGTAATTCTCATTGGGATGATAAATTGTGGCGGAAAGCCCAGCGCCGGGTCATCATGGCTGACTGCTAAACGGGTGAAGGCATAGGCCGATGCCCATAGCGCAGTCAGTCCAGCGAACAGGGCCCAATCAATCGAATTTCGGTTTTGCTGCATATGCCTCGCCCAACGTCCAACTGTCCCCTAAGCGAGCGGCTCGCACGGTCAAGGTCACTTTAGCGTATCAAATATACACATTCATTTTTACTAATCCTCGCGACACACTCAATTAATAAAACGCCATTATTCACTTTCGCTTCTAGACTGGGACTGGGCGGAATTCCGAGAATGCAGGACGTTGATTATCTGATCATTGGTGCTGGGACCGTAGGTCTCGCCTTTGCAGACATGCTTGTTCAGCATTCTAATTGCTCCATCACCATCGTGGATCGAAACCAGAAGCCGGGCGGTCATTGGAACTTTGCCTATGACTTCGTGCGCCTCCACCAACCTTCTGAATTTTATGGCGTCGAGTCGAAACGTCTCGGACACGCACAGCGCGATGCGGCGGGTTGGAACGCAGGATATTTTGAGCTCGCCTCCGGTCAGGAAGTGCTGGACTATTATGACAGCGTCATGCGCGATCAATTGCTGGCCAGCGGCAAAGTCACCTATCTGCCGGCTAGCGAGTATCGCGGTAACGGACACGTCGTCTCGCTCAGTGAGGGCCGGGAGACGCTATTCAACGTCCAGCGCAAGACGGTAGATGCAACCTATTTTGGGACCACGATCCCCGCAGGCCATCAGCCCGGCTTCAGCGTCGATGACGATGTGAACCTGATCGCCCCGAACGATATTACGACGCTATGGAAACAGCAGCCTGAGCGGTTCGACTCCGTCTGTATCGTTGGCGCGGGTAAAACCGGAATGGATGTCGGCGTTCATTTGATTGAGCTCGGGCTATCCGGCGAACAAATCACTTGGGTGATGCCGCGCGATTCATGGTTGATGAATCGTACAACGCTGCAGCCGAGTGCAGAGTTTTTCGAAAGCACCATGCACGCCCAAGCCCTTCAGATGCAGGCTCTGGCCGAAGCGAGCTCCGCGAAGGATCTTTTTCATCGGATGGAACGTTCCGGCGTCATGCTGCGGCTCGACCCCGACATAGAACCGGAAATGTATCACTGCGCGATTATTTCCGAAGGCGAACTCGAACTGCTTCGCCAAATCGGTCATGTCGTTCGACAGGGCCGCGTTCAGCACATCTCGGCGTCAGGCCTGCAATTGGAAAAGTCCGACCTCAAGATGCCGTCGAACACGCTCTATGTCGATTGCTCGGCCAGCGCGGTAACCCGCCATCCACAGATCCCGATCTACCAGGATGGTCTGATTACGCCGCAAATTGCCCGCACCTGCCAGCCCGCCTTCAGCGCGGCCATGATCGGACTAATTGAGACACTCGACCTCAGCGACGCGGAGAAGAACGAACTGTGCCGGCCGCTTCCCCTGCCGGATACGCCGCATGAATACTTCTCGATTTCGCTCAGCAATATGATGAATCAATACGTCTGGACGCGGACCCCCGCCATTCGTGACTGGATGATGCAATCGCGCCTAGATGGGTTCAGCGGACGCATTGCGCAGGTCACCGAGGCAGATGCGTCGATCTACACAATCCTCAAGACGTTTCGACACAACATGCCGAGCGCGATCGCGAACATTCAGAAACTGATGCGGGAACCCGCCTGACAGGCTTAGTGCTGCGTGCCCGACCCGTTGGCGGACAGAAGCCGGGCCTGCTGGACCCAGCCATCCCGCGCGATGCGGCCCGGGCTCGCCAGATAGTCATCGACCCAGCGCGTTTCGGCCTCTGACCAGGCTGCGATCTGCTTGAAATGATAGATGCCGAGCTCGTTCAGCTGACCCGACCGCTTCGGACCAATGCCTTTGATCTGCGTCAGGTCGTCTGCCTCGCCGTCCGGTTTTATCAGCGTTTCTGGCGCAAGGAGAACATCCTCACCTTCTGTCGCGGGTGCGCTTTCTGACTCGAAAGACGCGGCTCCGTCGCGATAAAAATTATCATACCACTCAACCAACGCTGAGCCGGTGAGCGTGTTGGGCAGGTTCATCCAGTTTGGAAAACTCTCGAGCAGTCGCGCGGTGTTCTGCCAGTGGCGCAAATTGTAATCAGAGAGCGAGCGCAGAAGCTCGCTCGCTAGTGTTTCCGCATCCGGGTCGACATGTGGGCTGGTTTTAGCCGCAGATTGGCCCAACTGACTGGTCATGATTTTTGCGGCGCGTTGCGAGAAATCGCTCCAGGCGGACATGCTTTCTCGCCAATACGCCCACGGGGACAAAGGAGAGGTATCTTGTGGCAGGTCTTGCGGTTTCATCACGCACTCCAAACTATGCTGCAGCGCACAATAACAAGCCAATGCGGCGCAAGCAAGCATTGACGATTCCCCCGGCTCCCAAAGCACGCTAGGCACAGCGCATGACTGAGAATAAACACGGTAAAGTCCTGGTCTTTGATTCCGGAATGGGCGGGCTGACCGTCGCGCGCGAAATCCAGGCTCTGGCACCCGCCTTGAGCGTCGACTATGCCGCCGATAGTGGCTTCTTCCCCTACGGCGACAAGTCCGACGACGCCTTGCGTGAGCGCTTGCCCTATATAGCAAAAAAGCTTGCCGATGCCGCCAGACCCGATGTGTTCGTCATTGCCTGCAACACGGCGAGCACGCTCGCTCTGGAAGATGTGCGCGCTGTGCTCGATATACCTGTGGTCGGAACAGTTCCAGCGATTAAGCCGGCAGCTGCGCTCACTCAAACTGGGGTGATTGGCTTGCTCGCAACCCCGGGTACCGTGCGGCGCGCTTATACAGCAAAACTGATCGAGGACTTCGCCAGTCAAGTCAGGGTGATCTCGCACGGATCGGTCGAGCTGGTGCGCATGGCCGAGCAGACGGCCTCCGGCGAGGCGCTCACGATGGACGCGTTTCGCGTGGCCCAAGCGCCTCTATTTGAGGCTGAACGGGGCGATGAGATCGATACGATTGTCCTGGCTTGCACCCACTTCCCACTGATCCGCGGCGAGCTCGCCGCCACGGTTCCGCATGCGGTGACTTTTGTTGATAGCGGCGAGGCCATCGCGCGCCAGACGATGCGCGTTCTACCGGATCGGCCGGCCAGCGCCGAGCGCGGTGGTCATGTGTGGTTGTCCAGCACCCCGGATCATCAAAAGCGTCTGGTCGAGGTCTGCCGACGGTTCGGCTTCATGGACGTTCGGGAATTGAAGGAAGAATAAATCCGTTCCCTCATCGGATTGTCACAAAACCCACCTATGAGCGTGACGCGCCACCCCAGTTTGGAGACGCGACGTGCGTATCGTTTCAATTTTGATTGGCTCTTTAGCGCTTGCCGCCTGCGGCGAGGCCATAGACCTGACTGCGATTCCCGAACAGAGCGATGCGCCGCCAGTCTTTTCCATTGGCGAGGCTGAGAAAATTCGCATCGTCGGATCCTCCACAGTGGCGCCATTTTCGACCACGACTGCGGAACAGTTCGGGGCCATCTCAGACCACCCTGCCCCGATTGTTGAAACCACCGGAACTGGCGGCGGGTTCAAGGCCTTTTGCCGGGGCATCGGACCAACCGAACCGTCCATCGTTAACGCGTCACGACAGATGCGGGACAGCGAACGGGCGCTGTGCGCCGAAGCGCGTATCGTCGATCCGGTTCAGATCAAGATTGGCTTTGACGGAATTGTCTTCGCGAACCGAAAGCCGGGGCCCGTCCTCGACCTGACCAAAACCCAGATCTTCCAGGCCCTCGCCGCGCGCCTCCCCAATGGTGAGGGCGGGTGGATGGATAACCCGCACAGATTGTGGAGTGATATTGATCCGGCCTTGCCTGAGATGCGCATTCTGGTTTCCGGACCGCCGCCAACATCCGGCACCCGCGACGCCTTTGTCGAGATCGCTATGGAAGGCGGCGCGAGGGATTATCCCGTCCTGGCCGAACTGGAACAAACCGATCCCGAGGCCTTTCGGGCACGCGCGCATGAGATCCGCAATGATGGCGCCTGGATTGATAGCGGCGAGAATGACAGCACCATAATCAACACACTTTTGCGCAATGAAGATTCTGTCGGCGTGCTGGGATATTCATTCCTCGAGCAGAACCTCGACCGCGTCAAAGCCGCGACAATTGGTGGAACCCCGCCAACCTTCGAAAATATTATCAGCCGGGACTATGAAGTTTCTCGCAGCATGTATTTCTACGTCAAACGCGAGCATTTGCCCCTGGTACCGGGGCTGATGGAGTTTGTTGAGGAGTTTACTCAGGAAGATGCGTGGGGGCCGGACGGGTACCTGGCTGAGAAAGGCCTGATCCCGCTCATGCCGGACGAGCGGGCGAGTGTCCGGGCTGAAGCGCTCTCGGCGCTCACAGATCCGAAAAATCCACCACTATCAGAGAATGACCCGTCGCCTCCACAAAACGATGAAACCCCTCCCGGCTAATTGCCGTGGTCGCAGTATTGACCAGCGGGTGAAAATTAACTGTGTCGAAGCCCATCAGGGCGGCGTCTGCGATGAATTTGACGCGGTGGCTGGTATCATTCATCAGCGCAAATGCAGTGACGGAGCCGGGCTCAACGCCGAGGCACTCGACCATCAGGTCTGCACTGGCAAAAGACAGGCGGCGCGTGCCGATCTTTTTGTGCAGCTGATTGAGCTTCAGCTGACTGTCCGCCCAGGCCGAGATTAGGACAATAACGCCGTCCTTGTCCTTCATGAAAAGATTCTTGGTGTGACCGCCGGGCATGGACGCTTTCAGATGCCGCCCTTCCTCAACCGTGAATGTTGCGGGATGATCGACCGTCTTGTGGTCAATTCCAAGGTCATCGAGATAAGCGAACAGGTCAGATGGGCTTGCAGGCATGACGGCCTTGGGGCAGGAAATCAGCTCAGGGTCAAGACCGAGTTGAAGGATCTGTCATGCAGCTTGAATGCTACAAAATCTATGACGTG
The DNA here is from genome assembly GCA_017642885.1 of Henriciella sp. Classification (GTDB taxonomy): domain Bacteria; phylum Pseudomonadota; class Alphaproteobacteria; order Caulobacterales; family Hyphomonadaceae; genus Henriciella. The sequence goes on along the minus strand of JAEPOM010000009.1, from coordinate 119,333 downwards.
GCGCCAGAGATTGTCCCGGGGCGCAGCAATCGGGACTGGATGGACGCGTTTCCGGATCGTCAGCCGTATCGCTGCCTGCCTTTGTCCATGGCCAACTCGACCGGTTGGGAAATCCTGTGTCCGATGGATCTCAAGATCATCTGGAATGGCGGGCCTGGGAAAGACGATCTCAGCTTCAAGACCCGCGGCGATCCGCGCGCCATCCCGTCTTTCGCAGATAGCCACTTCCAGCGCGGCATTGTCACTTTCCATACCGGCCACCTGTTTCGAACCCCGCCCGGTTGGGGCCTGATGACCATGGGCGCTCCAAACTTCTTCAAGGATGGGATCGCACCTCTGACGGGCCTGGTTGAAACCGACTGGCTCCCTTTTCCGTTCACAATGAACTGGCAGATGACGCGGCCCGGTGAAGTGGTCTTCAAAAAAGGTGAGCCCTTTTGCTTCATCGTCCCGATCGAGCATGGAAAGCTGGAAGAGATCGAACCCGAGCGCAAACTCCTCAGCACCAATCCGCAGCTTGAAAAGGACTTTCACGGCTGGGCTGAGAGCCGGGGCAACTTCAACAAGAAGCTGGTATCCGGCGACCAGGAGGCCGTGAAAGCGGGCTGGCAACGCCACTATATGCGCGGCGAAAAGCAAACCGGCGACAAGATTGATAGCCACGTCACCAAGAGACGCCTCAAGCCTCCAAAGGATGTTTAGGGCCGTCTTGCCTTGATTTTCGTCCCGATTTCGCCCTGATTGAACATCAGGTTTCACGGGTGATGGAGGGATAAATGACGATACGTGCAATTCTTGCTGGAGCTAGCTTGATTGGCCTCGCAGCCTGCGGCGGCGGTGGCGGCGACGATTATGAGCGGTCCATGGCCCCTCCCCCGCCTGCGCCTGTGATGGCCGAAGATGCGATGGAATTTGACGGCGCCGCCAGGATGAAATCCACGGCTGGACTACAAAACGCGGCGGATGAATCCGCGCCCGAACCGAGCGCCGGCGAGCCAGGTGCTGAACAATATATCGCCTATCGACACAGCCTCGGCCTCACGCTTCCGAAAGGCCAGGTTGATCCCATGATGGCGGCGCACACAGAGGCTTGCCGCAGCGCCGGTACGGCAACCTGTATTGTCGTCAATTCGAATGTGTACAGCCAGGACGAGGACTATGCCTCAGGCAATCTCTCTATTCGTGCGACCCCTGCCTGGATTGAGACCTTCATGGGCAGCGTTGAAAGCGACGCCCAGAAATCCGGCGGCGAGGTCACGCAACGGTCGACCAGTGCTGAGGATCTGACGCGTCAGATTATCGATACTGGCGCCAGGTTGGAGGCTCAGAAAACATTGCAATCGCGGCTCCTGAACCTGCTGGAGCGGAGGGACGGCGAGCTCGGCGAATTGCTTCAGATTGAGCGCGAGCTTGCCCGCGTGACCGGTCAAATCGAGAGCATTGAAGCGCAATTGAAGACCCTGCGCCTGCGGGTCTCGATGTCGTATCTCGACGTCAATTACCAGACCAAGGTTCCGGCGTTCAGCGGGTCGCGGGAGAACCCGTTGGGTCAGGCTTTTGGTGATTTCTTCTACAATCTGTCAGGGGCGATCGCGGCTGTGATCACAGCCTTCGCCGTTGGATTGCCTTGGATCATGCTGATCGGATTGTTCTTGTGGATCTGGCTGAAGCTGATCTGGCCGCGTCTGCGCGGGAAGAAGAAAAAACCGGGAGCGGCGTCCTAGGCGGATTGCACATTTATCAGCGCATGACCGATCACGGCTTTCAGATATTCTGAGTCGAACGGCTTCGTGATCAAATAGGACGGGCCTTCATTCGTGGTCGACAAGTACTTTTCCGGATAGGCGGTGACGAATACCACCGGCACATCATCCGGCAGCGCCATCGAAGCAATAGCATCCGTCCCTTGAGATCCATCCGCCAGGTGAATGTCACACAAGACAATGTCGGGGGTTTCTTTCTGACTGATCGCAACCGCTTCATCCGCGGTGATCGCGATCCCCATCACGGTATGACCCAGGCTTTCCGCGAGGCGTTTCAGTTGTGCGGAGATCAGAGGTTCGTCCTCGATGATGAGCATGCGGGTCGCCGCGGACGCCATAAAATCTGCTTCCGCGATGATCAGCATCTTCTCGAGCTCTTCACCACTGACGTCGAAGATATGTCGGACCACGCCATTTGGCAGGTTCTCCACCGCGATCAGCAACAAAGCGCGCCGAGCACGTGCCGCGGGCGTTCTGTTCAAGGCGTCGAGTTCCTGATTGAGCATCCTGAACAGGCGTTCGCGATCGAATTCTGTTTCGTCGAAACTGGTATCTAGAGACAGGTCGATGACTTGCTGAAGCACGCGCTCGACGCAGGCGTCTCCGGATGACGTATCACCCGTTGCGGCTCGCGCGAAGCGCCGGAGGTAAGGCACCAGCTTTTCAATCCGATCGGCCGTCCACATCTTATATTTCTCCGAACAAAACCAACTGCTTAAATCTCATTGACCGACGCGATTTAATCCGATTTTCCTCCGGACCATTCGGTTAAGCCAAGCGAGGGGGAAAGCTTTTGTCAGCACGGCATTCAAAATCAAGCCGACCTGAGCAGGCTGGGCTGCCAAAAGTCGATAGCGATCGACTCGCTGAGTTAGGCGAGGCGCTTCGCCAACGTTATCAGGATATCGAAAGCGAGCCGATCCCCGAACCGTTGAAGATCTTGATCGATTTGTTGAAAGAATCCGATCGGAAAAAGAGGGCCGACGACTAGGCACCCGCAAAAGATACTTCCCCCGAGGCGACGCTGTAAGAAACCGGGACGGTGAAGCTCAGTTTTAGCCCATCCGGCGCGAAGTCCGACCGGACATCAATGTTTGGCATCATGTCGAACAGTTGAAAGCCGAATCCATTCTTCTCTGGCGCGCGAATATTCTCCATCCCGAATTCGAACCACTCAGCGTGGAAAAAGCCGTCCGCAACCCACCATTTAACGTTGAGCCGTCCAGCCTCACGAGACAAAAATCCGTGCTTGCTGGCATTTGTGACAAGTTCGTGCACGAGCATAGAGGTTGACCTGCTGGCGCGAACCGAGAATTGAACGCGCTCACCGTCGAGACTGACGCGATCCAATGCGGGTCCTGCATAAGGCTCGAGTTCGGTTCGAACGATATCCCCGAAATCCAGTCCACTCCAATGCGATTCGGTCAGGGCAGAGAAATTGCGGCTCACCGCGGCAAGTCGGCCGTTGAAGCTCTTCAAGAACGACTCGATATCGTCTGAAACCAAACCCGTGTGATCTGCAATGGACTGAACCACTGCGAGCGCATTTCGAACCCTGTGATTGAGCTCGGCCGTGACCAAATCACGTTCTTTTCGCAGCTGTTCGCGTTCTGTCACATCCTCTGATCTCTGGACCAGATAATCCGCGTCACCGTCTTCACAATGGACGCGGAATTGTGTGATCTTCCAGGTGAGGTCTTCCAGACTCTGATCGGCAAATCGAATATTGAAGACTTGCGGATCAACCGAAACGGATTCGCCAGCAAGCGTACGTTGGAAGCTTTCCTTCAGCACAGCTTCTCTGTCTTCGGTGTTTGGAAACACGTCGAAAACGTATCGGCCGATGATCTCGGATCTGTGTCGCTGAACGGCGCGGCAGTACGCATCATTGGCATCCACATAAACCAGATCCGCGTTCAGGATCATGGCTGGGTTCGGCATGCGATTGAAAATAGTTTGGTGTATCGAACTCCCCATAAACAGAATCATAGAGGGAATCGCGGGACCGTCGAGACACCTATTTGCGTGACGTAGCGGACCTCTGGCCAGACTGGGCCACCATCAAACCTAAATCAGAGAAATCAGCCAGGTGCGCGGGTTTTGAGGGCGAGCGCATGTAGCTCACCGCCCATTTTTCCCTTTAGCGCCGCATAGACCATCTGATGCTGCGCCACACGGGTCTTGCCTCGAAACTGTTCGGAAATGATCTCAGCTTGCCAATGGTCATTGTCGCCCGCCAGGTCGGTCAGAACAATCTCAGCTTCCGGAAAAGCTTCGGTGAGGAAGCCTTCCAGGGTGTCTCGGGTCATTGCCATGGATTAAGCAGGCTCCGGTTCGCCGCCAAAGTCAGAGCCTTTATCCTTACGGCGCTTGCCAATCACGGGCACAGCTGCGTTCGGGCGTGGCGGCTCATCGGGCTCGTCCGGACGTTCCGGTAGCGTGCCATCATTGATCAAGGCGCGGATTTCATCCCCGGTGAGCGTTTCGTACTCAAGTAGGGCTTCGGCGAGCGCGGACCATTGGTCGCGATATTTGGTCATGACCTCGCGCGCATCATCCATGCCTTTCTGGATCAGCTTGCGCACTTCTTCCTCAATCTTCTTCGAGGTCTCCTCAGAAACCGAAGAGGACTGAACCAGTTGCTGGCCGAGGAAGACCTGCCCCTGGTCTTCGCCATAATCGACCGGACCGATTTCATCCGACAGACCCCAGCGCGTCACCATGGCGCGCGCCAAGCGCGTGGCTTGCTGAATGTCGGACGCGGCGCCGGCGGTGACAGCGTCGTCGCCAAATTTTTCTTCTTCGGCGACACGGCCACCCATAATAATTGCGAGGCGAGACGTCATCTCGATCCGGCTCATGGACAGTTTGTCGTCTTCCGGCAGCTGCATGACCATGCCGAGTGCACGGCCACGCGGGATGATCGTCGCCTTGTGCACAGGATCGGCCTTCGGCACCTTGAGCGCCACAATCGCGTGACCAGCTTCGTGCCAGGCCGTTAGTTCTTTTTCGTCCTGGCTCATCACCATGGATCGACGCTCCGGCCCCATAAGGACCTTGTCCTTGGCGTCCTCAAACTCGGACATCGAGACCACCCGCTTGCCGCGTCGGGCCGCCAGCAGCGCTGCTTCGTTCACCAGGTTTGCGAGGTCCGCCCCTGAGAAACCTGGCGTTCCGCGTGCAATGATCTTCGGCTCAACATCTTTGGCGAGCGGGACATTGCGCATGTGAACTTTCAGGATCTTTTCGCGGCCGATCACATCCGGATTGCCGACTGTGACCTGACGGTCGAAACGGCCTGGACGCAGCAAGGCAGGGTCCAGCACGTCAGGGCGGTTCGTCGCCGCGACGATGATGATGCCGTCATTGGCCTCAAAGCCATCCATCTCGACCAGAAGCTGGTTGAGGGTTTGCTCGCGCTCATCATTGCCGCCGCCGAGACCGGCACCACGTGAGCGACCGACAGCATCGATCTCGTCAATGAAGATGATACAAGGGGCGTTGCGTTTGGCTTGTTCGAACATGTCACGGACGCGGCTGGCGCCGACGCCGACAAACATTTCAACAAAGTCAGACCCAGAAATCGTGAAGAAGGGCACTCCGGCCTCACCTGCAATGGCGCGGGCAAGGAGCGTTTTACCGGTTCCGGGAGGGCCCACCAGAAGCGCGCCTTTGGGAATTTTGCCGCCAAGTCGCTGAAACTTGGCTGGATCTTTCAGGAAGTCGACGACTTCCTCGAGCTCTTCCTTGGCCTCATCCACACCGGCAACGTCGTCAAACGTCACGCGGCCTTGCTTTTCGGTCAGCAAACGGGCGCGCGATTTGCCGAAGCTCATGGCGCCGCGGCCGCCGCCACCAGACTGCATCTGGCGCATAAAGAAGAACAGGATTGCGACGATGAAGATGATCGGCAGAAGACCCATGATCAGGTCACCGAGATTGAAGCCGGTATCTGGGTCGTCAACAACAGAAGGGACGTCATATTCGATCATCTGCTCACGCAGCGCGCCGAGGTCCTGACTTTTCTGTGCGTAAATCCGTTCACCGTTGGTCGTGACCGCCGTCACCTTAGTGGGTGTAATGACGACCTCAGAAAGTTGCTTGGCTTCGGCCAAATCGTAGACTTCAGAAATATCAACTTTCTGAGCCCCAGCCTGTGCCGGATTGCTTTGCATGACGGCTAGGAGGCCGAGCAGGAGAACCGCGATCAGTCCCCAGACTGCGAGATTGCGCATATTCATCGATCATTCCAAACGTTAGTGAAGTCGCTTACCCATAATATAGGTGAAGGATTTCATGAAAACGACTCAAATCATCGCAATCTGTGACATAAGCTTCACCTATGGCTATGAATTGCACGATTCAGGCCGCGATTTTGAGGGATAATGGATGAAAGACGCGCTAAAAGTGTACGGCCCGCTCGCCGCGGCCATTTTGATCTTGTTGGTAATCACAATGCGGTTTGTCGCGCCGCCGCCGCCCATGGAGATGCGGTTCGCAGCGGGCAGTATCGACGGGCAATATTATGCGCTTGCGCAGCGCTATGCAGACACGCTCGACAAGCATGGCATCGAGGTCGAGATTCTGGAAACAAAAGGCACGATTGAGAACTATTCCCTGCTCAATGCGGGCGAGGCAGACGTTGCACTCCTGCAGGGCGGTCTCGCGAGCGCTGAGTCGCTTCAGAATCTCGAATCGCTTGGCGGCATGTTTGCCGAACCGTTCTGGATCTTCACGCGATCGGATCAATTGTCTCTCCTGTCCACCGATTTTGGTGACCTCGAGACTGTGAGGATCGCAGGCGGCGCGCCCGGCTCGGGGACGCGGGCGATGACGGAACGGCTTCAGGAAGAATGGGGCGGCGACTGGCTCGATATTGTTCCGCTCTCCGGCAGTGATGCTGCAACAGCCCTGCTGAATGGTGAGGTTGAAGCCGCCGTGTTCACTGCCGGCGTCGGCGCAGGCTATGTCCAGCGACTGCTCAACGATCCGACAACGCGCCTGATTGGTGTGCGGCGCGCCCAGGGGTTGTCCATGCGCGATGACGCACTCGCGCCGCTGACTTTGTTTGACGGGGTGGTCGACATGGACAGGGATATTCCGTCCGGCGATGTTCAACTGATTTCTGCGATTGCGCAGCTCGGCGTCGACAGGGACCTGCACCCGGCGCTCCAATCAGTCTTGCTTGAGGCCGCAGAGGAAATCCATAGCGGCGGCTCAATCCTGACGCGTGCCAAGACGTTTCCGGATGAGACACGAACCGATCTGCCACTTTCAGACGAAGCGCGGCGCTATTATCGAAATGGCCCGACATTTCTGCGGCGCTATTTCTCGTTCGGTTGGGCGAACTTCCTCGAGCGGGCCTGGGTTTTCCTGATCCCGCTGGTCGCGCTTATGATCCCGCTCGTGCAGATGGCGCCGCCGGTCTATCGCTGGCGCATCCGGCGCAAGATCTATGTCTGGTACAATGATCTGCATGACCTGGAACGCCGCGGAGTTGAAGCCGAAAGCGAAGAAACGCGCGCGGCTGTCCTGTCAGAGATACAGGCGCTTCAATATGAAGTGGGCCAGGTTGATGTGCCCGTCTCGTACAATGACGAGCTGTATCATCTGCGCAGTCACATCAACTTCGTCGAAGCCTTGATCGCCCGGCAAGCCGCGCAAGGGTGAGCCGTTCTTAAGCATAAGTACGACCACGCTTTACCCCAATAAGGATTGACGGCCCCCTGAATTCTCCACCATAGTTCCAAAATAGAACTTACGGAGATCTAAGATGAAACCAGTCTGTTTGGTGATCGGTGCGGGCGCAGGCATTGGCGGGACGGTCGGCGCCAAGTTCGCGAGTGAAGGCTATCACGCCGTCCTTTGTCGTCGCAGCGATAAAGAAGGCCTCGACAAACTGGTGGACGGAATCCAGTCCGCAGGCTGTGAGGCGACCGGATTGCTCCTCAATGCAATCGATGACGACGCCATCGAAAACGCCGTCACGCATGTTGAGAAGAATATCGGTCCCATCGAAGTGGTGATCTACAATCTCGGCGCACAGATCGGCGACCGTCCCCTGGAAGATACCAGCTACAAGGCGTTTGAAATGGGCTGGCGGCTAGCGACATTTGGGTTGTTCCGTCTGGCCAAAACGGTCTGTCCTTTGATGGAAGAGCGCGGCAGCGGCACCATCCTTGTCACCTCGGCGACAGCAGCAGTGCGCGGGAATAAAGGCCAACACTCACATGCGGCTGCGATGGGCGGTCGCCGGATGCTGTGCCAGACCTTGAACGCGCAATATGCGTCCAAGGGCATCCATGTCGCACACATTCTCGTCGACGGTGCGGTGGATGCGCCGGATACGCTCGGCAAAATGCTCGGGCCGGAACTGTTCCAGAAATTGCGCGAAACCCGCGGCGCCGAAGATGGGCTTCTGTTGCCTGCCCAGATGGCGGAGACGTATTACCATCTCTCCACCCAGCATCGCAGCGCCTGGACCCACGAGCTTGACCTGCGGGTCTTTTCGGATGTCGCCTGGTGGAATCACGCCTAGCGCCGCAGCGTCCCGGCGGATCCCCGGGGAACCTGTCAAATTCGACAATTGTTCGAGCTGATGAGGTGCGTACTCCTTTTACCGAAAAGGATCATCGCCATGCCAAAAATCCCCGTTTCGCGACTTGCCGCCGTCGCCTGCGTTTTGCTGCTCCCGCTTGTCATCGTCACCTTGAAGGCGGAAGCATCGCCGCGCTTCATCGTGGCAAACGACTCAGACACAAAGATCAATGTCTACATTTTCAAAGGTGACGACTCTTTCTGTACCTTCGAAGAGAAGCTGAAATCCGTCTCAGCGGGTGAAACCGATTCACTCGGTTGCACGGGCGACGGGAAAGGCCAGTGCAAGGTGCAGTTTTACGCCGACGGCGATGAGGTCTGCAAAACCAACCGAAACACCTGCAACAAGAATGCAACTAAAGTCGCCGGCGGGGAAACCGTAACCGTAACCCAAACCGGCGATAGTTTTTCGTGCTCATTGTCCTGAGACAGACGCTCGCGCAGCCGGCCTATTTGTTCGGCTGCGGGGTCGTGCGCAAATATGGACGCACTTCCTTGTAGCCTTTCGGGAAGAGCTTATCGGCTTCTTCATTGCTGACGCTTGGCACGATGATCACATCGTCGCCGTCCTGCCAGTTCACGGGTGTCGCGACTTTATGATTATCGGTCAGCTGCAAGCTGTCGATAAGGCGCAGGATCTCATCAAAATTCCGGCCGGCGGATGGTGGGTAGATGATCGACGCCCGGATTTTCTTGTTATTATCGATGACATACACCGCCCGAACGGTGACTTTCGCGTCGGCGTTCGGGTGAATCATATTGTAAAGCGTCGCGACTTTCTTTTCCGGATCGCCAATGATCGGGAAATTGACGTCGGCGCCTTGCGTGTCCTCGATATCCTCGATCCACTTCTTGTGAGCCTCGACAGTATCGACTGAAATAACCAGAGCTTTCGCACCGCGCGCGGCGAGCTTGTCCTTTAGCTTCGCTGTGTAGCCAAGCTCGGTCGTGCAAACCGGGGTAAAGTCAGCGGGATGAGAGAAAAACACGACCCAATCATCACCGATCCAGTCATGGAATCGGATTCGGCCTTGTGTAGTATCGGTTTCGAAGTCGGGTGCGGTGTCACCGAGCAGCAGGCTCATCTGACTTCTCCTTGTAAATTGGCTTGATTTCTAGAGCGAAAGTGGGGCCTATGCGGGAGGGTTCCAACGGCCCAACCCTGACTCGCAGGTTTAGTTTTCCTGCACGATATCGAAGGATGTTTGATGAAGCGCCTTATTCTCATGCGTCATGCGAAAACCGAACCCTGGACGGAAGGGATCGATGACTTCGCACGGGCGCTGACCCCGGTCGGGCATGAGGCCGCTGAGACCATGGCGAGGGCGCTTAAAGGTGAAGGTTGGTCGCCTGAAAAAGCGGTCTTATCCACGGCCCGACGAACACGGGAAACCTGGAGCCATCTGTCTGGTGTTTTCGGCGCTTGCGAAATGGTCCTTGAAGACGATCTTTATCTAGCGGGCGAACGCGGCATTGCGGACATAATTACTGAACATGACGGCGCCCGAACACTGATCATTATCGGTCACAATCCCGGGCTGCACGATCTCGCCGTCAGTCTGCTGAGAGAGGCGGGGAGCGTCGACCACCAGGCCTCCATTCGCATCTCAGCAAAGCTGCCGACGGGCGGGGTCGTGATGTTTGAAGCGGCGGAAGACGGCGCTTTCGTGCCGTCGCAGTTCAAGCTTCAAAACTACATGAAGCCCAAAGACTTTTCGCAAAACTAGCAAAAGCGCTTACGAAAAACGCCCCGCGGGGGAGACACGGGACGTTTCGAGTCTGCCGAGCGGGCCAAACCGCGCGCGTATTACCGCGCGCTACGACGGCCACCGCGGCGACGGCGACGCACGAGCAGATGATCGCGGCCAGCATCGCTGGCAGCTTTTTGGAGCGCTGGCAGGACAAGACCACCAATTTCGCCATCATAGGATGACGCATTGATAAGGCTTGCAGCCTCGAAGTTAGATGGGGTGACGTGGGAGGGAGTCGCTTGCATTGTTTCTATCCTTTTTATTATGGCCCGGTCTCCCGGGATCAGACGACCCTATTGAGTTCTGCCTGACGAAGATCAACTTAACACCGATATTATCGTTTTTCAATATGTGAATATCGTTTTTCGGTAATTTTCTGCAAATACCGCGAGATTCCTGCCCGTTCAGGGCATGTTGCTCAGTCGGTACCAGTCTGCCCGAGGTCCAGCGATAATTGCCGACTCCCATCTGAGCTGCCACCATCCCGTTGGTTTAGACCAGCCGCTGGCGCACGCCGTGACCGCATATGATAGAAGCTGGGCAAGCCCCGGATGAGCTCGGTCATGCGCGCCGCGCGAATATCCTGCCCTGCGGATAGATACTGGTTGCGCGCCGTTACAGCCGCTTGCCAGGTTTCCTTGATCGAGATGACTCCCAGATTGAGATACGGAGCGAGCTGATCGAAATGGGAGGCCGGCGCCATTGTTTCGGACGCTGCGACCTGGCTGAGATCAGATACGGGCCCCAACAAACGTTTCAGCAACTCGATCGCGGCTTTGCGTCCACCTTTCAGATGGCTGGTTGAGTCTTCCGACAGTGTTTGCGAGATCGGGCGATGCCCAATGCCGACTTGCGCGGCCGGTAGCTCAGCTGGCGCTTCATGCCGCGGCGCGGCCATGAACTCGTCCCACGCCGCCGCTGGCGACCCACCCGGGCGCGGGGCCTGCTCAGGGCCAAACTGGGAGAAGGTTCGGAGCGCCACGCCGGCTCGCATACACCAGGCCTCGACTTGTGCGTCGCACGGTTCCGGCACCACGGACTCATGCCTGTAAACACTGAGAACATGCTCCGCCCGGTGTAAATCAGACAGGACAGCAACCGGATCACCTGATCGAAAATGTAAGCTCGCCCCCCGCTGATCTAACGCGGCGTCTAGATCCTTGAGGCTCCGGCTCAGAAATGAGCTGTGCGGGGCATCCACCTCGGAAATAAAGAGCGGCACAACACGCCCGCCATCCCGCGCCGCCGCGAGACACACAGCCCGCAAGGGCGCGTGATCGTGCACACGCAAATCGTTTCGAAACCAGAGGATATGTACGCCACTCATGGAACATTTATAGAACATCTGGATGCATTTGTCCACAGCTGAGTAATTGTTAGAGCAAATTCAACCATCAGATGCTTGCGCACAATTATATGCAATTCAATATTTATGTATGCCGAAATCTGTAAATAATAAATTTGGTCTAAATTACAGAAATACCCCCAATATAGAAGAATACCTGACATATTTACTCAGGCGCTCCCTTTGGTCTGACACGCCGACGCCAGACCTTGCCGCGATCCTCCCAGCTCCGCTCGAGACGTATTCTTTTCGCACCGGCATCCAACCCCGCCAGCTAGCGCTTATCAATATTGGCGTCGCCGCGATCGGGTCGCTTGGAATCTTGCAACCTGTCCTCACCGCTCTGGCGCTTTCATGTGTGTTTCTGACCCTGTTCAGCGCTCTGATCCTGTTCCGCCTTGTGCTCGTTCTAACCGGGTTGGGTCTGAGGCTTCTCCCCAGTCCGCCACATGTTCCAAGCGCCCTTGCTGAGGATCTCCCCACCTATTCGATCCTGGTCGCCGCCTACGAAGAAGCCGGAATGATGCGTCAGCTGGCAGACGCCCTCGACGCCGTATCGTGGCCGAACGACAAACTAGAAGTGTTCCTTCTGCTGGAAGCGGGCGATCCGGAAACCCTGCAAGCCGCGCAAGTGGCAGGGTTTTCCGATTCGACCCGGCTCATTATCGTTCCGCCGGGAGGACCGAAAACCAAACCGAACGCTTTGAACCATGGCCTCGCGCTGGCGCGCGGAACGTATGTAACGGTTTACGATGTCGAGGATCTCCCCCATCCTGACCAACTCCATCAGTCTTACGCCCTGTTCGAGAACGCCCCCGATCACACAGTCTGCGTCCAGGCACCTTTGGTTGCCGTGAATGGAGGGTCAAACTGGATCGCAGCGCAATGGGCGCTTGAATATGATGTTCAGTTCGGACTGCTTTTGCCCAGCCTGTCGCTGCACGATATGCCAATCCTGTTGGGTGGGACGAGCAACCATTTTCGGCGAGAAGCCCTTCTGGCCGCCGGCGGATGGGATGCCTGGAATGTCACTGAAGACGCGGATCTGGGAATTCGATTGGCCAGAGCCGGGCTGATGATTGAAACCATTCCGGCACCCACTTTTGAATCAGCGCCGACAGAGTTTGGTGTCTGGTACGCGCAGCGCAGTCGCTGGTTGAAAGGGTATTTGCAAACCTGGTTGGTCCTGATGCGAGATCCCGCAACAACGCTCCGCCAGATGGGGCTTGTTCAGTTCCTGGTGGCGCAGCTCACGCTGGGCGGCGCGATCCTCGCCCCGCTCGTCCACGCGCCATGCGCCGCCTTAGTCGCATTAGCGGTTTGGTCCGGGCACCTCGAAATCGGCCAAGCGGGACTGGGACTACTGATTGCGGGGCTCGGCGTTGGGCTGTTTGGCGACCTGATTGCACCGGGAAGATGGAGCTGGACCCGTCTTCTGGCAATTGCGACGCGCCCGCTCTACTGGCCGCTACATAGCCTCGCTGCATATCGTGCGCTTTGGGAGCTTGCGAACAAGCCATTTTTCTGGGCAAAGACCCCGCATCACCCTCATGATGCGGAGCCACGGACATACTATTCGACTGGATCATAAGCCTCAGCCTCGCGACGGGCCTGATTGTTCTGGGCGTGTTTGCGCAGTCCAAGCTCGGCACGGTTCGCAAGAAGGATCAGCGACCTCACCAGGTGCCATGGGGCCTGGTGATGATCGGCTGCGTGTTCGGCGTGTTCCTCGTCGTCGTCCACCTGATGAACCTGATCGGCGTGGAGACGGGCCCTGAACACGGTATGTTTGGCCGGTTCTAGACAACAAAACTGTCACTTGACTCAAGTGACTTTGTTCGCATTATGTTCTCGCGCAAAGAAGGAGGACAGACATGCCAACACCACAAGAACTCATGCAACTCGGACAGGCTCTGGTTGAGCATTGCTCTAATCAGAACGAGCAGGCTCTGCAGGACAATTACTATGCGCAGGACGCGGTTTCGGTTGAAGCCGTCGCCATGCCAGATGGCAATGCTGAAGCCGTCGGTCTGGCCGCCATCAAAGCCAAGAATGAATGGTGGTATGGCGCGCATGAGCTGCACTCGAGCAAAGTTGAGGGGCCTTTCGTCCATGGCGATGACCGGTTCAGTGTGATCTTCGATATTGATGTTACTCAAAAAGAGAGCGGCCAGCGCATGCAGATGCGCGAGATTGCGACCTATCACGTCAATCAGGAGGGTAAGATCACCCGCGAGGAGTTCGCGTATCCCGTCGAAGGGTAGGCTCTGCCCCGGCGTCAGACATGGTCATTGACTTGCCTGCCCGTTAAGGTGCTGCATCTGCGAACAAAAGCAGGTGCATCCGCACCAAAACGGGAGAATGATGATGGCCTTTGACGCCCCCGAAGATCTCGAAGAATTCCGCACCAATGTGCAGAATTGGCTCGAGGAAAACTGCCCACCGAGCATGCGCACGCCGATGAAGGACGATGAAATCGTTTGGGGCGGCACGCGCGAAGCATTCAAGAACCCGGACTCGAAAGTCTGGCTTGAACGCATGGGCGAGAATGGCTGGACCGCGCCGGAATGGCCCGCCGAATATGGCGGCGGCGGCCTCAACAAGGCGCAGGCACGCATTCTGCAGCAAGAGCTGCGCCGTATCAAAGCGCGACCCGCTTTGTTTTCGTTCGGCCTCTGGATGTTCGGGCCAGCCCTTCTCGAGTTCGGCAATGACGAACAAAAGAAGCGCTTCATCCCGGATATCGTCAAAGGCAAGACACGCTGGTGCCAGGGCTATTCAGAACCTGGCGCGGGATCTGATCTCGCCGACCTTCAGACCAAGTGCGAGGACAAGGGCGACCATTGGCTCATCAATGGCCAGAAAGTCTGGACCTCTTATGCTGATCAGGCCGACTGGATCTTCTGTCTCGTCCGGACCGATAAGAGCGTGAAGCATGAAGGCATCAGCTTCCTCGTTTTCGATATGCAAACCGAAGGCGTAGAAGCCCGCCCGATTAAACTGATCTCCGGCTCTTCGCCATTCTGCGAAACCTTCTTCACCGATGTGAAAGTGCCAAAAGACCAGCTGGTTGGTAAGCTCAATGGCGGCTGGACCATCGCCAAGCGTCTGCTCCAGTTCGAGCGGTCATCGATTTCCGCCGGCGGATTTGGTGGCACGGGCGGCTCCGGTATCCTGCCACCACAAGACTATGCGAAACAGCATGTCGGTGTCGATGAAACCGGACGCGTTGCGGATGGCGACTTGCGGGCCCGCATTACCGATCACCTGATGTACGCCAAGGCGTTCGGCCTGACCGTGCAGCGCTCGACCGAAGAAGCCAAAGCCGGACAGGAAGTCGGGCATACCGCGTCAATCATGAAGTACGCCGCCGCCAAGATGAACCAGGACAAGTGCGAACTGCTGGTTGAAGCGCTCGGCACAGACGGCCTTGGTTGGTCCGGTGATGGTTTCGCCGAAGACGCCAAGAAAGCCACACGCGGCTGGCTCCGCTCGAAGGGTAACTCGATCGAAGGCGGCACCAGTGAAATCAATCTCAACGTGGTCGCCAAGCGCGTCCTCGGTCTGCGGGAGCACCAATAAACCGTGCAGATAGCGCTGATCTTTGCCTTGTTCATTTGGCCTGCCCTGATCGGCGGGTGGGTGGCATTTCGACGCCAACCTGATCGGTGGCGTGTGCCCGGCGGATTCGCCGCAATTGCCCCCGCAGCGATCATGTTGATCGCTACCCTGATGATGAGCGCGCGGGAAAGACCCAGCGTTTCTGATCTAGTAATGCTAATTGTTCTGACCCTTATCGCGGGCCTTTTTTTCTTTCTTGCACGCCGGTTGGCCAAACCGTTTTCGGAAGCCTGGCGTGAACACCGCGATGCAAAAGTCGAGGAGACTTTCAAATGAGCTTCGTTCTATCTGAAGACCAACAAATGTTGCGCGACACGGCGATGGCGTTCGCGCGCGATGAAATGCCGGTGAGCCATCTACGCGAATTGCGCGATGGCGGCGCTAATGGCGTCGACGCGGAGATGCGCGGCAAGCTCGCCGAGCTCGGTTTCTTTGGCGTGCTCGTGCCGGAAGAATATGATGGTGTCGGACTGGGCATGGTAGCCATGGGCCAGATCATGGAAGCTCAGGGCCGCACGATTGCCGCCACACCGCTCCTCCAAACCGCGGTCATGGGCGCAAGTGCACTCATCCTCGGCGGGTCGGAAGCGCAAAAGGCCGAATGGCTCCCCAAGATCGCAAGCGGCGAGGCAACTGTCGCGCTGGCTGTTGATGAAGGTACGCACCACGCGCCGCTCAACATCGCGACCGAAGCCGAGCGCAATGGTCAGGGCTACACGCTGAATGGCGCGAAACGCTATGTTCCGGACGGGCATCACGCCGACGTCTTCATTATCGCAGCACGCACCTTCGGCGAAGCTGGTCAGGCGCATGGCATCAGCCTGTTCCTGGTCCCGAACAATGCAGACGGCTTGAGCGTAAACGCACTCAATACAGTCGATTCTCATGGCGCCGCGCACCTCACGCTTGAGGACGTCGCGGTCGGCGAAGACAGCGTGCTTGGCGCGGTCGATGCCGGGTGGGAAGTGCTGGAGCCGACGTTGGACCGTGGCCGGATTGCTCTGGCAGCAGAAGCTCTGGGCAGCGCACAGGCGGCCTTCGACATGACGCTGGAATACATGCAGACCCGCAAACAGTTCGGGCAACTGATTGGCTCGTTTCAGAGTCTGCAGCATCGTGCAGCAAAAATGTTCACCGACCTGGAACTGACCCGGTCTTGCATCGCGGCAGCCTTGTCCGGCGTCGATGAAAACCGCAATGACATGGCCGAACTGGCAAGCCTTGCCAAGGCCCGCGCCTCGGACCTGATCCACCTCGTGTCAAACGAAACCGTGCAATTCCATGGCGGAATCGGCATGACGGATGCGCATGATAGCGGCCTCTACATGAAGCGCGCTCGCGTGCAGGAAGCCCTGCTCGGCGGCGGCTCCTACCACCGCGATCGCTATGCCAAACTGAACGGGTTCTAATTACTCGTCGACGGCGTAGATCATACAAACTTGCGCTTCGACCGCTTCTTTGGGGCGGTCGGAGGGTAGGTTTAACGCGTCAATATCCGCTTGCGCGACGGTCGACGAGAATCTCTCGCGAGCCGATGCTGTAACGCTGACAGTTTCCAACGCGACGGAAGCTTGGCTGTCATACGCGAAACTGTTTTCTTTCACTCCAGCGCGACCATACCATGTCCCGAGACACGGTCCGCGGCCCTCCTGCACGACTAATAATTTCCCAAGTTTGGAATCTGCGGCTGCCGCACTAATTTGTGCCCGGGCCGCACCATCGCTAACCGCGGCTTGATAGGCTTGCTGCAGAACCTCAGCCGTGCGCTGCAAATACAAACGCAGCGAACCGGCTTCTTCCGGACCCAGCGCCAGAGCGGCAGCCCGCGCCTCTCCAGCCAAATCAACATCCTTGACCAAGACATTTACGCTCACCACCGCTTGATAGCCTTTGACCTTGTCAGCTCGCCGATTCTCCACGCGGTCTCCATCGCGATCACGATACTGCTCAAAATAGGGCTCCACTTGAACGGATGTCGTGACCTCGGAATCATCTCCAGAAACCGACTTTATCGCCGCATAAGCATTTCGAGCTCTTTCAACGGCGGCTTGCATGGCATCCTTCGCATCTCCATCCGTCTCGACGAACCTCACGGAGAACGTGCCGCGATTGGGTGGAATTTCGATCAAAGCACGTCCAACCGCTTCTATGACTGGACGGTCGGTCCAATATGGCCGCTCAAATTTCTGCGTTGAGTCTTGCGACTGCGCCGTACCCGCCGCCAGCATCAAGACGAAAGCTGTTGGTATTATGGATCGTTTGATCATCGAATTTCCTCCCACACATTTTGCTTATCGTGATCCCACGTCGCAGGCCAGCGACGTTTCGGTTTGACGCCAAGAACTGGGAATTTAGGCTACAAGAATATTGGAGGGGCACCTTGATCCGTTTTATTCCTTTCTTGATCGTGCTCACGCTTTTGGCGCTGAGCCTGTGGGGCACTTTGACGTCTGTCTGGTTTTGGGGATCGGTTGCGCTGTTTGGGGCGCTGACACTGGTTGGCCTCAGCGACCTGGTTCAGACCCGGCATACATTGTGGCGCAATTTTCCGCTGCTCGGACGCCTGCGCGGTGTTGCGGAGACGATCCGTCCGTTCTTTCGATCCTATGCTGTGGAAAGCCAGACCGAAGGCCGACCGTTCAACCACGAACAACGCGCCATGGTTTATGCGCGGGCGCAAAACGTCTCGTCAGTTGAGCCGTTTGGCAGCCATCTCGATATTGAGCATCCGCCGCATGAATGGGTCTCGCACTCGATCGCCGCCGCGCATCCGGAGGAATCCGATCCGCGCATTCAAATCGGCGCGCCGGGAACGAAGCAGCCATATTCTGCAAGCATCCTCAATATCTCGGCCATGAGTTTTGGGTCGCTCGGTGCGCATGCCATCGAAGCGCTAAATCGCGGCGCGGCGAAAGGCGGGTTCTTCCACGATAGCGGCGAAGGCGGGGTCTCGCGCCATCACAAAGCTGGCGGCGGCGACGTGGTCTGGGAGCTTGGGTCAGGCTATTTCGGATGCCGCGCCCGTGACGGAAGTTTCGACGCCCAGCAATTCGAAGAGACGGCGAAGCTGGACCAAATCAAAATGATCGAGGTCAAGCTCAGCCAGGGCGCGAAACCCGGTCATGGCGGCGTGCTGCCTGGCGCGAAAGTGACCGCTGAAATTGCCGAAGCGCGCGGCATTCCAATCGGTGAGACCTGCTTCTCGCCGCCTCACCACACGGCCTTCGACACACCGAAAGGCCTGCTCGATTTCCTCGACCAGCTTCGCGATCTATCCGGCGGTAAGCCGGTGGGCTTCAAGCTCTGCATCGGCAATCGCTGGGAGTTCCTGGCGATTTGCAAAGCCATGGTCGAGACCGGGCAGCGGGCTGATTTTATCGTCATCGATGGCGCAGAAGGCGGCACGGGCGCCGCGCCCGCCGAGTTCCTCGATCATGTCGGTGCGCCGCTGCGCCAGGGTCTGGTATTTGCGCGCAACGCCCTTGTTGGGTGCGGCCTCAAAGATGACATCAAGCTTGGCGCCAGTGGCAAGCAGGTCTCCGCCTACAATATGGCAGCGTCGCTCGCCCTCGGGGCTGACTGGATCAACACAGCACGCGGCTTCATGTTTGCGCTTGGCTGTGTGCAGTCGCTCCACTGTCACAATAATACATGCCCAACCGGCATCGCGACGTCTGACCCGGGGCGTCAACGCGGGCTCGTCGTTGCGGACAAGGCCGACCGCGTCTTTCACTTTCACAAGAACACCGTCGAAGCATTGATGGAGGTTGTTGGCGCCGCTGGCTGTCACCATCCGGATGAGCTTGCGCCGCATCACATCATGCACCGCACGGCGACTGAGGAATCAGTTCCGGCGGATCGGCTCTATAAGCTTTTGACGCAGAATGCCCTCTTGGAAGATGGCGCGGGTACGCACCTCGCACATGAATGGGCGATGGCGCACAGCGGGAGCTTCAAGCCGGCTTCGGGCTAGGCCCCAATCCAGACCCAAGTCTGAGGTGCAAGTCTAGGCCTCGTGCGGACTGATTTTTCCGGCGTCTTCTTGTTTTCGGATCATGTAAGACACCACAAAAGCGCCAATCATCTTCCCGATGATAAACACGACCCAATTCGCCAGATGCAATGTGTTGCCATCGGCAATCGGTAAACCAGCTGCACTGAAGGCGAGTTCTTTCCCCGCATTGATCTGCTTGGCGAGATCTGCGCCGTAGAGGAAAATGGATGTATCGATGGGGGCCGCGACGGCCGACGACAAAAGTATGCGCGTCGACAGGCGATACTTGGTGAAGGTGAATAGCAGCCAGTCAAAGAATTCTGAGATCGCAAAAGCCAGTCCGGATGCCAGTGCAATAACCGGCCACGCGTAGAAGAAGGACCACCCGATCGCGAGCGCCATACAGACCAGCACCATCTGTTTCATTTCGCGCTGCACGAAGTCACGGACGACAAAGACAAGGCCAGTGACCACGGTCATCGGATGCAGAGACAATCCCTTGGAGAAGGTCTCGTTCGGTTCGGCAATCGCGAATTCAGGAATGATTCCGAAGGACCAATTCAAGAACGGAATCAGCGCCACATAGATGTAGGCCCAGATCCGTCCACCCAATCTGTAGATGATGTAATAGGTCGCGGCCAAACCCAATATGACCACCAGCAAATATTGCGGCTGCCCGTTCGTCAGTGCGCTGATGAGCCCATTATAAATATCCAGAAACACCTGCCCGCCTCACATCTATTCTTGTCATGGCCCCACGAACGCGCCTAATCGCAACAGATCATTGGGGTCAACACATACGGAGCGAGTCCAGCATGTCCAGCGTCAAACTCTGTTTGATTGTCGCGCGCGCTCGCAATGGTGCGATCGGCAAGGACGGCGATTTACCCTGGCGCCTCTCGGATGACCTCATACACTTCAAAACCACTACGCGAGGTTGCCCCGTTATTATGGGCCGCAAGACATGGGAGAGCTTGCCAAAACAACCGCTTCCAGGACGCGATAATATCGTGCTGAGCCGCGACGGTCAGTACGGCGCCCCGGGTGCTAGAGTATTCACATCAATGGCGGCTGCGATTGCGACCGGCCGCGCACTGGCGATTGCTGGTGGCAAGACCGAGCTCTTCGTGGTTGGTGGCGGCGCGATCTATACCGCCGCTCTGCCCTTCGCCGACAGGCTGTACGTGACTGAAGTGGAGACCGAGATCGATGGGGACGCCTTCTTCCCCGAATTCGATACCTCGGTGTTCAAGGAGACAGACAGCCGCCGGGTCGAGGCGGATGACAAGAACCAGTTTGACTTCACCATCCGGACGCTGGATCGCCTCGCGTAAATCTTGCGCACTTTGAGCGACCGCGCCAAAGTCTCCAGGTAAATCAGGAGAGCGGCGCATGGATTTTGAACTGGTTGCAGACGACCTCGGATTTCCGGAAGGCCCAGTCTGGATGGAAGATGGCTCCATCATCCTCGTCGAGATTTCAAAGGGCTGCGTCACCCGGATCTGGGGCGATGGGCGTAAGGAAGTCATTGCGACGCCGGGTGGAGGCCCCAACGGGGCTGCAATAGGACCCGATGGCGCGCTGTGGATCTGCAACAATGGCGGCTTCAAATACCATGAGCGAAATGGCCTGCTGATCCCCGGCAACTGCCCAGACGATTATTCCGGCGGTCGGATCGAGCGGATCGACCTATCGACTGGCAAAGTCGAACGGGTCCTCGACACGGTGGAAGGTTTCCCGCTTAAAGGTCCGAATGATCTCGTCTTCGACCGTGATGGCAATCTCTACTTTACCGATCACGGGAAGACCTATTCGCGCCACCGGGACTTTGGCGGTCTGTTCTTTCTCGCAAATGGCGGGAGCGAAGCGGTTGAGCTTGATCACCACCACACGTCTCCGAATGGGGTTGGCCTCTCTCCGGACGAGAAGACGGTCTACATGGCAGACACGATGACCGCGCGGCTCTGGGCGTTTGACCTCAGCGCGCCGGGTAAAATTGAGCAGACCAGCCCGTTCAATAAAGGCCGCGTCGTCGCGACCATGCCGCATCTTCAATATTTCGACAGCCTGGCCGTTGCCGCGTCTGGGAATATCTGTGTGGCGACCATTTTGAACGGTGGGATCACGACGATCACACCGGAAGGGGCGCATAGCCATATCGCGTTCCCGGACCCGTTCGTGACGAATATCTGTTTTGGCGATGAAGGCCTGAATGAAGCCTGGGTAACGCTTTCGGGCACCGGCAAACTGGCCAAGTGCACGTGGCCAGAACCAGGTCTGAAACTGAATTATTACGCTTAAGACGCAGGCCTATTTCAGTATTGCGCTGAAGCTGACTGTCCCGGTGGCCGCGGGAGCGATCGGATTTGGGAACGCCCATTTAACGTGGGTGATGTCAGCCGACGTGGCAAAGCGTATCTGATCGCCTTCGGAGGTTTTCAAAGCGGCACGTGTTGCGAACGTTTTTCCGCCATCCGAAGAGAACGTGAGCTCATCGGCGCGACCCGACGCAGACGACTCGATATATGTCACGGCGCTCGGGACAGGCATGACGAGGTTCACTGAATCCGCAGCCGCCTCGCCAGCATTGGTATAGGCGAGGCTGTATCGAACCTCGTCACCGGGCGCGACTTCTTCGGCGAGGGCATAAGTGCGAACTTCATTGCCATTTGCATCGACCGCAACCGTCACACGCTCGACCACTTGTTCCGCGGTGAGGCCGTTCGCCAAAGCTGAAAGTGAACTCGTGCCGACAAAAGCCAGCGCCAACAGTGTTGCTCGCAACATTGCTCAATCTCCAAAATATCCCACAAAGAGAATGCCACGGGTTCGATTAAACACTGTTTAACGCTGATCCTATCGCATGTAGGCCAGTGTGCTAAAGCTGCGAAATATCAATCAAGGGGACAGATCGCCGAGGAAAGATGCCGCGCCGCGTCATCGGGGGACTTGTCATTTTGCTAGCAGCCTGCGGGAGCGCATCGCCCCTGCCAGACATGCAGCCAGGAGAGACCGGACGCGTCGTCAACGTGATCGACGGCGATGCGCTCGTCCTCGATACCGGGCAGAGTGTGCGACTGGTGTCCATCGAAGCGCCTGCGCTCTATCCACGCGACCGCCCGGCCGAACCTTATGCCGCTGAGAGCGCGCGTATTCTGGAAGACCTCACTCTTGGGCGACGGGTCCAGCTCTATTATCCCGGGATCACCCGCGATCGTTATGACCGCGCGCTCGCGCACGTGGTGACCATTGACGGGGCCGGTCCAGATGTCTGGCTGAACGCTGAAATGCTGGAACGGGGCGGTGCGTGGGTCCGGCTCTATCCAGACACCGCGGCGCGCGGGGACGAACTGATGAACCTGGAAGCCGAGGCCCGGGCATCAGAGACCGGCTTGTGGTCGAGCGCCGACTATCGCGTGCAGGACGCCAGGGGTGTGTCGCAAACGCTGCGTGGCTTCCGCATTATCCATGGACGCATCGGAGTGGCGCTCCCCGTTCCGACAGACACCAGATATCCTCCGGCCTGTCGCCGCGCCCTGCAAGGCGCTAACCTCACGCTCAGCATTCGGCGCGATGCACGCACGGCGTGCGGTCTGCCGGTCGGGACAGAGATCCGGGTTCGAGGCTATATCTCAGAACTGGAGCTCGACCTGACGTATCCGAGGCATCTGCAAATCGTGGAGGCTGATTAGCTCGCGATGTACTGAGCGCCATTCACGGTCATTGTAGCGCCGGTGATGAAGGCGGCATCTTCGCTGGCGAGGTAGGCGCACATTGAGGCGATCTCTTCCGCTTTCCCCAACCGCCCGACAGGGACGGTTGCGATGATGCTCTCGAGCACTTTTTCGGGAACGGCGCGAACCATTTCCGTATCGATATAGCCCGGACAGACAACGTTCACGGTGATGCCTTTCTTGGCCCCTTCCTGAGCGAGCGCTTTGGTGAAACCAATCAATCCCGCCTTGGCCGCGGAATAGTTGACCTGTCCGAACTGGCCCTTCTGACCATTGATCGAGGAGATATTGATGACGCGCCCAAATCCACGTTCGCGCATGCCCTCCCAAACCTGGCGGGTGACGTTGAAAGCAGAGTCCAGATCAACCGCGATAACCTTCTGCCACTGCTCAAGGCTCATTTTATGGAAAGGTCCATCCCAGGTAATGCCTGCATTGTTGACGACGATATCAATCGGCCCGAGTTCGGCTTCGATCGCTGCGATTCCAGCGCCCACCGCATCATAGTCCGATACATCAAACTTGTAGCATTTGACGCCGGTTTCCTGTTCGCAGGCTTTGGCCGCTTCATCATTGCCGCCATAATTGGCGGCGACAGCGTAGCCAGCAGCTTTCAAACCTTTGCTGATCGCCAGGCCGATTCCGCGCGTGCCCCCTGTTACCAGCGCTGTTCTGGACATGATCTTCCCTCCGTATATGCTGTGCAGCATAAAATTTGCTGCGACCGCTCAATCAGATGTAAGCACGTATCTGACATTTAGTGCAATCGTACTTTCGTCGGGGAACGCGCAGACGCTGATCAGCAAAAGACCGCGGCAGGGTAAATGGGGTTTGCCTTAAGAAAGGGCAGGACATGGCTAAATCGAATGGTGCAACCGGCACGGTGATCATCAAGAAGTACGCCAATCGGCGGCTGTATGACACGTCGACCTCATCCTATGTAACGCTTGATCACTTGTCGGAACTGGTTCGCAGAGAAGTCGACTTTGAAGTCGTCGACGCCAAGACCGGTGAAGACCTGACGCGGCAAGTGCTCACTCAGATCATTTTCGAAAAAGAGAATAAGGGCGAAGGCGCCTTGCCTGTGAACTTTCTGCGTAAGCTGATCGGTTTCTATGGCGGCAAGTCTCAGACCCTGCTCCCGGCCTGGCTTGAGATGAGCATGAACAGTTTCTCCGAAAGCCAGGAGCGATGGACCAAAGCTATGGGCGGTGCCAATCCGTTCGCGCTGGTCGAGAAGCAAACCCGCGCCAATATGGAAATGTTCGAGAAGGCCGTGCGCATGTTCACGCCTGGCCTCAATACGCGAAAATCTAAGCGCGGGGAAAAGGCTAGTGCAAACGATGACAGCGAAGACGCTGTCGAATTATTGCGCGCCCAGATGGAAGCCATGCAGGAACAGCTCAACGCGCTGTCCCGCAAACACTGACCCGACTAATTTAGCGGTAAGACATCGATCACTTCGCCCACATCCTGCTCTTGCAGGAGGATGGCGCAGCTAGTCTCGCAGGTGACAGAAAACGCATCATCCGCGGTCGTCCAGAGGCCAAGCGACTCTGATTTGATCACCGGATTGACCATGTTCGTCTGATTGGCATCGCCGGCGAGATATTCAATCATGACCAGTTCGAGCGCCGTCGCATCCGCACCAACAACGCGAACATACTCGCCATCCCAGCTTAATTGCGGTGCATCCTCTGTCCGGCCGTCCTGACGCTGGCTGATATTGCGGCGGATATCGCGCTTGCGCGTTCCGGGACATTCCTTCGCGCCGTCATAGAAGGACTGCGGCGTATAAGGCGCGCGCAGACTGAGCCGGTCGGTATAAGCCATTTGCCGATCTTTCGCGACGGGCAACGCCATCGGATCAGGATCTCCGAGATAGTCCCAGTAGTTGACCGTCCAAGTCAGCACGAAAATATCGTCTCGCTCTTCGCTCATCTGCGCCATTGTCCGGTGGGCTTTCGGGCACGCTGGACAGTTCTGGTTAGCAAATAGCTCAACCAGCACCGGGCGATCAGCCTCGGCCATCGCTGCTCCCAGTGAAGATACAGCGAATACAAAAAGGGCGAAGAAACGCATCATGAGAACCTCATAACGGCTTCTTCGCCCTTGGATCAATTCACTTGGCTGTGAGGACAGCGTTATGCGGCCTCATTCGCCAGGTTGCGCAGCACATAGTGAAGAATGCCGCCATTGCGATAATAGTCGAGCTCATTGTCGGTATCGATACGAACCGTCGTGCTCGCGACCACTTTGGAACCGTCCGCTTTGGTGATGTGCACATCAACTTTCTGGCGCGGCTGGATCTGGTTGATGCCTTCGATCGTGACCTGCTCGTCGCCTTTCAGACCAAGCGATTCCCAGGTGACGCCATCATTAAACTCAAGCGGCAGCACGCCCATGCCGATCAGGTTGGAGCGGTGAATACGCTCAAACGATCCGGCAACAACAGCTTTCACACCCAGCAGGACCGTGCCTTTAGCGGCCCAATCGCGTGAAGATCCGTTGCCGTAGAGATTCCCGGCAAACACAACCAGCGGCACACGGTCTTCCATGTAGCGCATTGCAGCGTCATAGATCGCCATCTGGTCACCGCTTGGGTGGTGGACGGTTACGCCGCCTTCAACACCCGGCACCATTTGGTTCTTGATGCGAATATTGGCGAAGGTGCCGCGCATCATCACTTCATGGTTCCCACGGCGCGAACCATAAGAGTTAAAGTCCAGCACGCTGACCTGGTTGCCTTGAAGGTATTCACCCGCCGGGCTTGAGGCCTTGATCGATCCAGCCGGAGAAATGTGGTCTGTGGTGATCGAGTCACCGAACAGAGCCAGCACGCGGGCATTGTGAACATCTTCAGGCGCTTCGACGTCGCCCGTCATGCCTTCAAAGTAAGGTGGGTTCTGAACATAGGTCGAGCCCATCGGCCAGCGATAAGTCTGGCCACCGCTGACTTCGATTCCCTGCCACTGCTTGTCGCCTTTGAAGACGTCTGAGTAGCGTTCCGCAAACATTTGCGGTGTCACGCATTCGCCCATGATCTCAGCGATCTCGTGGGAGGTCGGCCAGATGTCTTTCAGGTAGACATCGTTCCCGTCCTTGTCCTGGCCTAGCGGCTCGGTGGAAATGTTGATCTTGAGCGAGCCCGCAATCGCGTATGCTACGACCAGTGGCGGCGAGGCGAGATAGTTCGCTTTGATGTCTGGGCCGATGCGGCCTTCGAAGTTCCGGTTACCAGATAGAACCGAGCAAGAGACCAGGTTGCCGTCCGAGATGGCTTTCGAAATCTCAGGCTGAAGCGGACCGGAATTCCCGATACAGGTCGTACATCCATAGCCCACCAGGTTAAAGCCAAGGGCGTTGAGATCCTTGGTCAGGTCCGCTTTGTCGAGATAATCCGTCACGACTTGCGAGCCCGGTGCGAGCGAGGTTTTCACCCAAGGCTTGCGATTGAGGCCTAGCGCAGCGGCTTTGCGCGCGACCAGACCCGCAGCGATGAGCACGCTTGGGTTTGAGGTGTTGGTGCAGGATGTGATCGCGGCAATGAACACGTCGCCATGCGTGACCGAGAAGTCTTCGCCTTCAACCTGAACGCTGGTCGCATCATCTGCAGCGGTGCCAAACTCTTTGACCATGGCCTCAGCAAACCGAGTGTCGGCTTCTGAGAGCAAAACCTGGTCCTGCGGGCGTTTCGGTCCGGAAATGCTTGGGACAACAGTGGAGAGGTCGAGCTCAATCGTGTCGGTGAACACTGGATCAGCCATATCTGGACGCCAGTACCCTTGAGCCTTGGCATAAGCTTCGACGAGCGCGATACGGTCTGCGTCGCGGCCCGTGTTGGTGAGGTATTTGATAGTGTCCTGATCGACCGGGAAGAAAGCGCAGGTTGAGCCAAACTCAGGAGACATGTTGGACAAGGTCGCCTGATCTTCCAGGGTCAGGTTGGACAGTCCAGGTCCGAAGAATTCAGTGAACTTCGCGACGACGCCATAGTCGCGCATCATCTTGGTCACGGTCAGAACCAGGTCGGTCGCCGTTGCGCCTTCTGGCAGTTTGCCCGTCAGCTTAAAGCCGATGACTTCAGGGATCAGCATAGAGACCGGCTGGCCGAGCATCGCGGCTTCTGCCTCGATCCCGCCAACACCCCAACCGAGAACGGAGAGGCCATTGATCATCGTGGTGTGCGAATCTGTTCCCACACATGTGTCTGGATAGGCAACAGTTTCGCCATCAACCTCTTTGGTCCAGACGGTCTGACCGAGATATTCCAGGTTCACCTGATGACAGATTCCGGTTCCCGGAGGCACAACACGGAAGTTCTCAAACGCGGTAGAGCCCCAACGCAGGAACTCGTAGCGCTCCTGATTGCGCTCATACTCAACGTCGACATTTTTCTTGAAGCTGTCAGGGCCAGCAAAATTGTCGACCATGACAGAGTGATCAATGACCAGATCAACCGGGACTTGCGGGTTGATCGCCTGAGCGCTGGCGCCGAGGTTCTGAGCCGCATCGCGCATCGCAGCGAGATCGACCACCGCCGGAACACCGGTAAAATCCTGCATCAGGACGCGGGCAGGACGATAAGCGATTTCGTGAGTGACCTTGCCGCCATTCTCGATCCAGGTCTTGAACGCCGTGATGTCGTCTTTCGTGACCGTCGTGCCATCCTCGTTGCGGAGCATATTCTCGAGCAGGACTTTCAAGGACGCCGGGAGCTTGGAGACGTCACCGAGGCCATTTTTGGCTGCGGCATCGAGGGAGTAGTAAGTGTAATCCTTACCGTCTACGGTAAGTGTCTGGCGGGCCTTGAAACTATCGAGGGAAGGCATGGGCGATCGGACCTCTCTTTTGTGCGTGAATACAGGCGCATACGCGTGGCGTCGCGCGTCTCGCCCGCTTCCTATACCGGCTGTGGAAAAGACGCAATCGGCAGGGGATGCGGCGTATGGACAAGATGCCGCAACGGGAGATCAAATTTGAGCGATCCAGTCTTGATGACCGGCCGTGACCTGGGCGCGGTACGGGGTGAACGCATTTTGTTTCGCAACGTATCAATCGACGCTGCTGCGGGCGAGTTGATCATCCTGCGCGGCGCCAATGGGTCCGGTAAAACAACCCTCTTGCGGCGATTGGCAGGCCTGTCCGAACCGCAGGCAGGTCAGGTGGAACGCCAAGGCCTGCATCACTGGATCGGTCACACAAACGGCCTGAAGGCGCACGAAACACCCAGATCGCATCTGAAACACTGGGCGCAGGTCTGGGGCAGCGACGCAGACCTGCCAGCCATCTTGTCGGACATGGGAATGACGCGGCCAGCAGACGTTCCCTGCCGAATGCTGTCTGCGGGCCAGAAGCGCCGCACAGCTTTGTCGCGATTGAAAGTGCAGGACCGCAAGCTCTGGCTACTCGATGAGCCCTTTAATGCGCTGGACACAGATGGGCAGGCGCACCTCGCGAGTATGATCGAAACACATTGCGCCGCCGGAGGCGCCGTGATCGCCGCGCTGCATGGGCAAGCGCCGGTTACCGCAAGCCGGGAGGTTGTGCTTTGATTGTAGCGATATGCCTTTTGAGACGACAAGCACCGACCCAGGTAAGTGCAAAATGAACCCGTCTCCTCTCTTCTCGGCCTTTCGGTCGTCGCTATCTGAAGCCTGGGCGTCCGGGGCGGGCGTGTTGCTTCCGCTCGGTTTCTTCGCGGGCACGGCTGCCCTGGTGCCGTTTACGCTTGGCTCAGAGGCAGAACTCTTGAGCCGCGTGGGGCCGGGCATATTGTGGTTGGCGCTCGCGCTCTCCTCGATGGTGACGCTGGAGCGCGTGTTTCAGGCAGACCTGCAGGACGGCGCGCTCGATCTCTGGCTTCAGGATGCAGGCTCCATTTCGCTCATCGCAGCGATCAAAACGCTCACTCATTGGCTCGTCTCGGGGTTTCCGTTGGTGCTGCTCACCCCGCTCATCGGGTTCATGCTGGGCGTACCGCCGGAAAAGATGGTCCCAGCCATGTTAGGCTATGGACTGGGCGGATTGGTTTTCTTCCTCTGGGGCGGCGTCGCGGCGGCTTTGTCCGCCAGTGTCGCCCGCGCCGGTCTGTTAATCGCATTGATCGCGCTCCCACTCTATGTTCCGGCGCTGATATTCGGCGTGCAGATGGTTGATGCAGGACTGGGGAGTCCAAGTTTCCTCTTTCTCTGCGCCTGTACTCTGTTTGCGCTTGGTGTCGCACCCGCTGCCATGGGCGCGGCTTTGCGGTTGGCGGCGGAGTAGAGGGAGGGTATCTGTCCAGCATGTTGTCTTATCTCGCCAATCCGCTCCGCTTCATGCGGTTTTCGCGTCTCGCCGTGCCGATCTGCTTTGGGCTCGGCGCCGTGATGATCGGCTGGAGCCTGTACAATGGCCTGCTCGTCGTTCCACCGGATGAGCGACAAGGCGGTGACCTGATGCGCGCAATGTTCACGCATGTGCCATCCGCATGGCTCTGCATGGGGCTCTACGCCGCGCTCGCGGCGGCAAGTTTCGTCTGGTACATCTGGCGTCACGAGCTCGCAGACGTCGCGGCGCGTGCCATTGCTCCCATCGGCGCAGGCTACACAGCGCTTTGCTTCATTACCGGGTCGATCTGGGGCCAAAAGGGATGGGGCTCCGGGTGGCACAATCTCATTCTTGGTGACAGTCGCCTGATGTCCGTCCTGGTGCTGTTCTTCCTGT
This sequence comes from Henriciella sp., assembly GCA_017642885.1. Taxonomy (GTDB): domain Bacteria; phylum Pseudomonadota; class Alphaproteobacteria; order Caulobacterales; family Hyphomonadaceae; genus Henriciella. The sequence goes on along the minus strand of JAEPOM010000009.1, from coordinate 89,820 downwards.
TTCTGGGTTATATCGCTCTGCGGGCCGCGCTCGAAACGCGCCAGAAAGCGGCCCGCGCAGCGGCGATCCTGGCAATGGTTGGGATCGTCAATGTGCCGATCATCAAAGTCTCGGTCGATATGTGGCAAACAACCACCATTCACCAACCGTCCAGCGTGCTCAGCATCGGCGCCCCGGAACCGCAGGCAGACGATGAGGGTATGAACCCGGTCTATCTGCAGCAGTTGCTGTGGGGCTTTGGGGGCCACACCCTGTTTGCAGCCGCGATGATCCTGATGCTGATGAGATCTGAAGTGTATACCCAGCAGGCGGACCGACATCTCGCCCTGAAGCTGGAGGGGAGCTAGCCATGCCCGACTATGCAGACGACGCGATCTATATCTGGTCGATCACAATACTCGGCGTGGCCCTGCCCGTCCTTATGGTGGGGCTGAGCCTTCTAAAGGTGCATTTGTCGAAGGCCCGCCTGGACCGGTTGAAGCGCGAAGACGACGCCTGAGCGTCTATTTCTTCTTCTTTTTCTTCTTTTTCTTTTTCTTCTTCGCTTTGCGCGGTTCTTCCTCTTCATCCTCATAGTCACCTGAGATGACTGAGAGCGAGAGCAACAGGCTTTCGCGGCGCGATTTCCGCAATTCTTCGGTCAGGACTTCATCCGCCGCCATCACGTCTGGCGCTGCCCCGTTAAAGGCCGCGCGGCCATCATCGGTCAGGGAAACAGCCTTGGCCCGCGCATCTTCCTCGGACTTCACCCGCTGGACGAGCCCGGTTTTCTCCATCCGGGACACCATGTCGGCCAGGGTCGATCGATCAATGCCGGTCACATCAACCAGGCTGGACTGGCTTTGGCCATCATCATCATTGAGCGCGGCGAGCACGGCGAACTGTCGAATGGTCAGGCCTTTGTCAGCAAGTGCTGCTGCAGACTCGTTCACAGCTGCCTGCTGCGCCCGGTGCAATAAATGCGTGACGGAACGCGCGAGCGTAAAATCGGTACTCGTCTCTTGCTTGCTCATACCCGCCGCCTTAGTTCCTGTTTCAGCCCCACTGCACTGTAAAAACAGACTTACCGTGTGCAGATCAATCGAATTCTCCCATAAAGCGAGAGGCTGACAGAAAAATGACAGTCAAAGCGACCCCCGATTTCGCCCTGGAAATACCGATCGGTGACGATAAAGAGCGGCGCGTTTGTCAGCGCTGTGACTTCATCGACTATCAGAACCCGAAAATTGTCGCGGGCGCGGTGGTTCTGAAAGGCGACAAGATCCTGCTCTGCAAGCGCGCGATTGAGCCTCGAAAAGGCTTCTGGACCCTTCCTGCCGGGTTCATGGAACTTGGTGAGTCGGTTGAGGAAGCCGCCATGCGGGAAGCCCAGGAAGAAGCCCTCGCAGATATCGAGATTGATCGCCTTCTCGCGGTCTATTCCGTACCCCGGATTGGACAGGTCCAGGTCATGTTCCGCGCCCACTTGAAAGGCGATTACGGCGTCGGCCCGGAAAGTGAAGAGGTCAAACTGGTCGAGTGGAAAGACATTCCCTGGTCAGAACTTGCCTTTCCCACCGTCGTCTGGGCGCTCACGCATTATGCAGAGACGCGCGACAGCGATGCTTTTGCGCCCTTCGCCAATCCTCCTGGAACCGATGGTCTGACCCGCTAAGCGGCTTCCGACTCACGCAGATGCTTTAAGGTGTAGGGAACGTTTGCTGCGCCGAAAACGAACGTGATCACCATATTGCCGAGCTTCCAGTTCGCCCAAACATCTTCGGCGTCGCGTGACCCGAACGTGAGCCCCAGGAAGTCATAGCTCCCGGCCGGAGCGACCGTCGCGCCGAGGACCTTCAATGGTTCCTCAAAGCCGGGGGCAAAGTAGCGCCAAAGGAACTCGTTCCATACGGCCATCGCAACAAAGAACAACGCCCAGCGAATGGCCAGCGTCCGCCACGCAAAGTCCGGCAGGTCGAACACTTTATCGAACATCACCTTCCAGATATTTTGACCCATGGCGAGACTGCCAAAGATGATCCCGGCCAGGAATAATTGCTGGATGGTCGGCTTGATATAGAGGAAGGATTTCTCCTGCAAGACGATGCCCAATAGCCCGAACCCACCGACAATGGTCGCCGTAAACACCAGGAAGAGCGGGACTTGTTCACCGCGCCGCAAATAGTTCGAGACCGCCCAAAGTGTCGCGATGATCAGGACTCCGGTCGCCCAGTACAGGGCCGTATCCGGGCTTGCCCAAGTGTCGTTGATCGTCACGCGGCGCATCACGTTATAGACGAGAATAAAGCCAATCACAGGAACGAGGTCGGCCCAGATCTGGTTCGCTTTGTCTGCGGCAGTGCCGAGATCGTTGTTTTGTTCGGTCATGTCACGGTTTACGCAATCACGCGCCCTTTGGATGCCATTGTGAGCCTCACAAAGCTGTGTGCGTCCCGAGCGTCAAGCGCTAAGGCGCAAATTCAAGCATCATCAAGCCAATTGCCAGCATACTCGCGGCGAGGATGCGCCTCGGGCCAAATGACTCTTTCAAGAAAACCGCGCCGAAGATCGCGCCAAATACGACTGACGTTTCTCGAATGGCCGTGACGTTCGCGGCCTCTGACATCGTAAACGCCCAAAGCGCAGCGCCATAGGACACCGTACCGAGCAAGCCGCCTATCGTTCCATCACGGATCTGAGGCGCAATATTGGCCCAGACCTGGCCCCGGCGGATCCAGCACATCGCGGCGGTGATGCCGATCCAATCCAATAGAAAAAGCCAGACGACGAATGTGAATACGGTTTCTGCGCTCGCCGCCAGCCGCGTCCCGTTCGCATCAGCCACCGAATAGAAGGCGATGCCCAGCGCCGTCACCATGGCCCAGAACAGAGCCGCCTGCTTAAGCGGGGGATGCTTTGCGCCTTTCTGCTCCGGCATCGCAAATACGATCAATGCCGCTGTCGCGAGGAGGAGGCCGAACCAACCGAGCGGGCTTGGACTCTCATGCAGGACAAAAGTTGCAGTGACCGCCGTCAGCAAGGGCGCCAAGCCGCGCATAACCGGGAAGACGAGCGAAAGGTCTCCACGATGCAGCGCGCGGATCATCGCAAATTGATAGAACCAATGCACCACGACCGAGATGGCCAGTGCTCCCCAGACTGCTGGAGTTGGCAATGGCACAAAAGGCACGAACGGCACCACGCTCAGCGCCATCGCGATCGATGCAATCATCCGGGTCGAGAGCACGTCGCCGCCGCGCTTCACGAACAGGTTCGTGGCTGCGACGGTTACTGCGGACAGCAGGCAAAGAAAAATTGGAAACGTGCTTGCACTCATGCCGCCGCCTCGCGCATCGGAGGCGGGGAAGTCAAGTTAGGCGCCCGCGACTAAAGGGCCGCTTCGACGGCAGTCACTTCCGGAACGTAGGCTTTGAGCATGTTCTCGATGCCTTGCTTCAACGTGAAGGTGGAAGACGGGCAACCTGCACACGCACCCCGCATAGACAGGTGCACAATGCCGGACTCTGGCTCGAAGCGGTGGAAGATGATGTCGCCGCCATCCTGCGCTACGGCAGGGCGCACGCGCGTTTCGATCAACTCGATTATCTCTCCGACGATCTCAGCAGCGTCGCCCTCATAGTCTTCGACGGAGCCGCCGCTTTCGCCCGCGGGCATCGCTCCGGCGTCAGTGGCCATGACCGGGAGACCGGCCACGAAGTGATCCATGATGGCCGCCAAGGCCATCGGACGGACATGCTTCCAGTCTGAGTCCGGATCCTTGGACAGAGAGATGAAATCGCTGCCCAGAAAGACACGCACCACGCCCTGAACCTGGAACAAGCCTTGTGCCAGAGGGCTCGTGCCGGCTTCATCGATGGACGCAAAATCGTAAGGGCCGGTGTCGCCTGTCACAGGCTGGCCTGGCAGGAATTTCAACGTGTCCGGATTCGGGGTAGGTTCTGTTTGAATAAACATGGGGCCGCGCTGGCCTTTCATTCCGCCTGTTACAGCCCTCTAGATGAGGGAAATACCGGGATTTTCAAGATCGCGCGTGTGGAACTATTCAGCCGCAGAGGCGTCGGCAACCGCCATAGTTTCGGCTTCCTGAGCCTGAAGCACAGCGATGAAGTCCGCCGTGGCTGTCTCAACCTCGGTCAGATAGTACATCATAGCAGCGGGATGATCGGCCAGAATGGACCCTGTCCCAGCCTGGCTGGACACAAACATCGGATTGAACGTCGCCGCACGGCGCCAGGCAAACAAGGCCCGGTCGCGCGCCTCAGCGGCGGTCCGCGTGCGAACCAATTCAGGTTCCTGGATCAGTGATGACATGATCAATTGCGAAGCAACTTGGGCGTAAGCACGCGTCTTGTAGACCGCTTCAATGTCGGCGCGTGACGCCGGCCAAGCTTCGGCCCGGTCCACATGGGTCCGAAGACGCGCCTGGGACTCAACCGCCCAGCCTTTGTAGAGATCAAGCTCGTCGACCATCACGTCGAGGCCTTTGGGTTGCGCAGCAAGCCCGCGCGACAAACGTCCCTCATAGCTTTGTAGGGCTTCAGCCGCCGCGTTCAGACGCGGAACAGCCTCAGCTTCTTGAGACGGGACAAGCAACCTTGCCGCCGCCAGAAGGTCGGAATCGGGTGCGCCTTGTTCACGGGACGCATGCTCAGATGCGAGCAGCGAGTATTCGGAAAGTGCGCCAGTGATCCCTTCCTGCCATGCAGGTAATGCGGTCAGGCGGGATTGCGGGTGCCACCAGGATCGGTCGTCCGCCCATCCAGCCACCGTCAATTCGCGCCCTAAAAGAGTCATCGCTGTGCCGGTATCGTTGGAATACCAGGGCGCAGCTGAGGAAAGGACAATCGCGCTCGAGTCGACTTTGTGACCGAGCACAGTCAGCGCGGGATAACCGCCGACCAGCACCAGAACCAGGCCAAGTTTGGCAGTTCCGATAATTCGTCGCCAGAACCGACCAATGGCCGCCGCGAGCGGACTAGGCTCTGCATCATCGAGATAGGCTTCGGAAATGTCTGCACCCAATAGAGTGACAACAGGCTTCCCGTCATCATTGTGGGCTTCGATATATTCTACGGGGAGCTTTTCAGCCGCTGTCATTGGTACTTCACTCTCAACATGTGTGTCGATGCAGCCACATGACGCAATAAATGCGCCGTTTACAAGTCATTAAGACTTAAAGTTTGGCAAGAGTAAGTCCCCGCGCTGAATTTATGCAGGAATCTGCAGCAGAAAGTACAGTTAACGCCTATTCGACAATGTCGATATCATCGGGAAATGCCGGGAAACTTGCGACCGCGACTGTGTCGTCTTCAACCAACTCTCCACGCCCCCCTTCGCGCCGTTCATAGGCGGTCACGAGCGACATATAAGGCGGCACATTAACAATGCCTTCGCCTTCAATCGGAGCCTTGATCTCGAAGTGTAGATGGAATGTGGTTGGTGTGGTTCCGAAATCGTTGGAGACGAAACCCAGCGTATCTCCGGCGTCCACCGTATCCAAAGCCGACACGCGCAGGCGGCGCATGTTCAGATGAAGATAGGAATAGATGTTGCCGGTCTCGGTGCCTTTCAGTTGTACCGAATAGGTACCGATATGCTGGATGATGCCGTTTTCAACTGCAATCACTTCATGAAGACCGCGATCACGTTTTGGCTGCGCACGAAGGGCGTTGCAATCCGCCGCTGATCCGACCCGAATGTCCTGTCCCTGGTGCACCTTGTTGGTCGGGCACATTGGCGTGTTGCGAGTCGACGAGCGCTTTTCACAGAAATTATCGCGCCAAGGGATATCGTAATTAGCGGCATCGCATTGATCCCCACCAATCGCGCCGCCCCATCGATAGACCATGGATTGCGGCCAGGTCGCTGCCGTCTTGATCGGGAACAACATGTTGGGCGCATAGACGGTGTTATCGCCCTGCCCTGTCCCGGTGCCTGGAATTAGATCGCCGGGTGCATAATATTCAAACGCAACTGGCATGGGCGGAGGCGGCGGCGAAACCGGCACCTCGGGTTCCGGATCTGGATCAACTGGATCCACCACGTCGACATTATCGGTTGGATCCGGCTGCGGATTTTCAGGGTCAGGCTGGGCAGGATCCGATCCCGGGTCTTCTGGATCGATCGGATCTTCAGGGGAACTTGGATCCTCAGGATCGGTGGGGTCAGTGGCGTCAGTCGGGTCAACAGGGTCCGGATCTGGATCAACAGGATCGACCACGATGGGGTCGTCATTATTATCCGTTGGCTCTTCGCCTTCGCCCCAGGGATCACTAACGGGAACCGTAGGCGGCGGCGGGCCTGGCGCGCCTTCTGGAATGTCAGGTCCTGGTTCTGGAGTCGCCCCTGGTACACGCACCACGTCGCACGCTGATAAGGCCAATGCCGAAACGGCCATCAGCCCCCAAAGTTTGATCTTCATCTGGTCCCCGCAATCAGTAGTTTCTCTACTTCGGCCACAGCCTCTTCCTCGGTCACACAGCTGCCTTTTGCAGCCGTTGCTGGATCTTTGCACATGAACTCGACGAGATAAGACGCGCCATAGCGACTGAAGGAGACTTGCGATCCGGTCATCGTCTCCTCGAACTTCATTTCGGAATCGGGCGCCGTACCCTGCGATCCTGAACGCGCCACCAAGCGGTCTGTTCCGTTGATGATCATGTCAAAGACTTCACCCTTACGTACGGCGAAATAGCCATCGGCGGTCGGGCGGAAATCGAGGCTGTTCTCACCTGTCGACGCCACGGTCACTGGCTCATCTGGCAGCAAGACCGGAACCGCGGGCGACCCCACACTCGCAACTTGGACCATGCCCATATTGTCAGATTCTCGAGACGCAAAGTCCTGCCGCGCCTGGGTCCAGTCGATGTTTGCAGTTCTGGTTTCCGCTACATTTCCGGCAGAGGCCACGTTTGCGGTCTCGTTCGCCGGTGTTGTATCCGGCACCTGCTCGACTTGTTGCGGTGCAGGCGGAGGTGTTTCCGCTTCCAGGGATGACACTTCGGTCTGCGGCTCGCAGGCAGCGATCATCAGACTGCAAATGGCTGGAACGATCAAAGCACGCATGACTTACTTCCCTTCATATGTCGACGCGATCGAGTCGACTTCAGCATAGGCCAGACTATCAATAGTTTCGAGCGCGGCAATAACCTCCGACGCTGACCGACCCGCTGGGTCTCCCTTTGGCAAGGCCAGGATGAGTTCCCCTGAATAGCTCGCTCGGACCAATTGCAGGCCTTGCAGTTGCGGGTGCGCGGTCGCCCACTGATTATAAATGGCCCGCGTTCCGGCCTCATCACGGCGAAAATTACGGCAGACCTGTTCAAGTTCTGGCTCGTCGTTGAAACGCACAATGAACGTCGCTGCGGGATTGATCACGGGCGTTGTCTGAGCCTTCACCACCTGCGCCGCTTCAATCTGGCCAGTTGTCCATTGCGGGAAGAAGGAAAGAGAGTCCGCCGTCTGCGAAAACGCCATACAGCCGGTCAGGCTGAGCATACACATCAGCGCTGCCAATCCCATATGGCCGCCATAGTGCGGCAGGTTTTCAGATCTCTCCATTAGATTCCCCTCTTCTCCCATCAATCCTCCAGTGTGACATCGGCCAGATTAAGCAGACCTGAACCGCATGGGCGCAGGCACATATCCGGATCGTCGAGCGTCGGAACGGCGCCCGGGAACTGCGCACACAGTCCCGTGCACTGGTTTTCTGGTATCGCACGCACACCAGACAAAAGCGTTGAGACAAGCTGCTCCGAGGTCAGATCGGGGCGCTTGGACTTGATCAATGCCAGGGCCGCCGCGACGTGTGGGCTGGCCATGCTGGTTCCTTGCTCATAGGCGTAATAACAAGTCGCGACAGCTTCTCCGGTCAGGGGATCAGCGCAATTCTCGGCCGTCTTGGTCGACAGGACACCATCTGGATTGCCGTCGCCATCATCATCCCGGGTCAGATCGCCGCCGGGTGCGAGTACGTCCACCGCAGCCCCATAATTCGAATAAGGCGCGAGGTGACCGCGCGCGTCACTGCCGGCCACGGTCACTACATTCTGGCATCCGGCCGGAGCGAAGAATTCTGTGGGAACGCTCTTATTCCCTGCCGCAACGACCACGACCACGCCTTGCTCAGTCACTGAGTTAATCGCGTCCTGCATCGAGGCCGGACAGGTTTTGAACAGACCAAGCGACAGGTTGATGATGTCGGCAGGATTCTCGTTCCAGACTTCCTCGCCAAGTTCATCGAACTCAGGGATTGTGCCGGCTGCCCAGCGGATCGCGTCATTGATATCCGATAGCTTGCCGCCGCATTTGCCGAGCGCGCGCACCGGAACCACTTTCACGTTCCAGGCCCCACCCGCCACGCCGTCATCATTGTTCGTTGACGCTGCGCCGATAATTCCGGCCACGTGTGTTCCGTGGAATGTGTTGGAGAGCACGCCCGCTTGCGGACAGACATCGCCTGGATCATTCGCGTCAGCATCGCGGCCATTGCCATCATTCGCGACATCCAGATCGCTGACCATGTCCCAACCGGCGACGACATTTACAGAATTGCGAATGTCAGGGTGATCCATCTGCAAACCCGTATCGACCACGGCCACAACCACTTCAGAAGAGCCCTGGCTTGCCTGGTCCGTCCAGAAATCGACAAATCCGGCACCGCCGGCAGACTGCCCAGCATCGGTGCCCTGGCTTTTATAATGCCACTGCAAACCGAAAAGCGGATCGTTCGGCGTAATGAAAGAAGGTGTGTCCTCACCGCCCGGCAGGCGGATCATCTGATGTTCATACAGCCAGTCTTTTTCGACATATTCGAACTCGCCCGAGGCCCTGAGGTCTTCAATCACGCACTCCATTGAGACCAATGGGTTCGCTTCAGCTTGCTGTGCAGCGACCTGGTCGCACTCGACCCCGTTCTCCAGAGCAATTCGGCCCTGCTGAAGCACAGCTTCGGAAAAGCTGGTCGGGTTCAGCGCGTCGGAACCAATCTCGATCACCATCTGCCCGGAGCGGGACCGCTGGATACTCGCGGCAACCTTGAACTTCGTCGCGGCCTGGATCATCCGCTCTTCTGCAACCAGCTGTCTCTGCAAGGCTGCGTTCGGCTGAATCAACGCACGTTCCGCCACCTTGGGGTCAAGCCGCGGCAGCTGCGCCATCTTTTCTTCCGGGGTCGCTGGCAATTGGATCGCCAGTGAGCGGGTCCTCATAATCGGCTCTCGCGTAATGCCTTGTTCATAGCGTTTCTGATCGACCGTGTCTTTTAGCGGTGCTCTCGGCAATACAGGCTCGCTGCCGCCAATATAGCCTGACTGTCTTTGACTTTCTGGATCGACCACGGTGATCGAGCGCTTCCTCGATGCAGGAAGCTCGATCCGTCGAATAACGTCTGGATCCTGAACCGCTTCGTCCAGGGTCTTCTGATCAGGAACAATGATCTTGGCTTCAGCCTGATCATCAACAACCATATCAAGCGACATTTCCGGCTCAGCCATTACGGCTGAAAATTCCACCGATGGCGGCAGGGCAGACGGTTTGGCAACAATCGATCCGATCACGAAACGCGCGCGTTCACCGTTTTCAGAGACGTCAATCGACCGCTCAAGAATGGTTCCGGCAAAGGCTCGGGCTTCAACCGGGACAGCAGAGTATCTGGCCGAGTCCGAATTTGTGACATCCTCCCCGCCCAATTGACCGAGGACAGCCTCGCCAAGATTACCAGCGCGGTCGAGACGCTCTTGTTGCCGGTCGCATGCCGCAACTCCGATCAATGACAAAGCTGTCGCTGTCAGCGCCGCACGTTTTACCCAATTCGCCGTTCTAGCCATGGAGGTATTCCCCTAATCTACACCGTCGAGACGGGTTAGCTTAACCATATGTCAATCTCATGGCGAGCGAAATCAGTCGAGCGCACCGAGGGCGGTTCCCACGACGACCCCTGCCTCTTCGATCGCCAAGCGCGCCGACTTAGAAACGGCCGTCATATTCATGAAACCATGCACCATGCCGGGATGCTCCTTGCTGGTAACCGGAACGCCATGCGCTGCCAGTTTCGACATATAGGCCTTTCCTTCATCCTTGAGCGGATCCCACCCGCACAACACCATGTGGGTCGGCGCGAGGCCTGCAAAATCTTCATCCGGCGCGAAGAGCGGCGACACGCGCGGATCCATTCGATCCGTTTCCTTGCCGACATAGGAATCACGGAAATAGTCGAAGAGATTAGGCGAGATGAAGAATCCGCCTTCCTGGAAGGTCATCTTCTTGGCGCGGATATCGACGAATTGCACCAAAGGGTACAAGAGAAGCTGGAAGGCTGGCATCAGCGCACCCGTACGCGCGGTTTCTTGCGCGATGAAAGCTGACAGATTGCCCCCAGCGCTGTCACCCGCCACGGCGATTCGATCCGGATCAAATCCCAGAATATTGTTTCGGGCCGTCGCCCATTGCCACGCCGCCAGCGCATCATCATGCGCGGTTGGAAACCGATGCTCTGGCGCTAGCCGATAATCAACAGACAAGACCCGACAACGCGAACTCGCGGCCAACCGCCGACAGATCACATCATGCGTATCAAGATCGCCAAGGACAAATCCACCGCCATGAAAGAACACAATCGCTGGCGCTGGCGCGATCCCGGCTGCCAGCGGAACATAGAGGCGTGCTTTGAGCGGCCCATCCGCACCGTCCACGACCAGGTTCGAGATCTCGGCTAGATCGGGGAGATCGCGCTCGACGGATCGGCTCGCTTTATAAAACGCGTTGCGCAAACCTTCGGTCGAGCCTTTCCAGTCCATGCCGGAAAAGTCGGGCATTTTTAGCTTGTCCATGAAGGATTTCAGTGTGTCATCGATCGGCATGGCGTGACCTTAAAGCGGAACCGATGGTGATTTAAAGGCAAAATTCTCGAACGACCTGAATCCCTATCCGATGAAGAAATAGTCGTTCACCCTGTACATAACATACGGCGTGTTACCGGCCATAATTTCAGGCATCAGGTCCGACCAGATTCGGCCACGGACATCATCGGGAAGCCGCCCCGAAACCGTCTCAACCGCAATCCCGAGATCGCAGACATTCATGCTGCCAATCACCTCCTTCATCTGCGCATAGGAGGTGCCTTCGGAGTTCGCGAAAGATGCGATTTGCAAGCCGAGCGCCCATTGCTCCGACCCGAGCGCGAGCCCTTCCTGTTGCAGGATGGCTTCATCCCGAAAGCCCGGACGCGCGTAGCGGTGCGGTGTTGCCTGGCCCTGCGCAGCGGCATTGAGAATAGTCGTCATCCAACCCATCGCCCAGTCATATTGCGGGCTCCCATAAGGAAACTCTGCCAGGAGCGTTGGCACCAGATCCGCGTCGTTCTGGGCCAGGAAATCCGCCATACGGGCCCCGTTGCACCATGTGCTGTCTGACGCTTTCAAGGCGCGGAGCCCCTCTGCCAGATCAGCCACAACGGTCTGAAACTGATCGCTGTTCGCGGCTTTCACAGCGCTGGCCTGCGTCTGAAACTGTCCAAACAAAGCTTCGAGTACCAGCTCGGATACGGCCTGCGCGTCCGCACCGCCTGCAATCGCGCGCGTCGAGAGGGCGTCCAGCTCCGCGAAACTCGCGGGCGCTGCGGCTTTCAGCGCATCCACCGCTTCACGCGTTGGCGTGTCGGGCAACAGATCCAGCAAATCCGCATGAGGCGAAGGTTCTGGCCCGACCGGCTTTGACGGAGCAGAAGGCCCAAACGCAAACAGGGTCGCAAAGCCCAGAGCTACCAACGCAATAGTGCTGAGGCCAATCTTCAAACCGACGTGTTTTCGCGATTCTGCGGCCATGGGCTGCCTCTAGAGCTGCACAACATTTGGCGGCGGCGCGTCAACGAACAGGCTGGCCACGAGATCGGCGCGGCAATCCTGCGTCATGCGCTGGTTTACGTAGCCCTTGTCCGTGATCTCGCCTTTGTCGATGCTTGGCGGTTCAGTCATCACGAGGAATCGTTTAATCCGGCGAGACGACCCCGGTTCGGCGGCGTTGAAGGCGGCGACTTTTGCCGCCAGGTCTTTGTTGAGCTGCATGAACGCCGCCATCTGGTCTCCGCCCGCGGCTTTGACATAGTCCTCAAACGCGGCAGGTGACGGCCAGAACATCGCGCCGATGAAGTTCTTGTCCTGGCCGCAGATCACGGCATCAAACACGAGAGGGGAACAAGCTGCGACAAGATCCGGACGAAGCACGCCCACACTCACCCAGGTGCCGGACGACAATTTGAAATCCTCACCAACCCGGCCATCAAAGATAATGCCCTGATTAGGGTCGTCTTCGTCCACGAATTTGGCGGCATCGCCGAGACAGTAATAGCCTTCCTCATCGAAGACTTCGGCATTCTTGTCTGGCAGGTTGTGATAGCCGGGCATCACGGTCTCGCCTTTCACTCGCACTTCGAGCTTACCCATGGTGGGGACAAGTTTCAGCGTCAGCCCTGGCAGAGGTAAGCCGATTAGGCCAACCCGCTCGACTTCCCAATGCACCACAGTGATACCCTGAGTCTCCGTCGCGCCATACATGGTGATGATCGGGATGCGCCGCCCGGTTGCCTTGATCGCAAGGGTTTGAAGTCGATCATACAGATCATCAGATAGCGTCGCGCCGCCATAGCCGATCGAACGCATATTGACGAAGAAGGCCTTGAGCAGCGCTTCATCTTCTTCCATCGCCTCTGCCAGCATCGCGAGCGCAATCGGTGCGGTCCCGAAGGTCGATGGCTTGCAGTCCAGCACATTCCGGATGGTCTCTCCAAATAAAGCCGGTGTGGGTTTGCCGCCATCGATCCAGAACGTGGCTCCGTTCCAGAGCGCACCGTTAAAGTTCACATTCGATCCGGAGATGTGGTTCCAGGGTAGCCAATCCAGGACATTGTCGACCGCTTCCGGATCATATTCCGGGTCGCGGGCATCGTCTCGCAGGCCTTCGACTCCGGCGATCATGGAGCACATGGCCCCTTGCGTCGTGGGCACGGGTTTCGGCATCCCGGTCGATCCAGATGTGAAGAGATACTTGCCGACCGTGTCATCTGACAGCGTATCCAGCGTGGCATCCACGACCGGCGTGACGGGAGTATCCAGCAGGCCGTGATAGGACACAGCTCCGTTTGCACCATCAGCAGTGATGACCGTGCAGCCATGCTCTCCCAGCGCACGTATTGCAGGCTCAAATGGCGTCAATTGCGCTGCAAAAATGACCTTTGGCTCCACAGCATCAAAACAATGCTTCAGCTTGGCGAAGTCCGTCGACATCAGAGAATACGGCACTGAGATGGGCGCTGCCGGCGCACCAATGGTCATCGCGGCGACCATGACAAGGGCTGTCTCGATTGAATTTCCAGACAAGATCATCACCGGCGAATCTGGTCCTGCCCCCATGTCGAGAAAGGCCTGCGCCAGCTCCCGTGTCCGGCTGAGCCCTTCGCCATATGTGATCGCCTCCCACTGGCCCGTCTCGGGATTACGCTGCTTCAGCCATTCGCGATCCGGATGCATCTCCGCCCGCATGGCGAGCGCGTGAGGCACCGAGCGCGGGCGGTCTCCCGGAGCGTGGCGCTGTTTCAGATAAACAGTGCCGTCAGGTTTGCGCGTGCACTCAATGTCCGGCTGCTTCTGAGGAAGCGGTCGGAAGGGCGGCAAATTAGCGGCGTCAGGCATAGTGATTTCCCCGGTATTTTTTGAGAACGTGGGCCACCCTATCAAGCTTGCCACTCCCGCCAAGGGGCTGGACCCAGAAACGGATCTCTTGACACTTTGCGAAAAGTATATACTTTGTATTTCAAAGTTATTTGGAGCTGAAGAAATGAACCAATCCACGCTGAGCGAAGATCTTGCTTATGTCCGCGATCTGGCGGAAGCTGGAGAACACGCCCCGCTTCTCGGTGGCCGGTTCCTCACCATGTGGGGCGCGCTGGTCGGTCTGGCCTATTTCCTTCATTACGCGACCACCGCCAATCTGTTTGGCTGGCCGAGCATAGCCTTTGCCTGGATCTGGGGATCCTTCCTGATACTGGGGCTCGCTGGCCAGGCTGTGCTGGTCCGCAGCATTCGAAACAAGCCGGGCGGTAACTCTGTCGGGAATCGTTCTGAAGCAACCGTATGGATGGCAGGCGGGTTCGCTTTATTCGCTTACTTCCTCGCGCTGATCGTCAAATCGTTTCAGACTGGAGTGACGCAGCCGGGATTCGAAAGCTCGCTGCCAATCGTGTTCGCGATTTACGGCGTAGGCCTGATCACAACAGGGATCATGGGAAAAACAAAAATCCAGACCTATGCCGGGTTCGGCGCTCTCGCGATGATCGTCCTTGCCATCTGGTTTGAGGGAACCGCGGAGATCTGGGCGGTTGCGTCATTAGGGGCATTCCTGACCGTGCTCGTTCCGGGCCTGATCATGATGCGCCAGGAACCCAAGAGCGTGATCTAGGAAAGGCGCACCATGTCCGAGCAAGACAACCCGTTCGACCATTCCAGAATAGATGATGTCATTCATGGACGCTTGCGTCTTGGCATTATGGCCTACCTCTCGACTGTAAGCCCCGCGATTTTTGGCGAACTGAAAGACAAAGTTGGGGCGACCGACGGCAACCTTTCCACACATCTCCGCAAGCTGGAGGAAGCTGGTTACGTCCGCCAAGAGAAACGCTTCGTTGGTCGTCGCCCCCAAACCCGCATTCACCTGACCAAGAATGGGCGCAAAGCCTGGGTCCTGTGGATCACGCAGATGCAAGGCCTGATGCGCGCCGCGGAATAATCTGAACCCAACCTGAAAGCCGCCCTCTCTACGCGTTCAGAATGCCCGAAATAAAGTCCTCTCAATTGTTGAAAGGACCCAAACATGTCGCAAGCCTTGAAAGCCCTCGCCCTCGCGGCGACCGTGACCGCAGCTACCGCCCTCCCCGCCGCCGCAAATTATGGCGACCGCGCCCGCGGCGGTGAAGCTGTCATTTTTGTCCATCCCGAATTTCGCGGTGCCGCTCTAGCGATTGATGGACCTGTCTACAATCTCCACGAGCTTGGCTTTAACGACACCGTCTCCTCCATCGACGTGAACGGAAGCTGGGAGGTGTGTGAGCATCCCGACTTTCGAGGTCGCTGCGCCGTTATTGATGGCCCGACCGCGCACCTCACCCGGTTGCATATGAACGATAATATCAGCTCGATGCGTCCACTTGAGGGACGTGGACGCCGGGTTGCGCATCGCCGTGACGGAGATCGCGCTCATGGCCGCCGTGGCAGGGGTAATCAGGGCAATCACCGCGCCCACAATCAAGGTATCGATGGTCGTCACACGGTCTTTTTCCCGCGACCGCGCGACGCCTACGGGGACCGCGTGCCGGTTGGACGCGGTAACGCCAATCAGTTCTGCCAAGATATGGGACTGGGCCGCGCTGTCTATGCTGACCGGGGTCGGCGCAATCTGACAGATGTGCTTTGCGCCAAGTAATTCATCCGATGAAATTCGGCTGAGTCTTCCTTAGGCCCGTAATCCTCCCGAATCCTCAAACGGGTCGTGCTCAGCCACCAGATGCCCTGGAGCGATTTCGATCAGCTTCGGGGCATATTGCTGCGCTTCGGGATCATCGACGACGACGGATTTGAGGAATCGCAGCGGCGCACGGCTGTCGAGCGGGCTCGGCAGATCGCCTTGCAATTTCACCCGATCGCGTGACCGCTCCATTTTCGGATCCGGATTGGGCACAGCCGAGATAAGCGCCCGCGTATACGGGTGTCGCGCATCTTCGTATATTTCCTCGCGCCCGGCCAGTTCCACCACTTTCCCCAGATACAGCACCATGACGCGATGCGAGATCTCGCGAACAACCGACAGGTCATGGCTGATAAAGATCATCGCGAGACCGAATTCCTTCTGCAGCTCGATCAGCAGGTCCACAACTTGCGCCTGCACCGACACATCAAGCGCCGAAACAGCTTCGTCACAAACGACCAGCTTCGGCTCAAGGATCATGGCCCTTGCAATGCCGACGCGCTGGTTTTGTCCACCGGATAGTTCGTGCGGGTAGCGATTGATCAGCGCTGGATCGAGGCCCACTTTCGGCATGATTTCCCGAACTTTTTCTTCGCGCTCTGCCTTGTCGAGATGCGCAGAGTGAACGGTCAGCGGTTCGGCAATCGAGTTGCCAATCGTCATTCGCGGGTCGAGGCTCGCCATCGGGTCCTGGAACACGATCTGCAGATCGTCGCGCAGGCCGTTCATCGTCGTGCGATCGGCATTTGAGATGTCGCGCCCCATCCAGGCCACGGTCCCGGCGGTTTGCGGCACAAGCTTGAGCACCGCGCGGGCAAGTGTCGACTTTCCGCAACCGCTCTCGCCGACCACCCCGAGGGTTTCGCCAGGCTTCAATTCAAAGCTCACACCATCCACCGCCTTGAGCGGTTTGGTCTTCCCGAACAGGCCGCCACCGACATTGATTGGGAAGTGAACTTTCAAATCGTCCGCTTGCAGAATGGACTCGACGCTGGCGTCTGGCGGCGCGCCGAGGCTCGGCCGGCCAGGACGGTTCGGCTGGTCGATCCGCGGTACAGCATCGAGGAGCATCTTGGTGTATTCGTGCTGAGGATTGTAAAAGATGTCATCAATCCCGCCGGTTTCGACAATCTCTCCATAGCGCATGACGACGACCCGGTCGCACATCCGGGCGACGACGCCCATATCGTGCGTGATCAGGGCGATGCCTGTTCCCGTGTCACGTTTCAGGTCATCCATCAGGTCGAGCACTTGCGCCTGGACGGTGACATCGAGCGCCGTTGTCGGCTCATCGGCAAGCAAGAGCTGCGGACCACACAACATGGCGATCGCGACCATGACACGCTGGCGCATACCGCCGGATAGCTCGTGCGGGAACTGATCCATGCGGCGACGCGCTTCGGGAATGCGGACATGCTCAAGCCAATCGACGCAGACTTTATTGGCGTCTTCGCCCTTCAGGCCTTTGTGAAGTTTCAGCACTTCGCGCATCTGCGCCCCAACCGTCATGTGAGGCGTGAGGCTGGTCAGCGGGTTTTGGAAGATCATCGACATGCGATCCCCGCGAATCTCGCGCAGGGTCTTCGCATCCGCCGTCAGCATCTCGGTTCCGTTAAACATGACGGAGCCGGTGGCTGTTCCGTTATCGGCGAGCAGACCCAGAGCCGCGAGGACGGTCTGGCTTTTGCCCGACCCGGACTCTCCGACGATGCCAAGACACTCACCTGCGGAGACGTCGAAACTGATCCCGCGCACCGCATTCACCGCGCCATCCGGCGTATCGAAGGCAACTTTCAGGTCTTTGACCGACAGAATGGGAGATGTCACGGAGCTGGCCTCTACTCAAAACACTCCGGCAAAGGGCGATACACGCAGGCAATTGTCAAGCAAGCAGGTGAGTCCTCTTGAATTCCATTCAACCTACTACTAGGTAGGCTATCATGGACACGCGAACTGCCCTCTTGGACTCTGCTGAACGCGCTGCGCGTCAACGTGGATTTGATGCCTTTTCCTATGCCGATCTGGCCCGAGATGTGGGCATTCGAAAAGCCAGTATTCACCACCACTTTCCAAAGAAAGCCGACCTCGCGTTCGACTTGCTTGAGCGATATGCCTCCGCTTTCATGGACACGCTGGCGCAGATTGAGGCGATAGATAGGAGTGCCGCGCACAAGTTGAGCGCCTATCTCGATTTGTATCGAGACGCCGTGGACGGAGGCACGCAGCTTTGTCTTTGCGTCGCTTTTAGTGCTGGCCGAGCGAACCTGCCAGACCCCGTCTTGCAACGCCTCAATCAGTTTCACGAAGACAGTGCGGCTTGGCTCAAGCGGGTATTCACCGAGGCTGAGACGGACGGCTCGATACCAGGCGTAAGCGACCCCGCTGCCGAAGCACACGCCACACTCGCCTTGATGGAAGGCGCGCAACTCCTGTCGCGAGCGGCAGGCGAAATCTCCCCCTTTGACAGAGCAACTGCATCGTTCCGGTCCAGACTGTCGACGCAATAAGAACACTAGGAGCCCGAGATGAGAGTGAACGCAGATTTCAACGAA
This sequence comes from Henriciella sp., assembly GCA_017642885.1. Classification (GTDB taxonomy): domain Bacteria; phylum Pseudomonadota; class Alphaproteobacteria; order Caulobacterales; family Hyphomonadaceae; genus Henriciella. The sequence goes on along the minus strand of JAEPOM010000009.1, from coordinate 71,755 downwards.
CGCGTTGTTCTTCGCCCTGAGGACCGTGAGTGGGTCGCCTCGCCTATGGCCGGGGTTGATCGGCAAATGCTGGACCGAATCGGCGAAGAAGTTGCCCGCGCAACATCCATCGTGCGCTATGCTCCGGACTCCTATTTCAGCGAGCACACGCATGGGGGCGGTGAAGAGTTCTTCGTCCTCGATGGCGTCTTCTCAGACGAACACGGCGACTATCCGCCCGGATCCTATGTTCGAAACCCAATCGGGTCGAAGCATACTCCGCACTCGAAAGACGGATGCACGATCTTTGTCAAACTGCACCAGTTTGACGAAGCAGACACTGAGCAAAAAGTCATCGAGACTCAAAACGCGGACTTCCTGCCAGGTCAGGTTCCAGGTCTGTCCGTCTTGCCGTTGCACAGTCATGGAACCGAGAGCGCCGCCCTGGTGCGCTGGGCGCCGGGCACCAAGTTTCGGCTGCACCAGCATTGGGGCGGGGAGGAAATCCTCGTGCTTGAAGGCACGTTCCAGGATGAGAATGGCGACTATCCTGCAGGCACATGGCTACGCAGCCCGCATGGATCACAACATCATCCCTGGTCCGATGAAGGCTGTCTTATCTATGTGAAGACAGGGCATCTGGCAGCGCTGACCGAAGCCGCCTAGCGTTTCGCGATACACTCAATCTCGACCCGTGCGCCCAGGGCGAGACCGCTGGCGCCGAGCGCGCTGCGGGCGGGATAGGTTCCGTCAAAGTAGGTTTTGTAAACATCATTGAACGCAGGCCACTCTGCGATATCCGCCAGAAATACCGTACACTTCACAACATTGTCCCAACCCAGCCCGTTTGCCTCAAGCGTCGCCTGGATATTGTCCATGGTCTGGCGGGTTTCGGGCCCGATCCCGCCTGGCACCAGTCCGGTATCTGGCCTCGTCCCGAGCTCGCCCGCAAGGAACACCCAGCCATCCGCTTCCACCGCACTCGAAAACGGAAATCCAGCTTCTTTATAGGCGTCTTTCACGTAGTGACGGATCTCGCTCGGCGCCGAAGGATCGGCTGGGACGGATTCACAAGCCGTGATCAGAGCGAGCGCAGCTGCAATACTTAAGAGGCGCATGAGGCAGTGTCCTTTTCAAAGTCGCAAGCAGGTTACCTTGTCTGCTCCGGCTCGGAAAGCGTGAGGTCTGTCGGCGACGATTGAGGCTGCCAGCCGGGGCGACCGAACAGATACATCCAGGTCTCGCCGACACTTCGCGCTTTCTTCAGGTCAGAGAACAGACCCGGCCACTCGGAGAACCAGACCGATAGCGGGTTCACGCTGTCATAGTCGCGCTTCAGCCCGTAGCGGGGTGTCTCTTCTTCGCGCTGATAGGTTCCGAACAGTCGGTCCCAGATGATCAGGATGCCACCATAATTCTTGTCGATATATTTGTCGTCGCAGCCATGGTGCACGCGGTGATTGGCGGGTGTGTTCAGCACGCCTTCCAGCGGCCCAAGCTTGCCGATCAGTTCGGTATGAATCCAGGTCTGATACCCGAGTACGATAATGATTCCGGCAAAGACAAGCGCTGGCGGGAAGCCAAGCAGGATGAGCGGAAAATGGAGCAAAGCGGAGATAAAGCCCTCGAACGGTCCAAAGCGGATGGCCACGACCACATTCATCTCTCGCGAAGAATGATGGACCGCGTGTTGTGTCCATAAGAGACGCACCTGATGGGCGATACGGTGTTCCCAGTAATAGGCAAAGTCGCACGCAAAGATGGCCAGCGCGAAGGTCCAGACAGTGATCGGCATTTGCCAGGGCACAAATGTCTCGGCGACCACGACCATACCCAGATAGAGGAATGACATCAGGAAAATCTCGACCAAAAGGCTGGGGATCTGGGTGGTTGCGCTGGCAATCATGTCAAGAATTGCGCGCCCGCGCAGAGACCCCGAGAACAAGGCGGTCAGAAGCTCGATGATCAGGACAGCGCCGCCAATCAGAAAGAAGGCGTCGTCAAAGTTCGTGGCGAATAGAGTGATGTTATCGGCGGTCATTGCTTTTGGTTTCCAAGTCCTGCGGTAAGGGTGCGCCAGGCGAGGTCAGCGGCTTGGTCAGGCGTCGTCTCGCCCGCCTTCACGCTTTCCCATCCGGCATAAAGCAAGTGGTCATAGGCCTGCACGATCCAGCTGGTTGGGATTGACGGGTCGAACAGGCCTTCGCGTTTGGCCTCGTCGACCATTTCCTCAGTCTCGCGCTTCTGGCGCTCGAAAGCGGCTTTCAGCTCTGGATCATCGTCGATCGGCTCAAGTTCCAGGAACCCATATCGATCGCCGAGCGGGATCAATGCGTGGAGCGATTTGCGAGCCGCTTCTGAATAGGACGCGACATTGGCGCACGCTGCGTCGACCGCATCATCCATTTCCTGGTTGGCAATCTTGGCCAACGCGCGGATCAGGTCTTCGCGGCTGGAAAAATGACGATGCAGCGTCGCGCGCCCGACCCCTGCCAGAGTCGACACTTCAGACAGGGCTGCACTCGGATCTTTGCTGAATACGGCGAAAGCGGCTTCGATAATCGCATCACGCGTTGAAGGACGGATAGAATTTGTCATGAGACAATAATGTCTCATTTGATATTAATGTGTCAACTCTATTCTTTCAGATACCTCAGATGCCGAAGCCCGGCGGCTGCGTAAATCTCATCCAGAACGGTTTGCTGTCGAAGGATCATCTCGCCCTCGGTGGGGAGCGGGCGTTGCTCTTCCAGGGCCTCGACTACTGCGCCCAATTGATAGGTGTAGGTTGTAATCGGGCTGATCTCGGTCAGTGATCGCGTCATCGGGCCCTGACTTAGCGCAAGCCGCGATCCGAGCTGCGGTGCCAGAGGATTGGTGAACGCAATTTCGCCCTTCGTCCCGACCAGCCGCATCCACGCTTCAAATGATTGATCCGGCGCCATGCTCGCCGTGAGATGCGCCTCAACCCCAGACTCAAATACAAGGTGCGATTGCAGGCTCTCATCGACACCGGTCGGCGTCAGCTCAGCTTTGGCGGAGACCTCAATGGGCGCAGCGCCAGCCACGGTCAGCGCCCAGTGCAAGGGATAGCATCCAAGATCCATCATCGCGCCGCCGCCTGTTTCGACCCGATGCCGGATTTCGGTTCCATCATCCTTGATCGCTACATTGAACGCCGCATGGATCTCACGGAGGTCCCCAATCTCATCCGCCGCCAGCCATTCGAGACAGGTCGCGAAAGCCGGGTGATATCGATAGTGAAACGCCTCAATCAGCCGCTTGCCGTGCTTCTCGGCGACAGCGAGCATGTCGCGCGCCTCATCCATATTCATCGCGAACGGCTTTTCACAGAGCACATGTTTGCCCGCTTCCAGCGCCTTGATGGTCCACTCCGCATGCAGGTTGATCGGCAATGGATTGTAAACCAGGTCAACATCCTCACAGGCGATCACCCCGGCATAATCATCGAAGACCTGCCTCACTCCGTGGCGGGTCGCATAAGCCTCTGCACGGCCGCGGTCCCGCGCAGCAATCGCAGCGAGGTGCGTTCGCGGGATCACCTTGGCCGGGTCGATCAAAGCCTTTTGCGTAATCCGCGCGGCGCCAAGTATGCCAATCCCCAGTCCAGTCATTACCCTTGCTCCCTGTCATGATGCCGCAAGGGGAGTGATTGCCCTTCGGTCGTGTCTGGGCTTTCTAAGCAGTGAAACAAAAATAACCAGTCCGGAGAGCCCGCCATGCCCGTCATCAATTTTCTGACCACCACCATTTTCGATCATGGCGCGATCGGACAGCTCGGCAGAACACTCACAGGGTTTGCAGTCTCTCGCCCGATGATCATCACCGATCCAGGTATCAAGGCCGTCGGCCTGCTCGATACGGTTCTCGAGAATCTCGGCATGGAACCTGCCGCAGTCTTCGCAGACACGGTCGCCAATCCGACGGAGGACCAGGCAATCGCTGTCGCCGATCAATACAATGCGGCAAACGCTGACGGCCTCGTCGCGCTAGGCGGTGGCTCCGCCATGGACCTGACCAAGGCGGTTGGCCTTCTCGCTGCCCATGGCGGCCCGCTCGAAAAGTACGCAGCGATCACAGGCGGCGCGAAACATATTGGCAAACTGCCGCCCCTGATCGCAGTGCCCACCACTGCCGGGACGGGCTCCGAAGTCTCCGTCGGTATGATCACAACTATGAACAATGGCCGGAAGGAAACCTTTGCGTCACCCCACCTCATTCCAGCTACTGCGATTTGCGACCCGGACCTGACACTCGGCCTTCCCCCGCTCCTGACTGCGGCGACCGGCATGGATGCCGTCACGCATTGTATCGAAGCGGTTCTAACCCCTGCCGTGAACCCGCCCGCAGAGGGCATCGGTTATGACGGTCTCAACCGCGCGATCAAAACTGGCGCATTGAAACGCGCGGTCGCTGATGGAACCGACAAAGACGCCCGATGGAACATGATGATGGCGAGTTATGAAGGCGCCCTCGCTTTCACCAAAGGTCTCGGGTCCGTTCACGCGCTCAGCCACGCCGCTGGGCGTCTAAAAGAAAAGAAGCTGCATCATGGCACGCTAAACGCGATCTTCCTGCCGCATCTATTGCGGTTCAATGAAGGTGCGGCACCAGAGAAGTATGAGCGCTTGCGCTTTGCCATGGGCCTCTCAGCGAATGCCGATCTCGGCGATGCGATCGCCAAACTGAATGACGATCTCGGTATTCCGTCGACTCTCTCGGCGATTGGAGTGGAGTCCTCAGACGGACCGGGCATTGTCGAATATGCCCTGAACGACCTTGCCCACCGTGGTAATGCGCGCCCGGCAGAACAAGCCGACTATGAACGGATCTTCGAGCAAGCGATGTAACGCTCTGGTCTGACGACAACAAAACAAACCCAGGAGGAGCCTGTCATGGCGATCGATTTTGTAATTCCGGATGATGCAAAAGAGGTCCGTGCGCGGGTCCGGCAATGGGTCCAGGATGAATGTATCCCAGCCGAAAAACGGCTGACGGATGGCGAAGCGCTCAGTACGGTGATTTCCGATTTGCGCAAGAAAGCGCGGGCGCAAGGCTTGTGGCTTCCATTCATACCTGCCGAACATGGCGGTATGGGTCTTGGCCCGCTCGCCAACGCGCTGGTCCAGATGGAACTTGGTCAGAGCCATCTCGGCGCGCTGTCGATGAACAGCCAGGGGCCGGATGATGCCACCATGCTGACGCTTCTCGCTCATGGCACTGACCATCAGAAAGAAAAATTCTTGAAACCGCTCTTCAATGGCGAAAAGCGGATCTGCTACTCGATGACGGAGAAGGCTGCCGGCGCAGATGCAACCGGCATGCAAACCAGTGCGGTCAAGGATGGAAAAGGCAATTACGTACTGAATGGCGAGAAGTGGTTCTCCTCTTCGGCCAATGTCGCAGACATCGCCGTCGTGATGGCAAAAACCAATCCTGAGGCGCCGCGTCACCAGCAATTCTCGACCTTCATCGTCGAGCTGCCAAACCCCGGCTACAAGATCCTTCGCAATATCCCCACCATGGCGCTTCATAGCGAGATCGCCGAACAGATGGGCGCGGCGCATTGCGAGATCTCAATCGACAATCTGGTCGTGCCAGAAGAGAACCTGCTCGGCGGTGAAGGTCAGGGTTTTGCGATGGGTCAGCATCGCCTCGCCTATGGCCGCCTGCGGCATGGCATGCACAATGTTGCGATGGCGCAGCGCGCTCTTGATCTCGCCACGGCTCATGTCACCCAACGCTCGACGTTTGGCACCGGCCTCGAAGATCGCCAGGGCGTCCAATTCATGCTGGCTGAGTGCGCCAGCCAGCTCTACATCGCGCGCCTGATGCTGATGCACATCGCCTACAAGGCCGAAAACGGCCTCGACATTCGTCAGGAGAATGGCATCGCCAAAGTCTTCCTGGCCAATATGGTCCACAAAGTCGTCGACACCGCGATCCAGCTTCACGGCGCCCTCGGTTATTCTACCGACACACCGCTGGCAGCCTGGTACACGCATATCCGCTCGCAGCGCCTGGTCGATGGACCAGACGAGGTGCACAAGTGGATCACCGGCAAGAACGTGATCCGCGCCTTCAAGAAAGACGGCACCACAGCCGCCGCCGCGGGCGGAGACCTGCTTTAGGCTTTAGCTCTCAGCCGCTGCCTGGATCTTGTCCATCGTCTTGGTTTCGAAGTCGCTGGCATCGTGGCGTTCAGGCAGCTGGCGCTCAAGATCGCCCCAGACGCGGTTGACCATCTGGCCACGCTGCACCGCCTTGCGGGACATGAGTTGGTCGGTCCAGCGGATGACATTCTTGTACTCGTGAACCGACAGGAACTCGGCCGCTTCGTACAGGATGCCTTTCGCCATGGAGCCATACCAGGGCATGATCGCCATATCCGCGATGGAGTATTCGCTGCCCGCCATATACTCATTGTCAGCAAGATGACGCTCGAGCACGTCCATCTGGCGTTTCACTTCCATGGCAAAGCGGTTGATCGGATACTCCATCTTACTAGGTGCATAGGCGTAGAAATGCCCAAAGCCGCCACCGAGATACGGCGCGGAACCCATTTGCCAGAACAGCCAATTCATCGCTTCTGTGCGGCCTTTATGGTCTTGCGGCAGGAAGGCACCATCGAACTTGTTGGATAGATAGACTAGGATCGACCCACTTTCGAACACGCGTGTGACCGGGTCCGTCGAGTGGTCTGCGAGAACTGGAATCTTCGAGTTCGGATTGATGTCGACATAGCCTGAACCGAACTGATCGCCATTCTGGATATTGATCAGCCAGGCATCATACTCGGCGCCTGTATGACCCGCGGCCAGAAGTTCCTCCAGCATGATCGTCACTTTCACCCCGTTTGGCGTCGCCAAGGAATAAAGCTGGAGCGGGTGCTTACCGACAGACAATTCCTTGTCATGCGTCGGTCCGGCGATGGGTCGATTGATGTTTGCAAAGCGTCCGCCGCTTTCCGTGTCCCAGGTCCATACTTTTGGGGGGGTGTATTCACTATCAGCCACGAGGCGCTCTCCTTCTTCGGTCTTTGCGCAGTAGATTCGACACATACATAAGAGCCTGCCCTCGCGAAAGCCTAGGCCAAGAAATGGAATAGGGTCTATGCGAACCCTGGGTGAGGCATGCATGCTGCTTCAAACACATACAAACCGGGAGGAATTTATGGGCGATCTGGTGACACGGCAGGACGAAGACGGGCTCTCATGGCTGACCCTCAATCGACCGGACAAGCTGAACTCCCTGACGGTGGGCATGTTCAAGGAATTGCGCGCGCATGTGATCGACCTGAAGAAAGACGACGCGATTGGCTGCGTCATCCTGCGCGGGGCTGGTAAGTGTTTTTCTGCCGGTCATGATCTCGGCGACATCGCGGAGGGTGAGAAAGTCCCATCTCCGGGTTGGCACTCTGAAACCCTTCGCATGCTGGAAAAGCTCCCCAAGCCCGTGATCGCGGCGGTTCACGGCCATTGCTATACGGGCGCCCTGGAAGTCGCGCTCGCAGCAGATTTCATCCTTGCAGCGAAATCGGCCAAGTTCGCCGACACCCATGCCAAATGGGCGCTGACCCCGATCTGGGGTATGAGCCAGCGTCTGCCGCGCCGGGTCGGGATCTCGACTGCCAAGCGATTGATGTTCACAGCAGAGACGGTTCGCGCCGATGCCGCCCTCGCGATGGGGCTTTGTGAAGCCGTCTTCGAGGACGATCATTTCGAGGACGAGCTGCGCGCGTTTGCCAAACAAGTGCTTGCAAACTCTGCCTTTTCTCACGCCGCCAATAAGCGCTTACTCGAAGCAACCGACGCCGATCCGCTGGATTCCGGACTGCAATGGGAAGTCATGGAGAATGAAGGGGTCGGGCCGGACATGCACGATCGGATCAACGCCTTTATGAAAAAATAGCGCGCATGGCACGCGGTTTGCTCGTTTCCGATTGGAAACGATTAGGAGCCGTCCCGTGTTGAAACCTCTCTTTGCCTGCGCCGCCATCGCAACGCTGCCATTTAGCGCCCAGGCCAGCACAGATCTCGCCCGACAATGGGGCCTCGAGGCAAGCCGTTTGTCGGCTCAGACGACCGAGATGATCTTGACCGTCGACCAGGGACAATCACTGGAAATCTCCGGCACCTATGCGCTGGATGTCTATCGGTTTGCCCGGACCTCCGTCGAATTGGCGCGCTGGGTCGATACGGCGGAACGGTCACGAACAATGAGCTGCATCTTCCGCGGCATGGCCGCAGAATCAGAGGACCAATTGCTGGTTCTGGAATTGCCAAATGGCGCCAAAGAGCAACGCGAAAGCCTCAGCCGCCTCGCGAGCATGTTTTCTGATGCAGAGCGCGTCGCGGTCGCCGCGCAGCGACCGGTTTCGAGTATCCGCGTGCAAACGGCAAAACCTTCAAGCGCATGCACCGAACAATATGGCTCACAATCTGACGCCCTGAACTAAGAGGGCTACCAGACCATCGCGTCTCTCAGTTTTGCGCGCAGCTTGGCGGGCATTTCAATCGTGCCGGATCCTTGCTTGAGATCGGCGGGTGCATCGTCGGGTTTGAGATAACGCCAGCCCTGGAAAGCGCGCTTCGGCGTTGGCTCCACGGCGATCAGTTCCGGATCAAAGACGAGTTCACAGGCTTTACGTCCGCCGCGATCGGTTATCTCTTTCACATCAAGAATGCGCTGACGCACCAGGATGATGCCTTTGGTCACCCAGAACATCGATCCGCCATCGCTTAATTCTCCGGCACGTTTCGGAACCATTCGCGTATGATGGAAAGGCAAAGGCGAAGATTGCATCACCCGCTGCTGCCAACGCTCAATGTCGCTAGCATCATCCGCCCCGACGCAAAGTTTCACCATGTGAATCATGTCAGAGAAGGTAAACGAGGTTTAATGTCTGTGAAGGTGGAAATTTGTCCACATACAGCCATAGTCGGTGATTGGAGACGAGTACAAAGGGAGAGGCTGATGATCAGAACGGCTGGATTGGCGCTAGGCGTTGTTTTGTTGGGGGCAACCGCACACGCGGAGGATGGGCATAATGTGTACGGGACGTTCCTGACACAGGCCAAGACCTCCACGGTAACCATCGAAGATTGCGGCGATGACAGCCCCTGTGGACGCGTCTCCTGGATCGATCCAAACGCCATGGAGCCGGGCGATACTCCGGAAACGGCCCTGACCAAAGCCGGCGACCCGGTGCTGGGTCTTTTGATGCTGCAGGGCTTCGACAAGAAGAAGAAAGATTGGCGCGGCGGCACGATCTATGATCCCGAGAATGATAAAACCTATGCGTCGCGCCTGAAGCGCCTCGGCGACGGTCGCTTGCAAGTCAAAGGCTGTATTGGGCCGATCTGCCAGACGCAGATTTGGGAAGAAGCGCCCGTCGCTCTTCAGGCATCAGGAAGCGCCGCCAACTAATCTCCTGTGACTGTATGAACCAAGCCCACCCGCTTGCGCATTCGTAAGAGCGTGCTACCTCGCAGGCACGAATTTTGGCCTGCATGGAGACTGCGGCATGAGCACGATTGAAGGTAAGGGCGCAACGCCAAGGATCGAATCCGACACAATGGGCCCGGTAGAGGTTCCAGGAGACAAATACTGGGGCGCTCAGGCGCAGCGATCCCTCGGAAATTTCAAGATTGGCTGGGAAAAGCAGCCAGTCCCGATCGTGCGGGCCCTTGGCGTCGTCAAACGGGCCGCAGCCGAGACCAATATGGCGCTTGGCAAGCTTGACCCGAAACTCGGCGGCGCAATTGTTTCGGCCGCCAATGAAGTCATCGAGGGTAAGCTGAACGATCACTTCCCACTGGTCGTCTGGCAAACCGGCTCAGGCACGCAGTCAAACATGAATGCCAACGAAGTGATCTCCAATCGCGCGATCGAAATACTGGGCGGCGAGGTCGGCTCCAAGAGCCCGGTGCACCCAAACGATCATTGCAATATGAGCCAAAGCTCGAACGATACTTTTCCGACGGCGATGCACATTGCCTGCGCAGAAGAGATCACGCATCGCCTGCTTCCGGCTTTGCAGCAGCTGCACAATGCGCTGAACGATAAGGCGCAAGCCTGGACCGACATCATCAAGATCGGCCGCACCCACACCCAGGACGCCACGCCTGTCACGCTTGGCCAGGAATTTTCCGGCTACACCAAGATGATCGAGATGGGCATTCAGCGGATCGAACAAAGCCTGCCCGGCCTGCTTGAGCTCGCCCAGGGCGGCACAGCGGTCGGCACCGGCCTCTCAACGCCGATTGGGTTTGCCGAAGGCGTCGCAGAGAAGATTGCTCAGATCACGGGTCTCAACTTCGTCACTGCACCAAACAAGTTCGAAGCCCTGTCTGCGCATGACGCCATGGTGTTTTCGCATGGCGCAATCACGACGGCGGCGATGTCCTGCTTCAAGATCGCCAATGATATCCGTTTCCTGGGATCCGGCCCGCGCTCCGGCCTTGGCGAACTCGCCTTGCCAGAGAATGAGCCTGGCTCATCGATCATGCCGGGCAAAGTGAACCCAACCCAGTGCGAAGCGATGACCCAGGTCTGCGCGCATATTCACGGTAACAATGCCGCGATTGGCTTTGCCGGCAGCCAGGGACATTTCGAGCTCAACGTCTTCAATCCGATGATGAGCTACAATTTGCTACAGTCGATTCGCTTGCTGGCAGACGCAGCGGTGTCATTTACGGAGAATTGCGTCGTCGGCATCGAGCCGCGCCTGGAAAATATCGAGAAGGGCCTGCAAAACTCCCTCATGCTGGTGACGCCGCTGAAGGAGAAATACGGCTATGACCGCGCCGCCAAGATCGCCAAGACGGCCCATAAGAACGGCACGACCTTGCGCGAAGAGGCCATCGCAGACGGTATCCCAGCAGAAGATTTCGACGCGATTGTGCGACCAGAGAAGATGATCGGGCCTAGCTAGTTTCGAATCGAAGAAATCCCTGTAGAGTCTCACAAGAATCAACAAGAGAGTGCCTACGCTATGACCACAGCGCCCGTCGGCTCGAAAGCCAATCCATCCGAATTTGATGTCATGCCGCGTCTCGCTGATGACGAGCCGTATTTCGTCATCCGCGCCAATGATCCGCTATCCAGCGCACTGGTCGAGCTGCACGCCTACATTGGCGCTGGCCAAGCCGGGGCCGCGCACAATATGCTGGCCGAGATCATGGCGCTCACCTCAGCGAAAGCACCGCGCCCGGCCTCCAGCCCGAAATATCGCGAAACCTTCGCCATCTCTCTGGCTATGGAGCAATGGCGCAACGCCCATCGCGGGGACTAGGGTTGGCGGAACCGATAAATCTCAACAAGTTTCGCAAAGCCAAGACGCGCGCAGAGAAAGCGCAGCGCGCCGAGGAGAACCGTGTGAAATTTGGGCGCACGAAAGCCGAGAAAGCGCGCGACAAGCTACAGCTCGATCGCGACAAACGCCATCTCGATCAATCCGAGCGTGACGTCTAGGTCTTGTTTGGCCCGGCTCTTGATTGCAGAACACTTGTGAGATCGGCCCAGCGCTGTTCTGGCACAGTTTCAAGAAAGGGGTCTTGAGCGTGATCAAGAAGATTCTGGTTATCGGCGGCGCCGGCTATATCGGTTCCAATGCCTGCAAAGCCATCAAGATGAGCGGCCGTGAACCAGTCGTGTTCGACAATTTCTCAAGCGGGCATCGCCACGCCGTAAAGTGGGGCGACCTGATTGAAGGCGACATTCGCAATGAGCCCAAAATTCGGGCGGCACTGGAAAAAGTGCGCCCAGATGCGGTGATGCACTTCGCGGCAAATATTGAAGTTGGCCAAGGGGAGAAAGAACCCGGTCTATTCTACGAAAACAATGTCGCCGGAACCTTAAATGTGCTGCGCGCCATGATCGATCTTGGCCTGCAAAATTTCATCTTCTCATCGACCTGCGCCATATATGGGGATCCGGAAAAGTTGCCTCTGGTCGAGGACATGCCGAAACGACCGGTCAGCGTTTACGGCCGCTCGAAACTGATGGTCGAGACGATCCTGGAAGACCTCTCACGGGCAGAAGGCCTCCGCTACGCGGCGCTTCGCTACTTCAACGCCGCGGGCGCAGACCTTGATGGCGAAGTTGGGGAAGAGCACGATCCTGAAACGCATCTCATTCCGAATGCCCTGAAGGCAGCGGCGGGGATTGGCCAGGGCATGAAACTCTTTGGCGACGATTATCCGACCCCGGATGGCACCTGCATTCGCGACTATATCCACATCGCGGACCTGGTTGCGGCACACATCATGGCCGCGGAACATATCGACCAAACCGGCGAGAGCCTACAGCTTAATCTCGGGACTGGAAATGGCTTCACGGTTAAGCAGGTTCTGAATGCGGTCGAACGCGCGGTTGGCAAACCGGTTCCAGTCGAGATCAGCCCCCGTCGCCCCGGCGACGCGATTGCGCTTTATGCTGACACATCTAAATCCAAGGCCATCCTTGGTTGGGAGCCGGAACATTCAGACATGGACACGATTGTCTCGTCCGCCTGGAATTTTCACAAGACAGTCTGGGATCTGAACTGAGCGCCTAAACGGCCCAGACATGCACGCTGCGCGAAGACAAGCGCACGGGGTTCCAGGACATGGACTGCATCAAGTGCCAGATCGACTGGTGGGTCGGTCGCACGCGGTATTGACCATTGCGCCGCAGCGCCCACCCTTTTTTTAAGCCGTCCCACATGCCTTCTCGCATGCCTTTGACATCGGCATTTCCGAGATTGTTGAAATAGTTATAGCCCATCAAGGCCAAGTGCCCTGGCAAGGTCAGCAACAAGAAGGCGAGTGGCATATTCTTGATGTAAGCCCAGGTGCGATTGCGGAAACCGTGATACATCGTGAAATAGGAATAGCGCCCGCTGGTGGCGCTACCTTTGTGATGAATAACTGCGTCCGGCAAGAACACGCATTTTTCGCCGCTCAACTGCAAGCGAATCCCCAGATCGACATCTTCGCAATAGCAGAAGAACCGCTCGTCAAAGCCGCCCATCTCGAGGAACAAAGACCGCTCGTAGACAGCACTTGCGCCACACGGGCTGAAGCAGTGACTGTCCTTGCTGGGGAGCTCCGAGATCGGATGCTCAAATCCTCCGCGCCACGGAATGCCGAACGCGAAATAGGCGTCTCCGGCACCATCCAGGAGCTCAGGCGCGTCCATATTGATCTGGCTGCAGGCAAATACGCGGCAGGAATCGTGGCGCGCAGTGGCTGCATGAATTTCGGTCAGCCAGTTCTCATCCGCGACCGCATCCGGGTTTAACAGCGCCAGCCATTGTCCATTTGCTGTTTCCGCCGCCAGATTGTTGCCGCGTGCAAAGCCATGATTCTGATTTTCGCGTAAAACGCGAATCGCTGGCAAGCCTTCAACATCCAGATTTTCCGCCGACTGGTCCTCGCTATCATTATCCACGATGACGACTTCGAAATCTCTAAATGTTTGAATTTTAAGGGAATTTATTGCCGCCTGCAATAAATCGCCAGCATTGAAATTGACGATCAACACGGAAAAAAACGGTTCTACTTTACGCACGAATGACTCCCTCTGGTGAAGATCGCTCTCCAATCATTCAACTGCCGAGGTATGCACATCGCTGCGCGGGCGACAACAGTAATTTTGGATTTTCCTCATCCGCCGAAAGACGAACTGAAGAAAATCAAGCATAGTTGCCGCAATAATGGGCAGATTGAAATATTTACTGCAGGAGTGCGGAGAGTTCACTTACCAAATCAGTGCGCTCCCAGCTGAAGCCGCCATCTTCACTTGGGGTCCGGCCAAAATGGCCATAGGCCGCTGATGGAGAGTAGATTGGCGCCTCAAGCTTGAGGTGATTGCGGATGCCGCGAGGTGACAGATCGACGAGCTCGCGCAATTTCTTGGCGATTGTGTCTTCGCCGACGGCGCCTGTCCCGAAAGTATCGACATAAAGCGACAGAGGCTGTGCGACGCCAATCGCGTAGCTGACCTGAATGTTGCAGCGTTTCGCCAGTCCAGCAGCGACAACGTTCTTTGCAAGATAGCGGGTCGCGTAAGCTGCGGAGCGGTCAACTTTGGAAGGATCCTTGCCGGAAAATGCGCCGCCACCATGGGGCGCAGCACCGCCATAAGTGTCGACAATAATCTTGCGGCCTGTCAGGCCAGCATCTCCGTCAGGTCCACCAATCACGAAACGACCGGTTGGGTTGACGTAGAATTTGTCTTCGTCTGGGAACCAGCCCTTTGGCAGCACATCGTGCAATACCGGGCGAATAATTTCTCGCAACTGCTCCAAAGTGGCCGCTTCTGTGTGTTGGTGCGAGACCACGACCGCGTTCACACCGACCGGGCGTGAGCCGTCATATTGCAGCGTCACCTGGCTTTTTGCGTCCGGCTCAAGTTCAGGGTGTGTGCCATTATGACGAAGCTCGGCTAGCTTGCGCAGGATCTGATGCGAGTAGACCAGAGTGGCTGGCATCAGTTCAGGAGTTTCATCCGTGGCATAGCCAAACATGATGCCCTGGTCGCCGGCGCCTTCTTCCTGGTGCAGGCCCTGCCCGGCTTCGACTCCTTGCGCGATTTCTGCCGATTGACCGTGAACATGGTTCTCGACCGTCATCTTTTCCCAATGGAAGCCGTCCTGCTCATAGCCGATGGCTTTGACCACATCACGCGCCGCTTGGTTCATCTCGTCCTTGGTGATGACCGCACCATTATTGGTGCGAACTTCACCCGCCAGCACCACGCGATTGGTCGTGGTCAGCGTTTCCACCGCGACTTTCGCGGTCGGGTCCTTGCTCAGAAACAGATCGACAATAGCGTCGGAAATCTGGTCTGAAACCTTGTCCGGGTGTCCCTCAGAAACGCTCTCGGAGGTAAATTCGTGATGCTGTAGCGGCATGGTCAGTCTCCTGAAGCAGGGGGTTAGTAGCGATAATGCTCTGGCTTGAAAGGACCTTCGGTCGTCACACCGATATAATCGGCCTGCTCGTTCGAAAGGTTGGTCAGCTCAACACCGAGCTTGTCGAGGTGCAGGCGCGCGACCTTCTCATCGAGGTGCTTCGGCAGCGTATAAACTTCGTTGCCATACTCGCCTTTGTTCTCGTGGAGAGCGATTTGCGCCAGCGTCTGGTTGGTGAAAGAGGCCGACATAACGAAGCTTGGATGCCCCGTTGCATTGCCGAGGTTCACCAGGCGACCTTCTGACAAGAGGATGATCCGCTTGCCATCCGGGAAGGTGATCATGTCGACTTGCGGCTTGATGTTGGTCCACTTGAAATTGCGCAGGCCTTCGACCTGAATTTCATTGTCGAAGTGACCGATATTACAAACGATCGCCATGTCTTTCATGGCGCGCATGTGATCGACGGTGAGGATGTCCTTGTTACCGGTCGCGGTGACAAAGATGTCCGCTTTCGGCGCCATCGTGTCGATGGTTTGAACGTCATAGCCGTCCATCGCTGCCTGAAGCGCGCAGATCGGGTCAACTTCAGAGACCGTGACGCGGGCGCCAGAGCCGGACAGAGACGCTGCGGAGCCTTTACCGACATCGCCATAACCGGCAACAAAAGCCGTCTTTCCGGCCATCATTACATCGGTACCGCGGCGGATCGCATCCACGAGCGATTCCTTACAGCCATACTTGTTGTCGAACTTCGATTTCGTGACGGAGTCGTTCACGTTGATCGCGGGGAAGGGCAGCTCATTCTTGGTGGCGAGCTGGTAAAGGCGGTTCACGCCGGTTGTGGTTTCTTCCGAAACGCCGCGAATGTTCGCCTTGATGCGTGAGAACCAACCGGGAGTTTCCGTCATGCGCTTGCGGATCTGGCGGAACAGAGCCTCTTCTTCTTCGGACCCTGGATTGTCGAGAATTGACGGATCCGCTTCGGCCTTTTCGCCGATGATCAGATACATGGTCGCGTCGCCGCCATCATCGAGGATCAGGTTGACGGTCTTGCCATCTGGCCACTCAAAGATGCGGTCAGCAAACTGCCAGTACTCGTCGAGTGTTTCACCCTTGTGGGCGAAGACCGGCGTGCCTGCATCTGCAATCGCAGCGGCAGCGTGATCCTGCGTTGAATAGATGTTGCAGCTCGCCCAGCGCACTTCTGCGCCAAGCGCTTCTAGGGTCTGGATCAAGACGGCCGTCTGGATCGTCATGTGGAGCGATCCGGCAATGAGCGCGCCTTTGAGAGGCTGGCTGGCGCCGAATTCCTCACGCGCAGCCATCAGGCCTGGCATTTCAGTTTCGGCAATCTCGATTTCCATTCGGCCAAACTCGGCCTGGCTGATGTCAGCGACAGCGAAGTCCTGAGACATATCAACGATCCTTTATATGATTTCCCCGGCCTATAACACGCAGCTCGGTTTTGTACAGTCAGCATTTGCAATTCGCTCTTTCAATCTTCATGCCGAACGTGTCGGCGCTCACTGGCCAAAGCGGCACGGAGCGACTAAGAGCTGCGCAACTTAACAGCGATCAGAGGTCAGATATGAGTGTTGTTGCGATCGACTCCCTGGACTGGAAAATCGGAACAGGTCAACCGCTCTGCGTGATCGCCGGGCTCAATGTGTTGGAAGATATCGAGCTCGCGGTCACGGTTGGCAAAGAGCTGAAAGCGATCTGCGAAGACCTTGGCTTACCTTACATTTTCAAAGCCAGCTTCGACAAGGCGAACCGGTCTTCGATCACATCTTATCGCGGGCCAGGCTTCGAACAGGGCTTGCCCATGCTGGCCGAGATCAAACAGGAGCTTGGCGTCGGCATCTGCACCGACCTGCACGAGCCGTATCAAGCCGACTCCGTCGCTAAAGTCGCTGACATTGTTCAGATCCCGGCTTTCCTCTGTCGCCAGACGGACCTCGTGGTCGCAACGGCAAAAGCCGCAGCCGAAACAGGCAGCGCAATCCAGGTCAAAAAGGCCCAATTCCTAGCCCCATGGGACACCAAGAACATTGTCTCGAAGATCGGTGAAGTACTCTCCGGAGACCGCGTCATCCTGTGTGAGCGCGGAAGCAGTTTCGGGTACAATAATCTCGTCGTCGACATGCTCGGTATTCAGCAGATGCAAGCGCTGGGATGCCCTGTAACGATTGACGCCACCCATGCGGTTCAGTTGCCTGGGGCCGACCCGCGCACCGCTGGCGCCTCAACCGGTGGACGTCGCGAGGGCGTAAGCACGATCGCCAAATCCGCAATCGCGGCGGGCGCGGATGGCGTCTTCCTGGAGTTTCACACCGATCCCGACAAAGCCTTGTGCGATGGCCCAAGCTGCCTGCCTTTGGACGCAGCACGACCCATGCTGACCCAGCTCAAAGCTATCCACGAAATCGTGAATTAGGGACGGACGTTCCAGTTGAGGAGCGCTGCTCCATCCTTGTCGGTGCGGATTAATCCGTACGCGCCGGTTTTTAGTTTGATCGAGTTCAGCTCGCACAGAACTTTTGTCACCGCATCTAGTACAAATCGGGCGATGCCATTGGACGTCACGATCAGGACGGGGGGTGATTGCTGCAGCCCGGACAGCGCGTCCAACAGGTTCGCCCAGTCTGCTATGATGTCTTCGGGCGAGATGTCCCAACCTGGTGGCGGCACTGCATCCCGATCCCACGCTTCCAGCGCCGCTTCGCCGATACGGGCAATCACTGTATCTTCCGGCTGATTTTCATCTGGGCCGTAATCGACCTCGCGGAGGAAATCGAGCACACGAAGCTCCGGCGCTTCAGCGTGAGCGCTCAGTATGGTCTCGGCTGTCTGCCGCGTTCGCAGCAGAGCACTGCAATACGCCGCGCTAAACCCGTGCGGTACGCGGTCCAGAAAGTGGGCCGCAAGCCCCTCCGCCTGGACCTCGCCAGACGCTGAAAGCGGCAAATCCGTCCGCGCGCCGACGCGGGTGACCACGTCGCCTTTGTCAAACGTGTTGCCATGACGGACGATGTAAATGTCGGTCATCTGGAAAAGTCTTCCAACAGCTCACCATGCTCTGCGATGAGGGTCTCAGCGTGCGCGGCATCCTGCGGCGTATCGATTCCCCACATGGCGCTCGATGAGGCCGGGACTTTCACCGCCTGGATCCGCATTCCGTTTTCCAGGAAGCGCAGCTGCTCGAGGCCCTCCAATTGCTCATAATGGCCCTCTGGCAGGCTCACGAACCGCTCCAGAGCCGCCCGCTTATATCCGTAGAGACCAATATGCCGCCAGACAGGCGACAAAGCGCTCGCCTCCCTAAGCCGGTCTTCCTTGCGGATGGCTGGCAGGATGTTCTTGGAAAACCAAAGCGCTTCGTCCTGCGCGTTTACGATGCAAGACGTGCCCGAAAACGGCGTCTCTTTCTTGCGCTCGCGGACCTCGTCGAGATCATTCCAGGACATCTGAACAATCGGTGTCACAGCGTCGAGCGCCGTCGTTGCCCCAGCTTCGATGATCGCTGAAATATAGCCTGGCGGCGTGAATGGCGCATCGCCCTGCAAGTTGACGATAAATTCGGCCTCCGACGCCACGGCATCAGCTGCCGCGAGTGCGCGATCAGTGCCCGAGGGGAGGTCCGGATCTGTCATCACGACCGGTGCGTCGATCTCTCTGGCATGCGCCTCGATCGTTTCGTGATCCGTGGCGATCACATAAGACACGTCGTCATGTTGTTCTGAACAGATACGCGCAATCGCGGTGACCCGGCTGAGCAGCGAACGCCCCGCAAGGAGGTGAAGAGGCTTCTGCGGAAAGCGCGTCGATGCATATCGTGACGGGATGACGATCAGGGTCTTCAAGGGCAGTTTCCTCCACGATCGCGGCCGCGATTGTCTCAGCTCCTAGTGAAAAGCGGGCCGGATTCCAAGGGGCCGCGGCACTGTCGGAGGGCTAAGCTGCGAATCTGGCCGCAAATTTGCTTGACCCGATACCGGTTCTCACCAAGTAGGATCGAACTGTTGATCAGTTTTCAGGCGCATCGCGCTCCGGATGATCAATGCAAATCAAATTTAGGCGGGGAAGACTTGGTATTTCTCGCTTCGAGGTAACCGATGACCGTCTTATTGACCGGTGCTGCAGGCTTTATCGGCGCGCATGTCGCGCAAGCCCTTCTGTCGCGCGGCGAAGAGGTGATCGGGTTCGACAATCTCAACGCCTATTACACCCCAAAGTTGAAGCGCGACCGGCTTGAATGGCTCGGTGCGCACAAGTCTTTCGAGTTTCACGAAGTCGATGTGTCCTCGCTCGAGGATATGCAGGCCGCCCTGGGGGATCGCCGTCCAACGCGCATCGTGCACCTCGCGGCTCAGGCTGGGGTGCGTTACTCGCTGGAGAACCCATCCGCTTACGTCCAGGCGAACCTCCACGGCCATTTCGCAATGCTGGAGCTCGCGCGCACGCTCGAGGTGGAAAACACGGTCTACGCCTCGTCCTCATCCATCTATGGCGGCAACACCAAGATCCCGTTCACTGAAACTGATCAGACGGATGACCCCGTGTCCTTCTATGGCGCGACCAAGAAGTCTGACGAACTCATGGCGCAGTCTTATGCACGTCTGCATGGAATGTCGCTCACAGGTTTGCGTTTCTTCACGGTCTATGGGCCCCGGGGTCGCCCGGACATGGCCTATTGGATCTTTGCCGAGAAGATCCTCAAGGGTCAGCCGATTCAGGTTTTCAATCATGGCAAGATGAGCCGCGACTTCACCTACATTGATGACATCGTTGCTGGAACGATTGCCGCGCTCGACCGTCCTGCGAGTGGACTCGGGCTCGATGTTCCGCACCGGATATACAATCTCGGCAATGACCGTCCGGAACAGCTGATGGATCTCATCCGCTACACAGAAGCCGGCATCGGGCAAGAAGCCGAAAAGATCTACAAGCCCATGCAACCTGGCGATCTGGCCAAAACTTGGGCCAATATAGATCGTGCACGTGCAGAGCTGGATTTTGCCCCCAAGATCGGATTAAAGGAGGGCCTTGAACAGTTCGCGGACTGGTTCCGGCCCCGTTGGAAGCACTATTGCTGAGCCGGGCCGCAGTCTGCACCTAAACCAGGGATGCAAGACATGTCCGACGCCAGACTGATTTCGGTCGAAGTATTGGAAACCGAAAAGGCTGGGCTAGACGCGTTGATCGACGCGCTCTCAAGCGACGACATGCCCCTCGCACGCGCCATAAAAGACGCCGTCGACACGATTTTCAGCGCCAAAGGCCGCACCATCGTCACCGGAATGGGAAAGTCTGGCCATGTCGCTCGCAAAATCGCAGCGACGCTCGCCTCAACCGGAACAGCGGCCCTCTACGTCCACCCCGGCGAGGCCAGCCATGGCGACCTTGGTATGATCGAAGACGGGGATGTTGTCATCGCACTCTCCAATTCTGGCGAAACACCAGAACTTGGCGACATAATCGGCTATTGCGGCCGGTTCGACATTCCGCTTGTCGGCATGACGTCCGGCACCGGGTCGACCCTCGCCGAGGCCTCAAACATTCGCCTGATCGTACCGAAGTCACCGGAAGCTTGCGGAATCACGAAAGCGCCAACGACGTCGACGACGCAGATGCTCGCCCTCGGCGACGCGCTGTCGGTCGCGCTCCTGCGCAAAAAAGGCTTTAGCCAGCGCGATTTCCACACCTTCCATCCAGGCGGCAAGCTCGGCGCGGCGTTGAAGCGGGTCACGGACCTGATGCACCACAAGAAAATGCCGCTTTGTCAGCCGAACACCGCCTTTTCAGAAGTCGTCACGATCATCACCGATGGCGGCTTTGGCTGTTGCGGCGTCCTCGAGGGAGATCGCCTCAGCGGCATCATCACGGATGGTGACATTCGCCGCGCCCTTACTGGCGACACCACGACGGAGACGGCCGCGACGCTAATGACGAAAAACCCTCGGACCATCCAGGAAGACGGCCTCGCCGCCGAAGCCCTGTCCATGCTCAGCGAGCACAAGATCACGGCGCTGTTTATCGTGAATGCCGACCAAGTTCCGGTCGGCCTTTTACATGTACATGACTGCCTTGCGATTGGTGTGGTTTAGTATAGTTAATCGGCACGCGAGAATCGCGACGGGTCTTCCGATCAAACGGGCGCGTTTGCAGTCTTGATGAAGTAGGGTTTGGTATGAGCCACATTGTGCATCCAGTTATCTTGTGCGGTGGCTCCGGAACCCGGCTTTGGCCGCTTTCGACGCCGGAAATGCCGAAACAGTTCAAAGCGCTTACCTCTGAAAAAAGCATGATCGAGGAAACCGCGGACCGGTTTGTGACGAGTTCTGATCCCAGCCTGTCATTCACGACACCGCTGGTCGTCGGATCGGTAAAGCACCGGCATTTGTTGGAACAAACCCTACCGGACGCGCGGAAAATCCTCGAGCCATTTGGACGAAACTCCGCCCCGGCTGTCGCGGCAGCTTGTCTTGCATCCGAGCCTGATGACCTCATTCTGATTCTGCCCGCCGATCACTCGATTCAGGATGTACCAGCGTTTCATCTCGCAATTGCCGCTGCCGCCAAAGCAGCGGAAGACGGCGCGATCGTTACGTTCGGTATCGAACCGACGCATCCGGCAACCGGGTATGGATACATCAAAGCAGCGCAAGCGGATGAGCTGCACATGCCCGTCCCGGTCGAGAAATTTGTCGAGAAGCCAGACCTGGCGGTGGCTCAGTCTTACCTGGACGCGGGCGGATACTACTGGAACGCAGGAATATTCCTGTTTCGAGCCGACACGATGCTGAAGGCGCTAGAGGCGCACGCGCCTGAAGTTCTGGCGGGAACCAGTGCGGCGATGCCGGCAGGTGCGGACAATGTGCAATGTCTCGATCCCAAAGCATTCGCGGATACGCCGAGCATTTCCATCGATTACGCGGTTATGGAACGAGCCGAAAACGTTCAAACGGTTCCCGTCGACATGGCTTGGAGCGATGTCGGCGGTTATCCGGCACTGCATGGCCTGCTGACGGATTCCGCCTCCGACAACCACACGCACGGGCCGGTTTTGCTGCAAAATGCGCATGGCATGTATGTCCGCTCAGAAGGCCCGACCGTTGCCGTGAACGGGGTTTCAAATCTTGTCGTCGTTGCGACCAAGGATGAGGTGGTCATCACCCCTATGGAGGACGCACAGGCCGTTAAAGCGCTCGGAGCTGGCGTACAAAGCCAGCGGCATGCGCTGGGTCTGCCCTCCGCTTTGGTCGATGATATTCGAAACTGGCTATGGACGGCGTTTGATGTCTGGTCAGAAAAAGCCTGGGACTCGGAGCAAGGCGGATTTGTCGAGCAGCTCAGCATGGAAGGGGAACCCGACCTAGAGGCCACACGCCGCGTGCGCGTGCAGGCACGACAGATTTTCAGCTTCGCCAAAGCGATTGAGATGGGTTGGCCCGGCGCGGACAAAGCCCGCGAACTGGTCGAACTCGGTGTAGACTACCTAAATACAAGGCTGCGCCATCCAAACGGCGGCTGGGTGCACACGTTCGCCCGGAATGGATCCCCCGTCGATGATCGCCGCGATCTTTACGACCACGCCTTCATTATTCTGGCCGGAGCGACAGCCTATCAAATTACAGGCAATGACACAGCATTGGAGATGGCCGACGACGCGATCGCTTTCGTTGATGCAGAGTTGAAAGACCACGAGCATGGCGGTTGGTTTGAAGGCATTCCGGACACCCTCCCCCGCCGCGCCAACCCGCATATGCATTTGCTGGAGGCGATGCTGGCTTATCACGCGGCAACCAGGTGCGAAGCGGCGCTCAAACGAGCCTCCGAATGCGTACGCCTTTTCGAGACGCGATTTTTCAATCCCGGCACAGATGTCATGGCAGAGCACTTTACTCAAGATTGGCGGGTGGAAACATCAGAAGACCAAACCGTGTTCGAGCCTGGACATCACTATGAGTGGGCGACGCTACTTTCAGATTATGAAAGAAGAACTGGACATGATACGCTCAGTTGGCGTCGCCGCCTCATTCGCCGCGCAGATTCTACCAGCCTAAATCCGGAGACGGGTTTTGCGATGAACATGGTTCGCGCCGACACAACCGTCGTAAATAGCAGTAGCCGATTGTGGCATCAACTCGAGCGATTTCGAGCCTATATTAATCTGCCGGAACCAGAGAGTAATATTGTCGCTCGAGGTATTCTAGTCAGGCTCTACTCTTCGTATTTAGTTATTGACGTTCCGGGCGCGTGGTCAGACGAGTATAACCACTCAGGCGAAACAATCGCGGAAGCGATTCCCTCAAGCATGCTGTATCATTTGACTACAGCATTGCAGTTGAGTTTCGAGCAGTGAGCTATCAATCGTTGTTCGCGAAATAGGCGTCCATTTCTTTATAGACTTTATCGATGGGACCGTACGCACGCATTGTCCCCTTGTGTAACCAGACGCCTCGATCACAAACACTCTGGATCAATCCACGATTATGGCTGGCGATCACGGTGATACCCGCTTGCGAAACGAGTGAATTCATACGGTCTTTTGCTTTAGATTGAAATCGGGCGTCGCCAGCGCCAATCCATTCATCCAGCAGCAATATTTCAGGCGAAAAGACGGTCGCAATCGCAAAAAGCAGGCGCATGCGCATTCCATCTGAATATGTGCGCAGCGGCAAGTCTATGAATTCCTCGAGCTCGCTGAATTCTATAATTTCAGGGATTTTCTCTTCGAGTTGACTACGGGACCATCCTTTGATCGTTCCGCGCAAAACGATATTCTCTCGGCCTGTTGCGTCAATTTGGATACCCAGGTTCATTCCGAAGAGCGATGAAACCTTCCCGGTTGTCAATACCTGACCACTTGTCGGAGTGAAAATCCCTCCCAAAACCCGGAGGAGAGTCGACTTTCCAGATCCATTGCGTCCGATAAGTCCGACGTTCTGGCCCTTGCCAATCTCGAAGCTAACATTTCGAAGCGCGAGAATATACTTTTTCCTCCCAACGCTCACAACCGATTCCGGTTCGCGATCGATGCCGATATGCTTATCAGCTCCTCCGGTCAGAGGATAATGAAGAGACAGGTTTTTTGCTTCAATGCGAGCCATTCTTCAGAACCAAAAAACTATTCGCTGCCTGAAGCGAGAGAAAAGGACAAACCCCAAAATAGATACAATCAGAAAGAAACAGATCATGTAAATCCAGCTCTCCGCCGGAAAGGTGCGGTCCAGAATCGGTGCTCGAAAAATCTCCAAAACATGAAACAGTGGATTCCACCATAAGATATGAAAAATTCGCGACATTTGAGACGGCATCCAGAATATCGGCGTCAAGAACATCATCGGCAGTATCGCAGCCCGCACCAGATGAGCCACATCGCGAGCCTTCGCCCCGACGATCCCGAGCAACAATTTCACAACGAAGGCGTTCAAAATCAAAAAGGCGATTGCGGGCACGGCAAAAAGCGCCTCGATCCCGATTGGGAACTTCAAATAAACTAAAGCGATTGCAACTACTGCGCCCGTGAACGACAAGTTGAAAATCTCTCGCATCACTGACTTATAAATATATAGCGATAATGGGAGGGGTTCACTACGAATCCACCCCGCTGCACTCACGAATGTATCTGGTGCCGCGATGATAACTTGCTGAGAATAGACCCACATGAAGAAACCGAGCACCAGATATGCGTCGTAATACTGCGCATCCTCCGACGCTAGCAGAGACGAGAAAATCAAAATTTTGATGAATACGAAGCCTGCAAATGATAACATCACCCAGAAGACGCCCAAAAGAGATCGGCGATACATCGATGCGAACTCTTGCCAGGCCAATGCGAACCATATGCGCCAGAGCTTCGCGCCATTCACGATATCTTCGAACGCCTTGCCTGGCTGCAGCGCAAACCCTCTGAGGGGTTCGACCCGTTCACTACGTGTACCCGGCATTAATCTACTCGAACAATCTCGATGTTTTCGAAGAAACAGGACAAGAGTCTATCATCATCCCCGGAAACTGCGCTAGGGCTTCGCACCAATTCACTAATGATTGCGAGTTCGTTCGGCCCGGAATTACTCAGATTGTGAGCCCGTATCGACGCAACCAAGCTCGCCGGAAAAGGATTCTCGACATTATTAAATCCCGCTTTCGCACGCCTCAGTGGAGCTAGGCGCCCCCCCATATCGCACAGAATTTTGAGCCGAGCATTCAGATTGACACCGTTAAGTTCAATTTTCATGCTTCGCAGAATCTCCAAACCCATAGAATCAAGAATTCTGGCCGTGACCCTGTACTTTCCTGGGCGCAGAGCCGGAATGTTGCAAGTACTTCTAGATTCAGCACCGGCCCAACGCCCACGTTCCTCTGGTTGGTGCCAACCCGCGCCGTCGACAAATGAACCGAGGTCAATCAAAACTGAACTGGCGTGCGCTGAAGGCGATTGAGTGTTCGAACTCGCTGGTTCGTTCATCACTCGGCCTGAGGCCGCAGGCGCGCTTAGTTCGCTGTATTTGCTATAGTAATAGTGCAACTCATCTCGCACTTGGTCCAACTGTCTTTTGTATAAGGTAGAGTTTGCGTCCGTTCGAGTTTCCGCATTTTCCAACAACTGCTGAATCCGTGTCTCGTGTTCTGCAATCTGACGCTCGAGTTCTGCGATCTTCGCATGCTGAGAACCGATTGTGGCAATTTGTGCGCCTGTTTCTGCGCGCATCGCCAATTGCTCCTCGATCGCTTTCTCAGAGAGGCCTCTATTCGAGTTTGAAGACGCCCCAATAGCGATGTCGGCGGAGTTCTGGAGTTCTGAAAACAGCTCTGTCTGTTCGTGCCTTGGCGCCATGATCCGCTCTGAAATAATCTCCAAGGTAGGAGTCTCCGCACAATACTCGCTGTGGTCCAGCGCCGACGCGTTTATATCGAACTTCTGGGTTAGCGTTTCAGCGACCGGCGCCGCCGATCCGTCGAAGCCGCGAATATCTGTTAGAATGCAACGATCCTGGTTTTGCTGATAGAATGAAAGCATCGAGGAATGGAAAGACGTCCAGCGCTTCAGGATATGGTCGACGCGATCAATGGCATCAGCTGAACGCGTGATCTCACTCGATATGTACTTAGCAGGGGACCCATACACCAAGACGAAACGGCATCTTGGGTCAAATTCCTTCCAGAATTCCATGAACGGCAGATTGAGCGGATCAGCCCAACCCCAAACTTCCTGCTCGGCGTTGGCCAGCACGACTTCCGCAGCAGCAATCGACCAAGTCTGTCCTAGATTTTGTGGAGCGACATTGTTGAATACATCGTTTGGTGCACCGCTTGCCAGGTGCATCTTTTGAGCCAGCGCAGTCGGTGCCAATCCTGAGCGCTCACCGCTGAGGGGCTTTTGGACCCCCATCGCCGTCAACCGCGACCCCGCGAAGGCGCACCAATCTTCATGCACCGCGCTCGATATCATTATCGTCACATTCGGACCCTCTTCGTGTAGGAAGACCATAGATTTCAGTTGCCACGAGGAAGTAAATAAGCCAACGGAAAGCTACAAAAAACGCTGAAAATTGTCAGCTGAAGGTGAATTTGTCGTACTTGAGCCAGACGTAGTGATAAAGCACAACTGAAAAAACACACGTAATATGTCGATGGAGGAAATCTTTCTCCTGCAAATTCGATACTCCGCACATACGGACCGGTAGAAGAATGATTACAAACACTTGGGCAAGAACTCATCCCCCTAAGGCAATACTTGTCTTAGGTTTGGTACCCGCTGCGACGTTTCGTCAGATCATGGCAATTGGTGCGGCAGATGTGGTGGTGGTTCATCCGGATGAAGCCGCAGTCGCGGCGCTTGCCGAACCAGATTGGCTCCAAAGCGCTCATTTGACCATAGACCCGACGGTGATTGCTTCCGTGGCTGGAAAATCCAAATTCTACAAAATGAGCCTGCTCAGAGAGTCTGGGTTTATTGACCCCGCCGAGCTTCGCTTTTTGTGGAAGAATATCGAAGCTGATGAGATCGCGGATTACCCGTCCGTCAGCCTCGCTGATTACCTTTCGAATAGCGACAAATCGTTCGATTGGATCATTTCAGAGCGCTTAGATTTCGGATCTTTGCTGGAACAAGCATCAGATCACCTCGAATTGTTCGACCTCATCATTTGTCGGCACCTAATTGGCGATCAAGTATCGATGTTGAATAATTACGCACCACCTGAGCCCACCGTACTGGCGAATGGATTCACAGCGGCAGAAACTCTCGAATCACGCCATCCAAATTTGAGGTCGACGATATTCTGCAACGATTGGAAATCTCGCCTTGGCTCAAAAATCACTGACCTCACTTCTGAAATTGCGGGACTGCAATCCGAGGCAGGTGGCTTAAAAACCGAACTATCAGCTGCAAATACTGAGCTAACGGACCGCAAAACAGAATTCACAACCCTAAATGTAGCGTTTCTCGAAAAAAGTGACGAACTCAACTCGCTACGGGAGCAGCTGGACGAACAAGCAAAACGTTTCCAGGAAGCACAAGAAAGGGTTGCAGAGCTCAGTCGAGATCTTGAAAGCTCAAAGGATCTGAACAGCAAATTTCTGCTGACTAAGAACGATCTGGCCGACCTGCAAACCAAGTATCGTGTGCTTTGCGAAAGAAACGAGGCGCTTGAACGGTTTGCGCAAAGCGTTTTTGAAGAAGCCAGCGCGGGAGAAGCTCTTTTTAGCAAAGCGGAGAGTCCTGAAACCCCCATGGCCAAGTCGAAATGACCGCGACAAAGCCCGAAAAATCTGTTTTTGGCCAATTGCGAGCCATTCGGTCGCTTGCGCGCGATGTGAGCGGCGCAAAGCCAGGAACAGGCGCAAGGTTTTCGACTTCAAAAAGTGCCCGCGATATTCTCAGGGATTTGCAGCGGCGTGCTGCGAAAATCCAGTCACCCCACCCCGAACCGGTGCGCACGCTGCACCACCTCTCTTGCACGGGCGGAACGCTAATTTCAAAATGCGTCGCGTCGATGGCGAACACGCTAGTGCTAAATGAGATCGATATGCTTAGCGAAATTCCGTTTGCCCGCGCAAACAACAACTTTACCCCGACCGATTTAGTTTCCCTGCTGTATCAGTCGGGCATCACGCCGGACCCGGATCTTGTTTTTGAGCTGTTTTCGAAATCGATAATGTCCATTAGGGACCACTATCAAAAGCAGGGTCAAGCGGTTGTGCTTCGAGATCATGCGCACAGCCATTTCTTGTACGGGCCCGCTCCTCGGGCCCATCGGACGATGAGAGATGCTTTAGATGAGGCAGGCATCGACTGCTTGACGCTCCTAACGGTCCGAAATCCTGTCCACAGCTATCATTCAATGCAAAGAATGGGATGGCACACCCACATGCAGCCGAGTTCCTTTGAGGAATACTGCCAGCGATACCTGACTTTTTTGGAAGCGTATCAGGATGCTCCGCTGATCAAATACGAAGAATTTGCCAAAAGCCCCAGAATTGTAATGAAGGAAATCTGCGAACATTTGAAGCTTTCCTACTCGAAAGAATTCCAAGATGTGTTCCACTCATTTAAATTCTCGGGAGACAGTGGTCGAAAATCAAGTGAAATCTCTTTGCGGCCAACTCTGGAATTGCCAACCGATTTGGTTAAGGAAGTGCGGGAATCGAAATCGTACTTAGAATTGGCTCAGCGACTCGATTATTCCGTTATTGATTCACCACATTAGATCCATGGCTCCATTATTTTCGATCATCACTGTTTCGTACAAACACGCGTGGGCGCTGACAAAAACCGCGCGATCCGTATTTCGTCAGCGAGATGCCGATTTCGAGTACCTGATAGTGGACGGGGCTTCCAATGATGGAACCCGAGAGCTTACAGAGTTCTGGAAAGAACAGAAGCTAGTGGACCGATCTATTCACGCGCCAGATTCTGGCGTGTACCAAGCCATGAATAATGGTATCGATCTAGCCACCGGCGAATTCATTTGTTTCCTCAACGCTGGCGACGTTTTTGCAGAAGACCTGGTGCTTAACCAGGCGGCGAAGATACTCGAAAACCGCGACAAGGATGGATGCTTGGGCTGGGGCGCTTTGAATGATAATGTATGGGCATCATGGCACGCAGGGGAAGCTTTCAAGCTCTCAAGCCTCGGGTTTTGCCACCAAGCACTTTTCGTGAAGCGCTCTCTCTTATTGGATTGCAAATTCGACGAACGAAGTCACAAGACCGATAGTGACACGTTGCAATTGGGTCGGCTGTTTGCGAACGACGCACAAATCGAATTGTGCCCAGAAGTGTGGGCCATACGCGCCGGTGATCCTGGCATATCAGCTGACCTTGTCAGAACCAAAAAGTCGATTGTTGACACACTGCAGTCTGAATACGCATTTGACAAAGGCGACATCGAAGAAAAGATTGTCGAGTTCAGGCGCAAATGCACGCATGTCAGCGACATGCTCCAACTGCTGAGAAACAGTCGAGGAAGAGAACAGAAACATCTCGCGCTCATGATCTTGGACACTTTGTTCCAGCGACAATCAAAGAGCCTGAGTCCTGCAATAGTGCAGAACCTGCGCGATGCGGCGATCACGGCTCTAGGCGATAAGGCCGAGACAGAAGTCGCCAACCTCCTATCCGCTCAGACAAGGCGAGCCTCAGAGGTTTCGAAATCTCGCCAGGCGCAAGAAGCATTGCGACAGGACATCAAGGAATTTGCCGCTCAAGAACAACGTAGGTTTGATCGAATTTTACCGATGACATCCGCTCCCTCCGGTACTCAGTACTCAATAGGATTGACGTCTTTTCCAAAACGAATCTCCACGCTCGGCTTCGTGCTCCGGTCGCTAAAAGAGCAGTCTCAACAAGCGGACACAATTAATCTATTTCTCGGTCGAGATGAGATTCCAAACGAAAACTGGCTTCCTTCCAGTGTCCGTGAACTGAAGCAGCACGGCCTGCAAATTCACTTCGTGGAGAAAACCTGCCACCAATATGATAAATTCGTGCACCTTCCCGCTTCTCTTAGAGAAAAATGCTATATTATCGTAGACGACGATGTAATCTATCCACCCCATTCGATGCAAAAACTGCTCGAGGCGCATCAGCAGCATCCTGAAGCAATCATTGGCAACAGATGTCACAAGATAGCGGTCGACGACGACAAAAATATCGGGCCGTATCGAACCTGGGAACGCGAGGCGCGAACGAACGCTCCCTCATACATCTTGATGCCGACGGGTGCTGGAGGAGTTCTCTATCCGCCTGGGTTTTTTAACCACCCGTGTATTAGGGACGAACGCACAATACTGCGCAATGCGCCATACGCTGATGATGTTTGGTTGAAGTTCAATGCCCTTCTGCAAGAACGCCCAACCATGGCGACTGAACTGAGCAGTGGTTCAGACTGGTACCATCGGTATACGCCCACCATGCGGGAGGGGACGCTTATGGCCGAGAATGTGGACCTAGGATTGAACGACATGCAAATTCGTCAATGCGAGAGCTGGCTCGCGAAACATCGCCCTGATTGGCGCGATTTGTTGAGTTTGGAACAGTAGGAGTTGGTTTTTTAGGCCATGGATTTTACGATCTCCACCTTTACCGAATACGGTCCGCATTGCGCTAATTTCGATCAATTATTGGCACAAGCTATTCGATCGAAATCTGGTCTTGAGATCGATTTCGAAGCGTGTGCTATTCGCATCGCTCCGAACGCCGAGGAATCGACAATGTTGTTCGCAGCCCCGCAGCTCGATCTCGACGCGTGCTCACGCTCTAGGGGCGCATCGGCACTCCTGCCTTTCTTGGAGACTGCAAGCTCCGTCTATTTATCGCACACTGATTTGTATTTCTTGCGGCTCCATAGGCGCACAATTGCAGACTGTCTCGCGCGGAACCTATTTAATGCTTTCGCTTGTTCGGATCAATTTTCACTGGTTCCAACCTTTTCCGTACCAAGCTCCGGATCCAAAAAGTTAAGTGGCGAACTGGCGAAGCGATACTTGTGGTATTTGCGCAGCATTTTTGATGAGCCGTTACTGACCTCTCCGCACGCTCTAGACAAGATCTTCATGGGCTCCTATCTGCCGTCGGTTCATTTTGCCACTCCGTTCCTAGAGCGGGGCCTGGAATCGGTAAGACAGATACGCGAATGTTCGGATTATGAGCCGCCGATGTCTCGAGCAAAATCAAGCCAAATAGCGGAGTTCGATGCTTGTCGAACCGAGTTATTGAGCGTGTTGGGTTAGGGGGCAAAATGAACAAACTTGTTGCTAAGCCAGATGAGCCAAAAAACCGCAAGAAACAACTACTTGCGGAGTCTGGCATCGGAATACACGCTTATAACAACTATTGGCAAAAACCTGCAGCCACTGAAGAAGCGGCATTCCGGGCTATCTCGAAGTCTGAAAGTAATCACGGTTTTGACTATCTCGCATTTGCCTGGGCCACTTTGATTGATGGGGTAGCGAACCGTACTAGAAGTGCTCGCGAGATATTGAGCGCGCTCGGGAACACGAAACGCGATCTTACCCGCGAGCCCAAAAAGCGGTGCACTGTCGCGCAACATATTCGTGCCGACGAGTTTATCGAGATCTTCGCGACGATGGGTGTGACAGACCTATTTTGGTCTCATGCCACAACCTCAGTCACAGAGATGAACGGTATACGCGTGCATCCGTTTCCTCTTTTTCCCGCCCAAGCACCCGATTTCGTTGGAAGCTCGGCACCAGAAAAGCGGTATCTCGCAAACTTCGTTGGGGCATACAATCCGAAAATCTATTTGAGCAACGTGAGGAAAGTAATTTTCGAAGACGCCCGCACCGAGCCTGATTTGAGAATAGTCAAGCGCGGTCAATGGCACTTTGATCGCGCCGTTTACCACGAGCAAGTACAGGGACGCACTCCAAGCCACGCGGAACTCTCGAAAGAAGACACTGAAAAACAAGAGTATTTGCAGGCTATTCGATCGTCATGGTTCACGCTCTGCCCCACCGGATCAGGACCTAATAGTATCCGATTGTTTGAATGCCTCGCTTTAGGATCCATTCCAATCATCCTGACGAAGGACCTGCGCCTGCCCGGCGACCAGTCGCTCTGGCAACGCGCAGCGATTATTGAAGAGGATTCAGAACAGGGCTATCGGCAGGCGCTTGATTGCGCCAAACAAATTACAGTCGACGATAGAATCGCAATGTTGAAAGCAGGGAAAGACCTATATTCAGTTGTTGGTCCTGCCGGATACAAAAATATTATTGTTGAGCAAATGAGCCTTTATGAGCGATAAAACCAAGATCTTCTCTTATTGGGAAACCAGTAAGCTTAAACCACATATTCCACCGTATATTCTGTGTTGCCTCGTGAGCATGCAAAGAGCACTAGGGGACAATTTCCTGTTGCTCACGCCGCGAAACATATCTCAGCATATCGACTTTGATTTTTCATCGAAACCATTTTTGTTCGCGGGCCATAAAGACCCCGTAAAAAACGAGATTTCTCGTATTGTCGCGAAATCGGACTTTCTGCGATTCGAGTATATTCGAACTAATGGAGGTATCTGGTTGGATGCAGATACAATCGTGTTGAAGGACTTTTTCACGGAGATTATGGCGTTGTTGAGCGCCGAAAAAACACTTTGGCATTCCGAGCAATTTTTTGGCGGTTATCCGAACGATCCGATTATTTCCGAAGCAGCTACCAACATGCTAAAATCCGATAGACAAGTGTTTGGCAATCCAGGAAATTGCAAAGAACTCATTCAAGCCCAAAAATCGCGCGTAAACTTTATACCACAGAGCATTTGGGACCCAACGGGAGTCGGCGAATATAGCGCCAAAAACTGGGACCTGCCGACGCAGGTAGGGGCGAACGCCACAAATTTTCTCAAGAATAAAGCATGCGCAATAGTCAAGATATATAATTCTGCGATTTCCAAAACTCATATCTCACAGCAAAGCGTCGAGTCCTTCCTGAATCAAGGCACCGTGCTTTCTCACATTTTCCTATCAATCGAACCCGACCGAGAATATTGGTTCGAGGCATCTCGCCGATTGGAGGAAGAGTTGCGACCGTCGCCCGAATGACAACGATCAGCACCTCATATTGAGCATTTTTCATAGAACGGAGAACAGAATTGCAACCAAACGAGAAATCTTGGTGGTACGTCTATGGACCCGGCAGATCCGGGACGAGTTACTTTTCGCGCCTCTTTGCGTCGAGCGCTGAACGTCTGGTCTCGGATTGGGGTTTAGGCCCCATGTTGTCAACGAGTGAAAGGATCCCTAGGCTAAATCAATCTGCCTTTCTTTCGAACTTGTATGCGAATATCTATTCGAATGCCCATCACGGTTACGGCACAAGTGTCGGTCTCATATTCAAACAGGCCAATTCCTCCTTAAATGAGTTTATGCGGCTGAACGAAATGTTTGGTTCTCCGGATCGTATCGTGTTCATGCTGCGCGAGCCGAGCAGCTACGTCGCGTCCGCCACCAAGAAGTTCACTGAACACAGCGTCGATCATCTTTCCAATACTTATTTGAGGTCTCTTAACCTGTACGCGAACGTTGGCGGTGACGTGATCTGCTACAGACCCGATCTATCTAAACAAAATGTAAGCGATTACCTTGATGAGATTGGCTTTCTACGCACTAAAAAAACGAATGAGATCATCGGAAACTATTCCTATCGGGGTGAACCTGCGGACCACCTCGTGACAGACGAGATGAAATCAGCATTCTCCAACTTCATCGGCGATAATTCTGCGCTAGGACGATCGTTGGCTCAAAAAAACTACGTCGTCGAAGATAGATCTCCGGAGAGCTCATGAGATACCCGACATTACAACAATCACTCCGCATCGTCCGTGAGATTTCGCCATCTTCCGTGCAGCGGGTCATCGACATTGGCGTCCAGCGTCGGACAGACTTTCTGATGGATGTTTATCCAGATAAACACCATCATTTGTTTGAGCCCGTTCGCGCCTACTACGATGATTTGGAGAAAAACTATTCCGACGCGGGCATCGCGTATACGCTCCACAAGCAAGCATTAAGCGACGTTGACGGAACCTTGTTTCTTCATAACACGAGCGTTGATGGCTCGGGACGCGTTACGCATTCACACATCAAGCCTGAGCGAAACGAATCGCTCGATTTTCTGATCGATATTGAAGAGATTGAAACGCGTCGATTGGACACCGCTATGGCACCGAATGAACTCGGGGATTTGTCGTATCTGATCAAACTGGATGTCGACGGCGTCGAAGAGCAAATCATCGAAGGCGGGCGAAACGTAATCGCTGGGGCGTCTTTCGTCATCATCGAAGCATCCATTGGGCGCCAGGATCTATGTTCGCGGGCTGCTTTGCTGGAAAAATCCGGATTTCGGATGTTCGATATCTGCGACAACGCTTACTATTTTGGACAATTAGCGTTAGTTGACTTGGTGATGATCAATAATCGACTTCGAGATCGCGAGATCAAGTTTCGACCATGGCAATACACCGAGGGAAAAGTGGTTTGGCCGAAGTGGCAGCACGGCTTTGGTGAGCATGTACATGAGCCGGCGGTTAATCCATTCGAAGATTAAGCACCACCGCTCAAACCTCTCAGCGTAAATGAATCAGGCAACATTGTCGGGAGGAAAAGGGAGAGCTTTGTGAAGACGGTTCAGAAGTGTATTCGCGTGGGGGTTACTGAATCCGCCATGCTGCTATTGCTCAATCGAGGGTCCGTTGCTGACCAGAATTCTCAATTTGCACGATCCAAGCTGCGTCACCAGTGGAACACAATCGGCTTTTACGACAACGCGTTTTCGCTACAGGACACACCTCTCAACGAGATCGCGTGGTCAACCCATGTCACACAGTCGGTTCGAGATTACTGGGCGCTTTATTTAGACTCATGTTCCGACGCAACATCGCTCGTCTATTTGTATCGTTCACTCGTCGATGCTGACGAAATGTTTGGCAACGGATTTGAGGCCTTGGACTCTCTCTTCCGGCCGATCCGGCACCCCGATGCGCCGGTTTTTGAGACGTTCACTTACTCCTGGATCGAAGACATATCGCAACAACAGTCGGTCGTTCTAGTCTCGCCGTTTGCGAAGATTATGGTCGATCAGTTTAAGTCTGGAAGATTGCAGCAACTCAGACCGCAGTTTCGTGCAGATCGGGTGAGTGGATTTGGCTTCCCCTATTGCTTCAATAATTGTGGACCGCACGCATCTGCGTTTGAAACCATCGATTGGGCCGTTCAAGCGATCGACGAACGCGCCCCAACCGGCAGTGTGATCATGTTGTCGTGCGGTTCGATGGGTGTGCCAATCGCTGATCAACTCCACAAAAGAGGGCACCACGTGTTCTATTGCGGGGGAGCTATGCAACTCTATTTCGGAATCATGGGTGGGCGTTGGAGGAACAACCCCCACGACCGGGCGCTTCACCCAAAAGACCGCTTGTTGGACAGCTTCTCCACACACCCTGACCTTTGGGTTGATGAAATTCCCACCAAATTTGTCCCCGCCTACGCTGAGAATGTAGAAGGCGGTTGCTATTGGTAACTGAATAAATCAAAAGCCAAACGTGTGCTGATCGGATCACCCATTTAGCTTGAAGTGAGCTCCTACAATGAAACGCGCCTTAATTACTGGAACGACTGGCCAAGACGGGTCTTATCTAGCAGAATTTTTGCTAGAGAAAGGATACGAAGTTCACGGTCTCAAACGGCGCGCTTCGTCGTTCAATACCCAGCGCATCGATCACATTTATCAAGATCCCCATGAAGCGGATCCGTCCTTCTTCCTACACTATGGCGATTTGACGGACGGCTCCAACTTAACCCGCATCATCCAAGATGTGCAGCCCGATGAAGTATACAATCTTGGCGCGCAATCGCATGTCGCGGTGAGCTTTGAGTCGCCTGAGTATACCGCTGACGTGGACGCCCTTGGTTCACTCAGACTTCTGGAATCCATTCGCTTATTGGGCCTGCAGAATAAAACACGGTTCTATCAGGCTTCTACATCCGAACTATACGGCCTCGTACAAGAAACCCCGCAAAGAGAGTCCACGCCGTTTTATCCCCGCAGTCCGTACGCGGTGGCGAAACTTTACGCCTATTGGATTACTGTAAACTATCGCGAAGCCTATGGCATGTTCGCCTGTAACGGTATCCTCTTCAATCACGAGTCTCCGCGACGGGGAGAGACCTTCGTAACCCGCAAGATCACTCGGGGATTGTCCAATATCGCGCAAGGATTGGAGTCGTGTTTGTACATGGGTAACATGGACGCGCTGCGTGATTGGGGGCATGCGAAAGACTATGTCCGGATGCAGTGGCTGATGCTGCAGCAAGAACAAGCTGAGGACTTTGTCATTGCAACAGGGAAGCAGATTTCAGTGCGGGAGTTCGTTCGTTTGAGTGCCCGTGAGCTTGGGATTGAACTTCGCTTTGAAGGCGCCGGTATTGACGAGCATGGAATCGTCGAGGCAATTATTGGAGATAAGGCACCTGGGGTCACGGTAGGGGACAAGATCGTCGCCGTCGATTCGAGGTACTTTCGGCCCGCAGAAGTCGAAACTTTGCTCGGTGATCCTACCAGAGCGAAGGAAAAACTGGGATGGGAGCCAGAAATCACTGTCGAACAGATGTGCGCGGAGATGGTCGAGCGTGATTTGGAAGAAGCCCGCCGGCATGCGTTCCTCAAAGAGAATGGGTTCGAACTCTCCTTGGCCTCAGAAAGTCTGAATAAGGCATGACGCGCAAAACGATATTCGTGGCGGGTCACAATGGCATGGTCGGATCTGCGCTGGTTCGGCAATTGAAAGCGCGTGACGATTCAAAATTAGTGCTTCGCGCTCGTCAGGAACTCAACTTAACGAGGCAATGCGAGGTCGATAAATTTTTTGCGAGCTCACGCATAGATGAAGTCTACCTGGCCGCAGCGAAGGTAGGTGGGATTCATGCGAATAATACTTATCCTGCAGAATTCATTTATCAAAACCTGATGATTGAATCGAATGTGATCCACGCATGTCATGAGCACGGCATTCAAAAGCTGTTACTTCTAGGCTCATCGTGCATTTATCCCAAACTCGCCGCGCAACCGATGCTCGAAACTGCGCTGCTGACAGGACCGTTGGAGGCGACCAACGAACCTTACGCGATCGCCAAAATTGCGGGCATCAAATTGTGCGAGAGCTACAATCGCCAATATGGGCGAGACTATCGGAGCGTTATGCCAACCAACCTGTATGGTCCTGGCGACTATTTTCACCCGGAAAACAGTCATGTTGTTCCAGCTTTGGTCCAGAGGTTCCACACGGCCAAAGAATGCGACGCCCCAGAAGTTCTGGTCTGGGGTAGCGGCGACCCGAAGAGAGAGTTTTTGCATGTCGATGATATGGCAAACGCCTGTGCTCATGTGATGGCACTAGACCAGAGTGTGTATAACGCTGCGACCCAGCCTATGCTATCCCACATCAATGTCGGAACAGGGACGGATTGTAGCATTCGCGAGTTGGCCGAGACAGTAGCTGAAATTATCGGATATAGAGGCAGGATCAAATTTGACCGCAGTAAACCCGACGGTACTCCTCGTAAGCTAATGAACGTGGAACGCCTCAACAAGCTGGGATGGAATGCTACAATCGGACTGAAGGATGGATTGAAAGATACATACGACTGGTACCTAAAGAATCAGGCCTCTGTTCGCGTTTGATAACGGTGGAGCCATCCAAAATTAGATTGGAGTCTCCAACTAAAACCCATAAAATGAGTATGATGAAAAACGCCAGATCGTCCTCAAGTTCGAGCAAGCCTTTTAGAAAGTGCGTCTTGCATATCGGCACCGAGAAAACCGGCACAACCGCCATTCAGCACTATCTCAAAAATAATCGCGAACGCTTACGTCGCTCCGGTGTGTACTATCCAATGGCGCAAGATACCGACCAAACCTCACAATGGGAGTTTGTAGCCTTGTGCCACCATGCCCCTTGGTTGCAGGATATTGGTAAAGAGCTTGGAGTAGCGGATGCGGAAGGACAGCAGCTATTCTCCAACAACCTCAAGCAAAAACTTGATCGCGAATTCACCCGACATAGTGACCAAGACACGTTGGTCATCTCTTCCGAACACCTTCAAAGCAGGCTGTATTTTCGTGAGGAAATCGAACGGCTGAAAGTCTTTCTCGAACCTTGGGTGGAGCGATTTGAAATCCTCGTTTACTTTCGCAGGCAAGATCAACTCGCCCTGTCATTGCTTTCCACTCGGCTAAAGTCTTCTGCGCGACTAGAAATTGATGACATAATCAGCACGCTAAACAGTACTCCGAAATACTATGCATATGACGAAATATTTGAGCGCTGGTCAGACGTGTTTGGCATCGAAGCAATGCGACCAAAAATATACGATAGGCATCAGTGGCCGTCCCAGGATCTCATGGCCGACTTCAGCGCCGCAATCGGCGCGCCAAAGTTGGAGGTTGAAAACACGCGATACAACCGATCCCTAAACCGCAAGGGGTTTCACTTCATTCAGGCGCTGAACTCTGTATACCCCAACGACATTGGAGATCGATCAGATACGTCGCGCACGGCTCTGGTCAGTGAAGTTGGCAGACTGTTCCCCGGGAATTTCTACCCCATTTCCAGAGAACAAGCGCAGGAATTTTTCAAGCAATTTAAGGAAACCAACAATCGCCTGAAAGAAACTGCATTTCCTGCCCGACAAACCCCGCTGTTTTCTGATGATTTTTCAGAATATCCGGAAGAGGCAGAAGAAATCTCCCCCGACTATCGAGATGCGGTTCTGGTGGCGGTTGAATTGTGGAAGGCAAAACGAAAGAAAGCAATTCCCCCCCTCCGCCGATGGTGGAACCTCCTTTTTTCACGCGGTTCGTTAAATCCATGAGGCGAGATAATGCATAGCCCAATGGTTTCGATCGTCATGCCGAGCCTGAACCAGGCCGACTTTATTGAAGAGGCGATTGAAAGCGTTCTCAACCAGGATCATGCTCCAATTGAGCTCATCGTTTCGGATGGCGGGTCAACAGATGCGACGATTGAAATCTTGAAGTCATTTTCTAGAATTCACGACAACATCTTCTGGGAATCGCAACCGGACGGTGGTCCAGCGGAGGCGATCGCAAGGTCGCTTGCAAAAGTTCGCGGGGAGATTGTTGGTTGGCTAAATTCCGATGACCTATACGCCGCGCGCGCACTTCGAGAGGCGGTCTCTGCATTTTCGCGAAACCCTGAATGGATCATGTGCTATGGGCGCGGCTCCTACATCAACTCAACTGGCCACACGACGGGACGCTATCCCACGAAACGCCCGAGTGTTGGGATACGCGGGTTTGACTCTGGTTGCTTCATTTGTCAGCCAACCGTGTTTTTCAAAGCCTCGTTGCCATCGATTTTGGGCTCACCGAACACTGATCTGAAGACTGCGTTCGACTATGAATACTGGATCCGCGCGTTTAAGGCTTTTCCGGAGCGCATTGGCTTTATAGACTCTGAACTCGCGCGCTCTAGGTTGCATGAAGATTGTATTACGGAGCGCATGCGAGAAACGGTGGCCCTGGAAGGACTGGCCATTGGGCGTGAGCACCTCGGCGGCGCTAAACTTCACTGGGCTGCTACTTACGTCGAGGAATTGCGGTCCACGAGCGGGCACGATGTCGAGCTGTTCAACACGAAACTCAGGTCCTTTATCGACGCTGCCCGATCGTATTTGAAATATGACCAACTGGAAAAACTGACTACAGCTTTAATCGATTCGGTGTCGACACCCGATAGTTAAACATATCGATCTGCGACGCAGGTTCAAGGCCAAGGCGAACCCACCCATTCTCAGACAACTCTCTTCCTACTTGTTCGAAACCGCAAAAAAGGTTTGGGCGATACTGCCGAAATCAGTCCGATATCGCGTCTGGACGATCGCAGGACCGCGCGTGCAGAGCGCATATGCGCGCTTTACAATCGCGACACCCGCCTCTGTTCGACCTCCCTTCGCGAATGCGCCCCTGGTCATTGCAGGCCTATTCAGCACAGCAAACGGTATCGGCGAAGCAGCCCGAGCTACTTATCGCGCGCTAGATTCAGCCGGGCTTTCGCCTATCGCCGTTGACCTATCCGCTCCTCTCGCGCCGGTCGACCTAGAGTCCGATATACCCAGCCACCCAATGCCAGCCGACGAACAAGGTACGCTCATCCTGCAATTGAACGGCCCCGAAACCATGGCGGCTTTGCAGCATCTCGGGATGCGGCGAGGGCGAAACTGGTATACGATCGGGTATTGGGCTTGGGAATTGCCAACATTTCCTGGGGATTGGCATCGCGCCTTCAGATTTCTCTCTGAAGTTTGGGCCATATCCGAGTTCACTGCAGAAGCGCTACGAGCCCACCCCAACGCCCCAAACGTCCGCGTAATTCCACATGCTATCGCACCCCCGCGTACCCTGCGGGACGTTCGCGACACTTATCGCTGGCCCGAAAACACTTTTGTCTTCCTCACCATGGCTGACGGGATGTCATCGCTCACGCGCAAGAACCCCTTTGCAGCGATCCTCGCGTTCAAGGCGGCGTTTGGCGATGATCCGAACCGCCGCCTAATTATCAAGACACGAAACCTAGACCACAAACCCGAGGCCAAATCCGATCTTATGGAGGCGATTGGCGCCGCGAATAACATCGAAATCATGGACGCTTCCCTGTCTGAAGAAGACCTCTGGGCGCTGCTCAATTCCGTGGATTGTTTTGTGTCTCTGCATCGCTCCGAAGGTTTCGGTCTCGTGGTGGCCGAAGCGATGGCACTGGGTAAGCCGGTGATTTGTACCGGCTGGTCCGGCAATATGGATTTCACCTCTGCCGAAACCGCGGCGCTCGTCGATTACAAACTCGTCCCCTGTATCGATCCTTATGGCATCTATACGGATACATCGGCGCATTGGGCCGAGGTCGATCCGGACGATGCCGCGGCCATAATGAAGAAGGTCGCGGAAGACCCGGCCTATCGCGAGCAAATCGGCACGGCGGCAAAACAGCATATCGAAGTCTGGGCCAGCCCAGAGCGCGTCGGCAAGCTCATGGCCGAGCGCCTGTCAGAGATTCCCGTTGCGCTTGCCGAGGAAGCTTGATCGTTTAACTGGCGACTGAGCCAGTCCGCACAGACCGCCAGCTCGCGCCATCGGAGTAAGCCAACTCACCCGCCCCGTCAGCCTGCTCCACAAACATCAGCCCCCCCGCTCCCACTCCCGCCGCATCAGGCAACTCCCCAGCAGCCGCCACACCCAGCCTCAGCGCACCGTCCACGTGCAGTTTGGCGGTGGGGGACCAGGTGCCGATCCCGACATTGCCGGTGCTTGATTGCGCCAAAAAGGTCGGGGCGAAGGATTGGCCATCAGCGGAGATCTTGAGAAGAAAATCGTCGCTTCCGGTGAGCCCCATTTCAGCGCGGCCGGACCAGTTGGACTGAAACAGCACGCTCGCGGTGTCGCTTTCGCTGGCTTTATTGATCTTTATCTGATGCCCGGCGCCTTCATGGCTGAACAGGCTCGCCTCGCTGCGAACGGACAGGCGGTTCACCGCATCGGCCGCAGTGTTGATGCCGAGCGTTTCTGGGCTGGATCCGCCGCTGCCCACGGTCAATTCAATCCAATCGTGTCCATCAAACGCCATGAACTGAGCGCTCTCTTCCGCCCAGGCGGTCCATCCTGTCTGCGGCGTGTAGAATGCCCAGGCGCCGTCCTGATAGGCCGCGATCTGACCGTCCGCACCGGCCCAGCCTGCCGCCCCCGGGGCCGCAACGATGTAACGATCCCCTTCACTCGGCGCATCTGGCGGTGATCTCTGTTCGGTGGAGACAACGCTGAGCTGCACGATCGCGTCGAGTGCGCGCAGGCTCTCATTCAGCGTGACATGCTTCTGCGCCTGATTGGGTAGCAGATAAGGCAAAGAGAGTTTGGCAGAAAAATCCATGATACCCGGTCCAATCGTGTCGTTTGAACAAGAGTATCGAACTCGCAGCAGCCCCGTCGGATTCAAAGTGGAAAGGTTCGGGGCTAGCCGCGCGGATGGGCGCTGGCGTGTACTTTGCGCAAGTGGCCGGCCTCGACTCCAGTATAGACCTGCGTCGTTGAAAGGCTGGCATGACCGAGCAAAGTCTGGATCGCGCGCAGATCGGCCCCGTGGGCGAGCAAATGGGTCGCGAAACTGTGGCGCAGGGCATGCGGCGTAGCGGTTTCGGTGAGCCCGAGTGCCCCGCGCAGGATTTGCACCTGTTTGCGCAGGATGGGCGCTTGCAGACGCTTCCCGCGAGCCCCGTAAAAGAGCGGCGTACGCGGGTTCAGCGCGTAAGGGCAGAGCGCGGCGTATTCTTTGATTGCCTGCTGCACAGCCGGAATGATCGGCACAATCCGAACTTTGCCGCCCTTGCCTTTGATTCGCAGACGCGGCGGAGCCGTTTTGATATCGCCTGCCAGATCGAGCGTCTCTGAAATCCGCAGGCCAGCGCCGTACATAAGGCTGAGCGCGGCCACGTCGCGGGCCGCAATCCAGGGTTCTTCCTGAATGATTTCAGCCTGATCGAGCATATCCTTGGCTGCCGTCTCAGATACCGGCCGCGGCAGACGCTGTCCGCGTTTCGGGCCGGTCAGAAAGGCGATTTCCGGGTTTTCCACACCGTGCGCACGATCGAGCCAGCGATAGAAACTCTTGATCGACGATAATAGCCGCGCGATCGACGCATCGGCCAGGCCATCGCGGCGGCGCTGGGCGAGGAAGGCGCGAATATCGCGGGCTTGAAGCTCAGAAAAAGCCCGCATGCCGGGCTCAGCTTCCAAGTGACCGCGCAGAAATCCGAAAAACTCGGCGAGATCGCTGCGATAGGCTTCAACAGTATTGTCGGCGAGCCGTTGCTCGCGCTGAATATAGTCCAGAAACCCGTCTAATAGTGCCATGGCGATGAGTTTCCACGAACATGCTTAATGACGGGTTTCCGCGGGCGCGGCCTCTGCTAAGGAGGGCCTATGCCCGTGGCCCGTATTCTCTTTCCCATGCCGCTGCCGGAGCCGTTCGATTATCTCATTCCCGAGGGAATGGATGTGGAACCAGGCTCGTATGTCCGCGCGCCACTTGGGAAGTATGAGCGAACCGGCGTGGTCTGGGCAGTTAAGCAGGCGGTTCCAGATCGCGAGCTGAAGACGATTGAGCACCATTTCGACGTGCCGCCCATGACGTCCTCCATGCGCCGTTTCGTTGAGTTTTGCGCGCGCTACAATGTTGCAGGTCCAGGCCAGGTGCTGGCCATGGCGTTGC
Source organism: Henriciella sp. (assembly GCA_017642885.1). Lineage (GTDB taxonomy): Bacteria > Pseudomonadota > Alphaproteobacteria > Caulobacterales > Hyphomonadaceae > Henriciella. The sequence goes on along the minus strand of JAEPOM010000009.1, from coordinate 28,546 downwards.
GGGCGCGGGGCGGCCTATCTCCGTCGCCGACGCAGACGATTTACGAGGTAACCGGTCATCGCACCAATCGGATGACGCCGGCGCGGGAGAAGGTTCTCACGGCCGCGACTGAGCTTGGCCCGAACAGCGCCGCAGAGCTGGCGCGCGCGGCGGGCGTATCAAGCTCTGTGGTCAAAGGCCTGGTCGAAGCCGGCAGCCTTGCCGCCGATAATCGTGCGACGGACCTGCCCTACCCTGCCCCCGATCCCAGTCGGTCCGGGCATGCCCTGACGACTGAACAAGGCGCTGCCGCCGAGACGCTGCGAGCGGCCATGAAAAAGGGCGGCTATGCGCCGTTCTTGCTGGATGGAATTACCGGCTCAGGGAAAACCGAAGTCTACTTCGAGGCGATCGCGGAAATCCTGGCGAATGACCCAACGGCGCAAGTCCTGGTCCTTTTGCCCGAAATTGCGCTGACGCAAGCGGTGTTTGAACGGTTTGAGGAGCGGTTCGGCGCGGGTCCTGCCCCGTGGCACTCTTCTCTAAGCGACCAGCAGCGCCGGCGTACCTGGCGGGAAGTTGCAAATGGGCGAGCGCGAATTGTCACCGGCGCGCGCTCGGCCCTGTTCCTGCCCTTCGCCAATCTGAAACTGATCATTGTCGACGAAGAGCATGATAGCAGTTTCAAGCAGGAAGACGGCGTGCGCTACCATGCGCGCGACATGTCCGTGATGCGGGCAAAGCTGGAGGAGGCCGCGGTGATACTGGCCTCCGCCACGCCTGCCCTGGAAACCGTCGTCAACGCCGAAAGCGGACGCTATCAACGCTTGAAGCTGTCTGCGCGGCCTGGCGCAGCGCGGCTGCCGGATATGCATCTGGTCGATTTGCGCTCAAATACGCCCGAGCAGGGCAACTGGCTTTCGCCTATTCTGTCCAAGGGTCTGGTGGCGACACATGCAGCTGGCGAGCAGAGCCTGCTCTTCCTGAACCGACGCGGATATGCCCCCCTGGTCATCTGCAAAGCCTGTGGCGAGCGCCTGAAAAGCCCGGGTACAGAAAGCTGGCTGACCGAGCATCGCTATTCCAATCGCCTTGTCTGTCACCTCACGGGTTGGTCAATGCCGAAGCCTGACAAGTGTCCGCTCTGCGGCGCCAAGGACTCGCTCATGGGGGTTGGCCCAGGGGTCGAGAGGGTCGCCGAGGAAGTTCGGGTTCTGTTGCCGGATGCCACAGTCGAAATATTTTCCTCGGACACAGCGATGGGCGGCGAGGCAACGCGCGGCATTGTCGAGCGCATGGCAGGCGGAGAGATAGACGTATTGGTCGGGACCCAGATCGTCGCCAAAGGACACAATTTCCCGAACCTGACCCTGGTCGGCGTCGTTGACGCCGATAGCGGCCTGCAAGGCGGCGACCTTCGTGCGGGTGAGCGAACTTACCAATTGCTCAGCCAGGTCGCTGGGCGAGCGGGCCGCGCCGAACGACCCGGCCGCGCCTTGATCCAGACCTACCAGCCAGACAATCCCGCGATGCAGGCGCTGGCGGCAGGCGATCGCGACGGATTTCTGAAGATTGAGCGCGACGTGCGCGAAGAACTGACCCTTCCACCGTTTGGGCGCATGGCCGCCCTGGTGATGTCAGCGCCGGACGCCGGGATGGCAAAGGATATTGGTCTTCTTGCAGGCAAAGCGGCTCCACATGGCGAAGGCGTGACGGTCTATGGCCCAGCCCCTGCGCCAATCAGCATTCTGCGCGGTCGGCACCGTCTGCGCTTCCTCGTTACGGCTCCGCGAGACGTGGATTTGTCTGCCTACATGGCCGCCTGGGTCGGCAGCTTGAAACTGCCCAGCGCCGCCCGCGCGGCCGTAGATATCGACCCTTACTCGTTTTTGTAGCCGACTAGTCGTCCAACGGCGCGCCACAAACAGAGCAGCGTATACGAAACGACCAAAACAGAAATGCAGAGGATAATTAGAGCGAGCAATCCGATCAACACCCATGCTAATGGATGAATTTCCGCAACCACCAATTCTTGCGCATCCCCCGCACCTGCCATCACTATGAACGGGAGAGCAATCGCCAGCGGAACTATTGGGAACCACAATAACCGCTGCCAAGTGCTCATGTAGCTACCGGTTGGTTTTAGCGTGACCGCGCTATACTCCGCCCAGCTTTTGACCACTCTTCCCGAATTCGCACCGATGCGCCGACCGCGCTTTCGGCGGCGTAAAATGTAGGCGATGGATTTTCGTCTTTTGGCCTCTTTGTCCGGGTCCATCGTCACTATATGGGGATGACCAAGGCCAATTTCATCTACCCTCGCGGGTGACAATTGCGATTAATTTCTCTAGGGCCGATACGGAGTGAAACAGGGCAAACCGACGAGATGAAGTTTGAACGCCAAGCCCTCCCGGACGTGATCCTGGTGACGCCAGATCGTCATGGCGATGACCGCGGATACTTCTCTGAGACGTTTCGCGCGAACACCTACGAAGCGGCAAGTATCGCGGGACCCTTTGTGCAGGACAATCATGCCTGGTCAGCAGACGCCGGTGTTCTGCGCGGGCTGCATTTTCAGGCACCTCCCAAAGCGCAGGCCAAACTGATACGCTGCACGCGCGGCGCCATCCTGGATGTTGCCGTCGATCTGCGCCGGTCATCTCCGACCTTTGGCCAGCATGTGAGCGCTGAGCTCAGCGCCGAGAACGGACAGCAATTGTTCGTTCCGGAAGGATTTGCGCACGGCTATCTGACGCTGACGTCAGACTGCGTCGTCGTCTACAAGATGACCGAATATTACGCCCCGGAGACCGAAGGGGGACTCGCCTGGGACGATCCGGATCTCGGAATAGACTGGCCAGTGAAAAATGAGCGACCGACGCTTTCACCAAAAGATGCCGAGCTGCCGCGCCTCGCTTCGTTTGACTCCCCCTTCGAGTAACGGTCGAGCGAAATGACGGATCGCATGAAGATTCTCTGTATCGGCAAGTCAGGTCAGGTTGCACAGGCACTCGCTGAACGAACTGCGTTCGCGGGCGTGGATTGTGTCTGTTTAGGTCGCCCGGAATTGGACCTCCTGTCTGCTCGGAGCATCGAAGCAGCGTTGGACGGAATACGCCCCAGGCTCGTTGTGAACGCCGCTGCCTATACCAATGTCGACGGGGCGGAGACTGACCAGGCGGCCGCCCTTGCCCTTAACGCAAATGCAGTTCGAAGACTGGCTGAGCACTGCTCCGATCGCGGCCTGCCTCTGGTTCACCTTTCGACCGATTATGTCTTTGATGGCAGCGGCGCAGAACCCTTTGTGGAAACCGATGGGACTGCCCCGCTCAACGCGTACGGTGCATCGAAACTGGCTGGCGAGATGGCCGTCCGCGAAGCACTATCGCAGCACGTGATCCTCCGAACCGCTTGGGTTTACAGTCCATTTGGACGCAATTTTGTGAAAACCATGCTGCGGCTCGCCGAAGAACAAGGCGGCGCGAGCGTGGTTAATGACCAGATCGGAGCCCCAACCAGCGCGCTCGATATTGCTGATGCGATTCTACTTATCGCACGCCAGATTGATGCGGGGTCTGAGCCCGAGAAATGCGGAACGTACCACTACGCCGCTTCGGGCGAGGCGTCGTGGGCGGATGTTGCAGCATTGATTTTTGAAATCTATGAAAAACGTCATGGCTGTAAGATTAAGTTGAAAAGAATCCCGTCTTCAGACTATGCGACGCCAGCACGACGACCGCTGAATTCGCGGCTGAATACAAATAAAATCACCGAAACATTCGGTGTGGTGCCGAAAGACTGGAAGCTTTCTCTGGAAGCGACAGTCGAACGGTTGCTTCAGGAGAGGGCTGAGACACGATGAAAGGGATCATTCTCGCTGGGGGGCGAGGGTCGCGGCTCTACCCGATCACCCGCGGCATCTCCAAACAGCTCTTCCCGGTCTATGACAAGCCAATGATCTATCACCCGATCACGACGCTAATGCTGGCGGGCGTGACGGATTTTCTGATCATCTCCACACCCCAGGCCCTGCCGACATTTCGCGAGCTCCTCGGCGATGGTGGACAGTGGGGTGTTTCCTTTCAGTATGCCGCGCAAGGCGAACCGCGCGGTCTGGCTGACGCGTTTTTAATCGGCGAGGAATTCATTGGCGGCGACCCGGTGGCGTTGGCCCTTGGCGACAATATTTTCCACGGCGCGGGCCTCGGCGAGCAACTTGAGGACATCAATCGCGGCAATCAGGGCGCGACCATATTTGGATACACTGTAGCGGATCCATCGAGCTTCGGCGTTGTTGAGCAAGGCCCAGATGGCAAAGCCATCTCGATCGAAGAAAAGCCGAAAAACCCGAAAAGTAATCTCGCCGTGACTGGGCTCTATTTCTACGACAATCAAGTCGTCGAGATTGCGAAATCCGTCGAGCCGTCGAAGCGCGGTGAGATTGAGATTACGGCTGTGAACAATGCGTATCTCCAACGCGGTCAGTTGGATCTGAAAGTGCTGCCGCGCGGAACGGCCTGGCTTGATGCCGGGACCTTTGACGGATTGCTACAGGCGGCGGAATACGTCCACGCCGTAGAGAAGCGAACCGGCACCAAGATCGCCTGCCCGGAAGAAGTCGCCTGGCATATCGGTTTGATCGATGATGCGCAGGTCCGCGCCCTCGCCGCCGATCACCGCAACGAGTATGGCGACTATCTGCTCCGGCTCGTCGGGTAGACTATTTTGCTTCCATAGCGGCGGCGATTTCACGGCGCGCCTCGGCGTTTGCCAGATATTGCGGTTCGACCCGCATCTGGCTCGCCTGTTCGTAGGCATAACCCCAGGATAAGATCTCCGCATCGGCGTCTTTTGCGCCCATGATCGAGAAGCCGATCGGAACGCCGTGGACGTCGCCCATTGGCACCGTAATGTGAGGATAGCCGGCGATCGCCGCGAGATATCCCGCACCCGCCCAGGACGGCCAGGTATCGCCATTGATCGGATCGACCCGCGGGCTCACCGGCCCGGAAGGTGCGACCAGCATATCGACCGAATGCTCAGCCAGAAGCTTGTCTATACCTTTCTCGCGTGTGGCAGCCTGGATCGCAGCAAGCGCATTCAGATAGGCCTCGTCGGTTAGCGGACCCTTGGCCTCCGACGATTCAAGCAGATCCTGATCGAACAGGGCTAATTCGATATCGGCATTGGCCTCATTGAAGGCGATCAGCTCCGCGAGGCTGCGGGTTGAGACATTGTCTGGTGTGTCCGCAAGATAGGCGTTGAGCGTGTGCCTGAACTCATATTCGAGCACGCTTAGCGCTTCGCCCCAGAAATTCTCAGCGTCCGGATCAAACGTATCAATTTCGACCAGCTCCGCGCCCTGTGCTTCAAGCACGGCCAACGCCGCATCGAACTGCGCATGAATGTCTGCATTCGAACCCTGAGCAAAGCGCATCACGCCGACACGTTTCCCCGAGAGACTGGCCGTATCTAGTCCGGCGGCATAGTCGATGGAGGCGTCCATCCCAGCCATCGCCGTGAGCATCATCGCGGCCCCTTTTACGGTCTTGGTCATCGGACCGGCCGTATCCTGTGAATGCGAAATTGGAATGATATATTGCTGAGGTACCACCCCAACCGTGGGCTTGAAGCCGACAACGCCGTTGACATTGGACGGGCAGATAATCGAACCATTTGTCTCTGTGCCAACCGCGCCCGCGGCGAGAGAGGCCGCCGCGGCGGCGCCGGATCCCGAACTTGACCCGCAAGGATTGCGATCGAGCATGTGCGGATTTCTGACTTGGCCGCCAAGCGCCGACCAACCACTCAGAGACTCGTTCGAGCGGAAGTTCGCCCACTGGCTGAGATTGGTTTTTCCGAGAATGATCGCGCCTTGCGCCCGCAAGCCCGCGACAAGCGGGCTGTCGCGCCCGGTAATGTTGTCCTTCAAGGCAAGCGCCCCAGCCGTGGTCGCAACCGGATCGAGGCTCTCGATATTATCCTTGAGCAGGATTGGAACGCCGTCCAGCGGGCCCCAACCTTTGCCGAGCATACGGCGCTCGTCGCTGTCTCTGGCATCATCGAGAGCCGTTGGATTGAGGGCGAGCACCGATTGCAAAGTCGGGCCATTCTGATCGATCTGTTCGATCCGCGTCTGGTAAGCGAGGACCAGATCCACCGACCTTACCTGTCCGGATTGCAAGCCATCGGCGATTTCCGGTAGCGATTTCGCGATCCAGCCATCGGGCTGAAGATTGGTTTCGGCTTCAGTCATTTCGGTTGCCGGTTCCGGCACATCCGCCACCGAACTGCAGGCCATGCAGATGACCCCAAGTGCGGCGCTTGCCAGTAAATGTTTCATCGATCATCTCCCTAGACCCTGTTTGCCCAATCCAGAGCATCTTCTAACCGATCATCCCCCCAGAACAATTCGCCGTCCACGATAAAACTTGGCGCGCCGTAAATTCCGCGTGATTGCGCCTCGTCAACGTGCTCACGCAGAGTGTTCTTTTGCGTATGGCTATGGGCCATGTGCATGTATATCTGCGCCAATCCGCCAGCTGATTCTATACAATCAGCGATGGTGCCAGGATCAGAGATATCGCGTCCGTCGACAAAGGCGGCGCGGAAAACATAGCGACAGAATTCCCGCCCCCAATCCTCATGCAGACAGGCAATGGCCGCACGGGCAGCCAGTACACTGTTTTGCGGGAACAGCTTCTCGGCGGAACGATCGAATGGGATGGCGTACTTTTCCGCGCGGCGCTCTAAGTCGCGCCACATATTCTCGCCTTTCTCCGGATAGATCGCGAAGGGCGACCTATCCCAGCCTTGCGCCTTGAAAATCGGGCCGAGCAAAAAGGGCCTCCAAATCACGTCGACACCGCGCGCCTCAGCTTCCGCATCGATCCGCATGGCGGACAGATAGGAATAGGTGGAGGCGAACTCGAACCAGAAAGTGACAGGACGCGGCATTGTGAGACCTCATTCAAATGCACCCCGTCTTGCTAAGCCAGCTAAGCTCTCTCGGCTACTCAACGAGTTGACAAGACGAGAATAGAGTCGAAATGTTAGCGCTATCATTTCTGCCAAGCTTTCAAGGATACACCAGCCATGGAGTTTACCGCACGAGACCGCTTGCGCTTGCTCGCCGCGCTTGGGGCGATGCCGCTCAGTGCTTGTGCTGGCGGCGGTGGTGGCAGCAGCCCGGCGCCGCCTGCATCACCACCGGCGCCTCCGGTCTCGCCGCCGCCCCCGCCGCCAAGTTCGACGGCCACCTTGAAGCAAGTATTCGCAACCGAGTTTGAAATTGGAGCCGCGGTTCAGACCGCGCAGGTAACGGGCGGCACTGTTGATCAGAGTCTCGCCGAGACGCATTTTTCCTCCTTCACCTCCGAATTCGAAATGAAGGCGAACATCATTTCGCCTGCTCAAGGGACCTATAATTTCGATCCAGCCGACGGTTTGCTAGCCTTTGCCCGAGCGAACGGCGCCAAGGTGCGCGGTCATGCTTTGCTATGGTATCGCTCGACACCGGGCTATTTTACTGTCGGCACAGCCAGCGATGTCCGCGACAAGCTGGAGACTTATATCGCGGAGGTCGCTGGACGCTATGCTGGCGACATTTATGCTTGGGACGTCGTCAATGAAGTCGTATCTGACAGCGGCACCGACACCTACCGTCAGGATGACTGGCTTCAGGCTGTTGGTAAGGACTATATCGACTGGGCGTTCACGGCGGCGCGCGCAGCTGACCCGGCTGCAAAGCTTTTCATCAATGATTACAGCACGGAGTTCGCCGGCAAACGCGGACGGTTGATCACAGTCATACGCGATCTACTCGATCGCGGTATTCCGCTGGACGGGGTCGGGCACCAGTTTCATCTCAGCCGCGGCATTGATCCCAATCAGGTGCTTGCAGCGATCGACGATATTGATGCCCTCGGCGCGGGGCTGGAGCAGCACGTCACAGAGCTTGATATCTCCGTCTACAGTGATCCACCCGAGTGCTTCGAATCCGGAGTGAATTGTCAGACTGGCTACGGCACGGCGTCCAGCGATGTGCCGGACCGCGTATATAAGGAACAAGCGCAGCTCTATCGCGACCTGTTTGAAGGCTTCAAAGCTCGCGATAGCGTGACCTCGGTCAGCCTCTGGGGCATCCGGGATTCGCAATCCTGGTTGAACAATTTCCCGGTCAGCCGGTCGAACTATCCGCTTCTTTTTGATCCAGACGGCGATCCCAAATCAGCCTTTCTGGCGATCACCGATCCGGATTATGTCATCTAGCGATTGAACTTCTTGAACTTAACCCGTTTGGGCTCCACCGCGTCGGGGCCGAGACGGCGTTTCTTGTCTTCGAGATAGGAGCTGAAATCACCTTCAAACCACTCGACATGGCTATCTCCCTCAAAAGCAAGGATGTGGGTCGCCATCCGGTCGAGGAACCAGCGATCGTGCGAGATCACCACGGCGCACCCCGGGAAGCTTTCGAGACCTTCTTCGAGTGCTTGCAACGTTTCAACGTCGAGATCATTGGTCGGTTCGTCGAGGAGCAACAGGTTGCCACCTTCGCGTAGCATCTTGGCCAAGTGCACACGGTTGCGCTCCCCGCCCGAGAGTTTGCCGACAGGCTTTTGCTGATCTGTCTTCTTGAAGTTGAAGGCGCTAACATAGGCGCGCGAGTTCATCTCGACATTGCCGAGCTTGATCACATCAAGTCCATCAGAGATTTCTTCCCAGACATTTTTCTTGTCGTCGAGCTTGTCGCGGCTCTGGTCGACATAGCCGAGCTTGATCGTGTCGCCGAGTTCCAGCGTCCCGGCATCGGGTTGTTCCTGGTCCAGGATCATTTTGAACAGGGTCGATTTACCCGCGCCGTTCGGGCCGATGACGCCGACAATACCGCCCGGAGGCAGCTTGAAGTCGAGGTCTTCGATCAACAGATTGTTGCCGAAGCCTTTGCGCAGCTTTTCGGCCTCCAGCACCTTGTTGCCGAGACGTGGGCCAGGGGGGATGCGGATCGTCGCATTCGAAACGGTTTCGCGCTCGGCCTTGCTGGCCATTTCCTCATAGGACTGGATCCGGGCTTTCGATTTCGCCTGACGTGCCTTGGGGCTAGCGCGCACCCATTCCAGTTCCTTGGCGAGGGCACGCTGGCGACCTTTGTCTTCGCGCGCTTCCTGCTCCATCCGCTTGGCTTTTTGCTCAAGCCAGGCCGAATAATTGCCCTCATAAGGAATACCGCGACCCCGATCGAGTTCGAGGATCCAACTGGTAATATCGTCCAGGAAGTAACGGTCGTGGGTGACGAGGATCACGCAGCCTTTGAAGTTGATCAGATAGTTCTGAAGCCAGGCCACTGTCTCGGCATCAAGATGGTTGGTCGGCTCATCCATGAGGATCATGTCCGGACGGGAGAGCAACAGACGGCAAATCGCGACGCGGCGGATCTCCCCGCCCGACAGAGCTTTCACATCAGCGGTATCAGGCGGGCAGCGTAGCGCTTCCATCGCCATTTCAATCTTGGAATCTATGTCCCAGGCATCAGCAGCATCGACTTGCTCTTGCAGCGCCGTCATCTCTTCCATCAGCTCGTCTGTATAGTCCTCGGCGAGCTTCATCGAGACAGCATTGAACTGATCGAGCAGCTGCTTTTCAGGACATTCAGCGGCTACGTTTTCGAACACGGTCAGATCTGGATTGAGTTGCGGTTCTTGAGGAAGGAAGCCGACTTTTATGCCATCGGCAGCCCATGCTTCGCCATTAAACTCGGTCTCGATACCGGCCATGATTTTCAGCAGCGTCGATTTACCCGCACCATTGACGCCGACCACGCCAATCTTCGCATCTGGCAGGAAGGACAGATGGATGTTCTCAAAAACCTGCTTGCCACCAGGGTAGGTTTTCGAGACACCCTGCATGTGATAAACATATTGCGGTCCGGCCATGCGGTCAGCTCCTTGCCAAATCTGGTCAAAATGATTGGCGGTAACTGGCGCGGCTGGCCCGGAAAATCAAGCGCTTGCGATCATTCGACTGGCTGGAACTCAATTCCGTCGGTTTTAGCTGCTGCCATCAACCACTCTCGGTCGTGCGCCGGTAAGACAATCAGCTCCGGATTGTCAGCCATCATATCGTGCAGCGCGCGGACTTGTTGTTTGATCGCGGAGCGGTCTTCATAGTTGGGACGAAACACCATGTATTGGGTGAGGACGGGGCGGGTTTTCAGCGCTTCGATGGCGCCCATGTTCCAGACTATGTCACCGATGAGCAGGATCTCGTCGCCGCTCTGAAGCGTGATGAACACCATCTGGCTGCCCGGCGTGTGACCTGCGGCAGGAACAATGACGACCCCCGGCGCGATCGTTTCAACGCGGCCAGACAAGCCTGATTGTAGCGAGGTCAGGGCTGGCGCCAGCTCACCGTCCGCAAAGAGCGGGAGCGCTTCGATTTGCGGGGTGTTGAGCACCAGGTTTGGCGCGAGCGCTTCTGCATCCGGATGCCGGGAGATGGCCATGACATGATCGAGGTGCTCATGCGTCATCAGGACGTGTTCAGCTTCAATCATCGCCGTCGTCAGCTCAGTATAAGCCGCATCGCTGAAACGCCACTCCGTCTTGGAGAGCGCCATGCCCTCTGCCGTCGGACGGTCCACAGCGCCGCCAATGACGATCTGGCGATCCGGGTAATTGATCGCGACCGCATTGTAACTCATCGCCACGGGCGCACCGAAGCGGCCTGCTTGCGCGGCAAAGGGCGGCGCGGTGTCACGGCCGACTTCCAAGATCCGAATGGAGGTTGGCAACTGATCCGCAGGCGCGCTTGCCTTAGATTGCCAGTCTGCAAGGTCGAAAACTCCGGGCGCAGATTTGGTTGCGGTCGAGCCGCTCAGCATCAGCCACCAGAATAAACCACCGAATATGAGCACCAAGATCCCGACAATGCGCACTGTCCATTTTACCATGTATGCCTCCGTAACGGCGGGTTTACTCTGTTTTGAATAATGTTCAAATTATTTATTGTTCAATATCACGAAGAGATGATGCCGCTTGATCGGAAAGGAATTGCTGACGCGGAATGCGGGAGCGTAGGGTCGCGGCAAATCGAACTGGAGACATCATGCAGCGGCGCATCCCACTCTTTCAAGCTCTTTTCCTGACCGGGTCGATGTTCATCCCATCTGTCGCGACGATCGCAAGCGCGCAGGATGCCGCGCCGATGCCGCTCGAAGAGGCTGAGCCGGGACCTGCGCCAGACGCGGAAGACACGCCGCCAACCGTCGCCGCTGCGATAGACCTCCTCACCGTCGTCACAATGATCGACGAGGATGCGAGCATCACTGGCAATGGCGCCACATTCGAAGTTGATGGCACGCCGGTCACTCTGGTCTTTGATGTGAATGCCGACCGCATGCGGTTGTTCACGCGCGTAGCCTCCAGCGATGGCCTTTCTGGTGCCCAGCTCAAGCGGCTCATGCAAGCCAATTTCGATACCGCGCTTGATGCGCGCTACGCCATTGCAGGCGGACTGGTCTGGTCGACCTACATGCATCCGCTGGTCTCGCTGAGCCAGGACGATTTCGTCTCCGCGATTGCACAGACCGTCACCCTGGCGCGAACCTATGGCACGACATTCTCTTCCGGCGCGCTGAGTTTTGGCGCCGGCGACTCGAATGCTGAAATCCAGAACCTGCTGGAAGGCTTGCTCGGCGCGGAGACCGACATCTAGCCGCCCGCCTCAAAGGGCTGACAATTCCTCCAGAGCGCGCTAGCCAGTGCCATGATGAGATCTCTAATCTTGCCTGCTGCGGCAATACTCGCAGGTGCGTGCGCGGCGCCCTTGGCTCAAACTCTGCCCACTGAGACGAATATGATGGTCGACCAGAAACCCCTGACAATTGAACGCCTATTTGCCAGCCCGAGCCTGTCCGGCCCGGCGCCCACCGGCGTGAAGTATAGCCCGGATGGCAAGCGTGTGAGCTTCCTCAAGGCGCGAGAAGATGAAGGCGATCGCTTCGATCTCTGGCAATTTGACGTGGCCACGGGCGAGCAAAGCCTGCTTGTGGATTCGAAGTTACTGGAACCCGAAGAGGTCGAGCTCTCGGAAGAAGAAAAAGCCCTGCGCGAGCGCAAACGCATTGCCGGGCGCAAAGGGATTGTCAGCTATGACTGGGGCACGGCGGATACGATCCTGGTGCCTCTCGGCGGCGATTTGCATCTGATCAAACTCACCGATGAGGGCGTGCAGCCCAGCCAACTCACCGACACTGACGCCTTCGAATATGATGCGAAAGTTTCTCCGAGTGGCACCTATGTCACCTTCATCCGCGACGGCGCGGTCTACGCGATAGATTTGGCCAGTGGGGAGGAGCGTCGCCTGACCCCGGAAGCTGAGCCAGACAAGGCCATCGCCTATGGCGTCGCAGAATTCGTCGCGCAGGAAGAGATGGACCGCTATACCGGTTATTGGTGGAGCCCGGATGATCACTACCTTGCATACACCAAAGTCGATGAAAGCACGGTCGATATCATCCCGCGCTTCGACATTGCCGCAGAGGACGTGACGGTCATCAACCAGCGCTATCCTCGCGCTGGGCGACCCAACGCTATTGTCGATCTGTTCGTGCGAGATCTGGAGACCGGAGAGGTAACCGAAATCGCCTGGCGCCGCGACGATTGGGGGGCCGCGACGGATCAATATCTGGCGCGAGTCAACTGGGTTGGAGATCAAATCGATATCCAGGCGATCAATCGCGAGCAGACGCTGATCCGCTATCTGAAAGGGCAAGCCCCGTCCTGGACGCTGGATCCGCATATAGCGGAAAGTCAGCGCGCCTGGGTCAACCTGACCAATGACTTTCTCGTGACGCAGGACATGGTGCTCACCTCGGACGAGGAGAGTGGTTTCCGTCATATCGCCGCCCGTTCGAAGGATGGAAAAACTGGCTTTCGGGTGACCGATGGTGATTGGGCGGTGGATCAGATCGTTGGTGTGGATCAGGCGAATAATCAGGTCTTCTTCACCGGCTACATGGACACACCCCTCGAGCGACACCTCTATCGGCGGGTCCTCGCACCAACCGAGATCGATAGCTGTCCCGAGTGCGCCAATCTTCGCCTGATAGATGGACCGCCGCCTGAACGGATCACCGAGCCCGGAACATCCTGGGCCATTACGATGGCGCCCGATGGGCAGTCTTTCGTCGGCACCAGTTCAAGCCCGGACCAGCCGCCACAGACTGGCCTCTATCGTTCGGACGGTTCGCTGATCACCTGGATCGAAGCAAACCGGCTCGACGACACTCACCCCTATTCGCCATATCTCGAAAATCACACGGTTCCCGAATACGGCACTCTGACCGCAGAAGACGGTCAGACGCTTTATTATTCCATCCAGCTGCCGCCTGACTTTGACGCTAGCCAGTCCTATCCCGCGCTGGTCGAGATTTATGGTGGTCCGCATGTCCAGACGGTCAATCGCAATTGGGAGCGGATGTCAGACCAGTTCTATTCCCGAGAAGGATATGTCGTGTTCCGCATCGACAATCGCGGCATGGCCAATCGCGGCAAAAGATTCGAGGACGTGATCTACCGCCAAATGGGCATGCCGGAGGTTCGTGACGTCCTGGTCGGGGTCGACTGGCTGAAATCTCAACCCTTTATCGATGGCGACCGGGTCGGCATTCAGGGCTGGTCCTATGGCGGGTATATGACGCTGATGACCATCCTTCAGGCGCCCGAAGGCACGTTCGCTGCCGCGGTGTCCGGCGCACCTGTCACCGATTGGGCACTCTATGATACGTTCTACACCGAGCGCTATATGGATTCACCGCAGGACAATGCCGAGGGGTATGAAAAATCCTCAGTCTTCTACCATCTCGACAAGCTCGAAACGGACTTGCCCAACCTGATGCTCATTCACGGTATGGCGGATGACAATGTCACGTTCGACAACACCACGCGACTGATGGCGGAGCTACAAGAACGCGGTATCCTGTTTGAGTTGATGACCTATCCAGGTCAGCGCCACGGCATTCGCGGCGAAGCGCTGGGAACGCATCTGATGAAGACTCGGATAAGCTTCCTGGATCGGCATTTGAAGGCTGACGACGAGTGATCAAACCCTGGAAAATCCTTGAAAGCAAACAGACCTTTCGCGATCAGTATCTTGGCGTGCGCACGGATCGTTGTGTGCGCGAGGACGGGCATATTGTTCCGACCTATCATGTGATTGAGCAGACGCCTTGGGTCACCGTTTTCCCGCTCACGGATGAAGGCAAGATCGTTCTCATTCGCGAGTATCGCCATGCTGCGCAGAAAATCCTGACCGCGGTCCCCGGCGGTGTGTCTGATCCTGGCGAAACCGATTGGGAAGCAGTGGGCCGGCGGGAACTCGCCGAAGAGACTGGATATGAGGCCCGCGAGATGCGCCTCATCGGCACCTGCTACCCCAATCCCGCCGTTCAGGATAATGAGCTTCATTACTATCTCGCGCTTGGGTGCTCGCCGACAGCTGCACAATCGCTGGACCCAAATGAAGAAATTGACGTCTTCGAAGTCCCCTACGAAGAATTCCTTGCTTATGAGCGGCTCGATGTGCAGCACGCCCTGCATGCGGCGGGTCTGTTCTATCTGGAACGCTACTTTCTAAAACATCCGGGCCTTCGCCCTGCCGCGTCGTGAGGCTTGAAAATTCCTCGCCGCGCGGGACTATTGGCACACAATGCTGAGGAGCCGACCATGCCCGCCTTTCAACCGACCGCCGACCAGTTTCGCGCCTTTCGCGATGATCCGCATGACGGACCTGTAAGCCAGGTCAATTTGCTGAAATTCAAGGTCAAAGCCGAATACGCGGAAGGTGACCCTGAATATGGCGAGGATTGCTCAGGCGAGACTGCCTATATCCGCTATTCGGAAGCTTTCACGAAAGCTGCGACAGCAGTTGGTGGCACGACCAACTTGCTGGCAATTACAGAGCGCTACTTCATCGGCGGCGGAAACTGGGACGGCGTTTTAGTGAATTCATTCCCATCTCGCCAGGCCTTTATCGCCACGCTCAACCATCCGGATTATAAGTCCATGTCGCGACATCGTGATGCTGGACTCCTGTGTCAGGAATTGATCGTCACACGACCTTTGTGGTTACACGGTGAAGCCCAAGAGAGTTAAAACCCGAAAGATCTCCCGCATGAAACGCCTTTTGATTATTGTCGCCGCCCTCGCTGCGCTGGCAGCCGCAGTTTATTACGGCTTGATCTGGATGATCACCCAGCCCGCCCCACCGCTCAAAGCCGGGCCGGTGATTGAACTGTCGCAAGGCCAGATTCAGGCCGGCCTGGATCGCGACAATTCGGAGGTATTGCAAATCAACGGCATTCCGTTTGCGGCCCCACCTGTTGGTGAGCTGCGCTGGCGCGCGCCGCAACCTGCTGTGTCGTGGGGCGGTGTACGGGATGGCACCCCGTTTGGCGCAGAGTGCATGCAGCTACGCTCCGGCAGCGGCGAGTTTCTCAGCGATCTGCTCAACGGGCTCGGCCTCAACGCAGTTCAGCGCCATCTCGCCACAGTGGTTCTCGAGAACGCAGCGCCGCCCGCGGAGAGCGAGGATTGCCTGTTCCTGAATGTACGCAGCGCCAATGTGGGCAACGCCGATCTACAGCCGGTCATGGTCTGGATCCATGGCGGCAGCCACCAGTCCGGCGCCGGATCTCAAGATCCGTATCAGGCCAATCAATTGGTAGAGAACGGCGTAGTCCTGGTCACGATCAACTACCGGCTGGGAGTGTTTGGCTATATCGCGCACCCAGCCCTTAGCGCCGACGATCCGCGCGGGGTTTCAGGCAATTATGGATTGCTCGATCAGGTCGCGGCGCTGGCCTGGATCCGAGATAATATCGAGGCCTTCGGCGGTGATCCCAGCAATGTCACGATTTTCGGAGAAAGCGCGGGCGCGCAATCCGTCACCGAAGTCATGGCGACACCACTGAGTGAAGGCCTGTTCCACAAGGCCATCCTGCAAAGTGGGGCCTCGACCTATAATGCTAACGGACTGGAGACGGCCATCGACGGCCGCCTGACCATGCATGAGGCCGGCCTCGACTTCTTTGATGGCCTCGTCGATGCAAACGCGTCTGCCGCTGAGTTGCGGGCCGTACCGGCGACGGACATCATCGCACACATTCCCAACAAGACGCACCTGGGCGGCTACGCTCTGCCGACTGTCGACGGCGTCGTGATCCCGAAATTGATCGGTCAGGCGATTGGCGATGGCAGCATCCACAACGTGCCGATCCTTGCTGGCTATAATGCCGACGAGGCCACGCTGTTCTATCCCAGCATCCAAAAGCCCACTGTCCTAGTGCCCGAGTTTCCTGACGCGCTGGAAGATCGGCTTACATTCTTGAACGATATCTACGGCGAAGCTGACGCCGCCGCGCTTGTCTCACTCTACGGGCTCGATGATCTGGAAACGTATCAGATGGCAGAAACCGACATGCTCGGTGACGATCTGTTTGGCGTTCATATGCGCCACCTTGCAGCGAACAACACGGCGCAAGGCGAACCCTCCTACCTTTATCACTTCACACGCGTTCCGCCGTCAAAATCGCAAACGATTGGCGCGTTTCACGCCGCCGAAATTTTCTTCGTCTTCGACTCACACAGCCCACTTTCTGGTCTCTCGAAAGAGGATGAAGCCCTCACCGAAGCGATGGGATTGTACTGGACAAACTTTGCCAAGACCGGGAATCCGAACGATGTGGGTCTACAGGCGTGGCCGACATATAATGCAGCAACCGATCTCTGGATGACATTCAATCCGTCGATCGAGGCCAAGCCGAACATTCGCTCTGAAAAACTCGACATCATGGAGCGTGCCCTGGTGCGACGCGTGGCAGAAGCGGTCCCGCAGATTACGCCGCCCGCCGAAGAGGTACTGGCCGCGTCAGGCGGTCAGGAGAGTGCTGCAGATAGCCTCGAGCCCTAAGCGGTCGACTTCATCGAACGCGTCGGGCTGCTCGCTATCGACATCGAGAATGGCAGCGAGCGCGCCGCTGACGTCAAAGACAGGGACGACAATCTCCGAATTGGTGCGGCTGTCGCACGCGATGTGGCCCGGAAAGGCGTGGACATCCGGCACGATAATACTCGATTTCTGCTCCGCACACGCGCCGCACACGCCTTTGCCAATCGGGATCCGCAAGCATCCCAGCGTTCCTTGATAGGGACCGACAACGAGCTCGTTCGGCTTTAACGGGTCCACGATGTAGAACCCCGTCCAGAAGAACCGCGGTGAAAACGCCTGAGACAGCAAACACGCGGCGCTCGCATACCGGGCCGGAACATAAGTCTCGCCCGCCACAACGGCATCAATTTCTACTTTGAGATCGCGATATTGCCCCGCTCGGTCCATGCCGGTGCCTTTCTTTCGACAAGCGCTGCATATCGGATACGAATGCCGAATGCACAAGATAGGAATGGACGAGAGTCAAACGCTCTGAAATAGTCTTGATGGGAACGGAGGGATTTGCGTGATCCGCAGTACAGTGCTCAAAAGCATAGCCATACTGTTGCTGGCCTCTGTGCTTTTGGTCTCGGGTGCCGGCGCACAACAATCCCATTCAGAAGCCGCGCCTACTCTCGATCTCGAAGACTTCGATCCCGACATCATTCGTGTCGATGAGGCGCGCCTTCAGCGCGCGATGGACGCCTACACGGCGGACGAGACGCTGCAACTCGAGCGCCCGGAATGGGAGCCCGAGGTGCAAGCCCTCGAACCCCGAAACAACCGCTCCGGTCCCAATCCCATTGCGCGGGCGATTGCGGCATTCTTCAACGCGATAGGATCCGTGCTGGGCTACATTCTATTCATCGTAATCGTGCTCGCCATTCTGGCTGGATTGTACATGGTGTTCGGCGAATCCATCTCGCTGCGCGGGCGGCAAAAAGAGAAGAAAGCGGAAGCCGACATTTCGATCATTCCAGACCTCCGCCCAGAGGAAGCCCGTGCCCATGCCTTGCTGGACGATGCCGATCGCCTCGCTGCGGAAGGCAAGTTTGCAGAAGCCGTCCATCTTCTCCTGTTCCGGTCCATTAATGACATTCAGGAGAAGCACTCCGGCATCATTGCGCGCTCTCTTACTGCGCGCGAAATCGGGGCGCTCGGGATCCTGCCTGATCCGATCCGCAACGCCCTGTCGCCGATCATTCGTATCGTTGAACGTAGCTTCTTTGGCGGACGAGACGTCGACGCGAACGGCTGGCAGGAAGCGCGCGCCTCTTATGAGACCTTCGCGTTTGGGGAGGCCTGGGCATGAGCGAACGCCTGCCACAGGACAGCAACCCGTTCTCGGCCTTCGTCTCGGCGATCATGATCGGTGTCGGTCTGCTCGCCTTTATCGCGATCTTTGCGCTGCTGGCCTGGTCGCCCGATCTGGCAAGCAAGAACCGGGCGGGCCAGCACCCGTATTCTTCATCGGCACTCGGATATGGTGGTCTGATCAAACTACTCGAAGCCGATGGTCAGACCGTGACGGTCTCACGTCTCGCCAGTTCGCTTGATTACTCCGATGGTCTATTGGTTCTCACATTGCCTCGGTTTGGCATGAACCGCGCGCCGGACTTCGATCTTGAGGGCGTATCGGAACCGGCACTTTATGTGCTGCCAAAATGGTCGGGGTTTGCGGACCGCGAAAAACCGAACTGGCAGAAAGATTCCGATCTCATGGACCGTGGAAGTGTGGCGGCGATAGCGCAGGGCTTCGACTCCGACATCAAAGTCTGGCGCCTTCGAAATCCAGGCCGCATCCGCACGCCGTTCGGATCCCAGTCCCCGAAATTTGAGCATCAGATGCAGGTCCTGGAATCTGACAGCCTTGAGACCATCATCGAAACTCCCGGTGGGACGCTGCTCGCCAAAGTGCCAGGCCGTGACGTTTACATTCTGAGCGACCCGGATGTTGTCAACACGTTCGGACTGGCGCGGCGTGAAAATGCGCGCATGGCGCTGGGTTTAATGGATTGGCTAAAATATTATCCCGGTCAGCCAGTGACGTTCGACGCGACGATCCATGGGTTTGAGCGCTCCGAAAGCCTGCTCCGCGCTATTTTCGATGTGCCCTTTCTTGGGGCCACAATGATCGCGCTGATGACCATGCTGCTCGTAACCTGGGGGGCGTTCATTCGATTTGGACCGCCAACCCGCGAAGATCGCATATTCGCGTTCGGGAAAAAGGCGCTGGCGGAAAGCTCAGCTGGCCTGATTTCAATGGCTCGTCGGGAAAGCCAGATGGCGCCGGGCTACGCGCAGACGGTCGAGCGCAATCTGAAGAAACGCCTCGGCCTGCCCGCCCACACATCACCGGAAGCGTTCGCGCAGACCGCTGACCGAATTGCCGAACAAAAAGACCTGTCCAGCACCTGGACCGAGCAGCAAACAAAGCTCACGTCCCCAACTGCCGGACGCAATGATTTAAGAGACAAAGCCCTCGCCCTGTGGCGTTGGCGCAAGGAGATGAGTGATGGAAATTAGCGCGATCAAACAACTCGCTGACCAGATCAGGGGGGAAGTTGGAAAAGCGGTGATCGGCCAGGATGAGACCGTCGATCTTATGTTGACCGCCCTGTTTTCAGGCGGGCACATTCTGCTTGAAGGCCCGCCCGGGACGGCGAAAACTCTTCTGACCCAATGCTTCGCCGCCGCCATCAAGCTGGACTTTGGGCGCATCCAGTTCACCCCGGACCTGATGCCTGGCGATGTGCTGGGCACCAACCTGTTTAACTTCTCCACCAGTGCGTTCACGCTGACAAAGGGTCCGATCTTCACAGACATTCTGCTCGCCGACGAGATCAACCGAACCCCGCCAAAAACGCAGGCTGCTTTGCTCGAAGCCATGCAGGAACGCAAAGTCACAATCGATGGGGAAACTCATTCACTCAACGATCGGTTCACCGTCATCGCGACGCAAAACCCGATCGAGCAACAAGGCACCTATCCGCTCCCCGAAGCGCAGTTGGACCGGTTCCTGTTCAAACATGTGCTCGCATTCCCTAGCCGTGACGAAGAACTCGCCATCGTTTCCGGACATGGCAATCGTACCGGTATGAAGACCGCAGGTGCGTTTGGAGTTGCCTCCGTCGTCACACCGGAATCCCTCGCCGAAGCCGTGGACTCAGTCGCGCAAGTCCGCGTGCAAGAGGACGTCGTGGAATACATTGTCGACATCGTCCGCGCGACGCGCGAGACCCCTGCCCTCACCCATGGCGCAAGCCCACGCGCGGCGGCTGCGATTGCCGCCGCCACCCGGGCACGCGCCGCACTGGATGGACGCGATTATGTGGTGCCTGATGATGTGAAACTCTTATCCCTTCCAGCGCTTCGACACCGTGTAATCCTGTCGCCTGCAGCGGAAATCGAAGGCCGCACAACCGACGACACTTTGCTCGAAATTATCGAACAAACCGCGGCGCCGCGCTGAGGGTTTTGAGGCTGTGATTGCTCCCACACTCCGTGCCATCTGGTTGATGCTTCTGGGCCTCCCGGTCCTGTTGCTGATTGCTGTGGCAGCGCCCAGCCTGTGGGTCATATCAGGTGGCTGGATCGCCATCATTTTTGGCGCGATGCTGGTCGATATTGCCCTCGCCCCACGCCGCGGTGCACTTGTCGTCGATGTGGACGCCCCGCCAGTCCTCTACATGAATGGCGAGGACATCGTATCGATCACCGTTACGGCCGTGCATGGCCCACTCCCCACGCGGATAAATGCTTTGCTGGAGACCAATGAGCATATCGAGGCACCGAACGCCGCGATCCTGAAAGGCTGGAAAGATCGCAGCCACACGCTCACGCGGACGCTGCGCCCTGTGCGACGCGGGAACGGCGAATTGCGCCGGCTATGGCTGGACTGGACTGGCCCGCTGGGTCTCGCGCGTGTGAAACGAGTCGAGGACCTGGCGCTGCAGATCCCGGTCACCCCGAACACACGCTGGGTCCAGGAAGAGGCGGTGCGGCTCTACACCCGGGACGCCGATTTTGGCATCAAGATGCAGCTCGACCGCGGCGATGGATCGGAATTCGATGCGCTGCGTGAATTCTCAACGGGAATGGACCGCCGCGCAATCGACTGGAAAAGCTCGGCGCGGCATCGTCAACTACTCGCCAAAGAGTTCCGCACCGAGCGAAACCACAATATCGTCTTCGCCTTCGACACTGGGCGACTGATGTGCGAGCCTCTTGGCGGCGTCCCAAAAATCGATCGCGCCATCAACGCCGCGCTTCTCCTAGCCTATGTCTCGCTCCGGTCCGGCGACAAGACAGCGCTGTTCGGCTTTGCCGCAAAACCGACCGTGACCAGTAACGTCTTAAGCGGTGTCGGCGCCTTTCCGCATATGCAGCAACTCGCAGCGAAGTTGGATTACTCTGTCGAGGAAGCCAATTACACGCTGGCGCTGACATCGCTCGCCTCGCGGCTCGAACGTCGCAGTCTAATTGTGCTGTTCACAGACTTTGTCGATACGATTTCAGCCGAGCTGATGTTGGAGAACGTGAAACGGCTCATGGATCGCCATCTCATCATTTTCGCCTGCTTCGAAGACGAACAGCTGGCGGATATGATCGAGGCTGAACCGAAGACCGCAGACCTCGTGTCGCGCGCGGTGATCGCAGATGGCTTGCTGAAAGAGCGAGAGCTGGTGCTGCGCAAACTTGAACATCTCGGTGTGCAGGTCGTGGAAACCCGCCCTGAACGATTCAGCGCCGATCTGGTGTCGCGCTATCTCGATATTAAGCGGAGGGAGATGCTGTGAGCGATCGCGTGATGAAATCCTATCGATTCCGCGAAGAGCGCGAGACCGATTGGAAGCAGTTGGAACAAATCATCCAGCGCGCTGAATCGCGTGGGGTAGGGGGCCTGTCTGATCAGGATATGGAGCAATTGCCGGGCCTGTATCGACAAGCGGTGTCCTCACTCTCTGTGGCCCGGTCGATCTCATTGGATCAGAACGTCGTCGCCTATCTCGAGACCTTGTGCGCGCGCGCCTATTTCTTTGTCTACGGTACCCGCTCACGCATGAGCGAGCGGATCGCGCAATTCTTTGCGCGCGACTGGGCCGCCGCGGTCAGCGCGGCGAAAGGCCCGACCCTACTCGCCTTCCTGTGCCTGTTCGGCGGAGCGCTGCTCGCTTTCTTCCTCACTCTGAATGACAATGAGTGGTACTGGACGTTTCATGGTGGTTGGGATTCTCGCAATCCCAACGCCACCTACGACGAGTTGCGCGCAACGCTTTACGAGACCGACCGGAACATTGTCGATATGCTCGGTGCATTCGCCGCGCAGCTCTTTTCTCACAATAGTGGCATTGCGATTTTTGCCTTTGCGCTGGGGTTCGCGTTTGGCATCCCAACCGCCGTTCTTCTGATCTATAACGGGGTTTACCTTGGCAGTTTCTACGCCGTGTTCTGGCAAAAGGGACTCGCTTATGAGCTGACCGGCTGGTTGTTCATCCATGGCGTGACAGAACTGTTCGCCGTCATCCTCGCGGGCGCTGCGGGCTTTATGATTGGCGGAGCGGTCGCGTTTCCCGGACGCAAGCCGCGTATGCAGTCGATGCGCGAGGCGGGCGAAAAGGCTGCGATGGTGATTATCGGCGCCGTGGTGATGTTGTTTCTCGCCGCCTTGCTGGAGGGGTTTGGGCGACAACTCATCAATAGTGACACGGTGCGTTACACGATCGCCGGATCGAGCCTGGTTCTATGGCTCTCCTATTTCTACCTGCCGCGCAGACGCACCGGGGATCGACGTGACTGACACAGCCATCCCACCGCCCAACGCCGTTGAAGAAGGCAAACGCCGCCGAGCTCGCATACGCGCACGCGAAGCTGAGCAGAAGCGCGTCCGAACGCTGGTGACGCCGGAAGGCGCCGCGCTCAATCTCAAGATATCGACGTTTGGCGAACGGCTGGGCGCTTTCGTTCTCGACGTATCTCTGCAATTTATCATCATGTTCGCGATCATATTCGCGATCGCATTCGTAGCTGGCGCGATGAACTTCAACGGATGGCAAATCGCCTGGGCCGTTGCGATGGTTCTGATCTTTTTCGTCCGCAATTTCTATTTCATCTTCTTCGAGGTCGGCCGGAAGGCTGCAACGCCCGGGAAGCGGGCCCTCGGCCTTCGCGTCGCCGACCGAAAAGGCGGGCGGCTGACCGCCAATGCGGTCATCGCGCGGAATTTCATGCGGGAGCTGGAATTCTTTCTCCCCCTATCGGTCTTGTTCAGTTTCGGAGCGGACGGCGTAGAGGGCTGGATCAATTGGATCCTGCTCATTTGGTGCGGTATTTTTGTCCTGTTCCCGCTTTTCAACAAAGAAAAGCTGCGGATCGGTGACCTTGTAGCCGGAACCATGGTTATTCACGCGCCGAAAGTGCAATTGCTGGACGATATTGCCTCTGCCGCTCCGAAGAGTGAGGTGACCAGCGTCATCGTATTCACGCCCGCTCAGCTCGATGTTTACGGTATCCATGAACTGCATGTGCTTGAGGACGTGCTGCGCCAGTCTACGCCAGAAATTAAGCGCAACGTCGCCAATCGGATCGCGACCAAAATCGGCTACACCCCACAGGCCGGAGAGGGCGACGTCACGTTCCTGGAAGCCTTCTATGCAGGCCTCAGACGGCATCTGGAGCAACGGATGCTGTTTGGACAGCGCAAGGAAGACAAATACGATCAGCGCTAGCCAAGCCAACACGGCTAAACTATTGGTCCGGATATTGCACTTCTGGGATCAGAACATTTGATTGGAACGGCAGGCCTTATGCACCTCACCCCCCGAGTTCTCGTCAGCGGCGGCGCTGGTTTCATTGGTAGTCACTTGTGCGATCGACTGATCGACAAAGGCTATGAAGTCCTTTGCGTGGACAATTTCTTCACTGGCGCGCGCGCTAACATTGTGCACCTGCTGGACTCAAAATCATTCGAGATGATGCGCCACGATGTGACGTTTCCTTTGTTCGTTGAGGTAGACCAGATCTACAATATGGCCTGCCCGGCGAGCCCCGTTCACTACCAATTTGACCCGGTTCAAACAACTAAGACCTCGGTCCACGGCGCGATCAATATGCTGGGCCTCGCCAAACGAACCAAAGCGCGGATCCTGCAGGCCTCTACTTCTGAGGTGTACGGTGATCCAAGCGTTCACCCGCAAGAGGAAAGCTATTGGGGCAACGTCAACCCAATCGGCCCGCGCTCCTGTTATGATGAGGGCAAACGATGCGCGGAAACCCTGTTTTTTGACTATCATCGCCAGCACAATCTCGAGATTAAAGTGGCGCGGATTTTCAACACTTATGGCCCACGCATGCACCCGAATGATGGCCGCGTGGTCTCCAATTTCATCGTTCAGGCCCTAAAAGGCGAGGACATTACACTTTATGGCGACGGCCAGCAGACACGCAGCTTCTGTTATGTCGACGATCTCGTTGAGGGATTGATCCGTCTGATGGAAAGTCCTGAAGGCGTCACCGGTCCGATCAATCTCGGAAACCCCGGTGAGTTCACCATCAAGGAACTCGCCGAGAACGTGATCGAACTCACGGGATCGAAATCAAAAATGGTCAACAAGCCGCTGCCAGAAGATGATCCGCGCCAGAGACAGCCGGATATCACGCGGGCCAAGTCCAATCTCGATTGGGAGCCGACGATCGCGCTGCGCGAGGGTCTCACCAAGACGATCGCCTATTTTGACGACCTCTTGAAACAACACGCTTCGGATTAGCCCCAGCGATCCACGGAGATTGAAACGGCGTGGTTGGCATCTTTCTTGACCACGAGATCGGCGTGCGCGCGCATCGGTAGAATGTGATTTTCCAGATTGGGCAGGTTGATCGCTGCCCAAACCGACTTTGCGAAACTGATTAGCTCGTCCTCAGTCATATGCCGGAATTGGGCATAGAAACTGGTCGGGTCGTGTTCGGCCGCGTGCCAGAACCGCAGGAATCGCTCGAGATACCAGGCTTCAATGTGCGCGAGCTCAGCATCCAGATAGATCAATAGATCGGGTTCGTGAGGGATCGTTTCGGCGCCGGCGCGCGGTTCAAATCCCAGGCCTTCCAGGATTAAGATATCCGGATCATCGATCGTCCGTGTCAGCGCCGGATCTGGATCGAAAGTAATATGGCTATACCCGGGAAAATCTGTCGGCTGTGATCGTACCGATGCGATGGCGGCGCGCATAGCTTCGCGGTCATAGGTTTCGGGAAACCCCTTTTTCTGGAACAAGCCCTCTTCACGCAAATAATCCGTCGGATAGAGGAAGCCATCCGTCGAGATGGTGTCGACCACGAGCGATGGCTCAAGCGTCTCTTCAAGGTGCCGGGCCAGCGTACTTTTGCCCGACGCCACTGATCCGGTCAGCGCGATCACCATGTCGGGACGCACTGATTTGATCTCGCGGACGCGATTAGCGACCGCGTCTATGCCTTTGGTCATCGGATAAGATGCTGTGTCCAACTCACGCTCCGCAATTGTGTTTTCTCACCTAAGCAGACCGGCTAAGCGCTGCCAAGAAATGCCTCCAGCTGGGTCATGAAGTCCTCGAACTGGTCATGGTGTAACCAGTGTCCAGCCTTTTCGATCAAACTGACTTGCGCGCTCTGGAACGGCTCCGCGCGGCCATCTTCGGCAGGGTTGGACGCCCAACTGTCAGCGCCATATACAAGCCAGGTGGGACAGGTGATCTGGGTCCACAAATGGACGAAGTCTTCATGCGGAATGTCTGACGGAGAGCGCCCCATGCCCGCCGGGTCGTAGGCCCAGCTGACGGTGCCATCCGCGTTGGTCTTGATCCCGGTTTCGGTCAGGTGGTGAATGAGATCGTCCGGCAGATGTGTAAACGCGGCTTGCATGCGCGCTTTGGCAGCCTCGAGATTGTCCATGACCCTCGGCGCCCGGTCAGAGAGCTGGCGCCTTTGCTCCGCCCAATTGGTAAGTCGCTCTGTCACCGGGATCTTTTTGCGTTCCGCCAGCATTTTGGGTGATGGCCCCAGCCCTTCCAGCGCCACCAGTTTCTCGAGCGTATCCGGATACAGCCCGGCATAACGCAGAGTGATGTTCCCGCCGAGCGAGTGCCCGATCAGCGTGAAGCGATCCAACTCCAGATGGTGAACCAGGCTCACCAGATCGAAAACGTGATCCATGACGCCGTAGTCGCCATCACTGACCCAATCGCTTTCGCCATGACCGCGCAGGTCATGTGCAATCACCCGGTAGGATTTGCTGAGCCGGGCCGCCACGCGGTCCCAGCTGCGTTTCTGGTCACGCCCGCCATGCACGAGCAAAAGCGGCGGAGCGTCAGGATCACCCCATTCGGCATATGCCAGACTTAGGCGTTGAGATGGGAAGCGGTTTTGGCGGTCTGGAGCAGTCATGCGGGTTAGCTAGTGTCAGTTGAGAGGCTTGGCGAGCCCTGCTGCCGCGGAAACCTTGTAAGTCCAACAGAGACTTGCCACATGGCCGCCTTCCTTCTTATGGAGAGCGTCATGACGCCGACAAATCTACCCATGGACGATTTCGTTGCCGGTTTCAGCCCGCAAGGCCTGCCCGTACGTGGCCGTGTGATCCGCTTGTCTGAGCAGACCATTGCGCCGATCCTCAATCGTCACGCTTACCCGGATCATCTCGCTGAAATTCTTGGCGAGGCCGTCATGCTGTCTGCTCTGGTCGGATCAGGGATGAAGTTTGATGGGAAAGTCCTGGCGCAGGCCGAAGGGGATGGTCCCGTCTCGATGCTGGTTGGAGAGTACACCAAAGCCGGCGGCCTTCGCGGCTATGCCCGCCACGAGCCAGAGCGCTGGGCCTGGCTGAGCAAGGTCAATAAAGGCGACAAGCCTCACATGCCTCAACTGTTTGGGGCGACCGGCCGTCTCGGCTTGATCATCGTCTACGCGAACACCGACATGAAGCCGTATCAGGGCATTGTACCGCTGATGAAGGGGTCCCTTGCCCAATGTGCGCAGGACTATTTCCGAAAGTCCGAACAGGTGGAAACCCAGCTGCGCATGGCCGTCGCCAAAGACGAGCATGGCCAATGGCGCGCTGGCGGAATGATGATCCAGAAGATTGCCGGCGATGATGCCCGCGGCGATACGAATGAAGGCTGGCGCGAGGCTGAAGCCTTGTTCTCAACCTTGACCGAAGAGGAACTGATCGATCCTGCGCTACCGGCACCGGACCTGGTCTATCGCCTGTTCCACGAGGGCGGTGTGGCCATGGAGAGCGATGTCCAGGTTCTGGACGATGTCTGCACCTGCAGCCGCGAGCGGTTGGTCGGCACCCTGCAAGGGATGGCGGACGAAAGCCTGCGGGAAATGGTCGAGCCAGACGGAACTTTGCAAATTGACTGTCAGTTCTGCTCACGCGCCTACACGATTCCGATCGATGAAGTCACCAGCGCCGCGAACTAGGCGGCGACGCGCGTCAAAAACTCCTTGAGCACGCGACCCGAGTTTTTAGGCACTCCGGCGGTGTGATTCTGCGGCTGGAATAGACCACTTGGATTTGTTCCAAATTCTCGGCGGATGGTGCGATTGAAGTTGGGCTGGGAAGAAAAGCCCCATCGCTCGACGGCCTGGCGCAGGCGACCATGTTCGCCTTGGCGTTCTTCGATTTCCATCACGGCGCGCACGACCCGACGCTGCATAATGTAGGTTCTGACCCCGCCATACGGCTCGAACATTCTATAGAGAGAGGCACGTGATACGCCAAAACGGCTCAGGATTGTGTCGGTCGAAAAGCCGGGGTCACCCAAACTCTGTTCTATGTCGAAGATGATTTGTTCGAACAGCGACTGGCGAAAGTGACACCGCACGTCTTCGCGGTCCGGATGAACGCCGACATTAGTTTTCAAGAGCGCAAAAAATCGTTCGATCGCCGCCTGACCGATCTTGTCAGGGTTGGTTTTGAGGATCTCGAACAATTGGTCGAGACATGTGTGAAGCAATAAACCGGACGGCGAAGAGGGTTGAATGCAAACCTCACCCTGGAGGAGTGATTCTGGCAGGTTCAGGATCGATTTCGGAATGTATACCTGCTGAATATGCATCTGACTGGTGACCGTACGGGCGGGCAACGCTTGATCAGCGACATAGATCGGGCCCGGCAACCGGTCGATCACCTTGCCATTCAACTCTCCTTGCTCTTTTCCGGAAATGAAACGCGAAACGGAAATAATATGGCCCGCCTCCTGTATTTCCTTACGTGCACGAAACCCTGTGAACGGGTTGCTCACGGCTTCCGCCACGACGCAAAGGCCTGTCTGCCAATACTGCACGATATTGACGTCAAAATTCCAGTCCGATGAAATCGGTGCGCTGGCGAAAACCGGAGAGACCACCGCCGCGTATTCTTCGGAGCAAATTCTGCGTATTCCCGCATCAACTGACAGCATTATGTCGTCGGAGGAGCCTCTGTTCGATAGAGCGATCATTTCTCTATGTCTCAATTCTCATTTCCCAGCTGACCTGAGACCCGATTGGTCCCGCATTTGAATTGAGAGTCTCTGACAACGGAGACCCAAATGCGAAAGAGCAGATT
>JAEPOM010000008.1 GCA_017642885.1 Henriciella sp. | reverse complement strand
TTGGAAACGCGGCAAACCTTGGACGCCCTCACGACGCGGATCAATTGAGCCGCCGTATGCTCGCCCCGGGACAATCGCTCGGCGAATGTCCGCTCCTGACCCAAAGCAGACATTAGAACTCGCTCATTTATTCGATAATTCCCCAATATGGGAAACCTGACCACTGGTTCGAATACGGCCTACCCATGCCAAGCGCTAACTAAATCGCCTTGGCAACCAGACATCTTTCCCTCCCACGCTTGATTCAGATGTGTTTTTGCGATCTTCTTTGGTGGGCTTGGGCAAGGGATAGGTATGATTCAGCCCGCGAGACACAAGAGACAAAACAGCGCTTTTCTTAGTCTGATTGTGCGCATGATGATGCTCATCTTCGTTTTCATTTCATCCTCTCTGAGGTGCTGTCAGACTAAAATCGATTGAGACGCCCCTACTCTGACTTTAGTCTCGGTGGCATGTCCAAAAATCCATTTCGCTACTTCAACACGTCACCCGAAATCATTCGGCTCGCGGTGATGATGTATGTTCGTTTTCCGCTCTCACTTCGCAACGTCGAAGACCTGCTCCACGAACGCGGGATCGATGTTTGTCATGAAAGTGTTCGCCATTGGTGGAACCGATTTGGCCCTATGTTCGCGTCTGAGATCAGGAAGAAACGTTCGCAGAGCATGCGCCAAAGTCCGCAGTGGAGATGGCATCTGGACGAGGTCTTCGTGAAGATCAATGGCAAGCAGCATTACCTTTGGCGCGCCGTCGATCACGAGGGTGAAGTCCTGGAGTGTTTCGTCACCAAACGGCGGGATCGCAAGGCTGCGCTTACGTTTCTGAAGAAAGCGATGAAGCGATATGGCAATCCCGAAGTGATCGTAACGGATCGCTTGGCTTCATATCGAGCCGCGATGAAAGTGATTGGAAACGAAGATCGACAGGAAGCCGCGAGGTGGGCAAACAACCGAGCAGAAAACTCTCATCTGCCGTTTCGAAGGCGAGAGCGTGCCATGCTCAGATTTCGACAAATGCGAACTCTGCAGAAATTCGTCTCGGTCCATTCGTCCGTCCACAACCACTTCAACCATCAGAGAAACATCGAGCGCAGAACCAGGTTTAAAGATCTCCGACACGCCGCTCTGGTTGAGTGGCGCGGGCTTCTCGCTGCCTAAGTCACAGATACGAAATTGGATGCTGGAGACTGGTTCGCATTAGACTGACAGCACCCGCGCCAACATGAACTGCGCAACGAGGCTCAGTGAAGTTGTGATCGCATCCCAACTAGCAACGGTTGAATCAGTCCATCTGGTCAATCCAAAGTGAATAGCGCCGGCGATCACCGCTACCGCGGCGAGACAACCGACCAACTGAGCCGGGCTGAGCGACGCAATCCGAACGCCATCTTGATCAGCTCCACCCCGCAGCCACCAGAACAACCCCAAGGCATTCAGTGCAATAAACACCACTTGCAATCCGGCATCTGCGTAGAGCCCCGAACGGGCGAACAGCATGAGAAACATTGTGCAACTCAAAATGCCCGCCGGAAAGTTCCAGATATTCCGCTGGATCAACAACCAGACGCATAGCGCCCCGCTGACTGTTCCGATAATCTCGATCCAGTTCATGATGTTACCCTCAGCCCGCGTTTCGCCAACAAGACATAGATCGCCTATTCAACCGACTGTCAGCTTACTCGCCGACAACGTGGCTCATGACTGGTACAAATTTTCTGACAGCGCCTTCAGTTTGAAGTGAGCCGACCATATATTGCGCCATAGTCGCCTTGCACGGATGTGTCGCTCGAATTTACAGCAGGGAAGTCGTTGGAATTTGAGTTTCCGACGATTCCTATAATCCCAGCTTGGTTCACATCGATGTCATGCGTGTACTCGTTTCGGCTACCGCCCAGATACGTAAAGTATAAAACCGATGACAAATCGCTCGAGAACCGAACAATTAGGCCATCTCTGGCGCCAGCATTAAAAGTTTGCGCGGCGTCCGTTGAGGCTGGAAAACTGGTCGAATCAGTGGCTCCAGTCAAAATTATAGACCCGTCTGGAGCGGTAGCGATTCCCTCAAAGCTGTCGAAACGCGAACCACCGAAATACGTCGACGCGACCAAACTCTCCCCCGAAGCGCTCAGAATTGAAACGAATCCATCTCCTCTGCCGCCCTGCCCGCTCTGATAGGCACCGGATGTCACTGGAAAGTCCGATGAATCGGTTTCACCAGACACGACGGGGCGGCCTTGGTCGTCGATCGTCAAGCTGTGAGTTTCGTTAAGCTCATTGCCGCTACCGCCCAAATAGGTCATCCAATCCAGCGTTCTTTGCGGGGTAAACCGCGCCACCACCATATCTAGTTCACCCGCCAGGGTTGGCTGGTATACGCCAGCGGTAACCGGAACATCCGGTGCACTGTCAAAGAATGCCAGGAACGTCCCGCCGTCCGGTGCCACCCTAATTGATGGCGCCGAACCAAACATTCCGAAACTCGCATTCACACTCGTTCCGCCGAGATATGTCGCATACTCGGTGCTTTGCCCATCCGCGGAAAGAACGGCAAACCCGGCGTCAGTTATACCCAGTCGTGTTGATCTATGTGCATCGGCCGTAATGTGAGGATTGCCCCCTTCGGAGCTAAAACCGATATACGGGCGCCCCTGATCATCCACATCGAGTTCGCGAATAACACCAGCGCCAGGTCCGCCAAAGTAAGTTGACCAAAGAACGCTCGTTCCATCGAGCGACAGCTTAGCTACGAATCCGTCTTGCTGGCCATACCTGCTGTTGGCAACGTTATCGCCTCCGAAGTTTTCTTGCAGCGCACCGCTTGTGGTTGGAAACCCGTCACCGGCGCGGCCCGCAATGTAAATCCCCGTAGAATCTACTGAAATTCCATAAGCACGATCATAGTTGGGGCCTCCAATGATGGTCGCCCATTCCAATTGACCATTTGTATCTATTTTCGCGACGAATGCATCCAACGGTCCCTCACTACCAAGCGTGCTGCCACCGGTGGCAACGGACGTGTCTCCAACATTGGCTGGAAAGTCAGGCGAGGATGTCCCGCCTGCGACGTAGACAGCACCGCTAGCATCCACAGCTACGCCGCGCGATATTTCTTGTCCTGCCCCAGAATTTCCATCCAACAACCCCAGGGCTTGTAGCGATATAGTCCCCCCGCTCGGGGGCGGTGGCGGAGGAGGCGGTGGCGGAGGAGGAGGAGGCGGAGGCGGCGGAGGTGGTGGCGAACCAGAGCTGGCCGCAGGCAAGTCGCCGCTGGAGCCGCCTGAGCAAGCGGCAAGAACGGTCAGCGCGGCGGCCGCAGCGGATACCATGAACAAGTTGAATTTCATTTGCGTTCCCATTCCGGACTCCAACCAGTCTCATCTTCCAATGCCAAAACATTCGATTTCTAGGATCATTAATCATAGCACTTGCGACATCAAGCATGAGAGGCACCTCGTACGCCTAAACTTTTCGCCATGTAGTGCTTTGATATTCATCTTTTTTATCACTAGGTTTCGCTCTGCATGACCACGACTCGTCGAGTCTCAAGTTGTGTAAGCGAGACCGTGTAGAAGTGGTCGCGGCGTTTTTTGACAACGCGGCTTTGGCGCTTTATCGGCCATTTAGCGGTACGGTATGGGGGAACGATTTATGCTCGAAGCTTTCGCGAAAAAGTGTTTGGCACGCCCCGGAGTTGTCCTTTTCATCATTCTCACATTTGCGGCGGTGTTGCGGCTGTTCCAACTAGGTGCCGAGCCATTTGGGCTGGACGAAGCCTTTACACACAAGTTTTCAGAATATCCGTGGTCGTCATTTCGACAGGAAGTTGCAGAAACCGACGTCCATCCTCCGCTGTACTACGGAATCGTCAAAGTGTTCCGCGGTTTGTTTATGACGGACGGGGAAAGCGTTCTACGTATTCCATCGGTTTTGCTCAGCTTGGCAACCATTCCGGTCCTATTCGGTCTTGCGATCAATTTGTTCGATGGAAGAGCAGGAAAAATTGCTGGCCTGTTTGCCGCCTTACTTTTTGCTGTATCAGCCAATCAGATCTCTGTTGCTCAGATAGCTCGACCATATGCGTTGATGGTGTTTGCGATGTCTTTGTCCGCCTATGGAGGAACCTGCTTCCTAAGGCACCAATCGCGTTTCGCCGCGCCGTTCAATCAACTGTCGCGAGATCCTGAAATTATAAAAGCTTGCTTGATCACAATCGCGGGATTTTCTGCGCTCGCCTGGAGCCACAATGTCGGGTTGATTTACGCGGCCACGACCGGCGCCACCTTGGCAGCACTGCTCGTCCTCCAGGATCGAACCAACTACGCATCTATGATCGTTTTTGTGATTTGTGGGATTATTTCGCTAATTATTTGGTCACCAAACGTGGGGGCGTTGATGAGTCAAACGTCGAACGTAGCCGACAATTATTGGATACCGGATCTAACACTCAAATCCTTGATCGAAAAAAACTTCTTGGCGTTTGGCGTCACAAATTTCACGCCCTTTCCCAACAAGGTAGCGATGATTTTGAGTTTACCCATAATCGCTTTTTCCATGTCTGGACTTTTGCGATTGTGGCGCGCGCAACGAAGGTGGCAATTCTTCTTCTTTGTTCTGACCATCGCCGCCCCGATGATCTTATTCATTGCGGTTTCCGAGGCGATCAGACCCATATTCTTGCTACGAATTCTGCATCCAATGTTCGTGATTTGGGTGCTTTTGGTCGCGTTTGGGGCCTATTCAATTTTCGCGGATTGGCGGCGTTTGGTAGGTGCTGCCACCGTTGTTCTTTTGTTTGGTACATCCAGCATAAATTACTTTTTGATGGACAATAGAAGCGAGCCCTGGGACGATCTCGTGAGCGTAATCAGCGCGCGATCTGGCAATGGTGCGATCGTCTACACCGTGCCAAATTCATCAGCTCTACCCTTAGAATTCTACATCGATAAGCTGGGCGCTAATGTCCGAGCACATCCAATTCCAGAAGCATTTCCAGCAATTGACCAGACTTACACCTATCCAACTGGTGTGCCCGGCGTGCCCGGCATCAATGCTGAGATGATAGAAAATGCGATGATGCACCCGAGAGAAATCAGCGGTTTGGACAGATGGATCATTCTGCGTGGCTACCACATCTACGATCAGGACAATGCCGTTAGATCAACACTGGGTGAGAATTTTTGCTATGAGAGATACGATACCGGCATAAATTACATTGTTGTTCTGAAGCTAATTCCGCTGGAAGGAAAACCTCACGAAACTTGCCAATCATTCACGGAAAAGGGATTTTGATCTCATGCGTGAATCGCACTCGGCAAGAATTTTCGGCGGACGTAAGCCTCAACGACACTGCTCTGCAAGGTCTTGATGGGTTAAGCCCAGTTCGGAAATTCAAACATCGGTCGCGGTCCTGAAATAGCGATCGTGGACACACCACTTTCATTGATTAGCGTGACGTTCTGGCTATCTGAAAACTGAGCTGAAATTGATTAAACGAGACCGTGTCGCAATAGACGAACCGCCGGGTCCGGCTCAGCTTATCTTTTTGAGGATCAAATGAGTGGTCTCAGGTACGGTCATTTGCACAAAATCCGACCGCCCCTTCAGAAACTCATCGACAGCGAGGCGAACGCCGTCAAATCCGTTTAACTTGGGAAGATAATCGTGGATGAGAACGTATCCGTTGACGACAAGCTTCGGCCAAAAATACTCTAGGGAATCCCTCGCCGGATCGTGCAGATCACAATCATAGTAGACCACGGCGTACCGCTGTTCTGGTAAGTCGGTCAAAATCTCCGGTACGTACCCCTTCATCACAGTCGCTGATGGGAAATGACCAAATGTCGTTCTTATGTCGTCGTATGAGGTGTCTTTAAACATCCCAGCGGAAGCACTTGGATCGTGAGCTGAGAGTTCAGGAAACCCCTCGAAGCTGTCGATCAAATAGTATGGCCGCTTTTCGCCGAGCAATGTATTGGCCAAACAGACAGAAAATGCGTTTCCTCCTCGGAAGACGCCCAATTCAACGAACGCACCTCCGATGGAATCGGTAGATTCCTGCATCGAGAGCAATAACGCGCTGCCCATAGCGGACGAGTGATTATCGATGCCGAGCAGAGCGTTGGTGTTCTTGATAAACTCATAATGGTCTGCACTCATCTGCAAGCCAAACTCGCCAATCCGTTCGCGCATCAACGGGAAGAAAACGTCGCCATAATAGTGGATTTTGTCTTTTTTGAACCCGCGATCGATCAACATCTCACGCAGGGTCGAAAACAGTTTACTAGACATCGTGAAGAGAATGATGGGTGTTTCACGATCTTCACTCTCGAGAGCTTCGGGGCGTTTGACAGGGATCGTCTCGAACGCGTCCCCTTCAAAATACTGATCGACAACAAAGGCGCAATTGTCCGGCAAAATTCCATTCAGAACAATATTTTGAAAAGCACCACCGGCCGCATATCCGATCCAGCGATCACCGGCAAACGGGTTTGGTCGATTGGTTTTAGTATTGGATTCGGCCGGCATATGGCTTGCCCTTTTTCGTTTCGCCTCGGATTGCATATCCAGCGCGCTTCATCGTTTCGGAATTCATCGGATAATCGAGATATTTGTCGACATACGTTTCGTGTGTTTCACCTGTCAGCCCAACATTCGTGAATCGTTGCATCAGACTGATCGCCTGATCGCTTTCACCGTTTCGCATAGCCTGAACATAAGCGGCCCAATTCAGGACCGAGTGGTCCTTTAGATCCAGTGGCCCGGTTTCTCGCCCCAGGTAGACCTGAGTTTCGTATCGCGAGGCGGCCAAAATTTCGTCCTGGTGTTCGGCTTCTGCCAGACTTGCTTCCGGATCATCTCCGAGCACCCAAATCGGTGAGGGTAAGTAGCCGCAGAGCGGAAAGAAGCGAATGTCAGAACTGACGCGGCGCGATGGCCCTGGAGAAACGGACGAGTGCAATATGAGGCTGTGAAACAGCAAGGCGCGACCACGTTCGGGTAGGATATCGA
Organism: Henriciella sp.; assembly: GCA_017642885.1. Lineage (GTDB taxonomy): Bacteria > Pseudomonadota > Alphaproteobacteria > Caulobacterales > Hyphomonadaceae > Henriciella. The sequence continues at coordinate 150,708 of JAEPOM010000008.1, read as the reverse complement.
TCGGCTCACCCAAGAAACTCAATCGATCATCATCGAGGTCTATCCAGTCATGACACAATATGCCTTGCCTGTGGCTTCCCGGATAAAGCCGCAATCCCCAGTTTTCTCCCGTGGTTGAAGGCACCCACAAGGTCATTCCGCCAGGGCTGGTCGGCAGGCGCGCACCAGTAAAATCCTGGTGCAACAAGTACTGACCGAACGGCTCAAGAAACGTCGAGTCGCTTGGATATCCGCCATGATCAACTGGCGGCGCTACGAGATCGGCCCCCTTGAACTGTGCATGGAAGTTGCTGCTCACATGCACCAAAGGGCCCAGGAGGCTTAACAAAACGGGCTCGAGCAATGTCACCAATTGTGACTGCAATTGATCGCTCGTGTCGATTTGAGATAGCGCCTTACGCTGCTCCTGACTGAATGCATAAAGCGGCGTCGTTCCGTCCAGAATGTCCGGCAGATTCAACCCAGCACATGCGAGCTCTTGGTCAAGAACGCCTTCTAATATGGGAAGCAAATCAACGTCTGTATCCGTGACAGCAACAAATCCATTTTCAGCGTAGAACGCAGCCGCTTGCTCCAGGCTGCTCACACTCATGTCCTGCAGTGATAGTTCGAACATTCCGACTCGTCCCCAAAATCACAATTCTGCAACCCCTTAGAGGATGCAATTACTACGCCAGAAACCACACCGGGACCTAACGCGGTCGAAGCCTAGTTAGCCGTTTCGGGCTGGTCCAGAAGAAAATCGTTTCGCGTCAGAGGCCCCCGAACGATTTCAACCTTATCTGATCGCCCATTTCGTCCATTTACAAAGAATATGCTTCTGTCTGGAAACGCCTGAACCAAGCGTGCGTTTACATCCCGACCAAGATCAAGTGCAAATATCGGTCTCACAGATTTGAATGTGGGGTCGATATTAGCGAGCGCGCTCCCATATTCAGGTTCACCTTCAGCGTGTACAAAAACCAGCGCGTTTTGGAACTGCTTAGAGTGGCTCATCTCAATATAGTCGCCATGATAACCACGCATGTCTGGATACTTGTTCAACCCCAGCCACGTCGTGAAAATGAGCGCTGAACATACGCACAGCAGACCGAAAGTCGCATACGCGCGTTGAGAAACTAGCGCATTCGGCGAGATGGTTTCCATTCTGAACCGTAAGGTTTCCAAACCCGCCACCGAGAAAACCACCAGAGGGACAAACATCAGGAACCAATATCGCGGACCGATGTAAAAGCTTCCAGCGAACCAGTACAACGAATAAAGCGTGAGCGTGGTGGCCACGATGGCTGCGAGATATGTTTGTAAGCGAGTCCACTTTCCCCAAAGCAGGAAGATAGAGGCGAGCCAAAGCGAGCCAATTCCCCAGCCCAAGAACTCAGAATTCAGAAAGTAAAAATTGTTCTGCAAGTGAATGACGGCTTCCAGTGGATTATGCCCGGGATACAAATCGACCCCGCCCCAATTCGGGGGGCCAACATTTTCTCTGAACCCATATCCGTTGCGACCTTCACCCCAAATTTCGGATACATAGACGTTCAAGGGTGTGCTGAGCGGGTCTCCAGTCAAATAGGCATTAAAATAGAACAATCCGCATCCAATAAGAATACAGCCAACTCCGAATGCGACGACGTTCTTGAATCTTGACCAGCTTAACGAAAAACTGAGCGCCCAAATTCCGGTTAAGGTTCCAATCAGCAATCCTTCCATAGGGCGCGTCAGGAACAAATATCCCAGCAAGCACCCAGCCGCGAAAGCAGCGATTGCGCTGGCGCGCTGCCGCGCTCTCACAAGAAGCACCCAGGCTCCCAAAATCAACGTGATCGTGAGCGTGTGGACCATCAACGAGGCCGACATCAACAAGAACCACGGGGAGCATGCCATCAACAAAATGATCATGTTGGAGGATCCGCGATTCCAAAGCGACTTGAACAGACTGTGCGCCAGTAAAATGCTGGACGCTGCCAAAAGCGGATTCACTAACCATGTGGCATTAAATTTTGTGCCCAGCGCCAACATTAACGGCCATCCAGGAAACGTGGTGGAGAACCATTTGCCGTTGTGAGTATCCATCAAATAGAACTCAAAAGATTCAACCGACGGCGGCTCAGGCACCGACAGCATCCCTTGAGCTAAGTATTTAGCCTGAACGAGATACACCACTTCGTCTTCAACATGCGGTGTGTGTTGAAATGCAAAATAGCTCAGCAGCCCGGACGCCAATAACACAAAGCTCGCCGTCCAAATCGGCAAAGCTTGATCTAAACGGCCCACGGCGTTTCCTTGTCCCGGGAGGCTTAACCACCTCGGCAGGCCATCAAACCACCGCGTCAAACTCTCCTTGGGAAGGGATATCGAGAACGCGATCACACTTAGTAAATTGATGCCGACGAAACCGCCAGCGTACGCATATTGCTTTAAGATCGAGCGCAGGTCGTTTTGACCAATTCCCTGCATCATGGTTGCGCTGCTGATGCCCAAAATGCCGCCCAACATGGCGACTCGTAGCCAACCGAGCTTCGCAAGCATCGCAATAATGCTGCCCAATATTTTTGGACGACAGACAAAAAACATCCCCACTGCTGCCTGAAATGCAATCGCACAGAGCAACGCAATAGAGATCGAAGATGACGGCTCCAGATTCAGACTTTGAAACCAAAATGGAGACTTGTGAGCAAGCTGCGCCGATATTCCAAACACCATACTCGCCGCAATAAGGCCAGCCGACCGCCAATCAGACAGCAGAGAGACGCCGATCAAACCGACCCCAAAGCTCGCCATCATCATCCACCAACTCTCGATGGGAAGGAGAACATTAGGATTGAACCACTCAATGAGTGCGAAAATCAGCGTTGCAATCGCGCAAGCGCCAATCGCGATCCTACCGTACGTTTCTGATTGATGTGTCATGAGATTCTGATTGAAACCTCGCGCTTGTCGACTGCAGCCGATGGATCTTGCGCCTTCATTTTTCGACAACGAATCCCGTAGCTCAACCTACCGGTCCACTGTTTTGCGGCGCGTTGATTGCGGGCTCAATATTGATCGTCTCGCGTTCAATCACCAATGGTCCACCTCGGACTTGCTGATGAATTGAGGTTACGTATTCGCCCAGCATTCCGGTAAAAATAAGCTGAATGCCGGACAGGAGAACGACAGCGACGATGATGGTGGTTGTACCGCGAGGGATGAGATCAGGCGCGAAGAAGTAGCTCGCCATCACGAATAGCGAAAACACGACGCAAAGGATCGAAATCGCGAAGCCGACCAATGTGCACAACCGCATAGGCACGTTTGTGAATGAAAAGATTCCATTCAATGCCTGATCAATCATGATGGGCAAATTGGAACTGGAAATCCCTCGCTTTCGAGTCACCCAGACATAAGGGATGATCAAGCGCTTGAATCCGCAGGACGCGATTATGCCGCGAATATAAGGGTAGTGATCGTTATAACGCAGCATCGCATCCAGAACTTTACGATCGACAAGCTGAAACTCGCCGACGTCAGACGGGATCTCGAACGCGGACAATCCATTGACTATTCGATAGAAAACCCTGCGCGCGTTTCTCAAGAAGAACCCTTCTTCGCGCTCTCCACGTGATCCTGCGACGACCTCAATTCCGTTTTCCCAGTGTTTGACAAACTCGGGAATAAGTTCCGGCGGGTCTTGGAGGTCCACTGGCAATAGAACGACAATTGCATCGCCGGTGGCAAATTTTAGACCGTTGAACGCGGACCGATAAGATCCGAAATTGCGAGAATTGACCACGACTTTTACGCCTGTGTCATTCTGAGCCAGCTCACGAAGAATATTCACGGTTTCGTCAGTCGAGCAATTGTCGACAAATATGTGTTCGAGCCGATACTCTGGAAGATGCTCTTCGAAAATCGCCTTCACCGTCCGATAGCAATTCTCAACATTTGCTTCTTCCATATAGCACGGTGATACTACGCTTATCGTTTTCATCAGTGATGTTTCCCCGCCATAGGATCGCGAACTAGAAAGCAATTGTAACTTACCGAGGATGTCTCCGGTCGGTATTGACCTGCTTTCCTAATATCGGAACCTATGTCTTTCCTACCGTCATGGTTGGATTGAAATCAAGATACATGCCAAAGGGTAATCCGAATGACGCTGAATACGGCTCCACCCGAACAACAGCGGTACAAGATAGATCAAATACTAGGCAATATGCCGCCGAAGCAGTTCGTTCTTTCGGAGAGGGCCTAGGTCATGCTCTTTCGAATCTCTTTGGCGATCGCGCTCACTTTTCTGTGCGGATGTTCGAACGCTGAATCCGATGCGTCGTTGCCAATTTCTTCGACGAAAATGATAACGCTGACTTATGACGACGGTCCGCTTGGAAGCGGTCCACGCTATTCGGGGCGCGAGCGAACTGATGCGTTGATCTCTCAGCTGGCTGAAGCAAAGGCGGGACCGGTGGCGTTTTATGTGACCACTCGTGGATTAGACCAGGCTGATGGCGCCAACCGCATTGCGGACTATGCAGCGGCGGGGCATTTGATCGCCAATCACAGCGACCAGCACGTTCGCGCGAGCTTATCTTCAACCGAAGATTATATCTCTGACATTGACCGAGCCGAAACGCGGCTCAATGCCTTCGTCAACCGGCGCCCCTGGTTTCGGTTTCCATACCTGGATGAAGGTGGATCATTTTCCGACGCGCAAAGCGTTGAAAAACGTGATGCCCTGCGTGATGCACTTGAACACCGACGTTTGCTAAGCGGGTATGTAACCGTCGACACCTACGACTGGCATATAGATGCGCTCTGGGCCAAAGCGGTTCGCGACGGGAAGCAAGTGAATATGGAGTCTTTATCGCGTGTTTATGTCGATATGGTTGTCGATGCAGCGGCGCATTATGACGCCCTGGCGATTGATGTTCTTGAGCGTCGGCCAGTTCAAGTGTTGTTGCTGCACGAAAACGATTTAGCCGCCAGTTTTACCACCGATTTGGTGGTAGCGCTGCGCGCAGAAGGCTGGGTGATCGTCCATCCCGACACGGCGTTCGCCGATCCGATTGCGTTAGAACTCCCCGAAACGCTGTTCTCCGGAATGGGTCGCATTTCCGCGCTCGCAGCCGATCGCGGTATGACGGATCGCGAAACTCTGGACCATTGGAGTGTCAGTCAGCCCGCGATCGACGAGCGCATGCAGATCGCAGGGGTGTTCGGACCTCCGACCGAGCGCGAGCTCATCGATTAACGGATCACGACGATGGTTTGAGTGAGCTCGCGCGCCCGCCGTCCATCGGGACACATCAGCTAAAACTTGAGAGCCAGAAGATTTGAGCGGCCATGAAGGAGCCAATTGCCGTGGCCACAGCCAACACACAAACCACCGCACTCATCAACGACTGAGCTAGGCCATTTTTGCTGTCGATAGCGCGGAAGTAGAGCTCCAAAAGCGCCAGAGGAACCAATGTAATCGCGAAGTTCAAAGAAATATCGAATGGGCCGTCAAGCATCTGGGTCGAACCGGGCATCTGCCCGCCGGTCAAAAACGCGTACAGACCAAATCCGAGGCGCATATACCAAACTCCGCTTACAGCCAGAAACAAACGTAGCGTCCAGCGGTGATGAGACCGGAAATTCCGCTTCATCGCGCTGCGCGCCGACAAAACCGCAAAGCTGATTATTGCAACCGCATTGAGAGAAATTCCAATGTCAAGGATTGGCGCACCAATGCCGTTGCGGGTCCAGGTCAAATAAAGAGCGCCAATACTGATCAGAACGGCGCTGCTGGCGTAGATCCGCCCATTCCATCGGTGAAAAGTGCGAAACCTATTGCGAACGGCCGGAATGAACTGGATGGGTCCGCTAGCCGTGATGACGAAGGCAAAGACGATGTGAAGCAAGATGTTGAGATTGCCTAGCAAATCGCCAGAAATGAACCCATTGAACATACGACCGTCCCAGGCATCATAATCGCCGCGTAGAGCGGACCCACCATAAAACGCGGCGATGTAGATGACAAAAGCCATTTGGCCCATTGCGGTTATGAAGAACCAGAAGCGGGCTGAGTGAGCCAGCATTTGGCGAGGGGAATACAATTGAGTGTTTCCCGGGTTCATGGTGAGATCTGTCATTTGTCCTAGCTTTGATTTCGAGGGCTCTCTCCAAGCGCAACTTATCGACCTCGAAATCGAGTGGGCATGACGCCTTCCATCAAAGACATGACTTCTGGTAACATGTTGGCACCAAGTACATTTTGAAAGGTCCACCTTAGATGCGTCATGCAACGGTATCTGCAGGATACGCGGCTGCTCTAATTGAGCTCGCCGTCTCTTTCGGCGCGGACCGAACCGAATTGATGCGATGCGCCGGATTGCAAACCTCTGATCTGAGCGACCCTGAGCGACGCGTGCCTTTCCCCGTTTTCAAGCAATTGATGCGGTCGGGTAAGAAGCTCTCAAGCACACCCTCGTTGGCGCTCGAATTTGGCGCTGTAGTGAAGTTTGAAGAGCTCTCTATTGTCGGACTAGTGGCTCACGCAGCGACCACGATGTTAGAAGCGTTCGAGCAAATGAACCGCTATCACCGATTGGTCATAGAAGTCGAAGGCGTCTCCGAGGGAGAAGACCGCTTCAAACTCGTCCGGCGAAGCGATGGTTTGTGGATTGAAGATACGCGGAAAAACCCAAATGACTTTCCGGAACTCACGGAGTCCACGTTGGGGCGTTTCATCTGTGGCTACAATCGAAACTTTAGCGATTTACGACTGGTCAAAAGCGCTCATGTCACACACGCTAAACCAAGTTATGCGGATGAATATGAACGCATACTGGAATGTCCGGTTGTATTCGACTCAACCCGAAACGCGATGTTGGTGGACGACGCTTGGGCCACATTGCAGCTTTGGCCTAAACCCCGTTACGTATTCGGCGTACTCAGCAAACATGCGGAGCGCCTACTGTCTGAGCTGAAAACGAACGCTACAGTTCGCTCAAAAGTGGAAGAGCATTTGTTACCGATCCTGCACACGGGTGACATTCAGATGCAGTCAATCGCGGATGTAATGAAGGTCTCTCGGCAAACGCTCTATCGGAAGCTCAAATCCGAAAACGCAACATTTGAGTCTACTCTCGATGAGCTACGTCATCGAATGGCACGGCATTACTTGGAAGGCGAAAAAGTCTCCGTGAATGAAACGGCCTACCTAGTTGGGTTTTCAGACCCAAGTTCGTTTTCCCGCGCATTCAAAAGATGGACCGGTCATAGCCCAGGGAAGTTGAAAACTGACCTCAGACGATCCTGAAACAGCAGCGTTTGGTGGTGGTATCAGTCAAATATTAGCTGACATTTCCCGCAAATACCGACGTCAGACCGACGGCATTTTATGCGTCGCTGACCATTGCCTCATAGGCTTCCGTCGCTTCGAGCCAGTCGATCTCGGCTTGCTCCAAGTCGTCTACCAGCGCTGCGCGGTCGCGCATCAGGTCCTGCAGTGTTTCCGACGATAGTCCGGGTGTCGCGAGATCGCTGTCTATGTCTTCAATACGCTTGGACGCCTTCGTCATTCGTCGCTCAGCCTGTTTCGCTCGTTCCTTGAAAGGTAGCGCAGCCTTACGAGCTTCGGAGGTGCGCCGCCTTTGCTCAGCTTTGTCGAGACCGGCAGCGGGCGTCACCACACCTGCGCTCGCAGGCTTTTTGGTTTTGTTTTTCTTGGCTTTTGGCTGAGCTTCATCTCGATCAGCACGAAGCACCAGGGCGCGATAGTCCTGCAAATCGCCATCATAACGCGTCGCCTTCCCGTCTTTGACGAGCCATAGCTGATCGGCGGTGGCCTCTGCGAGATAGACATCGTGAGTGATCAGCAATACGGCACCCTGGAAGTCGTTCAGCGCATAGATCAGCGCTTCGCGGCTATCAATATCGAGGTGGGAGGTCGGCTCATCCAGGATCAAGACGTGCGGCTGTTCGATGGCCATCAGGCCAAGCAATAACCGAACTTTCTCGCCGCCTGAGAGCTTGTCGACTTTGGTTTCGACTTTCTCGTGAGAAAACCCCATGCCAGCTGCGATCGCGCGTTGGCGGGCAATGCTGGTGTCGCGAGGCAGCGCGCGCCGCACATGATCCAGGACGGTTTCTCCAAGGGTCAGCTCGTCCATTTGATCTTGCGAGAAATATCCAATGCTGACAGCCTTGGGAACGACGCGTTTTCCACCCATCAAAGGAAGGCGTTCCGCAATCGATTTCACGAGTGTCGTCTTGCCTTGTCCGTTGGTGCCAACAATCGCAATTCGGTCATCCGGATCGAGACGCAGGTTCACGTCGTCCAGAATGATCGCCTCATCGCCATAACCGAGGGTCGCTCCCTGCAGCTCAAGCATTGGCGGTGCGAGCTTGCCCTCTGGAGTAGCAAACGAAAACGGCGTGGTTCGCTCACTGATCGGCACGGTGATGTCTTGCATCCGCTCGAGCATCTTGACCCGGGACTGTGCCTGACGCGCCTTCGAAGCTTTGGCGCGGAACCTGTCTACGAAGGCCTGCAAGTGCGCACGGTCAGCTTCCTGCTTGGCGCGTTGGCTTTCCAATTGCGCAGCTTTGGCAGCGCGTAACTTGAGCCAGTCATCATATCCACCGGGACAGATGGATAGCTGTCTATGCTCCAGGGCCATGGTGTGCGTAACGCATCGGTTCAGCAATTCCCGGTCGTGCGAAACAATGATCACCGTGTGGGGATAGCGTTTGATATAGGTTTCAAGCCAGGCTGCGCCCTCAAGATCGAGATAGTTGGTCGGCTCGTCGAGTAGCAAAAGGTCGGGTTGTGAGAACAGGACGCCGGCAATCGCCGCCCGCATCCGCCAGCCGCCAGAGAACTCCCGGGTCTGACGCGCTAGGTCGTCATGCTTAAACCCCAATCCCATCAGAACTTCCGCGGCGCGCGCCTCTGCCGACCAGGCATCAATATCGATCAAACGAGTATGAATGTCAGCAATCCGGTTCGGGTCGGTTGCCGTATCAGCTTCCACCATCAACGCCGCGCGCTCTTCATCGCACGCAAGGACGATATCCAGGATCGTCTCGTCGCCCGGCGCTACCTCTTGTGCCACCCAACCGAGTCGTGCCCCGGTGCCCAAACGAATGGAACTGTCAGCGCTCGGGTTCTCAACGTCTTCTCTGATCAGTCTCAAAAGCGTCGATTTACCAGTGCCGTTGCGGCCAACCAGACCGACTTTCCAACCCTTGGATATGGTCGCTGACGCCCCCTCAAAGAGCGGCCGCGCTTCTACGCGAAAGTCGAGGTTCGAAATGGTCAGCATGATCGCCCGGGGTGTAGCGCCTTACTCCACAAACACAATGGGGCAATGATTGGTCCGGGTGAGCTAAATATTCTGTTGGCCGGAGTGGACTGAACTCAACTCGTTTTTGAGAAATGGCGTGACCATTTTCCGCTGCATAGCCAAGGCAGAAATGCGACTCATCTTCGTTCGTTTTATCTGTTAGAATTTTCGCGGCCAAACCGGACAGGCAATTCGTCCGAATAGTGCCTGGGGTACACCCCCCAAGTTCGCGCAAACGGAGGCCGTTGCAGGCTCAAAAAGCCTAACGCGGCTCCTCTCGTAGCCGTCTCAGAACCTCGAACAGAAAAGCGGTGTTGAGGCCAAAAAGTATAAAGCCATCGGTGGCAATGAAGCCTGAAAGCAGGCGCCAATTGTCCGGTAGGATGACATCGCCGAATCCGAGTGTCGTAAACGAGATCATCGAAAAGTAGAGCGACGCTTCGAAATCGGCAAAAATTCCGAGGCCGTACAGCGCCAATGCCCAGAGTATCATGACAACCAACAAGCCAACCACTAACCAGGTCGTCATCAAGGTTAGTGCCGTGACGTGCCGCACCAGGAGATGTTGGTCGCTGAGCCAGTTTCGGTGTTTTTGCAGGCGCTCCGAGCAATACACGATGATCAGCGATCCAATGATGATGGTTAGCGCCGTCATCGCAATGCCGATCAAAAGCTGAATGATCATAAGCTTGGCCTACTCCCAGTCGCCACCAAGGGCGAGGTTGAGATTCACCCAGGCGTCAAGGCGACTCCGCTCAATTGAGACGAGATCAGCATCTGAAGAAAACACGCGCTGCTGAATCGTCAGAACATCAAGCAGATCAGTCTCGCCTTCATCGTATCTCAGTCTTGCTATACGCAAGGCCTTATTGGCCTCATCAGCGGCGATTTTGAGCGAAGCTGAACGATCGCGGAGCACCACACTTTGATCAAGACCGGTTTCCACTTCCTGGAATGCTTCCAGAGCGGCTTGCGCATAACCGGCAATGGCTTGTGACTGATCTGCTGTGGCCTGACGCACTTGCGACTCGCGCAACCCACCATCAATCAAGGGCGCAACCAGGCTGGTGGCCGCTTGCCAGGCAATGTTTGTTGGGTTGAGGAAACTGCTCAGGTCTGGCGAAGATCCGCCAAGTGATCCGGTAAGACTGACCGACGGCATACGCGCCGCTTTGGCTTGGTCCAGGCTGTTAAAAGCCGCCGCGACGCTACGTTCTGCTGCGACGATATCAGGACGCCGTTCGAGGATTGAAGATGGGATACCCGGACTTGGCTGTGGCGGCATTTCCGGCAACCCGTCCCGGACATCGAGTTCTGCCGCGGGATAGCGACCCAGCAGCACCTCGAGCGCGCGCAAGGCATCCCGCTGGGCGCCCTGGGCGGCAATTCGCGACGCACGAGTGCGCGCTAAGTCAGACTTTGACAGGGCGACATCTTGTGAGGTTGCTAGCCCGAACTCTTGTTGAACCCCGACAATGCGGTCTGTTTCGGTAAGCGCATCGAGAGTCTTCTGAGCCACATCCGCCTGCAAGCCTGCTTCGATCGCGAGAAAATAAGACCGGGCCACTGCGGCGGCCAAGGAGTACTGGCTGTAGATGTAATCAGCTTCAGCAGATTGAGCGCTCAGAACAGCGGCTTGTTCCCCAGCGCGAATTCGTCCCCAGATGTCGGCTTCCCAACTGGCTTGAAATCCGAGGCTGAACGTCTCCGCGCTCGGCCCATCCACAGAGCCCCCGCGACCGCCGCTGGAATTGAGACTGACCACCGGAGACAGCGCGGCGCCGGCTTGTCCAGCCAGCGCCCAGGATCTCTCTACGTTGGCTGCCGCCGCCTGCATGTTTCGGTTATTTGCCTGAGCCTCTTCGACTAAACTGACCAGAACAGGATCGCCGAGCTTTTCAATCCATCCCGCTTCAACCGGACCGACCCGCTCGCTCGCCATGGCCCATGCATTAGGCGCATCCGGCAGTGAGCCGCGCGCAATAGCGCCCGCCTCGCCTGGGGAAGTGATACTGGCGCACGCACCGAGAGCGCTGACCGAAATTGCGAGGGCGAGCCATCTGATCATGTCAGAACTCCGTTCTCTTCAGAGATGTCGTCATTGGGAGACGGCGCAGGTGGGATTGCCGTCTCGTCGCTGGATATCCGGAACAACAGCGCATAGATCACCGGCGTGACAAGCAACGTGATCAAGGTGGCAAACGTCAGTCCAAAGGCGAGCACCACCGTCATCGACTTGAAGAATGCATCAAAATAGAGCGGCAATATTCCGAGGACCGTCGTAAACGCGCCCATTGTGACTGGTCTTAAACGGCTCGCAGCCGACTCTACGAGCGCATCAAATCTCGGCATTCCAGACGCGATCATCTCATCAGTGGAGTCGACCAGCACCAGCGAGTTTTGAATCAGCAATCCAGACAATGATAGAAGTCCGAGAATTCCCATGAACTCAAGCGGGGTTTGCGTCAGAACCAATCCTACAACTACGCCTACGATGGCCAATGGAACGATTGACCAGATCACGATCGGTTGCCGCACGGCGTTGAACAGAACGACGACCACCAAAATCATCGCCAACAATCCGAGCGGAATGGTGCTGGCGAGCGAACTGTTCGCGTCGGCGGAGTCGCCCGCCTCCCCTTCCCATTTCAGAGCATATCCATCCGGAATCGGGATCGCATCAATCAGCGGACGGATGCGGCCTTGCAGATCGCTTGCGAGGACACCCGTCTTTGGATCGCATTGGGCTTTGATGGTCAAAACGCGATCGGTTCGCAGCAATTTACCGTCGCGCCAAACCAGATCGGCGTCATCGATAACTTGCGCCAACGGCACTGGTTGCTGGGTCGTTGGACTTATGATTTGTATCGACGCCATGCCCCAGGCATCGGCGGTGTCGGCCACAGGCGATCGCGAGATGATCGGGATCAAGCGATCCCCCTCGCGATAAACACCGCGGTCACGCCCAGAAAAATTTTCTTCCAGGGCCTCGGCGACGTCCTTGCGAGTGATACCTACCCGCTCGCCCTTATTCTCGGAATAGATAGGCTCGAGCACAGGAACCGGACGCCGCCAATCATCCTTGATTAGAATGGCGTCCCCATCGTTTGCCATGACCTCCTTGGCTTGATTGGCCAATTGTCTGAGAATCTTCGGATCGGGACCGGTGAAGACAGCTTCGATCTTGGACCCACCGCCCGGCCCCAGACGAAACTTCCAGACTTTGGCTTGCGCGTCGGGAAATTGATCGTCGGCATAATCCTGGATCTCTCGGATCAATCGATCATTGTCACGATAGTTGGTCGTTCTGGCGAGTATTTGCCCAAACGCTGCATTGTCCGGCCCCGCATCGTAGGTGAGCATGTAGCGCAGCGCGCCGCCCCCGACCAAAGTCTGTACGTGTTCGACACCCTCGATTTGAGCGACATGGCGTTCGAAACGCTCCATGTCGGCGTTTGTGCGCTCGATGTCCGTGCCTTCAGGTAAAAAGTAATCAATCACGATTTGCGGGGATGTCGAGGCGGGGAAGAAACCCGACTGAACAAACCGGAACCCAAATATCGACAGAGCGAACACGCCAACCGTAGCACCGAGCGTTAGGGGTTTGTGAGTTAGCGCACCGCGTATCACGCTCTTGTAAAGCCGCATGAAACGTCCGTCCGGCGCGTCCGTCACCACTGCGCCGTCTGCAGCCTCGGGAAACGCCCAATAGCAAAATAATGGCGTGATCGTGAATGCCAGCACCCAGCTCAAGCCAAGCGCGATCAGGACAACCCAAAACAGGGAATTAGTGAATTCTGCCGTGTCACCAGGTGCGAAGCCGATCGGCGCAAATGCGATAATCCCCACCAAGGTCCCGCCGAGTAACGGCTTCAAGTTCTTCGCAGCAACCTCTCGGGCGACCTGGAGTTTCTTGCGACCTTTCTGGACACCGACGAGGATGCCGTCCGTGATTACGACACCATTGTCGACCAGCATCCCCAAGGAGATGACCAGAGCCCCCAGCGAAATCCGGTGCATAGGAATGCCCGCAACCCACATGATCAGAAGGGTTGCCGCCATGGTCAGCAACACTGTCGCGCCCATGACGAGACCGGACCGAAATCCCATAAACACCAGCAGTGTGACGAAGACGATTGCCAACGCGGACAAAACGTTCATTGCGAACGCCTCTATCGACTCATCGACGACTTTGCCTTGATGATAATATTCATGCAGCGTCATCCCAATCGGGCGTTGACTGTCGAGTTCGGCGAGCTTGGCCTCGATCGCTTCGCCCATCTTCACGACGTTGACTCCGGAGAGATTGGAAACTCCAATTCCGAGCGCTGGCTCCCCGTCATATCTGATATATCGCTCGACCGGTTCACGATATCCGCGCGTGACATCTGCGATCGCGCCCAGCCGGGTAACGGCGCCGCCATTGGTGCCACCAATCAGCAACGCCTTAATCGCGTCTACCGAAGAAATTTCGCCAGTTGGACTGATCTCGACCCGATTGTCCCCAAGCAAAATATCTCCCGCCGAAGCGACGGTATTTTGCTGCGCCAGCGTGTCGTATACTTGATTAAGGGAAACCCCCAACGCCGCAGCGCGATCACGCGAAACCTCGACGTAAATCACCTCTTCCTGTTCGCCAATGATTCCGACTTTCGCCACGCCATCCACGAGCAGCAATTCGCGCCGCAATGATTTGGCATAACTCAGCATTTCAGCTGGCGAATACCCCTCGCCGGTAAGCAGATAATATACACCATACACGTCGCCAAAATCGTCCTCGACGATCGTTGGACCAGCCCCTGGAGGCAGACTGCGTTGAGCGTCATTGACCTTGTTACGCACCTTGGTCCAGACGACCTGAAGATCAGACTTTGATCTCGAATATTCGTACCGGATCTCGACGCTGATATCCGACAATCCTGCGGAAGATATAGACTCAACAGACTCCACTTCCGGCAATTGTTGCAAGGCCGTCTCAAGCGGCTCGGTCACTTCATCCATGACTTCTTGCGGGCTTGCGCCAGGGTACTGGGTGAAGACTTTGGCAACTCGAATCGTAAATTCAGGGTCCTCAAATCGTGACATATTCTCGAATGCCAACCAGCCGCCAACCAGCGCGATGATCATCGCGATGCAACAAAGCAACGGGTTCTTGATCGACCAGATCGCGCTGTTCATGGTTGACCTACTCCGGAACCCAACGGCGGACCGTCATGCCATCATGGAAAAACGAGACGCCGGCGCCAATGATGGTTTCACCGCCGCTGAGGCCTTCGGTCACGGTCATATACGTTCCGGCATCCGACTGCGCCACGATGGGCCGCTTGGCGATTGTCATGGTCTCGAGATCGACAACCCATACGAACAGTTCGTCTCCTTCCGCCAGAACAGCAGCCAGCGGAACGGATATTCCCTCCGCGACAATATCCAGAGCGCCGCTAAACAGGAACGACGATTCAACCGTGGCCGTCATGCCCGGCAGGATGAACAGGTCTTCGGGTGGCAAGAATGAGAAGCTCACCTCGTAGGTCTGTGTATTTGGATCAGCCTCGCCCGACGCCTCTTTAAAACTGGCGACAATCTCCACATCTGGAGCCGCATCCAATTTCACCCGCACACCGACAGGTTCGAGTTGCGGCAATCTCGCAATGATGGTGCCGGGTATATTGATCACCGCCTCAACTTCTTCGCTTTGAAGAACCGCAATCGATTCCTTGGCTTGCACATTCTGAAACTGGCGACCAGAAACCGTCGATATGAATCCCGAAAACGGGGTTTTCAGTACGGTGTCACCGACCGATTTTTGCGCGGTTCGATAAGCGGCGTCGGCGACATCTCTTTGGGTTTTGCGCGTCTCTAGCACGCTTCGAGAGATCGCATCTTGTGCTGCAAGGCGCTCGGCTCGTTCAAATTCTGTGATGGCATTGTCAAACTCGGCTTTAGCCTGCGCCAATCTGTTCAAGGCATCGCGTTGGTCCAGCCGAGCGATGACCTTTCCGGCTTCGACCTCATCCCCCTCCAGAACGTTGATTTCACGAATCTCGCCCGCGACCTGAAATGTCAGGTCCGCCGATTGCGCGGCCCGAATGACGGCAGGAAACGACAAATCCCGCTGATTTGACGAAGCTTGAACCTCGATCAGTTTGGCGGGACGCGGTTTGGGTGCGTTGTCAGAACTCGCATCATTGCTGCCTGAACACCCCGTCGCGGTAAGCGTGGCCATTACAATGGCCGCAATTTTGATCCGCATCACCACTCCACTCGTTGATTTATGCCCGTGTTAGCACGAGCCTCGATGGAACACTCGCGGTTTTTTTAGGAGTGGGGCTTGTCGGGTTCCAAAAGGCGCGCCGCGTCTTATTCCGGCTCTGGTGGTGGCGGGCCCTGCGAATTCATGCGCTGAACACGCATGGCATCGATTCTGTCGAGCATGTCGTTCGAATAATCCGTTCCGCGCCTGATCGGATGGAGAACCTCACCACAAACGAGCGTTGGTCATCACAGAGAGCGGACAAAGACTAAGCGTGAACGCGTGCATCCGGCCAAAGCCGAAGGAAGTTCTCTGTATAAAACTTGGTTTTCACCACCTCATCGGCTTCTGTGAGATAGCCTTCAAACTTTCCGATCGGGTCGCGCCCACCCTCAACGTGAGGATAGTCAGACGAGAACAGGTACAGGTCGGGCGATGATTGCTCGATCAAGTTACCGACATCCTCAACCGGAAACGGCGTGAAGCCCATTTGCATGGTGATTTGCTCTGACGGTCGCCGAGAAAACCGCAGGGTTTCGTCAACGCGCCCGTAGACCCGCGTGACCCAATCAAGCCGACGCAGCAATTCGGGTACCCAGCCTGCGCCAAGTTCGACCGCGGCGCCTCGCAAATTTGGATGGCGCTCGAACAGCCCATCGATCAACATCATTGAGAGGAACGCTTCTACCGGCTGGTGCAAGACCGCGGCATCTTTTGTTCGAACGTTCTCGCCGCCCCCCATCCAGTCGCGAACGGCGGCGCGGCCATTATTGCTCCAAGACTTCAACGCCTGAAGCGGCGAACCGCCAACATGCAGAACGAAAGGCACACCGGCTTCGGCCAGTCTTGCCCAGAACGGCTCGAGATCCACGTGCCCGGGTGCAAACCCGATCGGCGCGCGATGCGGTACCCAGATGGCCTGCATGCCATTTTCGATCGCGAAGTCGAGTTCCTTGATCGCCAGCTCGGGCGTGTCGAGCGGGACAATACCGACCCCCATGAGTCGCGGGTCATCCGCGCAAAAGTCAGACATGTGGCGATTATGGGCGCGCGTCGCAGCGTAGCGAAGTTTCGGGTCGGTTTTCGAGCTCGGATGGAACGGAAGCACAACCGAATGGGTTGCGAACACGAGTTGCTTTTTAAAGCCCAATAAGTCCATCGCCTTGGAGCGATCGCTCGCGTTGAAAGCCCCCAGCGCCTGAATTTCTTTCGATTTTGAGATCAACGTGTCGCCCATGGCGATTTGCTCAGCGATATGTTCGTCGGAATGTTGCCCGCCTTGATCCATTATCACCGCAACTTCTTCATCGGTGACAAGGGATGCCGAATAGTTCACTTCCGGAATGTCGTCTCGAACATCTGGATCAGCATACTTTTTCAGGAAGTCCGGCAACTCCATGATGTGACTGTCAGCATCATAAATGGCTCTGTTTGCGGGGGCATAAACCATTTGTATCTTCCTTCCACATCAAGCTTTGATTGGAAGCGTATGAGATCGATGCTGAACAAGCAAGGAAGACACCAAGCAAGGAGACCTGGATTGATATCCAGATCTCCTTTCTGACCTTAGAGGCGCCTCCGCTGCGATATGCCCGTCAGCGTGTTTTTTTGCAGCATACCGTCGCTTCGCTGGCGCCTTGCCTAGTTCACACGAGACATTGGGTACTTTCGCGAACCGTCTGCGGCAATCCATTCGCCCGCTGATGCACTCTCAAATGACAGGCGTTGGCCAGAATTGGCGACATATTCACCAGAGCTGGTTTGAGTATACGTAACTCGATTTGTCGAATTCACGTTCTGGATGACGATCTTACCAGAGGCGGCATCAACGACTTTGAGATAGAATTTGTTGCCCTGCACCTCGAACATCCAAAGGGAACCAGCCAACCGAACATCGGATGAAGAATTCGCGGAGGGCGTCCGGGCGCGGGTCCCGGAAGTCGAAACGTTGAGCAGACTTGGATCGTCGATAACCGGATAGGTCTGCAAATAGTCAGGACGCTCGCGGCCGAGACCGTCCACCCAACATTGTCCATAGCACCGCTGAAGGTCACCGCCGCCAGCCAATTTCCACGAAGACAGATTGTTCAACTCCGTCTCATTCGTCACCGGGGCACGCGATTGGAACGTCGTAGCCTCTACGTAAGTCGTCCCGGCAACATTTTGCCCGACACCCAGTACGGGAGATAATGTAAAGCCGGTGAATTTCAGATCCTCATATTCAGTGACATCTTCGTCTCGTTCAAACCAGACACCGATCAATAGGGTAGCTGTGCTGCTCTGTGTTCCTATGTCCGTTAAAAACGTCGATTTCTTTCCGGCAAATTCGAGCCACGTCCTTACATCGAAAATGACTCCGACCGACTTCGCACCACCTTCAGAAACTGGAGCACCCAACTGATTGTTTTGCACGTTCCAGATCCCGAGGACGGCGCCGTATGAGCTGCCATATCCGAGTTGATTGCTGACAGCGAACGAGGAATACCATTTCATCGCCTTTTCTTGGTCGGTGATGTCAAAAGCGACGCCGCCTTCTACACCAACTCCAATAATGAAGTTGGCCTCTGCCGTCGCGCCAACAGACAAGGTCTTAAAGTCTACAAGTTCCGAAAATGAGCGGCTGTCGTCTTCAAGATCACCCGCTGCATCTTCGTCATTGTCATTTATGTCCTCCAGGGTGTCCTGATCGTTGTGAATCTCAAACGCCATCGGAACAATCGCGTCGAAGATATTGTCGCCAACCTCGCGCAACTTGTCTTTGGACGCCTCGTAGACCAAATCGAATTCATCTGGCTCATCAGCCACGCAATAATTCCGACCCGGTCTGGAATCGACCTTCAAACCTGATCCGCATTTTGGACCATCACGAAACTCTTCACATTTAGGTTGGCCCTGAGCACCGCACGGCTCGCAACGCTTCGCGCCATCTCCGTGTTTCCGCCAATTGAAATCAGGACGGCATTCGAATCCCAATCCCGTCAATGTTGGCTGTCCATTTCCGCCTCTAGCCTCGCAAATTCCTTCACTGTTTTTCTGAGTGTAAGCCGCTGTGCATCGTTCTCCGGGACGGGTAGTTTCGCAAGCTACCTGGCCGGCGCCACCGCACGCCGTGCAGTACTTGTCGCCGTCTGAATTTCTCTGCCAGTTGAACCCCGGCCGGCAATCAAATCCGATACCCGTCATGATGGGCTGACCTTCGCCGCCTCTGGCTTCGCAAATGCCGGCGCTATTCTTCTGTGTATAAGCTGCCGTGCAGCGATCGCCTGGACGCGTAGTTTCGCAGGCAACTTGATCCACGCCGCCGCAGGTTTGGCATTTGCCATTTGAACCGACATTGTAACCGGGGCGACAATCATACCCGATGCCTCTCAGCTTGGGCTGATTATTGCCGCCTCTGGCTTCGCAAATGCCGTCGCTATTCTTCTGCGTATAAGCTGCCGTGCAGCGATCGCCTGGACGCGTCGACTCGCAGGCAACCTGGCCTACTCCGCCGCAGGTTTGGCATTTGCCATTTGAATCGACATTGTAACCGGGCCGACAATCATAGCCGATGCCCTTCAGCTTGGGTTGGTTGTTGCCGCCTCTGGGTTCACAAATGCCGGCGCTATTTTTTTGCGTGTATGAAGCTGTGCACTGTTTTCCAACTCGCCGAGGCTCGCAGGCGGGTTGATTTCGACCACCGCATTTAACGCAGGCTCGTTTCCCGTCGTACGTTCCGGGCGCGAGTCCCTTTTCGCATTCAAAACCCCATGAACTTCTTGGCGTCTCGTTCAGGCCGCGATCTGCGTAAGCTGACTGTTCTTGCAGGGCGCTAAAGACAAAAGCCAAAGCTAGCACTTTAAAGATGATTAGTAGGAATACCGGCATACGCATATCGTTCTGACCCTCCAGAATAAGCCATTTCTAGACTCACACGATGCCGGTAAAGTGGGGGAAACAAAATGGGTAGCACTACCCAATTTTGCTGCCGCCGATCATTTCAGAAATCGTATTCTGTTGTTTTCTCAAGAGAAACCTGCAATCGTGATTTGAAGAGGGATGAGGTTATTGTGGCGATGACGAGTGCTTATCGTGCAGTTCTTGCTGACGATCATGCTATCGTTCGTGAAGGCGTGAAGAATGTGCTGGCTGAGATCGGTCAGATCACCATCGCGGCGGAAGTTGCCGATGGTTTGAGCGCGATCAGCGCGGTCAAACAGCACCAGCCGGACCTGCTTGTCCTGGATTCGGCAATGCCCCACGCAAAGGGCATCGAAGTACTGGCGGAAGCTCGGCGCTGGAGCAAACAGACGTCAGTCGTTCTCTTGACCGGGTTCACGTCAGCCGGTGTCCTCGCCAGCTGGCTCGACGCTGAAGTTGAGGGCATTCTGCTCAAATCGTGTTGTCCAACTGAGATGAAAACTTGTTTCGAAACTCTGCTGCAAGGTGGCCGCTATTTCGCGCGAGATGCTCTCACCATCCTGGAAGAAACAACAGGCAAGACGGCGCTGACAAGCCGAGAGCGTGAAGTGCTGTCCTTAATCGCAATGGGGTATCAAAATTCGGGTATTGGCGAACGCTTGAGCATTAGCCCGCGCACGGTCGAAAAGCATCGTGCGAGTCTGATGGAAAAAGTCGGCGTCAGCTCGCTCGCAGAACTCATCGCTTATGCGCTCAGGGAAGGCCTGATCGCAGAGCAGACTCAATTGTGATTGAATTGCAAAATTGGGTATCCTCCCCCATGACAGCTTGCTCGCGCTTTGATCAGATTGCAGCATGGTAGAGCGTCTACTTTTTTTGCCCCGGTCATGGTCTGACTTTCGCGCGCCCGTTTTTAGAGTCCCGGTGACGCTGGTCCTGGTGACTGTGATTTCGCTATTCATCTGCTCGCTTTTATCAACGCGCGAGGGCGTCATTCCGCCAAATGATGGCGTCATCACATTACCATTGGAAGGGTTCTCCAGCGCCTTCCTGGGAGAATATGGTGAAGCGCTGTACCCGGCCGACGCAGACGCAACCATCCTGGACGTTAGCGGGAGCGATGACTGGCAGAAACTGCAGACCCGGTATGTCAGTTTTGGCTCTCTCGCTGATCCAGCCTGGCTGCGCGTGAAATTGCACAACATCAAAAACGAACCAATCACCGTTCGAGTGGACACCCGACGGGTCGCCTTCAAGTGGATGAAGCTTTACCTCACCCCCGATGGGGGGCGAACGGTCAATCAGTTTCTCGATTATTCCTACGACGCCCCCTTCTCGAACAGACCCGTTAATCACCGCATCCTGGTCGCGGATGTGGTTTTGCAGCCCGGTGAACAAACAGAACTCTATGTTCACTATGAAGGGCTCTACATTTCGATGCTGCCGATCCGCGTGGCGGCGCCCAGTAGCTTTGAGCTGGCCGACAAGTATGAACTCGTTTGGTCGGCGCTGTTCTATGGCTTCATGCTGGCGGCGTTCTTTCTCACTATCCTGACATGGTCTCTGACGGGATGGCGGCTGAGTGTCAGTCTCGGCGTCTTTCTAACCGTTAGCCTGTTATCGGTCTGGTCGGTTGAGGGCTATATTGATCAATTCCTGGTGCCGACAAAAAACCAGGTCACAGCGCATCTCACGGACGCGGTCTATCTCTGGAATTATGCAGGACTTCTGCTTCTCAGCCGTAATATCTTCGATCTAAAACCCAATGCCCCCATCATCGATCGAATCATGATCGGTGCGATCAACTTCATCTTTCTTGTCTCAATTTTGCATCTGCTGTTCGGGATCTTTCCGCGCGACAGCATTGTCGTGATGTCTTTTTCAGCACGCGTTTCGAGCGTTGCGCTCTACGCTGTGGTTGGAATCTGGGCCGTCGCCAACAATGAAAAGGGGGGGACGATCTTTACAGCGAGCGCTGTGCTCTTGACCATGGCTGCGGCCTTTACAGTCTTCATCGATACATTTGGATTTCAGCAGGGTGGAATTCCCGGCACGATGCGCATTTTGGTGACGATCGAGACCATCGCCTTCGCCATCGCAATTGCTCAGAATGTCGCTGCGATCCGATATGAGCGAGACGCCGCACTGGTGGCGGATCTTCGAGCGACCCGCGAAAAGCTTCGATTGAACGAGGCATTACGGGACAGCCAAACTGCTTATGAACGGGCTCGGTTAAGGGCGTTTGACTACCGCAATCGTCTACAATCTGTGAGCCATGACATTCTGCAACCACTCAGCTCATTGAAGGCGGCGTTGAATGAAAACCTGCCAGCAGACAGCGCAGCGCGGAAACCTTTATCAGAAGCGTTTGAGTATCTGCAGGCCCTCGCAAACGAAAACTTGCCGGCCGCGAAACGAGCTGCAGGCTCACAAGACCAAGAAAATGAAACGCCGATTACGTTGGTACTGGATGCCGTGGTCGCGATGTTCGTTAGCGAGGCCGCCGCCAAGGGCATCGATCTGAATCGCCACCTCGACCTTGATGATACGATTTCCGCAGACCCTGTTTTGCTGATGCGCGCTGTCAGCAATCTTGTTGCCAACGCTATTCGCTACACATCTGATGGCGCGGTGACTGTGTCCGCTGAGAAGAGCAACGGCGCTGTCACAATTGAAGTTAGTGATACGGGTCCAGGCCTGTCGCGCCAGCAAATCGAACAGGTTATGCAGTGCGGTGTTAGCGGCGCACAATCTAATGGATCCGGCCTGGGGCTCTCAATCGTTCAAGATGCTCTGGACGAGTTGGGCGGCTCGTTTGAGCTAATCTCGACGCCTGGCGCTGGCACGACAGCACGGTGCCATATCCCAGTGCAACACACCTCAGAGATTGGGTAGTCGCCCCCATATCCCTCCCGCGTCGAACTCGTAATCTCTCCTCAGACACATAATGCTGAGGGAGACTCTATCATGAGCGCAAAAACGAATCTGACCCCGAGACTGTATGCCGGAATCGCCGCCGCCGGCCTGCTCGCGACTGCCGGATGTGCGGGCACCGAAGCCATTGCGGCCGGTGCGATGGGCGATGCATTCGCGGCTGCTGCGGGCATCCCCCAGATGGATGCTTTCCTTCCATATGAAACGCAGGTTGCACCGACCCAGGCGCTTCCAATCGATGGTGATTATACAATCTCCACGCTCGGGAAACGCATTCGGATCGACCGTGGACGTAGCTATGCGCTCGACCCTTGGACGCATGCCATGACGCTAAAGATCCGTCCGAATATGGTGATAGGGAAGGATTTTCGGCAGATTAGCGCCACAGAGTATACGAGTCAGGACTTGCCTCTGCTGGGAACGGCAACAATGAAAGTGCAGCCAGATGGCCGCATCGCCGTGAACGTGGCGAGCATCCCGCCCTATAGCTATTTCCTGATCCCCGCCGAAGGCAGCACAGCACCGGCACCGGCACCGGGCGGAGACGAACCGCCCACGGTTGATCCAGACTGCCAAAATCTCGACATCGACCCAAACAGCGGCGAACTGATCTGCCTCGATTAGGCGACGGCGCTCCTGAGGTGTAAAAGATGAAACGTCGGATCCCGCTGAGTGCAATTCTCTTCGTCGCAACTGTCTTTATAGCGGCCTGTTTAAAGGTGGAGGGACAGACAGAGGCTGCCCCTGAACAAGCCCGGGGCCCGATGACCAAGCGAGAAATCAACTTCGGACCGCCTAAACCGCCCGCAAGAAGCGAATTCTTACTAATAGCACCAACCGCATCGGTCACTCGCGATCTGGAAACGAAAACGATGACGGTGGCCCTCAGTCTCTCAAATTGCGTCGGAGGCCTGAGGGAGCCTCTGGATGATGATTTGATGGTCGGTGTGAACCATCTAGAGCGCAAAATCCTGGTGTTCGGCACTTTCAGATACAAGGCACCGACGATCGTGCCTAAGTTTTGCCGCGTGAATCCAGACAATCCAAAGCGGGTCTTCCAGTTCGAGAATACTGACGCGGAACAGTATGAAATTCTTTATGAGAGACGAAGAGATAGAGGCAAACCGGGGAGTTGGCCCCGCATCGTCAGTGGAGGGCAGCGGAGCGAAGTGGATCTCTCCATTGTCACCTCGGAGTAAATACGTCTCCGTGTACGCCGGGAGTACGGCCAGTGAACGCAATGTACGAGGCGTGCACATTGGGCAGCTTCCTGATGAGCAATGAACGGCGATAATCAATATTTGTAAATCGATCAGACAAACCAACTCGGCAAATCTCAGTGCTGCTCGGTCGGGGGAACCAATCACGGGTTCGTCATAGATCAACCGCTCCGCGGCGCCATCAGCGCGGACGCTGTCGACCCTGCCATTTCTCATCAATCCAGATCGGGACTGAGAGCGGCGAGAGGGCCGGTTTGCCGAGGATCAGGTCCGCGGCTTTCTCCGCAACCATGATCGTGGGTGCGTTGATATTGCCATAAGGGACGGTCGGAAAAACGGAGGCGTCGACGATGCGCACGCCTTCGAGTCCGCGAACGCGGCAGGCGGTGTCGACCACTGCATCGGCGTCGTCGCCCTGCCCCATGCGCGCGGTGCCGCAGGGGTGGTAGGCGCTTTCCACATTCTGCCGAACCCAGGTGTCGATCTCGTCATCTGAGGACACATCGAGACCGGGTTGAAGCTCGGCGCCGCGATACGCATCCAGGGCGGGCTGGTCGATAATCTCTCGGGTGAGACGAATACATTGCCTCCAAGCAGCGATGTCGTCTTCGTGCTGTAGATAGTTGAACAGAATGCTCGGATGCGCGGCTGGATCGGCGGATGTGATTTCGACCCGTCCGCGGCTTTTGGGTTTGTTCGGGCCGACATGGACTTGAAATCCATGCCCTGCAATGGACGGCGTTCCATCATAGCGCATCGCGGCGGGCAGGAAATGATACTGAATGTCCGGAGACTTGAGGCCGGAACGAGATCGGATAAATGCGCAAGACTCAAAATGGTTGGTCGCGCCGAGGCCGGATTTGAAGAAGAACCAACGCGCGCCGATGAAGAACTTGCTGAACAGGTTGAGTTTGCTGTTGAGACTGACAGGCTGTGTGCAATGGAACTGGAAATAGACCTCCATATGATCCTGCAAGTTCTCTCCCACGCCACCTAGATCATGGCGCACCGGAATGCCGAGACGCGAAAGGAGTGCGGCGGGCCCGATGCCGCTGCGTTGCAAAATCATAGGTGAAGCGATCGACCCGGCGCTTAGAATGACTTCTTTGCCAGCACTCAACTGAATGGGCTTACCTTTGTGCGTGCCTGATACCCCTGTGACGCGTTTGCCATCCAGTATGAGTTGGTCGACCAGAACATGTTTCAGGACGGTCAGGTTGGAACGTTTTTGGGCGGGCCGTAAATAGGCGCGCGACGTCGACTCGCGGACGCCGCGAGACACAGTCATATGCATCGGGCCAAAGCCTTCACCGCAATACCCGTTATAGTCGTCGGTGCGGGGATATCCGGCTTCGACACCTGCATCCACGAACGCCTGATAGAGCGGATTGCGCTCCATATTATTGCCACCAGTGACGCCCAGCGGTCCTGACCCGCCTCGATAGTCACCTTCGCCGCCTTGCCACGTCTCAGCGCGCTTGAAGTAAGGCAGACAATCGGCGTAACCCCACCCCGTCGCGCCGGCGGCTTCCCACTCGTCGAAATCACATGCATGGCCGCGCACATAGACCATGCCATTTATCGATGAGGTGCCGCCCAAGCCTTTGCCACGTGGACACGTGATGCGGCGATTATCGACATGGGGCTCCGGATCGGACTCATAGCCCCAGTTATAGGTCTTGGACGCCATAGGATAGGACAGAGCCGTCGGCATCGCGATCAGGATGTTGCGGTCACTTCCACCCGCCTCAAGAAGAAGCACGGAGTGCTTACCATCCGCTGATAGCCGATTTGCCAGCACACAGCCCGCTGAGCCAGCGCCGACAATGATATAGTCGAAAGTCTTGTTCATCTTAGTCCGTTTGCATGTCCGCTGGGGATCGCAGCTTCTCGCGCCTGATAAAGGTCAGCGCATAGATGGCGCAATAGATGCCAATCACGACAAGACCAATCCATTCAATTTTCAGGGGCGTGAATTGGTAGAGGAGGATCAAACCGAACAGGAGCGACCAATGAGCCGCCACGTATCCCGGTCCACCCAGGCGCTTCACCGTCAGCCCGAGATTTTCGGAATAAAGCCGCGTCAGCGAGTCGAGCGAATTGACCACAAAAACAACGCCCACCACGACCATGCTGAGCTGTAGGCCGCCCGCCAGCGCGATTGCCTCTGTGTGATAGAAATAGAGCACCGAAAACCATAGTGCGATCGGGATGGATGGCAGGATCAGCAAGGCGAGCATCAATTGATAAACGCGCAATCCCCCCACGAAGCGCGCCACGAACTGGCCGATCATGATACTCCAGGCAAACCACCAGAACAGATAGAAGGCGTGATAGTCCGAAAGCGGCTGGGTGAATTTCGGCAAGTTCGCGAAATAGCCGCCAATGTTCGCCGCGCTTTCAGCGAGCCCGATAAAACCCGCCCCGCTGTTCAGCCAGAGCAATCCGATCAAACCAAAAAAGACTGCACTGGAGCCCAATCCAAGCCATTTTACGTAGCGAATATCAGTGCTCGAAAGAACCGCGCCAAGGACCACAACCGCGACCAGTCCGTACCGAAACGGCGGACTGATCCCTTCAATATAGGTCGGCAAGTAACTGAGGAACAAGAATCCGGTAAACGCACACGTCGCGATGATGACCGCACTGTTGATCAGCTTGACCCAGCCAATCTCGAACAGTTTCAGCTTCGGCTCGACGACGCAAAAATAGAACGTCGTCAGAAAGTAGAAGCCCCATACCAAAAAGCCCCAAAACCCAAATTCAATCGCGAGCGCATTTGTGAACCCGTAAACCGTTTCAGTCTCATAGACTGGGAATTCTGTGAGCGGAAACATAATCAATCCGACATCGAGACCCGACGTGAACAAGATCGCTATGAAGGCCATCAGCGGTAGTGGATCACTCCCATTCAGGCGGACGCTCCGAAAGCGGATCACCAGGATCACCGATGTAAACAGCGTAATAAAAATTGCGATCGAGAGGACGGTATTCATCGGCGCGTTATTCGTCTGCCACCGACGTCTGCAGCTCGTCGCGCATACCCAGATAGAGGCTCAGGCAGCAGACCAGCAATACCACGGTGAACGGCAGTGCCGCCGCGATCGTTCCCGCTTGCAGCGACTCGAGCGCCGACGTACCGCCGCCATACAAAAGCGCCGAGGCTGTCAGCCCCAGCATGCAGGCCCAGAAGACACGCTGTGTGACCGGGGCGTCCGTCTTGCCGCCAGATGTGATCGTATCAACCACGAGAGCGCCGGAATCCGCCGAGGTGACGATAAACACAATCAACAACGCAATCGCGATGATGGACGTAATCGTCGCGCCAGGCATCGCTGAGAGCATCTGAAACAAAACCGTCGCAGAGTTCACGATACCGCCAGAGAGATCGCCTATTCCGTTTTCATATTGAAAGACCGCGGTTTCCCCGAACGCGGAGAACCAGACCACGCAGATCGCAAATGGGGCGAGCAGCACGACCGCGAAATATTCCCGCACGGTACGACCGCGGGAGATGCGAGCAATGAACATGCCGACAAAAGGCGACCAGGAAATCCACCAGGCCCAGTAGAAAATCGTCCAGTCATGGAACCAACCAATGTCTTCGCGTCCGACCCAATTTGTCAGGGCCGGTGTGTCCATGAGGTAGGCGACGAGATTCTCGCCCATGCCGGTGAAAATCAGCACAGTAGGTCCGGCAATTATCACGAAAACCAGTAGGCCGAACGCCACGACCATGTTGATATTGCTGAGCAGCTTTACCCCGCCATCCATGCCGCGCAGAACAGAGATGACCGCTAAACCTGTCATCGCAGCGATTAACCCGATCTGAACCCAGACATTGGGCTCAAAGTCAAAAATATACCCGAGGCCACTCGCCGCCTGCGTGCCGCCAAGGCCGATCGTCGTCGCCAATCCAAAAATGGTAGAGACCACCGCGAACAAGTCGATCAGATGGCCTGCCCAGCCCCAAACGCGCTCGCCCAGCAAGGGGTAGAAGGCCGATCGAAACGAAAGTGGCAGGCCCTTGTTGTGCGCGAAGAAACCCAGTGCCAATCCGACCACGGCATAGATCGCCCAGGGCGCGATCCCCCAGTGGAACAGCGTCGCGCTAAACGCCAGGCGATTGGCGTCGGGCGTTCCTGGCTCGGCGCCGAGAGGCATGCCGAACCAGTCGGTGTGATAAGCGAGAGGCTCCGCCGCCCCCCAGAACATGAAGCCAATCCCGACACCTGCAGCGAACAGCATCGCGATCCAGGAATGAATCTTATAATCAGGCTCAGCGCCCTGCCCGCCTAAACGAATGCGACCCAATGGCGAAACAGCGAGCACCATGCAAAACGTGAAAACAAGCACAGGCGTGACAGCGAACAACCAATCGAACGACTGAAGCGTGCGAGCCCGCGTCTCGCTAAGCATCGCACCAGATGCTTCAGGAAAAACCAGCGTCAGGCCGCTAAACAGCAGGACAAGCGTTGCCGCCAGAAAGAAGACCGGGTTGTGCACATTGAGTCCCAGAACTTCGACATTGTCCTGACCGACTTCATGCTCGGTTTCATACGGGCTGAGTCCGGTCGTAACGTGTTCAGTGTCCGGCATTTGTCACTCGTGATGTTTGTTCGGGTTTGTCATGCACGAATTATGTCGATCCTCAAAGCATCAGGCGCACACGGCTCTACCGATTTCCTGGCTTTACGGCCCGTAACTGCGGCAAATTTGGCACATTGGGCTCTAGAATCTAACAAATAGCACATGAATAGCAGCGCCCATTCTTTCTATCTTCGAACTATTTGATAGGGAGCTGACACCATCGACCGATCGCGATTCTTGTGTGCCCTGCGTAATTAGGCGTTGGCCTGCGCGATCGTAGCAACCCCCGAGGGATTTAATATGTTTCGACTAATGAGTGGCGTCTCACTGATCGCCATGACGAGTCTATTTGGCATGAGCGCCGTAGCCCAGGATGCCGACGAAGCCGACTCACGCCGTCTGAAAACGGTCACCGTGACCGCCACAAAACGTTCAGAAAGCGCGCAGAGCATTCCAGTCGCAGTCAACGCGCTTGGCGAGCAAGAGCTTGAGTCTCTCGGAGTGAAGAATTTCACGGACTACCTCATTCAATTGCCAGGCGTCACCGCCGGCGGCTCAGGTCCAGGTCAGAACACGATCTATATCCGCGGGCTGGCTTCAACCACGCCAAACCTGACAACCGCGGGCGTTGCCGGTCTTGCACCGAACGTTGCTTTCTATCTCGACGAACAACCGCTTGCGCAGCCCGGACGAAATCTGGATGTGTATGCAGCTGACCTGGAACGCGTCGAAGTCCTTTCGGGCCCACAAGGCACCCTGTTTGGCGCGAGCTCACAAGCGGGCACGGTTCGCCTTATTACCAACAAGCCAGATTTCAGCGGATTTGACGCGTCCTTAAAAGCATCGACGTCCTTCACTGAAGGCGGAGAAATGAGCAACAGCGTTGAGGTCATGCTCAACGTGCCCGTGACCGACAAGTTTGCACTTCGGGGCGTCGTCTATACCGACCGACAGGGCGGCTATATCGATAATGTGGGCGGCACGCGCAGCACGGCTGAGTCAGGTCGTTTCCGCGCAGCCGGCACGGTTCGCGACAATGGCGTCCCTGTCTCGGCGAACCGGGGCGGCTTTCAGGCGGGCGCTGACCTGTCTGGTGTGACCTTCCTCTCGGCTAACAATTCCAGCCGGGTCGAGAACGACTTCAATGACACGACTTATGCCGGGTTCCGCGTGGCGGGTAAGTATGACTTCAACTCCGATTGGAGCCTGCTCGTCTCGCATGCGCAGCAGCAGCTTGACAGCGAAGGCGTCTTTTTCGCTGATCCGGAGCTTGATGATTATGACATCGAGCGGTTTTCGGACGATGATCTAGAAGACAGCTTCCACAATACGAGCTGGACGCTGGAAGGCCGTCTCGGCATGCTCGAAGCGCTGTACACAGGCGCCTACACCGAGCGAACAACCGATCAGACAGTCGACTATTCCGATTATCTCTTCGTGGGTCAGTACCTACCTTATTATATCTGCGATGGTTCGGTGACTTATCCCGGCGCCGGGGGACCCGCAGGTACCTGTCAGGCACCAAACTTGTTCGTGAACTCTTCTACAGAGACCAAAGTTCAAACCCACGAACTTCGATTTAACACGCCTCGTGAGAACAGATGGCGCGCGACATTTGGAGCGTTTTATTCCGATCTTGAACTCACGGAGTTGAACGACTTCACCTATCCGGGTTCAGAATTCGCAGTCGGTTTTGACGGGGTAACCACCGGTTTCGCTCCAAATTACCCGCTGACGAACACGGCTGTGACAGGCCAGATTGGTAATGCTGCACCCGGCTATTTCAGTAATCCGGGTCCTTTCCCAACCGGCGTGATCTTCCGGAATGATGTGTTGCGCACAGATGAGCAATTAGGTCTGTTCGGTGAAACGACGTTTGACCTGACCGATCAGTTTGCCGTCACTGTCGGCGCTCGATGGTATGACATTGAAGTGGATCTTGAAGGCTCCGCCAATTCCTCATTCTTCAACCTTGGATCGGCGACAGACGCTCAGGCGTTCGGAACCAACATCTCCGCACAGTTCGCTCCAAACAATACGGTCGGGGCGCCAGACAAAGCCGCGACAGACGGCGCAATCTACAAGCTGACCGGCACCTGGACGCCGAACAGCGATCTGTTGTTCTACGCGACATATTCTGAAGGCTTCCGCCCAGGCCTGCTGAACCGCCCTGGTGGCGCAGCAGGACCGAACGGCTACACCGTGCCGTTCGCGGTCGATACCGATGACGTCCAGAACTATGAATTCGGCTGGAAAACAGAGCTGTTCGACAACTCACTGCGTTTCAACGGTTCTGCGTTCTTTGTGAAAGTCGAAGGCCTGCAGACGACGATCTTTGATCCGTCCATCGTCAATCTGTTCTTCTCTGATAACGCTGCGAACGCTGAGATCCAGGGCATCGAAGGCGATTTCACCTGGGCGCCATATGCCGTTGAGGGTCTGACCATTGCGGGCGCGTTCTCTCTTCTCGACACGGAAGTCACGGACGTGCTGACACCAACCAATGACGTGCTGGCTGGATCAGACCTCGCCTTCGCGCCAGCCTGGCAGGGCAACCTCCGCGCGCGTTACGAGTGGGATCTGGAGACACAAATCGCCGGATCAGACCTCACCGCGCACGTGATGCCGCAATTGGTTTTCTCTGATGATTCAGTCAGCGATATTATCGAGATCAACAAGGCCGACATCGATGGCTATGTCACGCTCGGCGGTACGCTTGGTGTCACGGCGGATCAGTGGTCGGCGGAATTGTTCGCGACGAATCTGACCAACGAGTACGCTGAACTCAGCAACAATTTCGTGTTCGACCGCGAACGTGTGACGCCGCTGCGTCCGCGCACGATTGGTGTCCGAGTCGGTTATGACTTCTAAAGCCACCCTCATTTAGATAAGAAGCGCAGCGTTCTGATCCGTCAGAACGCTGCCTTTGTATGGACCAACCGATGGACTCTAACGCTGCTGCCTCTCGTGCTGAGCGCCTCAAGCGGGCGCAAGCTGCCATGCAGGCGGGAAACTTTGTCGAGGCGTCAAAGCTCGCGGCAGATCTTCTTGCAGCTGAGAGTAACGATCAGGATGGTCTCTACATGGCGGCGGTGGCCGCGCGCTATCTTGGCAATATCGACCAGGCCCGCGCTCATCTGGCAGCCTTGAAGCAAGTGGCCCCCGACTATGGTCGAGCTTTCCAGGAAGAAGGTCACTTGAGCAAAGCGACGGGCGATAATCAAAGCGCCCTCCTCGCGTACCAGAATGCGACGCGATGCAATCCGGCGCTCACCGCCAGTTGGCGAGCGCAAGCTGATCTGCTTCATGCTGCTGGCAATACCGCCGAGGCGGATCAGGCTCTCGCTCAATTGCAACGGATCAAAGCCCTTCCGCGTGAATTGCTCGCTATAACCAATCACTTGCACGAGGGACGCATTCTACGCGCCGAGGAGATTGCGCGGACCTTCCTGCGCAAGGAGCCGCAGAATATCGAAGGCATGCGCCTGCTTGCCGATATCGGCTCTCGCCTTGGCGTACACGAAGATGCCGACTTCTTGCTCGAGACCGCCATCGCACTCGACCCGGACAATATCCAGCTGCGGATCGATCACATCCAGGTTTTGCGCAAGCGTCAGAAATTTACTGCAGCGCTTGAGCAAGCCAAATCCCTGCTGGCGCGCGATCCTGAAAGCCCGGTTTTCCAGTCACTGTTCGCGATCGAGAGCATGCAGGCGGGCGACTATGACACGGCGCTGGACGCGTTCGAAAAAGTGCTCGCCAAACTACCGAACGATCCTGCCACGCTGACCTCACGCGGCCATGCGCTGAAAACCTGTGGCCGCTCCGACGAGGCGATTGTGTCCTACCAAGCCGCGCTGCGTACGGCCCCGCATTACGGAGATGCCTGGTACGCGCTGGCCAACCTCAAGACCTATCGCTTCTCCGATGATGAGGTGCGCGAGATGGAGGCCATGCAAGAACGGGCTTACCTGACAACCATGTCTCAGATCCATATCGCGTTTGCCCTCGGCAAAGCTTTTGAGGATCGCAGCAATCACGAGCAGGCCTTTCAGAACTATCAGCTCGGGAACGCGCTAAAACAGAAACAGACCCGCTACACGACCCCACAAATGCAGGATGAATTTGAAGCCCAGAAGACCTTTTGTACGCCTGAGATGATTAGCACGCAAAGCGGCAAAGGCTGCCCGGCGCCGGATCCTATCTTTATTGTCGGACTGCCACGAGCTGGCTCAACCCTGATCGAACAAATCCTCGCCTCTCACAGCCAGGTGGACGGTACGCTAGAGTTACCTAATATCCTGTCTCTGGCGCATCGATTGCGCGGCCGTAATCTGGCGACCGATCGCGATCGCTATCCGCGCGTATTGGCCGAGCTCTCCGCAGATGAGCTTCACGCGCTCGGCGAAGACTATATCGAAAACACGCGAGTACATCGCCGCAGCGCGCCGTTCTTTACCGACAAAATGCCGAACAATTTCCGCCACATCGGACTGATCCATCTGATCCTGCCGAATGCCAAAATCATCGACGCACGGCGCGCGCCGCTGGATTGTTGCTGGTCGGGGTACAAACAGCTCTTTGCCGAGGGACAGGAATTTACTTACGGCCTGGACGAGATCGGAAAGTACTATCGCGGCTATGTCGACCTCATGGCGCACTGGGATAGCGTTCTACCCGAAGGCCGCATCCTTCGAGTGCAACATGAAGATGTTCTGGAAAACCTCGAGGAACAGATACGCCGCCTGCTCGATTATTGTGAGTTGCCCTTTGAGGCGGCGTGCGTAGACTTTCATAAAACCGATCGCGCCGTTCGAACCGCCAGTTCCGAGCAAGTACGCCAACCAATCACGCGTGCAGGCCAAGAACAGTGGCGGCCGTTCGAGCTTTATCTCGCCCCGCTAAAAGCAGCGCTTGGGGAACACAGTTGAATGAGGAAGGGTCCTACGCATGAGTATCCGATCTGAAGATGCCCTGATCGCGCTGAGACAAATCCAGCGCAAAACGGAACAAGCCTCCAAGATGCTCGCCGCTCAGGTCAAGCTGACGCCATCGCAGCTCCTGGTCATGCAGATTCTCGCCGAGCGTGGGGAGATCTCCGCTGGCGACGTCTCGAAACTCACGCAACTCAAGCACGCGACGATTACCAGCCTGGTCGATAAGCTCGTTGCGCGCGGTCTTCTTATGCGTCGCCGTTGCGAGGAAGACCGCCGCCGGGTCTGGCTCACCCTTATGCCTGAAGGACAAAGCGTCATCACCTCCTCCCCGGACCTGCTGCAGGACACGTTTCAAACGCGCTTTGAATCCCTCCCCGACTGGCACCAGGCGATGCTGGTTTCGTCGCTGGAGCGCGTCGCAGCTCTTCTCGACGCAGAAGACTTGGAAGCTGCCCCCATCCTGGATGTTGGCGCACTGGACGAACGACCTTAGTTCTTATGGAGCTCCTAGCTAAATCGACAATCTCTTGATTTAGGTGGCGGTTTTGGTCATCGTCCTGGCATTGGGTCGGTAGGGGCAAATCGTGACAGACGCAAAGTTTACGAGAAGGTTGGTTTTGAATGCCGGCGTGTTGGCGACCGCAGGGATCGTTCTATCAGCGTGCGGTCGAGGCGAAGACTTGCCTCTTGAAACCACTCTCGGAACGTCGTTCGAATACTTCCCGCCCCATCAGGCCGCCATCTTGTCCGACGTCGCGGACATGCTGATCCCTCAGACCGAGACGGTTGGCGCCGCAGACACCGAAACCATCCTCTATCTCGATCAGCTGATGCTGAAATGGGCGGGTGAAAGGACAAAGCTCGAAATCGAAGACTTTATCGACAGCCTGGAGGCCGAAGCTTTGGCGAGGTATCAATCTAATTATCTAAACATGCCGGAGGACAAGCGGAAGGAATTCTTGCAAGAAATAGATGCAGCAAGTTTCTCAGAAAATTTGGATACTGTGCCGGTCAAATCCTATCGTCGCGTGAAGTGGCTCATTTTTCACATCCACTATACGAGCGAAGCCGCAAATCCAGATTTTGTGCTCATCCCCGGTCAGTACACGGGAAATGTCTCTGAGGCCGATTATTTGGCCTTGGTTGATGAGAACCGGTACTGAGGGGCGTACGATGAGCACAGACTTTGATGCCATTGTTGTGGGGTCCGGTATTTCGGGTGGATGGGCTGCAAAGGAGCTCTGCGAACAGGGCTTGAAAACCCTGGTACTGGAACGCGGTCGCCATTTGGATCATCCGAGTTCAGAGTATACCGACTTCCAGGCACCGTGGGATATGGAACACCGCGGCATGGTGCCGGAATTATATGATGAGCAAGGTCGCTATCTAATGCTGAAGCGCAAAGGATGGACCTATCGCAATGAGTTCATCCAATTTTTTGTCGACGAAAAAGATCATCCTTACTCCTACCCTGAAGATCGTCCTTTCATGTGGACAAGGGGCTATCAACTTGGCGGGCGCTCGCTGACATGGGCGCGCCAATCCTACCGCTGGGGCCCAAAAGATTTTGAAGCGAACGCTAAAGATGGACACGGCGTCGACTGGCCTATTCGATATGATGATCTCGCTCCATGGTATGATCACGTAGAAGCTTTCGCAGGGATTTCTGGAGCGCAAGATGGCTTACCCGATCTGCCAGATGGCGACTTCTTGAAGCCATGGGAGATGAGCTGCGCAGAGGACTTTGTGTCCGCAAACATTAATCAGAACTTTGACGATCGTCACATGATTATCGGTCGCTGTGCCAATCTCAGCGAGACCCGAGACGTTCACACATCACTCGGGCGAGGCACCTGTCAGTCACGCAATTACTGTATGCGCGGATGTTCTTATGGCGCTTACTTCTCATCGCTTTCCGCGACTCTGCCAGCAGCAGAGCGCACCGGAAATTTGACCGTCATGGCAGATGCGATTGTCAGCGAAGTGGTCTTCGATCCGGAGACGAAACGGGCAACGCATGTGAAGGTTATCGACTATCACACCAAAGAGGAGCGATTGTTCTCGGCGCGGGTCATCTTCCTGAACGCATCGGCAATTGCGTCGACCCATATTCTTCTCAACTCACGCTCAGAAACCACTCCGAATGGCCTCGCTAATTCGTCTGGTCAGCTGGGTAATTACATCATGGATCATTTTGGTCATGCGGGCGCGAATGGGACAGTACCCGGTTTTGACGATCGATTCGAGTTTGGTCGAAAGCCAACGGGGATCTACATCCCGAACTATCGGCATGACCGCCGCGAAGAACAGGGTTTTCATCGCGGGTTTGGGTTCCAAGGCGGGGCGCGACGGTCTCGGTCAACTCATTCAGGCACGAGGGCAGGAATCGGCGCGGAGGCGAAATCCGGAGTGGGCGACTGGCAAACCTGGAGCTTCGGCATCGGAATGTTTGGAGAGATGCTGCCCTATGCCGATAATACGGTCCGGCTGCACCCGACAAAAACTGACGCTTGGGGCATTCCGCTCGCGCATCTCGATTGCCATATCCGGGAGAATGAACGAAAAATGATCCGGCAAGCCGAGATCGACGCGGTCGAACTGCTAACGGCAGGAGGATGCACCAATATTGCGTCCGCCAGAACGCCGGACGATGAGCACGTTTTGGTTGGTGGAAAGACGCATGAAATGGGCGGTGCGTGTATGGGACATGATCCGTCTACATCGGTCCTCAACGCTTGGAACCAGACTCATGATGCGGCGAATTTGTTTGTCACGGACGGAGCGTGCATGTCCTCGTGCGGAACCGCAAACCCGTCTCTGACGTACATGGCGCTTACGGCGAGAGCGGCGCGTCATGCTGTTGAACTACTCAAAGAAGGCCAGCTATGATGAACGATAAGTCTGCGAATTCCTCTATCGTTCAGGGCACAATTGGCGCTCTGATATGTGTCGTCATGCTGGCGGGTTGTGGGCACGTGACTACCCCCACAGAAGAACAGACTGGCTGGGTTGAACTGTTCGATGGTCAAAGCCTGGAGGGATGGAACCAGGTCAATGGCGAGGCTCCATACGAATCTGT
Source organism: Henriciella sp. (assembly GCA_017642885.1). Lineage (GTDB taxonomy): Bacteria > Pseudomonadota > Alphaproteobacteria > Caulobacterales > Hyphomonadaceae > Henriciella. Next base: position 114,490 of record JAEPOM010000008.1, on the reverse strand, counting down.
AGACGGCGTCATTCGCGGCACCAATATATTCGATACGCCCAACAGCTTTCTCGCGACCGACGAAGAGTATTCCGATTTCATGCTCGAGTTTGAATCCCGATCAATCGGCGATGCTAATTCTGGCGTGCAGTTTAGAACCGAACTGGCCCCCGGCACATGGAGCGGCGTGGTTGGTTACCAATTGGACATTGATCCAAGCGAGCGTCGCTGGACCGGCGGCATCTACCATGAAGGTGTCCATATCTGGCGTCACTCCATGGCGCGCAATCCCGATTGCCAGGCCGCTTACCAGCACGGCGAATGGAACGCCTATCGGATTGAAGCCATTGGGTCAGTCATAGCCACTTGGGTCAATGGCGTGCCGTGCGCGCATATGACGGGAGATCATCACGCCACCGGCTTTGTCGCCCTTCAAGTCCATGCCATTGGACAGGAAGAAAAGTATCTCGGTAGCTTCACTGAATGGCGTAATCTGCGAGTTCTGACAGATCCACAACCCAGTGATCTTATGCAGGCCCAACGAGGAGCCCTGGTTGAAGGATGGCTGGATAATCAGGTCAGCGAAATCGAGATTGAGAAGGGCTGGAAAGCCTTCGAATTTTTGGATGGTGCGGCGACCGTCGACGTCGCATCAGATGGCTTTGAATTTGTGATCGATATGCAGATGGACGATGCCGCCGAAGGTTATCTGGATTATTCGTTCGAATACGACGGAAACGCCTGCGAAGGTCGTTACGCCATACTAAATGACGCCGCCCTTGGTGAGACCCGTCCGGCATCGCACCTGATGGGCAGCTCCCCCGACACACATGAAGCCATCAATCTATCTGAGCCCGGCCGTCCCAAGCGGGTGTATGCAGACGGGCGCTGGAACCGCGTCCGTATCGTCGTGACTGACGATAGAATTCAGCACTGGCTCAACAGTGTAAAAGTTGTCGATTATCCAAGATGTGGGAACTTGTCGGTTCCAACGAGCATCCAGGCGGTCTCGCTTAACCTACTCACTGATAACGGACAGATAGCGACGAAAAACGCTAAACTCCGCACAAGCGATTCATGACATCGAACGCCCGATCGATTTGAAAAGATCGTAACCGCTGTCGAGACGGTTCGCGATCAGCGTGGGTTGCGCTCTGATGGTGGCCTCACTTCGATAGGTGGCAGACTTCCGATCATTCCATCTGGTCGTGCCACCGCCAACATACGTTGATAGGCAGGACGCGATTGGACTTTCTCCTTCCAGGAGGCGATGGAAGGGAACTTCGTCTCATCAACCAGGTTCAGACCGGTTGCGACATTGAGTGGGAAGAACATCATGATGTCTGCCGACGAGAACTCCTGTCCACCGAACCAGGGCTTGGCCTTCAGATGATTTTCCGCAAACTGAACCACAGCTTCGCTGTCTACGAACATCGAGCGCTCAGTCGGCGGATTTGTCCGCCAAGCGCGATAGTCGCTGAACAATCGAGCGGCAAGCGAGCCTTCAGCATAGTGCGTCCACATCAGATGGACCGGATAGTCATCGCTCGATATTTCGGGTGTTAGTTCGCCAGGGGCGTATCGCGTTAGAATAGTCTCAATTATCGCACCGGATTCGACTAGGATTTGGTCTTCGATAACCACAGTCGGAACCATCGGCATTTCGTGACCTAGGGCATGCACCATGGCCATCGATCCGCGCAAGTCGCCGCGCTTGTATTTCAGATCATATGGCAAGCCTAACTCTTCCATAAGCCAAACAACTCGCTCTGACCGTCGCCCCTCAAGATGGTAAATCGTAATCATCGGCGCCACCGAGATTTCAGGTACAGGCGCCGGAGCACTCCCTGCAGGATTCGCCACACAGGCTGTGAGTCCCAAAGCCAGAGCGGCGGCGATAATTGGGTTTTTCATGTGCGTTCCTTTGCGATGAGGCACCCATTAGGCAACGATTCCTGAGGGCATGGTCGACATGGTTGAGGTCGGATTCACAAAGAGTCAATCACGACGAAAATTGATTTGAACAAGTCGCAGATAACGAAACTCCAGCATTAGCTGCGGGAGCGGTTCATCAGTGTCCTACCCTCGGCCGATGGACCAATTTTGCACTAATTTAGCGCCGTCTGAAGGGCGGCAAGGAAGGCGTCTGGCTGATCCAGCATCACGAAGTGAAAGGCATCATCGATCGCTATCAGCCGGTGGTCCGGAATACGGGAATACAAAGTTTCATAGAACCGCTCGATCCCTTCCAAGTTTGGGATCGCACTGTCGCGCGCATAGATTACGAGGGTCGGCACGGCGATGTTCGCGACCTGCTCTCGTAGATCGGTGACAAGCACTTCAGACATTGCTTGAGCCATCACCGCTCTGTCACTTTCAACGGACCATTTCAGTGCCAAGTTCAGATCACTTTCACCTTTGACCAAGTCTTTCAGGGCTTCTGATTGCCTAAGCGCAAACAGATCATCAGGCTGCGAGATCAGGGTGGCTTTCATCATGGCTGCGACGGGGGCCATGCTGTCTGCGGTGGCCGCTGGATCCATTAGAACCGAGAAGAATGGCAACACGTCTACGATAATGAGCTGACGAAGATTTGCATCGGGCTCCAGCGCCGTCTTCATCGCGACGAGCCCACCCAGGGAATGCCCGACCAAGACCGAGGAGGATTCCAACTCACTCGAATAAGCAGCGATCCCATCCGCCAGATCATCGAGTATGTTCTCGTTGCCAGCGTTTCCGAGCGTGGGTGCCCCGGCAAAGCCGTTCACTTGAATGGCGTGCAGCGTGTATCGGTCTTTTAGGACGTCGACCGTGCCGTCCCAAACGGCGCGGCTGGATGCGAGACCCGGCATTAGAATGATATCCGGTCCGCTACCTGTGACCTCGACCGAGAAATACGGATTCTCAAACTCGGTAATCGTCGCAGATGAGACCTCGGTTCTTACCGGAGCGTCGGAACAAGAACCGAGTCCCAGCAAGCCAACGGAAACTGTAAGACCTATGGATTTAAGCAATCAATTCACCTGCGCAGCGCGAGCTACGTCCCGTTCATAAGTACGTGCAGACATTAGCAAAGCAAAAACGCTTAGGAGATTTAAGACAAGCATGATTTCCAGCGCGGATTTGAGCGGCGTGGGACCTCCAGAATTGGTGAATGAATCGCTTAGCCAACCAACTATGGTTGGACCACCCCCGATCCCAATCAAGGTCAGACAGAACAGCATGAACGCCGACGCAAAAGCTCGCATGCGTAATCCCACCAGCTCCTGCGACGCGGTATAGGCAATACTGGCATAGATCAGGCCAATAAAGCTCGGAATCAGGTTCCACGCATAGGCCGCGTTGATTGTATTTGCCTGGAGAAACATCCAGGCGAAGGGAAGCGCAATCGCGGCGCAGATTGCTATGATTAGCGGGCGCCATGCCAAGCTACGGCTCGAAAGCCTGTCGCAAACTCGGCCCAACAGGATTGCCCCAACGCTTCCCACGCCGCCGATCAAAAGACCCAAGGGGATCGCGATGTCAGCTGGTCCCACCTCATAGGTTCGTTGGAGATGGCTCGGCGTCCAAGCCAAGAACGCGTTCGCCGAGATGCAAATCAAACAACATCCTGCCAGCAACCAAAGAAATGAGCTCTGCTTGGCGATAAACGCCATTGTTTCACCAATGCTCGACGCTTTTGCGTTGATCTCGCGCGCTTCAACGGCGCCGCGAGTTGGTTCGGAGACTGTCAGCCACACCGCGAGCGCGAGCAGCAGGCCTGGAATGCCGGCGACGAAGAAGGCCACCCTCCACCCGAACGCCTGATAAACGAAGCCTCCGATGACAAACCCTGCGAGAATACCGAGCCCAATACCGGAAGTGTAGATTCCGAGGGCGAAGGCTCGTTCTTTCGGCGCGTAGAGATCGGAAATCATCGAAGTCGCAGGCGGTGTGCCGCCCGCTTCACCAATCCCGACCCCCATACGCGCAATCAATAGATGCCAGAAGTTCTGGGCAAACCCAGAAAGCGCGGTCATCCCTGACCAGGTCGCGAGCGAAAGGGAGAGAATTTTCTTGCGGCTACCACGGTCCGCCCACATCGCGATGGGAATCCCGAACGTGGCATAGAAGACAGCGAATGCGAAGCCGGTGAGCAAGCCGATTTGGCCATCGCTGATTTGGAGTTCGGCTTTGATCGGCTCGATCAGGATTAGCAGAATCTGCCGGTCAATGTGATTGAACGTGTAGACGAGGGTCAGAATGGCGAGCACATAAGCTCGCCCACCAAACTGACCCCCACTCTGGGAGGAACTCACCGCGGTCATTTTCCGTCTCGTGAGCTTAGAAATCCACCGACAGCGACGCCGTCACGGTGGATGGTGCGCCGTAGAATGCTGAGTAAGCACTATCCACGCCGAGCTGGCTTGGGGTGACAAAATTGTACGCTGCAACCCGGTACTCTTCGTCTGTCAGGTTTCGACCGTGAAGACCGAGACGATATTTCTCGCTCGGTGACGTCCAGACTATGCTGAGGTCCGCGAGCGTGTATGCGTCTGGATCAAGCGCCGGTCCGCCATTCGGGAAGAGCACATTGGTCCCCGCATCGAAGCCCGGATTTGCGACATTGAATAGGAAGTATTCATCGCGATAGGACAGCGCGCCGGTAATAGACAGCTCGCCATTCTGGCCAAGATCATTGGTGTAATTCAGAGAGACCTGGCCTTGCAGCTCAGGCGTGTTCTGGGTCTCGAACTGACTGGCGATGTTGGTGCCGGCTGAAAGGATCTCCGTGATCTCGGCGTCAATGATGCCAAGGTTGCCGGACAGCGTGAACAGGTCGTTGATAAACCATGTCCCCTCGAGTTCGAAGCCAGTATACTCCGACGCACCTGCATTGAAGACGGAAGAGACGAATGTGTCGTTCACGCCGTCATTGTCGGAGTCCGCGCCGCTTTGAACGGTAATCTGCTGGTCCGTATACTCGGCGAAAAAGATCGCAGCGTTCAAGTTCAGCGCATTGTCAAAGAAAGATCCTTTGGCGCCGATCTCATAGCTGTCGACAAATTCTGGACCGAACCCTTCCTGAGACAAGCCCAGTGGATCGAGGTCAGCGCGGGCGCGAGGATCGAAACCGCCCGCTTTGAAGCCCTGAGCATAAGTCGCGTACAAATTGAGATTTTCGTTTGGCTTGTAGGACAACGAAACTCGCGGCGTGAATTCCTCGTCAGAGCGCGTGAGGTTTTGGAAGTCGGTCTGCGTCACGAAGAATGCCGAGCTTGTATTGCTGGCGTCGAACGACCCGGATCCAAGTCCCAGCCAGAGCTCACGCAGAACATCAGCGGTCGTCTCGTCCTTGGTGTAGCGACCGCCAACCGTCAGTGCCCATTGCTCATCAAAGTCGTAGGTGAAGTCGCCATAGACGGAGAAGTTCTCTTTTTGCTGATCGCCACCTTGGAATACGGTCAGCCCGAGGCCGCCGAGAATGACGTCGAATGCACCGCTAGCGTTGCCGTCGAGATAGTAGATGCCAGCAACACCGTTGAGGCGATCTCCGCTGTAAAGGAGTTGGAACTCCTGGCTGAATTGATCGTCCATATAAACGGCAGGAACATCGAAGTCCGGCTGCGGCAGGGCGTCGAAATCGATCGGTGTCGTGGTTTCACCTTCGCGGTACGCCGTGATCGATTTCAGCGTAACAGAGTCATTCACAGTCCATTCCCCAGTTAGAGAATAGCCCTCTGTCTCGACCGAGTTATCGTCGCCCAATCCGGCACGTGTGTCGAAAACATTGGACGTAACTGGCAGCGTGCCGTCGGCGCTCGGGATCAAGCGGTGTCCGTGCTTGGCGTTGGAATCATCTTCGGAGCGATCATAAGAAGCGCGGAAGAACAGGTTATCGGTGGGTGTCCATTCCGCGCTCACACGATAGGCGAGCACGTCTTTGTCATAGTGTTCCGCACCTGTATTGAGATTGGTTCCGTATCCGTCGCGAGTGTATTTTGCGACAGCGCCGCTGACAGCAAACGTGTCGCTGAGAGGGGCGGATCCAGAGACGATCAGGTCGGCTTGATTGAAGGTGCCGACATTCACTTTTGCTTTCAGATCCGGCTCATCTCCGATCCGGCTTGTCACATATTTGATCGCGCCACCGATAGTGTTGCGTCCGTAGAGAGTGCCTTGCGGGCCCCGCAATACTTCGATGCGATCAATATCAAAAATGTCCAGGATCGCGCCTTGTGGGCGGGCGATGTAGACATCGTCCACATACAATCCAACGCCGGGCTCAAACCCCCAGAGAGGATCTTGTTGACCGACGCCGCGAATGAACGCGATCAGTGTCGAATTGGATCCGCGGGCGACTTCGATCGTCGCGTTAGGCGTCGCACGCTGAATGGACGTGATATCGACAGCGCCCGTAACTTCGAGATCTTCGGCGCTGAACGCAGAGACGGACAGCGGAACATCCAAGGCGCTCTCTTCGCGGCGCTGCGCCGTAACCGTTACGGTTCCAAACCGGCGCGCTTCTTCATCACCAGTTTCAGCGTCCTGAGCCGACGCCAATCCATGCCCAAGGCTCAGTGCGAGCGTCGACGCCACGCTCAGGTTCAAAAGATTCTTGATGGAAATAGCCATAATATCCTCCCACGGATTTGTTCTTTGTTGAGAGCACTAGGGAGGTGCGGCGCCTCGCGCCTATGACCTAATAGCTTTTGCGGAGTGAACACTTTCGCTCACACGTTTTCTATCAGACCTGTCTTTCTGCGGGAGTATTGCGCTGGAGTTTCGCCCGTCAGGCGTTTGAACGCACGATTAAACGCGCGAACATCGGAATAGTTCAGGACCTCACTCACATGTGAGACGGAATGTCCCTTCTTCAAAAGTTTTGTAGCTTCCTCCATGAAGTGGTCGCTCAACAATTCTCGGAAACTTGTCCCTTCTTGTTCCAAGCGTCGCCGCAAGGTCGCAACGCTCATAGAAAGGCGGTGAGCCACCAGATCTTGTTGAGTGCAATGGTTCCGGATCAGATCGAGTACCATTGTCCTGTAAGTTAGATTCTTCGGCGCCGATCCGATTTGATCGAGGTAGGCGATGACGCGACTAAAAACACCCTCGGCACTCAGATCGATTTCACTCGGCGGCGGCATGTGCGAGTGCGCGAGATCGTGATCGAAACATAGCTCGTAACTTGTTTGTCCGAACGAAACCGGGACCGGCCAAAACTCCAGATGTGACGGCAAGCTTTTGGCTTGAGCACGCTTCACCACGACTCGACGAAGCGCTGTTGCCGCCAAACCATCGCTCAAGCTATCCAGCAGGCACTGGACTTTGATCAGAACACACTCGCCGACGAAATGGACCATCTCCGGATCGTCTTTCATCGTGTAGGGAAAAGACGTGTCATCGATAATCAGCGAAACCGTCCGGCCCGTTGTGCGCACGGTGTTATAGTGCTCCCCGTGCATCATGTTGAAATATTGAGCGAGGTGATTCAGCGCTTCGCTCAAGGTCGTGGACCTCTTCATCTGAGACGTAATAAACGCTCCGGTTTCATAGGTTAGTTTTCGCTCAGATAAGTGCGCCGTGAGATCATCGAGCTGGCGCGCGATTTCACCTTCAATCCGGAAGAAGTCTGCCAAATCGATCGACGATTGCGCACGAACGTTTTCATCGCTCAAGTGATGGTATCCAAGGCTATTCAATACCTGGAGCGCGTTGACTCCCGAACGTTCTGCCTCGTTCAATAGGTTTTCCAATTGGAGACCGGTGACAAATGACGCGCGCTTCAAGCGATAATCCCACTTACTAAATGTGGTTGATAAAATCTCATTTCGCTCAATCTATCATAGCCAATTCGCAATTTACATAGAACTTCGCCTTTGACAGCTCTGGATCCAGAGTTCGCTCAGTTCGGGTCCTTCTGGATGTTCAGTCAGTCGACTCTCCATCCAAAGTCGAAGCCGACGATCTCCAACTAATTGAATGGCAAACATCATTCCAATCCGAGGGCTCAATTTCCCAGACGTGAAGTCGACTCTCTCGTCCCAAAAAAAAAGCGCGGTTCGCATGATACGAACCGCGCAGTTTGAAGGACCTCAAATTGGTCTGTTTTAGCTAATTCGGATTGGCATTAGAACGTGTAGCTGCCACCGAATGTGATCCGTCGGTCTGGGTATCCGACGAAGCAAGTTGGGCCAGCTTCGGTTACGCATTTCTGCACGATCCGCTCCTCGGTGAGGTTGACGGCTTCAAGTCCAATGCTGAAATTGTCCGTCACAGCGTAGTTGACGCTAGCATTCAATTGCCCGCGGTCCAGAGTGTGAACCGGGAAGCTAAGCGTACTGCTACCGCTGGTGTTTGCACCGCCACCGAAGTCTTGTGTTCGGAAGCCTTCACGCCATGTGTATCGTGCGCGAGCCGAGAGGCCGTACTTTTCGTAGTAAAGCGTTGCGTTATAGGCGTTTTCTGAGAAGTCCAGCAGGCCACGTGGAATGCTGAGATCTCCGAGAACGGTCAAGCCACGGCCAGACGTCGTATCGACAACTGATCCACCCTCAAACTCTTGCTTGGTGTAATTCGCGACAACACCAAAGCCGGATGCCCAACCGAGGCGGTCCTCAAAGCTTGAGAGATCGTATTGGAAGGCAAATTCCCAACCAGACTGTGTCGTCGTCGCAGGGTCATTACCGGGCCGTGAGAAGTCTACGCAAAGTCCGGTCGTGTTCGGATCGCCCAGGACATTTGGAATAACATCCGGGTTGAAGATACCGCCGCCTGGGCAAGTTGGATCAGTTTCGCGAAGGAAACCGCCCATGCCGTCATCGATCAACAGAGCCCCTTCGAAATCAGATCCGAAGATATTTGTGCGATCCTTTGTGAACCAACCAACGCTGACCAGCGCGGATGGGGCAAAGTACCACTCTGCCGACACATCAATTGACGTCACTTCCTCCGGCTCTAGGCCAGGATTGCCGAGTGACACTTGGGCGTTCTCACTCTGATCAAATGTGAAGCCGGTGCTCAAGCTTGTGAAGTTGGGACGTCGGATATCTGACCCATAAGCCAGACGCAGGATGACGTCTTCGGAAGGCTGAGCGACCAAGTTGAAACGTGGTAGCACGAAGTCGTAAGAGCCAGTCGTTGATTGTAGCGACCGTGTCCCATTCACCTCTGGACCAAAACCGATCGAGTCGATTTCTGTCTCGATATAGCGAACACCGATATTGCCGCGGAAGATTCCGGATTCAAAGTTTGCCTGCGCATAAAGAGCGCTGGTTTCTTCTGAAATGTCCCGGAACGCGTTCTGGTCTGATGACAGATTAAGCGTCAAGTCACCGTCGGCTTGCGGTTCGTTAACCCGGTGGGCTGCAAGCGCTGCTTCCAAGATGCTGATGACGCCGTTCGGGTCAGAGAAAGACCGGTCTGGATCAATCAGCAGGAAGTTGCTGATGAACAGGCTACGGCCATCGGCATCGCCGTAATTTGTTGGACCAGGCACCAGAAGTTCCGAGAACAGCGAACCGCTCGGACTGTCTTCCAGTCTGCTGAACCCGCCAATCCGGTCATCAATGTCGTCAAAGACGTGCGAAGACTTGTTGAACCGGAAACCGGCATCTACCGACGTCAAATAGTCGCCGAACAAGCTGTCGGTAAAGTCGTATGAAACGTCAATTCGGAACGCATCTTCCTGATTTTCAGTCGTGTTACGACCGACATCGACTTGATCGAGGACAACGTTCGCAGGATCCAGGAGCTGTTGAGGTGTCGGTGCAAACGGCGAATTGAAGTTAATGCCGAACGCAAGCGAGTCACCTGACAAATCATAGATGAACGGAACACAGTTATCGTTACTGGTGCTTGGATCACCCGTCGGCGCGCCATCAAGCGGGCAGTTTGGGTTGATGAAGTTCACAGTCGTGTTCAGAGTCGGGTTGCGTGTGTCTGATTTCGACGTCGCAAGTTCTGTGCTGACGGTCCAGTTGTCACGGGTCCACTCACCACCAAGCGAGAAAATCTGACTGTCTGTGACACGAGATCCTGTCTCCGTCGTGAAACGCAGGTTGCCATCATCATCATCAATCGTAATATCCGGCTCGACGAGACCAGCAAGAGCACCCTGCAAAATTGGGCCTCCGACAGCGCTATAGTCGAGGGTTTCAAACGCGGTCGGCGCGTTCACAGGGAAGTTCCTAAGGTTACTGATGCCTGAGGCCTGCAAGCGGTACTGGTCTCGGCTCCGCTCTTGCTCGTTGATGATCGCATCGAAGCTCAGAGTAAGCTCATCATTCGGGGCCCACTCAAACGACGACGCGATATTGAGCGTCTCGTAGTCATCGTTCTCTTGCTCCTGAACCAGGAACTGAATGCCCTGATACACCGGATGCGCGGCCCCGGGTGCTGAGGCAAGGTTATCGCGGTCGGTACGTGGACGGAATGAAACCGCTTCTTGTTCTGTGTAGCTGCCTGTAATCACAAAACCGAACTCGCCAGCACTTGACGACCAATTGTCGCCAAACGCGGCCGAGTATCTAGGCGTGATGCCTTCGGTGCTCAGGCTGTTATCTTCGCCCTGAATGCGAACATTGAGCAACATGTCGCTCAGTTCCAGAGGACGAATTGTTCTCAGGTTCACTGTACCGCCAACTGACCCTTCGATGGTCTTCGCTTCAGAGGCTTTGGTGACCTCAACGGCGGCAATGATTGCCGGGTTCACATCTTCAAATCCGATGCCGTTACGGCCATCGCCTGAGCCGACGCTCGATACGCCGTTGACTTCGACGCGGTTAGCATTTGTACCGCGAATTTGAACACCCGTGCCGACGCCGGCTGTCCGAGTAATTTGAACGCCTGTGACGTTCTCCAAAACTTCAGCGAGGTTTTGGTCTGGTAGTTTACCAATGTCCTCTGCCCGAATAATTTCTACTAAGTTATCCGCGTTTCGTTTCTCGTTAAGCGCGCTCGCGAGGGATGACCGAATGCCCTGCACGACGATCACGTCCTGCCTTGCCTCTTCCTCATCGGTGTCACTCGCATCCTGTGCAGTGGCAGACAGACCAAGCGGCAGAGCGACGCCAGCCAAGAGCGCTGCGCGCCAAAGCTTTAGCCCATTCGAGCGTTTGGATTCTGAGTTAGGTTTTAAGTGCATACCGAGTTCCTCCCGTGGGTATGTCAGAAACTTCGTCTAATCGCGAAGCATACCAAAGCATCTCAGAACCAATCACTTTGTCAACCAATTTACCCCTCATTATAGCACTAATTGGTAGGACCATTGGGCATTATGAAGGGATTTGTGCCATTTTTGCTACACCCGCTCCTTGTGTTGCATTTTTTGGATCGGGTGCGCAGCAAGAAACACCCCAATTGGTCCGACCAATTAGAGTATTCCTTTCTTGAGCGGCCATACTGGGCCATTCAAATGTTTGGATGCTTACCTTCGAAGACGTCCGGTGCCGCCACTCTCAATCATGGCATGCACTTCGTCGGCCGTGACCATATTTGCATCACCCGCAATCGAGTGCTTGAGCGCGTTCGCCGCAGCGCCAAATTCGAGCGCGTCCGCGCCAGCCATCTTGTTGATGAGTCCAAAAATCAGGCCGGCCGAGAACCCATCACCCGTGCCAACCCGGTCGACGACATTGTGCAGGTCGTATGTCCGGGAGAAGAATGATCCTTCTGAGGATCGAAAATGCGCCGCCCATCGATGATGATCCGCCGAGCTTGAATTGCGGATGGTCACAGCCACACGCGATATATTGGGAAACCGACAGAGGACATCCGCCGACAGTTCCTCATACCAGTCATTCGAGCTGCCATCACCGTCGGGCGAAAACCCAAGGCACGCTGCACAATCTCCGCGCCCCGCCATCAGCGTGTCCGCAAGCTCCACAAGAGCTGGCATGATGTCGGTCGCGCTTTGCCCGTATTGCCACAGGCGTTCGCGATGATTCAGATCGATCGAAATGTGGACACCCCGTGCTTTCGCTTCTTGCAGTGCGTGCTGCGTCAGATCCCGCGTCGATGGCGCGATCGCCGGAGTGATGCCGCTAACATGAAACCAGGAGACACCGTCAAACGCGGCGTCCCAATCGACGCGTTCGGCTTCGAGCGCGCAGAAGGCCGTGTCTTGCCGGTCGTAAACGACACAGCCTGATCGCAGGTCGGCGCCTTCTTCGAGAAAATACAATCCCATACGCCCGGGCAGTCTCGCCACGTGAGTAGCATCGACGCCGGCCGCGCGGATCGCCATCAGGGCCTGTTCGCCAAGTTCCGTCTAAGGAAGTGCGGAGATGAAGCGACTGGTCAATCCGAACTGCGCCAGACTTACCGCCACGTTGGATTCCGCGCCCCCATGGCAAATTTCAAAGCCACTGGCTTGTCTCAGCCGTAACTTGCCTGGCGGCTTCAAACGCATCATCAGTTCGCCGAGTGTTGCTACCGCTAAGGCCATAACCAATTCCTTCAGACTCTAAAGCTGGCTGCTCAAATCAGAAACGAGCGTATTCTTTCTTCAGCTCAACAAAGTAATCGAATATCTCCCTCACAATACCCACGCCCATGCCTTTGTCGACAGGCGCGCGCCTCGATGACGGGCGGACTACTACCTCTGAACCCGCCCAGACCCATCACCGGACATGAGCTTTTCGACCTCATCGACACTGACACGATTAAAGTCGCCCAGAATGGAATGTTTCAAACACGATGCTGCTACGGCAAATTCCAGCGACTGTTGACGGTCTTCATACGCGTTTAATCCATAGATCAACGCCGAGGCGAAACTATCACCGCCGCCGACGCGATCAACAATATGTGTGATCTCGTAACGTCGGCTGAGCTTAAATCCGTTCTTGTCCCGCAAGCACGCAGACCAACCATTGTGTGAGGCGCTGATGCTCTCTCGAAGCGTAATCGCAATGGTCGACATGCCTGGATACAGGTCTAGCATTTTTTCCGACAAAACTTCATATTTGACCGTATCCAAGTGTCCGGCCTCAACATCCACATCGACGCTGACTCCGAGTGACTTTTGACAGTCTTCTTCATTGGCGATCCCGACATCAACATATTTCACCAAATCGGTCATAACCTCTGGTGCCGTTTTGCCATACTTCCATAGCTTGCCACGGAAATTGAAATCGCAAGACACCGTCACGCCAAGTTCTTGCGCCTTTTTTACACATTCGATGCTAAGGTCAGCGGCGGACTGGCTAAGCGCGGGCGTGATACCCGTAATGTGTAGCCATTTGGCGCCGGCTAAAACTGAATTCCAATCAAAATCACCAGGACCACATTCGCTGATCGCGGAATGCGCTCTGTCATAGACAACTTTGGACGGACGCTGATTGGCACCAGCTTCGAGGTAATAGATGCCCACCCTGTCGCCGCTGCGGCGAACGCGCGTCGTATCGACCCCAAATTTGTTGAGTTCGCGGATCGCGGATTGGCCTATGTCATTGTCAGGAAGTGCTGAAATGAACCCAGATGAGAATCCATAATTGCTGAGCGCAACGGCCACATTCGCTTCGCCGCCGCCAAACGTGGCCTCGAAACCTGGAGACTGAAAAAACCGCTCTGTGCCGACGGTTTTTAGTCGCAACATGATTTCACCGAAAGACAAAAATTCCGACATTTGAGTACTCCTAATTACCTGGTCGAATGGTGCCCGCAATCGAAACAGCTTCCTGAGCGAGCTTGGTGATTGCATCAAAATTTCCTGCGTCGATCTCATTGTTCGGAGTCAACCAACTGCCACCGCAGGCGATTACAGATGGCACCTCGAGATAGGACGCCAAGTTAGCGGCAGAGACCCCGCCCGTTGGCATAAACTTCATTGTGCGAAAGACTGAAGCCAGCGCCTTCAGCATAGGTGGGCCGCCATTTAGTGCGGCGGGAAAAAATTTCACCGTTTTCAGTCCGAGGTTGGTCGCCAGCTGAACTTCGCTCGGCGTGGCGATCCCCGGATAGATGTCCAGGCGCAATTTCTGGCATTCTTCGACCACGCCCGTGTGCAATCCAGGCGAGACAATGAACTCCGCACCGCGCGCATGGGCCTCTTTAACTTGCGATGGTGTGAGCACGGTACCAGCACCGACACTGACGCCGACAACGTCGCGGCGAATAGCCTCTAAACAGTCCATTGCTGCCTCAGTTCGCCAAACCACCTCCAGCGTCGTTAGACCGCCAGCTTTCAAGGCTTCCGCGATCTGTATGGCGATTTCGGGGTCCTCAGATTGGATCAGAGGAACAATGGGTGTTTGCTCTAGTGCCGTCATCGGACCAAGGTCCTCCTGGAAAGACGTTAATATGATCAGCCGCAGCGCCGGCGAACGATACGGCACCGTTACGCCGGACTAATGCTTGAATTTGGCTCATCGCCGGCGCACGTTCTGCTTTAGCAGCCAGCGCGAGGCTCGCCGACGAATTACGATTTCAAGTCGACAAAATAGTCGAAAATCTCCGGTACGTTGCCGTGCCCCATGCCTCGGTCGACTGCCGCACTCAAGCTCGCAGAAGTTCCATCTGCAATCAAAGATCCGGACCCGAGGTCCGACATCATCTGCCGAAAATACCGAAGGTCTTTATTGGCATTGTTGATAGAGAATCCGAGATCGCTCACGCCATCGACCGCATAATTTTTGCAGAACTTCATGAACGGCGAGTTTGATGGCCCGGATGACATGATGTCATAGAGTTGTGCTCTATCCACGCCAGCCATTTCCGCGGCTGCGAACGCCTGTGACATTGCGCAAACTGTCGTCATACCCATGAAATTGTTGATCAGTTTGGTCGTATGTCCTGCGCCGAGTTGACCAAGGTAGAAAACATTCTCCCCCTGCTCTTTCAGCACCGGCTCATACTTGTCGAACGTCGCCTTGTCGCCCGCAGCCATAATGTTGAGCAGACCATCCTTGGCATGCGCTGGTGTGCGGCCGAGCGGAGCATCAATCATGCCCGCGCCTTTTTTGGCCAGGTCAGCCCCAATTTTTTGTGTGGAGGACGGGATGGAGGTCCCGAAGTCGATCAGGACGGATCCAGCTTTGATTCCGGCAAGAATGCCATTCTCACCGTAGACCAGCGATTCAACCACTTCCGAGGTCGTGACGCAGAGTTGAATGATATCGCTTTTTTCCGCGAGCTCCTTCGCAGAACTTGCTTCACTGGCATTCCCTCTTGCGAGTACGGCAGCGACTGCTTCCTTGTTGAGGTCCATGACATTGACCGTAAATCCCCGCTTTTGCAGGTTTTCGACCATATTCCCCCCCATCAGCCCGAGGCCGATGAAACCAATGACTGGTTTTGACATGTACGTGACTCCTAATTCAGTCGAATTCCAAAGATGATATTATGCCGCCTTCGCGGCGCGTGGTTTAAGCGGTGCAATGTTGCCGCAAAGGATCCAGACACTCGCCATTGCGATGATGGCAAGGGCGGCTCCGACGACGAAAGCGGGCGTGTAATTGCCGCCCGTCGTCAGCCACGGGATCAGATAAGTTGAGAGACCCGCCGCTCCGAGCTTGGCCGCCATTCCAGCAAATCCAGCCAGTGTTCCAACGCTTTTGCCTCCGAAAAAGTCGCTCGGCAGCGTTTGCACATTGCCGATCGCCGTTTGGAAGCCAAACAGGATCACAGCCATGATCAACACGGCAATCGTGGGATTTCCAGGATTTGCCATTGCCAGAAGTGCCGGCAGCATGATCATGCACCCAAGTGTGATGGTCAGCTTGCGGGTCGCATTGACGCTCCAACCAGAACTCAGTCGGTTCTGAGCGAGCAGTCCACCAAACCACGCCCCAAACATCGCACCGACATACGGCACCCAGCCGTAGATCGCGATGCCTTTGACATCCATCTGGTAAACTTCGATCAGATAGCTCGGGATCCAGAATACGAAGAGCCACCAGATTGGATCAATCGCTGCTGATGCGATGATGATACCCCAGCTCTCTTTTCGAGAGAGGATTTCCATCGTGCTGGGATTGTAGCCGTCGTCTGGATTTCCGTCGCCGTCGACATCCTGGTTCTCTTGTCCGGAAAGAATGTAGTCCTTCTCCTCGGCCGACAGCCAGCTGTGTGAACTCGGTGGTCCTTTGACGATGATCAGCCATGGCACGAGCCAGAGCAATCCAATCAAGCCAATCACCACAAAGATCATTTGCCAGCTGAGAAATACAGCCAGGAAACCGATCAGCGGGATCGAAATGATGCCGCCTATCGCAGCACCTGAATTGAAGATGCCTTGCGCGAGCGCGCGTTCTTTTGTGGGAAACCATTCCGCATTGGCCTTGGTTGCACCCGGCCAGTTACCCGCCTCTGCGACGCCCAAAAGACCTCGAAAAATACTGAATGAAAGCAGTCCGCGCGCGAAAGCATGCGCGGCCGTCGCAAGCGACCAGACACCAATCGACAGAACGAAGCCCATTCGGGTTCCGATCCAGTCAAAGATCTTGCCAAAAATCGCCTGACCGAAAGCGTAAGAGAGAATAAAAACCAGCGAGACGGTGGCATAAATTTCCTTATGCTCGTCAAACGACATGTCTGGAAACAGTTCAGCAAACGCTGTCGGCCAAAGAACGTTTAGCGACTGTCGGTCAATGTAATTGATCACCGTTGCCAGAGCGACGAGCGACACAACCCACCATCGTAATCCCTTGAAAGTCATGGCTTAGCCCTCCCCTTCGAGAAAGTCGCGGCGCGCCGGGCTAAACACATCAAGCAGGATGCCTTCTTCGAGACACACCGCGCCGTGGTCTGCGCCAGAAGGCACAAAAAATGATCCGCCAGGACCCAGAACTTGAGTCTTGCCGTCTACTTGAACCTCGAACGTGCCCTCAATGACGTAGCTACCCTGAGAGTGTGGATGCGAATGCACTTCACCGACCGCGCCCTTATCAAACCAGACCTTGACCAGCATCAGATGCTCGTCGTGTCCAAGCAAAAGTCGTTTCAAGCCAGGCCCAATCGTCTCTGCCTGAGATTTCGGACTGTATTTAAACAGGTCCTCGTGCGTGATGACATCGCTCATCAATTTCCCTCCCCGGGATTCTCTAATGTTTTATCTGGAGTGCTGTTACGCAGTATCTCGAGCGGAGCGCGCGCATCAGCGCTATCCGCAAACTTAAATGTGACTGCATCACCATCCGTGGGCATAATCGTCACTGATGTGATGCCTTCGTTGGTCGCAATGTCGATATTGTCGACGGAAGACCCATCAAACACCGTTACTTCTTCGTCGGAATCATAACGGCCGTGCCGCTCATAGACGGAAACAAAATTCGCAGACTCACCTTCGGTGCGCAGGATGAATGCCTGCTCGCGACGTAAGTTGTGATCGGGATCATTTGCGCCAAGTTCGGTGAAGAATACCTCCACGTCATGATCAGATTCGAAACTCAAAGTATAAAACTGATCTCCGAGCAACCATGACGTGTCTTGCAGATCGCTGAGGGGCTCGGACTGGCTCCGTTTCCAAAGATGCTGGTAGCCATCGTCCTCGCCCATCGGCGTCATAATTTGGGTTGAATGCGTCATGTCGAAACTCGTTTCGATCAACTGACCTTTGAAGTGGATCGGCAGGTCGTATGTATGCGTGGCGCTGCTTAGCCCACGCATGATATCTACGATGTATTCGCCACCGTCCGCCTTTGGCATTATGGCAATCAGGCGCTGCATATTGACGCCATCATAGGCTGTGTCGATTTCAGCGAACCCGACCTCAATGCCGTTCATGTCGCCAAATGCGAGAACCTCTGGGGCGTGGTTCTGCGCTTCACGCCAGTTGCCATCAAAGTGGCTCGTCTGATCCACAACTAGCGCATTGTGCGCAACGGTTTGCTTGGCCCAAGTCTCGTTTTCCGGCAGATAGCGTCCACCATATTTGGCTTCGACGTTGAGGAACCGCGCAGCGCCATAATCCGCGACAATTTCATCGCCATTATCGTAATAAAGCAGACCGAGCTTGTCGTGATGCCCGTGACCAAGCCCTTGCGTTGTTGCTTTCATCACAACTGCCGCGTCATCGCCCTCGGGCCCCGAGCGCAGCACCAAAAGCGCGCCTTGATCACCTGACCGGCCATCTCGAAACTGTTTAGAGGTGAACTCAAATGGCTTTGCTTTGCCAGCCTCAATCGCTTCGAGAGCCGCTTGACCGCCAGAGGTCGGTACAACGCCATTCTGCAATTGTATCGCGCCTAGAAAACTCGGATCTTCGGTGCGCTCGTATGCGATCGCAAGTCCGTACTTGAGCTCAACCGTGTTGATACCTTTTTCGCGAATGGCATCATTGATTGGGAAGAAACGGCCCGCATAACTTTGCTCGAGTGTGGAGCGAATAGCTTTCAGAACGATCCCATCGCGATGATCGAAAATCCCGCGCTCAGGCTCATTGCGATCAATCGCCTGGCTGAACAGAACGAACGGCATGAGAGCATATCGCTGGTAATAAGGACCTTCCGCATAATAGCCGTCAGGAGAAAAAAGCTCATCCAACTGCTTCAGGAAGCCAGCTTCGCCCGACTTATCGAGCCCGAAGAGCGCTTGCTCGACGCGGTCCGGTTGTCCCAAGACATACCCCGTCATGCCAACCGCTGTGGTGGCCCAAGTCGCATGATTGTGGATGCGATCGAAGGTTTGCGGAGATCCTGTTGAGAGGAAGTCCGCCATCGGATTAATTACACCATCGTCAATTCGGGCGCGGTCCGTTTCGCTCAACTCATCGCGCACCGTCTCATAGCCTTGGATTACGTAAACCAACCACCATGCTTCATTCAGGCCCTGCCAAAACAACTTGCCCTTGTTTGAGCTTCGTTGCTCAGGGTGAATTCCAAGCGTCGGGTATAAGTCCGCGTAATCAAACAAGATTTCTCGAATTGCGTCGCGATATTTTGGGTCTCCGCCATACTGGTAGAGCATACCCGCTTCGTAGATCGTCTTGGCGTTTTGTTTATGCTGCTCATGCGTGTAACCACCGCCGGCATCGCGCGGAATCGGCACCGGAATGCCAGCCTCTAATCGCGCGTCGATGCTTGCGGACAAGTCGCTCATGACAGCGTCGAAACCTACCAGCTCAGATGCGTCCGCAGAATTGGCCGCGCTACCTGCCTGCTCCTGAGCAGGCGCGCACTGAGACGTGAAACCGACAATCAGCCCGAGACAGGCTCCTGTTAGAAGGGACGATCTACTCATTGCCGCAGGTCCTTCGTCACGAGCGCATCTATCGCATCCGATGCGGCGTTCGTATTGTTCGATAGAACGACTTTGGGCTTACCCGTCGTGATGACCAACTGCGCTGCCTCCGTTTGCTCGAGTGTATTGCCCTCAAGGCTCATGTTCTGAACGCCGTGCAAGACTGCGAGCGGCTCAGAGCCGGCCCCGACACTCACAAATGTTGAGTCTGAAATAAACGCGTGCGGCCCGAACGTACTTTCATCGCGGCCGCCCCGATAGATCGACGCAATGGATCCTCGGACGTTTTCGAATTCACTGTCCCGGACGATCAGATATTCAACGTTGTAAATGCCATAATCGTCAGTCTCTGCGTCGAACTTGAAGGCCACACCAGAAATGTTCTTGAAGCTGGAATTCCGGACTTCGACGCGATCGAAAAATGTGCCTTTTGCTGCGGTTAGAATAGAGAACCCTCGGTTCACTACGAAATCCGTGAACACCATGTCGGAGAGCTCCACCACATGATTGCCCGTCCCGCCGCGGGCGGTGGATGCGATAAAGCTATTGCCGACCGCATCTGGCGCTGCGCCACCCGTCACGTTCAACCCTGATAGCTTTAGACCACCCGTCGATGACAGAAGGAACAAATTGCGCCGCTCAAAACTCAAATCCACAGTACCGACCTCAGCAGCGCGGACGGTCAACGGGATTTGGAGGTTGATGGACTTGGCTTCATTGTAGGCGCCTGGTGCGAGTACAATCTCATCGCCCGCCTCTGCCGTGGCCATCGCCTGGGCGATCTTGTTTTCACCAGGCTCAATCTCAATCGTCTTGCCCGTGCCGAAAGGAGAATCGGAACTTGGCTTGGGGTACCAAGACACACCCGTCTCGGATCGCTCCACCCCGAACGCCCCGGCAGCACCTACACCACTCGGTGCCTGCTCGTCCGCATTTAGAACCGTAAATCCTGAAGCCAGAGCCTCCGGCGGCGCGAGGTTCGTGACATTGCCTTCGAAAGCGATGCCGCTCATATCGTCATAAAGATTGAACGGCGTCTCAGCGCCACTCCCCATCACCAGATTGTTCCGGAACGCCGAATTAATCGGCACAGCACTGCGTTCGGTGTCCGACCCTTCGCCCAGCTCGATGGTGCCGACGCGATCGAAACTGTTTTGCTCGATCACTGCGCCATCCACCTGATGATACCGATTGATCGGCGAATTCGGCACACCGTTCATGACGACCAGCGCTCCGGAGAAACGCTCGCCATTGAGGTTCCGGAACATATTGTTCCGTACGGTCTGGCGGGCATTGATCACCCGCACCCCGCCAGTATACGGCGCGTTGTTTCCATCGAAGAGATTGTTTTCAACCAACGTGTCATTGCCGTGACGGAGTGTCAGGGTCCCACGGGATTGATTGAACGTGTTGCCGCGATAAATATTTTCGCCCGACTTGTTTGAGATGATCTCAACTTCGCCGCTGCAGCGATCGAAATAGTTGTTTTCCACCAGCGTGCCTGACGTCGTCAGCGAGTAGTGACTGGTGCCGATGCGCAGCGTCTCTCCGCCATTGGAGCCAAAAACCGGACGCGGCCCGAAATAGTTGTGGTGGATGCGGTGATTGTTGTTCTGGCTGTCTTCTGTGTTGAGCCGCACCGTCATGGTCGGGCCGGAATTCAGTTTACCGGATAGATGGTTGTGATCGAACTCGTTATTCTGACCATACATCACCACCCAAGTATCGCGCTGCGCCCGGTCTGGATTGTTGTAGTTTTCGATAACTGTGCGGGTCACACGTGAATTAAAGGCCAGAGTTTCGCTGTCGCGCCTGAAACTGATGACTTCGTTGCGCGGAGTATAGCCATCGCGAAACACCAATCCGGAAACGACGAGATGGCGCCCCCCCATCCGCAAACTGGATTGTCCGCTCAGAATCACGCCACCTGGCTCCTCGGACACAAGATAGATCGGGTGCTCAGCCGTACCTTCCGCTTCCAGAACGAGGTCGAAATCTCGCCACGTGCCGTTTGCGAGAACGATCATGTCGCCTGGCTGCACCAGCTTTATCGCGTCCGCATAATCCTCCTGAGTTTCGACCACTATCTTTCGCAGCGGTTCCCCTGGGAGGGAAACGTCTTCCGCAATCGCGACCGTCGGTGAGGAACACGCCCCCACTGCAGTCAGCGCAGCAATAGCGGCGATTGCCAAAATCCTCATGTCTTCCTCCCGAGTCGCCTTTGCGGCCGATCTTCGATCATACGCTATTGAGATCGAACCACTTGTCAACCACTCATGTATACCAATTTCCAATTATGTGATGCCCAGAGGGCCGTCACATCTCCACCATGTGTGATCAAATAGGCACATAAGTTGATGAATCCTCCTTTGGTAGGACCAATTAAGGCGCTTTTACTAGACCTCTTTGTTGACACTCGGGAGCACGATGATAGCCCTACAGAGAGATCTTCGATGCAATGAAGACACGAAACCTGTAGGGAGGAAATAATGTCTACTCTTAACCGCTCGCGCAGAGCAGGCCCCGCGCCCACGCGTTTGTCACGGATGTTGCTGCTTGGCGCAGCGGCCTTGCCGCTTGCGGGCGGGCTGGCACTAGCGCAGGAAGATGCGACAGACGTCGCGACTGACGTCGAAGAAACTCGCGAATTGGATGTTGTAACTGTCCAAGGAACGCGCCAGGTCATCCAAGACTCAATCGCACTGAAACGCTCTAACACTCAAATCGTTGACGGTCTGTCTGCCGAAGAGATCGGCGACATTCCCGCCCTTTCGATCGGTGAAGCGCTTGAAAACGTGACCGGCGTTGCATCCCACCGCGAAAATGGCGGTGCGACCGAAGTTTCCATTCGTGGACTTGGACCATACCTCTCTTCCACCGTCGTGAACGGACGCGCCGCAACCAACGGTTCAGGCGATCGCTCAGTGAATTTCTCTCAGTTCCCATCTGAACTGGTCAATAAACTGGCGGTTTTCAAAACGCAGGACGCGAGCCAGATTGAAGGCGGCGTCGCTGGACAGATCCAGCTTGAAACTTTGCGGCCTCTCGATTTTGGTAAGCAACGCTTCCAATTCGACATCAAGGGTAACTACAACCCTGATCAGCAGAACATTGATAACTCGTTGGCCGGTGATCTCGGATATCGCGGCACACTTAGCTATGTAGATCAGTTTGAACTCGATGAATTGGGCAACGTTGGTATCTCGCTCGGTTTTCAGCGCTCCGACATTTCTCAGCCTGAAGCGGAAAGTCGTCAGACAGGCCCAACGTCTAACTCTCGTCCGGCCTGCGTAATCAGCGATAGCCTTGCGCAATTTACTGATCAGACGAATGGCGGAACATTCACAGGCTTCTCTAACAATCCTGAAACCACAGACCGCGGCGATGACGATTGCGACGACTTCAACGATCGCCGCAATCCAGACAATTTGACAACGCGCGGCTCGGACACGGAAGGATTTGACACGACGATCGACCCTGCCACCGGTCTGGCGATCGACAATGGCGTGCCGTTTGTGTTTGCCCCTTCACAGCGCCACTTTCGGCAGAATGATACGCACGACAAGCGCGACGCGTTCTTCGGTCAGCTGCAATGGCAGCCAAATGATCGCTGGGACGTCAACATGGACCTGCAATGGTCTGAGCGCAGCCAAGAAGAACTTCGCAGTGATCTGACCTTCAATGGCGGACGTCGTAACGACACGTCGCTGAACGTTGCAGGCACCACCACTACAAGCCTCGACTCTTTGATTACTAACGGGAATGGCGGCATTTTGCGGGCCATCACAGACAACTCAATCGAAGTTCAGGGTGGCGATTTTGAGCGCGTCGAGACATATCTGGGCGGCGGTATTAACATTGAGCACGAAGTAAACGATCGGCTCACCGTTGCCGTTGACCTCTCGCACTCAAACACCGAGCGCACAGAACGCGCCTGGGAATTCCGCATTCAGTCGGACATCTCGCCTGTGATCGAGTATGACCTCCGAGGAGGCGACGTGCCGGTCTATCGGCTTTATGATGAAGTCTTTGATGTCAATGACCCGGCGAATTATGTCGACCGCCTACGCGTGCGGATCGACAATGACCGCCTTCGCGAGAACACGATCAACGCTTTGCGATTTGACGCCGATTACGATCTGGACGGTTTCTTCACAAACGTCTCGGCGGGCGTACGATACGCAGAACAAGATTATCTCGAACTACCAGGCGGAATCGATTCTGGTGATCCGTTCAACATCAGCTCAGGTCGTTTCTCGTTTGAGATCGAGAACAACACTGATCTGAACATCAATAACCGTCAGGTCGTTGATGGCGACGGAACAGCCACAACAGGGCTCGCATCTGAATGGGTCGACATTATCGCTTCGGTTAACACGGCCTGTTATCAGCCGTTCCGCGAAGGCGACGATTTCCTGGATAATCTTCGTCCAGGTGACCTCATCACCAATATCGACGACTCTGGAAATGTGATCAGCTCGACGAATTCCTGGGCGACATTTGATGCTCGATGTGTAGCGGAAACCGCTGTCGATAGTCTGAACGGCATTCTCGACACTATCAATCTTGCGATTGCTGATCGCGGTGACGTGTCCGACCCGCTTGGTCTCCTTAGCGCCGCAATTCCATCGCTCATGGAAGAGAACAGCCGTACGATCGATGTCAGAGAGACAACGACAGCCTTCTACATGATGGCCAATTACGAAACCAAGATCGGTCAGTTCCCGGTCACGGGTAATGTCGGCGCGCGGTTGGTGCAGACAGACGTTGAGGCGACAGGCTACCGCCCTGATCTAACTGTTACAAATACCAACGGTGTGTTCACCATCGCCGAAGGCAACCTGACCACGGTCACCGCCTCGCATGATTACACTGAGTTCCTGCCAAGCGCGATCGCGATTGTTGAGCTGGCTCCCGACAAACTGCTTAGACTCGGCGCTTTCCGCGCTATGTCTCGTCCAGATCCAGCGGATATGGGTTTCGGTCGAACCATTAGTGTGATTGGCGACGACGAGGACGCAACATCTGTGGACGGCCTCATTCAAAGCGTGAGCGCCGCCGGTAATCCAGCGATCGATCCTCTAATGTCGTGGAATTTCGACGCGGGTTTCGAATGGTATCCTAACGATGACACGATCCTCGCCATCAGTGGCTACTACAAATCGTTCCAGGGCGGTTTTGCGAATACGATCGTAAATGAAACCTATGACCTCAACGGCACTCCGGTTACGTTCCCAGTCGCGGTCCAACAAACTAGCGACGATACGAGCTCTCTGCACGGTATCGAACTGACCGCGGCCCACACCATGAGCTATCTTCCAGGACTCTGGAGCGGTCTTGGTGGCAAGGTCAGCTATAACTATGTCGACTCGGACTTTGAGTTCGAAGACAGCCGTTATGGTGACCAGTTTGTGGTTGAGCTCGATGGCTCGATTACACAGATCGCGGACGGCATTCTGGACCCTGGCGGCCTGCCCGGTTTGTCAGAGAACACGCTGTCGGCTCAAGCTTTCTGGGGATATGGCGACTTTGACGTGTCCGTGACCTACAAATATCGCGACGAGTATTTCCAACCCTTCGTCTCTGACGGCACGCGTTTGCGCTTTGTCGGTGATGTCGGCGTCTGGGAAGCGCGAGCTTCGTACAATCTGACAGACAATCTGCGTCTATCCGTTGAAGCCATCAATCTCGGGAGCGAACCGAAAGAACAGTTCGCGTTCACCAATGACGATCTTTATGAAGTCAACGACTATGGCCCGCGGATCTTCTTTGGCTTAAGAGGTCGATTCTAAAGCACTTTCCTTCAGCATCCGGATCTTTCTTGAATTGGTAGGACAATTTGGTAAGGTTCGGATGCTAATGAAGGTTTGACAAAAGAATCGGGAACGTCACATGGCCGAACAACGCCTATACCAAAAGGTTGCCAATAAGATCCTTGAGATGATCACGTCAGGCTCTTATCCGCCTGGGACGCGCTTACCAGGCGAGCGCGAATTGGCAGATCGATTTGCAGTCAGCCGCGTTGTGGTTCGCGAAGCGGAGATCTCGCTGGAAGCCTTGGGTCACGTCGAGATCAAAGTTGGGTCCGGCGTTTATGTACGCGAGCCCAACGCCTCTAACTTCGGTCGCTTACCAAGCGTCACCGCCTTCGAACTGACCCAAACCCGTTTGATTTTCGAGTCTGAGTCAGCAGCGCTCGCCGCTCGCGTGATTACGGATGAACAAATCTCGGACCTGGAGCGCACCATCGAGCGGATGGCAAACGCGGATCACGATTCTCCTGACGGCGATGATGCTGACCGAGAGTTTCATATGCTGATAGCGAAAGCGACCGGCAATGCCGCGAACATTCACATCATGGAAAACCTCTGGCGCATGCGCACGGAGTTATCTGAGGTGCGGAAAGTCTATTCTGCCGTTTGTGTCGAAGATTCGTCGCATCGCGTAGATGAACATGCTGCCATTCTGGACGCCTTGCGCGATCGGAACCCCGAAGACGCGCGCAACGCCATGCGTTACCACTTCTCGCGCTTGATCGAAGCGCTTTTGGTGGCTTCAGAACAGCAAGCGATTGAAGAAGCTCGCCGCCGTTCGAGCGTGAATCGAGAGAAATACTTGAAGACCGCCTTGGCGGGATAACAGGACTCGCCCTCCCTCTTTGGAGGCGCGGTCCCATCAAACAGTCAGCAGCATCAATACGACGCCACCCACATAAGGGCTTGCTATATTGCTCGAAATGCTAGACGGGTGGCTTTCGAACTTTCGCCGGACGATCAGGCTTCGAACGCTGCCGCGGTAAATTGCGCAGCGCACGCAACTTAGACAACTCCTAAAAAAGACTCGACCAATCGTGCGCAATCTCGCGTGCGGCAAATACTATGGAGTTCTCTATGACCCCAGGAACAGTTAAATTCTTCAACGATCAAAAAGGTTTTGGTTTCATTCAACCCGACAATGGCGGCCCAGACATGTTTGTACATGTTAGCGCGCTCGAGCGTTGCGGTATGCGTTCTTTGACCGAAGGCCAGAAGGTGACTTTCACCACTGCCGTCGATCCACGCAAAGGCAAAGAAGCTGTCGACCAGATCGCTGAAGCCTAGCTAAAATATGGGCGCGGGATCCAATTGTGATCTCGCGCCTATGCGACTTTCAAATGGGGTTCAGACAATAAGGCAATAGATTTGCCAACTGCTGCTCTGGGGGTTTTTAAGCCGGTTACATCCGGGACTCGGGAGCAGATACTAATGAAACGTGTCAGCAAAAAACGAGTGACCTTTCATTTTCCGTTCGAACTTGGCGGCATCAATCACGCATTTTCGCCCGGCCAGTACACAATTGAGACCGAAGAAGAACCAATTCCTGGTGGCACGGTCATAAACTTTCGACCGATCGAGACCGTACTCATCGCACACCCTCCCGAAGGTGAAATTAGCCCAACCAATTTTTGGGCTGTTGATCCTGAAGAGTTGGACAAGGCGATCGCCAAAGACACTGATCAATACATCGCAGCTCAGCGAGCGGCTCGCGCTGCCCGGAGCGGCAACGGCGATGAGCCGGAAAGTGAGTAGTATGATGCAGAGTTTACTTCGCAAGAGTTTCGGGTTTTGGGCCGCGATAAGCCTTTTATCTATCACGATCCCCGCCACCGCGCAGACCAATGGAAACATCATTCCAGAAAACGCATCGCCTAAGACCTACGGCGCTGGATGGGACTGCAACCAGGGCTATCGAGAGACGCGAGGGGCATGCGAGACAATCGTCGCGCCAGCAAATGCCTTTCTCAATGAAAAGAATTTCGGCTTAGGCTGGGACTGTCTGCGAGGTTTTCAGGCGGTTGACCGAACGTGCCAGGCAGTCATCGTTCCCCAAAATGCCTACCTCAAAGCTGACGGCCGGCGCTGGGAATGCGAACGCGGGTTTCGGCGAGATGTTTCTTACTGCGTTGAAATCAATCTGCCCGAGAACGCTTTCTTGTCGGGAAGTCCCTATGGCGACGGCTGGGAATGTCTGAGAGGATTTCGAAAATCTGGCGGGCGCTGCGACCGCATCATCGTTCCGGGTCACGCATACCTGTCTGACGTGCCTTATGGCTCAGGATGGGAATGTCGAAGAGGCTTTGTCGCTCGCGGTAATGAATGCATCGAAGTCGCGGTCCCGGAATTTGGTCATTTGACGGACGCCGGAGATGGATGGGAATGTGCCCCGCCCTATGAAAAGCAGCGTAGCGTCTGCGCTATGCCCTACTGAGGTATCAAGATTTCTTTGAGTCTGGTGCCACATCGAGTCTGAACACCTTGCGGTGTGCATATAATGTTATGCAGAGATACAGTTTCCGAGTAACTGCATGCGGGTTGAACCTCGTCGTCCAGCCTGGACCATGCGGGATGCGTCAACAGCATGTGAAAGTCCGAAAATGAAAACCGAGTTTGAGATTGCTCCGCCACTCGTTCAGGCGCTTGCAGACAAAGGCTTTGAGGCCTTGACCCCGGTTCAGGAAGCCGTCCTGGACCCTTCTCTGTTCGGTCGCGACTTGTTGGTCTCCGCCCAGACTGGATCCGGCAAGACCGTCGCTTTCGGACTCGCAATGGCAAGCTCGATCCTGAGGGGCGAACCGCATTTGCCAAAGGCCGATATACCGGCTGCATTGATCGTTGCGCCGACCCGGGAACTTGCTCTGCAAGTCACAAAGGAGCTGCAATGGCTATTTGCGCCCGCAGGTGGCCGCGTGGTGTCCTGTATTGGCGGCGTTGATATCCGTGATGAAAGACGCGCGCTATCCAGCGGCGCTCACGTGGTTGTTGGAACGCCGGGGCGCCTTGTAGATCATATCCGCCGCGGATCATTGGATCTCGGTGACATCCAGGTCGTCGTTTTGGACGAGGCCGACGAGATGATGGACATGGGGTTCCGAGAGGAGCTTGAATACATCCTGGACGCGGCCCCGGAAGAGCGGCGGACGCTGATGTTTTCAGCCACCGTTTCAAAACCTATCGCCCGGCTGGCGGAGTCTTATCAAAACGACGCTGTGCGCGTGAACACCACTTCCGCCCAGTCGGCGCATGGAGACATCACGTATCAGGCGATGACCGTGGTTCCGTCCGATGTCGAAAAAGCGGTGATCAACACACTCCTATTCCACGATGCGCCGAATGCGATTGTGTTCTGCTCTCGCCGCGATGCGGTCAATAAACTCACGGCTCGCCTGACCAATCGAGGGTTTTCCGTCGTCGCCTTGTCTGGAGAGTTCAGCCAGAAAGAGCGCAGCAATTCCGTATTGGCGATGCGCGATGGCCGTGCTCGGGTTTGTGTCGCAACGGATGTTGCAGCGCGCGGACTGGATCTACCGGGGCTGGATTTGGTCATCCATGCCGACCTTCCCCGCAACAAGGAAGGCCTCCTTCACCGCTCCGGTCGCACCGGCCGCGCGGGTCGACACGGGATCTGCGCCCTGATTGTTCCCGTCCGTGCACGGCGCCGAACAGAACGTCTCCTGAGCGATGCCAGAGTCGAAGCAGAATGGCGTTTGCCACCTTCCGCCGTTGAGATCGAAGAGGCTCTGAATGCCAAATTGCTGGTCAGCGACGTCTTGCAATCTCCGCCAGACACGACGGAGGCAGGTCTCGCAGGCGCGCTGCTCGAAAAATACAGCGCCGAACATCTGGCCGCAGCCATTGTTCGGTTGACCCGTTCAACTGATTCCGCGCCCGAAATCCTGCAAGACCCGGGCGCACAACAGCCCAGTCGTGCTCGCAAGGACCGATACGATCCAGATCGGGAGTTTCCGCGCGAGGAGAAACGCGAGCATGGCGGTCGCCGCGGCTCTGACTTCCCCGATGGCCAGTGGGTCAAACTCGGCGTGGGGCGCAAGAAAAAAGCAGATCCAAAATGGCTAATTCCGATGTTGTGCAAATCCGGTGGGTTTTCGCGCAACAGTATCGGCGCCATTCGGATTGATCCGGACGCAACGCATGTCGAACTGAAACCCGAAGCCGCGCAGAGTTTGATCGACGCCGCAGGCGAACGTCAGATTATCGACAAAAGCATCTGGGTTGGCCGAGCGGATGAACCCAGCGCCGCTGAGCCGCGACCGAAGAGAAACAAAGACTTCTCTGACAAACGCCCGAAAAAAGTCAGGCGTCCCGCTTCAGACAAAGGCGACGGTGGCGCGTTCAAGAAAAAGCGCTCAGGCCCCAAAAAGCCGCGCGGCCCAAACGGCGAGAAGAAACGCAGTAAAAGACCACCGAAACGGACATAAAGGCGTCGCTACCGCGCGAGACTTGGCCGCGCGTATAGCTGAATCAGGCCGTTTTGCTGGCCCTAACGCAAGCCCTGTGTCGGGGCTCGCAACTCAATTTCGGGGTTACAAATGCCCGCCTCCACCATATGGTTTTTGAAACCTTGGAGGGACGGAATGAAGGTTCGCACTGCAATCTTTTTGGGCTTAGCGGCCTTGGCGCCCTTGTCTTGTAGCGGCCCCGCTCCTTCTCAGGTCGTAGCCCCCAACGAAGACGCGCCGTTCGATGGTGCCGAGATTAGCGAATTTCGGGGGTTGGAAATGGCGGAGTTCAGGGGACGCATCTATCAGATGGAGCAAATCCATCGAGATTGCGCCCCGTGGGTCGAACATTGTGACTACATTGCTCCTGTCCATGCAAAGGTCGCTCAACGCGGCGAAGCACCATTTCAGGCTCAGATCACGCCTCCTGAAAACTACCAAACCGAAGAGCTCGGCCAAGTCGCATCGTCAAACTGGCAAGAACGCCATTTTTGCGGTGGCAGTCTGATTGCTCCGGGTTGGGTGATTACTGCAGCGCATTGCGTCGACGAAGGCATGGTGGAAGCGGGCTTTCAAGTCCGTCTGGGCATGAGCAATTTGCAGCGAAATGATGGCCGAACATTCCCGATCGATCGCGTGATTTGTTATTCGAATGAAGATTGCCTCCCGGACGCCGCTGGAGTGATCTACGAACACGATATCGCCTTGCTGCATTTTGAGAGCTCACCTGACGATTTCAAAGAACCCCCGCCACCGGCCTTCTATGAAAATGTCGGCAT
This sequence comes from Henriciella sp., assembly GCA_017642885.1. GTDB lineage: Bacteria > Pseudomonadota > Alphaproteobacteria > Caulobacterales > Hyphomonadaceae > Henriciella. Next base: position 84,298 of record JAEPOM010000008.1, on the reverse strand, counting down.
AGAGGCGATCGAACTCGTTGCCAGTGAGACAGGTCTAAAAACATGGAGTGAAGACGGTACAGTTCGCAGCTGGAATATTGCCGACGGCGCTGAAACTCAACGTCATCAGAAATCTTCGATAGACCTTGGGCGCGGATATCGAGAACGATACTTATCGGATGGGGATATGGCAGGATATGCACTCCAGACGGAGGCGCGAACGCCGCGTGTCTTTAACCGCCCAGACTTCAGCTCCATGGCAACCACGGACAGGATGATCCGGGGGCGACCCAGCGTTTTTCTCGGCCACACCATAGCGGACAAAGTCGCATTTTTTATCGATGATGGTCACCGTGTTTTACGCGCACGAAATGATTGGACTAACCGTTTGTTCGAGATCGAACTCGAGTCCTTTGAATCTGATCACTCGCTCACGCTTATGCGTGGAGGGAGGCTGAATTTTCAACAGCTCGAACTATCACCGGATGAGAATTTTCTCGTAACCCTAGCGGGTTTTTTCTCAACAGAAAACAATACGGTGCAACGCGAGTTAACAAGCTGGAGCACGTCAAGTCTCGATGAGAATTGGGCTCAGATGACGATTACTCCGGCGACTGAAATTCGTTTTCCCCAGCGCCCTTTAGGGGTCAAATTGCATGGCGTGCAGCCGCAAGGAGTGCTCGTGAGCGCGGACGGCAATGTATCATTACTTGACGTGAAGAGCGGTTTTGAGCTTTCCCGAATGGCACATCCGCTGGATTTGCCATGGCTCACCCAGGAGCGGCGGGATCAGTTGGCTGCAGAGGGGGAACCCGTTCCCGATACAATTGACACGACACCGGTCCAAAACTTTGTTTTCGACGCGCATATTGTGCGGCTAGGTGATCGCGACAAGCTGATAACCTTGACCCGCCGGTTCGCAGAATCGGATGTCTGGATCTGGGATCTCGAGACCGGCGAGCTGGAAACGCGGATCCCGCACCCCGACGAGCTATGGAGCGAATATGTGGAAGGGGCCAAACTCATCCAGGGCGGAACCCGCCTCTTCACCTGGACGAATTACGGCACAATGCGTGTCTGGGATGTTGAAAGCGGTGCAATCATCTCGGAAATGTCACAAGAGCTGGCTTTGATCAAAGGCACCTTCCTGCAGGACGAGCAATCTCTTCTGGTACAGGACTCCGCTGGGGCGACTGTTTGGGATCTCGCAAATGGTCAACAGATCGCTCGTATCGATCACCTCAACCTCGTGCGAGACGCCCTCGTGTCCGACGATGAGTCGAAAATCCTGACCTGGAGCGAGGACGGAACGGCGCGGGCCTGGCGCACGGCGTCAGGGGAAGAGCTGCGTCGGGTCTACCATGATGGCTGGGTCAATGGCGCCGCCTTTATGAGCGCCGATGAACAGGTCCTGACCTGGAGCGATGACGGGACAGCTCGGATCACAGATCTCGCAACTGGTGACGTAAGCATGATCTTTGACGTGGCCAAAGCCCCGCCGGGTTCGCCGCTGACATTGCCCATTCAAGATAGGCCGATTGAACCGATTGCCGTGTCTTACCTCAACGTTGCAGCGCCAACGCATGACCTTTTCCCTGGCGACCAGGTCACGGTGTATGGCTGGGGCAAGACGGAACAGGTGGTTGGCGAAGATCCCTATGCCAGTCTGCTCAGTGTCACACTGACCGTGCTCGACAATGCAAGCTGCGGTGAACTGGACGGAATGGGTCCGACATCAAACGGCGTGCCCCGCGTGCATGAGGATGTATTTTGTGCACAGGATGACCTGCAGAAGACCTGTCGCGGGGACAGCGGCGGCCCTGTTATTCATAATGGTCAACTGGTGGGAATTGTTAGCTGGGGTAAAAAACAGTGTACCGCAGACGGCAAGCCGGGCGTGTATACACGCGTGCAAAACTATTCAGACTGGATCAGACAGCACATTCTGTCGGACTTCTAGCCGACCGAAAACTCGGTCGGCTACGGGTGTCAACAATCAGCGGCCCGGACCGCGGCTCTTACCTTGCTCTTCATCCTCAGAGTCCTGAGTGTCAGCAGCTGCACCCTCTTCGGATGCTTCAGTGGCTGCTTCATCCGCCGCTGGCGAACATGCTGTCGCGAACGCTGCCAGGCCAAGAACCAATGCTATGTCTCTGATTTTCATAATTTCTCCCCGTCTCTCTTTTTTTAACTATGTGAAACCAAGCGTGTTTTGCAAGACAATAAAATCAGGATGCGAGCGAATGGGGTCTAGGAGCGGATCCATTCCGAGATAGGTCAATCCGGCATCGCCTTTCTCAAGCGCGGTTTGCAGTGTGTTTATCGCTGCCTGAGTTTCTCCGCGCTGGGCCATCACCTGCGCCTGTTGATAAAGCCCGTTGTCGCCATAGGTCCCGATGAGCTCGTTCATCGCATCCTGAGACTGTTGATCATTGCCAAGCCGATGATGAACGATTGAGAGGCATGTGGCCTTCACCAGACCATGCGATTCTTCTTGGCAGGTGCTAAGAGCAAGATCGGCTTGCCCAAGCTCGAGATGAGCAAAGGCGCTCCAGGCATGCGCGTCGCTAAGCCCATCCGACAATGCCAGTGCCCGCTCGTATGCCTGAATGGCCTGATTGTATCTGCCAGCGGCATAGTGAACGTTACCGACACTTCGATGAATCGTTGGATTTAACGGATCGAGCATCGCTGCAAGCTCGATTGCCCGTAGCGCGTCAGCCGCCCGCCCCGTCAGTGCTGCATATTCAGCGTATCTGGCTTGAATGATCGCTGAACCGAGGCCGAGTTCGAGCGATCGCTCATAGACCGGAAGGGCTTCTGCAATATTCAGCTGCGTCTCGAACAGAGCCAGTGCCAGGACAGAGTGCGCCTCATCCAGATCGGGGCCCAGTTCGATGGCCCGTCTGGCTGCTTGCATCGCCTGCTCATAATAGAGGTTTGCCCGCTCGCGGCTATCGCTGGTGTTCCCCAAAACGGTCAACGTTGCAGATCGCGCCGCATGTGCAGCCGCAAATCCCGGGTCGAGCGCGATGGCATTATCGAACCGTTCGAGCGCAAGCATGTCTGTCTCTGCTGTCACTGAGTTTCTGTAAATGGTCCAGCCACGAAGATAGGAATCGAACGCCGCGGCATTAGTCGCGGCACCAATCTTCGCTTGCCCTTGCGCCGTGGATACGCCCAGCGCCAGTTCCGCAGAAATCGCCTCAGTGATGGTACGCTGCACGTCCAATAGTTCTTCAATCGGCTGACTGAACGCCCCAGACCAGAGTGTGTGTCCCGTGACACTCTCAATCAGGCTGGAGACGACATCGACGCGTCCCTCGATCACTTGAACCGCCCCTTCAACGACGAACGCCACTCCGAGTTCTCGAGCAATCGCATCAGGTGTGAGTTGTCGTCGTTTGACGTTTTCAGACGAGGATCGCGCCATTACGCGAAGGCCCGAATTGCGAGCGAGTGAGTTTCTAAGTTCGTTTGCTATTCCAATCGACAAATAGTCCTGATCCGGATCGCGACTATCGTTTTCGAATGGTAGAACTGCAATGCTACCATCGGAAATCTTTGTCGATTTGGAACGCCAGGGAGCCCATATTGCAGCTGTGGACGCCACCCCCAAACCTCCAACGGCGCCGAACAATAGCAACCTGCGACGCGAGAGCCGATCAGCAAATCGCTCGGGCAGCAATTCGGGAACGTGCTCAACGCGAGCAGCTAACGCTTCCACTGAGCGAATGACGTTTTGAATCGAAGGCTCACTTTGGGCGCCATCCCATCGGGAAAGATCGATCACCTGGAACTGTCGGAACCCGAGCGGCGGCTCGGTGTGATCCAGCGATATCGGGACCAGACATTTATTATCCCGGCCATGCATCGCTTCATCTTGCACCCAGTGCGATTGCACCGACGTATCCGTCCACAAAACGACAACAACGTCGGCATCTTGCAAAGCGCTTTGAGTTTTTTCGATGTATTTTGCCCCGCCGGCCAACATGCCGTCCCACCAAACATCGAACCCGGCTTGTTCCAGGGCTCGAATGATAGGCTCGGCGCGCGCCTTGTCGGTTCTCGAGTAGCTGAAGAAGACTTTCAGGATTGGAGACCCGGCCTCACCGTTGAAACTGTCTGACGCCAAACTTATCGTCCCCCCGGCACTCAATGCGTTGAATATAACGACAAATCCAACTTTGTCATTTGGCAACCAACATGCAATTTCATTTATTGGCTGATCAAATCTTGTGCGATTTGGGCGAAACGACAGGCAGTTCGGGGCCCAGCACATAAACTGCCGAGTTACGCTGTATTTACGCGGTCAGACGGGTATAAGCGATTAATGGGCAGGCTGATCGCAATTTCCAATCGAACAGCGGCGGATCCGAGTGCTCGGGCCGGGGGTTTGGCGGTCGCGGTCTGGGAATCTCTGAAATCGTCCGGAGGCGTCTGGTTCGGTTGGTCAGGTGATATCGCTGAGAGACAGTCCAGAAGCGTTCAGAGCTTAAAGGATGACGGCGTCGAGTTTGTGCTGACCGACTTAACCGAGCGCGAGCATGATCAGTACTATCTTCAATATGCGAACTCGGTGCTCTGGCCCGTGTTTCACTACCGCCTGGACCTGGCGGCATTCAACTCGGATGCGTTTCAAGTCTATGCCGCTGTAAACCAGCGCATCGCCAATATCGTCACGGAGCGCCTGCGAGATGGCGATACTGTCTGGGTGCACGATTATCATTTTCTGTTGATGGGAGACAGCATGCGTCGGGCGGGATGGGACGGTCCGATCGGCTTTTTCCTGCACATCCCCTTCCCACCGCCAGAAGTGTTTAGAGCCCTGCCAGAACACCAATGGATCGCACGCGCCATGTGCAATTATTCCGTGATCGGTCTGCAGTCCGAGCAGGATCGGTCAAACTTTACCCGATATCTCATCGAAGATTGCAAAGCAGTGGACCGCGGAGACGGGGTGTACGAAGCGTTCAACACAACGATCAAGATTGAAGCCTACCCGATCGGAATAGACGCGGAGGGCTTCGCAGAAGCAGCAAAAACGGAAAAGGCCAAGGAAGCTTCAGATCGAATTGGACGCTTCCTCGGCGGCCGAAATCTCGTGATAGGCGTCGATCGCATGGATTATTCGAAAGGACTACCCGAACGGTTCGAAGCGGTTGGGCGAATGTTCGATGACTATCCGGAAACGCGCGGGTCCGTTTCGGTAACTCAGATCGCGCCACCGTCGCGCAGCAAAGTTGACGAGTATCGTGAACTTCGCCGGACTCTGGATGGGCTCGCTGGACGCATCAATGGTGACTATGGCGACCTCGATTGGATTCCGCTCCGGTATCTCGCGCGTTCATATGATCGGGAAGAACTTGCCGGACTGTTTCGGATTGCGCGGGTCGGGTTGGTGACCCCCTTGCGAGATGGAATGAATCTGGTCTGCAAGGAGTTTGTCATGGCTCAGGATGAAGCCGATCCTGGCGTTCTGATCCTGTCCGAATTTGCGGGCGCGGCGGAGCAGCTGAAAGACGCTCTCCTGGTCAATCCACATGACACGCGCAAGCTCGCAGAAGTTATTCAGCACGCCCTGACCATGCCTCTAGAAGAGCGCGTCGAGCGTTGGAAGTCGCTGCGAGAGACGGTTGTCGAACAGGACATTGCCTGGTGGCGCAAGAAGTTTCTCAAAGACCTGACCGCGCTGCAGGATACTCGGTAGTTTTTGAAATCTATGACGGCTCGCTTCCCCCGCAAAAATGAAACCGAACCGGAATTGACGACGCGTCATGCGCTGTTTCTGGATTTTGATGGAACGCTAGCACCTCTGCAGGACGATCCTGACACGGTGTTCCTGCCTGTCGGCGGCGCAGATCAATTGCGCATCTTGGCGAAAGATCTGGACGGGGCGCTTATCCTCATAAGCGGACGGTCTATTCAGGACCTCTCCGCTCGCACACCGAACGATCTCTGGCGTGCAGGTGGTCACGGTCAGGACATTTGCCGCCCCGGAGAGCCCCCCGCCACCTCCGCCGATGACGCGCCAAGCGAGCTTCGCGAAGCCGTGAGTCGCGAAGTCCAGCAACATGATGGTGTCCGCATCGAAAACAAAGGCCGCGTGATCGCTGTGCACTATCGCCAGAATCCATCTGTCGGTCCGACATTGGCGACATCACTTTCAAACATCTCGGATGAAGCCGACGGCTACGCTTTCCAGCATGGCAAGATGGTGATCGAGCTCAAACCCCGCGGTGCCAATAAGGGATTGGCGTTGAAAAGCATCATGACCCAGGCTCCGTTTGAGGGCCGTCTTCCAATCATGGTTGGAGACGACACCACGGATGAAGACGCCATGAAAGCGGCGCAAGAACTGGGCGGTCTTGGGATAAAAGTCGGCGCTGGCGAAACCTGCGCGCGCTATAGATTCGACGACACAGACTCCGTCTGGAACTGGCTAAAAGGGCAACTGAATGAGCACACTTGAACTCGGCATAATTGGCAATGGAACCGTCGCGGCTCTCGTCGATCCCAATGCCGCTATCCAGTGGTTATGCCTGCCTCGATTTGACGGCGAACCGGTGTTCAACCAGCTTCTCGGGGGAAGCGGTGCATTCTCGGTGGTCCTCGCCGATCAAGTCAGCAGCGAACAAACCTATGTACGCAATACGGCAGTTATCGAAACCATCCTGACCGCCGCTGATGGATCCTCCATCAAGGTCACAGATTTTGCGCCCCGATTCCAGGACCGCGGTCGCGTGTTCAGACCAGCTTCCATCATCCGGCGGATCACGCCCCTTTCCGGCATGCCTCGGATCACAATTTTCTTGCAGGCACAAAGCAATCGAGGTGAGCGAACAACTTTGCGTCGCCGCGGCGTATCGCATATTCGGTTCCCGAACGAAGACTACGACTTTCGAGTGACCACCGACGCGCCGGTTTCATTTGTCATGGACGAGCGCGAGTTCGTCCTCGACCAGGAGCTCAGCTTCGTCTTGGGGCCAGATGAATCCCTTTCAGACAATCCCGAAGCGATCGCCAGCGATTGGCTTCAGCGCACTCTGCACACGTGGCAGGAATGGTCGCGGCGCCTAGCGACGCCTCCCGAATGGCAAGACGCCGTCATCCGAGCAGCCATCACGCTGAAACTATGCGTCTATGAAGAAACGGGCGGCATCGTCGCCGCGCTCACTACGTCTATCCCGGAGCATGCGGGCTCGCAGCGCAACTGGGACTATCGCTTTTGTTGGCTAAGAGACGCCTACTTCACCGTCACCGCTCTGAACCGGCTGTCCGCCGTGGGTACGCTGGAAAAGTATCTCAGCTATCTTCGCAACACCGTCGCGATAACCAAGGGCGGTCATATCCAGCCCGTCTTTGGGATAGCACTGGAAGACGATCTTACCGAAGAAACCGCAGATCGCCTGCCCGGGTATCGCGGCATGGGCCCGGTTCGCTTTGGAAATCAGGCTGCCGAACACATTCAGCATGACGTTTACGGCCACGTCATTCTTGGCGCAGCGCAGGCCTTCTTTGACGATCGTCTCCTCTCGAAGGCGGGCGAATTGGAGTTCGAACAGTTTGAGCAGGTCGGTGAACGCGCGTTTCAAGTCTACAACACGCCGGATGCTGGCATCTGGGAGTTTCGCGGCATCGCCCATGTGCACACGTCCTCCGCAATCATGTGCTGGGCAGCTTGTGACCGGTTAGCGAAAATCGCCGAAACGCTCGACCGCCATGACCGGACAGAATATTGGCACGGGCGCGCCGACGAAATCCGCGCGACAATTCTCGAGAAGGCGTGGAGTGAAGACCGCCAGGCCTTTACAGGCGCTTTTGGCGGCGCCGATCTGGACGCCTCGGTCCTGCTCATGGCGGAGATCGGTTTCATCGACCCGATGGACCCCAGATATATAGCAACGGTTGAGCGGGTAGATGAAGAGCTTCGCGTTGGAAACCACGTCTATCGATACCGTATTGAAGACGATTTCGGGCTGCCTAAAACTGCGTTCACCGCGTGCACATTTTGGCACATTGATGCCCTTGCTCGCATCGGCCGACTGGACGAGGCCCGCACAATGTTCGAAGCGGTCCTCGCCACCCGGACAAAGCTGGGACTGTTGTCGGAAGACGTCGATACTGAGACCAACGAGCTCTGGGGCAATTTCCCCCAAACTTACTCAATGGTCGGCATCATCAACGCCGCCGCCCGCCTCAGCCGAACCTGGGATACGGTCGTGTAGGCTCCTCGACGGCCCTAAAGACCAAGCTCCTCTTCGCGCAGTCTTTTGACCTCGTCGCGCAATCGGGCGGCTTCTTCAAATTCCAGATTTGCTGCCGCTTCGCGCATTTGCTTTTCGAAGTCCGCGATGACGGCGCGCAGGTTGTGACCTTTGCCGTCCGGGCCGATTTCGTAACCGGCTTGCTCCTCGGCAACCGCCCTCTTTCGTGACTTGCCACCTTTCAACTGAGTCCGTCCGCCTGGCTTCTCTCCAAGCTCGCCCAGAATGTCCGCAACAGCCCGCTTAATCGTGGTGGGCGTGATGCCGTGCTCCTTGTTGTAGGCGTCCTGCTTCTCGCGGCGGCGCTCCGTTTCGTCCATCGCACGCTGCATAGAACCGGTAATTTTGTCAGCGTAGAGGATGACGCGCGCATCGGCGTTGCGTGCCGCGCGGCCGATCGTCTGAACAAGGCTGGTTTCGGACCGCAGGAAGCCTTCCTTGTCCGCGTCGAGAATGCCAACCAGACCACACTCCGGAATATCGAGACCTTCACGCAGCAGGTTGATGCCCACCAGGACATCAAATTCACCCAAGCGAAGATCGCGGATGATTTCTATTCGCTCAACCGTGTCGACGTCGGAGTGCATGTAGCGGACCTTGATGCCTTGCTCGTGCAGGTATTCGGTCAGGTCCTCCGCCATTTTTTTGGTCAGCGTCGTGACCAGAGTCCGGTATCCCGCTTCCGTCGTGTTCCGGATCTCTGAGGTGAGATCGTCAACCTGGTTCGTCGTGCCCGTCGACACCGGACGCACCTCAACGGTCGGATCGAGCAGCCCAGTGGGCCGGATGACCTGTTCTGTGAAAATTCCTCCGGTCCGATCCATTTCCCAAGGACCAGGCGTCGCCGAGACATGCACGGTCTGCGGGCGCATGGCTTGCCATTCCTCGAACTTGAGCGGGCGGTTGTCGAGACAGGACGGCAGGCGGAATCCAAACTCGGCCAGCGTCCGTTTCCGGCTGAAGTCGCCTTTATACATCGCGCCGATTTGCGGCACCGTCTGGTGAGACTCATCGACGAAGACCAGCGCGTTATCCGGGAGATACTCGAACATGGTCGGAGGCGGTTCACCCGGTTTTCTGCCGGTGAGATAGCGGCTGTAATTCTCAATCCCGTTACAGCTTCCAGTCGCCGCCAGCATTTCCAGATCATATTGGACACGCTGCTCAATCCGTTGCGCCTCGAGCAGCTTTCCTTCTTTCTGGAAGTGCTCGAGCGTTTGCTTGAGTTCGATTTTGATATGCTCAATCGCCTGGTTCAGGGTCGGCCGCGGCGTGACGTAGTGGCTGTTCGCGTAGAGCTTGATCGCCGGAAGCGTTTCGGATTTGCGGCCGGTCAGCGGATCGAACTCGGTGATGCTCTCAAGCTCATCACCGAAGAATGAAAGCTTCCAGGCGCGATCCTCGTAGTGGGCCGGGAAGATGTCGATAATATCGCCCTTCATCCGGAACGAACCACGCTGAAACGCCATGTCATTACGACTGTACTGGAGATCGACCAGCAATTTGGCGACCTCGCGCGGATCGATCCGCTGTCCGGCCTCCAGCTTGCGCGTCATCGACGTATATGTTTCGACCGATCCAATTCCGTAAATACAGGATACCGAGGCGACGATGATACAATCGTCTCGCTCCAGAATGGCGCGCGTCGCCGAATGGCGCATCCGGTCGATCGCCTCGTTGATGGAGCTTTCTTTCTCAATGTAGAGATCGCGTCGCGGCACATAGGCTTCGGGTTGGTAATAGTCGTAATAGGATACGAAATACTCGACAGCATTGTCCGGGAAGAAAGATTTGAATTCGCCGTAAAGCTGCGCGGCCAGGGTTTTGTTGGGTGCCAGGATCAAGGCGGGCCGCTGCGTCGCCTCAATGATCTTGGCCATTGTGAACGTCTTGCCGGTACCGGTGGCGCCAAGCAGCACTTGATCGCGCTCGCCCTGCTGCACACCTTCGACCAGCTCGGGAATAGCGGATCGCTGATCCCCTGCCGGCTCATACGGTGCGTGTACCTTAAGCTCGATCCCGCCTTCGAGTTTCTCCCATCGCCGATCCGGACGATGCGGCGTCCACTCGCTGCTGGGAAGCCCGCCAACAGCATCACGAGCGATTCCGGTTTGTACAGAAGAGACATTCATTGTGCGCGATCCCCGCGATCATCGAGACCCAAACGACAACCTAGTCAATAACAGCGCGCGAACAACGGTTGTATAGCTTCTCAACACCCCCTCCTGACACATAATGTCAGGACAAATCGATTTATTGTCGGGACGCTGTCCCGGCGGCGGGGCGCCATACCGCCTCAGCAACTGGGTTTTTGCGCAAAAATATTGCAGCGCCTGCTTGAATTACGCACGTTTGTCCCGGCAAATTGGGCGCAATTGTGGCAATTTCGACACACAGAAAATTTAGTTGGAGTGGAAAGTGACAATTCTGTGATCTGTTAATTGACGCCTGCTCTTCGTCGGCTCAAACACCAGAGTTGCGTAACTACAATTCGCATTTCGAGAGGGTCCCAGGAGTGGGAGCGCTCAGTTTATTGGAGGATGACAGATCATGGCTAATGGTCTTCTCAAGAAGAATCTATTTGCAACTACGCTTCTAGCCGGAGCCGCTGGCGGTCTTTGGGCGGGCGCCGCTGTTGCCCAGGAAACACCTGACGAAGAAGTCTCAGTAATCGAAGAAGTCGCTGAAGAAGACGAAGCTCGCCAAGAACGCGTGGTCGTAACCGGCTCACGCATTCAACGCAGCGAGTTTACGTCGATCAAACCCGTGCAGGTCATCAGCGGCGAAGTGAGCCGTGACATTGGTCTGGTAGACGCGGCAAGCCTGCTTCAGGAAAGCACGGCAGCGACCGGTCTTCAGATCGACACGACCTTTAACGGCTTCGTTCTGGACAACGGCCCGGGCGCATCGACTATTGACCTTCGTGGTCTCGGCGCGTCACGGACACTCGTTTTGATCAACGGTCGTCGTCTCGGCGCAGCTGGCGTTGAAGGCGCTCCAGGCGTTCCTGACCTCAACCTTATTCCAAGTTCTCTGATCGACCGCATTGATGTCCTTCTTGATGGCGCATCGTCGATTTACGGATCAGACGCGGTTGCAGGTGTTACGAACGTTATCCTCCGCAAGGACTTCGACGGCTTCGAAATTGAAGGGTCAGTCACTGCCCCGACACATGAAGGCGGTGGTGGCGGAAGCCAGTTCGTTTCTGCGAACTGGGGCACCAGCAATGATCGCGGCTTCATCGGCTTTGCGGGTGAGTGGTCCAAACAAGACAACCTGAAACTGAATGATCGCCCTGACGTATTTGGCGATTGCCGGACACCTTTGGAAATCACAACCGCCGGTGAAGTCCGCCAGCAAAACATTGCTGCCGGCAATGACATTGGTGTCGGACTTGGACCCATAGATTGTAACCTCGCATTCGGTATCAACCGTATTTGGCTGGATGCCCAAGGATCAGAATTCGGTCAGTTTGGTTCACTTTACTACACGCCAGGCTCAACCAACGTCGGTGTTCCAAATTACTCGGAAAGCAGCTTATTTGGCTTTGAATACGTAGATCCGGCAACCGGAATCTCGTCACCAAACATTCTCGATCCATTCTATCAAAACTCAGCGACTCCGCAGCAGCGTATCGCTGATGTCCAAGCGCAAGTAGAGACATTTTCCGCGTTCACCTATGGCGAGTTCAACTTCGCGGACGATCGCAACACCTCTGCTTACTTTGAAGCGCTGTATTCCAACCGGCAGTTCATCCAGCAGGATGAGACCACCGTCGCGTTCAATATCGCAACGCCAGCTAGCAACCCGTTCAACCCTTGCGGTATCAACGGTGCAGACTGTGGTCAGGCATTCAACGATCAACTGTCAGCCATCTTCTTTGGTGGTGCGCCGACACCGGCGTTCTTCGCAGCTGATACGGGCCCTCGCGCAATTCGTAACCAGGCACGCCTGAATCTACGCCCAGAAGATGCTCAGAACAAAGCCGAAGTGGCTCAGTTCCGCATGGTGGCGGGCCTTCGAGGTGACCTTCAGCTGGAAGGTCTTGGCCTGAACAACTGGACCTATGATCTTTCAGCGAGCTATGATCGTGCAACGGGTCAGTCTCGTACGCGAGCGTTGAATGATGAGCGTCTTGCGCTTTCCATTGCGACAACAATTGAAGATCCTTCCAACCCTGGAAACTTCATTTGCGGTCTCGACGGAAATGGCGATGGCCTTCCTGATCAGGATGGCGTTCCATTCCAAGGAAACGGTTTCAACAACACGCCAAACTGTGTTCCGATCAATGTATTCTCCCCGACCCTATACGGTCTCGGAGGGGGCAACCTCGCAAGTGAAGCGGAGTACGATTACCTGATCTCGAGCCGCACGTTCAACACCATCGTTGAACAAACGATTTTCCAAGGTATCGCTACGGGTGATCTCTTCACCATGCCTGCTGGCACAGTTGCTGGTGTGGTTGGCTTCGAATACCGCGAAGACTCACTAGAATCTTTGCCGGATGACGTTGCGCGTCTTGGTCAGATTGTCGGCTTCTTCTCAGATCGTGGCGCCACCGGTTCCAGAGACCTGATGGAAGTCTTCGGCGAAATCGAAGTTCCACTTCTTGCTGGACAACCGCTGGCCGAAGAATTGACCGTCAACGCATCTGGTCGTTGGACAGAGGAATCAACCTTCGGAACTGGCTGGACATACTCGCTTAGCGGCGCTTATCGTCCGACCGACTACCTGACGCTCCGCGGATCGTTCGGGACATCGTTCCGGGCACCAAACCTCCGTGAGCAGTTCACACTTGGTCAGTCTGGCTTCTTGAACCTGAGCGACCCTTGTATCGTTCCTGAAGCTGCGATTTCTGGTCTCGGCGTCTATGACCCTTCAGCAGATCTTCGTGATCCGCTGATCCTTGCGAACTGTACAGCGGCAGGCGTTGACCCAACTTCGCTTGGCGCAACGACTGGTGCACCGTCTACAGAAGTGTTCAGCTTCAAAGGCGCGACGCTCCAGGAAGAGACCTCAGAGTCTTTGACAGCTGGGATCGTGTTTGAGCAGCCATTCTTCGACGCATTTGATCTGACCACTTCCGTCACATATTATGACATCGAAGTTGAGGACACGATCATTCGCCAAGGAGCACAGGCGGTCATCAACGACTGCTTCGTGGACCAACCAAGTGCACAGTCCGGGCTATGCTCTTTGATCCGTCGAAGCGCAGCAACGGGCTTCATTACTGAGCTGGATACACCGTTCATCAACCAAGATGCCGAAATCGCTCGCGGTATCGATGTTGGCCTACTCTATGAGCAAGAGCTCAATATCGGTGCTCAAGAATTCAGCTTTGGTGTCGATGCTGACGTCAACTACACGATCGAGAGAACATCGATCACTCGTGCACCAGGTCAGCAGCCGGTAGAACTTCGCTTTGAGGGGACGGCTTATGACCCTGAATGGCAAGGTATCGTCCGTGCATTTGCGGATTATGGCGACTTCCGTCTGACCTGGAACACACGCTGGGTTGGTCAGCAGCAAGCTCAATTCACGGATGCTTTCGGCAACGGTGAAACCTGCCTTGGTGTTGCTGCCGGAGACGTTGACTGCCGGGACGTGGACTTCATTGATGACTACTTCCTGCACAGCGCTTCAGTTCGCTACAATCAGGACACATGGACAGCGATTGTTGGTGTGACCAACGTCATGGATGAGCAACCAGCCTTAGTTGATGGTGGCGAAATCTTCGCTGTTCCAGGCACGAACGTGCCATTTGGCCAAGACTTCATCGGACGAAGTGTATTTGTGAACGTGCGCAAGTCGTTCTAATTTCACAATAATATGACTGCTGGGGGCGGCGGTTGTGTGGTTCAATTATTGACACCACCGACCGCCGCCTCTTTTATTTGTTTCATTCCCAACGAATGGAGGTTCCGCAATCATGCGTGCGCATTTCAAAACCGTTTTGAAGTCTCTGGTTGCTATTGGTTTCATGAATTCCCTGGCGGTTTCGCTTCCCGCAAACGCCCAAACCGAGGACGCCAAGCCCGTCCCAATTGACTACTTCGCCGTTCTGCCAACGATGACAAACGTGCAGCTTTCGCCCGACGGTAAGTATCTCGCTTATCGCTTCATACCGGCAAAAAACGCGAATGCGGTGATTCAGGTTCTCAAAGTTGACGATATGTCAGCTGCGCCATTCACCGCGGGTTCTTCCAAAATGGATATTCAGACCTTCCAATGGATCGGCAACGATTCGATGTGGGTTAATTTTCGGCAACAAGTTCGCGAAAATATCATCGACACCAATCAAGGCGTCTATGAAAACCGGTCGGCAACCCTATCGCAAAACGATGACAATTGGACGTTCAAACAGTTCAGATACACCGATCTGAGCTTGGAAGCGCGTCTTTTGAAGGCTGAACCTAACCGAGTAATCGTCTCAACCGGGAAAGTCCGTGGAGGACTTTCGGAAGGCCAAGCTATCACCGAGGCTCTGACCCCCGATTACTACTACATGGACATCAAGACCCATCGCTTACAGCTTAAAGCGAAAGCGGGCAGCCGCATTGGTGGCTTCACGCTGGACCGGGATGGGGACATTCGCGCCGGATCAGAATTCGATCCAGGTAGCCGCGAAGTGATTTTCTATGTCCGCGACAAAGGCAGCGACGAGTGGAGACAAATCACCCGTTGGCCGGCGCTTGATGATGCATGGAGCATCACGCCAATCGCGGATGATCCATTGGATATCAACAAGTTTTTTGTGCTGTCCAATCAAGGCCACAACACAACTGGCGTCTACTTGATGGATCTCAGAACGGGTGAGCTTGAGGAAGAAATCTATCGCCGCGAAGATGGCGACATCGCTGGCGGTTGGTTTTCCAGCGACCCGAACAAGCCAGGTCACATTGCAGGATTCGTCTTCTATGAGGAAGGCGAACGGAAAATCGCCTGGATCGACCCTGAAGAGCAAGCCTTATTCGAAGGCATTCAAGCCGCTCTACCCGGTAAAGAAATAACCATTTCGAACCGATCCATGGACGGATCCAAAATGGTCATTTTTGCGAATGAGGGCGAAGATCCGGGCAGTTACTACCTGCTAAATGATGGAGCGATCCAAAAGATTGGGTCACAGAACCCTCTATTGAAACCCGAAGATCTTGGAGACGTGAGCTTCATTCGCTGGACATCGCGCGATGGTAAAAGCATCCCGGGGTATCTGACGACGCCTCCACGCGGCGAGCCACCTTTCCCGCTGATCGTGCTGCCTCACGGCGGCCCAGAAGTTCCGGAACACATCACGTATGATGAATGGGGACAGATGCTGGCCAATAATGGCTACATGGTTCTCCAGCCAGGATATCGCGGTACCACGCGATATGGCTTGGAGCATGCCGCGGGCATCTACAAGGACTGGGGCGGCAAGCCCCAGGATGACAAGGATGATGGCGCTCTGCATCTCGTCCGCCAAGGCCTCGTCGATCCGGACCGCATCGCGATGTTCGGCTGGTCATATGGCGGATATGCCGCGATGATGGCGACCATTCGCGAACCTCAGATCTATCAGTGCGCAATTGCCGGGGCCGGTGTGTCAGACCTGGATGCGGCGAATGCTGAGTTCAGCGGCAATCGCATCACGCGGGATGAGCTGAAACGAACCCGCGAAGGCGGCATCAGCCCGGTGGATCACGTCGAAGATGCAAATATTCCGGTTCTAGTCGTCCACGGTGAACATGACCAACGCGTCCAGATCAACCAAAGTGATTGGTTCGTGGGTCAATTGAAGAAGCACAACAAACCTCACAAGTACATTGTGCTTGAGGATGCTGACCACTTCTCGAACACGATTAACTACGAGAACGCCAAAATTCTCTACACAGAGATGCTGTCCTTCTTGAAAAATGATTGCGGTCCGGGCGGGCTCTAATCGAATCTCATAGGCAATGGATAAGGGCGGCTCGATTGAGCCGCCCTTTTCTTATTTGCTGGAATTCACACCCGCACTCCGGTCGCCGAACCACCACAGCGTAGCGGCGGTTGCGGCGAATGATGCCGTCTCGGTGAGACTGCTGCGAGCGGTCGCGTCGGCGGAAAACCAGATCACCGTTGTGATCCCCCACAACAGCAAAGTTAGCATCGGGCGCGTCAGACCGCGTACAGCGTCTACCCAAGGATAGCTACCGCGGATCGCTGCGTCAGCGTTTAGGCTGGCTTCCAACCCTGCCCAGCGCCCTGCGGCATGCTCTAAAGCCAATTCCGCTTCGGTCTCCGCAGCATCGGCCAGGCGCTGCATTTCGAGCAGTTGCACCTCGTGTTGCCAACGCTTCTCTTCGTGCGCGATCGTCTGGCGGCGCTCAAAATAGCCGGCCAGTCGCCCGAGCGCCGTGCCCAGCACGCCGAATACCCCGCCGCCCGCCGCGCTGGCGGCGATCCCAATCAGTTCTGCCATAGATGCTTACTCCCTGAATAATACCAAACGGTTCGGCGCGCGCGGAGGTCGAGATGGATGAAGCTTCGTCCGAGGCCAAAACCCGTGAACCCCAGTTGCTCTGCCCGCGCGCGAAGACCCGTCCGATCATGCCCGCTCAAACGAACATCGACCGCGATCTGCTTGTGTCGTAAGAATGGAGCCCCACCGACTAAGGCATTCCATTGCGGGCAGCGGTGCGCCGAAGATATGACGAGCGGTTTGCCACAGCGATCTCGCAGCTCTTGCAGCTGATTTAGAAAGTCAGGTGCATGCCAGTACGCCCCGTTGCAGAAGCGTTGTCCGCAGCGACACGCCAATTCCGCGATCTCAAAGTTTGGCCACGCCCAGGCGTAGTCGAGGGCCCCTCGAGCTGCGCTGACAGATGAATACAACAAAACCTACCCTCATCCCGATCTGTGGGTGAGGATAGGCTTTAGGAAATCCGGTCGGATTCGAAGCGATTTAGGCTCTACGCATCAGCCATGCTGAAAGCGCGGCGCTGTTGCAGCGCTTCGATCGCAGCGACATACTCGGCTTCGAGTTTATCGACATATTCAGCGGTGCTCATGCGGGATTTGACGGCGCCAATCCCTTGGCCGCAACCCCAGATATCCCGCCAGGCTTTTTGCTCCTGATTGCCGCCAGAACCGAAATTCATCGCGCTTGGATCGCTCTCTGGCAGATCGTTAGGGTCGAGGCCGGCCTGCGCAATCGATGGCGCGAGGTAGTTACCGTGCACACCCGTGAACAGGTTTGAGTAGACGATATCCTTGGCATCACTTTCGACGATCATGTCCTTGTAACCATCGACAGCATTGGCTTCATCGCAAGAGATGAACGCTGATCCGATATAGCCAAGATCCGCGCCCATCGCTTGAGCGGCCGCAACGGCGCCGCCATTGCCCATAGCGCCCGAGAGCGCCAACGGTCCGTCGAAGAACTCGCGGATGTCCTGGATCAGGGCCAGTGGAGAAATCGTTCCGGCGTGACCGCCTGCCCCTGCAGCTACCGCGATCAAGCCATCTGCCCCCTTATCAAGCGCCTTACGCGCAAAGATCGCGTTGATGATATCGTGTAGCACAATGCCGCCATAAGAGTGGATCGCCTGATTGACCTCCTCGCGCGCTCCGAGCGATGTGATCACAACGGGCACCTTGTATTTGACGCACATTTCAACGTCGTGATCGAGGCGGTTATTGGTCTTGTGAACGATTTGGTTCACGGCAAACGGCGCCGATGGGCGGTCTGGGTTCTTGGCGTCATGCTCTGCAAGTTCCGTTGTAATTCGATCCAACCACTCGTCCAGCTGGGACTCAGGCCGCGCGTTCAACGCAGGGAATGATCCCACAACGCCCGCCTTGCACTGGGCAATCACCAGGTCTGGGTTTGAGATAATGAAAAGCGGACTGCCAATCACCGGAATGCGGAGATTTTGCAGGATGGGAGGGAGCGCCATATGAGACCTTCCGAAAGTTGCCGTTTACGTTAGCGCCAACCTAGCTCCGGTCCGGCATTAGGCAAGCCCTTCCCGCACGGTACATCAGTTACGCGAAGGCAGATTTTCCGTTACGGAATGCTTGCCAGAGGTGCCGCTCTGGGCCAAATCCGCGGAGAGAGATTCCTGCGAGGTTGAGCCAAAATGGCGGATGGTACACTTTCTTTGTCGAACCAGTTTGAAGACGCCACTGAAGCGGATTGGCTCGCGGCCGTTGGAAAAGCCCTCAAGGGCGGCGGCATTGAGCGGATCACACGCGAAAACCGCGACGGTATAAAGATCCACCCGCTATATCGCGAAACCGACTTTGAGAGCGGCTCAAACCCGCGTGGCGTTCCGGGTGAAGCGCCATACCTTAGAGGCCCGACGGATACTCCAGCTCGCTATCTCCCCTGGGACATCCGACAAGCCTTTTCACACCCGGACCCGGCGACGACCAATCTCGAAGTCCTGCGCGATCTTGAACGCGGCGCGACGTCGATCCACCTTGAAATCGAATGCTCTGGCACGGCCGGCTGCATCATCACGAACCAGGACCAGCTGTCGACGGCCCTGAGCGGCGTTCGCGCGGACCTCGCGACAGTATCGCTTGGCCATCTCGGCGCTGGATCTGGCACGAGCGCAGCTGGACTTCTGGCTCTGTGGGCTGACGCGCAGGACGCACCCAACGATCTCAAGCTCGCGTTCAACATCTCGCCGATCCGCCAATTGATGGTCACTGGTCAAATTACCGGCGGCGTCGACGCGGCCATGAACAAAACAGCCGCCATGGTCTCAGCCTTGTCGGGCAAGTTCCCGAACGCGACGTCGCTCGAAGTCGAGGCGCAAAGCGTTCACGAGGCTGGCGGCAGTGAAGGCCAGGAGCTCGGCGCCCTGATGGCGGGCGCCGTCGACCTACTCCGCCGGCTTGATACTGCAGGCATCAGCCCGAGCGATGCACCCTCGCAAATCCTGTTTAAACTTGCCGTAGACGCAAACTATGGGATTGGCATCGCGAAGCTGCGGGCGGCGCGGCGGCTCTGGGCGCGGGTGCAGGAAGCCCTCGGCCTTGATCCACAACCAATGAAACTGCATGCGGTCACCAGTTCGCGCATGCTTACGCGCTATGATGCCTGGGTGAATATGCTCCGCGGCACTGCCGCTTGTTTTGCAGCCGCTACCGGCGGGGCCGATGTGATCACCGTGCGCGCGTTCAATGAGAGTTTGTCGCGACCCGAAGAGCTTGGTCGACGGATCGCTCGAAACACCCAGATCATGGCAATGGAAGAAAGCGGTCTTGGCCGTGTCGCAGACCCGAGTGGCGGGGCCTGGTTCAGCGAGACGCTTGCAGAAGACCTCGCGCAGGTGGCCTGGGCCGAGTTCCAAACCATTGAAAGCGAAGGCGGCCTTGTCGAGAGCCTGGTCGGCGGACATCTGCAAGCGCGTGTCGCCGAGAAACGCGCAGCGCTCGTGAAAGATGTTGCGCGTCGCAAAGTGCCGGTAACCGGAGTCAGCGAGTTCCCGCTGCTGGAAGAGATATCAGCGCCGATCGCGGACATCCCTGCGCCGCCACCTGGCGATGGGGTCGACCCGGTCGGCGTCGAAACTCTTCTTCCCAATTTCAAGTCCGAACCGGGCGAAGACACGACCGCAGAGGCGCTTGTCTGGATGACAATTGCTGCCCCGTTCGAAGCGTTGCGAGATCGCGCAGAGGCGCATCTTCAATCGACCGGGTCGCGCCCATCCATCTTCCTGGCGACACTCGGTCCTGTGTCAGAACACACGGCACGCGCGGATTTTGCTCGCAACGTCTTCGCCGCTGGCGGTCTCGAAGCGAAGACCGCGCCGGTGCCGTCTGAAAGCACCGCAGAGCTCGCGGCCGCGTTCGCTGCGAGCGGGTGTAAGATCGCCGTCCTATGCGGTTCAGACAAACGCTATCCCGATGAGGCCGCGTCCGCCGCCGGAGCATTAAAGAAAGCTGGCGCCGTCTCGATTTGGCTCGCCGGTAAATTTGAAGCGACTGAGATTGATCGGTACATTTTCATGGGCGCCGATGTGGTGCATGAATTGACGGTCGCTCTGGCAGAATTGGGAGTGAAGTAAATGACCAACTTTCCTGACTTCACCAAACTCGATCTCGGCGCGCTTGAAGCAAGCGCGTCAAAATCTCACCCACGCGAGCTGCCCACACCAGAAGGTATCGATCTCGCCGCGGCCTACAGTGCGGCAGACACGAAAGGCCTCGACTTTCTCGACGATTATCCCGGTCTCGCGCCGTTTGGGCGTGGTCCCTACCCGACCATGTACACGCAGCGGCCATGGACAGTGCGCCAATATGCCGGTTTCTCCACCGCGGAAGACTCCAACGCGTTCTATCGCCGGAACCTCGCCGCAGGCCAGAAAGGGCTCTCGGTAGCATTCGATCTTGCGACCCACCGCGGTTATGACAGCGACCATGTTCGTGTCAGTGGCGATGTCGGCATGGCCGGTGTCGCGATCGACAGCATTTACGACATGCGCACGCTCTTCTCTGGCATTCCGCTGGATCAAATGTCCGTCTCGATGACCATGAACGGCGCCGTGCTGCCGATTATGGCGCTGTATATCGTGGCGGCGGAAGAACAGGGTGTCGGCCCGGAAAAGCTCGCCGGGACCATTCAGAATGACATTCTGAAAGAGTTCATGGTCCGCAACACCTACATCTATCCGCCTAAGCCGAGCATGCGGATCATCTCGGACATTTTTGCTTATACCTCGCAGAACATGCCGAAGTTCAACTCAATCTCGATTTCCGGCTATCACATGCAGGAAGCAGGCGCGACGGCCGACCTTGAGCTCGCTTATACGATTGCCGACGGGATCGAGTATATCCGCGCGGGCGTAAATGCTGGCCTGGACGTCGACGCGTTTGCGCCGCGGCTCAGCTTCTTCTGGGCGATCGGCATGAATACGTTCATGGAAGTCGCGAAGATGCGCGCAGCACGCCTCATCTGGGCAAAGCTGGTGAGCGAGGAATTCGCGCCGAAAAATCCGAAATCGACATCGCTGCGAACCCATTGCCAGACGTCTGGTTGGTCGCTGACGGCGCAGGATGTCTATAACAATGTCATCCGTACCTGCCTCGAAGCGATTGCCGCGGCGGGTGGCCAGACGCAAAGCCTCCACACCAACTCGTTTGATGAAGCGCTCGCGCTGCCGACGGACTTCTCGGCCCGAATTGCACGCAACACCCAGCTCTTCCTGCAACAAGAGGCCGGGGCTGCTCAGACAATCGATCCCTGGGGCGGGTCTTACTATGTCGAGCGCCTCACCCACGATCTTGCGGCCCGCGCGCTTGAGCATATCGCAGAAGTTGAGAAGCTCGGCGGCATGCGCAAGGCGATCGAGGAAGGCATTCCGAAATTGCGCATCGAAGAAGCGGCGGCGAACACACAGGCCCGGATCGATAGCGGCGAACAGACGGTCGTCGGCGTGAACAAATTCCTGCTCGATCAGGACGAGGACGTGCCGGTTCTGAAAGTCGACAACGCGACCGTTCGCCGGATGCAACTCGACAAGCTGGCGCGGCTGAAATCTGATCGCAACCAGGCCGAGGTCGATGCCAAGCTCGACGCGATTGCGACGGCTGCCGCGGGCACAGAAGGCAACCTGCTTGCGCTGGCGGTTGATGCCGCGCGAGCGAAAGCCACGGTTGGCGAAATCTCTGAAGCGGTCGAGCGTAGCCAGGGCCGGCACAAAGCGGTGATCCGCTCGATCAAAGGCGTCTATGGTGCTGGCGTAAAGACGACGGAGCGCGCCAAGGAAGCGGTTGGCCTGGCCGAAGCCTTCGCCGCTGAGCATGGCCGTCGCCCAAAAATCTATATCGCGAAGATGGGACAGGATGGCCACGACCGCGGCCAGAAAGTCGTCGCCTCTGCGCTGATGGATCTTGGCTGGGAAGTCGAGATTGGTCCGCTCTTCCAGACCCCCGAAGAAGCCGCAAAAGACGCGCGGGCTGCGGGGGTTGATATTGTTGCCGCCTCGTCTCTCGCGGCGGGTCACTTGACCCTGGTGCCCGAACTGAAACGCGCGCTTGGCAATGAAGGCGCCGCGGCGACAAAGATCATGGTTGGCGGTGTAATCCCTCCGCAGGATTTCGATGCCCTCTACGCCGCCGGCGCCGTCGCCATTTTCCCGCCGGGTAGCGTCATCGCCGATTGTGCAGTGACAATGCTGGAAGCGCTGGGCGATGATGACGGAGTTCAAGCCGCAGAATGACGCGCGCCCCCTCCAATGCCGGTTATGCCAATGAAGTCGACACGCTGTTCGAGCGCTATGAATCACGAAATCCGGCGGGCATTCACAAGCCCTGGGTGCATCTATTTCCGTCTGCACCAGCGCGCATTCTGGATATCGGAGCCGGAACCGGGCGCGATGCGGCTTGGTTCGCGTCCCTCGGACACTCGGTTCTAGCCGTTGAGCCAACTGACGAACTCAGAGAGCGCGCTGCGGTTTTACACCCCGCGTCTGAGATTGAGTGGCTGGATGACATCCTGCCTTCGATCCCACATGTGATGGCGCGCGGGGAGACCTACGACCTCATCCTCATGCACGCTGTCTGGATGCACCTCACCCAAGATGAGCGCGCCGCGGGGATGGCCAATCTCTCCAAGCTTCTTTCGACAGGCGGCCGCATTGCCATGAGCCAACGCCATGGTCTCGTGCCCGAGGGACGGCGCATGTTCGATGTCTCGGGCGAAGAAACCATCGCCCTCGCCGCACAGCACGGTCTCACCAATCTGCTGAATGAGCGAGCAGAATCGATCCAGGCCGAAAACCGCGCCAATCAGATTGAATGGACAAAACTCGTATTCGAAAAAACCTGACACGAGGTGAGGCTTTTCAAGTGACCGGTTACGGTCCATCCTTTCGATCAAAGACCTCGGAGGGAATGATGGACGATTATGCAAGCTACGATGCACTCGGGCTCGCCGGGCTGGTTCGCAAAGGCGAAGTAAGCGCCACGGAGCTGCTCGATGACGCTGTGACCCGCGCACACGCGGCCCAATCGGAGCTGAATTGCTTCTCCAATATTTTTGCGTCCTATGCCGAGAAGCAGATTGCAGACGGCCTGCCTGACGGCCCGTTCACAGGGGTTCCGATGGCGGCCAAAGATCTCGGATTTGAGATCAAAGGTCTGCCGATCACGAATGGGTCTCTCGCGTTCAAAGGGAACATCGCCCCGCATGACAGCGTCATGTGCGAGCGCCACAAGGCGGCAGGGTTCACGCTGTTTGGCCAGACGACCAGCCCCGAGTTCGGTCTGACCACCACGACGGAAAGCTCGCTATACGGTCAGACGCGCAATCCCTGGGATACGACCCGTACGTCTGGTGGGTCTTCTGGCGGCGCAAGCGCAACAGTCGCCGCTGGGGTCATTCCGCTCGCGCATGCCAGTGATGGCGGCGGGTCCATTCGCATTCCCGCGGGCTGTACAGGCTTGTTTGGCATGAAGCCATCGCGCGGGCGCACGCCCATGGGGCCGATGACAACTGAAGGCTGGAACGGTCAGTCGACACATCACGCTGTATCCCGCAGCGTTCGCGACAACGCCGCCCTTCTAGACGTCACGCACGGCCGCGAGATCGGATCACGCTATGACGCGCCAGCCGAAACCCGGTCCTATCTGAGCGCGCTGGATAAAGATCCGAAGCCGCTCAAGATCGCGCTTTGGGACACAGCACCGAACGGCACCAAGCCCGATTCTGATGCGGCTGCGGGTTTGGCGGCAACCGCAAAACTGCTGGAAGACTTAGGTCATAAAGTTGAAATCGCCGGACCGGAATTTGACGGGGAGTCCTTGGGCAAAGGCCTGATGGCGACCGTATCAGCAGCCATCGCTATGGTCATGGAAGCCCGCGGTGAAGCGCTTGGGCGCACCCTGGGCCCAGCCGATATGGAACCTGTCACAGCCCGCTTTGTCGAAATCGGAAACTCGATGCCGATGAAAGAACTGATGAAAGCCACGCAGTCGTCGATCACAGCCGGGCTCATCTATGACCGCTTCCTGGTCGAAGGCGTCTACGACATGATCCTTTCGCCGACTACAGCGCGCGTCCCGGACAAACTGGGCGTTCTGTCGCTCGCGCCTGCGAGTATGGAAGGCTACACCGAGGCCGTGACATCGTTCGCCGCCTGGTGCGCGATCTCGAACCAGGCTGGCTCTCCTGCCATGTCGGTGCCGCTGCACTGGACGGCTGAAAACCTGCCTATCGGGATGATGTTCGGCGCGCGTTGCGGACAGGAATGGGAGCTTTATCAACTCGCCGGGCAATTGGAGCGCGCAGCCCCTTGGGCCCATCGACGCCCACCTGTCTGGGTTGGCTAGAGTGAGACGATGAGCGCGCTTCAAACACACATGGGTGGATGCCACTGCAAAGCCGTTCGGTTTGAAGTCGATCTGCCACCATCCTTCGATGTCGAGGACTGCAATTGCTCAATATGCGCGATGAGCGGGAACATCCACGTCATTGTTCCGTCATCCAGGTTTCGACTTTTGCGGGGCGCCGAGACTCTAAGCGAATACACATTCAATACCGGCGGTGCGAAACACCGTTTCTGTAAGACGTGCGGGATTAAGAGCTTCTACATCCCGCGCTCCAACCAGGATGGGTATGCTGTAACCTGGCGATGTCTTGACGACTGGATGAACCTCAACGTCACCATCAACAAATTCGACGGTCAGAACTGGGAAGCCAACGCTGCAGCGCTGTCGCATAAATCCAAAGACTAATCGCGAGGTCGCGGCGGAGGTGGCCCACGTCGTCCGCCATCAGGCCCGCCGCGTCTTCGAGTCCGGCGATTGAGATCTTCGAGAATGGCGCGGCGTTGTTCAGCTGTTAGTGTTCCGAACTGTTCGGCCAGGACATCCTGTATTTGCGCCCTCATCTCCGCGTCCGCTTCGCGCAATTGGCGGAAACTCTCACGCACAGCTTCAGCGTCATAAGCTTCCGCTGCAAGCAGTCGTCCCAGTCTCTGACGCGCTTCTCGAACGGCGATCCGTTGGTCACGCGACTCGGCAAAGGCCTGCCGAAATGCCCGGCGGACGATCTGCCTCTGATCGTCAGGCAAGGATCGTTCGATGCCGCGAATCAGAGCCTGCTCGCTACCGCCAGGTCCGCCCGGCGGTGGTCCAGCCTTGCGTTGTCCGAGGCCCCCGCCGATCAGTACGCCGATGAGGAGCGCATTCACAATCAGCGAAACGACCAGCCAGATTGGCAACTTGGATGTTTTTGCGTCACTCATCCCCTACTCCAGGCTAATCCAGTCTTCGCCGCTATCGAATCCGAAGGCTGCATAATATGCGCTGTCGGCCTGATCATAGCCGATACCCGTCGAAGCGTAAGCATAGCCGCCAACGAGGCCCATCGCCAGACTTGCAAGCGCTGCACCAGCCGGCCAGCGCAGACCCTGCGGAAATAACATTGCGGCGAGTCCTGCGAGTAAACCAGTGCGCGATCGAGGGGCGCTTGGGGCTGCCGCCAAAATCGACTGCGTGAGCGCTGCAGATGGTTCGGGGACTTCCTCAAGGCTCAACACTCCGTCGATCGCCCGTGCCTCGATCAGCGCCTGGCTGTAAGCACCAGGATCTGCACTCAGCAAAGCACGCGCTGCGTCGCGTTCATCTTCGGGCCAGCCCATCGGCTCAGCGCCATAGGTTGCGATCAATTCTAACAAGCGTTCATGGGTCATTCCAGTCACCGTCATTCTCAATCCCCTTCAATCTGCGCACTTAAGCTCGCTCTCAGCGATCTTCGGGCACGCGCCAACAGACTCTCCAATGCACGGACACCAACATCCATCGCGGCGGCCGCTTCAATATTGCTCATACCTTCTAGGGCACACAGGGTCAGGGCTTCACGCTGACGCTCTGGCAATGCCGCAATCTTCTCAGCAATTCCTTCGATACCCTGGCGCGATGCCAACGCCTCTTCGGGGCGGAGCGCAGTATCGACGCGCTCGGGCAGTTCATCCATCAACACTGGTTTCTTTTTCCGCAAACGGTCCCGACAGAGATTCAGGGCTACAGTGCACGCCCAGGTCGAGAATTTGGCCTTAGGTTGCCAGTCTGGCAGTTGCTTCCAGGCCCGAAGGAATGTCTCCTGCGTCACGTCTTCGGCCTCAGCCCGATCCTGGAGCATGCGATAGGCAACGCGAAAAACAATCGGCATATTTTGATTGACCAGAGCCGCTTGCGCTGCTCTGTCGCCACCCGCCGCGCGGGCGATCTGGTCGCTCTCTCCGATCCCTGACACGCAGATAACCTAACGGATTCCCCGGCAAGTGCGAGTGGGAGGAGATCTCGCACCTGCCCAGGGACATGATGGCGGATGAGTAAGCCCGCCTCCGTAAGCTATCCCCGGCGGCCAAAGCCGCGTTTTCCGCGCATTTTGCCCTTGGCAGCTTCGCGCTCAGCCTCGGTGATGACCCCGTCGCCATCGGTATCGAGCCGTTCAAACATGCGATCCATGCGCTCATTTGCAGCGCTCGCATGCTCATCCGCTGAGATCACGCCATCGCCATTCGCATCAAGCTTGGCGAAGCGTTTGGCCTTACGTTCTTCGCGCTTGCGTTCGCGCTCGGCTTCGGCAAAGGCTTCAAACTCATCAGCTGAAACGAGATTGTCTCCGTTCGTATCCGCGCTCAGGAACTTATCGGCGCGGTGTGCGGCAATTTCGTCTTTGGTTATATTTCCATCCTGGTTGGCATCTACGGCCTCCAGACGCGGGTGCGGTCCCGGACCGCCCTGCTGCGCGATAGCTGTGTAGGTAACGCCGCCCAAACCAAGTGTGACTAGCGCTGCAATCGTAAGTTTCTTCATATCAATGAGCCTTTCTTTTCAACTCAGTAATAAAACGATGGCAGCGATCTAATCCGTCGCGATGGATCCAAGTTTTTCCTGAAAAAGTGCAGTGACGCGATCGCACGTTTCTTCAAGTTGATTGGATAAGTCCGCAAGATCGGGGCTCCCAATGGCGCGGCATAGGCGATCTTTCAATCCGCTGGACAAGTCAGCCTCAGTCACCGCCCCTACATGCGCTATCCGTTGAACCTGCTGGAGCGCCTGCAAGACCGTGAAGGCTTCCGACATGGCGGTATAAGTCTGGTCATCCCATTCACCGGTCTCTGCCAACTGTTGATGAGTGCGGCTCAGCTCTGGCATCAGAGTTTGCGGCGTTTGAGCGGTCAGAATGGAGTATTGAGTGATGAATTCCAGATCAAGCAAACCACCTGGACGCATCTTGAGATCCCATTGCCCCCCAGAAGGCTTATCGCGATGAAGCCGCCCGCGCATATCGAGGATATCCTGCGTCCGCTTAGCTTCGTCACCGGTCTGAATCGCACGTTCGGCGATCACGGCGATGCGGTCTCCGAGTTCGCGGTCGCCTGCCAGAGCGCGCAAACGGGTCAGCGCCATATGTTCCCAGGTCCAGGCCTCCTCCATGTGATATCGTTCGAAAGAGGCTATCGACGTTGCAACAGGCCCAGCGCGCCCCGACGGCCGTAGCCGCATGTCGACTTCGTACAAACGCCCTTCTCCGGTTTCTGCGGACAAGGCAGTGATCAGACGCTGCGTGAACCGCGTGAACCATTTCTGCGCATCGACGGTGTCATCCGGATCGTAAATCACAAGAATATCGAGATCAGAGCCGGCGGTCATTTCACGTCCGCCCAGTTTGCCTAGCCCGATCACAGACCATGCCCCCGGAGGCGGACCAAATCGTCGAATGGTTTCAAACTCCGCTAGCCGGCTCATCAGGTCGATGCAGGTATCAGCCAGTTCCGTCCAAGCGGTGGCCGCATCGCGTGCCTGAATCTGTCCGTGCAACAATTGGTGGCCAATCAGGAAGGCGCGTTCTCCCTGCCAACGTCGCACAAGTTCCATTCCAGTTTCAAATTCGGTATCAGCGTCGATGCTGGGTGTCTCTTTGCGGTCAGAGACGAATAGCAACGCCTCCAGCAAACCTGGCCGGCGGGCAAGAATGTCTGCGATCCGCGGTGCAATGGCTAGCGTTGTGACAAGATCATCCATGAGGGCTGTTTCAGCCACCAGCATGGAAAGAACCTGCACGCCCGACCGTAACCCCTCAAAAAATCGACTGAACCGGCGAAACGCTTCATCGGGTTCGCCTGTCTTTCCCATTGCTGCCAGGAGGTCCGGCAAGATTGCGGTCAGTAGCTCTCGCCCCCGCGTCGTCCGCGTTGCGGGCGTCCGCCCGCGGTGCCATTGCCGGATGGCCTCGATCACAGTTTCCGGGGCCGTAAAACCGAGTTCCTTTAGAGTTCTGACCGTGTCGGGGTCGTTGTCGACGCCGGTGAAAACCAGGTTTCCATCCACGGCGCTTTGGCTTTTCTGCGCTTCATCCGCAAACAAGGCGCGATAATGCGCGTGAACGCATTTGCGCGTATCGACCAAATGCCGGTCGAATGCATCGAGCGAGCTGTAGCCACAAAGTGTGGCCACCGCTGCACGGCGCGCCTCAAAGCTCGGGAGCGTGTGGGTTTGCGCATCATCCAGCATCTGTACCCGGTGCTCCACAATCCGAAGCGCGTTATAGGCCATGGTTAGCTCAGCGGCGGCGCCGACCTCGACCGCACCCAGATCCACCAATCGCTGCAAGCCTTCCAGCGTTCCGCGAACCCGTAAGGACGGATTACGGCCTCCGAGGATGATTTGTTGGGTCTGAACGAAAAACTCGATCTCGCGAATCCCGCCCGGGCCTAGTTTTACATCCGGTGCGACATCGTCGAGCGAATGGGCACCAGCCTTCGCATTGATCATGTTCTTGATCGCCTGGACATCGGCAATCGCCCAATAATCGAGATGGCGGCGCCAGACGAAAGGCTCCAACGCGGAAATGAACGCGCTGCCTGCCTCCAGGTCGCCTGCCGCGGCGCGCCCCTTGATCCAGACCATCCTTTCCCAGTTCTGGCCGACGCTCTCATAATAGAGCTCGGCCCGCCGTGTCGAAACGGCGACAGGAGTTGAGCTAGGATCAGGGCGCAACCGCAGGTCGGTCCGAAACACGTATCCGTCAGGCGTACGATCATCGAGCAGACCAATCATTTTTCGAACCGTGCGAATGGCGGCATCGACAGGCTCTCGCTCTCCGCCGTCAAACAGATCCGGGTCAAAAAACACCGCAATATCGATATCGCTGGAATAGTTGAGTTCAAACGCTCCCATTTTGCCGAGGGCGACGGCGAATAGCCCTCTTGCTGACAAGTCGCGTGAGCCGAGTGAGGCGTTCAGAGCAGCGTCCATGCTAGCATCGGCGAACTCGGTAATCTGGCGGGTAGTTTGAGCGAGCGAGTACCGCCCACACAAATCGCCCGCAGCAATGGCCAGGTGCGCCTGTTTCTTGGCCAGGCGCAGCGTCGTTGCCGGATCAACGTCACCCGACGCGACATGCTCACAAAGTGAAAATGCGGAGCCCAAGAGCGCGTCAGGATCATCGTACCCATCGACGCTGTGCGCCAGGTCGGCCAGATATGGTGCCTCAGCTGCGGCGGCTTCGATCGCAGCGGCAGGTTTACTTGAAATGGCGACCGGTTTTAGCAAGCTCTCACCTAGCGTTTGGGTGTAAACGTCAGGGTCGCTTTTAGGCCAGTATCGTCATCACCGCGAGTCAGCGTGAAAGTCCCGGAATGTAACTCGGATACGGCCTCGACCAAGGCCAGCCCCAATCCGGATCCAACCTGAGTACGTGCCTCATCCAGGCGCACAAATCGCTCTTTCACTCGTTCCAGATCTGTTTGAGGAATACCAGGCCCGGTGTCGGCGACGATAACCTCGATCAGCTCATCCTTCAGCGCGGCGCTGAGATGTATGCTCTGCCCGGACGGTGTGTATTTGACCGCGTTATCCAGCAGGTTGGACACCGCTTGCGCCATCAACGTCCGGTCCGCCATCATTTCCAGGCCTCGCTCAATATTCGCTGTGAACTCGATCCCGGCATCTTCACAGGCCGGTTCGAACAATTCCGACATTTCCTCGCAAAGCTGGGTCAGGTCCAGAGGCACCAATTTGCCCTCCGCCCCTTCATTGACGCGAGAGAGACGCAGGATCGCGTTGAAGGTCGCGAGCACATTGTCGACCTCTTCGACCGTTTCAGCCAGCGTTTCGCGCGCGCTAACTTCATCGATCGGTCCGCGCAACCGCGCTTCCAACTGATTGCGCAACCGAGACAAGGGTGAACGCAAATCGTGCGCGATGGAATCGCCTGCATGACGGGTTGCGGCCATCAATGTTTCCAGCTTTTCCAGCATCGCATTCAACTGTTCAGCCAACCGGTCAAACTCGTCCCCGGAGACCCCTACTGGCGCGCGCAGTGACAAGTCGCCAGACATCACGCCTTCCGCTGTCTTGGTCAGACTCTCAGCGCGATGCGCGGCATAGCGAGCGCTGAAAAATCCGCCGAGCAAAGCTAGAATAAATCCGATTGGCGCGGCCGTCGCAACGGCGCGCGTGATCCGGTTCACCTGGCGCACCCGCTCGTCCATCTTGATCCCGACCAACATGACGCTGTCATCGCCGAGTCGCACGATGCGGCCTTCGATTGGAGTGATTGTGGTCCCGCCCTCAGGACCCGGGCGCTCGATCTCAAACGTGACCACGCGCGGCGTGCCGTACTCTTCGAGTGGCTCAACCGGCATGCGCGGCATGTCGCCAACGATCGTTCGTCCATTGGCGTCTTCGAACTGATAGGTGAAATCCCGCAAATCGACCAGAACACGCTCAAGCAGGGATTGTTCAAGCCGCGTTGGCCCGCCCGTATTCCAAGCGACAGCCAGCGTTCGAAATTCAGCCTCCAAACGCGCCTTAGCATCGGCACGCATGGTCCCAACGGTGGCCTGAAATAGGTATGCAAGAAGCCCCGCCGAGAACAGCGCGAATAGGATTGAATAAACTAGCGCCAGCCGAAACGTTGTGGTCCGGATGAACGCGAAGGGGCCTGACTTCATGCCTGCAGGCAGTAGCCCGCACCGCGTACCGTCTGCAAGAGCGGCTGCTCAAATTCTTTGTCGATTTTCGCACGCAAACGCGAAATGTGGACATCGATTACGTTGGTCTGAGGGTCAAAATGATAGTTCCAGACCTTCTCCAGCAGCATGGTCCGGGTCACCGTCTGACCGGCATGCCGCATGAGGTATTCAAGCAGTTTGAACTCCCGCGGTTGCAGGTCGATCTTGGTTTCACCGCGTGTCACTTTGCGCGCCAGCAGGTCCATTTCGAGATCGCCGACTTTGAGGACTGTCACTGGAGGCTCACCCGAAACCTGGCGGCGCCCGAGAGCTTCGATGCGCGCGACGAGTTCTTCAGGAGCGAACGGCTTGGATAGATAATCATCCGCGCCAACCTTGAGACCCTCTACGCGATTGTCGACGTCAGAGAGCGCCGAGAGGAACAGCGCCGGGGTGGTTCCGCCGCCATTCCGGAATTCCTCGACCAATTGCAGGCCCGGCTTTTCGGGTAACATGCGATCGACCACAAGTGCATCAAACTGGTCTTCGCGCGCTCGACTTAGGCCGCCGACACCGTCTCCAGCGGTCTCAACGCTATGTCCTGCTTCGCTAAGCACTTTCTCAATGAACTGAGCGTGCTCACGATCGTCTTCAATTACCAGCACATGCATTGTGCAGCCTCCTCTACTTACTCGTCTTCGTCGACATCGATCGCAACGAATCGGGTGCCAACTTGTTCGTCGTGGATTGCCAGCAACAAACGATTGCGATCACTGGAACGGACTTCTTCCAACTCTTCTTCCAGCACGTCGATGCTGTCGAGTTTATTGTAGTTAACATCCAGAATGGCCATTCCCTCACGGACACCCGCATCGTAAAGCGCGCTCTCAGGATCGAGACCCGTGATCAGCATGCCTTTTTCATTGGAGTCCAGATTCAGGCGCTCGCGTTCGTCAGCCGTCAACGGGCTTAGTGATACACCGAGAGGTCCACTCTCGTTTTCTTCCGGTTCAGATGAATCCGAAGATGCGAGCGTTGTAATCTGGCCGAGGCCCTCGCTGCGATCTCCGACGGTGACGTCAATGACGCGGCGTTTGCCATCGCGATAGATTTCGAACTTGTTCTTCGATCCAACAGCCAGAGCACCAACCATACGCGTTGTTGTCGTCGCATCATCGACCTGGCGGCCATTGACCTTGACGATAATGTCGCCCCGCTCGAGCCCGGACGCATCAGCCGGGCTGTCCTCTGTAACACTCGAGACGATTGCGCCTCGATTGTCTTTCAGGCCAACTGCATCGGCCATGTCCTCACTGACATTGCCAATCGTGACACCGAGCCAACCGCGCGAGACCTTGCCTTCACTGATCAAAGTCGTCGCGACTTGATCAACCAGCTCTGATGGGATCGCAAAACCAAGCCCAATCGAACCACCGGTTGTAGACGCAATCCAGGTATTCACGCCAACGACGCGGCCATTCATATCAAAGGTCGGTCCGCCAGAATTCCCGCGATTAATTGCGGCATCAATCTGCAAATAATCCGTGTAGGATTGCGACCGACGAATGTCTCCCGGCTCGCCAACAGCGGAAACGATGCCCGCGGTGGCGGTGCCAGAGAAACCCAGCGGACTACCCACAGCGACAACCCAGTCGCCGCGGCGCAGCTCTTTCGAGGTTCCGAATTCGACGTAGGGGTGCGGCCCTGGGGTCACGACTTTCAACACAGCAAGATCGGTCTCTGCGTCGACGCCGACGATTTCAGCTTCGAGCACTGAGCCATCATCCGTCGTAACCTCGATCTCGACCGCATTGTCGACCACGTGATTATTTGTGACGATATGGCCTTCGGATGAAATGAAGAACCCCGACCCTTGTCCGAAACCTTCGCGAGGACGCGGGGCTTCTTCGCGTGGGATCAAACCGAACTGCTCACCAAACTGCTCAAGGAAACGCTCGCGATCGGTGAGTTCCCGGTCTGAGAGTTGAATTTCAGTTCGCACCCGAACCCCTACGACCGCGGGGCTGACCTGTTCAATCAGATCAGCGAACGATACGGGTGCGCCATTCGGCGCTTCCAACGTAATCGGGTTGGCGTCGGCGTTTGGGAATTGCGGCCCCAGTAGAAACGCTCCCATAGCGCCCGCTCCAACCAGTCCTGCAACCATTGCATTTCGGGAAATGCCAAACAATTTCATCGACTTCCATGCCTCCAAAGATGTGTTGTACCTATCTGGTACGAAATTTACGAAAGTAACAGCCTAACACTCATTAAAGATCATTAAGCCGGATTTGTGGCGAGATATGTTTCCACTTTCGCGCCATGTTCAAGGGTGCGATGCACAGGACACCGGTCGGCAATCTCCAGCAAACGCTGCCTCTGCGCCTCATCAAGATCTCCTTCTATCTCAATAGAACGTGTGAACACATCGATTCGGTCTTTCGGACCGCAGTCGACGCAGTCATCGGCGTGCTTCTTGGCGTGCTCCAGTCCAACAGTGACGCGCTCAAGCGGCCATCCTTTGCGGTTTGCATACATGCGTAGTGTCATCGAGGTACAGGCTCCCAATCCGGCAGAAACCCATGCGTATGGGTCCGGACCTGTATCAGCGCCGCCAACGCTGGCGGGTTCATCGGCAAGGAATCGCCGTCCGCCGATCACAACTTCATTCTGGAAAGGCCCATTGGCGAGCGTTTCGCGCACAAGGATATCGTGCGCCTGCGCTGCCGCCGCCGCTTTTTGTTCTGGTTGTTCAGGGAAATAGCGTCCGGCCCAACCTGAGATGACATCAACGACAAAGCGCGCATCATCTTTGCCCGTCAGCAGATGATCGGCCTGATCGAGGCTGACAAAGCTCTTGGGGTGTTTCGCGGCCAGAAACAGCCCGGTCGCATTATCAATGCCGACGACATCATCGCCCGGGGCATGGAGTATGAGCAATGGCTTGCGCAGAGCCGCCGCGGCATCTTTGACATTGGCGGCTCGGACGTCCGTCAGGAATTCGCGGCTCAGTGTGAAAGGTCGACCGGCAAGATTGACCTGCGCGGCGCCTTTTGCCTCGATTTCCGGAACACTCTCCTTGAACTGTTCAACCACATGCCCGGCATCAGACGGCGCACCGATCGTTACCACGGCCGTGACGCTATCGACCCGTCCAGCCGCGACGACCGCCGCTGCTCCGCCCAGGGAGTGGCCAATCATAAGGCTGACGGGCCTGTTTTCTTCGGCCATCCACTCGGTCGCCGAGATCAGATCTCCGACATTCGCCGAGAAGCCGCTGGTGGAGAAATCGCCGTCCGACTCACCGAGCCCAGTAAAGTCGAACCGCAGAACCCCAATGCCTTGCTCAGCAAGGCCTCGCGCGACGCGGCTGGCGGCCAGACTCTTTTTGGAACAGGTAAAGCAATGCGCGAAGACCGCCCATGCTTGGGCGTCGCCCTCGGGTGTTTCGATCACCCCGGATAACGTCTCGCCTTTGGCATTCGAAAATTCCACGCGCTCGCTTTGCATGTCCCTGCTCCATCTTGCTCAGACGAAGATAGGGTGCGGCGGCCTCCCGTACCAATCAAGAGCTGCTCTCTTTGTCGTGATCAGTACGCGTTGGCGCTTACGGGACGTTCGACGTCTTCCAATTCGCGGGGTTGATAGTTCTCATCATGCTTGGCGAGGATTTCTTCGGCAACAAAGAGTGTGTGTCCGGCTTCAAACTGCCCAGTCGCGACCACGCCCTCCCCTTCATGGAAGAGATCCGGAACCAGCCCTGTATAGGACACCTGGACCGTTTCGCCGGATCCATCTTCGATGACGAAGAGCATTTCGGCTCCTTCGCCGTTGCGTCGGGAACCGAGTTGTACAAATCCC
This sequence comes from Henriciella sp., assembly GCA_017642885.1. Taxonomy (GTDB): domain Bacteria; phylum Pseudomonadota; class Alphaproteobacteria; order Caulobacterales; family Hyphomonadaceae; genus Henriciella. Next base: position 49,251 of record JAEPOM010000008.1, on the reverse strand, counting down.
CCGACCCGCACGCGTTGGCCGGCTTCCGGCATGCCCTTTTCTACGAGCAGCTGCGGCGTATAGAATAAATCCGCGTGCTGGCGCAGCGCGACCCCGGCGACAGCAACAGCTGAGATCACCAAAGCGGCAGCTAGCCCAACAGCGTAAAGTCTTTTTGTACGAGCTCTCATAGGTTCAATATAGTCAATCATTCGCCAAGCGCCCTGCGGCACGTTGATCAGGCGCGGCGAAGCCTCACCGTGGCACGCAAACCTCCAAGCGGACTTTCATCCAGAATCAGGCTGCCGCCATTCATGCCTGCAATATCCGCCACGATAGAGAGACCCAGCCCGGTCCCCGGGGCGGTTTCATCGAGTCGAATGCCGCGCTTCACCGCCTGCTCGCGCTCATCCGGGGAAAGCCCCGCCCCATCATCATCGATGTGGATGACGATCATCCCATCATCATCCGAGCTTGCGCTTACTCTGACGTGGTGGCGGGTCCACTTGCAGGCATTGTCTAGCAGATTGCCGAGAATTTCCTCGAGATCCTGTTGTTCGGTGCGCACATGGAGGTCGGCCGGGATTTCGACGGTGACCTGCTTACCATCACTCGCAAACAGTTTGTTCATGACGCGGGCAATGCCATCAGCGGCCTCGAGCACTTGTGTCCTGACTCCAAGAGCTTCCGCGCGCGCGGCAGCCTGAGCGCGGCGCAAATAGTGCTCAACATTGGAATGCATGGTTTCAGTCTGTCGGCGCACGACATCATCAAGCTGCGTGTCGCCTTTCGCTTCATTGCGGAGCACGGCCAACGGCGTTTTCAGGGCATGAGCCAGGTTGCCAACATGCGTGCGGGCCCGGGAAACAACCGATCGGTTGTGTTCAAGCAGCTTATTCAGCTCGGCACTCAATGGCTGAACCTCTTCCGGATAATCGCCTGCCAGGCTGGCCTGTCGCCCTTCGCGAATATCGGAAATGTCGGATTGAATTCGGTCCAACGGACGCAGCGCGTATCGAAGTCCGAGCGCCATCGCCAACAGGGTTCCACTTGCTAGCGTCGTCATGGCAATGATCAGGATCGTGCGAAGCTGATCAGCCCCCGCATTCGATTGGGTCACGTCCGACGCCGCCACCAGCAAGATCGGATTGTCTCGGTTGGGAATCGTTATGGACTGTACAGCGATCCGGATTGGTTCCCCAGCAGGACCTTCCGCCTCACTCCCACGGATGACCGCTCCTGGCTGAGCCAGCGCCGCTGCGGCTAGCTCCGGAGGAAGCGGTGGTTCGCCGTCCCAGACACTGCGCGGGCGAATATCATCAGAGTATGATCCATCATCATCCACAGCGATGATGACCCAATACTGGCCTGATAATGGTGTCTCAAATCGTGGATCACTTGGCAGACGTTCAGGAATGTCTCTGATCCGTCCTGAATTGTCGTTCAGAGGTTCTATCGCTCGCGCGAGCGTCACCAGCGTCGAATCAAGATCCGCATCCAAAAGGTTGATCGTCTGTGCGCGATACACCGCCGAAATAGCGAACACGCCACCTGCGACGATCAATACGCTCCATACCAGCGCCCCAATCAGAACTCGGCGCGCCAGCGATAGACGTCGCGCATTTCTTCGGAAAGGGGGCAAGGTATTCATACGTAAAGACTTGCCCGAAACAGGCCTAGGTCACAACGCCTGAACGCTCATCATCCGGAACGACCAAGCGATATCCGAGGCCCCGTTCGGTCTGAATGCGATCATTGCCGATTTTCTTGCGAAGGCGTCCGATGAACACTTCGATTGTATTCGAATCGCGGTCGAAATCCTGATCGTAAATGTGTTCAACGAGCTCTGTCCGCGGAACGACCCGGCCCTGATGGTGAATCAAGTAACTCAGCACCTTGTACTCATGGGCCGTCAGTTTGATTGGCTCGCCATTGACTGTTGCGCGAGCCGCCCTCGTATCAAGACGCAGTGCCCCAGCTTCAATTGCGGCCACCGCGTGTCCTGACGCACGCCGCAAGAGCGCTCGCAATCTCGCGAGGACTTCTTCCGTGTAAAACGGCTTGGTCACATAGTCGTCTGCACCAGCATCAAATCCAGCGACTTTCTCGCTCCAGCGATCACGCGCCGTGAGAATCATGACGGGGAAAGTTTTGCCATCCTCGCGCCAGCGCTCAAGAATTGTCACGCCGTCCATCTTTGGTAGGCCGAGGTCCAGAATGACTGCATCGTAGGGTTCGGTATCACCCAGGAAGTGCCCATCTTCTCCGTCAGCCGCGAGGTCGACGGCGTATCCGGCATGCGTGAGCGCATCCGCTAACTGGCGGCGAAGGTCTGCTTCGTCTTCAACAACAAGAATTCTCATGATTTATACCCTAGCTCGTAGAGATGATACGTCCAGTTTGAGCATTGACCGTGATTCGCAGTCTTTCGCCCTTTTCCGTCATCCAGTCGATGACGTAAACCTGACCTCCATCCCGATTGTAGAGATTTGCGTCGACCTGGTACCCACCATACTGACGTTTGAGTTGCCGGAAGATATCGCGCAACGGCACTACATTGCCCTTGTCTCGGGCGTCGCGGGCCTGGTCGGCTGTGAAAGAATTACCCAATTGCGCCTGCGCCAGAGTGGGCACAGCCGTCGTCGCCAAGGCCAGAAACATCAAGAGGGCAGCAATTTTTTTCATCACGATCACGATATGCTCAAAAGCCTCTGAATGGATAGTGAATAGCCATGATGGAATTCAGTCATACTGGCTATCCCTTGGCCCAGTCTCGCAATCCGGAGTCGCGTGGATCTTCAATTTGCACTTCTAGACGCGCGTACAGATGACCCGCTTTTCCCGGCATCTGCACGCCCTTTGAGCGCAAACGCAAGACCGCGCCGGAATTAGACCCTTCTGGAATTTTCAGGGTAATCGGACCCATCGGAGTATTCACTTCAACCTGCCCGCCGAGAATAGCTGTTTTCAACGGCACAGGCACAGTCATGCGAATATCATTCCCGTCGCGGGTCCAGATATTGCTTTTCCGAACGATAATCTCGAGAAGCGCATCCCCTGGCGGCCCACCGCTCCGAGAGGAATTTCCCTGGCTTTTCAGGCGAAGCGTTTGCCCGGTTTCTATTCCTGCAGGGATAGAAACGTTCAGCGCCCGGCCATCCGCCACGGTCATCTCCCGACGCGCGCCGGTGACAGCATCTTCAAAGGAAATCTCGACGCGATAGCGAATATCACTCCCTTTGCGCGGGCCCGGCCTGCGGCGTCCGCCTCCGAACATGCCTGACAGGATTTCTTCAAATGGATCGCCTTGGAAACCGCCTGCGGTCTGGCCCGTCCCTCCAAACCCGTGATGTCCACCAAATCCGGTTGGATTGCCATCGCCATCGATCTCGCCGCGATCATATTGCCCGCGCTTTTGCTCATCGCCGAGGATTTCATATGCTGCAGAGGCCGATTTAAAGGTTTCGGCCTTCTGAGCGTCATCCGGATGGAGATCAGGGTGAGAGTCTTTGGCTTTGCGTTTATAGGCGCGACGGATTTCGTCGGCACCAGCTGTGCGCGAAACGCCGAGAATTTTATAAAGATCTTTACTCATCGCCGCGTGTGTTCCGGACTCATTCCGGTGCACACTTAAGCTGCTCACACCGGAATGGAACCCCACTCGCCCACTCGGCCTTGTGCTGACATGCCGGAAAGCCACCCGCTTGGCAGCTCATCACTCGAAAGGCGTGCATACACGCCTTCCGATATCAGTTCGATTGATGATCTCCAAATTAAAAAAGGCCAGTCAGAAAACTGACCGGCCTTGAGTGAGTGTGATTAGATTAGAGCGCCTACAAATTGCCGCCGCCCCATAGGACGGAATAGGCTTCGCAGTGAACCAGGACACTGCCATACTGAGACAGATCCACACCCGCTGGGACTTCATATTCCTGCGCGCCTTTGGTCTTTTTCAGTTCGCCGATGTTGAGAGATCCGTCGACGGCATTTTTACCCGTTGCGTCGGAAACGCTCTTAGGCGACAGGAAGATCTTCAGGTCTGGGCCGTTGGCGGCGCGAAAGTCATCTGCGAATACGATGAAAGACTTCCCGTCGCGCTCAACCACTGACCAGGATCCTTTGAGCTTTTTGGACTTCTTGATGAAGTCGCCTGAAGTCGCAAAGGCGGCTTGCTGAGCAATTGCTGTTTGCGCACTGACGGGGGCTGCGGTCATCATGCCTGTCATACCGAGCGCGAGTGCTGCGAAAGCGGCTTGTGTGAGTTTCATTTTGTGTCTCCTGAATCGGGTTCTGCTTTGTTCGATGCAGACCATCTAGAAACGCTTCCGAACAACTGCCAATCACCGTAGATCACACAGACGTGCGCAGTGTGTGAGTAGAGGCTTCCGGAAACTCAAACCCGGCCAATGCGATCCAGGATTCTCCACTTTTCATTTCTGGTTTGGACCAGGGCAGCTTCATAAGCCTCTCCGACACCGTTTAGAGTTCTCAACGGTATGGAACTTACGTCGGTCGCGACCCGGCCGGATTCGTTTCCGGTTTCTTAAGTTTTTTCAGGCGATTTGATGGGTATGGAGTGTACTGGTTCCCCAGCCTGCGGGCTTGGGCAGCGTTTTTTCTGACATCGGTACGTAGAATGAAAAGGGGCATCAATGCTCGGACGGGTCATTTCCGTTGCCAATTCAAAAGGCGGCGTGGGCAAAACAACAACAACGGTTTCTCTGGCAGAGGCCTTCGCGGCTGAAGGCTACAAGACCCTGGTGGTCGATCTGGATAGCCAGGCCAACGCATCCTTGCTGATTTATGGCGAGAATGGCGATGAGCGCCTCTACGATGCGATCCACAATTACACCAATGTATCCGACTATCTTCGCGAGAACTTTCTGGGCGAGTGCTTTGCGCACATGACCAAATTCATCGTGCCGCATGCGAGTGATGTGAGCTTTATGGGCAAACCACTGGACCTGTCGCTTGTTCCGGCCACGCCTGGCTTGCGCCGGGCGGAGCGAGAGCTGATCTATATTCTGACGGAACAGGGATATTCGATGACGGCGATTGAAGGCCGCGTTGGCCTTCGTCTGCGTCAGGATATGGCCGATCTTCGCAAACAGTATGACATCGTCATTTGCGACTGCCCTCCAGGTATCTCGGCCATGACGGAGGCAACTCTGTCCGCCTCCGATCTGATTATTGTTCCAACAATTCCTGACTTCATGTCGACGCTGGGGCTCGACCTCTTCACCGGGGATATCATCGAAAGCCTCAAGAAACGCGGCCTGTCTAACCGACCGGTTGTGCTGCCGACCAAGTTTGACGGGTCAACGCATCAGAGCATTGTTCTCCAGGCCATGCGCGATGGTGCTGCCGATCCAGAGAGCGAATATGACATCTTCCAGACGGTCATCCCGCAAAAATCCGACTTCGCAGCAAACCCTGTCGAGCTAGGCGCGAACCCAACGCTGGCCCAGAAGTGGCCAGGGGATGCGCTCGCGACTGTGAATATGCTATATCAGGAAGTGCAAGCCCGACTCGCGGCGCAATCAAAACCGGCAGCAGCATAAATCATGGCCCTAATTCCAGACGGACGCACCGCGCTCTCAGCGATCCTGGCGCATGAGTCCCTGTTCCCGCGCGTCAAAGATTCTGATCTCTCCGGAGCAGCAATCAAACTCGCTCGAAAGCAAATTGTAGCTGCCGGACAGACGCGCGATGATTTGCTGACGCTAAAAGAGACACTCGGCGAAGACATGTTTGAGAAAACACTGGATAGTCTGACGCCCTATCACGTGAAGCTTCTCGCCAGACGGCTGGATAAAACTGCAGCAGAAATCGAAGTGAACACAGGCAGCTCCGCATTGTCACACGTGCGCAAGGTCCTATCAGGAGACGCTGAACCAAACGCAGCTGCGGAACCTGCTGCATCGGCGGAAGAGCCCGCACCCACGAAAAACAAATACCTCGGTCGCAAAGCCTTTCGGACCGGGCGCTAGATTGCGCGAATGCGAGGCGTGCCCTGACCATTGAGCATCAGCGTCGTCACGGCCCATACTAACGCATCCACACGGTCAGGTGAGCCAACAAACCCTTCTGCGCCGAATCTGCACATTTCGTCCTCCAGGGCGCTTAGAGTATTGAAGTGTGAGACCTTCCCGCGCAGGCATAAACACCTATAATTAAAAGCTATTTTAGGAAATCCGACTGAGATTCCAATGTGGAATCACAATCGCTTAGGTCTCTTCAAGTGCCACGAGCACTTCGCCTTCTGGCACTTGCGCCCCAACATCCGCACCGATTTCTTCGACGACACCGTCTCGAGGCGCGGTGAGGGAGTGCTCCATTTTCATCGCTTCCATCACGGCGACGACTTGCCCTTTTTCAACCGTGTCCCCCGGTTTCACATTAACAGCTATGACTTTACCCGGCATCGGCGCTTTGACAGCGTCGCCGCCTGCGAGTGCTTCGGCCTCGGCTTCGAAATCAGGTACTTCGACGAGAACACTATCGCCGCCCGTTGTCACTGCAAACCGGCGCGCCGATAGGTCGGTGACCAACGGCATCGAGAGATCCTCGCCAAGCGTATGCTCGGATGGGTCGAACCAATCGGCATCGTCTCCTACGGCCACCGCAGTTTTCATTACCGACGCTCGGTTCAAGCGCCAGCCATCTCGCACGGTCCACGGGTCGTGGCCGTCCTCACCAATCAGAATATCTGACACAGCCATCACAGATGCATGTTGGTGCGCTTCAGGGGCTTGGCTGAGCGCGTCACCTTGCTCAGCGATCCAATTTACGTGGTGCGTCCCTTCCAGAAACGCGTCGGCCATGGCACAGCGTCGCAAGAAGCCGATATTCGCTGGCACACCGACGAGTTGCAAATGCGCGAGTGTATCAATGAGAGTGTCATTCGCCTGCTCTCGATCCTCTCCCCAAACAACCAGTTTCGCAATCATCGAGTCGTATACAGCGGGCACGCGGTCGCCGCTCTCGAAGCCTGCTTCCCAGCGAATCCAATCGGCGTCCTGATCGGCGAGCATTCCGAACTCTTCGATCAGGCCAGCACCGGGGCGGAACCCGTCGGCAGGGTCTTCCGCACAAATACGCGCCTCAATCGAGTGGCCGAGCAGTTTGATATCTTTCTGCTTTGCCGGAAGTTTCTCGCCATTCGCGACGCGAAGCTGCCACTCCACCAAGTCAGTTCCAGTGACCATTTCGGTGACCGGATGCTCGACCTGCAAGCGTGTGTTCATTTCCAGGAACCAGAACGTATCGAGCGCCAGCGGCTTTGCGCCATCCACGATGAATTCAACGGTACCGGCACCTTCATATCCCACGGATTTGGCAAGCTTCACCGACGCATCGCACATGGCCTTGCGGACATCCTCGGGCATTCCAGGCGCCGGCGCTTCTTCAATCACTTTCTGACGGCGGCGTTGCAACGAACAATCGCGCTCAAACAAGTGAACCGCGTTGCCGTGACGATCGCCAAAGACCTGCACTTCGATATGGCGCGGCTGTTCGACTAATTTCTCAAGCATCACCCGGCCATCGCCAAACGCGGCCTCGGCTTCACGGACAGCGCTTTCAAGTTCGGATGCGAGCTCTTTTGACTTTGAGACCAGTCGGATACCTCTTCCACCGCCGCCGGCGACGGCCTTGATTAACAGCGGAAATCCGATCTTCTCCGCTTCTTTGGTCAACGTGGCCGCGTCCTGAGCGTCGCCTCGATACCCTGGTAGAACCGGCACGCCAGCATCTTCTGCAATCGCTTTGGCCCGGTCTTTCAGGCCCATAGCTTCGATGGTCTCTGCCTTTGGCCCAACCCAGATCAACCCGGCCTTTTCAACCGCGCGTGCAAATGCAGCATTCTCCGAAAGGAAGCCGTACCCAGGATGAATGGCTTCAGCGCCAATCTCTTTCGCGGCAGCAATGATTCGCTCACCATCCAGATAACTTTCGGTTGCCGCGGCTGCTCCAATCCACACCGCTTCATCAGCTTCGCGGACATGTTTCGCGTGGACATCCGCATCGGAGTAAACAGCGATCCCCCGGATCCCGAGCGCCCGGCAGGTACGCAAAATCCGGCACGCAATTTCGCCGCGATTAGCGATCAAGAGCGATGAAAACATTGGGCTTCGTCCTTAAGCGTCTAGATTGCCGGCTGGCGATAAAGCCTTGCCCCGGCCTCCTCTTACCGCCTAAGCTATTCATGAGGAAAGAGTAAGGGGAAACAAATGGCATATGCATCTGGCGTTCGCCTTAGCAGCCTAGCCGGAATTATCGGAGCTGGCGTTGGTGGTTACATTGGATATACGCAGGCAGCGGACGTCAGCGATCTGACGCCGGTTAGCGGTGCGTTGATCCTTGGCGGCGTTGGACTCGTCGCCGGAAGCGCAGGCGCTTTCCTGCTCAAGTCGGCGATGCAGTTTCTCATCTACGCCATCATGTTCGGCGTCGTGGTATTCGTGTTCCAGAATCAGATTGAAGCCATGACGGGCATCAACCCATGCGATGCCGCGATCTCATTCTTGAGGGATCTCGGCTTACCTGTCGGGATGCTACCCGGCGTCGAATGATCTAATTCGCCCAATCGGGTTTTCGCTTTTCAAGGAAGGCTGCCAGCCCCTCCTTACCTTCTTCGCTTGTACGACGTTCAGCGATGCGTTTCGCCGTGGCCCGACTAAGCGCCGGGCTGAACGGCTCGTCTGTGAAGTCCAGCACCAGGTTCTTGGCGTCGCGAATGGCACCAGGTGCAGCCCCCATAGCCAGGTCGGCAATGTGCTCTTCCATGCCAGCAAGCTCTTCTAGATCGGATACGACATACTGAACCAATCCGATTTTCTCGGCATACTCCGCGTCGAACATCTCTGCAGTTACGAACAAGGCCTTTGCCCAGCGCGGGCCGATCGCGCTGATCACGAACGGCGAGATCGTTGCGGGGGTCAGCCCCAGCCTCACTTCGCTAAATCGGAACTTGGTCCCTTTGACCGCAACGGCCACATCGCACGCGGCGACCAAACCTGCGCCGCCGCCCATCGCTGCCCCTTGAACGAGCGCCAAGGTCATTTGCGGCAGCTCGGCAAGTTTGCGGAGCATTTCCGCGAGCGCCAGTGCATCCTGCTCATTGTCCTCGCGCGTCCAGTGCTGGGCCGCTTTCATCCATTCGAGGTCGGCTCCAGCTGAGAAGCTTTTCCCCGCCCCGCGCAAGATCACCATTCGCAGCGTATCCTGCTCTTCCAGTGTCTCCAGGGCGTCAGTCAATTCTTCGATCACCTGACTGTTGAAGGCATTATGTTTGTTTGGCCGGTTTAGCGTCAGGATCGCAATTCCGGCACGGGTCGCATCGAGACTGATGGTTTCGTATTCGCTCATAGGGCTTCTCCTAGACCACTACTGTACAGCCAAATTCGCTGAAGCGAAGGCTTTTGACCCGCGACAAAAAAAGAAGCGCCCGCGAAAATCGCGAGCGCTTCCTGGAGAGTCGTGGGGCTTAGAAAAGGAGGACGGTTTCTAAGACCGCTCCTTATCCTTGTCGCCGTGCTTTTTCTTCTTGCTGGCTTTTACGGCCGTTTCGAATTCGGCCAATGTCATCTCGCCATCGTCACCAGCAACCTTGGCGAATTTCGCACCGGCTTCCTCGGCGCTGTGCTTACCGTCGGCGGTCTTGAAGGCAACATATTCCGCCTGCGTGATCACGCCGCTCGCATCTGCATCGATCTTGTTAAAGTAATCGGCCGGCGAACCAGCATGAGCAACAGCAAACGCGCTTGCCGCAAACAGACCGAACGCACCGGTCAAAAGTTTGGTTTTCATCGAAAGTTCCTCCCTGGAACAGTTTGAGTGAGCGCCCTTGAAAGGGAGGCGCACTACAAATGTAACAATCTTGCGTGTTACATTTGTAGTTACCTTTTTGTAATGATCCACATCAGCATGCGAGAAGCCCGTAACTACGGGCTCCTCATCAGGCATCAACAGATTTGCTCGCGCCTTACATTTGTTTATCGGAATCAGACTTCTCTTCTGATTTCCGCACTTTGGCCGCGTCCATTTCGGCTTCCGAGATCATACCGCTCGCATCAGCGTCGATTTCGATGAACTTGATCAGCGCATCCGCGGGCGACATCTCACCGGTGCTTGTTTTCCAGCTGACAAACTCGCTTTCGGAAACAAAGCCGTCTTTGTTGGCGTCGACGGTCTGGAACGTTACGTCCTCTCCAGCAGATGCGGCAAACGCGCAAGCCGAGATTCCTAACAATAAAAGATAACGGGTCATGGTATTCTCCAATTCAATCACACCACTTTGTGTGGCGACCCTGAGACTGCCTGCCCCGATTGCCAAAAACCCGTGACGAATCCGAAAGCTGGATGACGCGCTCTTCACGACAATTTTGCAGGAATGGCGCGTATGCCCGCCAATGCGCCGAGACTCATCACGAGATGCGAGGGTTTGCTCACGCCTTGATGGTTCAGGCTATCTGAGAATTAATCCGAGGGCGCATCTCTGCGCAGCGTTCTACATCCGGAAAACGCCGAAACCGCGTTCGTCAAACGGCGCGTTCAATGCAGCGGAGAGCGCAAGCCCCAGAACGCGACGTGAATCGGCCGGATCAATGATCCCATCGTCCCAAAGGCGCGCCGTAGAGAAGTATGGTGACCCTTCATGCTCATAGAGATCGCGGATCGGTGCTTTGAATGCCTCTTCTTCGTCTGCAGACCAGTCTTCGCCGCGGCGGTCCATGCCATCGCGTTTGACTGTCGCCAGAACAGATGCGGCTTGTTCGCCGCCCATCACCGAGATGCGGGCATTTGGCCACATAAACATGAAACGCGGGCTATAAGCGCGCCCGCACATCCCATAGTTTCCAGCACCGAAAGAGCCCCCCGTGACCAGCGTCAACTTAGGCACAGACGCGGTTGCCACAGCTGTCACCATCTTTGCGCCGTCCTTGGCGATACCACCGGCTTCATATTTGGACCCAACCATGAAACCGGTCAGATTCTGCAGAAACAGCAGCGGAATGCGGCGCTGATCGGCTAATTCGATAAAGTGAGCCGCTTTCTGCGCGCTTTCGCTGAACAAGATTCCATTATTCGCCAAAATGGCGACGGGCATCCCGTAGAGATGCGCGAACCCACACACCAGTGTGTCGCCATAGAGTTTCTTGAATTCGTGGAATTCAGATCCGTCGACGAGACGCGCAATAACCTCTCTCGCATCATATGGTTCACGCACGTCCTGCGGGACCAGTCCGTGCAGCTCAGCCGGGTCGTAGAGCGGTTCCGTCGGTTCCTGCAGACCCACTGTTTCTGGTTTGGGTAGATGCAGCGTCCTCACGATAGAGCGCACAATCGCGAGCGCGTGATCATCATTGGCCGCATAGTGATCCGCCACGCCCGATTGCCGCGCGTGGACGTCCGCACCGCCTAGGTCTTCAGCGGAAATCTCTTCGCCGGTCGCCGCTTTCACGAGAGGTGGTCCGCCCAGAAAAATCGTTCCTTGCTTACGGACAATCACGGTTTCATCCGACATGGCAGGGACATAAGCCCCACCTGCCGTGCAAGACCCCATGACGGAAGCAATCTGAGGAATACCTTTCGCGCTCATATTGGCCTGATTGTAGAAGATCCGTCCGAAATGCTCTCGATCCGGAAAGATCTCGGATTGGTGCGGGAGGTTTGCGCCACCACTATCGACCAAATATATGCAAGGCAGATTGTTCTGTTCCGCGATCTCTTGAGCGCGTAGATGCTTTTTGACCGTCATCGGATAATACGTGCCGCCTTTAACGGTGGCGTCGTTACAGACGATCACACATTCACGCCCCTCGACCCGGCCAACCCCGGCAATCATACCCGCGCCAGGCGCCTCGTTATCGTACATATCGTGCGCCGCCAGTGCGCCGATTTCCAGGAACGGTGTTGCCGGGTCCAGAAGTTTCTCGACTCGCTCTCTGGGGAGCAGCTTGCCGCGCGAGACATGCCGCTCTCGCGCCCGCTCAGAGCCGCCTTCAGCCGCTTTGGCGGTGCGCCCCTGCAGGTCGGCCACCAAAGCTTCCATCGCACGACGATTGGCGGAATATGCTGCGCTAGCGACATCAATCTTGGACTTCAAGACAGGCATAAAGGTTACTCCCACAACCAATTTCTTCCTGCCTTAACGGCGTGCGCATGGCCTGTCATCCCGGGCTTGTGACCGAATGTCACCAATTCCTTCATGAAATTGCCCCATATTTGCATTGATCCTTCGAGATGACGGAGAGCGATTAATGCGTATATTTGGCGGCATGAGTTTGGACGTAGTGCCTGCCCTTGCCTCAATTAAGTTCCTTGAGGATGTCCCGCGCCGCGCCTTGCGGGCAGCGGGCAAGGAAGCGCGTTGGTTTTCCGTGCCGGCGGGCTGGCCTTTGTTCCGCGCTGGCGAGATGTCGGACTCAATTTTCTTCGTATTGTCTGGGTCCTTTGGCGCCTTTAAAGCCATGCGCGACGGTCGCAGCGAGTTCATGGGTCATATTCGCGCCGGCGAACCGGTCGGTGAAATGGCGATGTTTCAGGGCGGCGTCGACATTGATGGCGATGGCACGCCCGACAATGTCCCGCATTCTTCGTCAGTCTATGCGCTCAGGGACAGCGAAGTTCTCGAAATCTCCCGCCAGGGATTCCAGCGCATCAGTTCGGCTGAACCCGAAATTCTGAACGCGATGATCCGCCTAATCTTGTCGCGTCTGCGGGAAGGCAATCAACGCAATCGACGCACCGCTCCAAAAGTGTTCACCTTGGTGGGCACTTCGCCGACCATTGATCTCGGGCTGAGAGCTGAGTCCCTTCGTGGCTCGCTCGAGAAGTTAGGCATCAAGACGCGTATCGTCGAGGAATCCGAAGGCGATGAAAAACCTTCCGCTTTTTTCGATTCCCTCGAAGCCGAAAACGACATTGTCATTCTGATCTCGACGTTGGGAGACAATGCCTGGTATCGCCTCTCCATGCGCCAGGCCGACAGGATCTGGGTCGTCGCACGCGCAGATGCGAAACCGTCTTACCCGCTCTTTCCGGAAGAAAACTCTCCGGCGCAATCTCTAAAACTGGTTGATGTTCTGCTCCTGCACCACGGCAAAGATCGCGACGCGTGTCGCCCAGCAGACTGGTTGCGCGCCGCTGGTGCAGCACGCGTGTTCCACTGGCAAGATGTGAACAGCGAGCATTGTGATCGTCTCGCGCGCACCATTGCCGGGCGCAGCGTGGGCGTCGTCTTCTCTGGTGGTGGCGCGCGCGCCTACGCACATATCGGTGTAGTCAAAGCGATGCGAGAACTCGGCATCCCGATCGATTTTGCTGGAGGCGCTTCGATGGGCGCTGTCGTCGCGGGTTGCGTGGCCATGGGATGGGACGATGCCGAAATCGAATACCGCATTCGCAAGGGCTTTGTGGAGACCAATCCGCTCGGTGACTGGAACATACCCGTCGTCGGCATGGTCAAGGGTCACCGCGTAGATGCTCGTCTGAAAGAGCATTTCGGGGACGCCGAGATTGGCGACCTGGAACTCCCTTTCTTTGCAGTCTCCACAAACCTCACCGACGGAGCCTATCGCGTGCACCGGCGCGGATTGTTGCGTGGCGCCCTTCGCGCCACAATCGCCCTACCCGGTATCTTGCCGCCCGTGATTGACGAGGGTGAAGTTCTCGTGGACGGCGCGGTTCTCAACAATTTCCCAACCGACGTGATGCGCGAATTCCAACGTGGGTTCGTGGTCGGATGCGATGTTGCCCGCGCGCCGGAAGGTCTCGATGCTTCAGAATTTGTCGATCCACCAGGATTTTTCGGTTGGATCGCACGTCACGGCTTTTCCAACGCCCCACCAATCGCTGGACTACTCATGCGGTCGGCTACAGTCAGTGTGAACCCGAATGCAGGGCGTGAATTAGTCGACATTCTGGTGCTTCCGCAGCTGAAAAATATCGAGCTGCGCGATTGGAAAGCTTTTGATGAAGCGGTGGAGGCCGGCTATCAGGCGGCCATGATCGCGCTCAAGGAAAGCGATTTGAAAAGCCAATGCTGTACGCTGCAGGTGGTCTAGCTACAGACCAGCTTCTTCCAGCAACGCTCGCAACTCCGCAACCCGGGTCGAAGTTTCAGTCAGCTGACAATCCACATGGGTTATCCGGCCGAGCGAGCCGCCGCGAAACTTAGAATACTCGAAGCCACACTTGGCGGCGCGCCAAGCCTCCCATTGCTCCTGATAAATCTCCAAGCGCGGTGCCAGTGCGCGGGCTGCATCATCGAATTGATCTAGTTCGACATATATCTGTTCGAGTTCAACCAGAACCGTGGACAAACGCGCCTCCCAGAACGCGAGTTCTGGCGCGTAGCAGGCAAGGATATCCACCGTTGTCAGTGCGTCTTCGCTGCACGGAGCGACCCAAGCCCCGGTACAGGTTTCGACATCATCTTGCGCGAGACACTGCTCAAGTGCTTCAGCTGCGGTGCTGGAAAGTGGCGGTGCATCCTCTTGCGCAAGAGATGCCGCTGAAAACCAGAGGCTCATGAATGAAAGCAAAGACAACCGAAACATGGCCCACCTCGTAAATCGTTACATTGATCAATGAGATGCGAGCGTATCAATCGCTCGCATTATTGCCAATTGCGTTTGCAGTCAGTCGTCCGACATCAATGTTCGAATGAAGTAATAGCCCATCACACCGAGCAGGATCAGACCGATCAAGATCAAGAAGATAGGCAAGAAGTTCTCCAAGCCGCTGTTCCCGGATTCTCGGCTGTTGATCAGGCCAAACTGGCCCGCCACACCATATCCACCCAGCACAGCCCCGATCAGAGCCAGCACACCAAATGGAAGCGCGGCGAGGATGCTCCCCGTTCTCTCTTCGGCTTCGATGGCCTCATTCACTTCGATGGCGCGATTGATGCTGTCTTGTGAAACTTCTACCTCTTCCAAATCGTCGATGACTTCCGGAGTCAGCTCGGCTGCTGCGAAGTTTGCATCTGGCGCAGCGTCGAAGGCGTCCTCGTCCATGAATGGCGGAGGCGGCAGATCTTCGCGTTGTGGCCAGACGGATTTCTGGACGCCTCGGGCCTGATCTTCACCCGCTAGCTCTGAGATTGCTGCTGTGATTTCTTCAGGCGTCGCACCGTCGGTTGAGTCGTCGCGTTCACTTTGGTCCTGCGTTTCGCCAAGGATGCGAACCATTTGCTGGCGTACCGATTCTGCCGCTTCTTCTGTTGCGGTGCGGTTCGGTTGTTCGGGCGTATCGTCGATCTGCATGGGTTTTTGAGGTGTTCCTGGATGATGCTCAACCAGGATTTCACGTGGTTCAGGCGTGTAGGACAACGCGTCGGAATCGTGCAGCGCGCGATACAGCCTGGA
Source organism: Henriciella sp. (assembly GCA_017642885.1). GTDB lineage: Bacteria > Pseudomonadota > Alphaproteobacteria > Caulobacterales > Hyphomonadaceae > Henriciella. The sequence goes on along the minus strand of JAEPOM010000008.1, from coordinate 33,898 downwards.
CGAGGCCACCGGCATCCTGCCTGGCGCATTCAGGAACAGCGCCTTCTCGGCGGCGCGTCGCCGGACGAGAGCATCGACAATCTGGATGCGGCCGCCAATTTTGGCGCGGCGCCAGAGATCAAACGACTCGGCTGCATCGAGGCGATTTCCGCCATTGATACCCGCCACAACGTCTGAACTGGCAAATGCTTTCGGACCGATATTGAACGCCAGTGAGACAAGCGCGTCGAATTCGTTTTGAGACATCGGCGCGAGGACGCACCGCATCACATACCGTTCAACCGGCGGCAGATCGTACTCCCGGAGGATCGCCTCAGCTTCCGTTTCGCTGACCCGGATCCCCTGGCGAGCACGGCGCATGTGGCCGTATCCAATGATCCAGCGACCATTGGGCAATGCTTCTGAGCGTGCGCGAAACCCCTCAAACGCCTTGATGACGTCAAGTCCCGCTTGAGATGTGCGCATATTCAATGCCATCACCTGCTCCGGTTTGGGACAGATTATCTATCCATTCCTGAGTTGAGTGCAATCTATGCGCCGGGCTGCAAGCACCCGTTTTTACAACAAAAATAGTGTCGCGAGCCCGAGGAAACTGAAGAATGCCATCACGTCGGTAAGCGTCAGGACGAAGACCGATGACGCCACGGCCGGATCCGCACCCATACGTTTCAGGGTCAGCGGAACGAGAATTCCTGAGACACCCGCCCAGACAAAGCTCGCAAACATGGCGACGCCCAGGATGATAGAAAGTTTGACGTCCTGGAACCAAAACAGGGCGACCAATGCCACGCCGATCGCAAATATTCCACCATTGACCACACCGGTAAGCGTTTCCCGCACGACTGCGCGACGTCCGGCTTTGCCCTCCATTTCACGCTCTGCAATGGCGCGCACCGCGACGGCGAGCCCCTGACTGCCCGCGTTGCCGGCCAGAGCGGCCACGACCGGCATCAGAATGGCGAGTTGAACAAGTCGATCGAGCGTTCCTTCAAAGAGAGCAATGATGGCAGACGCAACGAAGGCTGTGATGAGATTGATCCCGAGCCATGGCGCACGCGCTTTGACCGACTCCCAGACGGTGTCCGAGCCATCCGCCGACGACACGTTCGCCAGCGCCAGGAGGTCTTCCGTGTTTTCTTCCTGGATGACGTGGACCATATCATCCACTGTAATCATCCCGACGAGCCGACCCTCATGATCTTTCACTGGGGCAGAAGCGAGCGCATATTTCTGGAACTGGTAAGCGACTTCTTCCTGGTCTTGATCGACATGAATATCGGAGTTGAACGACCCCATAATATCGGCCAGTTTAACGTCTCGTCCGGTTCGCAGGAGCTGTGACAGGAGGACGTATCCGAGGGGCTTGTTTGTCGGGTCGACCACATAGATTTCGTAGAAATCGGTTGGAAGGTCGGCGGCATTATCTCGAGCAAAATCAATTGTTTGCCCAATTGTCCAGAATTCCGGTGCCGCCAGGAATTCTCGCTGCATGAGACGACCAGCGGTGTCTTCCTCAAATTCGAAACTCGCTTCGAGAACAGCCCGGTCTTCCGGCTCCAATTCATCAAGAATGCGCTCCCGACGATCCTCATCGAGGTCTTCAAGAACGGCTGTCGCATCGTCGGTTTCGAGATCATCAAGCGCTTCGACGACCGCTTCGTCGCTCATTATCTCAACCGCGTCTTCGCGATATTCTTCGCGTAGCTCGATCAGGATTTCTGAAGGTAGCTCGCCATCCAGCAGCTCAACCGCTGCCTCAAACCGCTCCGTCGACAAGTGCTCCAGCAAGTCCGACGCATCCGCAGGGTGCATATCGTCCAGCGTGTCGCGGATCCAGTCTCCCTCCCCAAGATCGATGGCATCGCGCAAGTCGCTCGCAAGTTGCGCGCGCTGCTCTTCGTCATCCGGGACGGGTTTATCTGGGGTCTCGCTCATTTCGCCTGTTTGGCTTGATCGCCGGGCGGGCGCAAGGCCTTAGGCTAGGCTTGAAATGAGAAAGTGGTGCCCGCGGCCGGACTTGAACCGGCAAGCCCAATAATAGGCGGCGGATTTTAAGTCCGCTGTGTTTACCAATTTCACCACGCGGGCACGGCGCCCTCGTTAAACGGGCTTGCGGCGCGAGACAAGCGCCCTTTTGCGCGAACCGAACAGGTTAACAGAATCCTTACTGGCACCATCTATGCATGGATGTCGTTATGCTGCGACCATTGCAAAAGAAACGGTATAACGCGATCCTTGTAACGCTGGTTTGTTACGGGCCACTCTTCTTATTGTTTGGTGGTTTAACCTACCTGATCATCAGCTAGGATTGGTCGGAACGGCAGGATTCGAACCTGCGACCCCTTGACCCCCAGTCAAGTGCGCTACCTGGCTGCGCTACGCTCCGGACCAAGCCCGGTGGTATAGGCGCATCTTCAAAATTGGCAATGGAAAAAGACGGCGCTCTTTGTGTTGTTCAGGCCGCGTTCTTCAGGCGCACCGCGTCGAGACGGGCCTTGATGTCGGTCAGATCAGAGAGGATCGTCTCCAGACGTTCCTGTGTGCCACTTGCAGGCATATCCGAGGGTGATGCTTCAAAGGCTTTGCGCACGGTTTCCTGCATCTCTCTTGCCGGACTAATGGACGCTTCAACCTCGCCTGAGTCTGCGGGCGCTACAATACGTGCCTCGCCGCCAAGAACAGAGTCTACGCCTTGTTCGCTGAGCAGCTTTCCAGCGCCCTTCAGCGTCATGCCTTGATCGTGCACGAGCGACTGAATGGCCCGAAGAGCGGCCATGTCTTCTGGACGGAACATGCGACGTCCGTCGCGGCGTTTCAGCGGCTTCACGAATTTCGAAAACTTGGTTTCCCAATAGCGCAAGACGTGCGGTTGTAAGCCTAGCTCTTCAGCAGCTTCCCCGATTGAACGATAGGCATCAGCGGATTTTTCAATCTTGCGGGCGGCAGAACTCGGCATGTCTTGTTTGGTCTCGCGTTTAGCCTCCGACGCGATCTTTTAGCATCGGAGAAGGTTTGAAAGTCACAACCTTGCGCGCCGAAATTGTTGCCTGAATCCCTGTCTTTGGATTGCGCCCCTCGCGGGCCGCTTTCTTTCGGACATTGAAATTGCCAAAGCGAGACAGTTTTACCGTCCCGTCCTGTTCCAGGTTCTCGCTGATCATTTCCAGCATTCGGTCGAGCAAGTGCGAGGATTCCTGCCGTGTCAGACCGACCTCACGCACAATCGCGTCGGTTAGTTCCACACGGGTGAGCGTTTCATTCGTCACGTTTAGAGCTCCTCTTCCTTAACAATAGCGACCGAGTTCTTAACGAAATCCAAAAGATCAGAGGCGGAAGAGGCTTGCGCCCCAGGAAAATCCGCCGCCCATGGCTTCGCTGAGCACCAAATGGCCCGGTTGAATACGACCATCGCTGACAGCCGTGTGTAAAGCAAGTGGAATTGAAGCCGCAGACGTGTTGCCGTGCTGGCTAACCGTCGAGATGACTTTATTCTCATCAAGCTTCATCTTCTTGGCGACGCCGTTCAAAATGCGCTGATTGGCCTGATGCGGCACGAACCAGTCGACATCGTCTGAGTTAATTCCGGTTTCTTCGTAGACCGCATTGATCGCGCTCGAGATATTCGTCACGGCGTGCTTGAACACCTGGTTTCCGAGCATCCGAACATGTCCGATCGTGCCCGTCGAGGACACGCCGCCATCGACATGCAGCAGCTCACTCTTGGTGCCATCCGTCCGAATATGGTGCGTCAGGATCCCGCGACCGCCTGCATCGCTTTCGCTCTCAGCGGTGAGCACCACGCCGCCGGCACCGTCGCCAAAGAGAACGCATGTGCCGCGATCCGACCAATCGAGAATGCGTGTAAATGTTTCTGCTCCAATGACCAAAGCGGTTTTGAACAATCCCGTCTTCAGCATGGAATCCGCCGCGGCGAGCGCGAACAGAAACCCGGAGCAAACCGCCTGGACGTCGAAAGCAGCTCCCGGGCCCGTTCCAAGATTGGCTTGCACTGCTGTCGCTGTCGCGGGGAACGTTTTGTCCGGCGTGGTCGTTGCGAGGACGATGAGGTCCACGTCGTCCGCTGCGATGCTCGCATCCCTCAGGATCGATTGCGCGGCCTTCGTGGCGAGGTCTGATGTTAGTTCGCCGTCAGCCGCGATATGGCGTTGCCGAATTCCGGTCCGCTCATGGATCCATTCGTCCGATGTCTCAACAATGGTCGACATTTCGGCATTGGTCATCACCCGCTCGGGCAGATAACCACCGGTACCGCGAATGACACTTCTGATGGCACTCATTCTGAGACCTCGCTTAAACTCACTTCGACGCGATCTCGGCTGAGACCGGCAGCGACTTCTTCCATGTACCGACTTGCGGCGAGATCTGCGGCCAGCCTGACAGCCGTCGCATATCCGTCAGCATCGGTCCCGCCATGGCTTTTGACCACAACGCCGTTTAGTCCGAGAAGCACACCGCCATTCACATTTGACGGATCCATTTTCTCTTTGAGCCGCTTAAGACCCGAACTGGCGAGCGCTGCGCCGACCTTCGAAATCACGCCGGACGTCAGCGCTTCGCGCACGTAAGACGCCACCAAACGAGCGGTCCCTTCGGCGGTCTTGAGCGCCACGTTCCCGGTGAATCCGTCGGTTACAACGACATCTACGGCGCCCAGCGCAATGTCATTGCCTTCGATATAGCCCCGAAAGTCGAGCCCTAACTCCGACTCCCGTAGCCGCTCGGCTGCCAGTTTCAGCGTGTCGCGCCCTTTGCCATCCTCTGAGCCGATATTCAGCAATCCGATCGAAGGCTTGGCCTTTCCGGTCACGGCTCGAGCGTAGGCTTCTCCCATGATAGCGAATGTCACCAACTGATCTGAATCCGCATCGAGGTTTGCGCCTACGTCGAGCACGACAGACCGGCCTTCCATAGTTGGCCAGATCGCCGTCATGGCTGGGCGGTGGACTCCGTCCATCTTTCGCAGCGACATCATCGAAAACGCCATTAACGCGCCGGTATTGCCCGCCGAAACTGCGGCCCCGGCACGTCCGGCTTTTACAGCCTGCACGGCGCCCCACATGCTGGTCGTCTTGGCCCGGCGTAATGCCGCCGACGGCTTCTCGCTCATATCGACGACATCATCGTGGTGAAAAACGGTGCAGCGATCCGTCAAACCGCGCGCTTCGATTCCGGGTGTAATATCCTGTGCCCGTCCGTGCACTTCGAACAGGACATTCTTTCGCTGCGAGGCAAAAATTTTCAAACCGTCAAGTACGACCGTTGGGGCCGCATCGCCGCCCATGGCGTCGATTGACAGTATAAGGCTGGCCATTCGGCGGAACTCCACAAAGCCCTAAAAGTCGGCGCAACCTATTCGCGACCGTTCGGAAAGGCAACGGATAGAATGTGCTGCGCTGGCGCTAAGTTTACGCGAAGTCACATTTCGTCGGGTCCAACGAGAATGAGTTCGGCTGGAACGCGCTCCATCCGCTCGTTCAAATCGAGAACATAAGTCGCAAGCATCAACGCTTTGTCGCGATCAGGCTGGATATTGCGCCGAATGACCTCAGCAAGATGTTTGTCCGGTCCACCTTGCTCCAACGCTTCGTCTACCGCAGTTGCAAGACCATAAAACTCCTCTCCCATTTTTCGAATGCGACGGGCAATCGATGAATCCCCGACTCCGTGCTCGCGCAATGAATGGTCGAAGTCTGAGAACAACATCTCGGAAAAAGCCTTGGACAGCGCCTGACCCTCACGCCCCTGCTCCCTGAACCTGCGCATTGCCAGCGTCGCGACAAGGGCGACCATATGAAAGCGACCATAGATCGTATCTGCTATCCAGCCCCGCAAAAATGGCTCGGGTTCCCGCGCCATTACAGTAACAGCATCTCGCCAATTTCGGACCGCAAGCGCGTCCGCATTCGTTTTCTTGAACCAACCAAACATGAACCGCCCTATTTTCGTCCCGTCTCTGGTGTTTCCTGACGCTTGCCATTTACAGCTTTTCGGCCTTATCTCCAGCTCAGTTATCAGGAGTTCCCCCATGGCGCGACGTGTCATTCTCGCATCCTTAGCACTCGCAAGCCTCACAACGGCCTGCATTAGCCCGATCGAGGACTATCACGGGTATACCGCCGACGAGATTCTGCCGCGGGATATCAAAGTTGGAGAGGATTCGCGAGCCAGCGTCCTGGCGCAGCTTGGGTCGGCCTCAACGGAAAGCGTTTTCGATGAGAACACCTGGTTTTACATCACCACCCAGAGAGAGCGGATTGCATTCCTGACGCCGCGGACAAAAGCGCGCTCGATCACAGCCATCCGGTTTGGTGAAGACGATGTCGTCGAAGAGCTCCTGACTTATGACGAATCAGATGGCTCGGTCATTCGTTACGCTTCTCGAGAGACCCCGACGCGTGGCCGCGAGCTAGGCCTACTTGAGCAGATCTTCGGTACCGTCGGTGCGGTCGCTCTGCCCCAGACAGATGAACGCACGCCAGGCAACCCAACCGGACGCCGTTAGTCGCTGGATATGTTCAGATTATCGCTTTGAAACTGCGGATCTTGAGCCCACAAATCTGAGCATGAATAAGAATCCCCGTCGAATGGGGTGAAAGACACGCACGCGTATTCGGCCTGTGCGCTCTCTTCGAACCGCGCTGGTCCGGTCCAGGCGTACATCCCCTCGACCCCGGTCCATGCGCTGATGAATATATTGCCGGCATGGGATGGAATACGCGAAGCATCCCGTGGTGATCGGTAGTGCTCTTCACCGTTCACGAACCAGATGATCTCGTCGGGGTGCCATTCGAACGCGTACAAGTTCAATCCCGATGAAATGTCGAAGTCGAGGGGCTCGCGGCTATAGGCCCCTTTTCGGGCGTTTTTCCAGTAATTGTACTCCACCGTTTCCGGTCGCTTACCGACAAATTCGATATCGATTTCATCCTTCGGATCACCAGCCCAAGGGCCGGTATAGGTGAAGAAAGTTGAGACCACACCGCTTTCCGCCGAGGGGCGCATGATAACTTCGTAGCGGCCATAGTGATATTTCTGGCGGGTCTGCATCTCCGCCATACTCGGACGCTGCCCGTCCTTGCCCGCAATCACTTTCAGGATCAACCGATCGGGCTCTTGAACGATGTTCTCGATCTGCCACGGGCCGCCGTAATAATCACTCTGTTTGTCGTTCTTATGGGTGGAGACCCGCCACTGATTGAAATCGAGCGGCTTGCGCAAGTCCGCGAAAAACGATCCGCGCCGGATGGGTCGCGGCTGCGGCGAGGGTGCTGGGCGAACCGGGACGATATTTACGCTATCACTCGTCGCATCAAGCGGTGCGACCTCGTCTGCTGGGTCTACTGTGACGAGGTCGTCTGGAACCTTATCCGGCGCGATTGCCACCATGCCAAAGGACGGTGTGGAATCGAGTGTCGCCCACTGGCCAAGCGAGAACATAAGCGCAAACACCCAAACAAACGGCGTCAGAACATAACGACCATTTGTTTGCTCAGAATGCGCAAAATTTGTTAGACTCGTTAACACCATTCGGGTTCATCTATTGCTAGCCCCCGAATACACAGCAAATTCCAGACCAATCATCGTTAACGATTGGCCATGAAAAAACCCGCGTCCGAAAACGCGGGTTTTAACTATTTAAGTCTCAGTCGGATCTAGTGACCACCGGCCAGAACAGCGAGCATCAAGAGCGCCACGATATTAGTGATCTTGATCATCGGGTTCACGGCAGGGCCTGCTGTATCCTTGTAAGGATCACCGACAGTATCGCCGGTCACAGCGGCTTTGTGGGCTTCGGAGCCCTTACCGCCATGATTACCGTCTTCGATATACTTCTTGGCATTGTCCCAGGCTCCGCCGCCTGAGGTCATTGAGATGGCCACGAAAAGGCCAGTCACGATGACACCGAGGAGCATTGCGCCAACTGCAGCAAGTGCTGCAGGAACACCTGCAATCCACCAGATCAGCAGGAATAGCACCACCGGTGACAGAACTGGCAACAGTGACGGAACAATCATTTCCTTGATCGCTGCCGAGGTTAGAATATCCACGGCCTTGCCGTAATTCGGCTTGGACGTACCAGCCATGATGCCTGGATCATTCTTGAACTGGGACCGGACTTCTTCAACCACCGCTTGCGCGGCACGGCCAACTGCCATCATCGACATGCCGCCGAAGAGGAATGGTAGCAGACCACCGAACAGCAGACCGACCACCACGTATGGGTTAGCGATCGAGAAATCGACCGTTACGCCATGCAGGATCGAACTCTCCGCTGCGTTCACAGCGAAGTATTTGAGGTCCTCATTATATGCCGCAAACAGCACCAGCGCACCGAGGCCCGCAGATCCGATAGCGTAACCCTTAGTCACGGCTTTCGTCGTGTTCCCGACAGCGTCGAGAGCGTCCGTCGTGTCACGAACAGAGCTTGGCAGCTCAGCCATTTCAGCGATCCCGCCGGCATTGTCGGTCACAGGACCAAACGCGTCGAGGGCGACAATCATACCAGCGAGCGCCAACATGGTGGTCGTTGCGATCGCAATACCGAACAAGCCAGCCAGATTGAAGGTCAGGATGATGCCTGCCATGATCGTGATCGCTGGGAGCGCGGTTGACTCAAGCGAGACGGCCAGGCCCTGGATCACGTTCGTACCGTGGCCAGAAGTGGAAGCTTCAGCCACTGACTTCACCGGGCGATAATCGACGCCGGTATAATATTCCGTAACCACCACGATCAGCGCCGTGACAACCAGACCAGCGACACCGCATAGGAATAGATCCATGCCGGTGACTGCTCCGGTCAAACCGAGCGCGGCTGCGGCACCAGGAAGCTCACCAAAGCCGGTCGGCAGCGCATAGTTCACAGCGACACCGAGACCAACCACAGTCAGAAGGCCCGTCACGATGAGCCCTTTATAAAGGGCGCCCATAATATTGGTGGACCCTTTACCGAGCTTCACGAAAAACGTGCCGATGACCGATGCGATGATACACACTGCGCAAATCGCTAGTGGGAAGAGCAGGATCGCGCCGAGGTAGCTTGTTCCAGCGAAGTAGATCGCGCTCAAAACCATGGTCGCAACAATTGTCACAGCATAGGTTTCGAACAAGTCGGCGGCCATACCGGCACAATCGCCGACATTGTCGCCCACATTGTCTGCGATGGTTGCAGCGTTACGCGGGTCGTCCTCTGGGATACCAGCTTCCACTTTACCAACCATATCGCCTCCAACGTCAGCACCTTTAGTGAAGATACCGCCGCCAAGACGCGCAAAAATGGAGATCAATGAAGCGCCAAAACCAAGAGCCACAAGACCATCGACGACCTTACGGCTGCCTTCTTCATAGCCAACTACGCCGACCAACAGACCGTAATAAGCCGCGACACCTAGCAGTGCGAGACCAACCACGAGCAGACCAGTCACAGCGCCCGACTTGAACGCCATAGACAGGCCGTCTTGCAATGAAACGCTGGCCGCTTGAGTTGTGCGAACATTGGCCTGCACGGACACTTTCATGCCGATGAAGCCAGCTGCGCCCGACAGCACCGCGCCAATCACAAAACCCAGTGGCACTTCCCAATTACGGAACAAAACCGCCAAGATCACAACCACGCCAACACCCACGATCGCAATCGTACGGTACTGACGACTGAGATAGGCGTTCGCGCCTTCCTGGATCGCTGCTGCGATCTCTTTCATGCGGTCATTACCCGCATCCGCTTTCATAATGGATTGGCTCTGCAGCCATCCAAAGCCAATCGCGAGCACAGCCGCGACTAAGGCTATCCAAAACCAGAGGGTCATTTAGCCCTTCCTCCCTGTTATATCAGACAGATCTCTCTCAGCCCTGCCTTGTGTGTTTGTGAGACCATGACTGCTACAGCCATAGCGCATTCGCAAGGATAATCGCGCTAGGCGCGAGTCGTAACTCTACAATTCTGCCTAATGCTCAAACCCAAGGGTTGATGGAGGGTTAACTTGCTGCCCGCGATGTCGGATTGAGAGACCATGTGATTCGGTCAGCTCTCCAATCGCCCAGAAGCCCGGAATCTCTAGATTTGGTCGAGCACTGATGAGGATTCGGTAGTCATCTCCACCCGTACATTGCGCCAGAATGGTCGCCAACTCTTCCGATGGCGCGGCGAGAGGCACTCGGTCCAAATCAATCCGCGCACCACATTTGGATGCTTCCGCGAGGCGCAAAGCGTCGATCAAGAGGCCGTCCGAGACGTCCATACTCGCCGAAGCAACGTCTGCGACCGTCCGGGCGGAAAAAGATGGGCTGATCCGCGGGATTCTATAGCGCTCTGCGATCTGCTCATCCCCGCCTACCCGCGCCGCCTGCAAACCCAATTGTCCCCAACCAATCTCCCCGTTGACGTACAAGACGTCGCCAATCCGTCCGCCGCTTCGACGGATTGGTGATTTTCCGATGCACCGCCCGGTTATGGCGAGGGTCAACGTCAGCGGGCCTGAATGCTGAACCAGATCGCCTCCAATGAGGGACACCGAAAATTCATCGAGATCTTTCGCAATCCCTGACAAAAGCTCGCTGAACGCCTGCTCGGATCGTCCTCGCGGCCAAGCGATGGACAAAAGCGCCTCTACAGGCTCAGCTGCTTTGGCGTGGATGTCGGAAACGTTCACACGGACGAGCTTCTGGCCCACTGTGGATATCGGGTCCGCCGGCAGGAAGTGCACACCCTCGACCAGAGTGTCCATGGTTGCGATGGTTGGTCCAAGCGCGGTCAACAGCGCGACGTCGTCGCGTAATTCGTCTGCCCCCACAGCGGTCACGAGGGGCGCGATATAGCGTCTGATCCAGGCAGTTTCGTCCATCACTGTCTCCACCAGAGACTAAGACCTAAGCCTCTTCGGGTCGCAAGTCTTTTGAGACATTGTCGAGAACGGCGTTGACGAAATTCGCTTCAGTCTTGTCGAAGAAATCGTGGGCGAGTGAGACATATTCATCCAGCAGTATGCGCCGGGAAAGTTCTTGATGCGCGACCAGTTCCGCAGTCGCGGCGCGCAATATGGACCGCGTCGTCGAATCGAGACGCGACAATTTCCAACCTTTGGACAGGCGCGCGAGAATTGCCTTGTCGACCACGCTCTGGTGCTCGATCGTGGCATTAACGATTGATTTGAAGAGGTCCGGATCGGCCTCTTCAACAGGAGCTTCATCTGGGCCGAGACCGAGACGGTCATCCATAAGGTCGCGGATTGCCGCTTTCCCGCTCTGGCCGGTCTGTTCCATTTGATACAAGGCTTGCACAGCCGCAAGCCGCGCACCGGCACGCCGGGCGCGAATGACCTCAAATGGGAGTTTCTGATCGCTCATCGCGCGTCCTTGCCATCGGTGGTCCGAAAAAGCCATGCCCTTTTGTGCAGGGACACTGCGATTAGTTGCGCTTGTGTCTACCGAACGAACTTCTTGCGAAGTTTCAGCATCTCAAGGCAAGCGATTGCGGCATCCTTGCCTTTATTCTTCTGGGTCCGCTCGGCGCGTGCTAGCGCCTGAGCTTCATTCTCAACGGTGACGATGCCGTAACCGATCGCAAGCCGGCGATCGGTAGACAGAAACATCAATCCGCGCGCGCTCTCACCGCATACATAGTCATAGTGGGTTGTCTCTCCACGGATCACGCAGCCCAGAGCGATATAGCCGTCATATTTAGCACTATCGGCGGCCATCGCGATGGCACCCGGAACCTCAAATGCGCCGGGAACCATGATGGTCTCTACCTCGCACTCATCGTCGGATGCGTCCAAAGCTTCGCGCGCGCCTTGCTCGAGCTCGTCGGAGATGTGCGCGTAGTACGGAGAGTTCACAATCAAAATGCGATGACGTGCCATTAATTCGGTTCCTTGTCAGAGAGGGGACGCCAGCCTTCGATCGACAGCCCATAGCCATCCAGTCCGGCCACTCGCGTCGGTTCGGTATCTGAGAGATAAATCATTTTGCGCACACCAAGCTCGCGCAGAATCTGAGCACCAACCCCGTATTCACGCAAAGGCGCATGGGTGTCGCTTGGCTCCGAGGTTTTCATGCCGAGACGTTCAGCCAGAGCATTCGGGCGCATCGTGTTGACGAAAACAACAACGCCTGGCTCATCGGCGTCTGCGATAATCTTCATCGCCCGCTCGACCAGCCCTTCGCGTGGTCCTTTTTCGCCAAGGATATCGGCAAGCACGTCGGTGCGGTGTACTCGAACCATCGTCGTGCTGTCCGGCTCAATCCCACCATGGACAATCGCGATGTGTTCGCTTCCATCGAGAGCGTTGCGGAAGATGACCGTTTTGAATCCGTTGCCATAAGCGCTCTCAAGCGGTGCTTCGACGCGGCGCTCAAGATACCGATCGTGCTTTCGGCGATACTCAATCAGATCGGCGATTGTACCTATCTTCAATCCATGAAGCTGCGCAAATGAAACCAGCTCCGGCAGACGCGCCATGGAACCATCATCATTCATGATCTCGCAGATCACGCCGGCGGGATAGAGGCCCGCCATGCGCGAGATATCCACCGCGGCTTCTGTGTGTCCGGCCCGGACCAAGCTGCCGCCATCCTTGGCGATCAGCGGGAACACGTGGCCTGGCGAAACAATATCAGCGGCATCGCACATCGGATCAATCGCGACTTGCACCGTATGGCTACGATCGTGCGCGGAGATGCCGGTGGTGACGCCTTCAGCAGCCTCAATCGAGACCGTGAACGCGGTTCCCATACTTTCCCGGTTTTCGCGCGCCATCATATCCAGGTTGAGAGCCCGTCCGCGTTCTCCGGTCATTGCCAGACAGATCAGCCCTCGGCCGAACTTAGCCATGAAGTTGATGGCTTCTGGCGTCGCGAAGTTCGCTGGAATGATAAGATCGCCTTCATTCTCGCGATCCTCCGCATCGACAAGGATGTACATCTTGCCGTTTCGGGCGTCCTCGATGATCTCATCAATGCTAGAAATTGCTGCAGAAAAGTCTTCAGCCATCTTTGGCTCCTTCAGCGTCATGCGGGGTCGGCGCATCGACGCCAATCATGCGAGCCACGTAGCGCGCCAGCATATCGATCTCAAGATTAACCCGGGACCCCGGCTGTAATTCTCTAAGCGTGGTTACGTCCCAAGTGTGTGGAATGATGGCAACCTGAAAGTCTCCATTCGGAAGCGCATCAGCGACGGTCAACGAAACGCCATTTATGGCTGCCGACCCCTTTTTTGCAAAGTATCTGGCGATGTCGGCCGGCGGGCGAATGGTAATCCGGTAGCTCTGGCCCTCTGGCTCGACGGAAATGACTTCACCAACGCCGTCCACATGTCCGAAAACAAAGTGGCCGCCAAGCTCTTGTCCGAGCTTCAGGCTCTGTTCCAGATTGACGGCACTTCCTGCCTCCCATCCTCCCAGGATTGTCAGAGACAAGGTTTCAGGCACCGCTTCGACAGCGAACCAGCTGCCATCCCCATCCGCGCCAAAATCCACAACGGTCAGGCACACTCCTGCGTGCATGATCGACGCGCCCATCTCGATACTCTCGACGGGATAGGAACATCCAACTTCAAAACGGCGCAATCCATTACGATCTTCCGCTTTCCGAATCGTGCCGACATCGGTCACCAGACCTGTAAACATAGAGCCCTCCTGTCGAGCTTAGGCGCTAACATAAGTCTCCAGGGTGTCATCCCCAATCCGTTCCGTGGCGGCAGTGCGCCAACGCGGCGCATCTGGCATGTCCGATAGGCCGAGCGCCCCGACGGCAGGCAAGCCATCCCCGCCGATCAGAATTGGCGCCCGAAACCAGTGGATCGTGTCGACGAGGCCCAACTTGATGAAACTCGCGGCGAGCTTTCCGCCTCCCTCGAGAAATATCCGCGAAATTCCTTCGACCGCACATCGATCCAACAGTCGCTGCGGCGAGACTTTGCCGTCTTCGCCTGGCACGACCCAGATTTCTGGACCGTCTTGAGCTGCACGTTCCGGATAGCCTGATGGAGACTCCGCGCTGGCCAAAATAACCTGCCCCAAACCTTGAGACGTCAAAAGCCGAGCATGCGCCGGTGTTCGCAGTCGGCTGTCGGCAACAATCCGAACGGGCTGCCGCTCTGGCGGAGGAACGGTTCGCGCCGTCAACAATGGATCATCGGCTAGGACGGTTCCAACACCTACCAAAACTGCGTCATGGTCAGCGCGCATGCGGTGCACCCGCGCGCGGCTTTCGCTATTCGTGATCCATTGGCTGACGCCATTTGCGAGCGCGATCCGTCCATCCATGCTGGTGGCAATTTTCAGCGTAACCTGTGGGCGGGACATTATCGGCTAGTCCTCATCCAACTCGGATTGTTTGATAAAGGCCGCAAAATCGGATGGCGCGTCGAAGTCGCGATACACGCTGGCATAGCGTACATATCCGACCGGATCGACAACCCGGAGGCTTTCCATGGCCAGCTCGCCGATGTCCTGGGACGCAACTTCAATCTCTCCGCTGCTCTCGAGCTTTCTAGCAATTCCGGAGACGATCTGATCAATTTGCTCCGTCGAGACCGGGCGTTTGCGCAAGGCAATGGCGATCACTCGGGCGAGCTTTTCGCGCATGAACGGTACCCGTTTTCCATCGCGCTTAACGACCATGATTTCACGCAGCTGAACGCGCTCGAACGTGGTGAACCTCGCTCCGCAGCTGTCGCAGCCACGTCGACGGCGCACAGCGGTATTGTCTTCTGCGGGGCGGCTATCCTTGACCGCTGTATTCTCAGAACCGCAGAAAGGGCAACGCAATCGGTTAGGCCCCCAGCCCGTTATAAATCGGGAACTTAGCCGTCATCTTTTCAACTTCTGCGCGAACTTTCGTTTCAGTCGCTGAACTGTCACCCGTGGCGACCGCGTCGACCACTTCGCCGATCCATTTTCCGATCTGAGTGAACTCTTCAACGCCAAAGCCTCGAGTCGTCCCTGCCGGAGAGCCAACACGAATTCCGCTCGTGACCATTGGTTTCTCTGGATCGAACGGAACGCCGTTCTTATTGCAGGTGATGTAGGCCCGCTCCAACGCCTGTTCGGCATCGCGACCCGTTACACCTTTCGGGCGCAGGTCAATCAGCGCCACATGCGTGTCTGTGCCGCCCGAGACGAGATCCATTCCCGACTCTTTCGCCGCCGCCGCCATCGCTTTCGCGTTCTCGACCACATCTGCAGCATACTGCTTGAACTCCGGCGTGAGTGCCTCACCAAATGCCACAGCCTTCCCAGCAATGACGTGCATCAGAGGACCACCTTGGATCCCGGGAAAGACGGCTGAGTTCACTTTCTTGGAGATGTCGGCATCATTGGTCAGCACCATGCCCCCGCGAGGTCCACGTAGAGTTTTATGCGTAGTCGTCGTGGCAACATGGCAATGATCGAGCGGGTTAGGGTGCGCACTGCCGGCCACCAGACCAGCAAAGTGCGCCATATCAACCATGAAGATTGCGCCGACTTCATCTGCAATGGCCCGGAACCGCGCAAAATCAATTTGACGCGGATAGGCCGAACCGCCCGCGATGATCAGCTTCGGTTTGTGCTCTTTCGCAAGCGTTTCGACTTGCTCGAAATCGATCAGATGATCATCTTCGCGCACGCCGTACTGGATCGCGTTGAACCACTTACCTGATTGGTTCGGCCGTGCGCCATGGGTCAGATGCCCGCCAGCGTCCAGACTCATTCCCAAGATCGTGTCGCCGGGTTGAATCAACGCCTGGAAGACCGCCTGATTGGCCTGCGAACCCGAATTTGGTTGGACGTTCGCGAACCCGCACTCAAACATTTGCTTGGCGCGATCACGTGCGATGTCCTCGACAATGTCGACATATTCACAGCCACCATAGTAGCGCCGGCCAGGATAGCCTTCGGCATACTTATTGGTCAGCACGGTGCCTTGTGCGTCGAGAACAGCCTGCGAGGCGATATTCTCGGAGGCAATGAGTTCGATCTGGTGCTGCTGGCGCGTTTGCTCTTTTGCAATCGCGGCGAATACGTCCTGATCTCTCTCTTGAAGGGATTGAGAAAAGAAAGTCGCAGTATCGAAACGTGCGGGATGGCTGGTGTCTGGCATGTCGCAATTCCTAATTCTGATCGATCATGTACGGCGACACGCCGCGCCCTGCAAGGAGTCTTTTTCGGTTCTGAATACTATGCGACCAATAGGATTTAAATCTGGGTTTTATTGCCCCCTTAAGGTTGAATTCTTGCTCGATTCGATGCTTTTATAGTTTCCGAGCCCGACGGAGAGCGGGTTTCTAGATAAATATTAAAGAGCCGACACATGCCCCAGCAATCAAATGCCGAGTTGCTCGAGATGACGACCGATATTGTCGCATCATTCGTAGCCAACAATCCGGTCCCTACGAGCGCACTGCCTGATCTGATCCAGACAGTGCACGAAACTGTATTGGAACTGGCCTCAGATGAACCTGCCGCCCCCCCTCGCCCAGACCCTGCAGTCGCGATTTCGAAATCGATCACGCCGGATCACATCATCTGCCTTGAAGATGGTCGGAAGCTGAAAATGCTCAAACGCTACTTGCGGTCCCGTTACAATCTTACGCCGGAGGAATACCGGGCACGTTGGGGACTACCGAGTGACTATCCGATGGTGGCGCCTAATTATGCGAAGCGGCGCTCAGCCTTTGCGAAGGAAATTGGGCTTGGTCGAAAGCGCGCCGACTAGGCGGCCTGCTCGTCCAATCCCAGCTGCTTCCAGACCGCGAGGATCGCGGCGACCAAGTCGTCCATCATCGCTTCCGTATGGACCGGCCCCGGTGTGAACCGCAGCCTTTCTGTCCCTTTTGGAACGGTGGGATAGTTGATCGGCTGAACGTAGATGCCGAAGTCGAACAGCAGCGTATCTGACAAGGCCTTACACTTCTCAGGATCGCCTACCAGAAGCGGAACGATGTGAGTCTCGCTCTCCATCAGTGGAAGTCCGGCATCCCGGAGCTTCTGCTTCAACAGAGCCGCCTGCGCCTGATGCGATTTGCGTAGCTTACGACCTTCATCAGAGCGGAGCTTGCGAATGCTTGCCAGGGCGCCAGCCGCCATGACGGGGCACGTGGACGTTGTGAAGATAAACCCTGAAGCCGTCGAACGGATTGCGTCGATGATCGTTTCGTGCGCGGCGATATAACCGCCCATCACGCCGAATGCCTTGCCAAGTGTGCCCTCAACAATGTCGAGACGATGCATGACATTGTCGCGTTGCGCAACGCCCGCACCTTCTTCGCCATACATGCCAACGGCGTGTACTTCGTCGAGATAGGTCAGCGCGTCAAATTCATCCGCCAGATCGCAAATCACCTCGATCGGACCAACGTCGCCGTCCATTGAGTAGACGCTCTCAAAAGCGATCACTTTCGGTCGTTCCGGCTCATCGTTTTCCATCAACGCGCGAAGATGTTCGACGTCATTGTGTCGGAATACGCGATAGTCCGCACCAGAACGGCGAATACCTTCAATCATCGAGGCGTGGTTCAGTGCATCAGAATAGATGATCAGATTTGGCAGGATCTTGCCGAGCGTCGACAGCGTGGCGTCATTCGACACATAGCCAGACGTAAACAACAGCGCGCCTGATTTGCCATGCAGATCAGCGAGCTCGCGCTCTAAATCAACATGGTAACGGGTCGTCCCCGAAATGTTTCGTGTGCCGCCGGAGCCCGCGCCGAAACTGTCGATTGCCTCATGCATGGCGTCAATGACATCATCATCCTGGCCCATGCCGAGATAGTCGTTTGAACACCAGACGATTATTTCTCGTTCGCCATGTTCGAACCGCGCAGTTGCTTTCGGGAACTCGCCCTTGTGCCGATGCAGATCGACAAATACCCGGTAGCGCCCTTCATCGTGGATGGTATCCAGCGCGCTTTCGAAAGCTTTCAAGTGTTTCATGGCAGATCTGTTCCGTTGCGTACGAACCGGGATGTAAGGGATAGCCCTTAAATTTGAAACGGTATCAATGGACGCACTACTGCGAAAACCTATACGGGAATACCCGTATAAAAATTTTCTCTAGACGTCATAGCCTGGGGCTTCGCGATCCAGTTTCCGCAACAAGCCTGGCCATGCGAGCATATTTGCAAGCGTCTTGGTGCCTTCGGGATTCGCCTGTCCCTTCACGACATCCTGCACCTCTTGCGACGGAATGACCATATTTTCACGTCCCGCCGTCAGTGCTCGCACTTGCATAGAACAAGCGCGCTCCAAGAAGAACATGCGCAGGAAGCACTCAGCTGCGGTACCGCCGACCGTCAGAGTACCATGATTGTACAACAGCATATTGTTCTTACCACCAATGTCCGCGACCAGGCGCTCGCGCTCTCCATGGTCTAGCGCAACTCCTTCATAGTCATGAAATGCCAGGTCGTGACGCACCAGCATGCTGGTCTGGCTCAGCGGCAACAGACCCTCTTTGTTGCAGGAGACAGCAACGCCGTCATTTGTATGCAAGTGCATAACAACGTGCGCATCGTCCCGTGCGGCATGGATAGCAGAATGAATAGTGAAACCGGCAGGGTTGATGAAATAGGGCGTTTCCTGAACCACGTTTCCTTCAAGGTCTACCTTGACTAGCGAGGACGCCGTAATCTCTTCGAAGAACATGCCATATGGATTGATCAGGAAGTGATGATCCGGACCGGGAACACGATGCGAAATGTGCGTGAAGATCATATCCGTCCAGCCATGCAAGGCCGTCAGGCGGTACATCGCAGCGAGATCCACGCGAACTTTCCACTCTTCTTCGCTAACCTGACCTTTAAGGCTGGTGATCTGCATTCCGTCTGCCATGGACTTTCCTCCGGTGTATCTGTTGACGCCATTGTACCGACAAGCTTCCGTTTGGGCAATTGAAGCCGATGCTTGACCCCGCGTCCGATGCCCCCGACATAGGGGCGCATGACCACGTGTATCGCCTTTGTCGCCTCAAAACGCCCGGAAGCCCAGGAAGCGCTCAGCCGTCTGACTAAGAAGTATGGGCAGTATGATGAGGACAAAGCCGATGTCATTGTCGCACTGGGCGGCGACGGCGCGATGCTCGACGCAATGCGCCGGCGATTTGAAGACCACAAGCCGGTTTACGGAATGAACCGTGGCACAGTCGGCTTCCTCATGAACGAATATGACGAAAACGATCTGATCGCGCGCATCGATCGCGCTGAACGCGCTTCCGTCATGCCGCTCCGAATGGATGTGACGGATGTGCACGACCAAACCCATCAACGGCTGGCAATCAATGAAGTGTCCATCCTGCGCCAGACCGCACAAACCGCAAAGCTCCGGATCATAGTCGACGGCAAGGAGCGAATGGCCGAGCTTTCATGCGACGGCGTCATGGTCGCGACCCCCGCTGGCTCAACCGCGTACAATCTCTCGGCGCATGGCCCGATCCTTCCGATTGGAGCTAATTTGCTCGCGCTCACCCCGGTTAGCGCATTTCGCCCCCGTAGATGGCGCGGTGCGTTGCTCCGACATGATGCTCAAGTCGACATTGACGTTATCGCCCCGCGGCGACGCCCGGTCGCTGCCGCGGCTGACAATCAGGAAGTCAGAGACGTCACGCGCGTGTCCATCCGCGCTGATCGAACTCAGCACCTGACCATGCTGTTTGATCCCGGGCACGCGCTCGATGAGCGCATATTGCGTGAACAATTCGCCTTCTGAGCTTAACCCTTTTTCGCCATTTAATCAGTCGTTTGTTAAGCCGTGTTTGCTATAGCTGGCAGCATGGTTAAGTCGCTACTGAATATGTTCAAGAAGCCGAAATCCGGCTCTGATCTCCTCACCAAGCTCGATATCACGCGAGTGGTTGGTGCCGCCGAAGCTGAGTCTGAAGCGCCCGCCCCTAATGAAGTTGAGCTTGAGCCATCCGAAGCCGTCGAATCCTGGAAACAGAATGATCTCGACCTGCTGCAGAGCACCTGGGAAGCCTGTTGCGCAGAACCGGCAGATGACGAATCTGCTGACGCGTTTCGACGCGCGCTTCACAATCTGCATGGCGCCTCTGGCGCGTATGGTGGCGGCGCACTCACTCGCCTGTCAGGATCCCTGCAGGAGCTAGTGACTGGCGTTGATGACCTGCAGACCGAAGCGGCGCTGGTGAACCTGCACGTTCAGGCCTGCCGCGCTGCTGCGCTGGGTGACGGGTCTTCAGCTGATGACGTGGCCGATGCAGTCTGTCAGGCCCTCGAAGACCAAGTTCGCGGACGCCTACACGCCTAAGCACCAATCAATTTGAAAGGGCGTCTAACTGACGCCCTGAAACCCTTCGACTTCACGCTTTGGCTGGTCGCCGCGATCAATGCCCAGCAGCAATACAACGGCTGAAGCCACGAAGATCGAAGAATACGTCCCGACAATCACGCCGAAGATGAGCGCGAAGCTCATGCCGCGAAGCACGGGACCACCGAACAAGAAGATCGAGAGTAGCGCTAGCAAAGTCGTGCTCGACGTCAGCAATGTCCGTGACATGGTCGCGTTAATCGCGAGATCCACAACTTTGGCCAATTCAAGCTTTTTGTATTTTCGCGCTTCTTCCCGGACGCGATCGAAAACGATCACGGTGTCGTTCATCGAGTAACCAACAATCGTCAGCAAGGCCGCGATGGTGGCGAGGTTAAACTCGAACCCCGTCAACGCGAACATGCCCATGGTCAGGATGACGTCATGGAAAAGCGCCGCCACTGCGCCCAGCGCATACTGCCATTGGAACCGGAACGAGATGTAGATCATCATCAGCGTCAGGGCCACCGTCAGCGCGATGATACCGGAGCGAAACAGTTCTCCGGACACTTTCGGCCCAACGGAGGCTTCCGAACGTAGATTGAATCTCTCCGCCCCGACCAGCTCGCGCATCGCAGCGCTCACAACATCCCCTGCCCGGTTCTGGGCTTCATCGGGCGTTTCATCGCCGACGGGAGGTTGCGGCTCAAACCGGATAACGGCGATTTCCGGCGCATTTGCTCCGGTGCCGCGCGCAGAGTTCACCTGCACATCGCCTGTCACCAGCTCCGTCACCCGGTTACGGATCTGATCCGCAGAAACGTCTTCGGGCTTGTCGATTTCGATGACAGCTCCACCCGCGAAGTCGATGCCCAGATTGAGCCCTCGCGTGGTAAGAAACGCGGCCGACGCAAGCAATGCGATGACGGAAACGACCAGCGCAATGAAGCGAAGGTTCATGAATGAGACAGCAGTTTTTTCAGGCCATAGTCGTAAAAGCATAATGCGTGTCTTTCCTTACATGGACAGCCGCTTGGGGCGCATGGTGCGAAGATACATAACCGTGAGCCAACGCGTTACGACGAACGCCGTGAACACAGAGGTCAGGATCCCGATCGCCAGGGTCACGGCAAAACCTTTCACCGGACCAGATCCAACCATGTAGAGGATTGAAGCAGCGATGAAGGTCGTGATGTTCGCGTCGAGAATAGCGGAGAGCGCGCGTTCATAGCCTGCCTGAATCGCGGTTGCGGGCGATCGTCCGGAGGCCTGCTCCTCTCGGATGCGCTCGAACACGATCACGTTCGCGTCCACCGCCATACCGATTGTCAGGATGATCCCGGCAATACCAGGAAGCGTCAGCGTCGCACCAAAGCCTGACAGCGCGCCAATGATTAGAACGATGTTCGAGAGCAGAGATCCGACGGCAAACCCGCCAATGAGCCCGTAAGCGAGAACCATGAAAAGCCCAACAAAAGCCAGGCCGATCAAGCTGGCACGTGAGCCGGCCGCGATCGATTCCGCACCAAGCGTTGGCCCGACGGTCCGCTCGTCTAGGAAGTTCAGTTTTGCAGGCAGCTCACCCGCTTCAATAATCGCAGCAAGGTCTTCGGCTTCCTCAATCGTGAAGCGTCCCTCGATGATCACATTACCGCCCGGAATCGGCGTCCGGATCGTCGGTGAAGACATCGACGTACCATCGAGAACGATGGCAAAGTTCTTGCCGGTATTGTTGCGTGTGAGATTGTAAAACTTGGTCGCCGCAGAACTGTTCAACCGGAAACAAACCGCTGGGAAGTTCGCTTCATCAAAGCAGCGATTGGCCGTTGCGATATCCGCCCCGGTGAGTTCCGGGATCCGATTGATCAGGATTTGCCCATAGTCGACTGAATCGACCAGTTGTTGTCTCGGAAGCGTTCGGCCCGAGTTTATCGCGGCCTGGATCGCCGAACTATCAAGATTGGCCATGTTGAAGGTCAAGCGACCCGCCTGACCGAGAATATCCTTGATCCGCTTAGGATCCGCCTCACCCGGCGCTTCCAGAATAATCCGGTTATCGCCTTGAGGTGTGATCGAGATTTCTGCGACGCCATCGGGGTCAATCCGGCGGCGAATGATCTCCATCATCTTGCTTTGCGCGTCAGAGGCGAGCGCTGTTCTTGCATTGCCCGTAACGGTCAGCTGGATGAACCGGTCGCCCGTTTGCTGGACGTCGAACAGTTCGGTCTGAGTCGTACCGATGGTCGGGTTCAGCCGATTAAGACGACGTACCGCCTCGTCCATGTCCTCTTCCGGATTGAGGATTTCAATCGTCAGCCGGTCTTCGTTCTGAACCGGAGGGTTCCGTTCAATCAGAGGATTGCGGTTGAAGGCTGAACGAATGTCCGCCTGCACTGTTTCCAGACGGTTCGCCGCGATCTCCGCTGGATCGATTTCCATGAGGAGGTAAACACCGCCCTGCAAGTCGAGACCGAGATTGAGCTTCCCGCTCGGCAGGAACCACCAGGACTGGTCAGCCTCTTGCAGTTGCTGCTCATAGGCCGCGACAGCTGCCGTATTGGTCGGATCCGAGACTTCCTTCGGCTGAACCCCGAGGAATCCGTCCGAGAACATGTTTGGCAGGGCCAGCACGGTGCCCCACAACAAGACGACGACGATTATTCCGACTTTCCAGAGCGGGAAATTCAACATGGCAACAAGGCCCTTATTTTAGTCGTTTGCTGCAACAGGTGGGTTTTTGTCCCGAACGTCAGCAATCATGCCTTTGAGTGATCGCACCCGGACACCGTCCGCAACCTCGATCGTAATTTCGGCATCAGCGACACGCGTGACCTTACCGATCAGGCCGCCTGCGGTGACGACCGTGTCGCCCTTTTTCACAGCCTCGATCATTTGCCGGTGCTTTTTCTGACGCTGTTGTTGTGGCCGAATAAGCAGGAAATAGAAGATCAAGATCAGCGGCACGAACATAATCAGGCTCGACATGAGCCCGCCGCCGGCTGCAGCTTCTTGGGCGAACGCTGCTGGCGAAAGCGCCAGCGTCGCGAGGGTCAGGGAAGCAATTTTCCGCATGAAAGAGTCACCTTCAACAAATCAATTGCGCTCGTATATCCACGCCCCCGCCCTTTAGCAATTGGGCGAATGCGTTCACTCGCGCCTCAGATCACGTGAAAGATGACGCGATTCAAGAGGCGATATCGGAAAACTTGTCCTGACAGGCCCTAGTTTTCTTCCAGCGCTTTCAAATACATCGAGTTCTTGGGTTGAGAAAACAGACGCTCAACCATCGGCTCGAAAAACTCCAGTGATTCACTTTCATAATCAGGATCGAAAGCTGCCTGATCGTACAAGTGACAGAATTGCGCGGTGTATTCGTAATAAGGATGATCTTTGAACTGATCTCGCATATTTCGATCCAGACCCAGGTGATGGAAAAAATAATAGCCCTGGAACATGCCGTGATTGGCAACCATCCAGTGGTTCTCTTCCGACACGAACGGCTTCAAAATCGCCGCCGCGACATCCGGGTGATTGTAGCTGCCAAGTGTATCGCCAATGTCGTGCAGAAGCGCACAAACAACATACTCTTCGTCCCGGCCATCTCGATGAGCGCGCGTCGCCGTTTGCAGCGAATGGGTCAGTCGATCGACCGGGAACCCGCCATAGTCGCCATCCAACAATCTCAAATGATCCAGAACGCGGTTCGCCAAACCTTTGTTGAAACCTTTTGCGTGCTCCGCAATGATGTCCCAGTCTTCCTTCGTGCCTTCCAGCATTTCGCGAAATTTTGCCTGCACTGGCGTATGTCCGTCGGCCATTAATCACTCCCATGATGTTTTTATTGTTCCAGATTGCTCATTGACGCGAAGGAGGGTCAAACAGTTATTGTGAGCAATTAATCACTTGCAATTCCAGAATCAACATGTTATCAAACGCTCACTAATTGGAGCTGATACCCTATGGTTACTGCAGATCAGAAACGTCCCCGCGCCCGAAATGCGCGACCAAAGATTGAACGCGCCGCGCTCAAACTGTTTATCAGCGAGGGCGTTGATGCCGCCACGACACGCGAGATCGCCGACGAGGCGGGTGTTTCCGAAGGCGCTCTATATCGGCATTATAAAGGCAAGGATGAGCTGGCGCTCGCCTTGTTCATGGAGACGCATAACCGTCTCGCTGAAATGATGCTTGAGGCGTTTTCACAAGAGGGCACAATCGAAGAACGTGTTCGCCGCGCCGTTACGGCCTATTGCGAGCTCGCCGACGAAGACTGGCTCTTGTTCAGTTTTCATCTCGTCTCGCTCAATAAATTCATCCCGCACGATACGCGCCGCGATGATGATCCCGTGTCAGTCGTCGAACGGCTAGTCACGATGCTGATGGACAGCGGTGAAATCCCGAAAGGTGATCCAGCGCTCATCGCTGCGATGTCGCTGGGTGTCGTCATGCAGTCAGGCCTGAACAAGATCTACAACCGCCTGCCCGGTCCATTCAGTCGGCATACTGAGACCTTCACCCGCACCATCATGGCCATCCTTCTTCAGAAGTAAGTCACCAGGAGACATCACAATGATCCGCGGTCTGCTTTTCACAGGCGTCTATTACGTCCTGTCTTTCATCTACGTCATCGCCTCCCTGCCTTTCCTCGCCCTGCCCGGGCGTGGTCCGGTGACAGCAATCATCCGCTCTTATACCCGCGCGGTGAACCATGCTCTGCACCTGATCGGCGGTGTCAAAAAGGAAGTTCGCGGACGCGAGAACCTGCCTGATGGCGCCTTCATCCTCGCCCCCAAACATGCCAGCTGGGGCGATGGCTTCATGGTCTATCCCGAAGTGAAGAACCTGGCTTTTGTGACCGGCGACCATCTCGAGCGATTTCCGTTGATCGGCGGCATTCTGCGAAAGCTCGGCGCCATCGTCATCGACACATGTGGCGGGGGCGAACGCAAGGCCGCATCATTGGCCGAAGGCATGAGCCGTGCGCGCGAAGACGGACGCCGCGTCCTGATCTATCCGGAAGGTCACCTCGCACCGGTCGGATTTCATTTCCGCTACAAGCCCGGCGTCTGGCACATGCAACAGGCGATGGATGTCCCGATCGTACCGGTCGCGACCAACCTCAACTGCTTCTGGAACCAGGAGGAGATCGAAAAAACGCCGGGCACCGCCGTCATTGAGTTTCTCGAGCCCATCCCTGCTGGCCTACCGAAGGAAGAGGCGCTTCGTCGTTTGACGGAAGCCGTCGAGACCCGCTCTGCGGAGCTGATCGCAGAGGCGCGGGGCACAGACGTCCAAGCCACCAAGCTGCTACCTGATCCCGACAAAGGCACGATCGCCACCCCCGAAGCCGAAACAGCGAACACAGCTTAGGGTGCCGCGCAGAAGAAGCCAGGACGTCTGCTTTGGGGCAGAAGCAGACATTAGGCTTTGCCAAACTCTGTCTAGTGCCTCATGCATTTCGCCTTACGCTTGGGGAATGAGTCATGTTGCTAAGACGTATAACTAAACACGTTAAGGACCAGAACTGGTTGGCGGTCGGAATTGATTTCGTGATCGTTGTGATCGGTGTGTTTGTCGGTCTTCAGGTCAATACTTGGAACGAGCGGCAATCCACCAATCACCTGTCAGCTGAGTTTTCTGAGCGCTTGATTGCTGACCTTCGCGAGGAAGCTTGGAACTTCCAGCTCATGGTTGAGTATTATGACGACGTTCTCACCCACGCATACAAGGCCCTAGCGATCCTTGAAGGCGAGCAAGAGGCATCCGACGAAGCGCTTTTGATTAGCGCCTATCGGGCAACGCAATACCAGGAAGTCTATCGCCGCCGTGCAACCTATGATGAGCTGACATCCACCGGCACGATGAGCCTTATTCGTGACCAGGAATTACGAACGTCGGCCGTCCGGATTTACAGCGTCCCAATATTCGCAAACCTCACAAGTGAAGGGATGAATTCGCGCTATAGGGTGGCGTTTCGGATGGCGCTTCCACTTAACGTTCAAAACGCACTTACTGAACACTGTGGGGACAAGATTATTCTCATTGGCGATTTTGAATCGATTGTGAATATGCTCGACTACGAGTGCAAAACAGAGCTCGCGCCGGAGGTGCTTGCCGAGGCGGCCAGCACGCTCAGATCCCACGATATGCTGATTGCATTGCTGCGTCTGCGGACTCTCAATATTGAATCCGATTTGTCTGCTTTACTCACAAGCAATACCGAAGTCAGGGCGGGGTTCGAAACATTTTTTGAAGGCAGCCCATGACCTGCAATGTCATCCCAGAATGGGTCCGCGCCTAGGATCGTATTAGTTTTGGCCTGACGCAGGGACCGCAGCTAATCGCTTACGTCCACTTTGACGCCGAAAGGAGACGTCCGTTTCGGTTTGTCAGCGGACGCAAGGCCGGTTGCGTATAGGGTAGGATTTGAGACGCTTGATCAGCGATCCTCTTTGGCATGGAAACCCGAACTGGAACACTCCCCGGATCAGGAAATCAATATCGCCGTATGGACTGAAAGTCCCTGTCTGGGCGATATTCTTCGATACCAGTAGCCTGCTGCCCGCTGAGAATTTCCATGGCAACGAGCTCTCCGACAATCGGAGCCAGGGAGACACCGCTATGCATTATGGCGAGGTAGGCTGACGGCTCGGCAGAGCTTCGTCCTAAGACGGGGTGACCGTCGACCGGAAGTGGCCGCCAGCCAATAAACACATCTTCAATTTCAGCGGACAGAATTCCCGGAACAAATTGTTCCGCGACACCCAAAATGCGAAACGCGTGTTGCTCGGCGAGGATTGGTTCCGGAAACCGGTTGGGACGATGACGCAATCGTTCGGCATGCGCGTCGGTATCGGGTGCGCCGTCCTGTTCTCCCAAGACAATTCGTCCATCATCTCTTTGATGAATATGAACGCCTGGCGCAACGATAATGCGATTGATGATCGGAGGCAAAGGTCTCGTCACGACGATGACTCCGGGCGTGCTCCTTTGCGGAATATTCATTCCAGCGAGCTTCTCTGTGGCGTCTGGGTCTGCGCCCGTCGCGAGCACAAAGTCTGTGACAGTCACCGGGCCGCAAGAGGTGGCTAGTTCGACCATGCCATCGTTTAACGCTTGCACCGCCTCGACCTGGCAATCTTCTCGAATGATTGCGCCTGTTTGTTTGGCACCGTCGGCGAGCATTCGTGCGGCAAGCACCGGGTCAATTGCGCCATCATTTGGTGAATATGCTGCGGATTCTGCTCCACCAAAATGGACGTTCGGCTCAAGCTCCGTCAGCGCGTCTGGGCCTATCATCTCAGCCGGCTCGCCCCATTCGATCTGTTCGGCAATTTGTTCTTCCAACCGAGCTTGCCGCTCCGCCGAACCGAACCACTCCAGCGATCCACCCCATCGCACCGGAATGCCCAAGTCAGATTGCAATCGCTTCCAGCCCGCCAGCCCCGATTGATTTAACGAGTGATAGTGTTTCGGCTGCTTGGCCCAGGTTGCATTGATCCACGCGAAAGTACCGCGGCTGGCGCGCTCGGCGAGTTTTCCCCGTTCCAGCAAAGTCACATCTGCTCCGCCAATGGCCAGATGGTACCCGATAGATGTTCCAATGATCCCTCCTCCGATCACTGCAACATGCTTCTTTTGCGAATTGGCTTGGCGCGAGCAAGCTGCCAAGGAGGCGGATGCCGCGGCGAGCTTGAGGAAGACGCGACGGTCAACATTGTTTCCGGGAATGATCCCCATTTTGGCACCCCACGCTCTTCAGCGTATCCTTAAGCCGGAAAGCACACCCGCCTCCGATCGAAATACGGGTAGACTATTCCAGAAACGATTCCAAATTTGGCGGGCTCTGCTGTCGACTTGAGGCATGTTAAGCTGCCAGTTTTGTGAGCTCTGCTTTGTAGTCTCGGATCGCCGTTTCGCCTTTAGGCGTGATGTCGTAGATGCCGGTTTTGACGCGCTCAAACCAGCCATAATGGTCGTCGGCCATAATCCGGCGCGCGGTTTCAACGCCGGTAGCGCTGGCCACGATGGAAGCTTTGGTCGCGCCGTGCACGCCCAAATGGCCAAGACAGCGTAGGGCGTCCTGACGATAGGCCGTGATCAAGCCGCGCCGGGTCGCGCCGCCCGTGTTGGGGTCGCCGACACGTTTCGCAAACTCCTTGAGCAATCTTTGTTTCTTTACGGCCGAGCGGCGTGGGCGGTATGGGCCAGGATCAGCATGCGGAAATACCGACCCGTCTTTTAGACGGATCGTGAGCAGTCCGATCCCGAGCCGCCGGCACAGCGCGATGTTCCGTTTTAGGGAGCGCGCGAAGACCTTTCCCGGCTTGTGCGGAACAGCAATGTAAATCAGGTCCGACACCGCGAGCCGTTCCATCGCCTGATGAAACAAGGACAGCGAAAAGGCAGTTTTCAACTCGACTAAAACCGGTGCCTCATCGCCGCGGCAGCCAACCACGTCGACTGCGCCTATCTCGCCCTTCACCACATAACCCTGGCCTTGAAGAAACTTTTTAATTGGCTCGTACAAGTCGGTTTCACGCACGGGGTCTGTCATCACGGTCCGGTCCATCTATCTCTTGCGGCCCAAACTATCGCAGATTTGGTAAACTGAAGGTTCGCCGCGATCAGACCAGTTCGAGCGTCACTCGGATACCAGATCGCGGATGCACCGCCTGCCCTTCCGCAAGCGCTCAGGATCTGGTTCTGGCGAGATATATTGTCTGTGTGTAGTCGTTGTTTTGAAGCGGGTTATGGAACGTCACCGGCTCGGCCCATGCCTCAGCGAAGACCTCAGACAGCCTGCGAAGAAATTTGTCATCCGGCACAACATCGGACCAAAGCCCCATGACGCCGCCTGGTTTCAAGTGCTGACGGAGCTGCTTCAATCCGTCTTCGCTGTAGAAATGACCGCTGCGAGCGTCGAGCAGCCAATCAGGTGTGTGGTCAATGTCGATCAGAATGGCATGATATTGCCGTCCGGGGGTTGTATGATCGAAGCCTTGATCAGATTGTGCCAGCGCGAAGAAGTCGTCTGTCAGGACGCGGCACCTGGGATCAGCGCTCAAAGGCGGGTCAAGCGGAACCAGCCCGGCTTCGTGCCAGTCAGCGACAGCATCGAGCAGCTCAACGACAAGCAAAGACCCGACTTGCGGGCTTTCGAGCACCGCGGCGGCGGTGTAGCCGAGCCCAAGCCCGCCAACCACAATATCCCAGCGCTCTTCGGTTTCGTTTCTCAGAGAGTCAATTTTTTCAAGTCCCAGACGCGCCAGCGCGACCTCCGACACGTTAAACAGGCTGGACATCAGGTGCTCTTCGCCAAGGATAATTTCGTAGACGTCAACTTTCATCGTCAAATGAAATCGTCGCCGAAGGCTGATCGGGCCGATTGGCGTGTCGCGGTAGTCCAGTTCTTCAAAAAGTCGGCTCATCAAGAGGCGTCCTTACAACATGATCCGTTCTTAGCTGGCCGCCTCGGCATGGCATAGGGTGAACTCCCATACGATGTCACGCACGTCCGCTTCGACGCTGAACATCGTTTCTGGAAATGCTGTTCGATGTCTGACCGACTAAGCGGCTGCGCCGCGCCTAAAAGACGAATTCAGACTTTTTCTCAAAGCCCGGCAGGACGGGCGGGCAGCATTCGAACGCTTCCCGATAGGAGAATGTTTCGCCCGCGCGCCTATAGATGCGGGCTGCCCCAACGCTACGCCCCGTGGCGACCACGACGCCGAGGCGACCACCTTCAGAAAGCTGATCAAGCCAGGCCTGCGGCACCGTTTCAACCATGCCAGCCACGAGGATTACATCAAAAGGTCCCTGGTCGGGAAGACCGGCACTCAAATCGCCCTGTACTGCAACGGCTTCATCCATACCGATTTCAGCGAAGCGTTCCGCCATCGCATCAACCAATGCCTCATCATCTTCCAACGCAATTGCAGCGTCAGTGGCATAGCCAAGGAGCGCCGCACCATAGCCGGCGCCCGCCCCAATCACGAGGCTGACATCACTCGATTGCGGCTCGAGCCCGCGGAGGATCTTGCCCAGGTCTCGCGGCAACCACATGGCGCGGTCTTCGCTGGTTTCGATCTCTAGTTCGGCGTACGCGCAGGAGCGCATACCTTTGGGCACGAACACTTCGCGCGGCACGTTTGAAAACGCGCTCACCACTTCCGTCGACGTCACATCATTAACGCGAACCTGTGAATCGACCATGACCTGGCGAAGATTTGCAAAGTCCATGTGGTAGCCCTTTAAGAAACTCTCTTCCAACCGCGGCAATAGCACAGGATTCCCGTGCTGCAATATGGCGATTTTGCAGATTGCACTTTACCCGATTGCAACCCGGTCATGTCGCTGCTATGCACCCCGCTCACCAGCGAGGCTCTGTGGCGGAGTGGTGACGCAGCGGATTGCAAATCCGTGTACGCCGGTTCGATTCCGGCCGGAGCCTCCAACCTTACCAAATCCCCACCAGAACCAGGCGTTTCCTGAAGATATTTGCGGATTCGCTTAAATCTTTTTGAATTCGTTTAAGGCTTGTTAACCATTCTGTACGAGAAAGTTAATGTCTTCTATTGGAGACACCCACCATCACCCAATGCCTCGGCGGAACATTTTTATGTTCCGCCAATTTTTTTTCAGTCAGATGACTTTCCCGGTTTGACAGGGTAATCGGTTTTGGTAATGAGGCGGCTCGCTGTTCCGCGATAGCTCAGTTGGTAGAGCAGGCGACTGTTAATCGCCCGGTCGTAGGTTCGAGTCCTACTCGCGGAGCCACTTCACTCTCACAAGCTTTTGTTTTTATAGAAGTTTTAGTCCGATTGGGTGAGCTCACCCACCATAAAACCCACCAACTATTTTGAACACCGAACGCTACTAGAGTACAAACCGCATCATACCGCGCGTCGGGTGCAGTCCACGCTCGTGCATGCTCGCCCCCCCCCCCCTTGCGGAGGCACACTTCACCGACAATCGCACTTATTCGGTCGAGCATACGACGCCTAATTCAGCATTCTTTCGCGAATCGGCCACAGATCAACCACGCGGCAGGTCAAAGAGAGCGGCTCTATCGGGCTAAGTGTTTTCGGCAACCATCAAAACGGGGACTTGGTTGACCCGCCTCTTCTCAACCTTCTGCAGTTTCTGCGAACCGAACAAAAGAAGACGTTAGAAAAATTCCGAATAGCGATCCGGCACCCTGGCCATTTACATCCGATTGCCTGCTTTTTTCGTAAAAATATAAAACGCCTTGCTTGAGAGAAACATTATGGATCGAAAAACCACCTATCTTATTACGGGTGCCAGCTCTGGGATTGGCTTTGAGCTCAGCAAGCGCTTGGCAAGTGAAGGCGGCAAAGTGATCGCCGTCGGTAGAAATTCAACACGCCTCTCAAAGCTTGCGGCGCTGTCTGAGAACATTTCGCCAGTGGAGTTCGATATTTCGCAAATCGATAAAATCAGCGGCTTTGCTCAACGAATGATCAGCGAGCATCCATCCATAGCAGTTTTAGTAAACAATGCGGGCGTCTCAGATAGTGTGCGCTTTGATGATCCCGCCTACGGAGCTGCGCGCATTGAAACCGAGATTCGGATCAATCTGACTGCTCCTGTTTGTTTGGCACACGCATTCCTAAAGCATCTCGAGGCTCAACGTGACGCCCGCATTGTAAATGTATCAAGTGGACTAGCGCTTATTCCAAAGAAAACGTCAGCCGTTTACAGCGCGACCAAGGCTGGGCTTCATCTTTTTTCGGAAGGATTGCGCGTTCAAACTGAAAGTGATCTGTTGATCCAAGAAGTCATTCTTCCGGTTGTTGACACCCCTATGACTGAGGGACGCGGATCAGGAAAAATATCGGCATCAGAAGCCGCCTCACAAATTATTACGGGCATAAGGAAAGGCAAAGACAAGATTTACGTCGGTAAGGCGCGACTGTTGCCATTTCTTATTCGCTGGTTTCCATCTGTAGCTCGGTCGGCCATTCAAAAGGACGATTAACGTTTGAGAACATATTGGCTCCCTTTTCATTTCGCACACTGGCAGCAATGACGCCGAGTGAGGACGGTCTTACCGGGTCGCATGAACTTAACTGGAACATGCGACTTAGAGAGAACTAGAAAAGCAATCTGAGGTGGAAAATGAAGATCAATTCGATGTTTCTTGCGCTGGTTCTGATTGCAGGATGTTCGCCGGATGGCGCTGAAATCAGCGAGCCACCTTTTTACAATGTTGACCGCAATGGGACTGATCCTTT
Organism: Henriciella sp.; assembly: GCA_017642885.1. Taxonomy (GTDB): domain Bacteria; phylum Pseudomonadota; class Alphaproteobacteria; order Caulobacterales; family Hyphomonadaceae; genus Henriciella. Next base: position 1,383 of record JAEPOM010000008.1, on the reverse strand, counting down.
GACTTTGCAGGAATTGCAAATCAACATTCCAGGTGAACTCGCTGCATACTACACAGATGGTGGGAACTGCCTGATTTCCAAAATTGAAGAGCTAGCCGCTCAAGCGGGTGACCCCCAGACCTTGGATCCATCAACTGTTGAATTGTTGTCGGATATAGAAGATTGGCAAAAGCTCAATCGCTCTACGAAGCGCATTATTCTTGCGCAGGTCATTGTGAGTAACGCAGGCAGAGCGTGCTCCTAGAGCACACACACATCGCGAGCGGCTTAAAATCGCCCCACATCGGACTCTGAGCAAGAGGCGGGAAACGCCCTAAACCGGTCGTTCGTCTCAATTGTAATTGGTGCCAACTAGAAAGACGCGATAGGTCTTTTGCATGCTGTATTTAACCCGACATGGTCAGACCGAGCTGAATTGGGCTGGACGTTTACAAGGGTGGATGGACTCACCGTTGACTGAACGCGGTCAGAAACAAGCGCACACGGTAGGCGCTAAATTGAAGTCGATAATTGGTACGGATAGCGTGATCCTGCACGTCAGCCCACTGGGGCGGGCAAGAGAAACCGCGATCATCCTACGTGATTACGTGAATGTTTCTGCTCAAAAAACAGACGAGCGGCTCAAAGAGATCGGTATTGGTGATTGGGAGGGTATGACGATGGAAGACATCGAATTTACTCATCCCGGCGCACTCGACGGCACGGGAAGGTTTGAGTGGGCTTACAGAGCACCAGGCGGCGAAGCGAAAGACGAATTCTTGGGGCGCTTACAGAGTTGGCTCCGAGAAATCGAGAACGCGAAAACACTGACAATTGCTGTGTCACACGGTTGGACGGGAATGGGTTTGCGGTCTGAATACTCAGGAAAACCGTTCGAAGATGTGAGTGCGAAGGGCGACTCGCACGAAGCCGTTTTCCAGTTTTCTGCGGGCATCATCAGCGAGTTCTAACGCTTCGTCGTGATTTGTTGCGCTGTAGCGATGCTGCGAACCTTACCATTTTCTCCAAGCATCTTGCCCTCTAGCGTGATTAATTGCCGACTACGAGACACCACTCTCGCGTCCATAGCTACTTTTTCGTTTCGAGAGAGGCTCAAAAACGAAACATTCAGATTGCTAGTTCGATAGGCTTCATGTTCGCCAATAACCGTCATGGTCGCGAACGCGAATATTTGGTCATAGAGTGCAGAAATGTAACCGCCAAACATCGTTTCATCTGTCTGCAAAAGCTCAGGCTTCGGCGTCCAACTTTTCCGAACCCATCCATCTCCCCAATCATCAATCAACCCAAGCTGTAGTGTCTCAGTTGACCTGAGACCCTTGGGTCCCTCACTCATAATGAGAGTCTGGCCTTTCCATAGTTCATAGTTTGAGGCTTGGCGAG
>JAEPOM010000007.1:417-163763 GCA_017642885.1 Henriciella sp. | reverse complement strand
TCTTCGTCCGTGTGTTTTGTCTGTCATGGCTCCACTCTCTCAAGAAAAGGAGCCTCCGGCAAACCCGGGGCGGTTCATCATAAACGCTTGTTTGAGTTGGAGCGCGAGGCGTACGAGCGGTACGGTTACCGCATCGACCCCGACTATAATTAGATCAATTGATGTCAGAACTTGTCATTCGCGAGTTTTAGTAGATCAAGCGATCTGCGGGAACAACAGTATTGCAACTCTTATAGCCATAAAAACTGGCTCGTGGTGAGCCCCTCCTATTTCAAACGATTGATTCAGGTGAATATGCACCGCTCGTCACGGCTACTGCCGAGGGACCAGGAGTTCGACGCGAAAAAGCTGCGTGATGCGGGGCAAAGTCCCTTTTATTCAAGGCAAAACATGGGGGTAAGGCAGTGCCCCACATGCCCCTAAACTATTGATCTAAATTGTCTTCTTCCGTCCCTCCGGGCCCACCACTCTTTTCTCACATCAAACGGATCATCTAACCCGTGTCACGCCCATGCGTTTCACCGCTGTTAGTAATTTCGCGCAGGCGATTAACCATAAATTTCCCCATGCTCGCTAAGGTTGAATTTCGATAAAATCAATTTGATTGAAATGCTTGCGAAGATTCTAGACCTCATGACCGATGTATCGAGCCTGATGCGCATATGCGGGGTCGTGTTGGTTATTGGTGCCTCATTGCTGGCTTTCAGTCATCTCGCGGTTAGCGGGGCAGACGCCTGGTTGACCGCATAGCGAAGGAAAGGTGACGCCTTCGTCGTGACACGACAAAAGTCGGTACGGCGCGGGCCCAGTGGGTGTATTTCTGGTGGGACGAGATCAGGGCATAATGCTGTCGACAGCGGCTGCGCGTGCATGGAGCGCGATTGCGGCCCTCTGCCTGATCGGTGCGATTGCGTCCCTGCCATTGGATCTTAACGGCCAGGCGCTGCTCGCCGCGGTGACTGTCGCCGCTTTGATGGCCGCGAACTGGCTCTCCCCCCCTAAGGGCCTGCTTCAGACGATTGTTTTCCTGCTGATCGTGTTCACGTCGATGCGCTACATGTTCTGGCGCGTGAACGAGACGCTTCCCTATGGCGATACAATGGGATTTGTCTTCGGGATCGCCCTGTTCGGGGCCGAGCTTTACGGTCTGGTGATCCTTCTTCTATCCGTCTTCATTTCTGTCGAAGCCCTCGATCGGGCGCCGAAACCGGCGCCTTTGACAGCAGAGAAATGCCCTTCGGTCGATATTCTGATCCCGAGTTATAATGAAGATGAAGTGCTGCTGGAGGTCACGCTCCGCGCCGCTATGAATGTCAGCTACCCGGACGGTAAGAAAAACGTCTATCTGCTCGATGATGGCGGCACGGTTCAAAAGCGAATGCAGGCTGATCCGGAGAAGGCGCGAGAGGCGCAGGAGCGGCATGAAAGCCTGCAACGATTATGCGAACGCACCGGCACGACTTATTTGACGCGCGAGAAAAACGAGCATGCCAAAGCCGGGAACGTCAACTCGGCTTTGATGAATCATACATCCGGTGAACTTGTCCTGATCCTCGATGCGGACCACGTTCCGACCACGGATATTCTCAACCGGACCGTCGGTTATTTTGTCGACGCCCCAAAGCTGTTCCTGGTCCAGACACCGCATTTCTTCATCAATCCGGATCCACTGGAGCGTAATCTCAACACGTTCGACGACATGCCGAGCGAGAATGAGATGTTCTATTCCGTCATCCAGAAAGGCCTGGATGGCTATAACGCATCCTTCTTTTGCGGCTCAGCCGCCGTCTTGCGTCGCAGCTGCCTGGAAGAAATTGGCGGCATTCAAGGCGATACGATCACCGAGGATGCCGAAACAGCGCTTGAGTTGCATGCCCGCGGCTATCGCAGCGCCTATGTTGCGCGGCCCATGGTGGCAGGTCTGTCACCGGAAACTTTTTCCGGCTTTATCATTCAGCGTATGCGCTGGACGCAGGGCATGGTGCAGATCTTCCTGTTGAAGAACCCCCTCTTCAAGCCGGGCCTGACCATCGCGCAGCGTCTTGGCTACCTGAATTCCTGCTTCTACTGGTTCTTCCCGCTAGCGCGATTGATCTTCGTACTGGCTCCGCTGCTCTTCCTGTTTTTCGGCGTGCGCATTTACGATGCCGGACTGAATGACTTCCTGGCCTATGGCGCTCCGCATATTGTTGGTGCGCTGCTCCTGGCCTCGACGTTGTATGGCCGCACGCGCTGGGCCTTTGCGTCTGAGCTTTATGAAATCTCTCAAGCCATTCACTGCTCTGGCGCGATCCTGCAGGTCTTCCGCAATCCCAGAGCGCCTACTTTTGCCGTTACGCCGAAGGGCGAGTCCCTCGACAATAGTTTCATCTCGCCGCTGGCACGGCCGTTCTACTATCTGCTTGGGCTGGTTCTGCTGGGACAGTTTGTGGGCATCGGCCGACTCATCCTGCAGCCAGAGCAGGCGGGCTATGTCTCTGTATTGCTGGTCTGGAACACATTCCATCTCTTCTTGCTTATGGGCGCGCTCGGCGCCCTGTACGAACGGTCCCAGCGTCGCACGTTCCCACGCCTCAATCGCGATCAAGCCGTTAGTCTGACGGTTGGAGATTCCGCTTTATCCGGTCACGTTCTGGACGTCTCGGTGACAGGTATCGGTCTCAAACTCGCTGAGGCTCGCGCGTTCAAGGAAGGCGAGACGGTTCAGATCGACGCACGCGATCTTGGCGCAGTCTATCCGCTGCCTCTGAAACTGAAAGTGGAGGGGTCCTGGACGAAAGACGGCGCGCAGCATCTCGGACTGCATTTCGATATTTCCAGCCCGGACGAGTGGCACGCTGTGGTCAACATTGTCTACGCGCGCAGCCGCAACTGGCAGAGTTTCCAGAGCCGCCGCAACACAGCTGGCCACACGGCTCAGAAAGTCGGGTTCCTCATTTCTCAATCCATCAAACACGCTTGGGCACACGTCCGGGCCATCCGGAAGGCAGCATGATCATGAACAGAGTTCAGTCTGCATTGATATTTTTCGTGGCGCTCATTCTCCTGGCACCTCCCAGTTACGCACAGCAATCGAAGACGGCGAGCAGCCTCTCGAATGCTGACGTCTACGCCCGATATGAGCCTCTGGACGAGATCACCACCGAGCGCCTTGCAAACGGTCAGTATCGTGCACGTGTCCCACTGGCGACCATCCGCGCAGCCCAAGGCCCGATGCGTCTTCAGGGCGCGCTGGCGAGCGAAACGTTAGGTCTCGCGATTGCCCCGCAAGCCGAGATCAAAAGTGCCAAGCTGATCATCCGCCACGTCACAGGGCGCGGACAAGCGGATTCTGATGCGCATCTGCGTGTTGGCCTCAACCAACATTTCATTGCCCAACTTGATGCGGCAACGAGCCTGACGGCAGCGATGGATGAGATCCGGCTTGACCCTCGCCTGTTCAAGCCGGGATTCAACCTCATCGCGTTTGATGCTGTGCAGAGATATACATTCGAGTGTCAGGACCCGACCGCGGCAGAGCTGTGGACAGAGATCGACACGCTGCGTTCGGAAGTCGAAATCGTCTATGAGCGACGCGACTTCGCCGCCAGCCTCGCCGACATGGGTGCCTTTTTATCGCCCGGTATTGGCGGCGTAGAGACTCTCCTGATCGCCACCGGCGCGGAAGAGCTCGGCGCGCAGCATCTCGAATGGGGCGCCATGATCAGCCAGACTGTGGCCAATCATCTGGAGTTTCGCCTGCCGGAAATCAGCCACGCCGCAATCCTTCAGGATGACACGGGCGAGCTGGTGCTAGACGTTCAAGACGGGACAGCGAGCAGCCAATCAGATCTCGTTCTGGTTGGAACGTTTGAGGAAATCGGTCACGTCATTTCTGTCGACCCGGCAAGTGTCGCACCGACGGATGGCTATGTCGCGCTGCATCCATCACCGTTTGATGCGTCTCGCTTCATGCTGGTCGTGTCAGGCCATTCTCCGGAAGCCGTTTCGCGCGGTGTTGACGCCATTTCGCTTGCAACCTTCCCGTTTGCAGATGATCGCGAAACCCGGATTACCGAGTTCGATGCCCCTGAAGGTCTGGTGATCGGGGACAAAGCTCCCCTTCGCACAGGCGTTTCTTACGCATTCTCCGATCTTGGATACGAAACATATTCGTCGCGCGGGTTCCAGTCGGCGCAAATGGATGTCGAGTTGAAACTGCCCGCCGACACTTATTTCGAGGACGGCGACGATGTCGTACTCTCGCTCGACTTCGCCTATGGCGCAGGCCTAAACGAGAAATCCGTTTTGAATGTTCTGGTGAATGGTAGCTTCCGGGCCGCAGTGCCATTGCAAAACCCTCGCGGCGAGGCCGCATCCGGATATGAGGTCCGGCTGCCCGCTCGCGCCTTCCAGGCCGGGCACAATCAGATCAGCCTAGAAGCGGAACTCTCCAAGAACCAACAAGGCGCCTGTGCAGCGCGCAATGATCGCCACCTCGCTTTCATGGTTGAGAACAGCTCGATCCTGCATCTGCCCAAGACCCGCCGGTTCCTCGAATTGCCGAACCTGGAAGTCCTGTCTGAGTCCGGCTTCCCATACACGAAAGTATCAGCAGAGCCCTTCTCCGTCCGGGTCGCCGATAAGTCGAGTGATACAGTTGCAGCGGCGTGGACTCTGGTTGCACGTCTCGGGCAAATCCACGGCGATCAGTTTCGCGGTGTCGAGTTTGCATTCGACGACGTTCCCGGCGACACGCACACATTGCTGATCGGACCGCGACGCGCCCTCAGCGACGTGTCGACGAGCGGGATGAGCTTGCAATCCGAAGTTTCGACTCTGGTGCGTCAACGCGACCGGCATGAGCTGAAAGAGACAGTATCCACCGCGCAAATCACACGCCTTGGACGCAATGGATTGCTGATGTCGGGTGAGAACCCGGTCGCAGAGGACACGCTGCTGACAGTCCTGACCGCGCAGTCCAGCGCGAGCTTGTTGGAGGCGGCACGAAACCTGGTACGTCCTAGCCATTGGAGCCAGCTGGATGGGGCCAATGCCGTCTGGCGTCAGAACCCTGCCACGTTCGGAACCATGCCCTCGTCCGACACCTTCTTTGTTGGGAATCTCGATCCACGCACCATGGTTGAGATTCAAAACTCGCGGCGGCCATGGTTGTTCATCCTCGCCATCGGGGCTTTCCTGTTTGTCACGGCCAGCATTCTGTCCGGCGTTGCGCATTACCTTCGCAAACAGCTGAAAAGCGAAAGCTAAAGCAGCATGGCGGTGTGGAAGTGGATATGGCTCACAGTGCTGTCCGCGACCCTGATTTCGGTCGCGGCGGCCGCACCGCTACGCGGGGACACTGAGATCGAAGTCCGCCGCCTCGGCATCCCAGCGCTTGATATTGCGGTCGAGCAGCAGGAATCTGATATGCTTTCCGCTTCTGGGTGGACGCCTGCAGCAACCGTCTGGTCCGCTGTGAACGATCAGGAATGGGATGAGGCCGAAGACCAACTGACGCGCCTCAAACAGCAAGCCCCCGAATGGACACCGCCCGCAGAACTCACGCGACTGATCGATCAAGGCCACCGTCAACAAGCGATCGCGGAAGCGGTCCGCGATGAGCGTTGGGCTGATGTGCTCCGCCTGAGCCCGACCGATGGCCTCTCGTGTCCGAGCGATGCGCAGTTCTGGGCGGTGAGTGAAGCGTACGCGAAGACCAACCGGGAGCAGTTGCTGCAAACGGGACTCATGCGCGCGCTGGAGGATTGCACGTCCTCTGCGGATGAGGCGCAAATCATCGATCGCGCCACGACCTATCTCTCGCTGGAAGGTTTGCGCGACATCAGTGCTAGGGCCAGTCTTCAGTCTTCAAACCTCGCCAAGCTTACAACGCGGATCGAAACGCTGGAACGCTCAAACGCTGCCTCAAATCAGGATTGGGCAAGACTGGCTGAGTTGGCGCGCGCACATGGCGTCCGCGAAGCAACGATACAGGCGGCCTGGGGTCTTCTGGAGAGCGATCCTGCGGCGGCGCGGTCAGAGTTCGAATACGCCTTGTCCACCTCATTTGAGTCCGAGGCGGAATACGGCGCAGCGCTCGCGGCCTATCGAGTGGGCGATCACGCTCCCGCATTGGCGCTCTCACTCAAGGACGGCGGCGAAACATACAGGTCCGAACGATCAGAGCTTTCTGCCTATGCGAACCTCCGTGAAGCAAGCCTCCTGATTGAAGCACGAGAGTATCGACGCGCGGAACAACGGATCGAGACCGCGCGGCGTCTGTCTACGAGCACTGAAAGAAACGCCAGCGCCCTGTCCGCCTCGATCAGTCTCGCGCGGGCAGATCAGGCCTATCTAGACGAAGACTTCGAGGCTGCGATCGCCCTCGCACAAGCGGCTGAACGCGCCCCCGAAATGAGAGAGGCGGCTCGCTCGCGCATTGCATGGTCACTCTTTCAGCGCGGCAATGATGAAGCCGCGTTTGACGCGTTTTCAGCATTGTATCAGTCGACGACATCAGATGCGGCAGCAGACGGCCTCGTTCTCGCCGCAAGTCGCGCGGGATGGCTGGATCGGTTGCAACCCTTGGCGACAACCCGGTCAGGACCGCTCCTCAACCGACTAAAAAGGGAGCGGGCGCGCACAGCCCTTCAGAGAAACGATTATTTGACCGCTCAGCAAAGCTCGCCGATCCCGCTGGTGGAGCTCGTCGGCATCGATCGCCCATACGTTCGTCAGTCCGTCTCAATTCGCGCTAATGATGGTGACGCCGGCGAAGGCCGCGTTCGAAGCCAGATTGCGCGAACCTCCGTCGGCGTCACGACAGGCCAGACCCATCTCGAAATTGGCGCGGTGATCGTCGACATGTCCGCGGGCACAGGAGCTGCGGCGACGCGTTCGACTGACGAGCGGGGCGTCGCCCCCTTCATTAAGCTTGAGCGCGAAGGAGACGTCTCAGTCTCGGTGCAGGTTTCGACCACACCGACATCTGGCCCCGTTGCCAGCACGCTGACCGGCGCGCTCGCCGTTGCTCGCGACACGTCCGATGGAATGCGCGCAGAGGCGGCCGTGTTCAAGCGAGGCGTAGGTGAAAGCCTGACCTCCACTTTTGGCCGCGAGGACTCGGCTACGAGCGAGACCTGGGGCCGGGTCACCGAAACCGGCGTTGAGGCAAGCATAGCCGCGCCCGTGAGCGAGACGATCAGCGTTCAGGCGAGCGCAAGCGCGAGCAGTCTGGATGGAAAGAATCTCGAGTCCAATCAGTCGATCAAAGCCGGTGTGAGCGCCGTGAAATCATTCAAGGTTGAGCGTCACGCCTATCTATCGGCTGGTCCATTCTATCAGTTTCAGGCATTTGACGAGAACACTAATTTTCACAGCCCCGAGCATGGCGGCTATTTCAGCCCGCAATCCTATCACCGCGCTGGGGTCGGTGTTTTCGGACAAACGGAAGACCTGAAAACCTGGATGGTACGGTATGAATTTGCTGGCGCCGTCGAAGTCACCGAGACAGACGCAGCCGCCGTCCGCCCCCGCACCGCGCCGAACGGAGCCGCGTTTACGGGTAACTCTGACACAATGCTCGCCGGGTCGGCCCGGTTCGAAATCGCTAGAAAACTGAGTGAAGAATGGACGCTGACCGCTGGCGCATCCGCAATTGCTTCCTCAGCATTCAACGAAGTTCAGGCGGGTGTCGCCTTGAAATTTGTTCCCGGTGGCAAAGCCAGGGTTTCGACGCGAGATCTCACACCAGACCTTTTCTCGCGGGATATCCTATGAGCCCTTCATCCTCTTCTTCAGCGCTTGCGCCGGCCGGTCCGCGCATACACGCCGAGTCTCACAAACATGAGCGCGCGCAGCTGGTGCCTGAGTGGCACGGCCGCTATCAGGCCCGCCGCGGACGCCAGCGAAGCGACCCGAGACTTTTGCGCTACCTCACCTCCATGGCCGTCGCCTCTATTGTCGGGGCCGCTGTCCTCCTCGCTTTTCTGCTACTGCAAGATCTCAGACAGACGGATCGATTGCGTGCAGAGTCGGCGAGCCTCGAAGCGACTGTCGCTGTCAAAGATCTGCTCGGAGAAGTTGCGGCGACGCTGGAAGACATCGCGCCGAACCTCAGCGCCTATTCCGCAAATCCGAAGGACATGACAGCGGCGACCCGTCGACAGTCCCGGCGTGATGTTTTCGCGGCATTGGACGATAGCCCGGTCACGGGACTCGCTCTGGTCAATTCGCTCGGAGAGGTGCTGCTGGAAACCGGCGATGCACAGCGCGGGAACATGACCAATTGGACTAAGCTGCCGCTCGAACCATCCGCAGAGCTCTTAAATCAGCAGATGGCGTTTCTGGCGCCCGAAACAGGTCAAGGGGTCCAAGCCCTGTTTGGTCTCCGCGACCAAAACCGAGCCGTCGTGGCAATGATCGACGACACGTTGCTGAGGGATGCGCTTGCCCCGAAGTCTGACGCCATCCGCAGCGTATATTTATCTGATGAAGCGGGGCGAATCCTCGCTGCTTCGCGCGGCAGTGAAGCTGTTGCGAGCATTGGTTCAGCGGCACCGAGCGTGCGGACCCTCACGGAGACTGAACACAGCGTAGTGTCTGTTAAGTCCGGCAGTAAGACAAAACATCGAAATCAATCTGTGACCCGCCCCACAAGCGAGCCCGGCCTATACGTCACGGCCATTCCGCGGACGATAACAATTGCTCGATTCTTCGGCTCAGTTGGGCATTTGATGCTCGCTGGCGTTGCGTTTGCGCTGCTGACGATCGGTCTTCTCCTCTATGTCATCCAGACCGAATGGAGAAAGCATGATCGCCGCGCCAATCTGGACGAAGACGTGGTTGCACGCTCGGAAATCGCCGCAGATATTATGGGTGCCGGGATCGTCGACTGGCGTGTAGCTGATGCCGTCGTCTCCTATTCCGAGGGCTGGCAACGCCTGTTCTCTGAAGGCGCCCCGACCGAGGATGAAGAGATCTTCGATTGGATCGACAAGCTCCACCCCGATTGCCGAGGCGTGGCGCGCGAAAACTATGAAGCCCTGATTGCAGGTCGGATATTCGAGGTTGAGCACGAGCTCAAGGTACGCCGACGCGACGGAGATTATATCACTGTACGCGAACGTGGCCGTGCTCGCATGAACGCGCGTGGGTCCGCTACCCGCGTCGTCCTGGTTCAGCGTCTGGCGCGAGCCTAAACCGCTACCGCTTAATCCGGCAAAGCAAAGTGTTTGGACAGTTTGAGCCCCTGCCCCTGATAATTGCTGGTCTTGCCACCATAAAGCGCCTTCGGTTTTGACGCCATCGGCTCATAGACGAGCTTGGCGACCGGCTGTCCGTGTTCGAGGACGAATGGTACATCGCGTGAGCGCACTTCCAGAACAGCGCGGCTCCCGCCGTCATTTGTCCCAAAGCCTGGATCGAAAAAGCCAGCATAATGCGCGCGAAATTCTCCGAGCTCCGGCGCGATCGGCGCCATCTCAGCCGCCTTGCCTGCAGCGACTTTGACCGTCTCGCGACTGGCCAGAATATAGAACTCTTCAGGATCGAGGATCAGACGTCCGCCGCGCGCATAGAGCGGCTCCCAGAATTCATGCACGTCATGCGCACCAATGCCTCGCAGATCGATTAACCCACCATGGCGCTTGGCCCGCCACCCAACGGGTCGACCGCCGGGCTGATCCAGATCGATGGAAACGGTTTTTTCTGAGGTGTCCGCGCTTTGTCCCCGGCGCAGCCTTAACTGGGCAAGCCGATCCCCCGGCCGCGCCAGAATCGGAAACGTTCGCGGACTAATCTCGAGCCAAAGCGGTCCGGAATAGCCTGTGGGGACTTCGTCAAACGCCTTCGATCGATTGGTCACGACCCGCGTAAAAACATCGATACGGCCGGTTGAACTCTTCGGATTAGCTCGTCCTGAAATCCCGGCCGGTAAGCGCAGACTTTCTTGAAGCGGCACGAGGTAGACGCACCCGGTTTCGAGCACGGCGCCATCATCTGTGAGCGGGATCCGGTGGAGTTCCGTGCCCGGATGCTCAAGTACATCCGCAACTTTGCGACCGTCTCCGGGAAGAAAGCTCGCACGGATGCGGTGCGCCTCAAACCCGAGTCTCAGGTCGAGGCTGGCTGGTTGGATTTGATCATGATCCAGCTCGCTTTGCGCCTTGATCGCACCGGTGGCGAACAGACTCGCCAGTTCACGATCGGACAAAACCCCAATTTTTCCGTCAGCCATACCTTGATCCCTTTACGGGCTAAGGCTTATGACGATGCGCTGCGAATGCAAAGGATTTCACCATGACAAAGCGCAGCGATGATTGGGCCCCAGCCACCAAATTGGTGCGCGGCGGAACCATGCGTTCTGAGTTTGGAGAAACGTCAGAGGCAATGTTCCTGACATCTGGTTATGCGTATGACAGCGCAGAGCAGGCTGCAGCGCGCATGTCCGGCGACGAAGAAGGCTATGTCTATTCCCGCTATGGTAACCCAACCAATCAGATGCTGGCCGAGCGCCTGGCTTTGCTGGAGGGTGCCGAAACGTGCCGCATTACCGCGTCCGGAATGGGGGCCATCTCCTCTGCGATGATCGCGCCGTGTAGCGCCGGTGACCGCGTTGTGGCTGCGAGCGCGCTGTTCGGATCCTGCCGGCACATCTGTTCGACCATCCTACCCCGGTACGGGGTCGAGACAGAGTTCGTGAACGGGACAAATCTGGATGAGTGGAAGCGGGCCTTGTCCAAGCCGACCAGACTGGTCTTGATTGAAAGCCCGTCGAACCCGCTGTTGGAAGCCGTCGACATTCAGGCGGTGGCAGAGCTGGCCCATGCCGCGGGCGCATTGCTCGTAATCGACAATGTGTTCGCCACACCGATCTTGCAAAAACCATTGGAGCTCGGGGCCGACCTCGTCGTCTACTCAGCCACCAAGCATATGGATGGTCAGGGCCGCGTCTTGCTCGGGGCGATCCTCGGCAAAAGCGAGTTCATCGAAGAACATATCGACCCATGGCTGCGCCATACTGGCCCGGCGGCGTCGCCGTTTAATGCCTGGGTTGTCTTGAAAGGGCTGGAAACTCTGGACCTCCGCGTTCGACAGGCCAGCGCCAATGCGGCGCAGGTCACCGAAGTGATTGCAAATCATCCGAATGTGCGAGCTGTGCGCTATCCCAGCCGCTCCGACCATCCGAACTTTGCTGTCCATCAGAAACAGATGAGTTCTGGCGGGACCCTAGTCGCGTTCTCGATCAAGGGCGCGAGAGCCGAAGCCTTTAAAGTGCTGAACGCGCTCCAACTGATCGATATCTCGAATAATCTCGGGGACACCAAATCCCTCGCCTGTCATCCTTGTTCGACCACGCACCGGGCTCTTTCGGAAGAAGAGCAGGCCGAAATGGGGCTCGACGAGAGCTGGATCAGACTGTCAGTTGGTCTGGAAGATGCGGGGGATCTCAGCCGCGATCTTACTCAGGCGCTTAATGTGCTTTGAAAGAAGCCGGCGCGTCGCAAGATATGCAGGTTTCCACCGCTGGATTCTGATCCAGTCGCGAAACGCTAATGGTCGCACCGCATGATATGCAGTGTCCGTAGGTTCCATCGGCGAGCCGGAACAAGGCGCGTTCGATCATGGCGAGCGTTTCCGTGCCGCTACACTCGCTATGCGAGTGCGGCAACGGGCATGCCAGGTCAGCCTCCGCAATGAGGTCGGTCTCTCCACGTTTTCTACGTGAGGATTTCCCCGCCACGACGGCCAAACCTCTAAGGTCAGGATCAGTCGGCGTCTTCATCAACAGTATCCTGTGGACTCTTTAAGGGCTTGGCAAGCCTAGCAGGTCAAAAGAGTGGCCCTACATATCGATAATCGAAAGATTCAGAGCGGGAGATGGGCTCATGGGCGATGAAATGCCCCTGAAAATGACTGGAGTGAGCAAATGGTTCGGGAATTTCCGGGCCGTTTACGAGCTTGATTTCGACGTTCCGCAAGGCTCAATCGTCGGATTCCTAGGGCCAAATGGAGCTGGCAAGTCTACCAGCCTGCGCATGGCCCTCGGCGTCCTTTCACCGGACCGGGGCGAGGTTAGCTTGCTCGGGCAGCGACCCAATCTTGAGTCGCTCAAGCGCGTTGGCTTCCTGCCAGAGGAGCGTGGTCTTTATAAAAAGATGAGCGCCCGGCAGATCATCACCTATTTTGCCCGTCTGAAAGGCATGACCCATCGCGATGCCCGCGCCCGCGCCGACGAGTTGCTAGAAATGATGGGGCTCGGCGAGTTTGGCCGAAGCCGGGTGACCAAATTGTCCAAAGGCATGGCACAGAAAGTTCAGATCCTGTCAGCGCTCGCCCATAGGCCAGAGTTTTTGATCCTGGACGAACCATTCTCCGGCCTCGACCCAGTCAATCAGCAAGCCCTGGAAGACCTCATCGTGGAAGAACATAAGCGCGGTGCCACAATTATCTTCTCGACGCACGTGATGGAGCATGCCGAGCGGCTGTGCGAAAAAATCGTCATGATGGCGCGCGGCCGCAAAGTCTTCGAAGGCACTTTGAACGACGCGTTCACCGCGCTTGGGCGCGCTGTACATATTGGTGTCAGCGAAGGATTTGATCTCAACGCGGCTATCACGCCGGCCGGCTTTACGGCGTCGCAGGATGGCGACCATTGGCGCATTAGTCTGACACAGAACCAAAGTTCACAAGACGCCTTGCGCGCCGCGATTGATGCGGGGGCGCCGATCACCAGTTTCACACCCGAAGAAGCGCGCTTGCGCGACGTCTTTGTGTCCCTGGTCAGCGAAGCGGAAGCGCAGGACCTGACCGATACTTTGGCAGCAGATGCTGCACAGGGGAGAGATGCAGCATGATCCGTTCGACTTATCTCGTCGCGCGCCGAGACTATCTCGGATACGTCTCCGCCTGGGGATTCTGGCTCGGCCTTCTATTCACGCCGATCATCCTCGGCATCTTCATTCTGGCTCCAACCTTTGCCCAGAACGCACAACCAACTCGCTACTATACGATTATCGAGCAAGGCACCGACTTTACCGAAGCCATGCGCGCACAAATGTCGAGCACGGAAGTGAGAACGGCACGGATAATCCTCGATCCAATGTCTATTGCCGACGGCGAGCCGAGCGAAACGCTTGCCGCATTTGATCAAGCGCTGGAAAGCGGCGCAAGCGTCACCGAGGCGTATGAAGCTGCGGGGGGTAACCCCGCAACCTTGCCACGCGCTGACTTCGTTGAGGTTGACCCGCCTGTGCTGACTGGAGCCGAGCTTGCACCCTATCTGATCGGTGAGACGCTGATCGATACAGTAGACGGGCCGCAGCCATTATTCGCAGCGCTGCTGGTCAATCAAGACACTCAGGAAATCGAGTACTGGTCTGAAAACCTGCAGGCTCGCACATTGATTTCCGCAGCGCGCCAGGCCGAACAGGATCTGCAACTCGACCGCGCCTTGGCCGCAGTGAATGTTAGCCGGGACGTCCTCACCGAAGCGCGTGCTGCGCGACGGGATGTGAAGCAACAGCGCGTCCGCAGCGGCGAAGATGCCAATGTCACGAGCGAGGTAACTCAAGCCGACCAGGCGCCCTTCGTCGTTTCGATCATGATGGCTTTTTCGCTTTGGTTTCTGATCTTCTCGGTGATCAATTATCTGCTCATGGGGACCATTGAGGAGCGTTCAAACAAGATTTTTGACAGCCTGCTAACCTCGGTCAAACTCCCGCATTTGCTCGCGGGAAAGCTGATTGCGGTCCTGTTGCTGGCGCTCACGTTGATGACGTTCTGGGGTGTCGGCTCTTCACTTTTGACTTGGGTCATGCGCGACAGCATTCCTGATGATGTCGGAAGCTTCCTCGGCTCAATGATCACCGCCGCCGCCAATCCGGCGCTATTCATACCTGCGATTATCAGCTTTGTGCTCGGTTATCTGATGTACGGATCAATGTTCCTGGCGCTCGGATCGCTATGCGATACGATCCAGGAAGCGCAGACGCTGATGACGCCGCTCTTCGTGATGCTGATGGCGCCGCTCGCCATGCTGGCATTCGCCGTCCAGGACGCAGAATCTGCATTAATCGAGATCATGGCCTGGGTGCCATTCTTCACCCCATTCCTGCTGATCCTGCGGATGCCGACCGAGCCTCCGGTCTGGGAAGTGCTGGCGCAGCTCGGTATGATGGCGCTTACGACTTACATTATCCTGCAGCTCGCCACCCGCGTATATCGTGCTGGCGCCGTGCATGGTGCAGGTGTGAACGACGTGATGGCGTTCTTCGGCAAACTCATTCCGGGCAAGAAGACTGCGGCCTAAACAGACTGCTCTTTGACGCCATCGAACGTGTCCGCCTTGGCGAGGTCAGGGAAGATCCGCGTCCAAAGCAACGCGACTCCGATCGCGACAGAGCCGCCGAGGATGACCGCGCCAATAGGGCCAAGGAACCGCGCCGCAACCCCGCTCTCAAACTCGCCGAGTTCATTCGAGGCGGAGATGAAGATGAAGGATACGGATGTCACCCGCCCCTTCATTTCATCCGGGGTCGCAAGCTGGATCAGCGAGGCCCGGACATAGACGGAGATTTCATCGGCCGCACCGGTGATAATCAACGCACAAACGCTAAGCCAGAAATAGGGTGACAGTCCAAAGACCAGGGTGGCGGCGCCGTAGATGCCGACCGCCCAGAACATCCATGCTCCAACGCGCCGGGCGAGGGGTCGGCGGGCGAGAAGAAATGCGACGGTGAGCGCGCCCACCGCCGGCGATGCGACAAGTAGGCCGAGCTCGGCTTCTCCGACATGCAGAACATCGCGGGCGAAGACCGGTAAAAGAGCTACAACGCCGCCGAAGAAGACTACAAACAGGTCAAGCGAGATCGCACCGAACACGATCTTGTTGCGACCAATATAGCGGATGCCTTCGAACATCATATCGAGGCCTTTTGCATTGCTCAGCTTCTCGTGCTTCGGCGTCTGGGCGGTGCCGATGGAGATGATGGCAAATGAAATCAGGACGAAAGCGGCGCAGTAGACCAGGGTCAATCCGCCAAGCGCGAGAAACAGCCCGCCAAGGGCAGGCCCGACGATCTTTGCCGTCTGAAACCCAAGCGAGTTGAACGCGATCGCAGTCGGCAGGTCCGTACGCGGTACAAGCTGGGGGTAAAGTGCGTTGGCAGCAGCAGGGGTAAAGG
Organism: Henriciella sp.; assembly: GCA_017642885.1. GTDB lineage: Bacteria > Pseudomonadota > Alphaproteobacteria > Caulobacterales > Hyphomonadaceae > Henriciella. The sequence goes on along the minus strand of JAEPOM010000007.1, from coordinate 148,596 downwards.
CGTTGACGAAGCCGAGTAGAACCGCAACCGAGAAGATGATCGGCAAGGCGTCTCTCGCCGGCAGAAAGATCGTCGCAATCAACGCCGCGGTTCCAGCCAATCGGGCGATATTGCTGACGACGAGAATGATTTTCCGGTTCAGCCGATCTGCGGCCTGCCCGCCGATCAGCGAGAACAGCAAGACGGGAACGAACTGGGCCAGGCCAACCAGGCCGATCATGAAGGCGGCTTGTGGAATTTCGAGCCCCAGCCCGCCATCGACGACCGGATCACGGGCCAACGCGTAGACTTGCCAGCCGATCGCGACAGCCTCCATTTGCCGCGCGGCCGCCACGGCGACGCGCATCAGCCAGAACTGCAAATAGGCCCGGTGCCGGAAAACAGAAAGCGAAGGAGCGAGCGCCATCCGCGCGTCCTAAACCCCTTTAACGACAAGGCAACGAGAAATTTTGTCAATGACGCTTGACATGTCAAGCTTGCTTGTCTAATTGACAAGTGTACTTTACATACGAGTTTCTAATGCCCTCTCTTTCGCACCCCCTACTCCCCGTTCTTGCCTCGATCGTCTTTTGCCTCGCGCTGCAATTGGGATTTGCCGTTGGCGCGTTCGGGCCAGCCTGGCTCAGCCCGGTCCTGTCGCTTCCGTCGCTTATCCTGATCACCTGGCTATGGCGCCGAGCCGAGCAAGAAAACCGAACGACGCGCGCCTTTACCGAGCTCGTTATTTAATCCTCTCGGAGACTGAAAATGACCCAACAAACTTTTAAATCGGCATCAAAGAGATATTGGCGCGCGTTCGTGCCAATCATGCTCGTCTATCTTGTCGCGACACTCGCCGGATCCTTTTATCTGAAGACGTTCGAGGTCGAGCCAGTCTGGTTGCAAACGACCGTCGCCGTTGCTTGTACCCTGCCTATGCTGCTCTTTTTGTTCATTCAGATCCGCTACTTTCTCGAAACCGACGAATACAATCAAATGATCCAGCTAAAAGGTTTTGCGATTGGTTCTGCGATCACAGTCGGTGCGATATTCCTGATCGGCTTTCTGCAGATGTTCCACGTTGTCGACCAAGTTGAAGTGTTCTGGTTCGGCCCAGCTTTCTTCATCGCTTATGGGCTCTCGACCTATTTGCTCGGCGGGAGACAACTTCTGTGAAGAACATGATCAAGGCTTTGCGCGCCGAACGCGGCTGGAGCCAGGCTGCATTGGCAGACCAGCTTGGCGTTTCGCGGCAATCGGTGAATGCGATCGAGACCGGCAAGTACGATCCGTCGCTACCACTCGCGTTTTCGATCGCGCGTTTGTTCGAAAAATCTATCGAAGAGATCTTTGAAGATGAGGCAGCGTCAAACACTGAGCTGGCCGCGGAATAAGTCTCACAAACAAAAGAGGGGGTGCGGACCTTGCGGCTCGCACCCCCGTTTTGGCTTCATTTGTGTCGCTAGTGACAAGTTCCGCTAAGTCCCTGTCTTCGCGCCTCAATTGAGACCTGAAACTTCCCGTTCTGCTTGCGCAGTTTTGTTAAGTCCCACCATCCAGATCCCGTTACCGGTGTTCTTTCTGGGCTACGTTGCGGCTCGTGCCCCGTTCGTAGGTATGGCCCTGTCTCCCGCCGTCTAGCTGGCGTTCGGCAGACATCGCGTTGCCTTTCCCTTCATCTCCTCCGGTTTCCTTCGTTCCCCCCATTTCTGAGGTTCACTCTTGATCCGGCATCGTCCGGGCGCGACGTTCTTTCGGCGGCTCCTCCCGGTGGCTTTCCGGTGCTTGCTGCCGACAGGTTTAGAAAAGACCCAGATCGAAAAAGAGTCGATAGTAACTGCGAAAGATTCGTTCGGAATCACGACGTCTCTCCACAGAAAGCGCGATTCTGTGGACAAATTGAATATTTCGTTCCGGATTCGAACCAAACCTGTTCGCAAACTCGGTTTGGCTTGCCGCCTCTTATCATGTCGGATTGGAGTGTCCAGCGCTTTTCCGCGCCCGGACGGGGGGATCAATCTTCGGTTTCGATGAACTCGACGCCGACATCGGTGCGGGTGCGCCAGCGCATTTTTCCGCGCTTTGTCACACCGTATCGAGAAATATTGACGACCATGCCATCGAGCAGGCTGTCGCCATTCTCGAAGCGCAGGCGTGCGCCATTGGCAGACAAATCGAGGGCAATACCACGCTTGAGGAAGCGACCGCTGTTCGATTTTGCGACAACGTCGGCATATGTGTCATTGCGCGGAGCAACCCGTCGCTCCACGTTATCAACTTCTTCTTCGACCCCAATTTCGGGCTCTTCGGCTCTTTTGAACCATCCAAACACGTGCATTCTCCTTCGCAGTGCCAGAATAGGAGCAATTCGTGTGCCAATTTAGGTTTGCGAGAGTTCTCCGGTATTCGTATCCAGTTTGCGGTAGAAGCAACTCGCTCGTCCCGTATGGCAGGCGCCGCCCGTTTGGCGCACTTTCAGCAAGACCGCGTCCTGATCACAGTCCACGCGGATTTCGACCACGGCTTGCGTGTGTCCTGATGTTTCGCCCTTGATCCAAAGCGCCTGACGCGACCGGCTCCAATAGGTGCCACGCCCCGTGTCGATCGTCGCGCGCAGGGCGGCTTCGTTCATCCAGGCGAGCATCAACACATCGCCCGTATCAGCATCCTGCGCGATCGCGGCGATCAGACCATCAGCATTAAACTTAGGACGCAGCTCTCTTGTTTCGTCCTGTTCGGATCCTGCAAGGGGGGCTTCAAATGACATTTTCAGCTCTCAGTCTTTCTCTGTCCTCGGGGCTGTAGCCCAGGATGTCGAGAATTGCATCAGTATCCTGACCGAGCGCAGGCCCTGCACTCTCCACCTTGCCCGGTGTGTCGCTCAGTTTTGGAAAAGGCGCTTGCATCGGAACCTCACCACCGACCAGCGGCGAGACGACCCGAACAATCGCTTCGCGCGCCTTGATATGTGCATCAACCAACATGTCTTTTGCGGTGTTCACCGGGCCACATGGGACCGCGTGTGCCTCGCATTGGCGTAGCACCTCAGCCATCGAATTGTTGCGCGTCCAGACCGAGATCAGTGCATCCAGTTCCGCCTGATGCTCGCCCCGCGCATCATGCGTCGCATAGCGTGGATCATCGGCCCAGTCCGTCCCGATCATCTTGGCGAGACGAGCAAACAGCGTGTCCTGGTTTGCACCGATGATCACCATTCCGTCGCTGCAGGGATAGACCCCGGACGGCGCGATGCGTGGCAGGATCCCACCGGTCCGCTCTCTTGTATGGCCGCCTAGCGCATATTCGGGGATCAGGCTTTCCATGAAAGCCATAACGCTTTCATAGATAGCGGCATCGACCACTTGCCCGCGTCCAGATTTCTCACGGTGATATAGCGCCATCATCGTACCAAGCGCCGCAAACGTTCCGGTCATGGTGTCTCCGAGGCTCACTCCGGCTCGCGCCGGAGGACGATCAGGCTCACCGATCAAATGCCGCAAGCCGCCCTTGGCTTCGCCGACGCTGGCATATCCTGGCTTGTGGCTCTCTGGACCGGTTTGGCCATAGCCCGAAACCCGCGTGATCACGAGGCGAGGGTTGATCGCGTGTAACACGTCAGGGCCGAGCCCCCACTTTTCCAACGTACCGGGCCGAAAGTTCTCCACCAGAACGTCAGCGGTGCTGACAAGCCTTTTGAGAATATCCTGGCCCTGAGCAAGGCGCAGATTGAGGGTCAGGGATCGTTTGTTTCGTGCAATGATCGCCCAGAATACGCTCGCTTCATTAACTTTCACGGCGCCCCAATCTCTTGCGGGATCAGGCCGGTCCGGCGCCTCGATCTTAATCACTTCAGCGCCAAAATCGCCGAGCAGCTGGCCACAGAAAGGCCCGGCAATAAGCTGCCCAAGTTCGAGGACGCGCAAGCCGGAAAGCGGCGCTTGTACAATCGGATCTGTCATTCGGTCTCAATGCCCGCTAAATGGGGGCCATGACAAGACGTATTGATATTGTGGAAGTTGGCCCGCGCGATGGGTTGCAAAACGATCCGGGCAACCTGACGACCGATCAGAAACTCGAGTTCATCGCTCGCCTTGAAGCCTGCGGCGTCAAACGGATGGAATCAGGATCCTTTGTTTCTCCTAAAGCTGTGCCAAAAATGGCTGATAGCGGCGAGGTTTTCCGCGGCCTGAACCGCGGCGGCCAGGTACGCCATATAGCGCTGGCCCTGAACGAAAAAGGCATCCGCCGCGCCATCGACGCACACGCCGACGAGATCAATTTCGTGCTCGTCGCAGGAGAAGGCTTTGGCGAGCGAAATCAGCGTATGACGCCGCAGCAAAGTGCAGACATGCTGGCGACCTGCGCGCCTCTGGTGCACGAGGCAGGAATTCCACTCTCAGCCACCGTCTCTGTTGCTTTTGGCGACCCCTATAGCGGGGAAGTCGATCCAGGCGTCGTCGCCAATCTCGCCGCGCAAGCCCAACGCGCTGGGGCAGCAGAAGTCGGCCTCGGCGACACAATCGGCGTCGCCACACCGTGGAATGTTCGAACGGTCATCGAACGCGTGCGTATGGAAGCCCCGGACGTGTACCTGCGCCTGCACTTTCATGACACGCGCGGCGCCGGGCTCGCCAATGTCGCTGCGGCCGTCGAGGCCGGCATTGATGTCATCGATGCAAGTTGCGGCGGAATTGGCGGATGTCCGTTTGCACCTGCGGCGACGGGCAATGTCGCCACCGAAGATGTCGTCTACATGCTGGAACGCGCTGGGTTTGAAACCGGGCTCGATCTTGGCAAACTGATCGAGACGGCCAAGTGGCTCGAAACCGTGCTTGGCCATCCAGTCAGCTCCAGCCTCAGCAAGGCGGGCGGATTCCCGGGTTAGTTTTTCTCCGGAACAGACCCGACTGAAATCGGATATCCACTCGCGGCCCAGCCTGCATACCCCTCGTAGAGAACCGCCGTATTCTCGAAGCCAAGTTTACGGAGCGCCGTGACAGCTGAATCCGCTGCCGCTCGCGGGCATTCGCAATAAGCAACAATCCAGGTTCCATCATTCGGAAGTGCCGAGATGAATTCCTCTCGGCTGCTGTAATATGGGACGGGAACGGAACCGCGAATATGCGCCATGGCCCAGAAGTATGGCACGCGCGTATCGACCAATATCATCTTGGCGCCCGCTTCAAGTTCGGCATTCAACGCCTCAGCCGATACATACCGGTCGTCCTCGAGGACAAAATTAGGATCTGGTCCTTCTGGATTGAGGACGATTTGATCCAAGGGTGGCGGTGTGTCGAACTTCATTGAAGAAGCATCCCACCCCTGGGCGCGAGACCGAAGAAAGGCAACGACGGCGTCAATTTCTGTTTCTGCCAGAGTATTTTCAAACGCAGGCATCGCCGTATCGTTGCGTCCCTTAACAATGGCTGCCTTGAGAAAGACGTCAGGCGAAGTCGCAAGCATGGTCACATTGCCGAGCGCGGTCCCGGTCCCGCCCTCTCCATTTGCGCCGTGACAGGTTGCACATTGTTCCTGATAGATTTGCGCCCCCAGCTCGATATCTCCAGAGATCGGCATAAGACTCGTCCCTTCGGGCGGCCTCGTCGGATAACCGGCTTCAGTGTTGAGCCAGGCGGCCAAGGTTTGAATTTCTTCCTGCGTCAGCGGACCACCCAAATCATCGAGATATGGTCCCATTGGTGTACCCGGGCGCCCGTAAGCCGTCGCCATGGATGGAACCATCGGGCCTAAAGCAAACAGCGTTTCCGTTTTAAGGGATGGGGCATGATCGTTTTTGTAGCCCTCGCGATTCTCGGCGTGGCAAAGCGCGCAATATGTTTGATAGTGCGCCTCGGGTCTCGAGGCGACTTCCAGGGCGTCGGCGATCGCCACCTCTGTCTCCTCGACTTCAGGGTTTTCCACCTCAGCACTAGGCTGCACAGAAGAACATCCAGCCAGTATTGCGGCCATCAAAAGCGCATTTGCGCCAACCCAAAACTTCATATGATTCCCTCCCTCTTTTCATTCTTTTATCGATTACTAGAGGTCGAGCAAGTATTTAGGTTTTGGAGTGCGCCACCGCTCCATCGTTTACGCGTCTTGCTCCTGTTGGAACCGGGTTGCCAGCTCTACGATCACGACCGTGAGGCCAAATCCAGCAATACCAACGGTCCACCAGATCGCTGGGGCGAGCATTTCAAAGTGACTATCTCCGTCGCTAAAGCTGATGCCCGCAAAGACAATCATGCCGAAGGCCCAGCAAGCGAGATTGATCAGGAAGCCGAGCCGCAACGCCGCGACTCCTTTTTTGGCTTTCTGCTCGCGCTGTTCGGCGGCCTCAGTCTTTTCATTTATAGTCAACGCCGCTGCGTCGACATTGAAAGCGGCAGCCAGCGCCATGACAGAGTCGCGTGAAGCTGAATCTCCGTTCTCGATTCGTTGAACCGTGCGCAGGCCTAGCCCCGCAAGATCCGCCAAGTGTTCCTGCGACCAGAGTCGCTCCTCGCGCCAGCGTTTGATCTTTTCAGCGTCAGGTCGATATTGCATTTTGGGCTCCGTTATTGGTTGTTTTCGATGCGCCCAATCTGCGCTCTATGCTTGCTCACTACCACGCCAGACGCATGGCACAAACCCGCCAGTCGGCCGCCAGCGACCCGTCAACGCGTGTTTTTCGACGCGCTGCTCGCCGCGACAGGGATTGCCTCAACTGCAATAAACGCTGATAGTTTAGCGAGCGGGAGACAAGAAGCATGTACAAAATCCAACTCAAAGAGTCCTATTTCCCAGCCCAAGGTGGTGACGAGAGCGCGCCAATGACGATTGGCGACATGCTAAGGCGATCGACCCAGCAGCATCCCGACGCGGTCGCGTTGAAGGAACTGTCCTATGACGGCGAGATCGGACGGACCTGGACCTATGCACAATTGCTGTCTGACAGCGAACGCCTCGCGCGGGCCTTAGCCAGTCGGCATGCCGAAGGCGCGCGGATCGCGGTCTACGCCAATAATGTCCCCGAATGGGTGTTGCTCGAACTCGCTTGCGGCCTGGCGGGCGTCATCCTGGTGACCGTCAATCCGGCTTATCAAAAGCGGGAACTCAAATATGTGCTCGAGCAATCGCGCTCGGAAGCGATCTACTATGTCGCCGATTTCCGCGGCAACCCGATGCAGGAAATTGCTGATTCGGTTTGCGATGAGATTCCCGCCATCAAGCATCGAATTTTGCTGACAGATCACACCGCCCTTTTTGCCGGAGATGACACTGGCGACCTGCGCGATCCTAAACCGAGCGACGCCGTGCAGATCCAATACACGTCGGGCACGACTGGATTTCCGAAAGGCGCGCTTCTGCATCATAATGGCCTGGTTAGAAACGGCATTGACGCAATGACACGCGGCGGCCTTCGACCCGGCGACTCCTTTGTTCACAATATGCCGCTTTTCCACACCACTGGCTGCGCAATTCTTGTCTTGGGTGGCCTCGGCACAGGCGGCACAATGCTGCTCGCGCCGATGTTTGATCCTGAGACGATCGTGCGGGTGATTGAGCGCGAAAAGACGCGTTTCATCCTCGGCGTGCCAACCATGCTGGTCGCCTTGATACATGAAGTGCGCCAATCTGGACGCGATGTATCATCCGTTGAGCGGATTATGTCGGGCGGATCGATGGTGCCGCCGCAGCTTTGCCGCGATGCTCTGGAAACGCTCGGAGCACCGATCCAGATTGTCTATGGGCAAACCGAAACCTCGCCGGTGCTGACGCAGACCTGGTTCGAGGACACTGAAGTCGACCTCACGCAAACCATTGGACAGCCGGCCGCCTATACCGAAATCTCGATTCGCGATCCGCAAACAAATGCGGTCCTGCCGATTGCGGCACAGGGTGAAATTTGCGCCCGGGCGTACAGTGTTATGCTCGGCTATAATGACAATCCCGACGCCACGGCTGCGACCATCGACAAAGAAGGCTGGCTGCACACCGGCGATCTCGGCACGATGGATGAACGCGGGTATGTCAAAATCACCGGACGCGTCAAAGAGATGATCATTCGCGGCGGCGAGAACTTGTTTCCTGCAGAAATCGAGAACGCCATGCTCGAACATGACGCGATCGATGAAGTTGCCGTGGTTGGCGTGGCCGACGAGAAGTGGGGCGAACAGGTCGTCTGCTTCATCCGCAGCGGGTCCGACTTCGAGTTCAAGCCCGACGAGCTGAAAGCCTTTGTGCGCGAGCGTCTTTCACCACAGAAAACCCCCGCCTACTGGGTTCAGGTCTCAGAATGGCCGTTGACCGGGTCAGGAAAAATCCGAAAGTTCAAACTCGCGGAAGAGTACGAAGCCGGACAGCATACGCCAATGGATTAGCCTTAATCGGCGAACGCGTATTGCATTGTAATCCGGGTGCAGTCGCGTCCGGCCTGGCGCGCGATCAGCGAGAAAATTTGCTCGCCCTCATCATGTGCGAGCAGCTCCACATCAAAAGGAGTTCCCAGCTCGACATAGTGCGAGAATACCATCTCGCCGCTGCGATTGATCAGAGGCCGCTCCAACAACAGCGCGCCGAATTGCCGACCCACTTCGCCCATATGGGTTGAGTTCACATGGTCACCGGATCCCCCGATATAAGGATGGGCAGGGCGAAGCCCGTTCGCTTTGGTGATGAGTCCGGATGTCGAGACGGTTTCTGCGCGGGTCAGCTCTGCCAGAAAACTCTCAGACGGGGTTGCGACCCCGACGGCTTCTTTTGAAGCATAGTCGAAAGGCGGCGGCGCGGGTTTGACGATCTTCTCTTTGGCTTCGTCGCGCCAGTTTTCGAAGTTGCGCGTTCTAAAAGTCACGCCCCGGCCGCTCATTCGAGCAACACTAAGGTCAGACGCGTCGAAAAATTCCAGATGATAGCGGGAGCGGTTTTCCTGCTGCTCGGTTCGATAGATCCCGCGCGCTGGCAGACCAACAGAGGACGCCCCGCACGTCCAGTCGACCTCGGTCAGCGCCGTCCATACCTCTGGATCAAAGGTGCCCAAAAACTCACCCGAATCAATCGAGGCCCAGAAATTGATCGTCTGCACCAAAATCGGATGAATGGGACTGAGCCGAAGCCATGGCCACACATCCGCATCCTGAGAACAGTCGAACGTGACGGACTGGTTCGCCAAGCGCTTGTGATTAAAGGTGTAAACATCTGAAAATGGGCGTGGCATGAGAATAAATTCGCAGAACTTCCCCGCCCCCGCAATGGCAGATCGGAGCACTTGACGCAGCGACCGCGCGATTCGGTCGCAGCCTGGGCTGATCCGACGTGTTGTCAGCCCCGAAACAAGGTGGTAGGTGCCCGCACAAGTTTCAGGACTAGGGTGCATTCTCGCGCCCGATTCCTATTGGTTCAGACCCAGGGCGCTTCTGCCCTACAGCTTACGGACGACACCTTGGCCGCAGCATCTGCTACCACCGCCAGTGAAGCCGCCCGCCGCTATGCCGGTGCGCTGTTTGATCTTGCGAAGGATAAAGGGGAACTGGCGACGATCGCCGGGGATCTGAAAACCGTTGAAGGTCTCGCGACCGACAGTGAAGATCTGACCCGTCTGCTCGAAAGCCCGGCTTTTGCGCGCGAGGACAAGGTTAAGGCGCTCGTCGCTGTCGCTCAGCAAGTCGGCCTATCCAAGACCGCAACCAGCTTTCTCGGCACCATGGCTCAGAACGGCCGCTCCGGTGATCTGCTTGGGGCGGCAACCTATTTTGACGAACTCTATGCGAAAGAACGCGGCGTGAAACGCGCGGTCGCTCGTACAGCCACTGAAATGAACGCTGACCAACGCGCCCGGCTTGAGCAGGTGCTCGCCAAGGCCGTTGGTAGCGATGTAGAACTAGAGACGGAGGTCGACTCGGCCCTCGTCGGCGGCATCCAGCTGCGCATTGGATCAACTCTGATCGATGCCAGTGTGGCTGCTAAATTGGATCGTATGAACACCGCCATGAAGGGAGCGTAAGACGCCTCATGTCTATTAGCGCAGCAGAAATCTCCGGCATCCTGAAGTCGCAGATCGAAAATTTCGGCGTCGAGGCTGAAGTCTCAGACGTCGGTCAGGTCCTCTCCGTTGGCGACGGTATCGCCCGCGTCTACGGCCTCGACAGTGTCCAGGCCGGCGAGATGGTCGAATTTGACGGTGGCGTCAAAGGCATGGCGCTGAACCTGGAAAGCGACAATGTTGGTGTCGTTATCTTCGGTGATGACCGCGGTATTAAAGAAGGCGACACAGTTAAGCGCCTCGACGAGATCGTGTCGGCACCGGTTGGTAAAGGTCTGCTTGGCCGCGTGGTCGACGCGCTTGGCAACCCAATCGACGGCAAAGGCCCGCTGGCAGACGTGGCAGCACGTAACCGTGTGGATGTTAAAGCCCCAGGCATCATCCCACGTAAGTCTGTGCATGAGCCAATGATGACCGGCATCAAAGCGATTGACGCGATGATCCCAGTAGGTCGTGGACAGCGCGAGCTGGTTATTGGCGACCGTCAGACCGGTAAGACCGCCGTCTGCGTCGACACCATCCTGAACCAGAAAGAAACCAACGCTGCCGCGAAAGACGACAGCGAAAAGCTCTTCTGCATCTACGTTGCCGTTGGTCAGAAACGCTCAACGGTTGCACAGGTTGTTAAGACCCTCGAAGAGCGCGGCGCTCTGGATTACACTGTGATCGTCACCGCGACAGCGTCTGAGCCTGCACCGCTGCAGTATCTCGCCCCGTTCACCGGTTGTACGATTGGTGAGTTCTTCCGTGACAATGGCATGCACGCCCTGATCATCTATGATGACCTGTCGAAGCAAGCCGTGTCTTACCGTCAGATGTCTCTGCTGCTGCGCCGCCCACCCGGCCGCGAAGCTTACCCAGGTGACGTTTTCTATCTTCACTCCCGCCTGCTCGAGCGCGCGGCGAAAATGAACGAAGACAATGGCGCTGGCTCTCTGACGGCACTGCCGATCATTGAAACACAAGCCAATGACGTTTCGGCTTATATCCCGACCAACGTGATTTCGATTACTGACGGTCAGATCTTCCTCGAAACCGACCTGTTCTATCAGGGCATCCGCCCAGCTGTGAACGTTGGTCTGTCAGTGTCTCGTGTTGGATCTGCTGCGCAGACCAAGGCGATGAAGAAAGTTGCTGGCTCGATGAAGGGTGAACTCGCCCAATATCGCGAGATGGCAGCGTTTGCGAAGTTTGGCTCGGATCTCGACGCTGCGACGCAAAAGCTTCTGGGCCGCGGTGAGCGACTGACTGAGCTGCTCAAGCAACCGCAATACAGCCCGCTCCTCATCGAAGAGCAGGTTTGCGTCATCTATGCCGGTACACGCGGCTATGTTGATGCGGTCCCGACCAAGGATGTGACGCGTTACGAAGCTGAGCTTCTGTCTTTCCTCCGGAACGACAAGAAGGATCTGCTCAAGCAAATTCGCGACGAGAAAGCGCTCTCAGACAGCATCGAAGCTGGCATCAAGGACGCGCTGGAAACCTTTGGAAAGACCTTCGGGTAAGTTTGAACCTCACGACCAGGAGCCGGTGACCGCATGTCAGGCCTCAAGGAACTGAAAAACCGGATCGGAAGTGTGAAATCCACACAGAAGATCACCAAGGCGAAGCAGATGGTGGCTGCTGCGAAACTGCGCCGTGCGCAGGAAGCAGCTGAAGCCTCCAAGCCTTATGCTAGCCGCATGGCAAATGTCGTGGCCAACCTGACCGCCTCTATGGGCGATGGGTCCGGCGGGCCAAAACTGCTCGCCGGTTCGGGCAGCGACAAGGTTCACCTGCTGGTGGTTATGACAGCTGAGCGCGGCCTTTGCGGCGGCTTCAACTCAAACACAGCAAAAGCTGCACGCCTGAAGATCGAGGAACTCAAAGCCGATGGCAAAGAGGTCAAGATCATCACCGTCGGCAAGAAGGGGCGTGAAGTCCTGAAGCATGCTTATGCGGATCTGTTTATCGATCACGTCGATCTGTCAGAGGCCAAGGACAAGTATACACCGTTCGCGATTGGCCTTGGTCATGACCTGACGGCGCGGTTCGAGAATGGTGAATTTGACGTCGCCACGCTGGTTTTCTCTGAGTTCAAGAACGTTTTGACCCAGACTCCAGTCGCGAAACAGCTGATCCCCGCTGAAGCCCCAGACGACGCAGAGACGATCGATCTCGGCGGCGCGATCTACGCTTATGAGCCGTCAGAGCCAGAAATCCTGGAAGCTTTGCTGCCGCGTTACCTGAACACGCAGATCCTGTCTGCGATGCTGGAAAATGCCGCTGGTGAACAAGCCGCATCTATGACCGCCATGGACAATGCGACCCGCAATGCTGGCGAGCTGATCGATGGCCTCACACTGAAATATAACCGTGCCCGCCAGGCACAGATTACCAAAGAGCTGATCGAGATCATCTCCGGTGCGGAGGCGCTCTAGCATGGCCTATTGGATTTACGAGAATTTTGGCAACAAGCGCGCCCGCCTACACACCGGCGAGTGCCGCTATTGCAATGACGGTCAAGGCGTCGGCGGCGATCAGACCAATGATGACGACAAATGGCATGGCCCGTTTGCAACTTTTGGCGAAGCCGAAACTGCGATGTCAGCGCTCGGCCAAAAGGACGCGCGCGCTTGCGGCGTCTGCAAACCAGCCACGGCTGAAACCAAATCCGTAGCAGCACCCGCTGCTGCTCCCAAAACCACGGCAGCCCCAAAAGCTGCCCCGAAACCTAAACCCGCTCCTAAGGAGACGCCTCGCATGGACCTTTCAAAAGCGACTGGCCGCGTAAGCCAGGTTATCGGCGCTGTTGTCGACGTTGAGTTCGATGGCGCCCTTCCGGACATTCTAAACGCTCTAGAATGTGAAAATAATGGCAACCGCCTCGTGCTCGAGGTTGCTCAGCACCTTGGTGAGAACGCCGTTCGCACAATCGCGATGGACTCCACCGAAGGTCTGGTTCGTGGCCAGGCTGTCGCCGATCTGGGCGAGCCGATTAAAGTGCCGGTTGGACCAGCCACTCTCGGACGCATCATGAACGTTGTTGGTGAGCCAATTGACGAACGTGGCCCGGTTGAAACCGATCTGCGCGCGCCGATCCACGCCCCTGCACCTGCCTTTGTCGACCAGTCGACAGAAGCCGAAGTGCTCGTCACCGGTATCAAGGTCATCGACCTGCTCTGCCCTTACACCAAGGGTGGTAAGATTGGTCTGTTCGGCGGTGCCGGCGTTGGCAAGACGGTTCTTATTCAGGAGCTGATCAACAATATCGCGAAACTGTTCGGTGGTTACTCTGTATTTGCTGGTGTTGGTGAGCGTACCCGTGAGGGTAACGATCTCTACTACGAGATGCAGGACGCGAACGTGATCGATCTCGAAGGCGAAAGCCGCGCGACGCTGGTCTATGGCCAGATGAACGAGCCTCCAGGAGCCCGCGCACGTGTGGCGCTGACCGGTCTCGCACAGGCTGAGTATTTCCGTGACGTTGAAGGCAAGGACGTTCTGTTCTTCGTCGACAACATCTTCCGCTTCACCCAGGCCGGTTCTGAGGTGTCTGCTCTGCTCGGCCGTATTCCATCAGCTGTGGGCTATCAGCCAACGCTGGCGACTGACATGGGCGCCCTGCAAGAGCGGATTACGACAACAACCAAAGGCTCGATCACCTCTGTACAAGCGGTTTACGTTCCTGCGGATGACTTGACCGACCCGGCACCAGCGACCTCGTTTGCTCACTTGGATGCGACGACCGTTCTGAACCGGGCGATTTCGGAAAAAGGCATTTACCCGGCTGTGGATCCACTCGACTCCACGTCGCGTATTCTCGATCCGCTGATCGTTGGTCAGGACCACTACGAAGTTGCTCGCGGCGTGCAGGAAATCCTGCAGCGTTACAAGGAACTGCAAGACATTATCGCCATTCTCGGCATGGACGAGCTGTCTGAAGAAGACAAACTCGTTGTGGCCCGGGCACGTAAAGTCGAGCGCTTCCTGTCGCAGCCATTTGACGTGGCTGAAGTCTTCACCGGCTCACCTGGTGTTCAGGTGAAACTGGAAGACACGGTTGCTGGCTTTAAAGGTCTGATCGAAGGTGAATATGACCACCTTCCAGAGCAAGCCTTCTACATGGTTGGCTCAATTGAAGACGCGAAAGCCAAAGCTGAAAAAATGCTGGCTGACGCCGCCTAAGCTTAATGAAGTTGGCCCGCTTCGGCGGGCCGATGTCTCCAGACGAAAGCATGTCTCATGGCTGACAAACTGCACTTCTCTCTCGTTTCCCCTGCTCGGGAACTGTTTTCCGGCGACGTAGATCATGTCATCGCGCCTGGCTCTGACGGTGAGTTTGGCGTGCTGGTCAATCACGCACCGTTCATGACGACGTTGAAGAATGGCGTGGTTCGGGTCGAAGATAATGGCGAAACGACCATGCGGCTGTTCGTCCGCGGCGGCTTTGCTGACGTAACCCCGGCTGGTCTGACTATTCTAGCCGAAGAAGCAGTCAATCTCGACAGCGTTTCAGTTGAGAGCGTCCAGAAAGAGTATGACGAGGCCCATCGCGCGTTGCTCGCAGAAGGTAAGGATGCAAATCCTGCGCTCGAAGAGCAGGTTTCCTATCTGGAAGATCTGAAAGCTGCGCTCGTCAACTAAGCGTAGACTTTATCCAAAAACCGCAATTGTTTGCCGACCCACCAGGATCGGTTCGCCTTGGCGATTCCAGAGGCGCATGGATTGGCTTGAATAGCCATCCTTAGAAAGCTGGGCTGTGTGCTGAGCATAAAACCAGCCCTCTGGGTCGGTTGAAATCGAATCCGTCATGAACTCTGCCATCCAGGTCATGGAACTGATCCGAGAGGGAACAGACAGCATCGACATGGCTGCTGGTGGCGGCGCATCCCCAATCGCGAGGACCGCTGTCGCATCCTGCGGGGCGTCTGGGTCAAGGTGGCGCATCCACAAGCCAATCGACTTTTCCGATGATCCTGACACCGGTCGTCCGCCAGACGCCATGAGCATATCAAAATTCTGAGTGAACCCGGGCCGTGGGCGATCTTTGTCAAAGAAAGACTCGATTTCTTCCGGCGCGCGAGCATCCGGCATGGGCATATCGTCAAAATGAAGCGCGCTTTCACGGCGGGCTCCGAACGCAAAGATCGACTGCGCGGCAATGCCTGTCTCTGCAACGACGTCGACACTGACAAAGGCGGTATTTTTCCCGCGGCGCAGCAGTGTTGGCTTGATGCGAACATCGCCGCCTACGGGCCCAACAAACGCCACCTGCGCGGATCTTAGTGGAATATCATCGACCAGGCCCAAGGCGCCGTGGAGCGAGAGCGCTGCGGTTAAGCCGCCATAGGTTGTCCGGCCCTGCATCCAGCTTTCCGGAATATGGGCGTCGATACTTTGATCAGATTGACGTTGCAGACTGGATAGCAGCTCTGTGTATCGGGTCATGAGAGGCTCCTGGGAGGGACAATTTGCGGTGACATAGGCAGGGATTGGGTCCGCACCAAGGTGTCACGCCACGTCAGCAGACATACAAACGCCCCCGCCGGGATCGGCAGGGGCGCTTAAGTCAGTCGCGAAAACGCTTAGTGCTGGCTTTCCGGCGTCGTAACCTTCATGCCGTCCAGGTCGTCACTAACGCTGATCTGGCATGAGAGACGAGAGTTGCCTTGCACGTTTTCAGCAAAATCGAGCATGGATTGCTCCATGTCTTCTGGCTTGCCAACTTTGTCCATGAACGCGTCATCAACATAGACGTGGCACGTTGCACAAGCGCAGGCACCGCCGCAATCGGCGTCGATTCCCGGGATGGAATTCTTGATAGCAGCTTCCATCACGCTCTCGCCATTTGTGGCTTCAATTGCACGTTCTGTGCCCTCGTGATCGACATAGATAATTTTTGCCATTGGTCTGACGTCTCCTTATACGGCGGCTGCCGCGATCTCTTTCATGGATTGGGATGTATCGCTTAATATTTCAGGCGCAAGGGACGCACCTGCCATAATCAGTTTCTTCGATGCCAGGAATTCCGGCGGGCTATTGATTGCATCTACTGCGATCAACTTGCCATTTTGCAAATAAAAGACTGCGAACTTGCGGGCATCTATGTCGCCGCGCACGACCGTCTCGTCATAGTTCTGGCTGAGACCGGCGATCTGCAGTTTGAGATCATACTGATCCGACCAGAACCACGGACAATCTTCCGCCGGGCGTGGTTTACCCATGATCGCAGCGGCGGCGAGCTTGCCTTGCTCGATCGCGTTGTGAACGCTTTCGAGACGGCCTTTGCGACCATAATGCACGAGCAGGCGCGCCGCGCAGTCCCCGGCTGCAAACACCCTTGGATCATTCGTGCGGGCATCGCGATCGGTGAGAATTCCATTGGAGCAGGCAATCCCGGACGCTTCGGCGAGTTCTACATTGGGCAGAATACCGATCCCGACCAGGACCATGTCAGCCGCAAGCTCGGTTCCGTCCGCAAGTACAGCCGTTGCGACTTTTCCTTCGGAGCCCGCCAATGAAGACAGGCGGGCTTCGGTTCGCACATTGACGCCTTGCCGACTGTGCTCGGCTTCAAAAAACGCACTCATAACCGGGCTGGTCACACGAGCAAGTACGCGCGATTCCATTTCCAGGACGGTAACCTCAAGTCCCATTTGGCGCGCCACAGCGGCAGCTTCGAGACCAATGTATCCCGCGCCGACAATGACAAGCTTCTGGCCGGCAATCATGCGCGGACGAATACGTTCGACATCGGCGAGGTCGCGTAAATCAAACACTCCATCCAGATCGGCGCCTTCGACCGGCAATGCACGCGGGCGAGACCCTGTCGCAATGATTAGCGCATCATAGGAGACGCTCCCACCATGCTCGAGGTCGACCGTTTGCGCACTGCGATCGATCCGGGTCGCGCGCATGGAGAGCATCGTGTCGATATTCTGATCCTGATACCAGGATTCCGGCTTGAAATAGAGCCGCTCTTCGGCGAGCTCACCTTTCATGTAGGCTTTTGACAAAGGCGGGCGCTGATAAGGCAGGGCCGCTTCTTCGCCGATCAACGTGATATCACCCTCGAATCCAAACAGTCGCAACGAAGCGCAAGCTTGCGCCGCGGCCTGACCGCCGCCGACAATCACGATACGTTTGGAACTCGACAAATCCACGCTGGTCCAGCCTCCCATCAAAATATTTCATGACGCATGCGTCAACTTTTTGCAATACGCGACGCTGCGTCATATTTCCCGTCCTTTTCGCGCTTTCCAGACTGTGCCACAAGCCCATAATGAATAGAGATTCCTCTGATTTGATCATGGCCATGCTGCATGCCCGCACCGGGCAGCTGGAAAATGGCGACCCGATCAGTCCGCCTATCGTGACCACGGCCAAGTACAAGCTGTCCGGGACGCCTGACACGCCCTACACATATGGCCGCGACATCAACCCGACGGTCGAGGCGACGGAAGCGGCCATCAGAGCTTTGGAGCAAGCGCCCGTCATAGCGTTTCCATCTGGTATGGCTGCAATCACTGCCGCGCTGATGGCGACGGTGAAAGCAGGCGATAGGGTGCTGGTTCCCTCGGACGGCTATTACGTAACGCGCGTCCTTCTGGGGGATATTCTCAGCGATCACGATATCCATCTCGACGCGATCCCAACCAAAGCATTCGCCGCGGCCGATCTTAGCTCCTATGCTGTGGTCTGGGCGGAGACCCCCTCCAATCCTGGACTTGATCTCTGCTCGATCCGCTCTCTTTCGGAAGCTGCCAAGGCGAGCGGCGCGACTCTAATTGTCGACAACACCACCCTGACCCCACTGCTTCAGCGCCCGCTCGATCTGGGCGCGGATATGATTGTGAGCTCGGATACAAAAGCGATGGCGGGGCATTCGGACTGCCTCTATGGGCATATCGCGACACGCGACGAAGCGCTGTTTCAGAAAGCCTGGAAATGGCGCAAAGTCTCCGGCTCCATTCCGGATCCCTTCGCGTCGTTTCTTGTCCATCGTGGATTGATGACGCTAGAACTCAGATTGCAGCGCATGTGCGCCAATGCTCAGGCGCTTGCCGATACGATTGACGGACACGCCGCCATTGAAGCGGTAAAGTATCCGGGCGTCGGCTTCGTCATGGGTCTCACGTTCAGCTCAGAGTCCATCGCAGAGCGGTTTATCGAAGACTGCCCCGCAATATTCGCATCGACCAGCTTTGGCGGCGTCCATACCAGCGCCGAGCGACGTGCGCGTTGGGGCGATGAGGTCAGTGATGGGTTTGTGCGCTTGTCTGTGGGCTGCGAACCAACGGATGCGCTAGTGGCCGCGATCGAGGCGACGCTTGAAACACTTTGATCTTCCCACCCTCGAAGCCACGAACGATCTGGCACGCGCGCTCGCACCCCGCTTGAAGGCCGGCGATGTCATTGCGCTTCGCGGCGGGCTAGGCGTGGGCAAGACAACCTTTGCGCGCGCCTTGATCGAAACCCTGCTCGGGCAGCCAACCGATGTCCCGAGCCCGACCTATACTCTGGTCCAGACCTATGACGGCCCGGACTTTCAAGTTTTCCACATGGACCTCTACAGGCTCGAAGCCCCCGACGAAGTGTTCGAACTCGGCTGGGACGAAACCCAGAACGGGCTGGCGCTTATTGAATGGCCGGATCACGCTGGACCCCACTTGCCGAGCTGGCGACTCGACCTGTCATTGGAAATCCTTGGGGATACGCGCAAAGCAATACTGGAACCGCACGGCGAAGACTGGCAGAAACGTCTGCATGAGCTCTGATCCAGATCGCCAGACGCAGCTAGACCAATTCCTCGCGCGCGCCGGGTGGGGAGACGCCGCAATGGCCTGGCTCGGGCAGGATGCATCCACACGCCGATACGCGCGTCTCACGTCACCACATGGCAGCACCGCAATGCTGATGGATGCTCCGCGCGTTGAGGATGATCCGTGCACACCCGAGATGAGTGCGGATGAGCGGCAGCGTCTCGGCTGGAACGCCATGACAAGGCTCGCCGCAAGCCGGGTAGATGCTTTCGTCCTGGTCGCCAACCATCTGAGAGAAGCTGGCTTGCGCGCGCCTGAAATATTGGCTCACGACGCCGAGCTGGGTTTTGCGCTTCTGGAGGATTTCGGAGAACAACGTGAGTTCGCACGACTGATTGAGCGCGGGGAGGCAGAAGTTCCGCTCTACACGCAGGCAGCGCGCGATCTTGCAAAGCTCCACCGTCATCCCAAGCCAAGCATCCTCGAGAAAGATGGCGAGCAATGGCCCATCCTTACGTTTGACGAGATCGCTCTGCGCGCCAATGCCGACCTCTACGCGGATTGGGTGCACCAATATGACGATCGAGCGCATATGAGCGATGTTGATCGCATCCGTTGGGAAGCGGCACGTGACGCCCTGATCGAGCAAGCAAACAGTTTCCAACGAGAGTTCACATTGCGCGATTATCACGCCGAAAACCTGCTTTGGTTGCCAGATGGGCAAATCGGTTTGTTGGATTTCCAGGACGCTGTGCTCGGGTGGGACGCCTGGGACCTCGCCATGCTGACACAGGATGCACGTCGCACCGTCAGCGAGGCCGCGACCACCGCTGCATTGAGAACCTATCTCGATGAAAGCGGAAAGGATAATGAAGGCCTCCAGGAACGCCTCGCGGTAATCGGGACATTGAATGCCCTCCGCATCACCGGTGTGTTTGCACGGCTTGTGACGCGCGATGGCAAGCCGCGCTATCGCCAGTTCATGGAGCGCCAGCAGCTCATGCTTGCGCGAAACCTCAAGCATCCAGCCGCGGCTGAGATGCGCGCCTTCGTCGCCGAAACCGCACCATTTATTCTGGAGGCCGAAGCATGAGCCGCATGCCGCACACTGCAATGGTTCTCGCAGCCGGTCTGGGCACGCGCATGCGTCCGCTAACCGACGCGACCGCGAAACCACTTCTCGAGGTTGCTGGTCGGAGCATGATTGATCGGCTGCTGGACAGTCTTGTCGTGGCCGGCGTTGAACGTGCAGTGATCAATGTTCACTGGTGCGCTGACCTCGTTGAAGCGCATCTTCAGGACCGCCACGATCTGCAGATCGTGATTTCCGATGAACGCGACCAAGTGCTCGAAACCGGTGGCGGTCTCGCCAAGGCACGCCCTTTGCTCGGCGAAGATCCGGTATTTGTCGTAAACACGGATGCCTTTTGGGAACCCACTGGGCCGGGGCCGCTAAGAGCGCTCGCACAGAGTTTCGATTCGGAACTCATGGATGAATTATTGTTGCTGGCAGATGTCCGGCGCTGCCTGGGCTTTCCCGGTGCTGGAGATTTCTTCTGGGATGAAAGCGGGTTCGTCACCCGCCGCGGTGACGCAGAGCGCGCACCCTGGGCCTATGCTGGCGTGCGTATCCTCAAACCCTCTCTCTATGATGATGCACCGATCGAGCCCTTCTCCGCAAACAGGGTCTGGAATGATCTGATCCCCAATAAACGGGTGCATGGCGTACCCCTCGATCGGTTCTGGCTGCATGTCGGCGACCCGCAAGCGCTCAAGGACGCAGAGTTTTGGCTGCGCTGCAACGGCGCATGAGCCGCCTACTCGGCCCAGATCGCCCAAAGGTGTACACAATCCCGCCCGGGGCGAATTTTCTCGAAGAACTCGCGGAAGTGCTGGCCAACGAAACCGGCCTCGCAGACGATCCCGAAGCATTCGCGGACGCGCTCATCTATGTTCCCAATCGCCGCTCAGAACGCGCGCTCGCCTTCGCTCTGCACAAAGCCGGGAACCGTGAGGCAAGCTTGCTCCCCGACATTCGAGCCCTTGGGGATCTCGAAACGGATGACGCGCCGCCCAGCGCAGAAACCGCGCTTGCCGATTTGCCTCCGGTCATGTCGTCTGCGGAGCGCATTGGTCGACTGACCCGGCTGGTCATGGCCTATTTTGAGTCGCACGGCGGAGGGGCACCGCCAGCCTCTTGCCTTTCCGCGGCGCGCGAACTCGCCCGTGTACTCGACCAGGCTGCTCTCTCAGGAGAGGTTGACTGGTCGCAGATCAAATCGCTCGTCACCGAAAGCCAGCTCGCCGATCATTGGCAGCACTCTGTCGAGTTTCTGTCGATCATCACCGAACAGTGGCCAACAGAGCTTGAAAGCGCGACGCGTATGGATCCTTATGTCCGACGCTATGCTGCCGCGGAGGCGATGGCGCGGGAGTGGAAGTCGAACCCGCCACAGACCCCTATTATAATTGCCGGGTCTACCGGGGCGACCCCTGCCAGTCGACTGCTCATGAAGGCCGCGATGTCGCTGCCAAATGGACTGGTCCTGCTTCCAGGGTTGGATATCGAGCTCGGCCCAGAGGCGCTGGACCGTATTGGCAGTGCGCCCTCACATCCTCAGTTCACACTCGCCAGGACCCTGAACGAACTCGGCCTCGCGCCACGTGACGTGCACCCCTGGCCCGCCCGATCCTCTGCGCCGAACGCATCTGCCCGGCGACGTCTCATTCACGAAGCCCTTGCGCCAGCACCCAGCACGGCAGACTGGACGCTGCGACTATCGCAAATGGCTGAGAACGGCGACACGGCGACGTTAGTGAAAGCCGCGCTGAACGGCTTGTCTATCCTCGACGCCGAGGATGACACGGACGAAGCCTTGTTGGCCGCACTGTTACTGCGCGAAACCCTTGAACATGAGGGACGTACAGCCGCTTTGGTCACGCCTGATCCCGGACTCGCGCGGCGTGTGAGCGCTGTTTTGAAACGCTGGGATATTGAGGTCGCCCCGTCCTCGGGTTGGCCGCTGACCCAAACCAATGCTGGCAGCCTCGCCTTGCTTGTCGCTGACTGGTTGCTCGACCCGGCTTGCCCCGCCGCATTGATGGCAGCGCTAAACCACCCCTATTGCCGCCTGGATCCTGACGCGACCCTTGCACTGGACCGGGCCTGTCTTCGCGGGCCGCGCCTTTGGCAAGACTGGCCCGAGCTGGTCGCGCATATCGATCAGCTAGCCCAGAGCAAACCCAGCCGACACGGCCATGGCAGCGAGGAAGATTTTACTCGTGCTCAAGCCGTGATTTCGGATCTAACTGACGTCCTCCTTGCCGCGCTCGAGACGGCGCCTTGTACGGGCGCAGATTGGTTCAGCACGATCAGCGAGATCGCAAGTGGTATATCACACGCGCCAGCCCCCTGGTCCGGAGAGGACGGGGCGGCGCTGTCGAGATTGATGCGGGACCTCTCCGAACTTGCAGAGCCCCTTGGCGCCCAACCACCAAAAATCTGGAACGAGCTGCTCAACGCCGAAGCGCTGAAGGTAAGCGTGCATACCGGATCTCCGCATCCTCGATTGGCGATCTGGGGCCCGCTGGAAGCCCGGCTCCAAACGGCCGATCGGCTCATCTTGGCTGGATTGAATGAAGGCATCTGGCCGGCGCAGCCGCCTGCTGAGGCATTCCTTCCACGCGTTTTTCGCAACCGGATTGGGCTCTCTGACCCCGACGAGCGGATTGGACTCTCAGCCCATGATTTTGCGCAACTCGCCGCAGCCCCGAATGTGACCTTGCTCTCAAGTCAGCGAAGGGACGATAAACCGGCTGTGGCATCTCGCTGGCTCTGGCGCTTGAAAACGCTGGCGCGGGGCGCCCTCGGTGCGGGGGCTGACATTTCGTTGGCGCCACCGCCAGACTCCAACCCTTTGGCTTGGCTCGAAGTCCTTGAGAAGGCCCCTGCCCCCATTGAGGGTTTCAGCGCAGAACCGCGCCCCGCGCCGCCGGTCGCCGCTCGTCCGAACAAGCTCTCCGTCACAAGAATCGAGCAATTGGTCCGCGACCCTTACGCGATCTATTGTGAATACGTGCTGGGACTGCGCCGTCTAGATCCGCTCAACCTGCCGCCGGATGTGCGGGTGCGCGGCACTGCGATTCACAAAGCGCTGGAACGGTTTGAGGAGGAAGATACGCCGAACAATCCGGAGACGCTTCTCACCTTGTTGGAAGAAGAACTGCGCCGCGGCGGCGAACCGGAATCCGAGCTCATCGCCCTCCGTGAGCGACGCCGTGAGATCAGCGCGAAGTACCTCGAATGGCGCGCCGATCAGGCGGCGAAATTGGACGGCCAACCCCTTACCGAAGCGTATGGAGAGATCACACTCGAAATCGATGGCGCAGCTTTTACACTGAGCGGCACTGCGGATCGGATCGAACGTTGGATCGGTGGTCGCGCCGCCATCTTGGACTTCAAATCTGGAAAACCGCCAACCGAAAAGCAGGTCCGTGCTGGGCTCAGCCCGCAAATGCCGCTGCAAGGCCTCATCGCACGCGAAGGCGGGTATGGGAAACTTGGCAAAGCCGATATCGAGGCGCTCACCTATTTGCGATTTGGAACCGCCTTTGAAATCAGAGAAATTGGCGAAGCGAACGCGCGCGCTGGGATCGAAGCGGCATCCATTGCAGACATTGTCGCCGATGCTGAGGCCGGCCTCATCCGACTGATCACAGCATTCTCGAAACCAGATCACCCCTATTTGAGCGCGCCGCGGCCGGAACGTGTGAGTTATGAAAGCGACTATTCTCGCCTCGCACGGCGGGATGAATGGACGGGACTTACGACCTATGACTGACGCGGTGACCTCTCCAGAGAGTGCCGCCTTCGAGCAGGCGAAACAGGCCCAAGCAGAGGCGGCTGAACCCGGATTGTCGGCCTGGGTTGAGGCGAATGCCGGATCAGGCAAGACCAAAGTTCTGATCGACCGGGTTGCGCGCCTGTTGCTGCAGCGCCCGGATGGTCGCCCCGGGGCGCCGCCAGATTCCATTCTCTGCATCACCTACACGAAAGCTGCCGCCAACGAGATGCTGTCCCGGCTGTTTTCCCGATTGGGCGACTGGTCGGTTGCGGATGATGACGCCCTTCGGCGCAAACTTGCAGAACTCGAAGGACGCGAGCCTACCGACTACGCGCCCGAGGATCTAAGGCAGGCGCGCGCATTGTTTGCTCGCGCGCTGGAAACGCCGGGCGGTCTGCGCATTGAGACCATCCACGCCTTCTGCGCCCGTATCTTGAGACGGTTCCCTCTGGAAGCTGGAATATCCCCTGGGTTTCAGGAGATTGAGGAGGATGAGGCCAACGGTTTGTGGCGAGCGGTCCTCTCTGAACGTCTGGAAGCGGCCGCTCTATCCCATCCTGACGAAATGCGCGTTCTGGCGCGCGCCACAGGCGGCCTGGGGCTCGGCGCAGCACTCAATGCGTTGCAGTACAAACGGCAAGCGCTGCAAGCCTTCTGGCACTCTTTGGGTTCCGAAACGGAACTTGACGAAAGAGTTCGGATTGCAGCGGGCGCAGGAGCTGCGCGTCCAGGCGAGATTTTGCAATCCGCCATGATCGATGCGCTACCCGAAAGCGAACTTCGCGCCGCAATCAGCGCTTTGAGCGCGCTCGAGAAACGCGGCAGCTCAGACGAAAAACTTCTGATGGCGCTTACCTCGCTCATCCACTCCCAAGATGCCGAAGAGCGCTATCAGATTTATATGAGCGCGCTCTCCGGCTCGAAGGGCGATTTCCCGGCGGGCAGCAACCCGTTCACAGCCAAGGCGGGTCCTCTGGTGGCGGACTTATTCACCCGCAATCTCAAAAAAGGTGACCCGGAAGGCCGCGAGATTACGCGCATGAAGCGTGTGCAAGCCGAACTCGCGGCGGCCGAAGCAGCTGAGCGAACGGTCGCGTTGATGCGCATTGGGCTGCCCATGATCGAGGCGTATGGGCAAGAAAAACGGATGCGGGCCGCGCTCGATTTCGAGGATCTGATTGAATACACGCGCGCGCTGCTGACCCGCTCCAACGCTGCGGAGTGGGTCCTCTACAAACTTGATGGCGGCTTAACACATCTTCTTCTTGATGAGGCCCAGGATACGAGCCCGTCCCAATGGGCACTGATCAATGCGCTGATTCAGGAGTTTCAATCCGGCGTCGGGCGCGATCGGCAAGCAGATCCTCGCACTCAGTTTGTGGTCGGAGATCCGAAACAGTCGATTTACTCTTTCCAGGGCGCTGATCAGCAACAATTTCAAGCCGAAAAGCTGAGCTTTGTCGCGCGCGAGGAAATTGTCGCAGAGGCCGAAGACCGGCCTGTCAATCAGCCGGAAATGGCAATGTCATTCCGCTCAACACCGGAAGTGTTGCGCTTCGTCGACGAAGTGCGTGCTCGCGTGCCCCTGTCTGAAGCGGCAACAGACACGCTTCCGCCCGTCGATGCGGACTTGAAGCCCCATACGGCGCGGCGCTCGAACCAACCTGGCCGAGTAGAGCTTTGGCCGCTGGAAATGCCAACCGGCCCCGACGCCGAAGACGATGCCTGGATAACGCCAACCGATCACGTCCCGGCAGACGCCCCTCGCCGCCGTCTGGCGCGCAGTATCGCGCTCGAAGTCCGGCAGATGATCGATCGCGGGGAAAGTGTTTGGCAAGAACAGCCGGACCGAAGCTGGATCCGTAAACCTGTGCAAGCGGAAGACATTCTGATCTTGGTGCGAAGCCGCAACGAGCTGTTCGATGCCCTGATCGAGAGCCTCAAGCAGGAAGGTGTCGCCGTAGCTGGGGCAGATCGGCTTCGCTTGTTGGACAATATCGGCGTGCAGGATTGTCTGAACCTCATTCGGTTCGCGCTGCAGCCCGGCGATGACCTGACGCTCGCGGAGATCTTGCGTAGCCCGTTTTGCGACCTTGTCGACGATGATCGCCACTTGTTTGCGCTAGCGCATGGACGCGGGGCCGAGCCCCTTTGGCAACGCCTCTCAGCGAGCCAAGCCTCTGAATTTCAGGCCGCCAGACAGTTTTGCCAGCGCTTGATCGAACACCGGCATCTACCAGCATTCGAATTCCTCACACAGGCGCTCACCGAACGCGATACGGAGGGTGTTAGCGGCTGGGACAAGCTGATCCGACGGCTTGGTGAGCCGGTCCGCGATCCTGTTCAGGCGCTGCTCTCCGGGGCGCTCAGTCACGACATGAGCAAGGCGAAAAGCCTGCAGGCCTATCTGTCAGAAACAGAAAGTCGCGACACAGTGCTGAAGCGCGAACTTGGCGAACCCGACAAAGCCGTGCGCGTGATGACCGTTCACGGCGCCAAGGGCCTGCAATCGCCTGTGGTCATACTGCCTGACACGACCGGGGCGACGAAATCGGTCTCGGACGACCTGTTCTTCACGAGCGATGGAACACCGCTGCACAGCCCATCATCGCGGCTCGATTGCCGCGCCACTGCAGAGCTGCGCGACGTCGCCAACGCAGCTTCAGAGCGCGAATCGAGACGCCTACTCTATGTCGCGCTCACCCGCGCTTCGGATCGCTTGATCATCGCAGGGGCCGGACTGGGATCTAGTAAGACCGGATACGCGAAATCATCCTGGTATCGCTGGTGTCTCATGGCGATGCGGGCTCTAACCGATGGCGCTGACGAAGAAGATACAGTTCCGGATAATCGACTTGAATATGGCTCGGCGCCGGTCTGCATCGCCGCCGATCAAGACGCGGGTTCTGAAACGGGCGCTCCGCCTGCCTGGCTGAAGCGTCTGGCCCCGGCGCCTGTTCCACCAGCGCGGCTGGCTGCCCCTTCTCGTCTCACAGAAGACCGCGCTGCCGTGATCGCGCCCTTCGGCCCAGACCGCAGCGCGGCATTGCGCAGAGGTCGGCTAATCCACGCCCTGCTGCAAACCCTGCCGGACCTCCCCGAGTCAGACTGGGAGACCGCCGGAAACCGCTTTCTCGCCCGCGAACCAGACGTGAGCCCCGAAGACCGCAACGAAATGCTCGAGGTCACGCTCCGCACGCTACGCGATCCAAAATTTGCAGGCGTCTTTGCCCCCGGCGGCCGCAACGAAGCAGCAATCGTTGGGACACTTCCTGGTGGGCAAATGGTCAACGGCCGCGTCGACCGGCTGATCGTCCACGATGATCATGTGATGATAATCGACTTCAAGACCGACCGCCCCGCGCCCGTTCGCGCGAGCGACATTGAAACGCCTTATCTGGTGCAAATGGCAGCCTATCGCGCCGTCTTTCAAGCGCTCTTCCCGGGTCGCCCGGTTCGTTGCGCCTTGCTCTACACAGATGGCCCGCACCTGATTGAACTGGATGGTCAGGCGATGTCAGAATCACTAAACCGTGTTGAGAGCCGGGTTTGACGAGGATAAAGAGTCCCTATCTTATGCCGCACGATAGAATTCAAAGGAGGTCAAAATGGCCGCTGAGCATATCACAGACGATAATTTCGACGATGCCGTCGCGAGCAACACCCCTGTTGTCGTAGACTTCTGGGCAGAATGGTGTGGCCCTTGTAAAGCCATGGCGCCTCATCTCGACGCCGTCGCTGAAGAATTGAGCGGTGACATCAAAGTCGCCAAGATCAATGTGGACGACAATCCTATGGCCGCATCCAAATATGGTATTCGCGGTCTACCGACCCTGATGATTTTCAAGGATGGCAAGGTCACCGCGACGCATCCAGGCGCGATGTCTAAGCAGAAGATCACCGAGTGGATCAAAGAGAACACGTAGACTCTCGACTATCCAAATCAGAAAGCCTCGCCCTACGGCGGGGCTTTTTTTGTGGTGGGAATGGGCTAGCGTGCGCGAAAATGGAGTTCACTCATGGTCCCTTATCAACCCCTAGATCGGTCGGTTGCCGGTAAAACAGTCTTCATCACAGGCGCCGCCAGCGGCATGGGCCGCGCCACGGCGCACTTGTTTGCCAGAGAAGGCGCGAAGGTCATGGCGACAGACCTGAACGAAGCGGGTGTGAACGCTGTCGCCGACGAGATCCGAGAAGCCGGCTTCTCAGACGTTGCGACGTTCACCCTCGATGTCGGCGATCATGACGCGATCAAGGCCGCGGTGGCCGCCACAGTGGACGCGTTCGGGGCGCTTGATATCCTGATAAACAATGCCGGCTTCGCACGTCTCGCGCATCCGTCGGAAGATCAATATGAAGACATCTGGCACGATAGCGTCAACGTTATGCTGACGGCGCAGCAGCGCCTGATAAGGGCAGCTTTGCCCTATCTCATGAAGACAGAAAGTGGCGGGCGAATCGTCAACATCGCCTCGACCGAAGGGCTTGGAGCGACGCCAGGCAACGGACCTTATGTCGCCGCCAAGCACGGCGTGATTGGTCTCACGCGGGCGATGGCCACCGATCTTGGCCGCGATGGCATCACGTGCAATTGCATCTGCCCCGGCCCGATCCTGACGAATATCAATGCTGAGATCCCGGATGATCATAAAACCATCTTCGCCAAGCGGCGTGTCCCAATCCGGCGCTATGGCATTCCCGAGGAAGTTGCGAACATTACGCTGTCCTGCTGCCTTCCGGCGGCCTCGTATCTGAACGGTGTCGCGATCCCCGTAGATGGCGGCCTGACAATAAAGAATGCCTGATCAGGTAGGCAGCTGCTCATTCTTTTCCAGAACTTCGCCCGCGAGATAAAGCGATCCGCAGATCAGGATACGGTCCGGGCGATCGGCTGAGGCGGCAACCATCGCTTCCTCCAGCGATCCGTGAACCGAAGTGTCTGGCAGATAGAGCTTGGCCGTCTGGGCGAGTTGCTGCGGGTCAGCACTCGCATGCCCGGGCGCATTAGGGATTGTATGGACCGCGCTGACAGTACCTTTGAAGGGGTGGAAAAAGCCGCCATGGTCTTTGCTCGCCAACATTCCAGCCACCATGACCGTCGTGCCGCCCATTTCGCGCAGAAGCTCAGCGATTGCCGTCGCCGCGTGCGGGTTGTGCCCACCATCGAGCCAGACATCCGTACCGCCTCCCAAGCGCACGATTGGCCCATCATCAAGTTTCTGCATACGTGCCGGCCAAATGGCGGACTGAGCCCCTTCCCAGATCGCTGCCTTGCCGATTTTCGGCGCTTCGAGCGTCCGCATGGCGAGCCCAGCCAAGGCCGCGTTGTAGCGCTGATGCGTCCCCGGCAGTGCAACCATTTCGGGAACTTTCTCGATATCTTCGATTGAGAGCGGGGTAAGCGGAGCGTTGAGCTCTGCAGCCTGAGCCTTGATAACATCACCGCAAACACGTGCCTGGACTGCCGAAACGACCGGCCGACCAGCCTTGATGATTCCCGCCTTTTCACCTGCGATGAAAGCGAGGTCTGACCCGAGGAACTGCTTGTGATCGAAATCGACTGGCGTGATAACGCTGAGCGCCGGATCCTGAATCACGTTTGTCGCGTCATAGCGTCCGCCAAGACCCACCTCGAGGACGAGCAAGTCGGCAGGCACCTCACTGAAAGCCAGGAGTGCCGTCGCCGTTGTCGCTTCAAATCGGGTAATTTCGCGTCCGTTCAACGCCGCATAGACGCGGTTCAACCACTCAACCAGCGCCTCGTCTTCGATCAGTTTCCCAGCCAACCGGATGCGCTCATTGAAACGCACCAGATGCGGCGACGTGTAGACATGCACACTCAGGCCATCTGCTTCGGCCATGGCGCGCAAATAGGCACAGGTTGATCCTTTGCCATTCGTACCCGCGACATGAATCGTTGGTGGAAGCTTGTCCTGCGGTCGTCCGAGGGCGTCCAACAGCGACTCGATCCGGCCGAGCGACAGCTCGATCGTTTCGGGGTAAAGGCCTTCAAATCGTTTGAGTGCCGCATCAACAGCGGCGGAGTCCGCGCTCAATCTTTTTTCGCGCGCGGCGCTGGTGCATCCGCCGACGGCGCCTCGACCGGCAATGTCGAAACATCTTTCTCAGTCGCCTTGCGCTTTGGCATCAGGTGGCCAAGAAGCCGGGAAAGCGTGTCTTTCATCTCGCGGCGGTCGACAACGATATCGACTGCGCCTTTCTCGCGTAGAAACTCCGAGCGCTGAAACCCGTCCGGCAATTTCTCGCGGATGGTCTGCTCGATCACACGCGGCCCGGAAAAGGCGATCATCGCACCGGGTTCCGCCAGGTGGACATCGCCAAGCATGGCATAAGACGCAGATACGCCGCCCGATGTCGGATCACACAGAACCACAATATAAGGGAGACCAGCCTCTTTGACTTCCTGAATGGCCAGCGTGGAGCGCGGCATTTGCATCAGGGAAAGCGTGCCTTCTTGCATGCGGGCCCCGCCAGACGCGGTACAGATCACAAAGGCGGCCTTGCGGGCGACAGCCATCTGCGCGGCGGCGATGAATGCTTCGCCTGCAGCCATGCCGAGCGATCCGCCCATGAAAGCAAAATCCTGAACCAGCACCACAGTAGGTATGCCGTTCACCTTGCCAAAAGCAGCCGCCATACAATCGTCTTGCGCGATGGGTGAGACGGCTCCGCTATCCGGAGCTTCTTCCTTGTCACGCTTGGAGATCTTCGACTTCGCGCCTTTGATGCGAGACGGATAAGCCTTGTCATCCTTGAACTTCAGCGGATCAGCCGCAACAGGCGGCAGCGGGATCGGCTCCCAGCGCTCATGATCGAAAAACAAGCGGAAACGGCGCCGCGGCGAGATCCGCAAATGGGCTCCCGCAGGCGTTACATACCAGCTCTCTTCCAGATCTGATCGATAGACCAGCTCGCCAGAGACAGGACACTTCACCCAGAGATTATCCGGAGTGTCCTTCTTGGTTCCAGAAAGCAGGCCCTTTAGACCCGGTGTGCGAAAATTTGTCAGCCAGTTCATCGCGTTACGATCCCTCTGCCCATTACTCGGACTTATTTGGCTGGCACTTCACCCGATAGCGCCGTACTTAACTCAAGGGCCAAAAGGCCCATCTTCTCTGCTGTAACTTGTGGCGTTTTGGCCACACTTGCAAGTCTTGCTTGTTCCACAAAAGCAGACCCAACGACAACCCCGTCAGCGATTTTCGCCATGGCGACGGCTTGCTCGCCCGTTTTTATGCCGAATCCGACACAGACTGGCAGCCCTGAAACACGCTGCGCCATTTCCACACCGCTGCGGATCTCTTCCGGATCTGCTGACCCCGCACCCGTTACGCCTGCAACGGCGACATAGTAGAGGAAGCCGCTCGCGCCGTCGGCCACTTTTGCCATTCTCGCTTCATCTGTCGTGGGGGTCGCAAGGCGAATAACCGACAGATCATGCGCCGCATACGCATCGCGAATGGGTTGATCCTCTTCCGGCGGCAAGTCCACGAGGATGGTTCCGTCGATACCGGCGTCTGCTGCGGCTGCTGCGAAGGCCTCATAGCCCATCTTATGCACCGGATTGGCATAACCCATCATGATCAAAGGTGTTTCCTGATCATCTTCGCGGAATCGCTTCGCCAGCGCCAGTACGTCGCTCAGCGAGGTTTTGTTCGCGAGCGCCCGCAATGCCGCTTTCTGAATGGCCGGTCCATCTGCCATCGGATCCGTAAAGGGAGCGCCCAGCTCGATCGCGTCGGCGCCATTATCCCGTAGCGCACAGAGCGCCTGATATGAGGATTCCAGGTCCGGATCACCTGCCATCATGTAGGCGACGAGCGCCGCGCGACCTTCGGCCTTAACCTTGGCAAAGCGCGTATTTATTCGGGATGTCGGCATTTATTTGCAGTCCGTATTCTCTTCAACCCAGGCCTTATAAGGCTCATTCACCTGCGTGCAGCCCAAGGCTACAATTGCTGGCACATCATAGGGGTGGTGTTCTTTCACAATCGCTTCGATCTTGTCGAAATTTGCGGCGGGTGCCTTTAACCAAAGAATGAATTCAAATGCCTGCTCGACGACGCCTTTCCAGCGATAGGTCGACGCCATCGGGCCTTCGATATTCGCGCAAGCAGCAGCGCGTGATTCAACGGCCTCATCTGCAATGGTGCGCGCCACACGCTGGCGCGGACACGTGACGCGGATCAGGAGAAGATCAGACATGAGATTCAATCCTTGCTTAGCCGCCACATCCGCTGTCTGAGCGCCAGTGTCAACCACTCCCAAAGGCATCCGCCCCGTGACCAACTGGAACAATTAACCAACTCTTAAGTGGCTTGCACGAAGAGCAGTAATTGAGGAAAGCGCCGAACCTGACGGCGCATCATGCGAGCGGACGCGAATTTTGGCCCAGATTAGCAGCCTTTCTGCCCTCGATGCTTCCAAATATGACATCCTGATCGTTGGCAGCGGTCCAGCTGGCTGCAGTCTCGCTGACCGGCTGAGCGCGAAAGGCGTGTCTTGCCTGATTATAGAAACCGGCCTTGCCGAATATAATCAGGATATCCAGACCGCCTATACCGCGATGGATACGCGAGGACACTTCGGCGACCAGCATTGGGCCCAGCATTGGATTCGCGCTTTTGGCGGAACATCCATGGTTTGGGGCGGATGGTGCGCGCCGCTGGACGAACAGGATTTCGAAGCCTGGCCAATCACCCTTTCTGACCTGCGGCCCTATTACGATGTCGCGGCGGATATTCTGAAACTCGATCGGGTCATCAATTCCTATGAAGCGGCTTATCTGCCGGGCTTCCGATTTAAACCGTTTCGCACTGTTTATGGAGCCATGCGGTTTGGTGAAGAGTATCAATCCTATCTGACGCAAACGGGCCCCGTTGATGTGTTGCTCGGCGTTACTGTCTCAGACCTGCAACCGAATGAGGGGCGCGATCGCGTGTCCGGTTTGAGTTTGCACCAAAGCGACGGGACGCGGCGCGAAATCACTCTGCGTGAGGGGCAGCGCCTGGTCCTGGCCGCCGGCGGAATGGGCAATGCGCAGCTTCTCCTGAACCCGGCTCCCGGCACTGAAACAGGCGTCGGCAACGAAACCGATCAGGTCGGTCGCTACCTGATGGAGCATCCCCACTACATTAATACCGCTGCACTTGTCGGTCGCAGGCGGTTGATGCCGCCCGAACCCCCAGCGAATTTTGGGGACTATGTCCCGAACATTCTCGCGGATAGGGCGATGCACGCGAAGACGGGTAAGCTGTCTGTGGCGATGGAACTGGTCGAACGCGAGATCAATCCTGTCGACCGCGTAGAGCGCTATTTGAGCGACAAATATGACGGGGACTTCGTCACCTATAACATCAATATCCGCAGCGAAATGCCGGCCAGCGCAGACAATCGCGTCACCCTGGCGCCTAGTCGTGATCCAGCCGGGTTACCCTTGCTGAAAACCATGTGCATGGCAGGCAGCGACACCGTGCGCCCGATCTTCGATATACTGGAAGAACTTGGAAAAACGGTCCTGACTCGCAATGAAGGTCGCGTGTTCATTCACAATGACACTCTGGTCTCCAACCCATCCGGGGGCGGCCACACAATGGGGACAACGGCTATGGGCGACGATGCCAGAATCAGCGTCGTCAATCGCGATTGCCGTGTTCATCGGTATTCGAATCTCTACGTCGCGGGCAGCTCGGTCTTCACCACCGGCGGATCTGCCAATCCGACCCTCACCATCATCGCGCTCGCCACCCGGCTCGCTGATCATCTGACAGGTGCCGCATGAGTTTGACGAGACGCGAAGGCTTGCTCGCGATCGCCGGGATTGTTGCTGGCGGTATCGTGGCCAAT
The DNA here is from genome assembly GCA_017642885.1 of Henriciella sp. Classification (GTDB taxonomy): domain Bacteria; phylum Pseudomonadota; class Alphaproteobacteria; order Caulobacterales; family Hyphomonadaceae; genus Henriciella. Next base: position 115,138 of record JAEPOM010000007.1, on the reverse strand, counting down.
GTCTCCAATTTTGCCGTCACGTCCATGGATCAGGATGCGAGCGGGCCACCGCCTGTAACGGCGTTTGAGCCTGCAAGCCTCGGCATGGGCTGGGTTCTATCAGAAGCCGATCTCGACGAACTTGGCGCACTTGGCACAGAGGCCATCGACGAAACGCGGTTCGAGGTCGAAGAACGCCTCGACTATCTTGGCGGAGATGTCGGCGCCTTTCGTGCGATCAGCAGCAGCGACTGCGCCGCCGCCTGTGACAGCGACCCCGATTGCACACGGTTCACCTATGCCACCACAAGGCATGAGACGGCCAGTAAACGCAAAATGTGCTGGCTCAAGAACGATGAGATCATAGACAGCCGGAAAGACGCCGGAGCGTATGTATCAGGCCGCAAGCGCTGACTCGATTTGCAGTCTTTTAGTTCTGTTCGCAACGTTCTTCCGGTTCGAATTCAAACACTGCGACATAAACTTGTAAATCGGTCCAATCATCACCTTCAATTCGCTCCTTCGGAAGCGCTGTCAGGTTTAATCTCAGGAAACATGATTCACTCGTAGGCCAGTTGAACCAATACTGGTTGGCTGCGCCAGATGCCCAATCGAATCCCCGGTTGGTTAATTCCTTGCCATACCAGTTTGAGGGTTCGAATTCCTCACTCAAGGCACTCGACGGAAACTCAACGCAGACTCGCGCTTCGTTCTGATCAAGCCTTTGCCCGAGGACTTCACATGTATCCTGAACCTGTCCCCGGTCGTGAACGGGTAGACGCACACCGTTTTGAAGTTCGAATTCTACTGAGTGTTCTTGTGCCGAGCAAGCCGCGAGAGCCAATACCAAGAGCCCCGCAGAGACGTACTCATGCTTCACATCTTTACTCCAAGTGCTTCAGCGACGGAAAACACATCCTTATCGCCGCGCCCGCACATGTTGAGGATCATCAGCCCATCCTTGCCGAGGTCTTCCGCGACCTCGCCGACCCGCGCCAGCGCATGGCTTGGCTCAAGCGCCGGGATAATGCCTTCGAGACGGGTGCAAAGCTGGAAAGCCTCAAGCGCTTCATCGTCGGTGCAGGTAAGATATTCGGCCCGTCCTGTATCGCGCAGGAAGCTGTGCTCGGGCCCGATACCGGGATAGTCCAATCCGGCTGAAATGGAATGCGCGTCGATGATCTGACCATCATCGGTCTGCAAGAGGTAAGTCTTGTTGCCGTGGAGGATACCCGGCGCGCCGCCATTCAGGGCCGCTGCATGTTGTCCGGTCTCAATTCCGTGCCCAGAGGCTTCGACCCCGATCAGGCGAACGTCTTCGTCCTCGATAAAGGGGTGGAACAGCCCAATCGCGTTCGATCCACCGCCAATACAAGCCATGACCGCATCTGGCAGGCGGCCTTCGCGCTCCAGAATTTGCGCCCGCGCTTCTTTGCCAATGACGCTCTGAAAATCCCGAACGAGTTCTGGATAAGGGTGTGGGCCGGCGGCCGTACCGATGCAGTAAAATGTATCATGCACATTCGTTACCCAGTCACGCAGGGCTTCATTCATGGCGTCCTTGAGCGTACCCGTTCCTGACGAGACAGGTACGATTTCCGCACCCAGCAATTTCATACGGAACACGTTCGGCTTCTGTCGCTCGACATCTGTCTCACCCATGAAGACGACGCATTTCAGGCCGAAGCGCGCGCAAACCGTCGCAGTGGCGACGCCGTGCTGACCGGCGCCAGTTTCCGCGATGATGCGCGTCTTGCCCATCCGCATGGCCAGAAGGACCTGCCCAAGGCAATTATTGATCTTGTGCGCCCCGGTATGGTTCAGCTCATCGCGCTTCAGATAGATCTTGGCCGCGCCGAAATGCTCTGTCAGGCGTTCCGCAAAGTAGAGGGGGCTCGGCCGGCCGACATAGTGCGCCCAGAGGTCGTCCATCTGTGCGTTGAAGGCCGGGTCCTCCTTCGCAGCTCGGTATTCCGTCTCCAGGTCGAGAATAAGCGGCATCAGCGTTTCAGCGACATAGCGCCCGCCAAACTCGCCAAAACGGCCATTTTCATCGGGCCATTGGTCCCAGGTATTTCGCAGATCCATCGTCCAGCTCTCTAGGCAGATTTCGCGGCGTCGATGAACGCCCGGATTAAGTCTTCGTCCTTTAGCCCCGGCGCGCTTTCGACACCAGAGGAAACATCCACTGCGGTCGCACCTGTCGCAGCAATCGCTGTCTCGACATTTTCAGATGTCAGGCCGCCGGCCAGGATCCAAGGAACATCGGGCTGGAACCCGTCGAGTAAGCTCCAGTCCATGGTCTCGCCATTTCCGCCCGGTCGATCGGCATCCTCAGGTGGTTTGGCGTCAATGAGAAATCGATCGACGCGCCATTGATCCAGCGCTTCGAGATCATCCTCGGTCGACACCCCGACAGCTCGCCAAAGCTCGCAGATCCCGCTACAATCTCGCCACCAGCGCAGAACCTGGTCAGGGCTCTCTTTGCCATGTAGCTGGATCGCGTCGGGCTCAACTTCATGAAGCACGTCATCGAAGAGGTCCTCTCCCGGATCGACCAACAGGATCACCGAGAGCAGACCGAGATCCTGCGCAAAATCGTTGAGCGCGCAAACTTCGTCCAGCGCATCTTCACCCTCGCCCAGAATATTTCGCGGGCTTTTGGGATATAGGACAAAGCCGACCCAGTCGGCGCCAGCCTCTGCTGCCGCGCGAATGTGCGCCGTGTCTGTCAATCCGCAAATTTTTACCTGAGCCATGGCGGTCAGGTGCGTTGCTCATCCCCGGAAGTCAAGCGCGCGTTTAGTTGGCACCCAGACCAAGATCCTCGACAAGGCTTTTGATCGTGTTCTGATCGAACTTCGCCCGTAGCTTGATGTATGGGCCTTCCTGCTTGAACTTGGCCGCTTCGAAGTCGGTATCGTCGAACCCGGATGCGTTCCAACCAACGCTGATCCAGACGTTCTTCTCCGGGCTAAATCCGACGCTCGGACCATAAGACCAGGTCTCGGTGCCACTCACTTCGCCAGAGGTCCACGTCGCCTGGAACCCAAGATCGAATTTCTTAGTGACATCATGGCGCACCTCGCCTCCGAGCAGATGCGTGAATCCGCTGGCTTTTGCGCCGTTAAACTCCGTCTCGACATGCTTGATCCCGTGATAGACAGATACTTGCGTTCGCTTGGAAACCATCGCGTTCACTGCCAGATTGTTCACCACTTTCGAGCGGTTCTGAACGCCGTCCTCTTTCACGTGACCATAGTCAAAACGGTTTAGGACGACCATTCCCTCGCCCCGTGGACGCCAGGCCGCTCCGATGCGAATATCCGTTTGTTTTCTGTTGGCTTGCTCAGTCAGGGACTCCCTTTGTTGCCGCGCGGCGGCGGAGAAGGAGAGCGTGTTGGTGATCTCTCTCGCACCACCAAGAACCGCGACCAGGCGCTTTCCAGACGCACTATCGCGCGCCTCGATCCGGCCTGACGCCGCCATGCCCTCGACCTGGAATCCCGCTCCGAGATAGGCGGATGTGTATTGCTCAGACTCGGTCAGCGGGCTGCGTACCCCATCCTCGAGCGGACCAAATGCTGCATCTGGCGCCACGTCCAGCGGAGCGTCGCCGCCATCCACGTTCGCGCGGCGCGCCAAACCGCCACTCAATGTCCAGGCATCATTCACCTGCCAGACCTGATCGACACCGACCGTGGCGCCAATCCGCTGCGCGTTGTCCTGGGTGAGCATATCCGCACCAGCGCGGATCTGAGTGCCGCCGCGCGGCTCCCAGGTCACACCCGCAACCGTGTTTTGACCCGATGCGTGATCACCGTTGGTAATCTCATGCCGCACGTTCAGCGTTGCCGTTTTTCCAAGTGTCTTATCCAAACCCAGCACAGTACGCCCGGGGAATAGGGTGGCTTCATCATTTGCACCCACCTGATTCAAAGGCTCTTCCCAAACAGCGCTGAGCGTCAGTCCCTGGTCGAGAAACGTCTTTCTCAGGCCCGCCAATAGGAGAACGGATCGCCGCGCGTCTTCTTCGCTGTCATACTCTTCCGCCACAGCGCGAAGTCCGATGCTTGCGCCGAATGTTTGGCTGTCCTGTGTGAGCAATGCATCCGCGACGGTCCGCTGCGCTCGCTGGCTCAAATTCGTTTCGCGATAGGCCTGCGCTTCCACACGGCGCACGGAACGATCATTGCCGCCTGCGACTTCGTGAACTCCGATTTCGGCGCTGACCTGCGCCCCGATACGCCTCAGCGCGGACGAGTTGGATGCTTGCTGACCCAGCCCGAAACCTTCCGTTTCCTGCCGGTAATACCCGGTCAGACTGAGTTTTTCGGTCCGGTGTACCGCCTCAAGCAAAACCGCGTCGCCGGACATATCGCCGAGCTCGGTATTAGCCTCCGACGTTGCAAGCTCGGCCCGAAGTTCTGTGCGCTCATCCAGGTTCACAGTCAGGTCTGCGGCGGCAAGGCGCGATCCATCAAAGCCGCTAGACGCTCCATCCTCTTCATGGACTAAGGTAAGGCCCGCTTGCACCCGTCCATCCGCGATCCGCGCGGCAGCCCGCAATCCGGCCGTGATTCCGCGCTCAGTTGCGTCCGATGTTTCATAGTCGACAACAATCACATTCGGATTGAGCGCAGCGTCGGTTGCATCGACAGGCTGACGGAAGAAGATCTCGCCAGTGACATAGTCGATGTCGTAGTCGATATAGCGATTGTATCGGCGGACATTCAGAACCTCATCGGCTCTGAATCGATCTCGCGTTTCGACCGAGATGACTTCCGACGACCGCACCAGCGGTGCTGATTTCAAACGGAATGGACCGGATGTCCCATCCGCAGCTAATTCGTCCTTGATAAAGGTTTGATTGGTCTCAGAGGCAAACGCTGTGACGCTGAGTGTCTCACTTTCATAATCGGCTTTCAGGCCCGACAGCCGGCGCGAGTAGCGCCCTAGATCTGTCTCCGTGAAACCTGTCTCATAATCCCCAAACAGCGCCTGGAACGTGTTCTTCTCTAGCTTGACATAGACAGGGTAGCGGCTTTCCGCATTGTTGTGCTGCCAAGTGCGATCGCCGTATAGCGTGTAATAAGCGTTTGGATCGATTTCATCGAAAATCTCGCCATCCGCATCGCCTCGACGCTTGGCTGTGTCGACCGCGACAGTGAGCAACCAGTCGCCCTTGACCATGCCCTTCGCGAAAAAGGCGACGCGGCCATCCGCCGTCTTACTATTCAAATCGCGCCCACCGGTTTCCGCCAGCCGCGTGCTCATACCTTCAGCTTCGACCAGGCCGACAACGATCCAGTCCCGCTTTTCAGATTCCAGCCAGACATCGATCGTTTCGACCGATCCATCCTCAAGTTTAACCTCAAAGCGCGCGCGACCCGACTCGAGCGTCGGCTCCAGCTCGACCTTGGCGATCCCGTCTTGCCCGACCCGAATACCGGAGACTGCAGCAAATCCTGCATCGACCGGCGCTTCGAACTCTTCCTCGGCTTCCTGGGCCAAGCGGTATGGCGCGGCAACATCAATCTCGACGATCCGGCCCTCATGCACCGGATGTCCTGCGCCATTTTCGAGGCGAATGGCGATCACGGGTTTGGTTCTTCCATCGGCTACGGTAACAGACTGATCATCAACCAACCGGGCGCGATCCACCTCATCGACGAACCAGAGTGTGCGAGTCAGGGACTGAAGTTCATCGCCATTTTCATCATGAAGGCTCGCGACGAATGTGTTCTCGCCGCGTTGAATGTCGACCCCGGCCCAGCGAGAGATCGCCACGTCTCGTGATGCTGACAGATCTCGACCGGAGAAGTTCAGACCTGGAACCGGTTGACCGTTTAGCTGCAGAGTCACCTTCTGCCTTGGTTCATGAACAAGACCCAGATTAGCAGATCTTCCTTGAGGACTCTGCCCAACCCGCGGATAGGCCCAGTCAAAGCTAGTATCCGTCTGAGCGTTCAACCAGGTCAGGTCAAAAATATCTTCGTCTCGCGATTTGGCATCCGACTCGGCGACGGGTGCCTCGACAACGCTGGTCCGTTGCAAGTAGAAATTGGCGCGCCAGATCGTGCCGCCCTTCGCGTCGACAAACTTGGACAGCGCACTTCCGGCGTAACGCGTGCTTTCTTCACAGATAATGGGTTCATATCCTGTAGGCAGGGTCGCTTCATCCACTTGCACGACATGCGTTCCAGGCTGGACGCCCTCGAAATGGAACAAGCCATCCGCGTCTGTCACCACATAACGGCCCGTTTCCATGTAAAGACGGACGCCAGCGACCCCAGTGCCATCTTCGATGCTGCGCGCCCATTCTTCATCTGGCCGACACGCCGCCTCAGCAACGCGGCCTATGATGGTCAGACGAGCGTTCAGGAAATCGTCCTCGATTTGGATGGCGGCTTCAGCAACGTTCGATAACGGGTCTCCGCTCGGACTGATGGCGACCACGCGGTTTACGGCCTCGCCGCGCACAGCACCCGGTCCGACAGAAGCGAGATAAGTCAGCCCTACCCGCTCGCCAGGCGGCAACAATCCGCCCACAAAAGCGAGACCGCGGCCGTCTGGATCGATGATAGGGTCAGCAATTTGAACGCCGGCCAGGCGCGCCGATCCGGCGACATAACGGAACCCGCGGGGCAGGGTGTCCTTCAAGCGAACCGGGGCGGACAGCGTAGCCGCATTCTCCAGTTCGATCGTGTAGCCGACAAAATCACCAATCGCGGCTTGAGTTTCGAACGCCTGCTTGCGAACGATGAGGTCACTATTTGGATCCAGCGGAATGTCCAGATTTAACGGGCCCGACGACGTAATCGTAAACGTCTGCGCGAATGAAGCCTGAGTCCATATATCAAATGGTGCGTTCGGCAAGGCTTCGAAATCCGCCGTCGACCGGGCGGACGGATATGAGTAACCCGCCGGTGCCTCGACCAGGATCTGATATGTCCCCGGCGTCAGAACCGGGAAGAAGAAAGCGCCCGGCTGGGTCGCAATGGTTTTTCCGGATGTATCTGTCACCGGCTTGCTGGTCAGCACGGTCGACGGCGCCGTGCCCGTGCCATCAATGCCCAAGACTTCTGCCGGAAGCCCTGTCTCTACGTCTATAATCGTGACTGAGACATCGCTCAGCAATTCACCGGTCAAACTGTCGAACACGCGGCCAAAAGGATCCACAACCGCCGTATCCACGGAGACTTCGGTTGCATCAAACGCGTCTACATAGGTCGCCGTCAGAACGCTTTCCTGGGGAGCGGAGAGCTGCTCATCAAATATGGCGGTAGGGCCTCCGGTACTCGGAAAGAACGCGTAGAATTCGCCCGTATCCGGACCGCTTTCGAACAAGCGAAGGACGATTGAATCGCCGCCATCGGTCTCAACCGTAACTATGACGGTCTCGATCCGGTTCGGATTTCCGTTCTGGCCAAGATCAATAACGCGAACGACCATGGTTTCGCCGGGCACATAGGTTTGCGCGGGGACCAGGTCGACCGGCAGCGAAGGGTCCGCCGCCGCGGCGCCGGGGAGCGCGCTGCGGTCCAACGCGACAAATGAATCACTGAGTTCGCCTGATGGACTATAATCCGCACCGTGCAATTGGACGGACAGACCGTCCGGGGCATTCTGCACAATCCGGAAGAACTCTATTTCAGATGGAGTCGCGCGAGCCTCAATAATGAAGGCCGCCTCATTGGTTTGCTGAACAACGCTACCGGATGGAGAATCCTGGCTGATCATAGCGACATTGGTGACGCGATCTCCGAGATCAGCATTCGCTGGGAGCGCGCATGCGAAAACCATTGCGCTCGCTAGTACGAGTGCAAACCACGCATGCCAGATTAGCTTCCGCCCGAAGCCCATCCCCTTATCTCCACCATCATGCGGCCGACCTCTTTGGGTCTGTCCGCGCTTAAACACAGGCTGGTCTGTTGCCGCCTTATGAGGAGACGCTATCGAACTATGGTTAGGATCGAATTTGAGAGATCGATGAAATTTGATCTATCTCTCAAGAAAAGTCAGTTCTTATAAGCTGATCAGAGACACGCGCGCATGGATCGTTCGCAAAAAAAGAAAGCCCTGAGCGCGGTAACGCCCAGGGCTTTCGATTTTGAATTGGAGGCCTGCTACTTAACTGCGGCTCGAATAATGATCTGCCCAACTTCTCCTGCAGCCAGGACTGCGTCTGATAATTGGATGACGCAATTCGTTGTTCCGTCACAATCGCTGTCCGCTGGCGTACTCGGTGCGCTCAGCACCGGACCAGCACCCGCGACGCCTGTATCGTCGGCGAATCCGGTCGTGGTAGTCGTAGCGAGAGACGCCCCAACGAATGTGACCTCAGCAGGAAGGATATCGTCGATCACCAGGTTTGTTGCCGTCGCCGTTGCACCATTATTTTGCACTTGAATGACGTATTCGACGCAAGATCCTGGCACCGCTTTAGCGCCCGCGACCGCCGTCGCTGTGGCACAATCTGTCAAAGCGACAAACGGATCCGCGATGTCGGGCTCCTTCACCACAGTCACGGTTTTGGATGCAGCCAGACTTGCTGACTCAACCCGGATGATGCCGGTGGCAGCAAACAAGCCATCTGCATCACCTGCCGCTTCAGCTGCCGCGACTCCGGTTCCATCGGCGAGAACGTTCTGCGCCGAGCCTGTCAGCACATTCGCACCGCCGGTCGCTGTGGTAACAGCAGCTGGTGTCGTGGATGCCTCGTTCAGGAAGGCCGTAGGATCACGCGCTTCAGCCACCAGAGTTATGTCGTCGGTGAAAGCGTCCGACACAGATGCATCGATCGTGCCCTGCACTTGGACAAAAACCAGGACGCCTTTCGGGACATCACCCGTAATAAATGCGGAGCCCGCGGCGGTCCCGATCGGGGTCTGCGTGATGGTTGTATATCCGCCATCGTCTGCCAAGCCGTTATCGTTTGCATCCACGAGGTAGCGAACGACCAGGGACGTTGCGTCAAACGTTGTCCCACCTGCATCCAAATCATCTACTGAGAAGGAATAGGCGGATGTGTCATTGCCTTCATTCAGCACTTCAAACGTCAATGTGGCGTTCGTGTTTGGCGCTGAGGTGAGCGTCGAGTTCGTGGCCGTGACAATGAAGTCCACTTTCCGGTCAACCGTGAATACAGTTGGCGAACCCTGCACAACTGCTCCGACCGGCGGACTCACATTATCGTTTGTGATGACCGGTTGGGTCGTTCCCGAGACGCTATAGCTCAGTTCGAATGTGTTGGAGACTGAAACCCCGGCTTCAGTCAGATTGTTTGCAGCATGCGCTGCGCTCGCGAGGCCGAGGCTCACTGCCACGACCAGGCTGAACCGGGAGAATATCCCCCGCGCCCCTAGTTTACTCATTTTCGCCCGCTCCAATTATTTTTATATAAAGCAGGCGAAGTGTTCCATATCTCAGTTAACAGGACGCAAAAATCGCTGGTTTTCGGGCCTCAGGGCGCACATTCAACGGCAGATAGAATTAGCTCTATCTATCGCATTGGAAGACCCTTTCAGCGAGAAATGATAGGTCACACGCGTGTTGCGCGCGGACGTAGCCTCCACGCGCAGTTCGCTCCCACGCTTAAGCTGTCGCACCAATGGCGCATCATCCGCGTCTTGCGCAAAGGCTTCGCGACCAACGCCGAACATCGACCAGTCAGAACGACCAATCTTGGCCTTTCCTGGAAGATCGCCGCGCAACTCGTAGCCGACCTTCAGGCTTGGCTGGTTTCGCGCCTTGCCGGAGCGCCAGTTGGAAACATAAAACCAGACATCGCCATGATCTGCAGATCTCGGTGCCTTGTCCGTCGCCTGGGTGGCTGCGTAGCACAGGCGCTCACCACCGACATCTTCGGTGAAGACGACCCAGTCGGTGTACTGCCGCACAACGGTCGGAGCGGCAGATGCCGCTAGCGAACCAAACATCGTCAACGAGCCCAGAACGACCAGAGATTGGCGCAACATATATATTCTCCTACATACGATAAGATATCTAGCCTAACGCGAGATTCTTCTGTAACAGTCTTGGGGCTGAAATAAGACACACCAGATTAACGGGCGATTATGAACTTGTTGTATCGCAAAGGTTGCAATCCAAATCAGAAGCGCGCTTTATACGAGTGCGAAACTGAACAGGGGAAATCTGTGTCCCTCGACATGACAGGAAGCGACCCGACTGAACGGGATCGTCTGGCCGATTGCGTGGAGCAAATCGCCAGCGCGAGATCACGCGCGGCCTTTTCTGAAGTCTTTGAGTACTTCGCACCCCGTCTCAAAAGCTACCTGATCCGACTCGGCAGCGAAGCGTCAAGCGCTGAGGAAATCATGCAGGATGTGATGCTGAATGTCTGGCGCAAGGCTGAACAGTACGATCGTCGTCAGGCCTCTGTCTCGACCTGGATCTTCCGGATTGCGCGCAACCGCCGGATCGACACGCTACGACGTCTCAACAAGCCGGACCTGGATGCTGAAGACCCAATGCTGCAGCCGGCAGAATCGGAGCAGCCAGACATCACCGTCAATCGCGCTCAAATCGAAGCGCAGGTTCGCACAGCCATGGACACGCTTCCTGAGGAACAGATCATTCTTCTGAAAGCAGCGTTCTATGAAGGGCTTTCACATTCCGAGATTGCCAAAAAATTCGACCTGCCTCTCGGCACGGTTAAGTCGCGAATTCGACTGGCATTCCTGCGTTTGCGGGGAACACTCGAACGCGATCATTGAGCTTATCGCTGCAATCTGGAGCTGCATTTGCTTGACGATAACGAAGATCCAACAATATCGGCGTATAGAACACGAAACTTTACGGAGCGTTCCGAGCCAATGGGCAAAGCGCAATTGAATGATTTTGGAGAAGTGTATTCGAGCTACGCAGCCGGATGCCTCGACCCTGCTTTCTGCCTTCTGGTCGAGACGCAAGCGGCTTTGCGTCCGGATGTCAGCCGTGCAGTTGCGCGCGCCGAATCGATTGCCGGAATATTCCTTGAGTCAGAGCAAAGCGCTGAGCTGAGCAAAGGTGCAGCTGCCACAGCGATGGCCATGATTGATGCTTTCGAAGCATCTCGCGCGAGTTCAGACTTAGCCGTGCATCACGCGAATGAAGGACTTGATGAGTTCCTCGCGCTTCCGGAACCGCTGCGAGAAACAGCGTTACAGTCTTTTCAGTCTAACAAGTGGCAGACCCTGACTCGCGGTATCCGCCGCTTACGTCTAGAGGCGAACAGCCAGGCTGAAATCGAGCTTTACCGCATCGAGCCAGGCTGCACGGTGCCGCGTCACAGTCACAAGGGCAGTGAGTTCACGCTGGTTGTTTCCGGCGGGTTCTCAGATGAGAGCGGCAGCTTTGGGCCCGGCGATATCAGTGTGAATGGCCCGGAAGACACGCACCAGCCAACCGGTGACATGGACGGGGTTTGTTTTGCCCTAGCGGTTCGCGATGGTGGCTTGAAGTTTACCGGCATGATGGGCTTGGTTCAGCGTCTGATCGGTCAGTAATCAGCGAACGATCTCGAACTTTCGGGTTTCAAAGACACTCAGTACCTGCTCGAGCTCACGTCCGCGCTTGAGGATCTGACCCTGCGCCCCGAGAACCGCGTAAGCGCCTTGCATACGCGCCAGCGCAGGTGTCTTCACGATGGTCCAGTTCGGGGTTTCCGCATGCCGTCTGAAGATCGCGAACACCGCCTGATCCTTGTGTATCCCGATCGCGTAGTCCTTTGCCTGACCTGCCATAACCAGGCGCCCGTAGACATCCAGAATCACATTCATTTCATTACGTTGGAACGCAACATTGGGTTTCCGGCGAGTATTCTTGAGTGGTGTAACGTGAGCCATGTGGTTAATATTCGGGACAGTTCTTTCCTGAGTGAAGTAATTTTAATGCAGAATAGGGCAGATTTGCCCCAATCATGCCTTGTATCGACCACCGATTACGATCAGTTTGCAATTGTCGGGCGGCGAAGTCTAGCAGTCATTCCGGACCCATCAGCCCCCCCAGCCCCCCGGGGCGACTGTTTTGAGCCGCTCGACACACACTTTCCTTCCATCACAGTCAAAAAACATAGCGGCTTCCGCGCATTATCTTGCGCATGAACGGAAATTTAGCTGCACTGTTTTCGTGATCCCTTTACTGGCCAGCTCTAACAAATGACGCTAGCCCGTTCCGGACAATCATTGTGATGATCTGATGCTTGAACTGAAAAACCTAAATAAGGCATTCGGCGACAATGTTGCAGTCTCTGCCCTGACGTTCAGTTTGCAAAAAGGCGAGGTGCTCGGCTTTCTCGGTCAGAACGGCGCTGGCAAGTCTACAACCATGCGGATGATCTCCGGTGTGCTGGAACCTGATTCAGGAGACGCCGTCCTGAATGGCCACTCCATCGTATCTGAGCGCCGTGAGGCACAAAGCCAGATCGGCTATCTTCCCGAGGGCGCGCCGCTCTATCGCGATATGACGCCGCTCGCATTTCTGAGGTTCATCGCGGACACGCATGGCCTCAACCGATCGGGGCGCAATGACGCCGTCGACCGCGTCATTGCAGATGCCCGCATCGCGGATGTTGCCAATCAATCTATCGGCTCGCTATCGAAAGGGTATCGTCGACGAGTGGGTCTGGCTGCCGCACTCGTAAATGACCCGCCAATCCTGTTGCTCGACGAGCCTACCGACGGCCTTGATCCGATCCAGAAACGGGCTGTTCGGGCTCTGGTCGCCCGCATGGCGCCGACCAAAGCCATCGTCATTTCCACGCACACGCTCGAAGAAGTACCAGCCATGTGCTCACGCGTCCTCGTCATCAACAATGGTATGATGGTCGCCGACGATACGCCGCAGGCGCTGGAAAACCGGAAACCCGGTGGATTGGAAGAGGTGTTCATCTCCCTCGCCAATAGCCACGAAGCGGGAGCGAAGTGATGGATTGGACGGGGACCATGGCTAGCATCAAAGCCGCTTGGCGGCGCGAGATCTCTGCCTATTTCGCGACGCCGCTCGCTTATGTGTTCATCGCGATTTTCCTGCTTGTCCTCGGCATATTCACCTGGGACCTGTCGCGCTTTTTCGACACAGGCGCGGCAGACCTTGGACCGTTCTTTTACTGGCACCCCTGGCTGTTCATGATGTTCATGCCGGCGCTCGCCATGCGGCTCTGGGCGGAAGAAACCAATTCCGGGACGGCGGAACTTCTTCTGTCCCTGCCTGTGAACCTGCCTGGCCTTGTCATTGGTAAGCTGCTGGCGGCCTGGAGCGTTGCTGCCTTCGCGCTGATCCTGACCTTTCCCTGGTGGATCACCGTCAATATTCTCGGCCCGGCGGATAATGCCGCAATCGCGCTGACTTATTTTGTCAGCCTTATCATGGCGGGCGCCTACCTCGCGATTGGTGCCGCAGTTTCCGCGCTGACCCGGAGCGCTGTTCTGGCGTTCGTCATTGGCGTCCTGATCGCATTCATACTGACCGCCGCAGGATGGCCGCTCGTCTCTGGCGCTGTCGCAGACTGGCTCGGCCCGAGCGCGGGAGACGCGGTCGCGCAATTCTCCTTCCTGACGCACTTCGAAACGGCGCAGCGCGGTGTGCTTGAACTTAGGGGGCTATTCTTCTTCCTGGGCTTTACGACACTCTGCATCGCGCTCAACACGCTGTTTGTAGCGCAAAGACGGGCAGGCGCTCAATGAGCCCGCACCGATACCTCCTAACCGCCAGTGCGCTGCTGATCGCGATTTTCGCTGGTGCGAACTTGCTCGCACAAATCTGGCTATCCTCTGCGCGCGCCGACTTCACAGAGAACCAGCTTTATACGCTGTCAGATGGAACCCGGACGACCCTCTCTGATCTTGCTGAACCGATAGATCTGACCTTCGTTTACACACGCGATGTCGGTCAGGAATTCCCGGTCGTGCGCGCCTATGCCGTCCGCGTCAGGGAGTTGCTGGACGCCTACCAGACGCTGGGCGGTTCGAATGTGCGCGTGCGTGAGATCGATCCGGCCCCGTTCTCCGAAGCCGAGGATGAAGCCCTCGCCGCTGGCCTTGTCGCTGTCGACACCAATGGCGGTGACCCCCTCTATTTCGGGTTGATCGGTCGAAACGCGGTCGATGATGAGCGCGTGATCCCATTCCTGGCCCCCGAACAGGAGACCAGCCTCGAATACGATATTACGCGCATGCTCTCGCGCCTCGACCGGCCTGAGCCCGCGCGGATCGGCCTCCTCTCGACCCTGCCGGGCATGAACGCCCTGACCGAGGAAACCGGCTATGCCATCCGAAGAGAGATGGGCAAGAATTTCCTGATCGAACCCATCGAAGAGAATTTCGTCGAGCTACCGGGCGAGATTGATATTCTGATGCTGGTGCACCCGCCGGAGCTCACGGAATGGCAGCTGTGGCAGATCGACCAGTTTATTCTGCGCACAGGCCGCGCCCTCATACTGCTGGATCCTGCGGCGAAGACGGCGCAGGGCACCGGCCCGTTCAACATGACCAATCGGCAGGTTCGATCGGACCTTGATCACTTTTCAGGAGCGTGGGGCATCCGCCTCGGCGAGGCGGCAATCGCAGATACAGAAACCGCCCTCTCGATTGAAGCCGATACAGGCGATGGCCGTACCACCATCCTGCAGCATCCACTGTTTCTGGCTGTACCGCCGGGTTTGATGTCACCTACCAATATCGTCACGGCGGATATCGCGAGAAGCGTCAACCTGGGCGCGCCGGGGCGGCTCATCCTCAGCGACACTGCCCCAGGCGTTCGCGAAATCCTGATGCGCACCGGTCCCGCGCCAAGCGACATGGACCCTGAACGGGCCGCTATGGATCTCTCCGCGGGCGATGCCATTGCCTTGTATCAAGCGAGCGATATCGGCGCTGCACCCCTCGCTGTGCGCCTCACCGGAGCGTTGATAAGCGCTTTTCCGGATGGGGCTCCTAGTCCAGATCTTCCAGATGATCCGATCTATGCGGAATTGGCGCGCGCCGCTGCAGAAGAAGCGCCGCCTCACATGGCCACCAGCGCAGTCGATGCTGATATCATCGTTCTGGCGGACGCGGATATGCTGGATGACGGCCTTCATCTAGATCTGCAAACCGGCGTCCCGTTCGCTGACA
This sequence comes from Henriciella sp., assembly GCA_017642885.1. Taxonomy (GTDB): domain Bacteria; phylum Pseudomonadota; class Alphaproteobacteria; order Caulobacterales; family Hyphomonadaceae; genus Henriciella. The sequence goes on along the minus strand of JAEPOM010000007.1, from coordinate 100,043 downwards.
ATGCAGCCTTTATCCTGAATTCACTCGACAGCCTGTCCGGTCGATCAGAGCTGATGAGCCTGCGGGCACGGGCCCCTGGTCGTCGCTCGATGGAGACTGTGGATCGGATGCGCGAGGAGGCCCAGGCTCGCTTCTTCGCTGAGCAAGCGCGGCTCGAAGCCCGTCTGACACAGTCGCAGCAGCGTCTTGAGGAATTGCAGTCGGTCGGAGCGGCCGGCGGCTTCTTCGACGGGGACGTTGGATCGGAACTGACCGAAGGCGAACGCATTGAGCTGGCCCGGCTACGCGAAAACATCATCGAAACACGCGGCCGTTTACGCGAGATCGAACGCGACTTCCGACGAGAGATTGATGACCTGGAAATGAAGCTGCGTCTGTTTACAATACTCGGGGGGCCACTTCTCATCGGATTGATTGGACTAGGTCTCGTGTTCCGGAAACGCCGCGGAGCGACAGCATGAGCGTGACGCAATCTTCAGCGCGCCGAAAACGCCTTATGTACCTGGCCAGCATTGCGGTCGGACTTTGGGTCATACTCGGTCTGACCAGTCTGTCGCGCGGTGGCCAAGGGACCAGCCATGACCGTATCGGTGAGCCCGTTCTCGCAGGCTTCAGTCAAACCCGCGCGGAGGCCCAACGTATTCGCTTCACGCTGGATAATGATTCCTATTCGCTTGTGCGGTCCGCGTCCGGCTGGCTGCTGGAAGAGACGGGTGGATATCCCATCCGTCCAGATCGATTGGCGGAGCTTGCAAGCGGCCTCGAAACGCTCGCCTTCGATGAAAGACGCACCGACGATCCTTACAAGCATGACCGCATCGGCCTGGGCGATCCGACCGAGGGTGGAAATGGCGCATTGCTTGAAGTTTTTGGCGTCGATGGGGAGCTGGAAAACAGTCTTATCATTGGGCGCAAGAATGACACGATCTATGTGCGCGCACCGGATGAGGCGCAAACCTATCGTGCCGACGGTTCTCTGCCCGCTTTCTACAATCGGCGGGCTTGGCTCGATCTCGACATTATCAACATCGATCCCTCGGCCATTCGTTCAGTCCGTGTAGTGGATTCAGCTGGTCGCATGCTTTATCTTCGTCGCCCAGAGGGCAGCGATGCGCGCAGCTTTCGGCCCGCGCCGCCAAATCAGGATGACTCGTTGATCTCTCGCCTCGCGGCCTCGACAACCGCACTTGCTGTCACCCGGCTCTCTCCGACTGATGTCAAACCTGCTAGCGATCTCGTCTCGAACCCTATCGCGCAGCATATCAGCGAGACGTTTGACGGGCTGGAGATCGATTTGCGCGCCTATCGCGAGCCAACAGGATTCTGGGTCACCCTGCGCGCCGTTGAGGCCGGAGAGGGAGCCCGCCGCGCGGAAGCCATCAATCAAAAAGCCGAGGGCTGGGCATTTCGCGTGACTGACTATGATTTTCAGGATTTCACGCCGTCCGTCCTGAGCATTGTCGAACGCGCGCCCTAGCGACGGGCGAGCCACATACCCAGTCGAATAAAGGGTATGGTCAGTTCGACTACAAGACGATCAAGGGCGCCGTTGGCGAATTTTCGAAAGTATCGCGCCAGACTGTCCGCCTTATGCGCCTGAACGATGTTGCTTGGCGCGTCGGATGTGGACCCATAATGCAGGACAGCTGCGCCGGGATCGTACAGGACGCGTCCGCCTGTCGCCCAGCACCGACGGCACAGATCGACATCCTCAACATGCAAGAAATAGCCTTCGTCAAATCCGCCCAGTGTATCGAAGCTCTCGCGCGAGGTCAGAAAGAATGCACCCGATATAACCGGCATTTCGACGGGCTTCGAAGGCGGCGGAGTCTGTTCCAGAGTCCAGGTATTCCGTCCCAGCGCGCTGGTGATTGCCCGCCAAAGCGTTAGCGCCTTTCGGCGGCCGCCGCGCTCTTCTCGTCCTGTAATATCGAAGATCTTTCCGCCAATGATCCACGGCGTAGAAAGCGTGCTGGCGGCCGCCTGCATGCTGGCGAGCGACTTCCAGCGCAGCACCGCATCGGGATTGATCAACAGAATGTGGGGCCCGGCGGCCTGCTCTGCCCCAAGGTTTACGCCGGCACCGAACCCGATATTGCCATGCCCCGATAAGACCTGAACATTTGATCGAGCCTCCGCAAAGCGGGCGACCCAGGCGCGCATCTGCTCCGGGTTACCATTGTCCACGTAGATGATTTCTGAAACGTCTGGATCAGCGCTCAAGGCGTAGAGACATTCCTTCAAGCGGGGTCCAGTTTGGTAGGATACGACAATAGCGGAGACGGCTGGATGGCTCACGCCTTGGCCTCACCATCATGCCGCGCCTGCAAGAAAATCACCGCCGTCGCAAGCATCGCGCTGGCCCAGAACGCCTCATTCCACATGCTGTACGCAAAACTGGAGACCGCGAAACAGACGCCAACCAGGCCAGCGGCGGCATAACGGGAGATGGGGGACCACTGTGACGGTGCTTTCAGACGCCACCCCAGGAAGAACAGGAAAATCGCCCCGAGACACGCGCCGATCATTCCGGTTTCCGCCCAGACCTGCAGCGGCATATTGTGGGGGTGGCCAGGCACAACCGGATAGACTTCCCAGGCAAAAGCCACGTCCGCATTGTAGCGCGTTACGGCATCAGCCAGCCAATCTGGATGATCGCCATACGTGTCTGTCCACGTGTAGGACGCTTCAAGGCCATGTCCAAAGATCGGCGCTTCGCTGACTTTCTCTCGCACCAGCTCCCAGCTATATGTCCGCGAGAAAAACGATTGCGGCAACGGAATGCCAAACCCGCGAAGCTGCGCTACGCCCCAGCCGAGCAGGAGCGGTGCCAGCGTGACATAGACCGCGAGACCAGAGAACAGGATCCGAAATCCACTCTTCGGCCAAAGCTTGATGATCGCCATACAGACCAGCATGAGCGCAGTACCTGTCAGGCCAGTCTGGGTTCCGGTTTGGGCAAAGGCGGCGAACGAGATGATGCCAAGCGCCAATGCCGTCATACGCCAATAATCGTTCTTGCGGTGCCAAATCCAAGCCAACAGGAATGGCAGTAAAAGCATGAATGCGTTGGCATTCCGGATCAGGTTTTGCGGCATCTCAAGCACGGGATCGCTGATTGGCGCGAGCCAGGCGAGGATTTGGGGCGTGAAGAGCGCCGTAACGACCACGCCAATAAACTGTACCAGCGCCACGCCGATAATCGCGCCGAGGCTGATACGGCTGGAGTTCTCGGCGACCGCTGATACCGCCGCGATCACGCCCAATCCCGCAAGAGCTGTCAGCCCGAACCGGATACCGGGCATGTCCATCGAGAACGATCCTTCGCGGATATCCCCGATGAGCAGAGCTTTGGCCTCGGGCGCCCAGAATCCGGCGGCCACAACCCATGCGACAAACGCGATCGCCGCGACAGCATAGACGCGAATGCCCCGAACTCGGACATAGACCAGACCGAGCAGCGCCGCGATGGCAACCGCCCCTGTATAGCCCTGTGCGCCCATATAGGCGATAATGGGCCAGAGAACCAAAATCCCCGCCAGAAAGGGTGAAAAGGTTCTCGGGCCCAATGTCATTTATGCGGTCTCATCGCGCTTCAGGTCCGGCGCGAGCGCTTCGTGCAGAAGCATCTCTTTGCCTTCGTCCAGCGTTACGATTTCTTGCGCCTTGGAGCCAAACCGGCGGAGCGCCAGCTTGCGTTCTTCAGCTTCACGCGCGCCGACAACAGCGATGACCGGCACCTTCTGAACCGAGTGTTCGCGGACCTTGTAATTGATCTTCTCAGACCTGAGGTCCGTTTCAACACGTAGGCCAGCTGCTCGCAATTCCTCAGCCACCTCTTCAGCATAGGCGTCAGAGTTTTCCGAGATCGTTGCAACGACGACCTGCACAGGTGCAAGCCAAAGTGGAAAGGCTCCAGAATGCTCTTCGATCAGAATGCCAATGAAGCGTTCCATGGATCCGAGGATCGCACGGTGAAGCATGACGGGGCGAACCTTGTCACCCTGCTCGTCGACATATTCTGCGCCGAGACGTTCAGGCAGAACGAAATCAAGCTGCAGCGTTCCGCATTGCCAGACCCGACCAATCGCATCGGTCAACTGGAATTCCAGTTTTGGTCCGTAGAATGCGCCTTCGCCCGGCATGATCTCGTACGGCAAGCCCGTCGCCTTGATCGCATCTTCGAGGTCTTTCTCCGCGCGATCCCAGACGTCGTCTGAACCCGCCCGCACGTCTGGACGTGTCGACAATTTCACCGCGACGTCTTCGAAGCCGAAATCAGCATAGACGCTGTTGAGAAGCGCGCAGAACGCTTCTGTCTCGGAAATGATCTGATCCTCACGGCAGAAAATGTGCGCGTCATCCTGCGTGAACTGGCGCACCCGCATAATGCCGTGCAGCGCGCCATGCGGCTCGTTGCGATGACAGCAGCCAAACTCGGCCAGGCGCAATGGCAGATCGCGATAGGACTTTTGGCCCGACTTGAACACCTCGACATGCGCGGGGCAGTTCATCGGCTTGAGGGCCATGAGCTTTGCATCATCGGGGACCGAGATCTCGACGCCTTCATCGCCTTCCGGAATGAAGTCCGGGACGATGAACATATTCTCGCGATACTTGCCCCAGTGTCCGGATTTCTCCCACTGCGCGCTGTCCATCAATTGCGGTGTCTTGATCTCATCATAGCCTGCCTCTTCCAGACGACGCCGGATGTAGGCCTCGATCTGGAGCCAGACCTGGTAGCCTTTCGGGTGCCAGAAGACGGAGCCCGCTGCCGCCAATCCATCCAGGTGGAACAGATCGAGCTGCGTGGCGAGCTTTCGATGATCGCGCTTCTCGGCTTCTTCCAGGCGGTGCAGATAGGCTTTCAGCTCTTTCTCATTTGCCCAGGCCGTGCCGTACATGCGTTGCAGCATCTCGTTCTTGCTGTCGCCGCGCCAATAGGCCCCGGCGAGTTTCATCAGCTTGAACGCTTTGGGTAGCTTGCCTGTGCTCGGCAAATGCGGACCGCGGCAGAGATCATACCAATCACCCTGCTTGTAGACCGTGATCGGCTCACCAGGCGGGATGATGTCATCAATGATCTGCGCTTTGTAATCCTCGCCGATCGATTTAAACGTCTCGATCGCGTCCTCTTTCTTCCAGACCTCGCGAATGATCGGATAGTCGGCGTCGACAATTTCCGCCATTTTCTTTTCGATTTTCTCGAAGTCTTCGGAAGAGAAGGGCTCTTCGCGGGCAAAGTCATAATAGAAACCGTCATCAATGACGGGCCCAATCGTGACCTGCGTATCCGGATAAAGCGCTTGAACTGCCTGGGCCAGAATGTGCGCCGCATCGTGGCGGATCAGCTCAAGGCCTTCCGGATCTTTCGCCGTGATAAGCGCCAGTTCGGCGTCGCCATCTAGCGGACGCATCAAATCAAACAATTCGCCGTCGACTTTCGCCGCGAGCGCTTTTTTTGCCAGCGAGTTGGAAATACTCGCGGCCACATCATAAGGACGCGCGCCGTCTTCATATTCTCGAACCGCGCCGTCGGGAAGCGTGACTTTAATCATCTTCTTCGTCTTCTCATTTCGTCTCTGGCCCCTGATCAGGAAATGGGCGCTCTGTCAAAGCCCAATCTCCGTATCGCCATGGAGCCCAAAAGGGTGCAGATTTCGTTTCCCTCGGAACAGGATCATATCCGGAGGAGCCGCCAGGGCGACAACGCTGGACGCGTGCAAACGTCATCCAGCTACCCTTCCACACTCCGTGCCGAGCCACACATTCAGCGCCAAATTCGCTACACGTCGGCTCATGACGACAACGGGTCCCAAACACCATGAAGATTGGTGAGAGGGTCCATTTGTAGACCTTGAGCAGTCCATACACGAGAGAGCGGCGAATGCCGGGCATGTCGGATTGTCCCGATTGTGTCCTAGGAAAACAGGTTTAAACGCATTGGCCTCAGGCGAATAGGGCGTTAGCCCGTCTTGTGCACTGAGTTAGGCCGCGGGCAGCGCGTCAGCTGCCGCAGCCCTGCTGGTTCGAGCGGTTTCGATCGCTTCCAAGATGGCCTCAAAGGCGAGCATTGTCGACGCATGGCGCGGCGGATAATCGCGTACGCCTTCGAGATGGCGAAGCTCATAGAAGCGGCCACGAGGTGGCTCGCTACCGTCTTTCAACATGGCCCGTAACTCGTCGCGCACGGTGACGAGCTCGTCATAGGTCGCGCCAACGGCGTGTTCTGCGAGAATGGCTGTCGCCGCCTGACCCAGCGCACAGGCTTTCGGATCGACGGCGATCGCTTCGACTGTATTGCCATCCTCGGACAGCTTCACGTCGACTCGAACGGTCGACCCGCAGATGCGGGACACTTTCGTGGCAGACCCATGCGCGTCTGCAAGCGATCCGACATGTGGAATGTCGGCCGCGAGTTCCAGAACACGGTTGTGATATAGATCTACCATGACGCTCATGTCGCGCTGAACCGGCTAGAAATCAAGCCCTCAGACAAAGGGCAGCACCGCCCAAACCCGCATCAGGATATAGCAGGCGCCAGCAAAACTCGCCCCGGCGAGAAGCAACACAAACCCATCCCGGGCTGTGATTGCGAGGCCAAACAGTAACACAGCAAGGCTGGGTATGACCGGGCCAAGCGGAATGAAGGAGAGCGGCAGCGTCACCAAAGCCGCCCCGACACATGCCAGCGCGACGAGTTGGACGAACGGTGGATTAGTCAGGAAAGTCAGGCGCGGTTTGAGGAACCGGTCGACCTGCACGACATACTTATCAGCCGCAGCCACACCGGCAATCATATGCCGGCGCGGAAAACTAAACTCGAGGGCTTTTTTCGGAATCCACGGATATTGACGCCCGAACACCATTTGGACCGCAAAGATCAGCGTGATCAGCGCCACCAATACATTCGCGCCTGGAATAATCGTAAGCGGACTGATCGCAATGAAGCCAAGCAGCAAGATGACCGGTCCATAAGACCGGCGCCCAACCGCATTAAGCAGATCGCCCACCGAGACTGACTCGCCTTCGGTCTGACTACAGAGCGATTGCAGCAATGTGCGGAGATTTCGGACTTGCGCCATAGCGCTGTCTAAGCCGGAAGCTGCGTCACTGGCAATTTGTTTGAAGAGACAAAGAGTCGATGAGGGACGTCCGACGCGGTGTTACGTTCGAACGCCCCTAACAAATGGGACGGAGCCTGGAGCTAAACCCGTCGCCAGGTGGCGCCTCCAGCGCTGTCCATAATCTCGATGCCCTCGGCGGCGAGTTGGTCTCGGATGCGGTCAGCTTCGGCCCAATCCTTATCCGCACGCGCTTGAATGCGCGCCGCCACCAAGGCGTCGATCCTTGCATTTTCGTCCTGGTCGCCGCCCTGTTCCCATTCTGCTGGCGTGCGCGTCAGCAGGCCGAGCAGAGCGCCAGCGGCCAGGAGATTGGCTTTGGCCTCAGCCATGGACGCATCATCCTTGCGGTCGGCTGCCCCGTTCGCTTCGCCCGCGAGGCGCGATAGCTCGGCGAGCGCGATCGGTGTGTTGAGGTCATCGCTGAGCGCATCCATGACGCCATTATCGACGCCATCGCCGCCATCCGCGTCCCAGACCCGGCGCAGCGCGCCATAGATACGGTTCAGGGTGGCTTTAGCCTGTTCCAGCAGATCGCCGGTCCAATCGAGGGGTGCGCGATAGTGCCCGCTCAGCATGGCAAAGCGGATCACTTCCCCGTCCCAATCCTTGAGCAGGTCGTTCAGCAGGACAACATTGCCGAGTGATTTCGACATTTTCTCGCCGGCCATATCCAGGAAACCATTGTGCATCCAATAGTTCGCCATGGTCTGACCGTGGGCGCATTCTGATTGCGCCACTTCGTTTTCATGGTGCGGGAATTGAAGGTCGATGCCGCCGCCATGAATGTCTATCGTCTTGCCAAGATGCTTCGCGGCCATGGCCGAGCATTCAATATGCCAGCCCGGACGTCCGCGCCCCCATTTGCTGTCCCAGATCGCGTCGTCTGGCTCTCCCGGCTTGGCGAACTTCCATAACGCGAAATCGGCTGGGTCCCGTTTGCCAAGATCGACATCCACGCGCGCGCCCGCCTGATTGTCATCCAGCTTGCGCTTGGAGAGACGGCCATAGTCTTCCATTTGCGGAACATTGAAGAACACACCCGCTTCGGTCGCATAAGCGTAGCCTTTGCGCTCTAGCGCTTCGATGATCTCAATCATCTCACTGACATGCTCGGTTGCCCAGGGCACGATGGTCGGGGCCAGCGCATTCACGGCTGCTGCATCTTCATCATAGATGGCGGCGAATTTCTGGGTGATCGCTTCAATCGGCTCGCCGCTATCCTGGCTTGCCGCGATAATCTTGTCTTCAATGTCGGTCACGTTGCGCGCATAGATGACGGCGTCGTCGCCATAAGCTTTTCGCAGGACGCGGAACAAAGTGTCGAATACGATGACCGGTCGGAAATTTCCGATATGGGCGCGATTATAAACCGTCGGGCCGCAGACATACATCGTCACCCGGGACGGGTCTTGCGGTTTGAATGCACGCTTTTCGCGGGCCATTGTATCGTAAAGGCGGATTGGCATGTCAGGCTCATCTGTCATTTAAAAGAAGGGAACGGCGAGGGCTGGCTAAGGCGGGTAGGCCCTAGCCGCAGATACAAACGCAACAGATGACGCGCATTGGCATCGCCGACTCCTTGAGATCTGGCGCTGCCTTAGGCCGCTATGCTCTATTTGGCAATGGGGAGCAGGCGGAGCGCAGGTCTACGATTTCCTCACCCCGCGCACCCGCTCGCGCCATCCGATATAGAGCGTCGAGACAACAATGATCGCTGCGCCGACCCAGACACTGAAGCCCGGAATCAGGCGGAAGACCCAGAAATCTGCCACCGCAGACATTGGCAGTCTGAGATAATCGATAGGCGACAGGAACGAGGCATCTCCAATACTCATCGCATAGATGAAACAGAACTGGCTGACGAACCCGAACGCGCTCATGGCCGCGATCAGTCCCCAATCCTGCAGCGAGACCTGATCCCAGAACACGAACACAAACGGCGCCAGAAGAACGCTTGAGAGAAGATTGGCATATAAGAGGAGCACCATGGATGGGAGCTCCGCGCTTAGGAACTTCACCAGGACAATCGCCGCCGCGAGGCTGAATGCACTGACCAAAGCGACCAGACTGCCCGTGTCGAGCTGCGCGCCATCGAATGCGCCAGGCTGCCAGAACAGAAACACACCTGGCATGACCATCACAATAACGCCGAAGAATCCCGCCGCGAGCGCACCCCAGCGGTGCAGGCCAACATATTCACGCAGCACCAAAGCCGCGAGCAGGGTCACGAAGAGCGGCCGAGTGAAACTGATCGCGTTGAACTGAGCGAGCGTCAAAGTGAAGAAATCCGACACAGCCACGATCGCCAGGGTGAAGCCGAGCGTACCACAAAGGCTGCGCACGATGAGCAAGCCGGGCCGCCGCGTCTTCATTTTCGAGAACCCGATCATGGCGACGAAGGGGATTGCCATCCACATGCCCAAAAAGGCACGCCAAAAAGCCAGAAAGACCGGGTGTACATCTGAAGACAGTAACTTGTTGAGCAGGAGATAGACGGTGAAGCCAACCCCCGACAAAACCATCAAGGCCGCGCCCTTCAGATTTCCCGACAATTGCTTTTTGTTAATGTCTTCGTAACCGGATCTGTCCCCCATGTCTGTCATGACCCGTTTCTCCGCATCAGATTTAGAGACAATCGATAGCCTGTGGCGATCGGTGCCGGCGGATCATGTCTGGACCGGGTGGTCGGCGACCGGAGATGAACCGGATGAAGTTACGCTGTACCGCACGCGTGCGCACTGGCGCCGGTTTCCGTTGCGCAAGTCAAACGCAGAATTTGTGCTGTTCGATGACAAGGGCACCGAGGTCGCGCGCTCACGATCGCCAAAGCAGCTCTTGCAAGATGTCGAAGCCATTCCGGGCCTAACGATATAGCACCTTTTCGGCCTAGCTTCCTTGGCCGTCGCGCATCGCGTTCGCCATCTGCTCAGCCTGCTCCGGCGTAATTCCCAGAGCTTCCAGAAGCGGTCCAGCCTCTTCCTCATTCCAGCTATGCGGCGGCCCAACGGTCATACCGCCATCGACGAGGAACTCGCCGCCGGTAACAAAACCGGATGCATCAGAGGCAAGAAATGCCGCCATCTCGGCAATGTCGGTGCCTTGCCCGACACGGCCAATCGGCTGCATTGACCCACCGGCCTGTGAGACCATTGCGGCCATTTGATCGGCCTGCTCACGTGGTAACCCGAGTGACGCCCCGAATATCGAAGTCGCAATGAATCCCGGCAGGATCGCATTGACGCGAATCTGGTGTTTGGAAAGCTCTGCTGCTGCAAGCTTCGAAAAATGTGCCACAGCTTTTTTGGCGACCGAATATGTGATCGGCGCATAACCCGCGCACACCGCTGAGATGGAGGAGGTGTTGATGACGCTGCCACCGCCCCGTTTTATCATGTGGGGAACCGCGAAATGCGTGCCCGCGAAAACTGATTTCAGAAGCAGGTCCATGGTGAAATCATAGCCCTCAAGATCCAGCTCTTCGACCGAGCTGGACGTGCCTCCGCTGCCTGCATTGTTCCAGAGGATGTCGAGGCCGCCAAAGCTGTCGACCGCGAATTGCATCAGAGATTTGAGGGAGTCCGGATCAGTAACGTCGCAATGCTGGTAGGCAACTTTGTCTGCACCGAACCGCGTGACCAATGCTGCGCCCTTGTCGTCCTGAAGGTCGCCAGCCACAACTTGAGCCCCGGCCTCAACGAAGACTTCGACCCCGGCCAGTCCGATGCCGCTTGCCGCGCCTGTAATCACGGCCACTTTGCCTGACAAATCTGCCATTTCTTCCTCCGATATTTTCTTTCTCCGCATGGGGCGGGTCCCAAGGGTGCCCGTCAAGCCGGGTCCTCGCGTAAGTTGCGTCGAAATCGACTGATCGCAATGCTTGACTCAGACCCGCTCTTGTTGTTTTAGACGCCGCTTCAGGACGGGTCGGTGTGGTGCTGCCGTTGCAATCGTCGTTTTCACATGGAGAACGACCAGCCCACGTCAAAAATTGAGGTCTAATATGTCACGTCGTCACTCGGCGAAGTACAAGATTGATCGCCGTGTCGGCGAGAACATCTGGGGACGCCCCAAATCACCAGTTAACAAGCGCCCGAACAAGCCAGGTCAGCACGGCCCAAATCGCCGTGGTAAAGTTTCTGACTATGGTATGCAGCTGATGGCCAAGCAGAAACTCAAGTTTCACTATGGCGACATCACTGAGAAGCAGTTCAAGGCAACCTTCGTTGAAGCCGCCCGCCGTAAAGGCAACACAGCTGAGCTTCTGATCGGTCTGCTTGAGTCACGCCTCGACGCGTTTGTGTATCGCTCGAAGTTCGTGCCGACCATTTTTTCTGCACGTCAGTTCGTCAATCACGGCCACGTCTCGGTCAACGGCACCAAAACCAATATCGGGTCTTACCGCCTGAAGCCTGGCGACGTTGTCCAGGTTCGCGAAAAGTCTCGCAACATGGCGCTGGTTCTGGAAGCTCTCGGATCTCCAGAGCGCGACATCCCGGAATATATCGAAGTCGACCCTAAGGCGATGACTGCGACCTTCGTCCGGTTGCCTGAATTGTCCGACGTTCCTTACGCAGTTCAAATGGAACCTGCCCAGGTCGTCGAATACTATTCTTCGTAAGCAGTCATCTGCTTGCACAAAGAACCAAGCCGCGCTGTCATGGCGCGGCTTTTTTCTTACCTGTCTTCAGAAGGATCGGCCATGTCACAGCCCTCTATTGCGTCCGTTCGCGAAACACTCGTTGCCACCCCCGATCAGCCTTTCGATCTCTCAAAGCGTGATTCCGGTGATCGGTCGCTTTTCCCAGACAAGAAGCATGCTCGCGTCAGCCTGAAGAAGGACGCGGCGGCGATCAATGAATTGCAGGACAAGCTCTATGCCATGCGGGATCGCGCCTTGTTGGTCGTCCTGCAAGGCATGGACACGTCCGGCAAGAGCGGTGTGATCCGCAATGTCTTTGCCGACACCAGCCCGCTTGGCATGCAAGTCGAGGCCTTCAAGGCGCCGAGCAAAACGGAACTCGCGCACGACTATCTATGGCGGATCCACGAAGCCGTGCCACGCAAGGGCCGGATTGGCGTGTTTGATCGCTCGCATTATGAGGACGTGCTCGTCGTTAAGGTTCGCGGTTTTGCGCCAGATGAGAGAATCGAGCAACGCTACGATCAGATCAATCAGTTCGAAAAACACCTGACCGAGAATGGTGTGACCATTCTCAAATTCATGCTCAATGTTGGTTATGAAGAACAAGGTATCCGGCTCAAAGAGCGCATCACAGAAGAGCACAAGCGCTGGAAGTTCAATCCAGGGGATCTCGAAGATCGCAAGCTCTGGCCAGACTTTATGGGCGCGTATGAAACAGCCATCCAGCGCTGCTCCACCGAGCATGCGCCTTGGTACATCGTTCCGGCGGATAGCCGAACCCGGCGAAACGCCATGATCGCCCGGATCGTTCGCGGCACGCTGGAGGAGATGGATCTCTCCTGGCCTGATCCAGGCTTAAAGATGGAAGACTATGACTTCAGCTGACGCCTAACCGCGAATCGACACCGAGCCACCGCTCGACTTGTCAGATTGAACATCGGTCGGGCTGCCATAGACGTCGACATCGGCGCCGCTGGACGCGTCAGCGTCAACGCTCCCGGTAACATGGATCGAAATGTCAGAGCCGCTTGAAGCATCGGCAAAGCCGTTCTCACACCGGAGGTCACGGGCATCGAGATCAGAGCCAGACGACGAGTCTGCACGCACTGTGACGCAGGTGCCTGAAACGCTGGCATCAGAGCCGCTGGACGTTTCGATGACAACCGTACCGCCATCAACGCCTGCGACAGTGACATCGGCGCCGGAGGACACATCGATCCGGATTTCGCTGCCGCTCATATTGCGACCAGAAACGTCGGATCCTGAGGAGGCTTCAAGTCCGGAGATTTGCGGCGCTGAGACGGTAATGCCGTAGCGCAGCCGCTTACGATTCCAGCCCCAGTTCATGTTTTTCTTGCGCTTCAGAACAAGTGTATCGCCGCGCACGATGACTTCGATATCACTGAAGTCGCCTTTCGCGTTTTCGACCGAAATCGATTGAGCCTCTCCGGCCGTGAACTCGAGATCCAGGCCAGCGGAAATATCAATATTGTTGAACGCGCCGACATCAAATGTGCGGGTTTCCGCGCTGGCGGCCCCGACAAGGCCCAGTGCGACCAGGCTGGCGGCAGTTAAAGTACGGATCATGGTTTTCTACTCCAAAGAGAAACTGACAATGTGATCCTGAACGCTCGCCCTATCTACATATCGAAAAACAATAAGTCAACAGATTTCGACTACAGCTGTGGTCTTAAGTATGATCGGGCGTTTGATTGATGAGCGATGGCTCAGGCGGTCTCGAAAGAACTTGCGCCTGATCCGGAATTCCCTCTAAGCCCGGTCGAAACGGGAGGATAAGAATGACATTACGATACGCGCTGAGTTCAGCATTATTAATCGGATTGAGCCTCGCAGGTTGCGCCGCCCCAGAGCCCGATACGGACGCGACGGCGGCACTTCCCTCTCTCTCCGGAACTGAGAGTTTCGTCGTCCAAGTTGCCGGGACCGAGATCGGCGCAATGTCCGTGGACCACACATCTGGCCAGACGGTGATCGATTACGAATTCCGAAACAATGGCCGCGGACCAACGATCAGCGAGACGATCAGCCTGGACGAGTCAGGTTTTCCGACAGACTGGCGCGTGCAAGGGGCCACGACATTTGGAAACAAGGTCGATGAGAGCTTCATACTGGACGGCTCGGCGGCGACCTGGATCGATTCCACCGGCACGGGAGAGGCGGATCTTGATAGCCCCGCGCTTTATGTTGCTCAGAATGCCAGTCCGTACGGTCTGTGGCTTTATGCCAGGGCATTGCTCGCAGATGATGACCAGGCGATTGACGTTCTTCCCGGTGGCACGCTTCAGCTGACCGAAGTTGAAACCCTCAACGCGTCAGGGCCGAACGGCGAGGAAGCGCTCACCGCGTACGCGCTTTCCGGCATCAGTCTCAACCCAACGTATATCTTGCTTGATGCGGAAAATACCTATGTCGGGCTGATTACGCCCCGCTTTTCGGTGCTGAAAGCCGGACATGAAGGCGACGACGAGGCCCTCAGGGCACGCGCTGTCGAATATTCAGCGCAGCGCTTTGAAGACATTCAAGCCAGCGTCGCGCGTAACTTTGATGGCCCGGTCCGGGTCGACAATGTCCGCGTTTTTGACCCGCAGAGTGAAGCCCTCACTGAGCCGGTTTCCGTGGTCTTCGAAGATAACACCATCACCGCAATTCAAGCGCCGGGCGAACGGCAGGGTTCAGAGACCATCATAGACGGCGCAGGCGGGACCCTGGTTGCCGGGATGTATGAAATGCACGGCCATCTCGGGCAGAACAGCGCTCTGCTGAACATCGCTGCAGGCGTCACCTCAGTTCGGGACATGGGCAATTCCAATGATGTTCTGGGTGAGTTGATCGACAAAATCGAATCCGGCCGGCTTGCAGGACCCCGCATTATCCGAAGCGGCTTCATCGAAGGAAAGAGCCCTTTCAGCTCGAACAATGGAGAACTCGTCTCTTCAGAGGAGGAAGCGATCGAAGCGGTTCGGAGATACGGAAATGGCGAGTTCCACCAGATCAAGATCTACAACTCAATGAAAGGCGAATGGGTCTCGGCCATGATCGAAGAGGCCAGGACGCTCGGTTTGCGTGTGGCTGGACACGTGCCCGCCTTCTCAAACGCGGATCAGATGATTGCGGCCGGTTATGACGAGATGACTCACATCAACCAGGTGATGCTGGGATGGGTTCTGGAGGACGGCGAGGATACGCGCACGCTGCTTCGCCTGACCGCGCTGAAACGGCTACCAGCCCTCGATATCCAGGAGCCACGGGTCCAGGCGACAATCGATGCGATGGCGGCGAACGGAACATCAATTGACCCGACGCTTGCCATTCACGAAGCGCTCCTGCGCTCTCGCAATGGAGAAGTTCGTGCCGGGGTCGTCGACTATATCGATCACATGCCAGTCGGCGAACAACGCAGTGCGAAAACCGCCTGGTCAGACGTCTCAGCTCCCGGCGACGACGAAGCCTATTATCAAGCCTTCGACAAGATCATCGAAACTGTCACAGCGATGCGCGAAGCGGGAATTATGCTTGTCCCCGGCACGGACATGGGCGGCTCGTTCGTCTATCACCGCGAACTGGAACTGTACCAGAATGTCGGCATGACGGCGCCTGAGATTCTCGCCTGGGCCACTTATGGCATGGCCGATTATGTCGGGCAGTCTGAACAGCTAGGATCGATCGAAGAAGGAAAGTTTGCAGACTTCTTCCTGATCCCAGGCGATCCGACCGAAGATTTGAAAGCCATCAAAACCATCTCGATGGTGGTCAAGGACGGGACGGTCTATTTTCCAAGCGAAATCTATCCAGCCTTCGGCATCAAACCCTTCATCGAGCCACCGGCGATGGAATTGCCATAAGCTGATTGAGCCAAGAGCTTGATATCCCACAAAACAAAAGCCCGCACCTTTCGGCGCGGGCTTTTTCGTTTCGCCAAAAGGCGAGCGGCTTACATGAAGCCTTTGAACTTGTCTTTGAAGCGAGACACGCGGCCACCGCGATCAAGGTTCGCATTGCGGTCACCGGTCCAGGCTGGGTGAGAGCTGGAATCGATGTCGAGGACGAGCTTGTCGCCTTCGCTGCCCCAAGTTGAACGGGTCTGGTACTCAGTGCCGTCAGTCATGACGACAGTGATGAAGTGATAGTCTGGATGGCCTTCGGCTTTCATCGCGGGTGCCTCTTTGAGTCTGTTGCGGGACGATTACTGACCGGCCCTGAATCTCGGAAAGCGCGGACATACAGGAAGGGACCGGGAAGAGCAAGCCAATTGAGTCATCTCCGCTGGCAGATCTGACAGTAGTGGCGCGCGACCGGCGCTGCTTGGATCGCACCAGCACAAAGGAGACCCGACGATGCGGCTTTCTCGACTGATTGGCCTCGGCCTACTCGCCGCAGCAACATTGGCACCGGCAAGCGTCGCTGAGGACATGAAACTCCGCTACATCACGCTCTTTGATGGCGGCTGGTACAATGTCGATCCGATCATGCTGCATTGGAAAACGCCGGAAGGCGAGACCTATTCCAAGAAGATCGGTGCAAAAATCGGAAAAGGTGAAGCCTGGTGCTACGACCTGCAAAAGGATGGCCGCGTGCCAACCGGTTCGGAGGTCTGGATTATCGCCAAGATTGAGTCGGGCGAGAACAAGAACTGCAAGAAAGACCGCAAACACATTTACGACGAAGACAGCAACGCGATCTGGTGGCTCCAGATGTACGGAACGACGGCCAACAACAATCGCTGTGAAAATGTGAAGGACAAGAACGAGTACTACACGCCTGATACCAGATTCAAAGGCAACTCTGATTATTGCGCCGAATAAGCCTCGATCAAGTTATCACGCAAAGGAGCCAGATAAATGAAGCGCACGATCTGCATAGCCGGTCTGGCAATCGCCAGCCTCCCGATCGGCCCAGTCGCCGCCGCGTCGTGCGACATCACGGAAACCAATTGCTGGATCAATGGCGGCAATTGCAACATCAAGTTCAAGAACAGAACGGGCGATTCTGGTGGATCCGATGGCGACTCGAACCTGAATCAAACCTCGTCTGCGCAGACCGTTACGGTGAAAGCGAAAGACTCGAGTAATGACAAGACGGGCAATAAACTCGATATCGTCGCTGGCGCGAGTAAGACGATGAATATCGAAAAGAAAGCCAAGAAAGATTTCGACTATATTCAGTTTGAGTCCGCAGATTTCGGATCGGTGAACGCATCGAAAATGAAGTGCGCAGACGTGATAGCCGTCCTCAATGGCAATGGCACATGCAAAGTCTTCCATGGCGCGGTAACAAATGATGCCGGTGCCGTTGCCTGGTATATTGGCTATCAGTGCGATAGCGGGAATGTTGGCGGTCCTAACGATGCGACGGCTCGCTGACCGTCACGGTTTCACCCGTAATCAGGTTTTTTCGTCCGCAACGCCAGACGCCAGCTCCGGATCGAGATAGTCCGCAGTAATGCGCTTGTCCGCCTTTTCCAGACGCCAAGTATAATAGGCGAAGGCCATCCATGAGAGATGGAACATCACGCCGGCGATCAAAGCTAACCAGCCGGGTATCGGACCGATATGCGCGCGATACAGGAACTCTTCCACCGAGCCGACATCTGTTGGGTGCATACCGATCTTGGCGTAATAGGCCGCGCCCTGGATCAGAAACAGCCAGCCATAGTTGCGGCGCAGCCGACGCCCGACAGCGCGCATGGTGGAGATACGGTGGCGCGGGCGTAAATAATCGTCCGAAAGCGCCGTTCCCTTGTCCATGGCAATCTGAGCGCCCTGGCCGCGCAGGATAGGGACGTAATTGGTGATCTCGATCATACGCGCCCGGAATTTCCAGACATAGAAATAACGGTAGCGGCGTGCCTCCAGAATCAGGAACATTGCCGAGAGCAAGCCCACCAGCACGATGGGGAGCGGCGAGGCCTGCTCATTCGCAAAGCTGACCGAGAAAGCGATCCCCGTGGAGACCACCGCCCAGTTTGTCGTCATGTCGAGGCGCTGCCGCCAGATCGTCGAACGATAGACCTCCGCGCGATACAAGTGCGCAAGCGCGCCAATTTCGGCGCTGCCATTTATCGCTTCAGGCGGGTCATCATTCGGATCCATCATGACTTAGCTATACGCTGAATCGGTCAGCCGCCAATCTGGTCTTTCCGCGCATCGCAGTAGCCTAATTCCTGAATAGCGCGATAGCCTTCCAGAACGCGGCGCACTTCGCGTGTATCCTCGTCGCTACTGATCTCGCGAATGCGGGACAGCAGGCCGAGCACATTTCCATCGATCCGGACACGCCAGATCGAGTAGCGCAGATTGCCTGGCGCATCGGTGTAGAGCAGCGCTTTTTCAAACCGCTCGCGATCACAGCGCGCCATGGCAAGCTCGGCAGCTGCATGCGCGAGGTTAGGCTTTTCAAACGAGGAGGAGGATCGTGTGAGGTCCAGCAAAGCGTCATTAAGCGCCTCCGAACCCGATGCATCGTCGGTTATCAAGCGTTTGCCGGCAGAAAGCAGTGCATCAGCGCGGCCAAAATTCAGTGGCTCAGCGCGATCTTTCGCAACTTGAATCAGGCGCGCCGTTCCGCCTGCTTGCAATAAGGGCTCGGCTTTTTGCCAGCCAAAATCTGGATAGGTTTCTACCTGACCTGCCGTCTCCTGCAGGCGTGCTTCCCAATACTCTACCAGAGCCGGATCGCCAGAATTGCTAGCGGTCTCCAGGAACGCGGATGTCAGCCTTGTTCGCTTCTCTTCCGGCAACACCAGAGCCGCGCTCCAGGCCGCGTCGAGCACGCATGCCGCCTCGATCTTTTCACACATTGGAGTTTGCGCGCTCGCCGCGCTGCCGAGCAGTGATGCCAGGAAAAGAGAAATCAGCCATTTCATGTGGATGCTGTATCGGGTCTAAGCTGAACTCAATCTGAGTAAGCCCAGCTTAATCAGAGCGCTAGCCCCGTCCACGATAAGGCGCAACACCCGTATCGGGAACGTAAAGGCCATCCGGAACATCGCCGGTCTGCCAGAATACATCAATCGGAATGCCGCCGCGCGGATACCAATAACCACTTATCCGCAGCCAGCGCGGTGACAGCAATGAAGCGATCTCTTTTCCCACCTTGAGGGTACAGTCCTCATGGAAGCTGCCATGATTGCGAAAACTGGTCAGGAAGAGCTTTAGGCTCTTACTCTCCACTAACCAATTGCTCGGCGCGTAATCAATCACAAGGTGGGCGAAATCGGGCTGGCCCGTGACCGGGCAGAGCGACGTGAATTCCGGGCAGACGAACCGCGTCAGATATAGCGTGTCAGGATGCGGGTTCTGTACCCGCTCGAGCTTCGCCTCATCGGGTGAGGTCGGCGCAGCGCTCTGTTGCCCCAATTGGTCGAGATCGGAATAGATGTCCTTGTCCGCCACATCAGCCTCCAAAGGTCGGGATCAGGTCGAAGCGCAGGCCCATATAAAGCAAATAGGCTGAGAGCAGTATTCCGCCTTCCCAGCGCGCAATCTTGCGCCCGGTAAAAGCAAAAACAAAGAGCAGGACGAGTGATAGGAATATCGCACCCATATCCGTCCAAGTGACCATGCTCGCGGCCTGACCGAACTGCATGGCAGCAACTTCCAGCGGGACATTTGCAGCGCCCGTTTCGACCAGCGAGAACGGATAAACAATTGCCGAGATTCCGAGAATACCCAGAATATTGAACACATTGGATCCGAGCACATTGCCCAGCGCCACGTCGGCTTTGCCCTTTCGGGCCGCCACGATGGACGTGACAAGTTCCGGGAGACTTGTGCCGATTGCGACAATCGAAATTCCGATCACCGTTTCCGGAACGTTGAATAGCCGCGCCGCGTCGGACCCGCCCTCGACCAGAAACTTTGCCCCAAATATAACACCCGCTATGCCGCCCGCGGTCATCAGGAGGGACAGCCAGATCGGATCATTGGCATCGAACTCTTCGGCTTCATGCTGGTGCATGCCGCCCGCGGCGCTATTGGCGTTCCGGTCCAGGACAACTGAAACGACCAGATAAGCGACCAGCAAAACGGTGAACAAAATTCCTGTCAGCCGAGTGAAAGCATCCATCCAGACCACCACGGCAAAAACGACTGTAACCGCAACCATAAACAGCCCGTCGCGCATCAACGCCTTTGGATTTGTCATGATCGCCCGGACAAAGGCGGCCGCGCCTATCACGAGCATAATATTTGCGACGTTCGAGCCGATTACATTCCCGATTGAGATCCCAACCGCGCCTTCATGCAAAGCTTCGAGACTGGTGACGAGTTCTGGCAGGCTGGTTCCGAAGCCGACTAGCGTCAATCCGATGACCAGTTCCGACATACCGGCTTTGCGGGCGATCCCGACCGATCCGCGCACCAAGGCTTCGCCACCAGCAAATAGCAGCAGAAATCCGCCCAGGATCAGCATGGTCATCATCATCGGCTTTCGCTCCCAATCGCTTGGCGCCTATATGTATACCCTTGCCAAGATGTCCATCCGGGTAAATGATTTCGCTGTATCCGAACACCCCTGGAGCAAGCTCGAATGCAGTATAAATCTCTCCTAGTCGCAGGCGCGCTCGCATTATTGTTTCCGGGCTGCGCGGCGATCCCATCAGACAGCGCCGTAACGGTAACACCAGCGTCGCCGACGGCTGAAGCCCAGCTCCTCGCATTGCTTACAGAGCAGCAGGCCTCATGGAACGGCGGCGATATCGACGGGTTCATGAGTGCTTACTGGAATTCACCCGAGCTGAGATTCGCATCGGGCGGAACGGTAACGTATGGGTGGCAGGAAACCCGCGATCGCTATCACGAACGTTATTCGAACAGGGCATTGATGGGGCAACTCCTGTTCGATGAGCTCGAGTTCAACCCTCTTGGTCAGGACGCTACGGTCGTTCATGGCCGCTGGGCGTTGGAGCGCGAGACTGATCGTCCATGGGGCCTGTTCACCCTGGTCTTCAAACAAATTGACGGTGACTGGAAAATCGTCAGCGACACTACAACATCGGCAGGCTGAGCATGACCCTTCCCCGCATTCGACAACTTGTTTTCGCGTCTACAGAGCAAGCTGACATTGAACGTCTACGACATGTTCTGGATCTCGGCGAAGGTTATATCGATCCTGGCGTCGGCGAGTTCGGATTGACCAATGGTGTGTTCTCGCTCGGGGATCAGTTTTTGGAGGTCGTCGTTCCGGTCAAAGACAATACTGCGGCAGGTCGCTTCATCGACCGGTCCGGGGGCGTTGGCGGCTATATGGCGATTTTTCAAACCGATGATCTTGCGGGCGTTAGACGGCGCGCCGACGATTTGCACATTCGCCGGGTCTGGAACATTGACCGGCCGGATATTTCCGCGAGCCATCTCCACCCAGCTGATATCGGCGCAGCGATCGTCTCGATCGATGAAGCGCATCCCGAAGGCTCCTGGCTATGGGGCGGTCCCGGATGGCGCGACAAGAGCCGCCCCGGGAGTCTGCTCCGCCTGGACGTCGATGCGATAGACCCACAAGCCCTGAGCGAACGATGGGGGCGCGTCCTTCGCGTGCCGTCTCAGTCGGTCGGACATGGGATTTACGATCTCGAACTCGGCGAACATATCATTTCGTTCAAACCGGGTGAACGAGATTTACTCTCAGGATACGTTCTGCGCCATCCCGACGCAAATGGCTGCCTCGCTCGGGCGCGTGAGATTGGTCTGGAGGCCGATTCACAGTCATTCACGTTCACCGGCGTACGCATTTCCTTCGCTTCTGATTGATCCTGATAGCAAGCGCGCTACAACCCCCTAGGGAAGAATCACGCATGGATCGCGGAAGCAGGCAGGCATGAAACAGGGCACACTCGATCTGGAAACCAGTCACTCACCGTTGGAAACAGCGATTGAGGGGAGTTTTTTCCGTAACTTCATCACGACACTCATCATCGTGAATGCGATTATTTTGGGCGTGTTGACCTATGAGAGTTCGCTCTCGCCCGGAATTGTCGGGTCGCTGAGCTGGTTCGATCAGGCAGTGACCATTATTTTCGCGATCGAGATCGGGCTGAAGCTATTTGTCTATCGGCTGAATTTCTTTCGGAATGGCTGGAACTGGTTCGACTTTCTGGTGGTCGGAGTGTCGCTCGTCCCGGGCGGTGCAGCCTTCTCGGTCCTGCGAGCCTTGCGTGTTCTACGCGTTCTGCGTTTGCTGCACATCGTCCCGATGATGCGGCGGATAACCGAGGCTTTGCTGAATGCACTGCCCGGCATGGGCGCCATTTTGGCGGTCCTGGCCCTTCTGACCTATGTCGGCGCCGTCATGGCAACCAACATGTATGGCGACACGGACAATCCGGAAGTGTTGCAGCTGTTCGGCGATCTGCCCAGCTCTGCCTATTCGCTGTTTCAGGTCATGACGATGGATGGATGGCGGTTCGAAGTCGTTCAGAAAGTCGTCGATGACGGCCACCCTTATGCGCCGCTCTTCTTCCTTCTCTTCATTTTCGTCGCAAGCTTTGCCGTCCTCAATTTGTTTATCGCCTTGATCGTCGACGCGCTCGCCGAAGAACAACGCGCCGCGACTGATGAGCTTCTCGATGAAATCGAGGAAGAAATGGACGAGGAGTTCGAGTCTGCCGACAAAGAACGGGAACAGATCATCACCCTTCTCACCGAGCTCAAAGAAGACATCGCGGCGCTCAAGGCCGAGCGTTCTGAATAGGCCTCGCCATGAAAACAAAAGTCCCGCCAGCAAGGGTACTGGCGGGACCATGCCGGAAGCCGTTTTTGGGGGGGACGCGCGGCTACCAGCAGTTTTGACCTTTGACCTTAGCTCGCAGGCAGCAGGACCGTGTCGATCACGTGGATCACGCCGTTAGAAGCGCCGACATCCGCCGCAATCACCGTCGCCGTAGAACCAGGTGCAGTCAGGACAACACCATCTGTGCCATCAACTGACAAATCACCATTGAGTGTGCTGGCTGTGATTTGCTGACCCGCGAGATCGGCTGACTTTACCTTCGCGCCCGCGATCACGTGTAACTTGAGAATGCCAGCGAGGGCGTCTTTGTTCTCTGGCTTGAGCAGCGTCTCAACCGTTCCTTCTGGCAAAGCCGCAAACGCTTCGTCCGTTGGCGCGAATACGGTGAGCGGTCCGTCGCCTTTCAGGGCGCCAACCAGGCCAGCTGCTTCAGCAGCTGCGAGGAGCGTTGAGAAGGAACCAGCTGCTGCAGCGGTTTCAACAATATCGGACTTGGCTTTCTTGTAGCTCTCACCGGCAACGGCGGTGACGTGGCTTACATTCGTTGCCTGTGTGGTGGTTTTGGACGCGCACTGTTCAGCAAAAGCCGGGGCAGCGAAAAGGGTAGCAGAAACTAAGAGAGTTGTGAGTTTCACGAGGGAATCTCCATTTAAGAATCATGACCCGAACCATATCGGTGTCAATATCATATACGGAGTGGTATAGAAAACAGATCTGAACGTGACTCGATTTTAATGATTGGGCCGTTCGTCACTTAACGCACGTGTCAGTATTGCCCCCTGACAGGCGTCACAAATACGCGCTATAGGTGTGCCCATGTCACTGTGGCAACGATTGATTGAGAGCGGAAAGCGCTTGTTTGACGTGGAAGTGGAGGATGAACCGCTTCCCGCTGACCTTGAGTGCGCGCCTGATCCGAACGATGTCGGCTTCACCGCCGCTGTGGTCGGCCTCGGGGCCAAAATGGCAAAGGCAGACGGCCGGGTCACGGATGAGGAGATCATGGTCTTTTCGCGCGTGTTCCAAACGGCGCCAAAGGATGCTGCGGCGGTCCGTCGGGTATTCAATCTCGCTCAGCAAACCGTCAATGGGTACGAGTCCTATGCCCGCAAGATCGGCCGCAAATACGCCGCTCGCCCCTGCTTGCTCGAAGGCGTACTCGATGGATTGTTCATGATCGCAACCGCGGACGGCGTCGTCACTGAGGATGAGCTCTCCTACTTGAACACGGTGTCCGAGGCGTTTGGCTTCTCCGAAGCGACATTCCGGCGGATCAAGGCGAGCCATATGGGCGCCGATCGCGACGATCCCTACCATATTCTCGGCGTGGCCCACGATGCTGAGTTCGACGAAATTCGACGCGTTTATCGACGGTTGATGGCCGACAACCATCCCGACCGCGTGCTCCAGAATGGCGCGCCGCGCGAATTCGAACACGCAGCGCATGAGAAAGCAGCAACCATCACCAGCGCCTATGCACGCATCCGGGCAGAACGGGGCCTGATCGCGGTTAATTGATGAATGGTCACGTTCTGACCGTTGACGGCACCTTCCTTGCAAGCCATCTAAGTGCTAAGAAGAGGATACTATGACCGCGACTCATACTGCACCTTATGGCTTTCCACACAATCTGCTGGCGCTTCTACGTCGAGCAGGAGCCCTGCTCACCAAGGGTGTGCTCGCTGTCGCCATCATCTTCATGGCTGGCATGATCGCAGTCGCCACTGCTGTGGCGGGTCTCGCTTTAGCAGCTTTCGCGATTATCCTGCGCTTGACCGGATCTCGCGATGATGGATCGCAAACGCGATACGAAGAGTCCGCAGAGAATGGTACGATCACGCTCGAAGCCAAGAAAACCCCGCGCGGCTGGACCGTCGAGTAAGGGTCAGACCTTCGCCTTTTCAGGCATACCCTCAATGAACAGTGTCTGCGTCGGATAGGCGAATTCGAGCCCGTGCTCCTGCAATCCGCGGAACAGAGCCAGTAGCACCCGCGACTGTGCGGCCATAGAGCGATTGAAATCTGGCTGTAACGAATAGAATACCAGCGTGTAATCAAGCGAGCTCGGCCCGAAGGCGGACATGGCGCAAAAGTCAAAATCGACCGCCGGGACGTCCTTGACGATCTTCGCAACGATTTCTGGCACTTTGTCAGCGAGATCCGGGTTTGTTTGATAGATAACCCCGAAGACCGTTTCGATCCGCCGTCGCGACATCCGCTGCATATTGTGAATCTCAAAATCCAGAAGATTGGTGTTTGAGATGATCATTTGTTCGCCGGTTCTAGACCGCACACGCGTTGTCTTCAGACCGATATCCTCGATGATCCCCCAGCTCTCGCCATAGCGAACCGTGTCGCCGACCTGAAACGGTTTATCAATCACGATGGAAAGCGAGGAGAACAAGTCGCGGAACACGCCCTGGGCTGCAATACCAATGGCGATACCACCAATACCAAGACCTGCGAGCAGCGCCGTCACGTCTGCGCCGACATTGTCCAGAATCAGCAGGAGCGCAACCGACCAGACCGCGACGCTGATGAACCACTTGATGATGTTAAACGCCGAGGCCAACGCCCTCGCATCACCGCTTGAGCGGGCAACATTGCGCCGAATGAAGCCGACAGCAAATTCCTGAACCCATTCTGCTATTTGCAGGATCGCGGCGAGCACGACCAAGATCTTCACGATCACCGAAACTGCATTCGGTAGATCGAGCATGGCGTCGGTCACCACGAAGGCGATCATCACCATAAAATACGTGTGAAACCGTTTGACAATCCGATAGAAAAGATCGGCGAAGGAATAGTCTTCCTGGCGCGGCAACTGAACGATACCCTTGAGTATGGCCCATCGCGCTAGCCATTGCGCGGCGGTGAGCGCAACGACCAGAGCGAGCGCAATCAGCGCCTCCAGTTCGCCTGACCCAATCCAGCCCAGGAATTCTGTCGCAGCTTCGGTGGCTTCCGCGGCAGTTTCAGTGATTGCCTCGATCGGGTCCGAATTTGGCGATGCGCCTTCGTCCGGTGCATTGTCCTGCAGCCGCGGCGAAAACCTGCTCTGAAACCACTCTCCGAAACGCATGTCCGGCCCTCTTACTCACACAGGAGATCGAACCCTTTTTGGATGATCCGCCGGGTTTCGCTCCACAATTCCAGCGATCCTAGCTCAGATTGGTGAAAAAACCGTGCCTCTGCCGCATCATCCCCCGCAAGCGGCTCACCCGAGATCCATCTGGCGGCATAGTCGATCAGGACATAATGGCGTGTCACCAGCTCGCCAGATCGATTGTGAAACACCGCGTCGACCACATCCAGCAAGCCCACAAGGACTGCGTTGACGGAGGTTTCTTCCTCGAGTTCGCGCAAGGCCGCCACCTTTGCCGCTTCGCCTGGCTCGATCCGGCCACCAGGAATAGACCATTCGCCCTGCTTAGGCGGTGTTCCGCGCCGGATCAGCAGGACTTCTTCACCGCGAATGCAGACAATTCCGACGGCAGGTGTGGGGCGTAAATCATCAACGGGGATGGGATTCGATGGCATGGCAGGCAGTTTGCACAGTTTGCCCCCAAGACCACGCAAAAATTCTGTGCCAAAGCAGCCGCTCACGTCAGAGTATCTTTTATGCCAAAACGCAAAACCCAATCGATCAGCCTCGCGCTCCAGGGCGGCGGCGCGCATGGTGCATTCACCTGGGGTGTCCTCGATCGCCTGGCAGACGAACCGGGATTGGACGTAAAGGCCATCACTGCGACATCAGCCGGGGCCACCAATGCTGTCGCTTTTGCCGCCGGCCTCGCTGAAGGCGGGAGTGACGGCGCGAAAGCGTCTCTGGAACGTTACTGGCGCGCAGTATCGGAGAAAGGCGCTCCGTTTTCAGCGTTTTCCTGGAGCAACTCGCCCTTCAGCGCGCTGCCTTTTGGGCCGTTCCAGGCAGCGATGGCGTTTACGAGCATCGCGAGCCCGTATGAGTTCAATCCATTCGACATCAACCCGCTACGCGACGCGCTGGACGAGACGATAGATTTTGACGCGGTACACGCAGCCCCTGTCGATCTGTTCCTTTCAGCCACCAATGTTGAAACCGGCCGGGTGAAGGTCTTTCAGGATGGCGAAATCTCCCGAGACGCCGTGCTGGCGTCGGCTTGTCTGCCACAAACGTTCCGAGCGGTAGAGATTGACGGAAATGCCTATTGGGATGGCGGCTATATGGGCAATCCCAGCCTGTTTCCCTTGATCTATGCCAAAGCGCCACGCGATGTCCTGATGGTTCTGCTGAACCCAATATCCCGCTTAGGGGTCCCGCGGCGGGTGCCTCAAATCTTGGATCGCTTGAATGAGATCAGCTTCAACGCCTCCCTGATCGGCGAGTTAAGAGCGATCGCTTTTGTGCAAAAGCTACTCGATGACGGCATGTTGAAAGAGCCGCTGATCAACAAGTACCGGCGATTGACCATCCATGCGATCCGCGGCGGACAGGTCCTTCGAGATCTCTCGCTGCAGACCAAGTATGATACAAGCTGGACCTTCCTCACCGGTCTGAGAGACCAAGGGCGCGCCGAAGCAGATCGCTGGTTGAGTACTTGTGCGCGCCATCTGGGCACGGGTGAATCGAGCGTTGATCTCCGGCAGGAGTTTCTCGAAGACTAGGCGCGTTTGAGGAACCAGAATTTCGCCGCGCCGCTTTCTCGCTCAGCAACCAATTCCCACGCATCAAATCCGGGGGCTTCATCGACGGCCGTTTCAACTACGACCAAAGCATCTGGGACGAGCCATCCACCTTCGATCAGGCTTTTGAGGCAGGGCTCGACCAGTCTTTTTTTGTAGGGCGGATCGAGAAACGCGATATCAAACTTCGCACCCAGTGCAGCCGGCATTTCGCCGAGATCGGCTGCGCTGCGCCGCTGTGTTTTCCCGGTATCCCCGACGCCAAGCGCGGCGAGATTCTTACGTAAAACCGTCATGGCCGCATGCGCTGTCTCAACGAATACGCAAAAGCTCCCACCGCGCGACAAGGCCTCAAATCCGAGCGCCCCGGATCCCGCAAAAAGGTCTAAAATACGGGCACCTTCCAAAGGCGGTGCCCAGTCGGCGTGAGCGATCATATTGAACAGGCTTTCGCGGGCGCGGTCCGATGTGGGCCGCGTGGCGTCCGTTTTCGGCGCCTGGATAGGCCGCCCCTTGAACTGTCCTGCAACGATCCGCATGGCTTGCCTTTAGGCCGCGACGGCGCAATGGGGAAGTGATGAGAGACACAGATGATCCGATGAAACGCGCGCTGGCGCTCGCTCAGCAAGCCGCTGACATGGGCGAGGTGCCTGTTGGCGCAGTGATTGTTGACCCGGCGACCGGAGCAATCGTAGCCGAGGGACATAATCGACCAATCGCCAACCATGACCCAACCGCCCATGCCGAGATCATGGCCTTGCGGGCGGCGGCTCAGAAAATCGGAAACTACAGGCTGCCCGGCTTGCACGTCTATGTGACGCTGGAACCCTGCGCGATGTGCGCTGGCGCGATCAGCTTTGCGCGCATCGAGAAACTCGTATTTGCGGCCAGCGACCCGAAAGGCGGCGCGGTGATCCACGGACCGCAATTCTTCGAGCAGCCAACGTGTCACTGGCGCACGGAAGTAGAGCAGGACGGAGAGAACGCTGAAGTTGCAGGCGCGCTACTTTCCAATTTTTTCAAACAAAGGCGTAAATAATTATTGTATTGCGATAATTAATTGCTATATGTCGCTTCTAGCAAGGAGCGTAGAATGACCGAGTCAGAGAAACAGAAAACCCGGAATACACATCGCGACCTGACGATTCTGGCGTGGGTCATTGTCGGGGTGTTGTGTTTGAACGTTTCCTACTTTGTCGGCGAGGAAGTCGGCGGCATCTGGTTTGAGAGCAATGGCGATTGGATACAAATCTTCAATGCGTGGTGGGTCGGAATTATCAAAGCCATGCCGACCATACTGATCGCCTTCGTGGCGGCCGATTTTGCCTTTCTGTTCCAACGTTACTCAGAGGGTGAAGTCTTTACCGAAGCCAATGCCAAGACCCTGGACAAAGCCGCTTATGGTCTTATCGGGGCAGGCGTGTGGACAGGTGTGGTTTCACCGACGTTGACCCAATGGATCGGTCAGGAGTTTCGCGGCGTATCATATGATTTCGGTGACCTCGCCCTCGCAGTGACGATGATGGGCATCATGCTGCATGGCCTGTCTCTGGTGTTCAAGGATGCCGTCCGCGTGAAGCGCGAAAACGACGAGTTCGTCTGATGGCCGCTGAGATAATCGTAACCTTGGATGTCATGCTGGCCCGCCGTAAACGCCGGGCGAAGGATCTCGCGGCAGAGATTGGTATGACCGAGGCCAATCTCTCCTTGCTGAAATCTGGCAAGGTCAAAGGCGTGCGGTTTGATACGCTGGCCAAGCTTTGCGACGCGCTCGATTGCACGCCTGGGGACCTGCTGGAAGTTACAGCACCTGACGTGGAGTGAAGCTTGCGTCCCGCCGGGACAAGCGGCGTAACGGCAGGTAAATATACTCACGGAGGACCCTCATGAGCGCTCCAGCGACAATTGAAATCAAAGACGAAATCGCCATCATTACAATGGATGATGGTAAGGCAAACGCCATCAACCCCCCGATGCTCGAAGCCTTGAACGCCTGTCTGGATCAAGCCGAGAAAGACGCAAAAGTCCTGATCATTACCGGGCGCGAGGGTCGTTTCTCCGGCGGGTTCGACCTGAAACTCATGATGAGCCTACCAGGCCCAGAAGTAAAAGCCCTCGTGGATGGCGGCGGCAAGCTTGCGCATCGTCTGTTTGGCTTTCCGATGCCGGTGATCTCAGCCTGCAATGGTCACGGCGTCGCGATGGGATCGTTCATCCTGCTGTCGAGCGATGTCCGCATCGGAACCGCGGGCGCGTTTAAAATCGGCGCCAATGAAACGCAAATCAACATGGTCCTCCCGATCTTCGCATCGGAGCTCGTGAAAGCCCGCGTAAACCGGGCCTACCTGACCCGGTCCATGGTGTTCGGTGAATTGTTTGATCCAGAAACAGCTGTGAAAGTAGGCTATCTCGATCAGGTCGTGGATGCAGCGGAATTGATGGCGACGGCGAAAGCTCATGCAGAAGCGCTGAAGCCGCTGAGCGGACCTTCGCTCACCGGGAACAAGCGCCTGCTGCGCGAAACCACGCTGGCCACAATCGGCGCATCGCTTCCAGACTAATAGAGCCCCGCCGCCCGCATCAACAGTACGATGCCGATCGCGGTCACTAGGCCTTTCATCCACTTCCGAAAGCCTTGATCATTCATGCGCTCGAGCACCCGTTTGCCTAGAGTCGTTCCAAGCATGGAGAGCGGGATGGCGCACGCGATGAGCCACCAGGGAGGCAGCGCGCCCCAACCGGCGGCAGTGACAACCGGCACGCTCCAGAATCCAATCTTGATCAGATGGCTGAGCGCTTGCGTCACGGATTTCGTCGCGACGATTTGCTGACGCGTCATCTCTGCGCGTACGAAAAACAGATCGAGCAGAGGTCCCGCAACGCCGGCTAGCGTGTTTAGACCCTGAACCGCGAACCCAGCAAAGATCGCATGCTCCCGCCGCTTGATGTCGAGATGCAGTCTTTCTTTGGGAAGCCAGACCAGCATTGGCGTTAGTCCGAGGAGCAAATAAAGCGCCCGCTTGTCCGGCGTCCAGCTGACGAAGAAAAGGGCGACGATGCCTGCGGCTGCACCGATACAATAGAGGCTGAACACCCGCCAATCGATCGAGTCGCGCAAAAGAAATGCGCGAAATCCATTGGCGAACATCTGGATCGCGCCATGGATAATCATCGCCATCGCGACGCTGACCAGAGCCACCAGCACTGCCATCAAGATAATTCCGCCCGCCATTCCGAAGATTCCGGAGATAAACGACGTCACCAATGTGGTCGCGAGGATGATTACGGCCGCGATTGCACTCATGCGCGCTCTGTTGCGCTGAGTCTCCCGCCAACACAAACCACCCTAGGAGATTCCCGGAGTGACCGTTCGTCTCACTTTGCCGCCCCTTACCCCGCGGGACGGTTTTACAAGTTTACGTGCGCGTCATACGCTGGGACCAGCTCATCTATGAAAACAAGGAAAAGCACTATGGCTTATACCGACGCTGGTAGCAGCGAAATGAATGACGATCTGTTCGATCTGCGCATGTCAGACGAGGCGCGTCCGCTTTATGATCACGTGAAAAAGTTCATCGCCGAGGTCGTCGATCCGATGTCGGTTAAATTTCATGAACTCGGCAAAGGCCACAAAGACATCTGGACCTATGCACCAGGCCAGCTTGATACGCTTGAAGAAGCCAAGAACGAAGCGAAGAAGCAGGGTCTTTGGAACTTCTTCTTACCGGATGCAGAAACCGGTGAAGGTCTGAAAAACCTCGACTATGCCTATATCGCAGCGGAGCTCGGCAAGAACTCGCTGGCGTCCGAGACCATGAACTGCTCCGCGCCGGATACTGGCAATATGGAAGTGCTCGAACGCGTCGGCACACCGGAACAGAAAGAGCAGTGGTTGAAGCCGCTTCTAGAAGGCAAAATCCGCTCTGCGTTCGCGATGACCGAGCCAGGCATCCCATCATCTGACGCGAAGAACGTTTCCACCCGCGCCGTCCTCGAAGGTGACGAGTGGGTGATCAACGGCGAGAAATTCTACATTTCCGGCGCCGGCGACCCGCGCTGCAAGATCATGATCACCATGGTCAAAACAAGCCCGGATGCAGAGACGCACAAACAGCAATCGCAAATTCTGGTTCCTATCGACACGCCCGGCGTGAAGATCATGGATGGTATGCAAGTATTTGGCGATTATGACGCCCCGCACGGACACATGCATATCGTTTTCGACAATGTTCGCGTGCCAAAGGAAAACATGCTGCTCGGTGAAGGCCGCGGTTTTGAGATCTCCCAATTGCGCCTTGGACCTGGCCGCATCCACCACTGCATGCGTTCCATCGGGGCTGCCGAGCGCGCCCTCGACCTGATGGTCGTGCGCGGTATGACCCGTCAGGCATTTGGCCGCGACCTGATCAAGCTCGGCGGAAATATCGAGAAAGTGTCTCGCGCTCGGATCGATATTGAGTCGATGCGCATGATGGTACTCAAGGCCGCCAAAGCCATGGACGTGCTCGGCAACAAAGAAGCCCGGGTTTGGATCTCAATGGTCAAGGCCATGGTGCCTGAAAAAGTCTGCCGGATCATCGATGAAGCCATTCAGATGCATGGCGCCGCGGGTGTCTCGCAATGGACCCCGCTCGCGAGCCTCTACACCGGTCAGCGCACCCTGCGCCTGGCGGACGGCCCGGACGAAGTTCACCACATGGTCGTCGGCCGCGCGGAAACGCGCAAATATACCGGCGAGGAAGAAGATCCAGCCATGGCAGCTGTCTGGCGGAAATAGTCTCAGGACCTTTGTCAGTATTCTACATCAAACGCGGCTCATAAACGGGCCGCGTTTTTTTGTCCGCACCTAAAATGGGATGCACCGAAGCGATGCATCCCAAGTAGGTGGCAGGGTTCGAGGGGCGGATAAACCCTTGCCTTGAGCTTGTCCGGCAAGTCATGGAGCAACCAACCGAACATAAATCAACCTAAAGATGAAAACATAATGAGGTATTAATATCTGTAGTTATATTCACACTATCTCAAGTATTTATTTCTTTCTACTTGTTTTGGGAGATGTATTCGTGCCCCACTATATTCTAGACAGTGCCTCTTCATCGAGTAATGTCACGCGCCCGCGTCCAAGCTTGATCGCGCCGGATTCCTGCAGGATCTGCAAGTTCACATTCACTTTCTCGCGCGTCGCAGTCAGGCGGTTCGCGAGATCTGCCTGCGTCGTCTTCAATTCGGGGCCGTGCGCTCGGAAGAGTTCGATGAGCAGATCTGCCAGCCTGCGCTTGAGCGGCAGGAACATGATTGCCTCGATCTGATCGTCTGCACGTCTCAGTCGCTGGACCAGGTCGAGGATCACTTCACTTGCAAACGCCGGACTATCCTGCAGCAAGGCTTGAAACCTAGCTTTGTGTATGAGGAGGAGACTGGTCGGCTCCAACGTTCGGATATTCGCACTCCGATCGCGTCCATCCAGAACCGCCATTTCACCGAATACTTCGCCAACATGGAGGGAGCTGATCGATAACGATCTGCCATGACTCGACATGGATTCCACCGCGACACTGCCTTCGAGGATCAAATAGACATTCTCGGCTGAATCGCCTCGATAGAGGACAATTGAGTCTGCTCCGAAGGTCATGACACCCGATCCGTTGGCGAGCCCCTCGCGAATGCGCTTTGGCAATACCCTGAACAGACGCGCCTCTTTCAATCGCGCGGCAATTTCGGACGCGTTCATTTCTGCGCTCTCGGATCAGCCCATTCGCGCGCGACCCCCTGCCCGCCGCGACGGGTCAGCCAGAACATGCCCAACAGATCGAAAATGCCCGCGCCCAACCGCCCGAGAAACCCATACTTGGACTGTCCGTGCCAGCGCGCTCTGTCATTCACCAGCTCCTCGCGCACGTCCCAGCCTGCCCGCTTGATCAGGGCTGGTAGAAAACGGTGCATAGAGGCAAAGTAAGGCAGCTCGCGAAATGCCTCTGTCCGGATCAGTTTCCAGCCGCAGCCTGTATCTGTGGCATCATCGCGGAGCATGAAACGTCGCACCCCATTCGCGACACGCGATTGCAGCCACTTGAAGCCGCTATCGTTCCGGCTGTTGCGTTTGCCAGCAATGATTCCAAGCTTGCCGGTCTGTTGCCCCGCGATGTGCGATTTCCACAGTCGCGCCGTGTCATTGATGTCATTCTGGCCATCGCCATCAATAAGCTGCGTCCAGACCCCGCGCACGGCCTTGAGCCCGGTAAAGAGGGCAGCAGATTTTCCAGCCCGTTCAACGTGCGTGAAGACACTGACCGTCTCGGGCCATTTTTCCGCCGCCTCGGCCAACTCCTGTTCGGTCGTGTCGCCAGAGCAATCATTGACGCAAACCACTTCGAACGCGATTCCGTCTAGCGCTTCATGCACTTCCTCAAGCAAGGGAATGATGTTGCCTGCTTCATTGTAAAACGGGATCAGGACGCTGAGCTCAGGCTCGGTCATTTTTCTTCCTCGATCCTCGCCGCGAGGGATTCGATTTGCGCCGCAGCGTTGTTCAACGCCTGTGCCGCCCGCTCGATATCCGGTCCGGCCGCCGCCGCCTGCGCCTGATGCGCCGCATCCAGCTCGTCCAGCAAAGCCAATCCCGCGATCAAGAGCAGCCGATCATCACCAATATTGCCGACCGCCTTCGAGATATCTTCAATGCGGGCATCCAATTGCCGCGACAGCGCGATCAGTCGGGCTTCCTGCCCAGGCGCGCAGGCGACGGAGTAAGAGCGACCCTTGATCCTGATATCCGCCTTGGCCATTAGCTCCGCCCTTCTCGGCCGAGCGCGGCGCGAACTTCCGCAATCGCGGATCCCAGCGCTTCAGACGCTTCATCCGCGAGCGCTTGCAACTCCTTTTCGCGCGCGAGCGACTCATCGAGCTGCTCGGCAAGCCGCGCTCTGTCATCCATCATGGCGCTCAGCTCCTGACGCAAAAGCACAGGGTCGCCGGACCGTTCAAACAATCCCTCAACCGCCCCCTCGAGACGTCGCGTTGCCTTCTCCAGACGAGAGGCGGCTGCTTCAATCACACTCATGCTACCCGGTTAGCAGTTATTTCACTTAAAACTCAATAGCTGCGGCGCGACAGTCTTGACAGCGCTGGGCACGATCTGCATTGCCGGGTTAACCAAAACAGGGGTTGAAGAATGACAGTTTCTGCACGGGATATGGCCAACGCGATCCGCGCTCTTTCTATGGATGCGGTTGAAGCCGCGAAGTCAGGGCACGTCGGATTGCCCCTCGGAATGGCCGATGCTGCCACGGTGCTGTTCAGCAAATTCATGAAGCACAACCCTTCCGATCCGGATTGGGCAGACCGCGATCGGTTTGTCCTTTCTGCCGGGCACGGGTCCATGTTGGTCTATTCGCTGCTGCATCTGACGGGATATGAAAGCGTCAGCCGCGACGACATTCGAAACTTCCGTCAGCTTGGGCGTCCGACGGCGGGGCATCCGGAGAACTTTCTGACCAAAGGCGTAGAGACCACAACCGGTCCCCTCGGCCAGGGCATAACAACCGCGGTCGGCATGGCCATGGCCGAACGTCATCTGAATGCGCGCTTTGGCGATGAGCTGGTCAATCACAAGACCTATGTTATCGCGGGCGATGGCTGTCTGATGGAAGGCATCAGCCAGGAAGCGATCACGCTTGCCGGTCATCTGAAGCTCTCCAACCTGATTGTCCTGTTTGACGACAATGCCGTGACCATTGATGGCGGCACGGACATGGCGGACAATACCGACCAGTGCATGCGCTTCGAAGCCTCCGGCTGGATCACCAGGAAAGTTGACGGCCATGACGTGGCCGACGTTGAAGCGGCGCTGGCCTGGGCGCAGGATCAGGATAAGCCGGTCATGCTGGCTGTAAAAACGATCATCGGCTACGGCGCGAAGCGCGCAGGCACCGGGCCTGCTCATGGCGGTCCTTATGGCGAGGAAGAAGTCGCCACGGTCCGTGACAGCATTGGCTGGCCGCACGCCCCTTTCGAGATACCGGCTGAAATTGAAACGGCCTGGCTTGAAGCTGGTAAGCGATCACACGCCGAGCACCTCGCCTGGAAGAACCGTCTCGACAATCACGCTAACAAGGCCGTCTTTGAAGCTGCAGTGTCGGGCGCATTGCCCGCGAACCTGTCCGACATTGTCAACGCGCACAAAAAAGCTGTCATCGAAGGCGGCAAGGATGACGCGACCCGCAAATGGTCTGGCGCAGCGCTGGAGCCTCTGACCGAGGCGATCCCTGAAATGATCGGCGGATCTGCTGACCTGACCGGTTCAAACAATACCAAGACCAGCCACACTGATGTGCTCTCGCCAACAAATTGGGGCGGGCGCTACATTCACTACGGCATTCGCGAGCATGCGATGGCGGCGGCGATGAATGGCATGGCGCTCCATGGCGGCGTGATTCCCTATTCCGGCACCTTCCTGGTATTTGCCGACTATTCTCGCGCCGCGCTCCGGCTTGGGGCGCTGATGGGCGAGCGAGTTATCCACGTGATGACGCATGACTCAATTGGCCTCGGCGAAGATGGCCCGACCCACCAGCCGGTGGAACATGTCGCGTCCCTTCGCGCGATGCCGAACATGACCGTCTTCCGGCCCTGCGACGGCGTCGAAGCTGCAGAGTGCTGGGAACTGGCCCTGCGCAATGATACGGGCCCGAGCACGCTCGCATTGACCCGTCAGAAAGTGAAATCAGCACGGTCCGTCCACACGGATGAAAATCTGTGCTCCAAAGGCGGCTACATTCTGTCCGACGCCGAGGGTGCTAAAGCCGTCCTCATCGCGACAGGGTCCGAAGTTGAGATTGCCATGGAGGCGCAAGCCGCGCTCGCCGAAAAGGGCGTGCCTGTCCGCGTGGTCTCAATGCCGAGCATGGACCTGTTTGAACAGCAAAGCGCTAACTACCAGGCCGAAACGCTCGGCGGAAAACTACCTAAGGTCGCAGTTGAAGCGGGTGTGCGGTTCGGCTGGGATCGATGGATTGGCCATGATGGCGGCTTTGTTGGCATGTCCTCTTTCGGCGCATCAGCGCCTTATCAGGACCTCTACCAGCACTTTGGCATCACCGCTGAAGCGGTTGTCGCCGCCGTCGACGCTCAGCTCTAGCTTAGCGCGACTTCGGCATCGGCAGGAGACGCCCATGCAACACGCACGGGCTCACGGATCGCTCTGAGACCTGGACCTGCATGTCCGGGTCCGCGAGATAGGCGGAAAGCCCGGCCTGCGCCGCACCATCAAAATCGACATTCGCAAGGCGAGGATCGAGGCGACCAAGCGATCGTCTGTCATAGCAGCGATTGAGCTCTATGTAGCGCCCATCCTCGTCGCCACCCTGACTGATTTTTCGGAGCGCAAGCTGGAAAGGGCTGTTGGTGAAACTGATCGTTGCAGGCCAACCGGGGCCCGAAGGTACGCCAACCCAGGCGGCGCGAGGCCCAATATCGCCAGCCGCTTCAGCAAAGTGAACCTGGTAAACCGTGCCATGGTCCAGCGCGACTTTTGAAATCGAGACCATGGGGTGGCGATCAAGCCGATTGTACCAGGTCGTTATCAGCTGGTCCCGCAGGCGCCAGGCTGCGACATCCTCTTCGACCGCCAGATGGGCGGCAATGGCGTAGAAATTGGACAGCGTGTCTCGCATCGGTCCCGCATTGCGAAAATGGCGAACAGCGCCGCTTGCGTCGCCCATATCGGCCGATGCTATTCCCGCGACGCGGCTTGCCGCAGTAAATTCCGGGCGATCCGGGCAAGCTTTCAGGAAGGACTCCGTTGCGAAACGGATAAACTCCGGCGTCTGCTCAACTTCCGAGTTTGTAATTGCGATTTGCCACCGGGTCGCATCGTGCAGAGAGCACGTTTGAGCCTCGGCTCTTGAGAGAGCTTCCAGCCCAACAAATGTGGTCACGGCTGTAGCGATAGCAGCGCCGAAATATCGGCGCACGCGCTTGGTAAACAGAGTCTTAACAGTCATAGTTTGCATTTCTGCAAAGCCGATGCCGTTTACCCTGTTACGAGTCTTTCAATGGTCCAGTACAGGCCTGTTGCCCCGATCAAACCGCTCGCAGGCCAGACCAGAGCGTGCCGATAGGAACGATCAGAAATCAGCCTTCGAATGGGGAGACACAGGATAAAGGCCGCCAGCACAACGGAGAGCTGCCCAATTTCGACCCCCACATTGAACCCGATCAAAGCGCTCCAGAACTGACCGTCAGGCAGCCCGAGCGAGCCGAAAAATCCGGCAAAGCCCATGCCGTGGATCAGGCCGAAGCCAAACACGATGAAGGGTCGCCAGCGCGTCATGTCCCTGAACACGATGTTCTCAATCGCGACAAAGGCAATCGTCGCAGCAATAAGCGGCTCCACAATACTTGCAGGCGGCGACAGCATCCCGGATGCCACCATAGCCAGCGTCGCCGTGTGAGCGACCGTGAAGGCTGAAATTTGAATCAGCAACGGCTTCAACCGGGTGGTCGAGAAAAACAGCGCAAGCACGAAGAGTATGTGATCCAACCCGCCGGGCAGAATGTGCTGAACGCCGATTTTGACATAAAGCGCAAACGTTTCATGCGCGGGGCGCTCGAAGTCTATCACGTCCGTTTCGGTGAATCCCTGACTTTGTGGGCCAGCATTTTCCGGCCGATCGATCTCTTGCAATGCGCGACAAAGCGCTGGGTCGAGACCGCCATCGCCCGTGCAAAATTCATCTTCCGGGTGGGCGCTCGCGCTAGGTGCGCCAACCACCAAGCTCAAGGCAAGACACAAACAGATCAGACGAAACCAGCGCATCACACTTAATGATCATGCCCGTCATGGCTGTCATCGTGCGCGTGGCCAAGATGGTCATGATCATGTCCGGGGATAGGCGCGATCAGCAACAGGACGGCAATTGCGACGCCCGCGGTCAGAGACGCCAATCCACGCGCTGGAGCGACTTCCTTCAGCGGCGCCATCAGCGGTCCGGTCGCAACGAACAGCAACAGACCCGCTGACAAGGCAAACAGTGCACCCAGGGTTTCCTCGCCCAATCCAAACATAAACGGGCCAGAGACCAGAACCCCAAATGGCGTCGTCGCAGCCGCCGCAAGGAAGGCCCAAAGAAAGGCTGACCGATTGGAAACGCCGTGCCGACGCAGGATCGCGAACGCAATTACGCCTTCGGGAAACTCATGCAGGATCAAACCAACCGCAGCAAACACGCCCGCTGAAAAGCTCGCCGCGAAGGTCACCGAATAAACGATTCCATCGATAAACGAGTGGCAGGCAATCGCGACGATCGGTGTGATCGCTTCACTAGGCAGGGTGGAGTCTTCGCGTTCCGGAAAGACCGACCGAATGACATAATGCATCACCAGGCCGCCGAAAAACCCGAATGTGAGCCAGATCGGTGCACCGCTCGATAGGGCAAAAGCTTCCGGCAAAATGTGCAGAAACGCCATCGCCGTCAGCATGCCTGCGGCGGCGAGGCCGAACAAATTCGCGTAGCGCAGGCTCCAGTCGCTGCGCAGCGCGACCGCGATCAAGCCGAGCGTTGTGACGAACGCGGCGATCAGACCAAAGAACAGGGGGGCTTGCAGGGCTTCAAACATGAACGCGAATATGCTTGGCGCGCGGCCAGAGTGTCCTATTTAATTTACAGGAATGTTATAGTATCTCAAATCTCTCCCGGCGAAGTACGCCTCGCACCTCGCCCTGTCAAACGAAAGCTGGAGTCTGATATGTCTCGAACTGTGTTCTTGCTCGCCGCGAGCAGCCTTGCCCTGGTAGCGTGCCAGCCTGCCGAAGATGCCGCCACTGCGCTCGAGCCCGAAACACCGC
The DNA here is from genome assembly GCA_017642885.1 of Henriciella sp. Classification (GTDB taxonomy): domain Bacteria; phylum Pseudomonadota; class Alphaproteobacteria; order Caulobacterales; family Hyphomonadaceae; genus Henriciella. The sequence goes on along the minus strand of JAEPOM010000007.1, from coordinate 61,018 downwards.
CAGTCATTGAACAACCTACCGAGGTGGAAGAGGTTTCCGTCCCCGCTGAGGACACGACGACGGAGACGGTTGAAGTGCAGGACGCTCACGAAGATGGCGATGAGCATGAGGGTGATGAACACGACGATCACGATGATCATGACGAACATGATGATCACAGTGACGACGAACTTGCCGACCATGACGAAGACGCGCATGCGCACGACGACGACCATGATCACGGTGAGGCTGGAGGCGAAGCGCATGTGCACGGTCTTTCGGACCTTGCCGCGAGTCTCGATGCATCGACTCTCAGTGTCAGCGTAGAAGGGGCTTTAGCAAACTTCGATCTGGATGAGTCTCTTCGGACGCTAGACGATGTCAGCCCCTACACTGATGGTGTTATTCAGATTGTCGGCGGTGACTGCACGCGCGACAGCGGCGACGCCAGTATCCGTGCGATTGGGGATCACGGAAACCTGATGATCGACCTCACTTATACGTGCGCCGCCCCTGGCAACATTGAGGGCATAGAAGTCACAGGCTTCCAGAGTTTCGCTGGGTTTGAGGAGGTGAATGCCGTCTACCTGACCGATGCGGGACAGTCCGCAGAAACCTTGACCACAGGCAACACCCGCCTAGACATCGATTAGATGACCACACCGATTGTTCGTATCACTGACCTGCGATTTTCCTGGCCAGGCCAGCCCCCTTTGCTAGATGTCAGCACGTTCCAGCTCAATGCCGGTGAGCGGCTGTTTCTACGCGGCCCCAGCGGCTCGGGTAAATCTACTCTGCTCGGATTGATCGCAGGCGTTCTGGAAGCCGGCCAGGGCGAAATTTCGGTACTCGGTCATGATATGACCAAACTGTCGGGCAGCCAGCGCGATCAGGTCCGCGCGGATCATCTCGGTGTTATCTTTCAGCTGTTCAATCTGGTTCCATACTTATCCGTCGTTCAAAATGTCATCCTCCCATGTCGATTTTCCAAACGGCGTCAAAACGAAGTCGCGGCTGCGGGTGGTGCGGATCAGGAGGCCCGGCGCCTACTGGCGCAGCTCGGCCTCGATGACCCGGATCTTCTCGCCCGCAACGTCACCGACCTGTCCGTCGGACAACAGCAGCGTGTGGCTGCGGCGCGGGCCCTGATCGGTAACCCGTCGCTGATCATCGCGGATGAGCCGACCTCTGCTTTAGACGCGGATACGCGCGACCGCTTCATCGACTTGCTCAGCCGAGAAGCGCAGAAGACCAATGCAGCATTGCTGTTTGTCAGTCACGATGGCGGGCTCGCCTCGCTCTTCGACCGCGCCCTGGATCTGTCTGAGATCAACACCTCGGCGCAAATGGCAGGAGCGGTTTGATGGGGGTATCGATTTTCGGCCTGGCCTGGCGTAGCTTGATGAACCGCAAAGTCTCGGCCCTTCTGACGGTCTTCGCAATTGCGTTGTCAGTGGCCCTGTTTCTAGGCGTCGAAAAAGCCAGGAACGCTGCGAAGTCCGGGTTCGATAACACCATTTCCGGCACCGACCTCATTGTCGGGGCGCCATCCGGGCAAGTTAATCTGTTGCTCTATTCTGTTTTCCGCCTGGGCAATGCGACCGCAGAGATTTCCTGGGAGGCTTATGAAGTCCTAGACGCGCGCGATGATGTGGCGTGGACGGTCCCGATATCTCTCGGGGACAGCCATCGCGGTTTCCGGGTGCTGGGCACGAATCTCAGCTATTTTGAGCACTATAAATATGGCCAGAAGCAACCGCTGGCTTTTGCCGTGGGACAGGAATTCGACGACTTGTTCGACGCTGTTGTCGGCGCCGACGTCGCCCGCACTCTTGGCTACGAGCTCGGGTCACCCCTGGTGATCACGCATGGTCTTGGCGCAGGGGGTCTCAGCGATCACGACAATAGACCTTTCCGCGTCACCGGGATCCTGCGTCCAACCGGGACGCCCGTAGATCAGACCATCCACATTTCATTGGAAGCGATGACCGCGATCCATGTTGGATGGGAAAGCGGGACCCGAAATCCGCTTGCCGATACGTTGACGGAAGACACGATCAGAGGCTTCAACCTGACACCGCGAACTGTGACGGCGACATTTGTCGGACTGAAGAACCGCGCCTCAGTGTTGCGAACGCGGCGCGACATCAACACCAACAGATCGGAGCCGCTGCTCGCCATCATTCCGGGTCAGGCGCTGGCCGAGCTATGGCAAGTCATGAGCACCGCTGAGCGCGTCTTGCTGGCAATTTCGGCCTTTGTCATCGCGGTTGGTCTGGTGTCGATTTTGACGAGCATTCTGACCAGCCTCAATGAACGTCGGCGTGAAATGTCGATCTTGCGCGCCACCGGCGCGCGCCCGATGCACATCTTTACGCTTCTGATTGCAGAGGCGACGTTCCTCGGTCTGATAGGGGCCGTTTTGGGCGCCCTGCTGATTCAGCTCATTTTCGCCATCGCGGCGCCTATCCTGGCGGCCCAATACGGCGTCGCCCTTATAGGAACAGGACCTGGTCTGGTGGATGTGTACACGATCGGCGCGGTCACATTTGCGGCCTTATTACTTGGTATTTGGCCCGCTATGACAGCGCTGCGTCGATCACTGGCGGATGGATTGACTGTGAAAGTCTGATCACAAGCGCGCCATAGGACTAGTCGAAACCAGGTTTCGCACATAGGTAGAAGACATGATGAAACAGATTTTGATCTCCTCCGCAGCGTTCGTCATTCTGGCCGCATGCGGTGAAGCCGTTACCGCGGACACGCCGGCCCCAGAAGATGCAACTCTGATTGAAGCGCAGACTGACACAACTGAGCCGCAAGTCGGTGACCGCATACCGGAGCCAAGCGACGACCTGGAAGACAGCAATCGCCTGGCGGCAGCAGGAGCTGCGGTAAATGCCGCCTCAGCACGCGGTTATCGCGAGATCGGTTGGGAAGAGCTGATGCCGGAAGGAGAGGAAGAACGTCTCGCGCAGCTCTATCAGCAGCAAATGTCCATGCTCTATTCCGGCGGCCCAATTGCCGAAGGCTCGGCGGCAGACTCGATGATCCAGATCGGAACCTTCAACACGGTCAAGGAGCTCAACGAAACCAAGATTCGTATTCCCGGCTATACGGTTCCATTTGAGTATGGCGCCAACGCAGAGATCACAGAATTCCTTCTGGTGCCCTATTATGGCGCCTGCCTTCACGCCCCGCCGCCGCCGCCAAATCAGACTGTGTTTGCGATGACGGAGGAGCCAATCAAGCTCCGCGATCTGGCGCAGGCTGTCTGGATTGAAGGGACGATGTACACGCAGACGCAAGAGTCCGAACTCGCCGACGCCGCTTACACGATCCGCGTCGAAAAGGTTGAGGTCTACGAATACTAGGACCGGCAGCCGCGGCTCCCTGCCCCATGGCCGGAACCGGCTAGACGCCCTAGATCAAAGCCGAAGAAATCAAAAAGGCGCACGCTATGGCCTCTGCACTTACTGTCGGTCTCTACATCGCGATCGGGATTCTCGTCATTATCCTCGGTTGGGGACTTGTGAACCTGACCAAGACCGATGACGCACAACGGAGCCGCTCCAACCAGCTCATGCGCATGCGCGTCATCGCTCAGGCTGTGGTGATCGGTATTCTCGTCCTCCTCGGTATCGTGGTTGGCTCGATCAAGCTGTTCTGACGCCGCCATGGTCAAACTCGACAAAATCTACACCAAGGCCGGAGATTCCGGGAAAACCCGACTTTCTACAGGCGAGCCGCTCGACAAGTGGCATCCGCGCGTCACTGCCTATGGCACCGTCGATGAAACCAATGCCGCTCTTGGCGTTGCCGCCCTTCATGCTGACGGCGAGATGCTGAGCGCACTCCGGCGAATCCAGAACGATCTCTTTGACCTGGGCGCCGATCTCGCGACGCCAGATCGCGGCAAGAAACTGGAATGGGAACCGCTGCGGATCGTGGCCGCGCAAGTCACGCGTCTTGAGACTGAGATTGATGCAATGAATGAGGCCATCGCGCCTTTGGACAGCTTCATTCTTCCGGGTGGTAGCGCTTTGGCCGCTCAACTTCATGTCGCCCGAACACTTTGCCGTCGCGCCGAACGCCAGATAGCCGAGCTTTCGAGCCATGAGGGTGAAATCGTCAGCGCGGAAGCACTCGCTTATGCAAACCGACTGTCTGACTGGCTGTTCGTAGCCGGTCGCGCCGCGAACAATAATGGCGTGGATGACATCAAGTGGGTCCCCGGCGCCAATCGCTAGCCGCTATTGAAGTGACCGTGGATGCGTTCTGCGAGTGCAGCAGAAACGCCCTCGACTTCTTTCAAGTCCGCAAGCTTGGCCTGTGACACACCTTTGGCGGACCCAAAGTATTGGAGCAACGCCTTCTTTCGGGCAGGGCCGATCCCGCCAATCTCATCAAGCGGGTTCTTCTTGATATCGGCGCTGCGCTTGGCCCGGTGTGCGCCAATGGCCCAGCGGTGCGCCTCGTCGCGGAGGCGCTGCAAATAGTACAGAACCGGGGCGTTTTCCGGCAATCGGAACGGGGCACGACCCGGCTGGAAGAACTGCTCGCGACCGGCATTTCGTTCAACACCTTTGGCGATCGAGACCAGATTCACGTCCGAGGGCGATAGACCCAACTCACCGATCGCCTCGATCACGCTGCTCAGTTGTCCAAGCCCGCCATCGATCAAAACCAGATCCGGCCAGTTCGCACCATTGCCCTCTTCGCGCTCTTTCAAAGCGCGCGAGAATCGCCGCCGCATCACCTCGCGCATCATGCCGTAATCGTCGCCGGGTTCGAGGCTTTTGTCCTTGATGTTGAACTTCCGGTACTGGCCTTTTTCGAACCCGTCGGGTCCCGCGACGACCATGCCTCCGACCATATTCGAACCTTGAATATGGGAATTGTCATAGACCTCGATCCGCTGCGGTGGCTCTTCGAGATCGAACGCTTTTGCGACTTCCTTCAGCAACCTTGCCTGGCTTGCACTTTCGGCCAGTTTCCGGCTGAGCGCTTCGGCGGCATTGCGGCTCGCTTGCTCGACCAGAGCGCGCTTTTCACCGCGTTGCGGCGTTCGGATTTCTACTTTCCGATCGGCTTTGAGCGCCAAAGCATCTGCGATCAGGGCGCCATCCGCTGGGTCGACGCTGGTGAAGATCAAACGTGGAGGCGGGCGCTTGTCATAGAACTGAACCAGAAACGCTGCGAGAATGTCGGCCTCGGTCTCGCCCTTCTCATGCCGCGGGAAGTGAACACTGGCCCCCCAATTCTGGCCCGCCCGAATGAAGAACACCTGGACCGCGGATTGGCCGCCCTCCAGAGCGATGGAGAAGATATCCGCTTCCTCGATCCCGTCCGGATTAATGTCCTGCTGGGCGCGCACATGCGCCAGCGCGCGAATTCTGTCGCGCAGCGCGGCGGCCTGCTCAAACTCCATATCAGAAGCTGCCGTCTCCATCTCCGTCGCAAGAGCCGTTTGCAAATCGGTGGCTTTTCCGCGCAGGAAATCAGCCGCCTGGTCTGCGAGCGCGCGGTATTCCTCTGCACTGATCAGATCCACGCACGGTGCGGAGCAGCGTTTGATCTGGTGCAACATGCAGGGCCTTTGCCGGGTCGAAAACACGCTGTCCTCGCACGTCCGTAACAAGAATGCCTTTTGCAGCGTATCGATCGTCCGCGTGACCGCACCAGCGCTGGCGAACGGTCCGAAATAGTCTCCGCGGTCCTGTTTGGAGCCTCGATATTTTAGGACCTGAGGTGCGTCATGATCGCGGCGGATCAGGATGTAAGGGAACGATTTGTCGTCGCGCAGCAATATGTTGAAGCGCGGTTTCAGGGATTTGATCAGGCTCGCCTCGAGAAGAAGCGCTTCGGTCTCGCTCTCTGTGACCACAAATTCCATCCGCGCTGTCGCCATGATCATCGCGGCAATGCGCTGCGTGTGGCCACCAATGCGCGTATAGGAAGAAACCCTCGCCTTCAGGCTTTTCGCCTTACCGACATAGAGCACCGTTTCGTCTTCGCCGAACATGCGATAAACGCCAGGCTTCGCGGGAAGCCTGGACAAGTTGTCTTTGATGACATCAACGCCGCGTTTGCGCGCAGTGAGATCAGGAGAATCGGGCATCAGCCCAATTTAGGGGGCAAGCGCCATAAAGCCTAGAGCTTGAAGAGATTGCTGTATGCGCCCGGCGAATAATCAAACAGAATATCCGCGCCATAGAGAACCATGCCGAGCAGCACCATGGCGCCGACAAACTGACGACCAATGCTGCCAGGATTGTACTTGCGGCGCGCCCGAGCGACGATCAGGTAGATTAGAAACAAGATAAAGGCGCAGAGCGCGAACCCGCGTTCAACATCGGTCAAGTCGATGAAATAGTTGCGCACTTCGCCAATATAAAAGGTCGCTTCGACGAGAAACCTGTCGAAGGCCTGCTGATATATATCTGAAGTGACTTCACGAGTGAACCACATGACCTCAATCCTCGGCCCCAGCCATGGATAAAACTAACGGCTCTGTATATCCGCACTTGGTCAAGACCATCCTAAATCAAACGGGGAAATTTTATCGATCAATGATTTTTAATGTTGGCTTGCAAGCGGCCCATTTGAGGCGTACAGCGGCGGCGTCAAATTGGAGTTTATTGCCATGGCCAGCCAGCTTTTCCTAAGTGATGCCGTCAACCGCGTTGCACCGTCTGCGACGATCGCGGTGACCACAAAAGCCGCTGAGCTTCGCGCCGCCGGAGAGGATGTCATCGGGCTCGGTGCCGGCGAACCAGATTTCGACACACCGGACCATATCAAACAGGCCGCGATCGAAGCCATCCAGTCTGGGAAAACCAAATATACACCCGCGGACGGACTTCCAGAGCTCAAGCAAGCCATCTGTGCGAAGTTCAAGCGCGATAATGATCTTGAGTACACGCCAGCACAAATCCACGTCGCCCCAGGCGGCAAGCCGGTCATTTACAACGCGCTCGTTTCAACTCTGAACGAAGGTGATGAAGTTGTGATCCCGGCGCCTTATTGGGTCAGTTATCCCGAAATGGTGAAGCTGTGTGGCGGTACGCCTGTGATCGTCTCTTGCGGCCCGAACGCGCAGTACAAGCTGACCCCTGAATCTCTGGAAGCGGCGATCACGCCCAAGACCAAATGGTTGATCCTGAATTCGCCGTCCAATCCGACAGGTGCGGCCTACTCAGGCGCGGAACTGAAAGCTCTGAGCGAAGTCTTGCTGCGTCATCCACAGGTCTGGATCCTGACCGATGATATGTATGAGCACCTCGTTTATGACGGCTTCGAGTACAAGACGATCGCTCAGGTCGCGCCAGGTCTTTATGAGCGGACGCTAACGATGAATGGCGTTTCCAAGGCTTATGCCATGACTGGATGGCGGATCGGTTTTGCGGCCGGACCGGAAGCCTTGATCAAAACCATGCGCAAAGTGATCAGCCAGACGACGTCTAACCCAAGCTCGATCTCGCAACACGCTGCGATTGCCGCTCTCAACGGGAGCCACGACTTCCTGCCCGCTAGAAATGACGTGTTTAAGCAACGCAGGGACATGGTGGTGGCCGAATTGAACAAAGCAGACGGTCTGACCTGCGGAACACCCGAAGGCGCGTTCTATGTTTATCCGTCCTGCGCGGGCGCGATTGGCAAGACGGCTCCATCCGGCAAGCGGATTGAAACTGATTCTGACTTCGCTTCTGAGCTTCTTGAGCAGGAAAAGGTTGCGGTTGTGATGGGTGAGGCGTTCGGGTTGTCGCCAGCGTTCCGGATCTCTTATGCCACATCCACCGAAGCCCTGACCGAAGCCATGGCACGCATTCAAAAGTTTTGTGCCAGTCTGAAATAGGTCGAATGCATAGATTTCTTCTATGTCTGAGAATTCGATAATCAATTGGCGCAACCGCGGGGCATTCCCCATCTGATCCTCATAAGAAATGAGGGTTAGACTGATGAATGTTGAAATTGGAATTTCTGAAACCGACCGCGCAAAATCCGCGCAGGCTCTGAAACGTCTGCTGGGTGAAACGTATGCGCTGTATATCAAGACGCATGGATATCACTGGAATGTCACCGGTCCTCGCTTCCAGTCGCTGCATGAGGTGTTCATGACGCAGTATACTGAATTGTGGGCAGCGCTGGATGAATTAGCCGAACGTGTCCGTGCTCTGGGGCATTTCGCGCCCGGGTCTTCGAACGAGATGATGCAGGACGCCTCGATAGAGGCTGACGCATCCGTTCCCGATGCAGAAACTATGGTGGCTAATCTTGCGCGTGGTCACGAAGCGGTGGCGCGCGCTGCTCGCGACGGCATTCGAATAGCAGAAGAGGCGTGCGATGACGTGACCGCCGACCTGATGACCCAGCGCGCGACGATCGCAGACAAGACCGCCTGGATGCTTCGGGCGAGCCTCTAATTCAGTCCTGAATGAGGCTGGTCCGGCGCCTGGAACAACCGATAACAGCTACGACCGCTACCTTTGGCTTCATAGAGTGCGAGGTCGGCGCACTTCAGCAAGGATTGGGTTGAGTCTGCATGTAGCGGGGCGCAGGCGACGCCCACAGATGCCGAGGATGTTAGCTCCAGGCCGCCAATCCGGAACGGTCTCGACAAGGCCGAAACAATCCGTGCCGCAACCAGGCACGCATCCATGGGATTGGCGACATCGCGCGAGACGACGACAAACTCGTCGCCGCCGAGGCGTGCCGCCCAGTCGTTCCCTCTGATCACCTTGCGCAACCGCTTGGCCACAAGATTGAGCAGGGCATCACCGGTCTGGTGTCCAAACGTGTCATTGATGGATTTGAAATTATCGAGATCGATTGCGAGGATAGCCACATTCTCATCTTCACCGCTCGCAGCAACTTCCTGTTCGATCCGGTTCTGGAAAGTGTATCGATTAGCGAGACCGGTCAGCATGTCATGTTCGGCCATATGCTTCAGGCGCCCCTGCGCCTCAATCCGCCGCGTGACATTGGTGCCAACACCGAGATAGCCAATAACCGCTCCGGTCTTGCTGTAACGCGGGGTCGCTGAAAGCGAGATGTAGAAGCGTTTGTCATCGGTGGACCGGAACACCGACAAAATATCCGAGTAGGGCTTAATCGCGCGCAACGCGTCCAGCATCTTCTGGCGCTCCGCGTCGTCGAGTTTAATCACGCTCATATAGTGCTTGCCGAGGACGTGATTGATGTCGGGGAAGAACGTGTTCATCAATCGTCCGCCTGCGGCAATGACGTGGCCTTCCAAATCCGTTTCCCAATAAAGATCAGTCGCAAAGTCAGCGAGATGAGACAGTTGGCTTTCCGCGGTGTTTTCCGCTTCTTCCGTCTTTTTATCCTGACGCGCCACTAGGAAGAGGAGGCCGAGCGTTGCCAGCAAGATTACCGCTGATTCAAGCAACAAGAAGCTGTGGCTGAACTCGTGTATGGACCCGAAAGCAAAGAATGTAAGCTCGAGCAGACCAAGACACCCGACAGCTATGAGCGCCACAGAAACCCTGAGATGGCGTTTCTTCCTGGGAGGTATAGCGGCGCTATTCATCCCGCGACGTAATCACGTTTAGGTTGATTTTTCCTTATTTCACGAAGTCAAATCAACGCCGCCCAAATAGTCTTTCAATATCCGCTAGCTTCAGTTCAACATAAGTTGGACGCCCGTGATTGCACTGGCCGGAGTGTGGCGTGCGCTCCATTTGCCTCAACAAAGCGTTCATCTCGTCAGCATTGAGACGCCGCCCAGCGCGCACCGAGCCGCGGCAGGCCATATTGCCCATCACTTCTTCGAAACGCTCTTTCAAGGCGAGCCCCGCATCATATTCGGCGAAATCATCGGCGAGATCCCGAACAAGACCCGCAACATCCATTTCGCCGAATAAAGCAGGCGTCGCGCGGATACAGACCGCCCCGACCCCGAAGGGTTCGACTTCCAAGCCAAGCTCGGCGAGCTCGTCACTCCGCTCCAGGATGCGCGCCGCCTCGTCCTCGCTGAGCTCTACAACATCCGGAATCAACAAGGCCTGACGCTTGACGCCGCCGTCGGCCATTTGCCGTTTCATATCCTCATAAACCAAGCGCTCATGCGCCGCGTGCTGGTCGACGATCACGATACCGTCTTCCGTCTGCGCGACGACATAGGTTTCGTGCAATTGCGCTCGGGCCACGCCCAGTGGGAAGTCCGATTCGACCGTATCGCGCTCTGGCTCAACACGCGCGGATAGACCGCCCTCATAAGCAGGTGACGCGGGCTCACCGAGGCTTTCGGGCGCAGACACAGACGGTCGGTACGCTGCAGGCGGCGTTGCAGCCGATGGCGAGAAAGCGGCGCCACGCGCCGGTCGGTCCGCCCATAGTGTGCTTGGACGAAAGACGTCCGCCTGAACCGGCTCGGCCTGAACCTTTCCAAGCGCGGCAGACGCGACCGTCGTGCTCGCCCGATGCCCGGCTGCCGCAAGCGTGTGTCGCAGCGCTCCGATGATCAGGCCGCGGACATTTCCGGCATCACGAAAACGCACTTCGGTCTTCGCAGGGTGGACGTTAACGTCGACATATTCTGGATCGAGATCGACAAACAAAGCGGCCATAGGGTGGCGGTCCCGGGCCAGGAAGTCCTGGTACGCCGCTCGAATCACGCCGTTTAGCATGCGATCCTTCACGGGCCGTCCGTTGACGAACAAGTACTGCTTCTGCGCGTTGCCGCGATTGAGCGTCGGCAGGCCCGCAAACCCGGTCAGGTGAACGCCTTCCCGTTCGGCTTCGATTTCGAGTGCGTTTTCTCGAAACTCCCGACCCATGATAGCGCCGAGGCGTTCGAGGCGTCCTGTCGGCGTGTCCGGGTGGGCCGCGTACCGAAAGACATTTCGGCCATTGCTTTCGAGCTGGAAGGCCACATCCGCGCGGGACATCGCCAAGCGCTTGAGTGTGTCTGTGACCGCCATCGTCTCGGACCGCTCCGACTTCATGAATTTCAGGCGAGCTGGCGTCGCATGAAAAAGGTCGCGCACCTCCACACGCGTGCCGGTGAGGCCAACGCCGGAAAAGGCTGCTGGTTTTGGTCCTTCGATCCGTCCCGCCTCGATGAACAGTTCTGCCGCATCCTCGCCATCTGTTCGCGATGTCAGCGTCATGCGACTGACTGAGCCAATCGACGGCAAGGCCTCGCCGCGAAATCCCATCGTGTGAATATTGAGCAGGTCAATCCGGCCATCTTCGCCTGGGGCCAGCTTCGACGTCGCGTGCCGCTCGAGCGCCAGCCGCATATCATCACCGCTCATACCGCAGCCATCATCTTCGACAATCAACCGCTTCAAGCCGCCCGCTTCAATCGTGACCTTTATCGAGCGAGCGCCCGCATCAAGGGCGTTCTCGACGAGCTCCTTCACAGCCGCGGCGGGGCGTTCAACGACTTCACCCGCAGCGATGCGGTTTATCGCATCTGGCGGCAACTGGCGGATCACCGGTCGGGACGGGAGGTGTGCACTATCAGGCATTCGGAGAAATTAGGCGTCCCAGCTGATTCGCACCAGTGAAAGCGGCAAAGAAAAAGCGGCTGCCGCGGCAACCGCTTCTCAAACCTCGAGGGCGGAGGCGCCTTACAGTGCCAGTTGGAACAGCAAAATAAGCAGCTGGATGAACAGGGCGAGCCCCGAAAGACCAACAACTGTCGCCACCCACGCGCCGCCAAATCCCATGCCCAAGCCGATGACGATACCGCCGCCTGCGCAAACCACCAGAGCAACCAACCACGGCATACCCATGGACAAGGTGAAGGTCGCATAAGCTAGACCCAGCAGCGTAATCAACGCTCCCCAGGCGCCCGCTTTCATGGTTCCCACATACATGCCCTTTTGAGCTTCGATATTCATTTCACCGCGTGTGTAATCGCCTGCCATGATGGCCTCCAATTCAGTCTCGCCCGTCTTTATCCGCATGGTCGCCAGCGTCAAGCGCAATAGATGTCGCAGCAGCGCTCGACAGCACCCTCCTTTTCATTCGATACGGAATGTTTCAGGGTCGCCGAACTGCGCCTACAGATGTGCATTGTGAGGAGACGTTATGGCTGATGCGAGCTTGAGTGCAGACGATGCGGGACCGCAAGGCGATGCCGGAGAAGTGACCGGCGGTCCGTTTGGAAAGAAGGGGTTCGGCTGGGCCTCATTCGAGTGGGCCCGAAATCCCTACTACAATATCGTCGTCATATTCATCTTCACGCCTTACTTCGCCAACTCAGTAATTCAGAACGGTGAACTCGGTCAGACCTTGGTTGGGGTCACCATAGCCATTGCCGGCGTTATCATGGCGATCGTTTCGCCCATCCTCGGCAGCATCGTCGACAAAGCCGGCCCCAAAAAACCAATCTTGCTCTACACGTTCGCGGTGCTGGCGGGCTGTGCAATATTGCTCGGATTCATAACGCCCGATCTGCCTGGTGCGGTCCCGATCGGGATGTTTCTTTTGATCGTCGGTTATTGCAGCTACACCGTGTCCGAACTGCTGCACAATGCAATGCTACCGGCTGCAGGACGATCGTCCGCCTTGCCGCTGGTTTCCGGTCTCGGCCTAGCCATGGGGAATGCCGCCGGGATGGTATTACTGATCGCCGTGGCGATCCTGAGCACTAACCCTCCCTTTGGATTGACTGGAATTGATGTATCCCGGCTGTCCGCGCCAACAATAGGGTTTTGGCTGCTCATTTTCATGGGCGTATTCTTTCTGTTGATGCCTGACGTTTACCGGAAAGAGGCAACCTGGGGTCAGGCCCTGAAAGATTTTCGAGATCCGGCAAACCGAGTGCAGCCTTACACCTGGGTAAAAAGCCGCTTTCAGCAGCATCCGAATGTCATGCGTTACCTGGTCGGTCGGATGATCTACGCTGACGGTATTGCTGCGATGTTGACGATTGGTGGGGTCTATGTCGGCGGGGTTCTGGCGTGGACCGGCCCGCAACTCGCAGTGTACGGTATTCTCGCCTCCTTGTTCGCAGTCATTGGAGGATTCTTTGGCGGCGTACTTGATCGCCTGCTCGGACCCAAACGCGCCCTGGTGTTCGAGCTTAGCATGGCTATTTTGATCGGCATCTTTCAGATTTCGATCACAAAGGACGCAATTCTGTTCGGGCTAATTCCAGCCGGGCATACAGTCTGGGAAGGCGGCGTGTTCAGCACGCTCTCTGACGTAGTTTACGTCCTCGCCGTGATTCCCGGAACGATATTCTTGGTCGCGACAATTTCCTCGAGCCGGTATATGCTGCTGCACATCGCGCCGCCAGAGAAGATTGGCGAGTTTTTCGGCTTTTATGCCATGGCTGGTAGCGTAACAGTTTGGCTTGGCCCTGGTTCAGTGGCCTTGGTTACCTGGCTCACAAATGATCAGCGGGCCGGGTTCGCTCCCGTCGTGTTTCTATTGATCACCGGTCTCGCGATTATCATGACGGTTAAAGCCGATAAAACACCGGAGCACCTGAAGGCCGACAACACCGCTTAGGGTGAGGTGTAGGCGCAACTAAACGATCCTGATGTACGGTCCCGCGTAATCGAATCGACGCGGCGAGGGCGCAGATAAAACTTGTCGGTCAGCGCTTTCGTGGTTGTGAAGAAATAGCCAATGCCAGACTTATAGTCGTACTCGATTTCAGCCATGATGATCGTCCCGTCGGTCGGGATTAGATTGTTCGGGATCGTCATGACCTGGTCATCGCTATATGGCGTTAGATTACAACCATCACTCCAGGCGACTTTCACCTGTCCGCTATCCTCATAAAGGCTGGAAATCCGTATGCGCGCACCGGTCATGTCATTAGGCTGCATCACCATGCGCGTGGCTTCGAAAATGTCTGTGAGATCGTTGTTCGTGATCGTTGAGGAGCGCGATGTCAGATCGCCCAGCGCAGCCGTTGCGCCCGTGACTTTCCGATCGAGTGTCATCATCAGAGACAGCTCGATACAGCCAAAGTAGATCATCGCCATGAGCGGCGCGATCAGGGCAAATTCCACGGCTGAGATTCCGCTCTCAGCGCGTAGGAATTTCCGCAGTTTGGTTACTGGTCTCAGTCGCATCGTCATATCCCTATGTCCCCGAGGCAGCCGAATTGCCGAATGGCTCGTTACGAAACGCGATCGTGGCCTGCAGCAAGCGGCGATCACCGCTCATATTGGCCAGCGGCTTGCTCATCAAAGGGATCATCAGGTCCCACTCGTAGAACACGCGGATCACCACAATGTCGTTCTGTCCGCCCGGGCTAAACGCAAAACCGGAATCGTCCAGGTTTCCATCCCCATCAATGGGCGATGGATTGTTGGTCCCGGCAAAGCTACTGAACGTCTTTACATCCAGGCTCAGCTTGTCGCCGCAGCTCATCAGATCAAACAGCTCGGCGCAAACGGCGTTCTTGAACGCGAGTTCTCCGAACCCGCCCTGTTGGAACTGCCCTGTTCGAATGGCACGAGACGCTTCGCTGGCCCCGTGTTCCAGAACGGACGCCATGATGAAAATCACGCAAACCTCGAGCAGGCCAAAGATCAGGAAGAAAAATGGAATTGCGATCAAGGCGAATTCCACAGCGGCAATGCCTCGCTTATCGGCTGCAAATGCCTCAAAGCGCTTCAACAAGCGCGGGGCAAACATTCCAGGGATAGGCAATTCGCGCATTGCACGCTCCACTTGCTAAGACACGTCTCAACCGGTGTCGTAGCAGAACGTGTTTTCCACCTCGTTCACGCAAACGTTGAAATTTTACCGAAATCTGCGGCATCGCGGGGCCTTTACCTCGCCGTATTCTAGGGCCACATGGGCCTAGAAGACTGGTTCAGGACCTGGTTCATGACGCACAATCCCATCCGCCCCTGGCGTAATATCGAACGCCGGAAATCCCGCCAGATTTCCGTGGGCTCTGTTCTGGTCGGCGGCGATGCCCCGATCAGTGTGCAAACCATGACCAATACGCCAACCCCAGACGTGGCGGCGACGCTGGCTCAGATCGAGCGCGCAGCGGAGGCTGGCGCAGACATTGTCAGAGTGTCTTGTCCTGACGAAGACTCAACTGCCGCCATGGCGGCGATCGCCAGGAGCGCTTCCGTTCCGCTCGTCGCGGACATCCATTTCCATTACAAACGCGGGATCGAAGCCGCCGAGGCAGGCGCGGCTTGCCTTCGCATTAATCCCGGCAATATCGGTTCGCCTGACCGCGTCAAAGAGGTGGTGAGCGCCGCGCGGAACAATGGTTGCTCCATCCGGATCGGCGTGAACGGTGGATCGTTAGAAAAGCACCTGCTCGAAAAATATGGAGAGCCTTGCCCGGACGCGATGGTCGAAAGCGCGCTCGATCACGCGCGGATTCTCGATGATCTCGGCTTTCATGACTACAAGATCAGCGTGAAAGCCTCTGACATGTTCCTGGCCGTATCTGCTTATCAGCTGCTCGCCGAGGCGACTGATGCGCCGCTACATCTTGGGATTACCGAGGCTGGCGGGCGCCGAATCGGCACGGTCAAATCCTCTATCGGCATGGGCAACCTGCTCTGGATGGGGATCGGTGACACAATCCGTGTATCGCTGTCGGACGACCCGGTTGAAGAGGTCAAAGTCGGCTTCGATATGCTGAAATCTCTCGGCCTTCGAACCCGCGGTGTGAACATCATTTCTTGTCCCAGCTGCTCTCGCCAGGGGTTCGACGTCATTTCGACGGTTCAGACGCTGGAAGAGCGTCTCGCGCATATCGCCGAACCGATCACGCTCTCAATCATTGGCTGCGTCGTGAACGGTCCCGGAGAGGCAGCGATGACTGATCTCGGCTTTACAGGCGGTGGCAAGGAAAGCGGAATGATGTACGTTTCCGGGCGCCCGGATCACAAACTCTCGAATGCGGACATGGTCGAGCACATCGTCGAGCAGGTCGAGGCGAAAGCCGAGCGCCTCAAGGCTCAGCGCGACGCGGATGCAGTCGCCGCGCAATAAGCTCGCGCGAACGTGAAGCACGCTCGGAAAATCAAAACTTGCCATCGGGACACGTCCCGCTAATCGAATTAGATTGGCGAGTGGAGACGACGCTGATGATGTTGATCTGGCAAATTGTGAAATGGTCGATCCGACTTGTACTTGCGGGCATTGTCATTGGTGGCATGTCAGCCTGCACGATGCTCGGCCTAAACTATGCCAGCCTGGACACAGAGAACAAACCGGCAGCGAGCCCAGCCCTGGCTCTACCTTTCGATGAAGTGGAAACCCGCGCGACCCTGGAAAACGAGCTGTACGGGCCCTGGCCGGAAAACCTGCCTGTATCGGTGGGCGAAACACGGATCGTCGATGACAACTATCTCGGCGGGCGCGGCACACTGGAAGAAGTCATGCTGACCATTGGCGAGGGCGACGCAGCGCGATCGTTCCCGGTCGTGATCGCTTATCCAAATGCCGCCAAATCGGCGCCTGTTCCGCTGATCATCAGTCAGACTTTTTCGGACAATTGCTCCGTCTTTCCAGAAGATCCAGTGACCGAATTTGGAGGGTCGATCTGCGAAGGCACCAATATGACCGGCGCGGTGGGGTTCATCGCCACCAACATTTTCGGCAGCTATATCGCTTACGCGCCGATCGATCGTTACTTCGATGCCGGGCTCGCCTATGCGAGCTTTCCGGGGTGGAGCTTTGTTCCTGATACCAATGGCCCGGCGCAGCTTGTCATGTCTGAGCTTAGCCCTGGTCCGAATCCAACAAGCGCCCTGATGGCCTGGGCCTTTGCTTTCGACGCCGCGGCTTCGGCCTTCGCAGACGATCCGCGTATCCGCAGCGATGCGATCGCAGCTCTGGGACACTCGCGTTATGGCAAGTCCGCTTTGATCGCATCTGGCTGGTCGGACCGGATCGCTGCAGCAATTGCGCATCAATCAGGGTTCGGTGGCGGATCGTCGTCTAGATCTACCACCGGCGAGCGCCTCGACCGGATGGCCAAGTCCTATCCGCACTGGCTGAGGCCGGATCTCGGCAAGGCGCTCGAAGACGGCTTCCAATTGTCACTCGATCAGCATTTTCTCCTCGCCCTATCCGCTCCTAAGCCGATCTTCCTGGGCAATGGTCGCCGGGATGTCTGGTCAGACCCAAATTCGTCATATCGCCTCGCAAAGGCCGCTGACGTGATCTACGAAGCCCGTGGCGTTCAAGGATTGCCAGACGACGCAGCGATGCGGGAATTCGATCCATCTGCGGAGATTAGCTACTGGCTGCGGATTGGGGGGCACAGCGTCGTGTCAGAGGATATTGACGCATTTACCGCGTTCATGACCTCCCATTTCGGAACGCCTTCGCGCAACGAGACGACTTTGCAATCTGCGCAATGACGCCTAGCCTGCCCGAATAAAACAAACGGGAGGCTATAATGGAAAACGAAAATCTAGATCCGACAGCAATGATCAACGCTGTCATTGAAACTCATGGCGCAGGACTGCAATCCTTTCTGACGCCGGTGCTTTTAATGATCCTTTGGACCGCGATCATGTGGCTCTGGATGTACGCGACGCGGATTCCTGCGATGCAGAAAGCCCAGATCAATCCGGACGATGCGCGCCATCCGGGCACCTACTCCGACAAGATCCCGCCAAATGTTCGAGCCGTCGCAGACAATTACAATCACCTGCACGAACAACCGACAATCTTCTACGCCCTCATGGTGTTCGCAGCACTGACAGGCGGCGCGGACGCACTGATGATGAAACTGGCTTATGGCTATGTCGGCGTGCGTGTTTTGCACTCTCTGATTCAGGTATTGTCGCCCAAAGTGATGCATCGCTTCCTGATGTTCGCGATCGGATCAATCGTTTTGTTTGTGATGATCGGGAAGGAAGTCATTCGGGTCTTCCTGTAGGTCCAAATCCAGTTTAGAGGCGGGATATGTCCACCATTCCTCAGTCCCGCCTCGAACAGGTTATCGAACGGTTTGACGAAGTCGAAGCCCGTATGGGCGCGACCACAGACAGCGATGAAATTGTCGCCCTGTCCCGGGAACATGCCGAACTGAAACCCGTCGTTGAAGCTGCGCGTTCGCTCATTTCCATGCGTGAAGGCCTCGCAGAAGCCGAAGCCATGGCCAAAGAGGGCGATCCCGAAATGGCCGAACTCGCGCAGGAAGAAATCAGTGATCTGAAAGCGCGCATTCCTGCAGCCGAGAGCGAAATGCAGCTTTTGCTCTTGCCGAAGGATTCAGATGACAAGGCCAATATCGTGCTGGAAGTCCGAGCCGGAACAGGCGGCGACGAAGCCGCCCTTTTCGCCGGGGACCTGTTCAGAATGTATTCGCGCTACGCGCAGCTCCAAGGATGGAAGATTGATCTGCAGAGCGCATCGGCCGGTGATGTCGGCGGGTACAAGGAAATCATCGCGAACGTTGAAGGCGACGGCGTCTATGGTCGGCTAAAGTGGGAATCCGGTGTCCATCGGGTCCAGCGCGTTCCTGCGACCGAAACCCAGGGTCGGGTGCACACATCTGCGGCGTCGGTTGCGGTTTTGCCGGCCCCGAAAGATGTAGAAATTGATATTCGCCCAGACGACATTCGCATCGATACTATGCGCGCTTCGGGGTCAGGCGGGCAACACGTGAACACGACTGATTCAGCCGTTCGGATTACCCATCTTCCAACCGGGATTGTAGCAACCAGCTCCGAGAAATCGCAGCATGTAAACCGCGACAAAGCCATGCAGCAATTGAAGATCCGGCTTTACGAAAAAGAAAAGCAGGAGCGAGATGCCGAACGCGCTGAGGCGCGTGCGTCCCAGGTTGGCTCAGGTGATCGATCCGAGAAGATCCGGACTTACAATTATCCGGAAAACCGAGTCACCGATCACCGCATAGGTCTGACGCTATACGCGCTCGACAAGGTCATCGCGGGAGACAAGCTGGAAGACGTGGTCGAGGCTTTGATGACCGAGGATCAAGCGCGCCGCCTCGCCGCTATGGAAGACGCGTGAGCGATCAATCTCTTTCTGATATCATCCGCCTCGGAGCGGAGAAACTGCAAAACGCCGGACTTGATGATCCGCGAATGGAGGCGCGGCGCCTGCTTTGCCTCGTCGCCGGTTACACGCCTGCCACGCTAATCTCGAAAGAGCTGGAACCGGCATCGCCGGACCTGAAACTTGCCTTCGAGCAAGCCGTGGGTATGCGCGCGGATCGCCAACCGTTTGCACATATTGCCGGACGCGTTGATTTCTATGGCCTCGAATTGTGGTCGGACGGGCGGGCTCTGATTCCACGTGCCGATAGCGAATGTGTGGTCGATCTCGCCCTGATGCAGATTCCGGAAGACGCCGCCTGGCACCTCGCCGATCTTGGAACAGGGTCCGGCGCGCTCCTGGCGGCCTTGCTTAGCCAACGCCAGCGCGCATCTGGCGCTGCCGTCGAACAAAGCGCGGCCGCGATCAGCCTGGCAAACGAGAACTTCGAAACGCTCAACCTGACCGGACGGGTTCAACTCGTTCAAAGCGCCTGGGCAGATTGGGCGGGATGGGATCGCTGTGACCTAATCATCTCCAACCCTCCCTATATTGCCAGCGACGTGATTCCGGACCTCGCGCCGGAAGTTCGCGATTTCGACCCGATGGACGCGCTTGATGGCGGCCCGGACGGGCTCGCCGCGTATCGCGAAATCATCGCGCTTGGCGGTGAACGGATGAGGTCGGGTGCACATCTGGTTCTGGAAATCGGGTATGATCAGAACAGCGCCGTCACAGACCTGTTGGGAAGTGCAGGCTTTGTTCAACTGGAACACCGTAAAGATCTAAGCGGCAATGACCGCGCGATTGCGGCAAAAAAATCTTAGCAGAAACCCTCTTGGCGAATCC
This sequence comes from Henriciella sp., assembly GCA_017642885.1. Taxonomy (GTDB): domain Bacteria; phylum Pseudomonadota; class Alphaproteobacteria; order Caulobacterales; family Hyphomonadaceae; genus Henriciella. The sequence continues at coordinate 41,206 of JAEPOM010000007.1, read as the reverse complement.
GAAATGGCGCGCTACGTAACATCTAAGGCCAGTGACCAGGGGGCAACCTGTCCGGCCTATCGTCAGCGCGACAGTTTAGAGAAGAGCCAATACGCGCGAAGAAACCGTCCGTTTAGCGGACTAACAAAGATCAGGAATTGCCTATGGCCATGCAGCGCAAGCGCCGTCGCCGCTCGGGTGGAAATAATAACAACAATAATAGCCCGAATCCCAACCGCCACTATGAAAGCAACGGACCCGAAGTCCGTATTCGCGGCTCTGCGCAGCAAATCCTGGACAAATATATGCAATATGCCCGCGATGCGCAGACATCGGGCGATCGGGTAAAAGCCGAAGCCCTGTTCCAGCACGCGGAACACTATGCCCGCATCGTGGCTGTTTTCGAGAAGCAGAAAGAAGAAGCACGCCTCGAACGCGAAGCGCGTGACGCCGCGAAAGCCGAAGAACGCGCCCAGCGCGACGCCGAGCGCGCCGCTCAATCTGAAGCAGCCGACGAGAACCCGCAAGAATCGGGTGACGACGCGATCTCGGAGGCGTCCAGCGATTCAAGTGAAGATGCCAAACCACGACGCCGCAGTCGCAAACCTCGCGAAGAGAATGGCGCGGCCACTGACGAGACGACTTCAGATGCCCCTGAAGCCATTGAAGCATCTACCGAAGACGACGAAAAACCAAAACGCCGCCGGACTTACAATCGTAAGAAAGATGCCGCACCTGATGCTGGCGAAGAAGCCGATGGCGTCATGAAGACATTGGCGCGCGGCGCTGATGAAGTGGTCGCGGAAGCCGAGTAAGCGTTAAACCATTCCTGCATCGGTCGGCAGTCCGAAAAGCAATCGCCCTGTCAATTCCCAAGTGCCGGGCGCGGTGACGATGTGTTGTGTCATCGCGTGCGCGTCGCGAAAGCGGCGCTGCAGATCGCTGGACTGAAACAGCGCGGCACCACCGCCAAGATCGTAACAATTGCGGGCGATCTCAGCACCCGTGCGAACCATATGCGTACATGCCATGCGTAGAGCGGCGCGGCGATCTACTGGAATATCCTCGCTGGTTTGCGCAATCTCCCAGGTCTGATCAATCTCATCGTGGAGATAGGCGCGCGCGGATCGGAACGACGCCATCATCTTGGCCATCTCCGCCTGGATATTGACCCGTTCGCTGAGCGTTTTCGCCGAGCCCTGATTCTTCTTAGCGCCGGCCAAATCTGCGAAAGCGCGCAAAGTCCCGCGTGTGTTTCCAAGCGCTGTTCCAGCCACGCCAAGGGCGAGCAAGCCAAACGCCGGGAATTTGTAGAGCGCGTCGTCAATGTTTGGTTTGTCCGCGACCAGGCTGACCGAACGACCTTTGGGAACGCGAATATTGTCTACAGCGATATCACCGGATCCGGTGCCTTTGAGGCCCATCACGTGCCAAGTATCGATCAGTTCAACTTCGCTCGCCGGGAACACCATCATGCGAGCGTCCGGGCGACCGCTTGGAAGCTTTCTGAGCTCACCATCCTCATACACCATGCAGCCGCCGCACAACCAGGTGCAATTGGCTGAGCCGGATCCCCATTGCCAGCGCCCGCTGACGATGAAATCGTCTCCATCGACAATCGCTTTCCCCATCGGAGCAAAGACGCCTCCCGTGATGGTAAGCGGATCAGAATAGACTTCACGCGCATATTCGGGCGCCATGTAGGCTGCATTCATCGCGGTCGTCGCTGCGATCATCGCGCACCAACCTGCGCTGGCATTGGCGTCCGCAACCGCCTCCACAACGTCGACAATCTCGCGGGGTGCGGATTCCAGTCCACCATAAGCTCTTGGCGTAATCATCCGGAATATCCCGGCATCCGCCATTTTTCGAGCGAGGTCCGCCGGCAAGCGCCGCGCGTCTTCCATTTCCTGGGCGCGCTCAGCAAGTTCAGGCTGCAGCGCGAGTGCAGCGTCTAGGGTCGGGTTTTGCGATGAAACAGTCATGCCGCAGACTAACCCGACCTCTTCGGCGCTGCCAATGTCATGTTGCCTCATGTGCCGTTTGGGAAAGCGGATCTATGTTATTCGGCAATCAGATCAGGATATGACCCCATGACCTACACCCTTTTGCACCACACTGGATGCAGCACATCTCGAAAAGGCCTCGCACTGCTGCAGGAAAACGGTATCGAGCCGGAAATCCGCAAATACATGAATGCTGGCGAGGCGCTTTCAGTGGATGAATTGAAACAGATCGCCAAGCAGCTCGGCGCTGACTCTCCGCGGGCGTTTCTGCGGGAAAAAGATGCGGTGAAGTTCGAGCTACCCGCCCACGCGACAGATGAAGAGGTCTACGCGGCAATGGTGGACAATCCGCGTCTCATCCAGCGTCCGATCGGAATCAACGGTGGGAAAGCTGCGCTCGGACGGCCAATCGAGCAGCTGCTCGACATCAGATAATCGATTAAATTTCACCTATTGAAGACACGTCAATTCAACCACGAGGTGTCATAGAAAACCCTGAACACGAGTTAGAGGTTTTCTTGATGCTGGCCTTACAAGTCACTGCAATCGTCTTCATTCTGCTGTCCGCGGCCTTGATGTTTGGGCCGCAGCTTGCCGTTTATGGACCGCGCGCCTTGCCACGCCTGGCGCAAGACGAGCAAGCGCGCTTTGTCGTCGGCTGCCTGACCTCTGTTCTGGTTCTGGCGGTAATGGCCCCATATTTAACAGTCGGGTTCAGCTCGGGCGGCGATGCCCTGACCTTGGTCATGGCAGAGCTCGTCACCATGCAATTCTCGCCCGTCTGAGCCGATGTCGCACGGACAGGCTTGACCGGCTCGGTGGTCCCGCCCTTTAAAGCGGCATGACCAAATCAAATCCCGGAAACTATTTCGAAGATTTCCATGTCGGTATGGAACTTCGCCACGCGACGCCGCTGACCTTGAGCACCGGCGATATCAGTCTGTACCGCGCGCTAACCGGCTCGCGCCATGCGCTCTACAGCGCTGCAACATTTGCAGAGGCGAATGGCTATACCGGGCTGCCGATTGATCCCCTGCTCGCTTTCCACGTCGTGTTTGGTAAGACAGTGCCGGACATTTCGCTGAATGCCGTGGCCAATCTCGGCTATGCCGATGGGCGCTTTCCAATCGCGATTTATCCCGGCGATACGCTGACCGCAGTTTCCGAGGTGATCGGCGTCAAGGAAAACTCGAATGGCAAGACCGGTGTGGTTTACGTCCGCACGCGTGGCTTCAATCAAGCTGGCGAAGAGGCATTGTCTTATGTGCGCTGGGTCATGGTCAATAAACGCGACGCCGCCTCAGCCGCCCCGGAAACGGTCACTCCGGACCTGCCCAAGAGCGTCGACCCGAACAGCCTGAATTTCTCGCGCACCTATGCCGGATGGGACGACGCGCTCGCCGGGTCCAGCCATCGGTTCGGCGATTATGAAGTCGGAGAGAAGATCAACCATGTCGACGGCATGACGGTGGAAGAAGCCGAACACCAGATTGCAACGCGTCTCTACCAAAACACCGCAAAAGTGCACTTTGACGGCCACGGCCAGAAAGACAGCCGGTTTGGCAAGCGATTGATCTATGGTGGTGTCGTGATCTCAATCGCTCGGGCGCTCAGCTTCAACGGCCTCGGCAATGCAGCAGAGCTTCTCGCTATCAATGGCGGCACGCATACCGGACCGCTCTTCGCAGGCGATACAGTCTATGCGTGGAGCGAGGTCCTGGACAAGGCGGAACTGTCCAACACGGTTGGCGCGCTGCGCCTGCGGCTGGTGGCGGTGAAAGACCAGGACCCCGGCACATTTGCGTTGCGCGGCGAGGATGGCAAATACGCACCTGGCGTCTGTCTCGACTTTGACTATTGGGCGGCGATTCCGAGATAGGCTTTTAGGGCCGCTATGAATCGCTTCTACCGAAACACCGCCAATGGTCCTATATAGGCTCGCATGACCTTGCTTTCCGGCCTTCCACTTGTGTCGATCGCGCTCGCCGTGATGATTTCTGCGTTTATTCGTCTGGTGCAGATTATGCAGCTGCGCCAACGCGTCGAGTTCGGCCATACCGGAGTGCGGGAGCTTGCCGAATTGTCAGGCGTAACGGATCCACAAGACCTGCAGGACGTGTTTGGACCGCCGGGAATGAACCGGATCTGGGCGCATGTGAACCTCGCCACCATTGAAGGCAAACGCCGGCTGGCTGGCTACCTGATGAGCGAGCCGCGCCTGCACTGGTTCTCCATCGCGGCGGGGCTCGCAGCTTTCATTGTCAGCCACTGGATCGTGCAACTATTGCTGATGATCGCCGCGATCATCCAGTCCGGAGCCTGGCTCAGCGCCACACGGCTGCCAAAATAGGTCTTTTAATCACCAAGGTTGGCGATTATGTCCCGCAACAAGCGTGAAGAGGTCGGCACATGCGAATCTGGAAGATGAATGGCGCAGGAAACGCGTTTGCTGTTTTCGATGCACGCGAACAGAAATTCGCGCCTTCGGAAGCGCAATTGCGTGAAATCGCGGAAACCATGCGCGCCGACCAGATCATGTCGATCGAACAGGATTTGCGCGCGGACGCCTTTCTCCGGATCTGGAATGCTGATGGCGGCGAAGTCAAAGCTTGTGGCAATGGCACCCGCGCCGTTGCGCACTTGTTATTGCAGGAATCTGGCAAGGATGAAGTCCGGATTCAGACCGAGGCAGACCTGCTGAAAGGCGCGCGCGCGGAGAATGGACTGGTCAGCGTCGATATGGGCTCCCCCTTAATGGGGTGGGAGGATATCCCGCTCTCAGAGAAAATGGATGTCCGCGGAGTCGACGTGAAGATTGGGCCGATGGACGATCCATATCTGCACAGTCCGGCAGTGGTCAGCATGGGCAATCCACATGCGGTCTTCTTCGTTGACGATGTCGACACCTATGACATCCCGGCCATTGGCCCGTTGGTGGAGTGGCATCCGACCTTTCCTGAAGGCACTAATGTCGGCTTCGCGCAAATCATAGATCGCGAAACCATCCGTTTGCGTGTCTGGGAACGCGGTGCAGGGCTCACCAAAGCGTGTGGAACAGGGGCGTGTGCGGCACTTGTTTGCGCTGCGCGCGCTGGCAAGACAGAGCGCAGCGCCAAGCTCATCCTGGATGGTGGGGATTTGTTCATCGATTGGGACGAAGATACCGACCACGTGATTATGACCGGCCCGGTCGAATTGGAAGAGAGCTTTACGGTCTAAACCGCATGCCTGCGCTTGATCTGACCCCCGTCCTGAAACCCGTTGCGACGGTGTTTGCGTTCACTTGCTTCCTTGTATTGTGCCCGATGGTGATCCTCGCGCAGGTCGCACCGGGTGTGCCTCTACTCGAGATGGCAGTGAGTTTTCTGCCGCAAATCATCTTGCTCTCCGCCCTCGCCATAGTCGGTCTCATGGCGTTTCGACCGCGTGCGGCGGCGGTGGGAGGGATGCTGACCGCAGTTGCCGCGCTGCCTTTCGTGACATTCTCAAAGTTTCACACGCCCAACCAAATCGAATGTGCACCCGGTGATTGCTTGACCGTCATCACGGCAAATGTGTTCTCACAGCCAGACGCAATGGCCGCACTCGGCGCGCTGGCGGAGCAGGAACAGGCGGATCTTGTTGCGATCAATGAAACCTCGCCCAAGTTCTATCCTCAGGACTTTGACGAGCACTTCCCCACCTTTGATCGACTGCAAGCCGGAACAGAGCCACAGGCTCACGCGGGCCATCCGCTCGCCCTGACCATGCTCTCTCGCAGTCCTGTTGGGCAATTGCGCAAGATTACGCCGGACCAGACGGCCGGGCGCGGCTTGATGTTTGCTGACCTTACCGGTGATTGGGATGGGACGCGGATCGTGATCACACATCCGCTGATCCCGGTTTCATCCAGCTGGACGGAAGCGCGCAACACACTGCTCAGCGTTGCGGGCGATACTGCGGCCGATGCAGAGCGCTTCATCCTCATGGGCGATTTCAATACGACCGCGTGGAGCGCGACCTTCCGCGACCTCCCTGGCAAGCGCGCGGGAGATCCGCGCTTTTCAGCCACCTGGCCAACATTCTTTCCACCAATGGGAATAAGCATCGACCATATTCTCGCATCAGAGAATTTCGAGCTGGTCGAGTTCAAGGTGTTGGATTCTGTGGGATCCGATCATTACCCGCTGATGGCCCGGTTCAAGCTCAAGAACTGACCGACGCTCAAGCGTCAGCCGCCATAAGCAATCCCAGGCTAATCGTCGCGACGGTGAAACTGCCCGCCATGATTATGTTCACCACCGTGACCTCACCCGGGCCAGCCCGCCTCCGGCGCAGCGCGGTGATCGCAGCCCCAAGTGCCGAGCCAATCGCGGCGGGCAAGAAGATGAGCACGAAAATGAATCCCCAACCCATCGGGTCATAGGTCTGCGTGATCAACTTGTAGAGAACCGGAACGGCGACCACAGCCGAGACACCCGCCCAGGCTCCGATCCACCAGTACCGACGGATCGCCAGCGCCCCCACCAAAGGTATCGCGAAAGATAAAAGCATCATGACGCCAAGCATCGAAGTCTCCATATATTTGTGAGTGAGTATTTACTATTTCTTCGAAACAGTCAATCCCCTCTTGCTCTAAGCCCGCAGCAGCGCGATATGCGCAGAACTTATTCATGGCCCAGACGAAACCCGCCTCCAGACCCTCGCAGGTCATCACGCTTGGCTGTCGCCTGAACAGCTATGAGAGCGAAGTCATGCGCGGTCATGCAGAGGCGGCGGGCCTCGACGGCGCAATTATCGTCAATACCTGCGCCGTCACCGCAGAGGCGATGCGATCTGCACGGCAGACCGTTCGCCGGGCTGCGAAGGAAAACCCAGGTGCCCCAGTGATCGTCACAGGCTGTGCGGCGCAGATCGATGCCAAAATGTTTGCTGACATGCCGGAGGTGACGCGGGTCATCGGCAATCATGAAAAGATGCAGGCTGACACTTGGGAGCCCACCGATCTTTTGGGCGGCGTGGAGAAAGTCCGGGTCAACGATATCATGTCGGTCAAAGAAACCGCGGCGCACCTGATTGACGGCATGGAAGGTCGTGCGCGGGCTTATGTGCAGGTCCAGAATGGCTGCGATCATCGTTGCACATTCTGCATTATTCCATATGGACGCGGCAATTCCCGCTCCGTTCCAGCTGGCGATGTTGTGAACATGATCAAGCGCCTGGTGGAAACTGGTCACCATGAAGTGGTGCTTACCGGTGTCGACTTGACCTCCTGGGGCGCGGATTTGCCTGGCGAGCCGCAACTAGGCAATCTCGTTCAGCGCATCCTGAAACTGGTGCCGGGCCTGAAGCAGCTGCGAATCTCCTCAATCGATGCAATCGAGATGGATGAGGCGCTATTCGAAGCTATGGCCGACCCGCGCGTCGCGCCGTTTATGCATCTCAGCCTGCAACACGGTGATAATCTTATTTTGAAGCGTATGAAGCGCCGCCACTCGCGTGAACAAGCCATTGAACTCGCCGCGCGGCTTCGCGACATCCGCCCCGACATCGCGCTTGGGGCCGACATCATTGCCGGATTCCCGACCGAGACTGAGACCGCGTTCGACAACTCGCTGGATTTGATTGAAGCCTGTGGGATCGCGTTCTTGCACGCCTTCCCTTACAGCCCGCGACCGGGCACCCCCGCCGCGCGCATGCCTCAACTTGAGAAAAGCGTGATCAAGGCACGTGCAGCGCGCCTTCGCGAGGTCGGCGCAGCTTCTCTTGTTAAGCATCTCGATACCCATATTGGCAGGGAAACCGAGGTCCTGGTTGAGCGCAACGCCCAAGGTCGCTTGCCGGACTTTACCCCGGTCTTTTTTGAGGCATCTAAAGGCGAGGCTGGACGCCCGCTGCGGGCGCGGATAATCGGACATGACACGACGAGACTGAAAGCACAGGCCCTATGATCCTCTGGTTCGGCAAGAAAAAGAACAAAGAAGACGCGCTGAAAGCCGGCGCCGAAATGGAAGCTCCGGAGCTCTCCGCTGAAGAGCTTGCTGCTCAAAAAGCCGCGGAGGAAGAAGCCGCTCGCGAGGTCGAGCAAGAAGCGGCGCGCAAGGCCGCTGAACAGGAAGAGATCGAGCGCAAAGTCGCCGAAGCCAACCGCGCCTGGGAAGAACGCCAGCAACGTGAAGCGGCTGAAGCCGAACAGGAAGCCGCAAGGCTGGCTCAGGAGGCTTTGGATCGCGAAGCCGAGCGCCTGAAAGCCGAGCAAGACGCTGAACAGGCCCGACTGAAAGCGGAAGCTGAAGCAAAAGCCGCAGAAGAAGCTGCCCGCGCCCAGGCAGAAGCCGAACGGCTCGCTGCTGAAGCGGAGGCGAAAGCCGCTGCAGATGCCGAAGCCAGGCGTCAGGCTGAAGAAGCGCGCGCTGAAGCCGATCGCCTCGCGCAAGAAGCTGAAGCGAAACGCCGAGCAGATGAAGCCGCAGCGGAGGCCGCCCGCAAAGCGGCGGAAGAGCAGATCCGTCTCGCCGCCGAAGCAGACCTCGCACGCAAGGCCGAGGAAGAGCGCCGCACACAGGAAGAGAAAGCCAAGGCCGAGCTGGCCTTGCTGGAACAACGCCGCGCCGATGAAGCCCTGCGACAACAACTCGCTGAAGAACGTGCCCGGCGTGAAGCCGAACGGCAGGCGGCTATCGCACGCGGTGAGCCTGACCCCTATGCCGAGATTTCTGAGCCAGGATTCTTCTCCAAACTGTCCTCAGGTCTCGCCAAATCATCGTCCAAAATGGGCACATCGATTTCCAGCTTGTTCACCCAGAGAAAGCTGGATGATGAGGCTCTCGAAGACTTGGAAGACATACTGCTGACCTCGGACATGGGGGGCAAAGTCTCTGCGCAGATTGTTCAAAACCTCGCCAAGACCCGCATGGACAAGGACGTTACGGACAAGGAAATCAAACTGGCCCTCGCCGATGAAATCGAAGCGATTATGTCCCCGCGTGAGCAGATCGTTGATTTTTCCGAGGGTTCCCGGCCTCGCGTGGTCCTATTTGTCGGGGTCAATGGATCCGGCAAGACAACAACGATCGGGAAAATCGCATCGAAGCTACAGGAACAGGGCGCGAAAGCGCTGCTGGTTGCAGGCGATACGTTTCGGGCTGCAGCGATCGAACAACTCACCGTCTGGGGCGAACGTGCGGGCATTCCTGTGCTCGCCAAAGAGACGGGCGCGGATGCAGCCGGGCTGGTCTATGAGGCGATCGAGAAAGCCAAGGCGGAAGATCTCGACCTGGTTCTCGTCGATACTGCCGGGCGTCTGCAAAACAAGACCGAGCTGATGGCGGAGCTCGCCAAGATTGTCCGCGTCACCCGCAAGCTTGATCCGGATGCACCGCATGATGTTATTCTGGTTCTTGATGCGACAGTAGGCCAGAACGCACTGAGCCAGGTGGAGGCGTTCCGCCATACAGCTGACGTCTCCGGGATTGTGATGACCAAGCTCGACGGCACCGCCAAGGGCGGTGTCCTGGTGGCGATTGCCGAGGCGCACGCGCTGCCAATCCACTTTGTTGGCATCGGTGAGAAAGCTGAAGACTTGCAGCCATTCTCGGCGCACGCCTACGCGCGCGCTCTGGTGGGCCTCGCCGATATGCCGGTCGAAGAACCGGAACCGGCATGACCCCCTCGAAGACCGAGCTGCGGGCGCAAATGAAAGAGCTCCGCGACGAGCTGCACGCTCGCGATCCAGACGCAGGCGAAACCCTTGCAGACAAGTTCCCGATGAAGCTTCTGGAACGCTATGGCCCGGTGGTTTCTGCCTATTGGCCAATTGGTAGCGAGATCGATCCCTTGCCGCTCATCCGCCGCCTGAAGAATGAAGGCGGCGCCGAAATCTGCCTTCCGCGCGTTGAGGATGATGGGTCGATGACGTTTCGCGCCTGGGCGCCCGGCAATGCGCTTGAAGATCGTCCGTTTGGACTGAAGGAGCCCCCTGCGGACACGCCAATCGTTACACCAACGCTGGTGATCACGCCGCTTCTGGGGTTCGACCGCAAGGGCAACCGCCTTGGCTATGGCAAAGGCCATTATGACCGCGCGCTTGAGAAATTACGCGCCGACGGACGCGTCTTCGTCTGCGGTCTGGCGTTTTTCGAGCAGGAATTGGACGAAGTCCCTGCTGAACCGCATGATATTCCGCTCGACTGGCTAATGACGGAGCGTGGATCCATCCCCTTGTTCATGATGCGAGCGATGGCCGAGAACGCGCCAGACTTAGACGCCTGATTGGCCTTTACCCAAATGAAGCCCTCTTCGTGTTAGAGCTGTCGCGAAATTGGCGCTAAGACCAGCCTGAACCTTTGACCGCACACGGATAGATTGCGTTCGGCAAAATATTGCGCCACAAAAGGGGTCTATACGGGGAGATGCTTCATGGGCCTAAGCCGCCCGCCACGTGCGATTACCATAGATGACGTTGCAGAACGGGCAGGAGTCTCTGCCAAAACCGTTTCGCGCGTCTTGAATAATGAACCCAATGTTCGGCCTGCCAAGCGCGAGCTTGTGATGAAGGCGGCGCGGGAGCTCGGGTACCGACCCAATCCGGCAGCACGCTCGCTTGCGGGCGCCAGATCGTTCCTGCTCGCGCATCTGCACGACAATCCCAACCCGGAATACGTCACAGCCGTGAATACCGGGATTTACGACGCCTGCCGCGCAAAGGGCTATTTCCTTTTACCTGAATTGGTCGATCGGAAAGCACCAGATTTTCTGGATCGATTGCAGTCCTTCCTGATGACATCTCGTGCAGATGGCGTTGTGCTGACACCGCCGCTTTGCGACGATTCAGACATTCTGGGCCTGCTCAAGGATAATGGCACTTATTATGCGAGCCTTTCACCGGCGCGCCAGCCCGAGAACACCCCGGTCATGCGCCTCGACGACCGTTTGGCTGCGTTAGAAATGGTCCGCCATCTTATCCGGCTGGGACACAAGAAAATCGCCTTCATTGCAGGACCCGCCGGACACAACGCTTCGACCGCCCGGCATGACGGTTATCTTGATGCTCTGTCGGAAGCAGGTTTGCGCGTGAACCCGATCCATATCGCGGAAGGCGACTATTCCCTTCGCTCTGGTCTCGAGGCTGCGCGCAAGCTCATCACCACTGATCCGAAACCGACCGCAATCTTTGCCGCCAACGATGATATGGCGGTTGGAGCAATGACCGCTGTGATGGCGGCCGGCTTCCAGATCCCGGGCGATATCTCCATTGCGGGCTACGATGATACCCGACTCGCATCGGCCGTATGGCCTCCTCTGACGACTATCCGTCAGCCGGTCTCTGAGATGGCAAGGCGAGCGGCTGAGCGCCTGATGAACCCGGACGACGAAACGACTCTCGAGGAAGTCTTCGATTTCGAGCTCATCGTCCGACAATCGACAGGAAAAAACGTCGAGTAATCACCCTATTTTGAGGCAACCTCTCTTGCCCTAAGGTGTCGTCACGCTAAACCTTTCCTCAAATTCATGAGGATAGTGATGCGTTTTACCCTAACCGCTGTCGCGGCAGGCGCCCTTTTGGCAGCTTGCACTACGATAACCGAACCCGAAGCCCCAGAAGCAGAAATTGAGGATACCGTGGACGCCACGACTGAAGTCGCCGTTGAGCCTGCGGACGCCGCCACCGCTGCTACCGAGACCGACCCTTATCTGTGGCTTGAGGAAGTCGAAGGCGAGGAGGCATTGGCCTGGGTCAACGCTCAGAATGACCGCTCGCTGGCAGCGATCTACGACATCTCCGTCTATGAAGACAATTATGCCCAGGCGCTGGATCTAGCGACATCCACGGATCGCATTCCTTATGGGTCAGTGCGCGATGGCATGGTCTATAATTTCTGGCAGGATGAGACCAATGTGCGTGGCTTGTGGCGTCGCACAACGCTGGAAAGTTACAAAACAGATGAGCCTGAATGGGAAACCGTTCTCGACTTTGACAAGCTGTCCGCGGACGAAGACAAGAACTGGGTCTTCAAGGGTTCCAATTGCTTCAAGCCGCAAGGGGCCGACAAGACACTCTGCTTCGTCTCCCTCTCCGATGGCGGCAAGGATGCCGTGATCAATCGCGAGTTTGATCTGGGGACCAAAGCTTTTGTCGACGGTGGATTCGTGACCGACGAGGCCAAGCAGGGCCTCGCATGGATTGACCACGACACGGTCCTCGTCGGCACCGACTGGGGCGGTGATGGCTCAACCCTGACCGAATCTGGATACCCGTCTTCCGTCCGTCTTTGGAAGCGCGGCGAAGCGCTCGGCGATGCAGCGGAGCTTTACGCCGGCCAGGCAACGGATGTCGGCGTCTGGCCGTGGTCCTCCGAACTGGATGACGGCACCATGATCTACGGCGCGGTCGAAGCTGACACCTTCTTTACCTCCACCTATTGGTTGCTGAGTGACGGCGAACCATTCGCGTTCCCGATCCCGCAGAAATCTTCCCTCGGCAGCGACTATAAAGGCTGGCAGTTTATTACCTTGCAGGAAGACTGGAACGTTGGAACCGAGGACTTCAAGACGGGCGACCTGGTCGCGTTTAACCTGCAGCAATTCCTCGACACTAAGGAACTGCCTCAGGTCGACCTCGTCTTCCGTGCGAACGACCGCCAAGCCGTCAACGGAGTATCCGTCTCCAAATCAGCGGCGCTGCTCTCAATCAACGATAACGTCGCGGGCAAGATCCTCCGTCTCGAGCATGATGACACAGCAGGCTGGACCACGACGGACGTGTCGCTGCCAGGCACAGGTCAGGCCGGTATCGCCTTTGCCGACGAAGACGAAGAGACGGTTTTCATCAACTATGAAGGCTTCCTGAGCCCCGACAGCCTCCTGACATTTGACGCGGCAACCAACACAACAGAGGCCCTGAAATCCCTGCCATCGAAGTTCGATGCGGAAGGCCTTGTCGTTCATCAGAAAGAGGCAACTTCCAAGGACGGCACGAAAATCCCGTACTTCGTCGTCCATCGCGACGGCATCACGCTGGATGGTTCGACGCCGACATTGCTCTACGGATATGGCGGATTCGAAGTCTCGATGCGTCCAAGCTATAGCGGCGGCGTTGGCCGCATGTGGCTAGAGCGCGGCGGCGCTTATGTTCTCGCCAATATTCGCGGCGGCGGTGAGTTTGGACCGAGCTGGCACCAGGCTGGTCTCAAGGGCAATCGTCAGCGCATCTATGATGACTTCATCGCGGTCGGTGAAGACCTGATCGAGATTGGCGTCACCAAACCGGAACATCTCGGCATCATGGGCGGATCGAATGGCGGCCTGCTCATGGGTGTGATGATTACCCAGCGCCCGGATCTGTGGAACGCGGTCGTCGTCCAGGTGCCGCTGCTCGACATGCTGCGCTACCATAAGCTTCTGGCAGGCGCGTCATGGGTCGACGAATATGGCAACCCGGACATTCCGGAGGAACGCGCGTTCCTGGAGACGATCTCTCCGTATCAGAACTTTGATGCGTCCGCGGATTATCCGGTGCCGTTCTTTGTGACTTCGACCAAGGATGACCGCGTGCATCCGGGTCACGCGCGTAAGATGGCAAAACTGTTCGAAGATGCGAACAAGCCGTTCCTCTACTATGAGAACATTGATGGTGGCCACTCCGCGGCGGCCAACCAGAAAGAGCGCGCCAAACGTACGGCGCTTGAGTTCTCCTATCTCTATGACCGCCTGTTCCCGCAGGATGCTGGCAGCGAAGACGCTGGGGAATAGATAGACTCCTTACAGATCGAGCATAGAATGCCTCTATGGCTTCTACGCTCGATATTACCCCGGTTGCCGGGGCGCTTGGCGCTGAGATCTCAGGCGTCAGCCTCGCCGAAGATCTGACGAATGCGCAATTCGATGAGATTCACCGCGCATTTCTGGATCATCATGTGATCTTTTTCCGCGACCAGTCTGGCCTCACGCCGGACGCGCAGAAGGCCTTCGCGCGCCGGTTCGGAACGCTGAATGTCCATCCCTATGTCAAAGGCATGGACGGGCATCCTGAGCTGCTCGAAATCATCAAGGAACCCGAAGACAAGTTGAACTTTGGCGGTGGCTGGCATTCGGATATGTCCTTCCTTGAGGAACCGGCGCTTGGATCAATCCTGTACGGCATCGAAATCCCGAAATTTGGCGGCGACACGCTGTTTGCCAATCAGATCGCGGCCTATGAGGCGCTTTCAAATGGCATGAAAGACATGCTTTCGCGCCTCAACGCGGTACACTCCGCAAGCCGCGAATATAGCGCCAAAGGGGCCTCCGCGCAGGACCGCCAATCCATGCAGTCAGAAGTTGCTGTTGATGCACCCGAATACGAGCATCCTGTTGTGCGCACACACCCTGAGACAGGTCGCAAAGGCCTCTATGTAAACCCGGCTTTCACGTTGAGGTTTGCAGGCATGACAAAGCGCGAAAGCCGCCCTTTGCTGAACTTCCTTTTCGAGCATTCCCGTGACGAGCGGTTCACCTGCCGTTTTCGCTGGAGCCAGGACGCGGTCGCTTTCTGGGATAATCGTTGCTGCTGGCACTATGCGCTGAATGATTATCAAGGTCAGAGACGTCATATGCGCCGGGCCACGGTGAATGGAGATCGACCGCGTTAGTTCGCCGATCACGCCTGCAATGCTGGCCCCACGTCATAGCTTGCCAATCAATCCCCGTCCCGCCACAGTCCCGGAAAAATAGCGGGAGGCAGATTGCATGATCAGGAATATACTCTTCGGAATCGGTGGTGTTCTAGCTCTGCTGGTTGTCGTCATACTGTTTCGGACATTCAATTATGGCGGCGTGCCGGGAGATGTCCGCGAGATCGTTCTTCCCGAAGTGCCCGAGTTTGATGCCAGTATCGCGGCAGAGCACCTCAGTGAGGCCATTCGCTTCCAAACGGTCACCGTCGCACCGGGCGATCCCCGCGTCGGTCAGGAAGGCCCGTGGCTCGAGCTGCAGGCCTGGATGGAAGAGACCTATCCCGCCTTCCACGCAGCCGCCAACAAGGAAACCATTCCCGGCGGCTTTAGTTTGCTGTTCACCTGGCAAGGGTCTGACCCAAGTCTCGACCCGATCCTGCTGATGGCGCACCAGGACGTTGTGCCGGTCAATATCGGCACAGAGAGCGACTGGGACGCACCGCCCTTCTCCGGCGCTGTGCAGGATGGCTATGTCTATGGCCGGGGCGCAATTGACGACAAGGGGTCAATGGTCGGCCTGTTGGAAGCCCTGGATGCGCTAGCGGTTTCGGGGTTTGCGCCAAAGCGTACGGTGCTGCTGATGCTGGGACATGATGAAGAAGTGTCCGGGTCGGGCGCTTCCGCAGGCGTTGAACTTCTAAAATCACGCGGCGTCTCGCCGATCATGGCGCTGGATGAAGGCTTTATGGCCGTCGAGAATAACCCGCTGACCGGCGGCACGCTCGCCTTTATCGGTATCGCCGAGAAAGGCTACGTCACGCTGCAGCTGACTGTCACGGCGGCTGGTGGACATTCCTCGACGCCGCCGCGTAACAGCGCCACGGTACGCCTGTCTCGCGCGCTGATCGCGCTTGATGAAAACCAGATGCCGGCGGACTTCTCGAAGCCTCCTGTCTCGACCCTGTTCAAGTCCTCAGCGTCGGACATGCCGTTCACGATGCGCATGGCATTCGCCAATCAATGGCTGTTTGGGGGCATGATCGAAAAGCAAATGGGCGCGATCCCTCAAGCCAATGCGATGATCCGTACCACAACTGCGCCCACAATGCTGGCGGGCTCTGCCAAAGAGAATGTTCTCGCTCAACGCGCCACGGCTATCATAAACTTCCGCATCCATCCGAACGATACGGAAGAAAGCATCATTGAACATGTGAAGCGCGTGACCAAAGACATAGACGGCCTCGAAGTTTCTCTCGGTCGCAGCGGGATTCGCGGCACAGGTGCGTCGCCCGTGAGCCCGATGGATAATCTGGCCTATGGCGTTCTTTATGCCGTCGCAGCCGATTCCAGCGGGGCCCCAGTCACGCCCGGACTGGTCCTCGGCGCAACCGATGGCCGCTATGCCACTGCCATCACTGACAGCGTCTATCGCTTCATGCCAGCTGTTATGTCGCCAGAAGATCTGACAGGTTTCCACGGCACGAATGAGCGCATTACCGTCGAGAACATGGGCCGCCTCGCCAAGGGCTACGCTCAGATCATTCTGGCTATGGATGCGAACGAGGAATAAGCGCTAAAGCGCGGCAATCACCGCGTCGCCCATTTCCTGGGTCGAGAGGGTTCCGCCCAGGTCGCGGGTTCGTGCGCCAGCGTCGAGCGCATTGCCGACGGCAGCGAATAAGCGATCTGCGGCATCCGGTTGGCCAAGCGACCAGCGCAGCGACATCTCAAGCGAGAGGATCGCGGCGCAGGGATTGGCGAACCCTTTTCCAGCAATATCTGGCGCCGACCCATGGACAGGCTCATACAGACCAGGCTTGCCTTCATAGCTCAGCGATGCACTGGGCAGCATCCCAATCGAACCGGTCAGCATCGCCGCTGCATCCGAGAGAATGTCACCAAACAGATTGCCGGCCAGGATAACATCGAACTGCTTCGGATCGCGAACAAGTTCCATGGCGCAAGCATCGGCTAGAATGTGCCGGAGTTTCACTCCCTCGCCTTCCGTCGCGTGCAATTCGGTGACGGTCTCACGCCAGAACAGTCCGCTTTCCATGACATTGGACTTCTCTGTCGAGGCAACCTCGCCGCCGCGTCCACGTGCGATATCGAAGGCCACACGCGAAACGCGCTCGATCTCGCCAGCCGTATAGCGCGACGTTTCATAGCCGAAGCTCTTATCGCCGATTCCTCGTTCAAATCCGCGTGGCTCTCCAAAGTACACGCCAGAGGTCAATTCGCGGACGATCATGATGTCGAGGCCATCGACAATTTCGCGTTTGAGACTAGAGGCATCAACCAGTGCCGGAAAACAAAACGCCGGGCGCAAGTTTGCAAAAACGTCCATGCCCTTGCGCAGCTGAAGCAGGCCCATTTCAGGGCGCAGGTGCCGGTCGACATCGTTCCATTTCGGTCCGCCAACAGCGCCG
The DNA here is from genome assembly GCA_017642885.1 of Henriciella sp. GTDB lineage: Bacteria > Pseudomonadota > Alphaproteobacteria > Caulobacterales > Hyphomonadaceae > Henriciella. The sequence continues at coordinate 24,160 of JAEPOM010000007.1, read as the reverse complement.
AGTAGGACTGCATCGGAAGACTTGGCTTTGACGAGCGTATCAACTGTGAGGGGCTCACCATTCGCGTCGATTGAAGCCCCACCGACGAGACCCTCTTCGAAGCGAAGATCAGGGGCGATCACCTCGGCGACGCGCCGGGCTTGTTCTGTTACTTCGGCACCGATCCCGTCACCGGGCAGCAATAGCATGGTCTGGCTCATGAAAACCTCATCCGCGGAAAATCATTTCGCGCCATAGATCAGGTTGGATGGACAGAGTCTACTGCGACCAAGCGCGCTCGACCTAGAGCGGCAAAGCTTCCGGCTCAGCATCATACATCCGGACCTGAAGATCGCGCGGCCCTATGGCGGCCAATGCTTCGCGAAAAACCGCCATATGCGGCTCAGCAAAGTGGCTGACCAGCGCCGCCTTGTCTTTCCAACGCTCAATTATGCGAAGCAGGTTCGGGTCCAGCAAATCGCGGCTATAGGCGTACTCGATACAACCGGCCTCTTCGCGGCTTGCGGTGATCATCGGTTCCATGGCGGAGATCGCCTGTTCCCACGCGCCTTCGGGGATCCGTGCGCTGCCTTCAACGATGATCATTCCACCACCTTTATTTTTAGCTTGAGGGTTTCGGCGACATCCTGGGGGGAGCGCTCATACGAAAGGACCAGATCGGATTTTCCGATTTGCAGGGCTTCGAACACAAACATCTGATGACCGCCGCTGCCGGTAAGGCCTTCCGGTGCAGGGTCTGCGAAATAGTCTTCGCTGAGCTGGTCTACGCGCGACGCATCAATGTCTTTCAGATACCAATAATACCCGGTTGTTGGATTGGAATCGAGTTTGAGGTTAAGCTTTCCGCCAGGCCGCATCGTCACCGTCGTGCCGTTCTCCGGGTCCGTGAATGTCTGCACCGGCGCCGCGCCTTCAAGCCCCCGAACCTCGGGCTGAGTATTCATAATGTCCGGAATACAAGCCGTCAGCAGACCTGCGCCCAGAATAAGAGCCATTGCACGTTTCATGATGCCTTCTCCAACCAGGGTGTGGCCAGTTTCCGCTGCGCCTCATAGACGCTGATAGAGCCTTCAGATTGCAGGGTCAGCGCGATGTCATCGACGCCATTCAGCAGTTTCTCGCGGCGCCCTTCATCATAGTCGAAGCTGTGCTCAACCCCGTCCGGCGTCGTCACGACCTTGGTCTCCAGATCAATTTCGAACACGCTATTGCTGCCGCCTGCTTGCCCGGCCAGCGCCTCGCAAATCTCGATTGGCAAGGTGATCGCGAGGATACCGTTCTTGCCGCAATTATTGTAGAAAATGTCGGCAAAGCTCGGGGCGATAACGCAGGTAATGCCCTGGTCAAGCAACGCCCATGGGGCGTGTTCACGCGAAGACCCGCAGCCGAAATTCTCACCGGCAATCAGTACACCCGCGTCGCGATATTGCGGTTTGTTGAGGACAAAGTCGGGATTTGATGACCCGTCTGGCAGGGTCTTCAGCTCGTGGAACAGGCCTTCCGACAGGCCATCCCGTTCCGTCGTTTTGAGGAACTGCTTGGGAATGATCATGTCAGTATCGACATTGACCATCAGCTTGCCCTTGTCCGTCAGCGGGGCGGCGGTTGAGCGCAACTTGGTAAAGGCTTTCATGACGAGCTTTCTAACGCTTTGCGTGAGCAATGAATAGGGTGGGGACCCCTTGGGTGTAATCCCGCACCGTGAAGACCGTGGTTCCAGGCTTTCGCCCCGTGCGAATCTCGCTGACATCACGGCCCATGGAGGCCAGACTCGAATGGGCAGCTTCCAGATCGTCCGTTTCCCAGGTCAGGCCCCAAATGGAGTCTGGGTCTGAAGGGTCATGCGTTTCGCCCAGGCGATGAATAACCTCCAGGGTCAGTCCGCCAAGCCGGAAGAACATGAATCGCGTTTTCCACTGCTCCGCGTTGCGATCGAGCGCGAACCGCAAACCAAGGCGCGCACCGTAATTCGCCACGGCGCGCTCCGGGTTGGGTGTGTTGATGACCAGATGATCGAGGGCCGTTACCCCGCCTGATGAAGCAGCAGAGACTGGGAGCGGTTCCTCTGGTTCCAACAGAAAGGTTTTCACACCCGCCATAACCTCATCTGGCACTCTGAAACGCCGCCAGGTCCGCGATTGGCCCAACCCGAGATGCGTGCTGGCCCCATCTGAAATCTCGCTCGGGCGTAATCCACGCCGCGTCATGAGATGATGATCGGTGGCGAGATCATCAGAGCGATAAACCAGCGTCGTCAGCTGCGATCCATCTTGCGTCATCTCTCTCAACTTGTCTGCGACAGGTCCAGTGCCGGACGGGGCCATGAGCTCAATCGCGGTATTGCCGACCACAAATATCGAGGTGGCTACGCCGTCCGCATCTGCTTGCCAGGTAACAGGCAGGCCGAGCAGCGTGGCATAGTCCTCGGTCGCCGCCTTAATATCGGGGCAGAGCAAAACGAAATGATCGAGTGCGGTGATCATCAGCGAAACGCCTCCAGTCGCTTTTTCTGCGCGCCCGATGCGTCAAAATTCTTCGGGGATAACCAGGCCTTGAAAGCCTTCTGGAGCGCTGGCCAGTCGTCATCTGTCATCGCAAACCAGGCCGTGTCGCGGTTTTTGCCTTTGACGACCATATCATTGCGAAACACGCCCTCAAATGCGAAGCCGAGCCGTTCAGCGGCCCGCCGCGAGGCTGCATTGTCATTGTGGCACTTCCACTCATACCGTCGGTAGCCGAGCTCATCGAACACATGTCCGGCCATAAGGCTCATCGCTTCGGTTGCTTCGGCGGAGCGTTTCAAATCCGGTCCGAAAGCCACGCAGCCAATCTCGACGCTGCCATGAGGTTCGCGGATCCTCATATAGCTCGACATGCCGAGAATATCGCCGCCCTGCGCCTGGCGAATGATCATGACTTCCCAGCCAAGCTCCCCAGCAACGCGCTCGAAAATCTTTTGAAACTGTTTCTGACTCTCGAACGGTCCAATCGGCATATATTTCCAGATGTCAGCGACATCGGGAGCTGCAACTGCCGTGTAGAGACCCTCTAAGTGTTCAGACCAATCGAGCGGTTCCAGCACAACCCGATCACCCGTCAACGGCCACTGCCCCGGCCGTTCGCGGGAGGTCCAGTTTTTGAGATTACTCATTTAGTAAATCCTGTAGCGGCCGCAGAATCTGGCTGGATTGAAGGTATTCATTCGCGGAGTTCAATTGCTTAGCTAGATACTTCTTAAGGTAGGGCGTTGCTTCATCAAGCGCTCTACCAGAAAGCTCCAGAAAAATCGCGAGCGAGAAAACGCGCTCCTTTTCTGAGAGGTAGCCCACTTTTCCGATGCGGTATCCGCTGTCGAATGTCTCGTGAACGAGGCAATGATTGGCGGCGAAGACTCCAAACCCAAGCAGGATTGAAGTTATGTCCGTCGCGGGTTCATTCAAATCCCAACCACCCGGTGGATCGCTATCAAAGCTCTCATTCAGATAGTGCCCGAGTTCGTGTGCCAAAGTCGCAATCAGTCCAGCAGGGTTATGTATCAGATCCGGAGCATAGGTGATGATCACGTCGCCCTTCTCATCCATTCGAAAGGTGCCAGCGCAAGACCCTTCGTGCTGAATGAACGCGCCACCTTCCAAAAATGCCGGCATGTCGTTTTGCGCCACCAATCGTACGGGCCAGCCCTCCATTCCAGAATACATTTTGACGCGCTCGAACACCGCGAGAGCGCGCTCATGTCCATCCAATCCCAGGGCGGGGAAGAATTCTTTAGTAGGCAGAGCCAACGGCGTCTGTCGGAGTTGATCTATCGTCCCGCTCTGACGAAGATGCCATGCCCAGCACTCGATCTGCCATTCTTCTGCGTCGTCGGTCAGAAAGCTCTTACGACGCTGAAACAACACCATGCTACGCCCCAATCACTCCGGTGATCGCGGCGCGGGCGGCCAGGTAGGGGCTCATCAGGTGAGTGCGTCCGCCGCGGCCTTGGCGGCCTTCAAAATTGCGGTTCGAGGTCGATGCGCAGCGCTCACCCGGCGCAAGAATGTCCGGATTCATACCGAGGCACATGGAGCAGCCAGGCTCGCGCCATTCAAAGCCTGCCTCGCGGAATACCTCGTCGAGCCCTTCGCTTTCGGCCTGCGCGCGGACAAGGCCCGACCCCGGGACGATCATGGCGCGGACGCCGTCGGCAACTTTACCGGTCCGGGCAATGTCGGCTGCAACCCGCAAGTCCTCGATCCGCGAGTTCGTACAGGAGCCGATAAACACGCGCTGAACCGGCGTCCCGGCAAGCGGCGCGCCGGCTTCGAGCCCCATATAGTCAAGCGCGCGTTCAGCCGCCGTTTTCTTGACCGGATCGCTCATCGCGGCTGGATCCGGGACCTGGCCAGAAACCGGGATCGCCTGTTCCGGACTGGTGCCCCAGGTGACCGTCGGTTCAATGTCGGCGCAATTGATCTCGATAACCTCATCCCAGACCGCATCGTCATCTGAATAGAGCGTGCGCCAGTGCCGTTCCGCGATCTCCCAGGCGCCGGCCTTGGGCGCGGCTGGTCGGCCTTTGACATAAGCAAGCGTCACATCGTCGGGCGCGATCAATCCGGCCCTGGCACCGCCTTCAATTGACAGATTGCACAGCGTCATCCGCCCTTCCATGGAAAGGCCGCGAATGGCGTCTCCGCGAAACTCCATTACACAGCCTGTGCCGCCTGCGGTTCCAATCTTTGCGATCAGATGCAGAGCGATGTCCTTTGCCGTGACGCCGGCTGGAAGTGCGCCCTTGAATTCGACCGCCATGTTCTTCATTTTTCGGGCACGCAGCGTCTGCGTGGCCAGAACGTGCTCAACTTCCGATGTTCCAATCCCGTGAGCCAGAGACCCAAATGCGCCGTGGGTCGACGTATGACTATCGCCGCAGACTATCGTCATGCCGGGCTGAGTGCGTCCCTGCTCCGGTCCGACAACGTGGACGATACCATTATTGATGTGGCCCATCGGGAAGTATTCGATGCCGTGCTCCGCAACATTGCGGGTCAGCGCTTTCAGCTGATTGCGCGCCGCCTCGTCCCGGACGCCATCAAGCCCCTTGTTCTGGTTTTCCGTCGGCGTGTTGTGATCGGCAACGGCCAATGTGAGATCCGGGCGGCGAACGCCGCGCCCGGCCGCTTTCAGACCCGCAAAGGCCTGCGGCGTCGTCACTTCGTGAATGAGGTGCAAATCAATGAAAAGCAGCGCTTCTCCTGTCGCAGCATCTTCGCTGACGACGTGTTGATTCCAGATCTTATCGTAAAGTGTTTGGCCTGCCATTGTCTCTCAACCTTTCTCGCCGCTTCTATCAGCATGGCCCGCGGGCGAGGGCAAGTTCGATATCACGGTCTGAGACGCATAGGGGTGAGTTTGGCCCGATTTTGAGCCGCTCAATCACTGCTCACGGCAAATGTCAGACCTGACCACTCGTGATGAGCATTATTGCCGCGGCGATGTAGAGACCAGCAGTCAACACGCTCCCTAGAGAGCGAGCATGATTGAGCCGCGTCCAGTCTCGGACATATTTGGACCAGTATGCTTCAGCATCCGTTGACGTGTGATCGACGCGATCAAGCTTGTTGTTCATGGGTACATTGCCGAAAATAGTCATGAGAAAAACCGTGGGTAGATAGACAATCGGCGCAAGAATAAGTGTGATGAGCGCCGCACCTTCGAAGACCGTCAGGCTGTAAAAAGCGAAAAGAACTGACAGCGGCGCGATTAAAAGTATGCCCGCTACGAACTGGGTTTTGATCACGGTTCGGTTGATATGCTGCATCGCCTCGATTCCCCCGGCGGGAGTTGTCCTCAGCAATGCCGACATAATGAACTCAGAAAACGCGGAGAAGACGCCTCCGATCACCGCGCTCCAGAGCGCCAGAAAAAAGCAAAAGTATAGGGTCCATTCATAGGTCATAGTTCTTGAACTCCAATGATGATTTATGAGAGTGAAATGCGATCGAGGGCGGGTTGGCGCCCTCGATCAGTCCCGCTAGACGCTCATCTGAGCGATGTATGCGTCAGCGTTGGTGCTATTTTGACCGACCTGGTTGACGACCCCAAGTGCACTCAACAAGACCGCAACGGCGAGCTCGATGACCATCGCAGTGATCAACGATTCGGAGGGAAGCCCGTGAAGCGATATGCTCACGAGACGCCCGGCCCCGTAGCTTCCATAAACAAGCGCGCCGATGAAAAGAGCTAAACTCGCATACTGAAATTTGATCGCCCCAAAGATCATTAGGGCTCCTGAGATGAGTAGTAGGCCGCTTGGCGCGGTGAGCTCTGACATTAGGCTCGGATCACGTTCGACAATGACGTGGCTCATTGCAAGGAATGTCTTGGGTGAAAACATCAGGGCGCCACCGATAAGGCCGAGGATCGTCCCGGCCCCTGTCAGCGCCAATCTGGTGAAGATCTGCCTCATGCTGCCACCCTCCAAGCACCGGTTGCCGCCACTTCGCGAGCATACTCAGAAAAGTCTTTTGGCGGGCGGCCAAGCGCGCGCTGGACGCCATCTGTTAAGTGCGCGTTTCGACCATCAAGAACCGTCGAAAAAAGATAGTCCAGCATCCAAACTACCTCTTTGGGCGCGCCAGAGTTAGCGACCTCAGACACGAACGCTTCGTGCGGCACATCAATGTAAGCGATCTCGCGACCCGTGGCGCGGGACAAATCAGCGGCGATATCGGCTATGGTCATCAGCCGAGGCCCTGTGACTTCGTAGACTTGTCCAATATGGTGATCTTCTACGAACGCGGCGACGGCCACATCGGCGATATCATCCACATCAACGAACGGTTCAACTTGATCGCCAGCGGGCAGCGTAATCGCTCCACCCAGCACCATGTCGATGAAGGCGCCTTCGGAGAAGTTTTGATTGAACCAACTGGCGCGAACGATCGTCCATTCTAACCCAGAATTCTGCACAATCTGCTCGCAAGATTGGGCTTCCGCCTCTCCGCGGCCCGAGAGAAGGACCAGTCGTTTCACACCTCGACTCTTGGCGAGATCGACGAAGGCCTGAATTGCATCCGGCGCGCCCGGCATGGCCAAATCTGGGGCGTAGGTGATGTAGGCTGCTGTCACACCCTTTAGGCAGGCGTCCCAACCCTTCTCATTGTCCCAGTCAAAAGACGGTACGGAAGATCGTGAACCGATACGAACCTCGTGACCTTTTGATTTCAGACGTTCGGCGACGCGTCGTCCTGTTTTTCCAGTGCCCCCCAAAACAAGAGTGAGGTCTTTCTTTTTGCGCAGGAAGTTCATTGACTTGCTCCTTTTCGATTTCTGCAAGTCGATGAATATGAAAAACGCGCCGCGCACTCTTGTCCGCGCACGCCAGTTTTTTGCCAGATCGCGCCAAACTCAAATTCGGGATTGAGTTTCGCCGATGCGATAAGAGCGAGGCGTTTGACCTGCCCATCGCTTGAACGCCCGGGTGAAACCGCTCTGTTCAGCGAATCCGGTCAGGAACGCGACTTCAGCAAGACTGTAATCGGTTTCGCGTAACAATCTCTGAGCCAGATCCTGACGCGCCATGTCGACAACGGTCTGAAATGAGTGCCCGCTGTCTGAAAGACGTCTTTGCAAGGTTCGACTTCCGATTCCCAATTCTGATGCAATCAATGACAGTGTGGGGACGCCTTCACTTAGGACGTTTGCTACGGCGCGTCGGACGCTGTGTTCGAGACTGCTTTCGCTCGAAAGCAATGAGAGTTCCTGTTCGAGATGGCGATCAAAGAATTTCGCAATCGTTTCATCACCCAGTCTATTCGGGGCATCCATGCTGCCATCGCTGACCAGAAGTGCATCACGTTCTGACTCAAAGTGCACTGGGCAGCCAAAGTGGTCTTCATAAGCGCTAGCGTCGCCTCTTGGTGAATGTTTGAAAAACACCCCAACCGGTAAGAATGAAATCGTGCTGACTTCCTTGCTAAGCACGTTCACCGCCGACAGGCTGGCTTCGTTAGAGATCTGCATGCCCAAGCGACCGTCGCCCGCTTTATCAAGATTGAAAAACCAACCATCATTCGATTGCTGAAGCGTATATGCCTCTGCGCTGCCCAACACTTGGCCGTAACGTTCTGATCTGACGTACGAACCGCGCAAACTTGGCGCAGACTTCCAAGCCAAGCCAAACGCCCCATACTCGTCGCAACGCATGGATGCGCCAATACGAAGTGGTAGTGAAAGGCCATCTGGGTCACGGATCGATAGCTCCTCAAAGAACGCATAGAACGCATCCGATGACACCATTTGTTTAGGGTCGATGGGGGCATCCGTATCCATGCCCAGGGGGGCCAGTAAGTCCGCAGTCGCAACGCCATCGGTAACTTGGCTAATCACTTTATGAACATAGAGAGATGTGATCTGGCTCATCAGACTGTTTTAATTGCAAAGCGAAGGAATTTCGAGTGTCTGAATTAGAACAACAATAAACCTCTCGCTCGCGGCCTCCTAACCACCCAAACGACCTCTCAAGCAAGCACAAAAAAACCCCGCACCAAGGTGCAGGGTTTCTTGAACTCGTTGTCCAGAGAAGGGCCTATGCTTCGGCGTCGCCTTCTGGAGCGGCCTCGGCTGCGGCGGCTTCTGCTTCTGCCGCGGCAGCTGCTGCAGCGTCGTCAGCGGCTTTTGCCTTGGCTGCGGCATCACGCTCTTTCGCTGCTTCTTCGCGGCGAGCGACTTTCGCAGCGTCGCGTTGACGGCGCAGCTCGGTCTTGGAGGTTGTGATCTCAGTTGTTTCCATGCCGTGACCGGTGGTCCGCTCAGCAATACGGGCAGACTTACCGCGGCGATCGCGCAGATAGTAAAGCTTGGCGCGGCGAACGCGGCCCTTGCGCTTCACTTCGATGCTTTCGATCATCGGCGAGACAACCGGGAAAACCCGCTCAACACCTTCGCCGAAGGAAATCTTGCGAACGGTGAAGTTCTCATTCAGGCCCTGGCCGGCGCGCGCGATGCACACACCTTCGTAGCGCTGAACACGCTCACGGTCGCCTTCTTTAATACGCACGTTCACAGACAGCGTATCGCCTGGCGAAAATTCTGGGATGGTTTTGCCAGCGGTAACGCGGGCAACTTCTTCAGCTTCGAGCTGTTCAATCATGTTCATCGTCCGTCTCCGACGCTCGCAAATTGGGTCCATTTCGGAAAGGAGCCCATAAATCGGGTCGGCGAGTTTTTGTCAATGCCTGACTCTGCTGATTCCTCCACTCTTCGACAGCTTTATGATTGCCAGATAGAAGGACGTCCGGCGTGCCTTCCCCCTCCCAGGTGCGGGGCAAGGTATAATGGGGGTATTCGAGCAGTCCCGAACTGAAGCTTTCATCCTCCACAGAGGCGTGATTTCCAGCAACACCAGGGATTAGGCGCAAGGTCGCTTCGAGCATTGCCATCGCTGCCACTTCACCGCCCGCAAGAACGAAATCGCCAAGCGAGACTTCAATCATGTTACGTTTCTCGATGACGCGCTGATCGAGGCCCTCAAACCGGCCGCAGAAAAAGGTCAGGCCTGGTCCTGTCGCCCATGCCTCCGCCATGGACTGCGAGAAGGGAACCCCGCGCGGGCTCGGATAGATCAGCGGAGCCTCGGACGCGGGCAGGCTGTCAATCGCGGCTGCGGCGACATCGGGTCTGAGCACCAGTCCTGCTCCGCCGCCCGCCGGGGTTTCGTCGACTTGCCTGTGCTTACCCAGACCAAACTCGCGCAGTTGTACCGTATTCAAGGTCCAGAGACCGTCTTTCCGGGCGCGCTCCAAAATCGAAACCCCGAGCGGACCTGGAAACGCATCCGGATATAGCGTGATAAAAGTCGCGGCAAAGCTCATATCTAGCCCACCGAAAGCGCAAGGACGCGCGAAATCACGGCGCGGGGCTGGCCTGATTGAGCTTGAAGCTCAGACACAGCCTCATCAACTTTCCTGAGCGCTGTCTTGCTCGTGGCCGTGGGCTTATCGAGCACTTGCTCTCTCACCAACGCCGCACAGACGTCTCGCGATGTAATCCAGCCATCATAACCGACAAATCGCAGGAAATACTGCGCCGTCGCTCCACCTAGACGCGAGCCATGCTTGCCGAGATGGGCCATCAGTCCAGCTTGATCCTCGACTGGCCACCGTTCTAAAAAGGAACCGAAGCTGCCGCTTTCCTTGGCCGTGGCGGCGACAAACCGGGCATTCTCGATCGTGGCCGTGATCTTCTGGCCGTTTCGAACAATTCCCTTGTCCGATAGAAGCCGATCGAGGTCCTCATCGTGAAAGAAGGCAACGCGGCTAGGCTCAAACTCGTGAAACGCCGCTTCGAAGCCAGACCATTTATTTCGGATGACCTGCCAGTTAAACCCGGCGCTGAATACGGCTTTGGTCATTTCCGACAAGTATTCTGCGTCACTGATGGAAGCGAGATCGCTCACGCCGTGCTCGTTCTGCGCTTTTTCCAGGACCTGTTCACGCGTGCCATGGTGGTGTGCGGCAAGATCGAGGATTTCGTCGAAACTACGCATCGGCTGCGTCGTCATCTTCCCGCATCGGCATCACTTTCAAACCAGTGATCTGATTGCGGTTCTTGCGCGCAATATCAAAGCGATAGCCGTAGAATGCAAAGCGTTGGCCCGGCTCCGGAATGGTTTGCGCCTCATGGATAACGAGACCTGCGACAGTAACAGCCTCTTCGTCAGGCAGTTCCCAGCCCATAGCGCGATTGAGGTCGCGAATGGTCACACCGCCTTCAACATACACAGAGCCATCCGATTGCGGGCGAACGCCGCGCACGACGACGTCATACTCGTCGCGGATATCGCCGACGATCTCTTCCAGAATATCTTCCAGCGTCACCAACCCCTGCAGGGCGCCATATTCGTCCACAACAAGCGCGAAATGGCTGCGCTGCTTGAGGAACAGGTCAAGTTGATCCTCTGCTGCCGTTGTTTCCGGAATGAACCAGGGATCGCGGCAGATATCGACAATATCCAACCCGCTGGTCTTGCCATTATTGCCAACGATCGCGCGCAACAGGTCTTTGACGTGCAGGATGCCGACAATCTCCTCCTGGTCTCCTCGGAACAGTGGAAGCCGTGTATGCGGGCTCGCAAGCGCCTTGCGAACGATGCTGTCGGCGGTCTCATCCGCGTCGAGCATGGTAATGTTCTTACGGTGGATCATCACCTCCTCGACCGTCATATCCTTCAAGTCGAGCGCGCCGACGAGCCGGTGCCGGTTCTTGGCATCAAGCCCTTCTTCGGAATGGTGAAGGTCAATCGTGCCGCGAATATCTTCTTCCGCGGTTACCTCGTCCTGGGGCGGTTTCACGCCGATCAGACGGAGCGTAACGTTCACGATCGCCTGAATACCGGTCACGATCCAACTCGCCATCGCCACCAGCCAGGAAATCGGTCGGGCGACAGAGCGTGCCATATTGTCGGGCCGCGTAATCGCATAGGTTTTTGGCAGAACCTCTGCAAAAACGAGGACCAGGACGGTCATCACCGCTGTCGCAACGGCGACCCCGCTCGGACCTGGCATCAAACTAACGAACAGGCTCGTCGCCAGCGCGGACGCCAGGATGTTGACGAGATTGTTCCCCAGCAGAATCGCCCCGATGAGGCGCTCGCGGTCAGAGATTAGCTTGTTCACAAGGCTCGCGCGTTTGTCTCCGTCTTTTTCGAACTGGTGCATGCGGGCGCGGCTGGCCGCAGTAAGTGCCGTTTCGGAACCCGAAAAGAAAGCGGACATCCCGATCAATAGTAGGATGGTCAATAAAGTGCCGATAATCATCAGCTTTTTTGCAGCTCCTCTTGTAAGAATGCCTGCACGTCCTGCAGGTCTGCATCAGGATAGATAAAGGACTCACCCAGGCCTTTTGCAAGAATCAGGGGAAGTTTACCGGCTCGCGCCTTTTTGTCCTGCTGCATGGCTTGTACGAGCGCCGCGGCCTCATAGGGACCGCCGGGCAAGTTGGAAACCATCGTTTCGAGCCCACTTGCAGCAATGAGACCAGCCGCATATTCGGCATCTTCCGCCGTCATCAAGCCCAAACGAGCAGAGTATCGAAGAGCGAGTACCATTCCGGTACCCACAGCTTCTCCGTGCAATAGATTGGCCCGATAGCCGTTCACCGCTTCGAGCGCGTGACCGAACGTATGACCAAAATTGAGCAGCGCGCGGACACCGCCTTCCCGCTCATCCAGCGCGACGATTTCGGCCTTGGACCGGCACGAAACAGCCACAGCTTCAGCAATCGCGGCAGGTTCCAGCGCCAGTACATCGGCGCCATGATCTCTCAGCCAGTCAATGAAAGGGCGGTCGTTGATCAGTCCGTATTTGATGATCTCGGCATAGCCGGCTTGTCTCTCCCGCTCTGGCAGAGTCGCGAGGATGGATGTGTCAGCAATCACAAGCTGAGGCTGATAGAAGGCCCCGACCAGGTTCTTGCCATGTCCCGAATTGACCGCGGTTTTGCCGCCAACCGAGCTATCGACTTGAGCGAGCAGTGTGGTCGGCATCTGTACGAACTGCATGCCGCGCTTCAAAAGCGACGCCGCAAGACCTGTCAGGTCGCCAATAACGCCGCCGCCAAAAGCAATCAGCACATCATCTCGCCCGGCCCCGTTTGCCAGCAACCAATCGAGCACTTCACCGAGTTGCAACCAGTTTTTCGTGCTCTCTCCCGCGGGCAATACGGTCTCAATCGCTTGAATTCCATTCGCCGAAAGGCCTGCGCATAGCTGGACTCCGTGCAGGCGCCATACGGTTTCGTCGCTGATGACAAATGCGCGAGATTGCGCCGCATATGGCGCGACGAGGGCACCTGAACGCGCGATCAGCCCTTCACCGATGAGGATGTCATAGCTGCGCGCACCGAGGTCTACACGGACGGTCAAAGGCGGGCTTAAGGTTTCGGCGTCCATGTCTCCAGGGCCTTAATAATCGAGGTGACCGTTTTGGAGTGCGGCCCGTCTACGCTTGGGACTGTTAAATCAGCGAGCTCATATATAGGACGTCGCTCATCAAACAAGTTGGAAAGCACTTCCTTCGCATCCGGCCGACGCAGAAGTGGGCGATGATTGCGCCGCGACACGCGCTTCCAGAGCGTTTCCAGATCGGCATTGAGCCAAATCGTGATGGCGTGTTTGCGCATCAAGTCGCGCGTAACATCGTTCAGATAGGCCCCGCCGCCTGTCGCGAGCACTTGCGGCGGGCCATCGAGAAGACGCTGCAAGACCTTGCGCTCAACCCGGCGGAACTCTTCTTCGCCGTGCAACGCAAAAATATCAGAGACCGAAAGCCCGGCTGCTTTTTCGATTTCGTCATCGCTGTCGACGAACGGACGCCCGAGCTTGCTAGCGAGACGGCGGCCCACGGTAGACTTACCGGCACCCATCAATCCCACAAGCGCAACGGTACGGGTCGCCCACGTCGCCTCATTTCTGTCGGTTTTCAAGGTACTAGATCGGTCTTCAGCCATGGTCTTTTCGGGTCAGCGCTTCCTGTCCTATACAGACGAAGCGGATCCGGCAATCTTTGGCCATCGGTTTAGCGTGCGAAAGGCAATTCAATCATGCGCAAGTGGCTCATCATCCTGACCATCTTCCTGGTCGCCATTCTCGGCGTCTTGTGGTGGCTAGGGAACTCCATGTCTGACCAAAAGCCAGAAGCTGGCGAGGTCCGGATAGAGATCGAACATGTCCTCTAGACCTGCGCTGAGCGCGGTCCTGGCAGTTGGGCTAACGCTCTGCGGCAATGCTGCGGCGCAGGTCGAGTCCGAAAGCCTTGATGATATCAGCGCCTGGGGGCAGCGGTATCTCTCAATCGGCGAACCGGAATTTCCGTCCAACCTGTGGCGATATTCCCATGATGACACATTGCTGGCCCTGATGCAGTCGGTCCGTACGGCCGATCTCAGCCCGGCTGAGCGCCGATTGCTTCGCCGGGCGGTCCTGTCGCCTGCAACCCGGCCACTGGGGACGAAGGCGGAGGAGTTATTGGCTGAACGCGCACGTTTGATGCTGGAACTCGGTGAGGAACGCGCTGCTGCGGACCTGGTGCCGCAACTTGAGGAAGAGACACTCGGTCTGGACGCGGAAACGCTGGCGGTAGATCTTGACATGGCCAGTGGTCAGGAATTGTCCGCCTGTTCAGAGCTTGACGGTCCGGTTCGCGACGGTGGCTACTGGTTGAAACTCCGCGCGGTTTGCGCCGTGCTGCAGGACAATGTCGCCGGCGCGCAAATCGCCATTGAGGTCGCCGAGTCTCAAGGCGTCATGGACGAGTGGACCGTAGCCGCCATCTTCGCCGCAGCGGGCGACGCGCCTGACCCACCTGAAGCGCGCTATGATACCGGCTTGAATATCGCGCTATCCGCAAAGGCTGACCTGGACACATCGAACGTGGAACCCGCAATCGAGCGGCCCGGGCTCGCAGCAGCGATTGCGCAGCGTCCGGGTGTTCCAGCGGACCTTCGCGTTCTTTTTGCCGAAGCGGCCAGCGAATTCGCGCTGATCGAGGCCGCAGATCGCAGGGATATTCTGCTCACGCGCCTTGAGGACCCAGAATATGAACCCGCCGACGCCATAGAACAGGCACTGAGCGACCTGACTGACCCACTGACGAGTGACGAAGCGCGCTCCGCCAGCGTCGCAGAGGTCTTGTCGAGCGCGGCTGGAGAAGGCGTCGCGCACTATCGCAGCATCGCGGACCTGTTTGCGACTGATCTGCAGCAATTGCCACAAAACGAGGCGACCGCGGTTCATGCCCTGACGTTTTCCAAGGCCGCCCTCATGGCAGGGGAGCGGGATCTTTCGCAGGCCTGGCTCACGACTTTTCGATCATTCGCCTCTGTGCCCGCAGACCCGTTCGATCAGGCTGTATTGAACGCAGCGCAGGCGATCGCAGGCGGCGAAACCTCACCCGCTGCGCTCAGGTCGATCGAAAAGCGATTGATCACAACCGCCAGCTCAACCGAGCGAGAAATTCAGGCGGTGAATATCCTGACACTGTGGACCGGTCTCGGTATCCCGGTCTCACCGATCGGCAGGGATTTCGTCTCACAAACGACAGACCGGGGCGAGCGGCTCGCACAGGGTCATGTGACGAGCTTGAAAGCCGCGGCCCAAGCCGGCGCGAGGGGTGAAACCGCGCTGATGGTGCTCGCGATCTCGCAGGGCGACACAAGCGCGCTTGCCGGTCCTGACGTGATCACCTTGCTTGAGACGCTCATTGCAATTGGTGCGGACGACGTCGCCCGCGATTTCGCACTGGAAACCAGCCGGTTCTGGAAGGATACAGACTGATGAAAACTGTACTTTCCGCCCTCACACTCCTCGCACTTAGCGGATGTGTCTCCGTAGAAGCCCATCACCATCATGACTATGATGCAGTCCGACCACCTCCTGGCTCCAACCTGATGCTCCGCGGGCCGATCACGATCTCTGAAGATCTCGAGGTTATTATCTCAGACGTCGTCATTCCTGCCGGGGTAACCGTGCCGCGCCATTACCATCCGGGCGAGGAATTCGTCTATGTCATCGAAGGCTCGGCGGTTCATGTCGAGGCCGGCAAGCCTGATCAAGTCCTGAGTGCTGGCGACGCCTATGTCATCCCGCCCGAAGCCGAACACGCTCCGCGTGGGGGCCCTGACGGCGCCAGGGCGATCGTGTTTCGGGTCCACAAGACCGGACTGCCAGAGCGTGTAAATATCAGCGAAGGTGGTCCCGTGCCAGATGTGCAATCGTTCGATACGGCCGCAGACGCTGACCGTATCACGCACCTGATGGATAATATTGAGTCTCGCGGGGACTATCATTGCCACGCAATGGCCAGCCCCGCCACGATGTGCCACCTGGAGAACGGGCGTGAGCTGTATGCTTTCACCGAGGCAGGACACATGGCGCATCTCGCCGCTCTGTTCCGCGGCTTTGTGCTGTCTGATGACGGGACGCCGCAGCTGGAAGAAGGCGGATGGAGCGCCGGGGACGCAGATGCTGCGACACAATTCTTCAAGTCTGTAACGATGTGGCCGGAAACCAGAGGCGACGAGTAACGGGAACCGTCAGTAAAGCGGGCGCTACGCCGCTGCCTCAAGCGCCTCTTCAGGCTTAAGATCGCCATCATACAAAGCGCGCCCGAGGATAGATCCGGCGATTGGGCGGGTGCCCTGGTGTGCGCGCAGGTCATGAATGTCCTGAACGCTCGCCACGCCTCCACTTGCAATGACCGGGATTGAGACCGCATCGGCCAGCGCGCCGGTAAAATCGACATTCACGCCGGTCTTCATCCCGTCCCGGGCAATATCCGTCACGATCAGCGCGGCAACGCCGCAGCCCTCGAAGGCCTTTGCGAGATCAATTGCGGACATGTCGGATGTCTCGGCCCAACCCTCGACCGCGACCATACCGTCCTTGGCATCGATCCCGACGACGATCTGCCCCGGTAAAGCGCGCGCGGCATGTTTGACGAGCTCTGGGTCTCGCAAGGCCGCAGTGCCGAGAATGACCCGCGAGATTCCGGCCTCGAGCCAGGTATCAATATGCGCACGCGTGCGAATACCGCCGCCGAGCTGAACTGGCACATCCGTCGCAGCCAGAATTGCTTTCACAGCTTCCGTATTGGCGCTTGCGCCTTCGAAGGCTCCATTGAGGTCGACCACATGCAGGTTTTTGAAGCCTGCAGTTCTAAAGCGGTTCGCCTGATCGCCAGGGTTGGGATTGTAGGACGTCGCCTGATCCATTTCACCGCGCAGCAGGCGGACGCATTGGCCGTCCTTCAGATCAATCGCAGGATAGAGTTGAAAGCTCATGAGGGGCTCCAAAGCACGAAGTTGGAGAGGATCTTCAGACCAACCCGCTGGCTTTTTTCCGGGTGGAACTGGGTCGCAAAGATATTGTCACGCGCGACGGCGGCAATGATTGTCTCACCATATTCTGTCGTCGCAGCGACGTCTGTGTCAGCGGGATTTCGATAGGCGTAAGAGTGGGTGAAATAGACGTGCGGATCATCGCCTAACCCGGAGAGGACAGGGTGATCCTGCTTCAGCTCGAGCGCATTCCATCCCATATGCGGCACGACAAACCCGGCACCGGGGACGATACGATCAATGTCCCCAGGCACCCAGTTAAGACCCGGCGTTTCACCATCTTCGAGGCCGCGTGTTGCCAATAATTGCTGGCCGACACAGATCCCGAAAAAGGGTACCCCTCGCTTAAGGACCGCCTCTTCAAGAGCCTCGACCAAACCGTCGCGGGCGCGCAGGTTTTCCGCGCAGTCAGCAAAGTGACCGACACCGGGCAGCACAATCCGGTCCGCCAGAGCAATTGCAGACGGATCCGCCGTTATTCGGATTTCTCTGGTTTTCTTGGCAGTATTCGACGCGACGCGCAGCGCCCTCGCCGCACTGTGCAGGTTGCCGGATCCGTAATCGATGAGGGCAATCATCTTCATGGCTGCGCCCTTAGCCGAGACTTTCGCGAAGGGAAAGAGGACAGTCCGCATTCCTGAACGCATCGCGCGACGAGAGTCTGGCCATCCCCCACCAGACGGGGCAACAGTGTGAGCAACTGCACAAAACAAATTCTGGAGAACACTCAAATGTCCCTACCCGAGAAATATCTGCAAATGGTCTCCACCGTGACCGAAGACGGCACGCTGAGAATGGAATTGGTTGAAAAGGAAATGCCGGAGCCGAAACCTGGGCAAATCATTGTCCGCGTCGAAGCCACACCGATCAATCCATCAGATCACGGCGTTATGTTTGGCTGGTCAAACATGGCGGCCGCTGCCAGCTCCGGCTCCGGGAAGGACACCGTGCTGACCGCCCCCGTGCCTGAGCAAGGCATGCGCATGATGAAAGCACGGATTGGACAAGCGCTACCGGTCGGAAATGAAGGCGCCGGGACCGTCGTAGCTGCCGGTGAAGGCGATTACGCTCAAAGCCTGCTGGGCAGAACGGTCGCTGTGATGGGCGGCGGCATGTACGGCGAGTATCGCGCCGTCGATGCGATGATGGCGCTACCGCTGCACGAAGGAAACACCGCCAAGGAAGGCGCGTCATGCTTCGTGAATCCGCTCACCGCGCTCTGTTTCCTCGAAACCATGCGGATGGAAGGCCACACCGCCATCGTGCACACGGCTGCGGCGTCTAATCTGGGTCAAATGCTCAATCGGATCTGCCAGGCTGACGGCGTTGAGCTGGTCAACATCGTGCGCAAACCCGAGCAGGAAGAGATCCTCCGCGGTCTGGGCGCAAAATATATCGTCAATTCCAGCAAAGAGAGCTTCATGTCCGACCTGATCGACGCCATTCATGAAACCGGCGCGACGCTTGGCTTTGACGCGACCGGCGGCGGCAAGCTCGCCTCCGATATCCTGACCGCGATGGAAGGCGCTGCCGCACGCACGCCGGGCGCTTATAGCATCTATGGCTCCGTCGCCCACAAGCAGGTCTACCTTTATGGCGGGCTGGATACATCTCCGACGACCCTCAGCCGCGGATATGGTATGGCCTGGGGTGTTGGCGGGTGGTTGCTGCCAAACTTCCTCGCCAAGGCGGGCCAGGACGTTGCTGTTCGTCTGCGCAAGCGCGTCGCGGACGAGCTCACGACGACGTTTGCCAGCAATTATACAGGTGAGCTTTCCCTGTCAGAGGCTCTGCAGGCTGAGAATGTAGCGAAATACAACGCCAAGACGACGGGACAGAAATATCTGATCTGTCCTCAGAAGGATATCTAGAGACTACCCTTGGTACTGGCGGGCGCCCCGGCAAGCTTTGCATCCGGGGTGACCGCCATGCGCAAGGCGCGCGCCACCGCCTTGAAGCAGCTTTCGGCAATATGGTGATTGTTCTCACCGTACAGGTTCTCGACGTGGAGGCACATACCGCCATTGCCTGCGAGTGCCTGGAAGAACTCCTTGAAAAGCTCCGTATCCATGTCGCCAATCTTGTCGCGATCAAAGCTTACGTTCCAGACAAAGTAGGGACGCTTGCAAAGATCAACCGCGGCTCGGCTGAGGGTTTCATCCATCGGTAGATAAGCGTGTCCGTAGCGGGTGATACCAGCAAACTCACCGAGGGCTGACTTGATCGCCTGGCCAATGACAATTCCGGTATCTTCAACCGTGTGGTGACCATCAATGTGCAGGTCGCCCTTCGCTTTCACCG
Organism: Henriciella sp.; assembly: GCA_017642885.1. GTDB lineage: Bacteria > Pseudomonadota > Alphaproteobacteria > Caulobacterales > Hyphomonadaceae > Henriciella. The sequence continues at coordinate 4,981 of JAEPOM010000007.1, read as the reverse complement.
TAAGGTCGATGAAGGAGTGGCGCCCAAGCGCGTCGAGCATATGGTCAAAAAAGCCAATGCCTGTCGCGATATCCGTCTTGCCGGTGCCGTCCAGATTCACGGTCACCGTGATATCTGTTTCCTTGGTCTTGCGAGAGATTGTAGCGGTTCTGTCGGTCATGCGCGTCCACATAGGCTTTAATCACACTGTCGACTAGCACAGATCTGTTCACGACTCCCTAAACAATTGTTGCAACAACAGGTTGAGGGTTGAGTCGGGTTAGAAGGCTACTGTGTGACACCGATACGTGCATTAACCAGGTCTGTGGCTAGGGCGAGCTTTTCCAATGTACTGACATTGGCAGCGATGGCGCTCGGCTTGCTACTGTCCGGCGTGTTCACGGTCTTCTACTTTTCTCAGTCGTGGAATGCCTATGCTCAGGCTCGCCACGATGGCGGTGTACAGATCTCTCAAATGCTCGGCACAGTCTATGCGGACGGCAAAATGCCCGCCATCGAGATGGCCATGGAAGGCCCACTCGCCGGGCGCGCCGTTTTGGAAGACGCGCAGGGGAACGTTATTTCCGGGACGATGGCGCCGGACTTCGCCGACAAGGCCACGACTTTTCCACTGACGCATGACGGGGAGGCGCTTGGCACCCTGACTTATGCGACGAGTACCAAGTATTCGCCGCCTCTGCCTTACTGGCTCGCGGTCCTGGTTTGCTTGGGGATCTCGGCCATTTCCGCGTTGATCATGCGCGCATTTGCACGGTCGGTTGGCCAGTCCGTGGACCAAGCCACTCAATTGATCAGCAATTACAGTCTCGCTGGCACCGGTCGCCGCCGCGTCACCGATTTCACCTTTTCGGAATTCCGTCAGCTGGCGCTTGAGACCACCAAGGCGACCCGCCGCGTCGCAAAAGAGCTGGAAAACCTTCGCGCCTCCGCTCGCATTGACGAGCGTACTGGTCTGCTGACAGAGCGCGCCTTCCATGACGAGGTCCGCGACACCATTCAAGGTCTTGCGCCAGGTGGCCACGCGGTTCTCGTAACCATCGAGTTTGAACCACAGACGCCAGGCGCAGACGGTGCCAATCTCAACCTTGCGACGGATGCCCATGCCGAAGTCGCCGACCGGCTCCGCATCTTCGCCTCTCAGTCCGCCGCCAAACATGGGCACTTCCCGGACAATTGGCTGCTCGGCAGCTTGTTCGCTGAACAATATGCCCTGCTGATCAAAGAGAATGTCACGCGCGATGAGACCGCCGCCATCATTCGCGAACTCCTTGGAGAGTTCCGGATTCCGCTGCGCTTCAATCAGCAAACCCTCCCAGTCTCGCTGCGCGGATCTATCGTGCTGATGCCTCAGGACGGCGACAGCCTGAGCCGCGTGATGGACCGGGGCCAGGCGACGATTGAGGACCTCAAACAAAAGTCCCGCACCGGTTTTGCATTCTACTCTCCAAAGCTCGAGCGCCAGCGCGACGCCAAGCTGAAACTGGAAGCCGAGCTTCGTCAGGCCGTCGCTGAAGATCGCTTCATCCCGCTCTTCCAGCCCAAGATCGATCTCGAGACAGGCCGCATTTCCGGCACCGAAGCGCTCGCGCGCTGGCAGCTCGAAAACGGCCGCCTTGTCTCGCCATCCGTATTTATCGAACTGGCCGAGGAGACCGGCTTGATCAGCCAGATTGGCGAGCAGATCATGCGCAAGGCGTGTCTGGAAACGGCAAAGTGGGCGCAAGAAGGGTTTCGCGTGAATCTCGCGGTCAACGTCTCTCCGCGCCAGTTTGAGAACGACAATCTCGCCGAAACCATTCTCGACGCCCTGGCGAAGTCTGGACTGCCACCCCGGCAGTTTGAGATCGAGATCACCGAGAGCCTCGCCATTCAACAACCTGAACGGGTTCGCGCCGTGCTTGAGCCGCTGCAGCGCCTGGGTATCAAGCTCGCCATGGATGATTTCGGGACCGGCCACTCAAACCTCGCAGTTCTGACCCAGCTCGATTTTGACGTGTTCAAGATCGATCGCCAGTTCCTCACCGGCACCCCTCACGACCCCCAGGCGAACGCCATTGTCGACATGATCCTGTCCATGGCCAACTCGCTGGAAATGAAAATTGTCGGAGAAGGGATCGAAACCGAGGCCCAGGCCGAATTCCTCACGAAACGCCAGTGTGATATTGGTCAGGGCTTCCTGTACAGCCCACCTGTGACCGCGCAAGCTTTCGGAGAAATGCTGAAATCTCAGCCCTTTATGGCGAAACGTCTCAGCGCATAATCTCATCTGGCGTCATGTGGGGCTTGCTTTTTCAAGATTCTCGCGCCATTTAGAGTTTTATGATAAACGATAAATCTTCCATCGGCCCGGAATGGCATGGCACGACCATTCTCGCCGTCAGAACCGACAAGCAAGTTGCGATGCTCAGCGATGGACAAGTTTCCATGGGCCAGACCGTTATGAAGGGGAATGCGAGAAAAGTACGCCGTATTGGCGGCGGCGACATTCTCGCGGGGTTCGCTGGCGCAACTGCCGACGCGTTCACCCTGTTCGAGCGTCTTGAGCAAAAACTCGAGCGCTTTCCCAATCAGTTGCAGCGCGCCGCCGTTGAGCTCGCGAAAGAGTGGCGGACAGAAAAGTATCTTCAGAAGCTCGAGGCTCTGCTGATCGTTGCCGACAAGGAAACGACACTGGTGATCACCGGGTCTGGCGATGTCCTTGAACCCGAATACCCCGTAGTCGCCGTCGGATCAGGCGGGAATTACGCACTTTCAGCCGCACGGGCGCTGGTGGATTACGAGAAAGACGCCGAAACGCTTGGCCGCAAGGCAATGGAGATCGCGGCGGATATTTGTGTTTATACCAATGCCCACTTCACGGTGGAGGTTCTCGATGTTTGATCGCACGGATCTCAGAGCCGCGGTCGGCGCGAACGTTCTGAGCGCAGATCAGGCGTCGCGGCTTGAAGCTTTCCTATTGTCTCGAAAAGACGATGGCGCGGGTAATGCAGCCATCGGACAGGAAAACCTGCGGTTCCTGGCAAATTTCAACGACGTGTTCATCACGCTTGGATTGGTGATCCTGTTCATCGGGGTCTCGACTATGGTCGGGATGATCGCGACGCCCGCTTTGCTGGCTGGCAATATTTACGCAGGCGTGATGTCGGCAATCTTCGTTGGCGGCCTTGCCTGGGTGTTGCTCGAGTATTTTTGCGGACGGCGACGTCTGTTGCTGCCAAGCATGGCGCTGACGCTGATTTTCACGGGCTTCATATCGCTTGGCATCACTGCGCTCGTGGCCAACTCTATGGGTATCGGGATCGAGTTTGACGTTCTTGATATCTTCGGGACAACCGGCCGGCTTGGCGTTACGGCCTTCCTCGCTGCGGCGGCGGCAGCGTCCGCCATCTATTTCCGGTTCCGACTGCCCTTCTCACTCGCGGTCATCGCGCTTGGTGTGGCCGGAGCGATTTACGTGTTCCTCGGCTTCTTCGGCAATAGCGCCTGGTTGATTGGCGGCGCCGGGTTCTTCCTGATGGGCATTTGCACGCTCTCAGTCGCGATCTGGTACGATATCAAAGATCCTGAGCGTATCAGGAAAGCCTCCGACAACGCCTTCTGGCTGCACCTGGCGGCGGCACCGCAAGTGATCATCGGTGTCAGCACAATGGTCACCGGATCAAACATTTTTGCCGGTTCGACCAGTGGAACAGACAATGCAACGCAGGGTCTTACACTGCTGGGCGTGTTGCTCGCCATCGGTCTGGTCTCGCTCGCGCTCAATCGCCGGGCGCTGATTGCCGCAAGCCTCGTGACCTTCATCATCACGCTGAGTTTTGTGCTGAGCAGGGCAGGCCTCGACGCGTCTAACATCTTTATCATGGTCACCATTCTGATCGGGACCGCTGTCGTGTTGCTGGGCGCAGGCTGGAAAACCGCTCGCAGAGCGGCGCTTGTAATTTTCCCGAAAGGCGGCACATGGGGTCGGGTATTCCCACCTGAACTGGCCTAAGGGACATTCAATGACCACTCTGACGCCTGCCGAGATTGTCTCGGAGCTTGATCGCCACATTGTCGGACAAACCGATGCCAAGCGGGCCGTTGCGCTTGCCCTGCGCAATCGCTGGCGCCGCAAACAGGCCCCTGAAGGTCTGCGCGAAGAAATCACGCCAAAGAACATCCTGATGATCGGGCCAACCGGCGTCGGCAAGACCGAAGTGTCCCGCCGTCTTGCCAAGCTCGCCAATGCGCCCTTCCTGAAAGTCGAAGCGACCAAGTTCACCGAGGTCGGCTATGTCGGCCGGGACGTTGAACAAATCGTCCGGGATCTGGTCGAATCGGCGATCGGCATGCTGCGCGAGCATCTGTGGACGGCGCCCCCTTGGCAAGAGATTTTAGTTGGTCATTTGCAGGTTGGCCGTTAGCGGGCATCTGTTCGGCCTGTCGAGGCGGCCTTCAGACGCCGCGGGCCATCATGCGTTCCGCAAGATGAGGTTCCTTACAAAAGCACGCACTCAAAGGTGCTGGCTCGCTAATGGATTGTCCTCACTTGTTGAACCTACGGGTCTGCATGACCTCCTTTTGC
>JAEPOM010000007.1:0-407 GCA_017642885.1 Henriciella sp. | reverse complement strand
CCCAGATCATTCGCCCCATCTTGTTGGCCATGGCGATCGCAACCACCATCATCGGTTTGCGTTCGAGTAAGCGGCTGAGCCATGGATGCTTCGTGAAGCCGAGTTGTTTCGCTCGGATGATCATCGACATCGCCCCAGCGACCAATAATCTTCGAAGCTCAGGATTGCCTGTTTTGGTGATCCGCCCCATCCGATCTCGACCACCGCTGGAATGTTGTTTGGGAACTAGCCCAACCCAGGCAGAGAACGCGCGACCAGACTTGAAGACCCTCGGATCGGGAACTTCAGCAACCACTCGTGTTGCGATGACCGGTCCAACGCCAGGGATGGTCTCTAATCTCTGACATATATCACTAGAGCGATGCGCTCTCATGATCTTGCGATCCGTTTCCAGGATTTGCCGCTTC
>JAEPOM010000071.1 GCA_017642885.1 Henriciella sp. | reverse complement strand
AGGCCGCCGTCTTCCTCGCTGAACGGTGCCATCATCAGGCCCAGCTCGGCGAACTGCATCCACATGTCCTTGCGCCAGCCTTCAGCCGAAGCCACCACCTTGCGGCGGGATTCGAAGTCGTACTGATCGCGGATCATCTTCGCGAGGCTGTCGCGAAGCATTCCCTGTTCTTCAGTGAAATTGAAGTCCATTTGAGTCGTTTCCTCTCTGGCCTCGGGCTTAAAGGCCCAGGATCATTTTCGTGATGATGTTGCGCTGAATTTCGTTGGAGCCGCCATAGATCGACGTCTTACGCATGTTGAAATACGTCTCGGCCGCAAAGTCCGCATAGTCCGGACCGATGCCGGCACCGTTGCCGGTGGCTTCCATGCCATAGGCGTAAGGCGCACCGTAATGGTTCACCGCTTCAAGCGTGAGTTCCGTCAGACGCTGCTGCACCTCAGTGCCCTTCACTTTCAGGATGGAGCTTTCCGGCCCCGGGCCCTTGCCGGCGGCTTCGGACGCAAG
>JAEPOM010000070.1 GCA_017642885.1 Henriciella sp. | reverse complement strand
GCACGGCGGGGCCATCGCGCTCGGCCACCCGCTCGGCTGCACCGGCGCCAAGCTCACCGCCACCGCGCTCCACGAGCTGAAGCGCCGCGGCGGCAAGCGGGCCATCGTCACGATGTGCATCGGCGGCGGCATGGGCGCGGCCGGGCTGTTCGTCCGCGACTGAGCGCAGACGCCGTCTCGAGAGCGGGGCCGCCAGCGATGGCGGCCCCGTTCGCAATTCGGCCCGCCCCTCACTCGGTGAAGATGAACACGCCGAGCATGGCCGGCAGGCGGAAGCGCAGGCCCGCCGTGAGCAAGAAGCGGTGGGTGCCGTCGTCGAGGTACTGGTAGGCCGCCTCCACGCGGAGCGCGACGGTGAGCGACCCGATCGCCCCGCCGACGAACACGCCGTCCTCATCGCCGCTCGCGCCGAAGTCGGAGCGAGGCATGGTGCCGATCTCCGCCTCGAACACGCCGGCCACGCCGAACCCGTCGAGGCCCGAGGCGAGCGAGGCGAGCAGGTCGAGGTTGCCGCCCAC
>JAEPOM010000006.1 GCA_017642885.1 Henriciella sp. | reverse complement strand
ATCACGCCGCACACGACGTTTGAAGCTGAAGCCTACATCCTGACCAAGGAAGAGGGTGGCCGTCACACGCCATTCTTCACCAATTATCGTCCACAATTCTACTTCCGTACGACAGACGTGACCGGTGTTGTTACTCTGCCAGCGGACAAGGAAATGGTTCTGCCAGGCGACAATGTGAAGATGAGCGTTGAGCTGATCCAGCCAATCGCCATGGACCAGGGCCTGCGCTTCGCGATCCGCGAAGGTGGCCGCACGGTTGGCGCGGGTGTTGTTGCGGCTGTTAAAGCCTAAACCCAGCACACCAAACCCAAAACAAGCAAACCCCGCTGTGAAAACAGCGGGGTTTTTTGTGCTTAGAATCTGCGTTCTCAGCAAAACTATTCTGAACTCATTCGCTTCTCGTCGCAGTTTGTGTCTTGAGCGCGCTCACCGCGCATGTTGTATCTGATTACATAGTTTGAAAATCAGACACAAACATTGAGCCGGGGAGGCACATTTGACTGAAGCTGTCGCTGATTCTGCGAGCGCAAAACCTCGCGATACGAGTTTCTTTGGCCATCCAAAGGGATTGGCAATTCTGTTCTTCACTGAAATGTGGGAACGATTTTCCTATTACGGAATGCGCGGACTGCTCATCCTGTATTTGACGCAGCACTTCCTGTTCTCAGACGAGAAGTCAGCCGTGATGTACGGCGCGTATACGGCGCTTGTTTACGTCATGACTATCATTGGTGGGACGCTGGCTGATCGGTATTTAGGACAGCGCAAAGCGGTGACCTTCGGTGCGATCCTTCTCTGTCTCGGGCACTTCGGGATGGCCTTTGAGGGCAGCGGATCGAAGGAGTACATCGTTTCAAACGGCAGTGAGATCGAATTGCTGGATGAGGGGCGCGGCAACAATCGCAAACTCTATGTCGATGTAGATGGTGCCGAGCGCCGGGTCACGTTCGGGGATGATGGCAGCATCAAATTCCTGGAAACAGCAGATACCTCAGACGAGCCAACCGCGGGAGTGTATCAAACGATCGCGGCTGATTCGTATACGACTCGCGTTCAACGGCAGGAGACATTTACCCTAATTCTCTACTTTTCACTCGCATTGATTATTGCTGGAGTGGGGTACCTGAAGGCGAATATCTCAACGATTGTCGGTGCGCTCTACGAATTTGACGACCCCCGCCGCGATTCCGGATTCACGCTATTTTATATGGGGATCAATCTCGGGTCGTTCCTATCATCCATCACGTGCGGAATCCTCGGTATCGTCTACGGTTGGCAATATGGTTTTGGCCTCGCGGGAATCGGCATGTTGGCCGGTCTGGCCGTGTTTATCTGGGGTCAGAAATACCTCGACGGTAAAGCCGAGCCACCAAATCCTGCGCTGCTCAAGAAGTCCTTTATCGGTCCGATCAATATTGAGCTTGCTTGCTATTTGGCAGGGCTCGCTATCATTGCGGTAGCCATGTCTATTGTTATGAACGCCGAGATTATTCCGGATTGGTTCGTAGGTAGCTTGGGCATCCTGATCTTCATCGGTCTGGTGAGTTACTCATTCATCCAATTGCAAGGCACAGAGCGCAAGCGGATGTTTGCGGCAATTTATTTTGTCCTCGCGCAGATCCCGTTTTGGGCGTTGTTCGAACAGGCAGGGTCATCGCTGAATCTCTTCACCGACCGCCTCGTCGACAAAACCATGTTTGGGGTGAATGTCCCAGCCCCGGTCTTTCAGGCGTTAAATGCGGGTTATATCGTTATCTTCGCGCCTATCCTCGCATGGCTCTGGATCTGGCTCGCGAAAAAAGGTCGCGAGCCGTCAACACCTGTAAAATTTGCGTTCGGTGTCTTCCTCGCCGGATTGGGTTTCCTGTCGCTGGTCGCGGGAATTGGCGCTTCAGGCACAGCAGGTCTGACGGCTGTCTACTTCATTTTCCTGATCTACTGGGTGCACACAATGGGTGAGTTGATGGTTTCGCCTGTTGGGTTATCAGCTGTGACCAAGATGGCGCCGGCCCGTGTTGTCGGTATGACGATGGGCGCTTGGTTCCTCTATTCAGGTCTTTCGAACTATCTTGCGGGAATCATTGCACGCGGAACAGGCGCGGAGACCATTGGCGGACAGATCACCGACGTGGCCGCTGCAAAAGCGAATTATGCCGCGGTCTACTCCAACGTAGGGTATGTTGCGATGGGAGTCGGCGTTCTGATGCTGTTGATCTCGCCGATTATCAAGTCGTGGATGAGTACTGATGTTGGCGTGGTTGATTCATTGGACGATGAATTGCGCGCGTCTGGAGAAAAGCCGACTTGATACTGGAATCTTTGCGTGTGGCAACGGGAGTGGCGGTTTTATCATTCACTGTCTCGATGCCTCACGCAATGAACCTGGCATGGGCCAAACAGGATCGTGATGCTCGGATAAAGACTTCTCCTCAAACAGCGTACCCAACCTTGGCTAGCTGGTTCGGAATCGAGGGCTATTGCGAAGTTCACTTTGCAATTGATGAGGAAGGGTTTCCGTTTGGGGTTGAACCCGCCTGTACACGAAAGGTTTTTTGCTTCGAAGCCAAGAGAGCCGTTGCTGGCGCTTCGTTCTATCCTAAGCTGGTAGATGGGATGCCGACCGTCCGGACCAATGTCGTCTATCCCATGCAATATTATTTTGAGGATTCGGATTACGATGTGGAATTAGATCGCAACAATCTTGAACCTTGCGAAAACAAGGCGGTCTCTTAACCCGCGCCGCCGACGGTCAAGCCGCCGACTTTCAGGGTCGGTTGGCCGACGCCGACCGGAACGGATTGTCCGGCTTTGCCGCAGGTTCCAACGCCGTCATCCATGGCGAAATCGTTTCCGATCATCTCGACCTGGCTCAGAGCCGTGGGCCCGTGGCCGATCAGAGTTGCGTTCTTCACAGGCGCAACCACTTTCCCATTTTCGACCAGGTACGCTTCCGTGCACTGGAAAACGAAGTTTCCGGAGGTGATGTCGACCTGACCCCCGCCGAAATCGACGGCCCAAATGCCCTTCTTGATAGAGGAGACGATCTCTTGTGGATCATCTTGCCCCCCGAGCATGATCGTGTTCGTCATACGGGGCATTATGGTTGCGTCATAGGACTCTCGCCGGCCATTACCGGTCGGGGCGACGCCCATTAGTCGGGCATTCTGGCGGTCCTGCATGTATCCTTTGAGGATGCCATCTTCGATCAGGACGGTCCGGTTCGTCTGCGAGCCTTCGTCATCGATGGAGAGCGACCCGCGGCGCGCATCGATTGTGCCGTCATCTATCACCGTAACGCCTTTCGACGCGACTTGCTCACCGATTCGGCCAGAGTAAACGCTGGTGCCTTTGCGGTTGAAGTCCCCCTCTAGGCCGTGTCCGACAGCTTCGTGTAGCAAAACGGCTGGCCAGCCAGGTCCGAGCACGACTTCCATTTCGCCAGCGGGAGCCGGAATGGATTCGAGGTTCACTTCAGCCTTCCGTAACGCACGTTGCGCGAGGCCTTGCCAACGCTCCGGCGCGATCCATTCGTCATAGGCCGCGCGTCCGCCAGCGCCCGCAGAAGCTGATTCGCGGCGTCCGTTCTGTTCCAGCGTCACCGAGACGTTCAAGCGAACCAAAGGGCGAATGTCGTGGAACGCTTCTCCAGCCGGTCGTAGAATATCAATTTGCTCATGGCTGCCTGCTAGCGAGACGGAAACTTGCACCACCCGCGGATCTTTAGCGCGGACCCAGGCGTCGATTTCCGCGAGGAGGCCCGTCTTCACGGTGAAATCCGGCGCTTCGGTCGGGTCGATTGGGGCGTAAAGCTGGCGATTCGTCGGTGTGGGGCCGGTATCGAGAGAACCGGAATAGCCGCGCTTGGCCTGGCGAGCTGTTTCAGCAGCGCGGCGAATCGCTTCGATAGAGAATTCTCCGGAATGCGCATTACCACTGGCTTCACCCGCGACGACGCGCAGGCCAAAACCTTGTGTCGTGTCATAGGTTGCGGATTTCAAGCGGCCGTCATCGAAGACGAACCCCTCTGACCGAGAGCGTTGAACATAGATATCTCCGTCATCCGCACCATTGGCGGCATCAGAGAGAAGGGCAGCGGCGTCTTGCGCGTCGAAGGGCAGGGGAGTGTAAGTCATGCCCGTTATGTGACGTTGCCGTGCCGGGAGATCAAGCGCTTCGTTGAGGCGGAGCTGTTTAACTTACATCCTCAACCGTAAACCGTGTGAGCTGGCGTTCCGCGAGGTCCCAACCAGGTTTGAGCTCTAGAGCTGTGACGAAGTCGTCATAGGCGCCAGGGACGTCGCCTGTGTTTTCGCGTGCTATCGCTCGATTATAGTGGGCCGCGAAAAGATCAGGCGAATCGAGGTCGATAGCTCTATTCAACGCGGCGAGCGCCAGATCAAAGTCCTGTCGATAGATCAGCGCCGCGCCCTTATTCAGGTAAGCCGCGCCCATTTCAGGCTGCAGATCGAGCGCGCTTGCATAATCTGCCAAGGCGTCTTCGTAATTGCCTTGGCGCATCCGGAGGACGCCTCGATTCACGTAGGTGGCGGCCCGATTCTCCCGCGTCATGACCTGTTCGCGAAGCGCTCGTGTGCAGACCTCGTCGGCCGTTCTGAAGTTTGTGTAGCCGTTCTTGGTTTTCTGGTAGCATTCTCCGCCAAGGCCTTTGCCAATTACGAACACCTGTGCGGAAGCCGTATGTGCGGCGAGCGCTGCAGCAGTCGCAGCAATCATCAGTTTGAATTTCATGGCTGACCTCCTTTTGTTAACTATACAATAGGGCGTGCGAATTAGCGAGCGAGTGCGACATTTTATAAGAGCTGGCTGTATTGGGTAGACCTTCGCGTCTGTCGTATATATGGCATCAGCGAAGACTGGATGGAGTGACTCTTGCGTTACATTCTTGCGTGGATCTCTGCTGTGCTGATGACCGGATCGGCATTTGCTCAAGAACTTGTTGGGCAGCCGACCCCTGGCGCCCTTGGATTTCAACCTGCCGCAACGCGGATTATGGAGCGTGTAAACGAATTCCATAATTATCTGCTGGTGATTATCACCGTGATCACGTTGTTCGTGCTGGCGCTACTGATTTGGGTAAGCGTGCGTTATAATCGCCGCGCCAACCCTGTGGCGCGAAAATTTAGCCACAACACGACGATCGAAATCATCTGGACAGCCGTGCCCGTGATCATTCTCGTCGCGATTGCTGGTCCTTCTTTCTCGAACCTGTTTTACCAGGAGAACGAGCCGGACCTGGAAATGATCGCGCAGAGCGGGGATCTCGATGATCCGAATATCTACGTTGATGCCGCTAAAGAAGGCTGGATCACCGTTAAAGCGGAAGGCATGGGGAACTGGGCCTGGACGTACTACTATATGGATGAAGTCGACGCTGAAGGCTATCCGATCCAGTACGTTTCGAACGGTATCCATTTCGGCCTGCCGACAGATCCTCCGGCGACGCCAGAGAAGCCGCGTTACCTGGCAACTGACTACCCAATGGTTGTTCCGGTGAACCGGTACATTCGCTACCAGACAACTTCTGACCGCGTTATTCACTCGTGGACCGTTCCGGCTTTCGGTGTGAAAACGGACGCGGTTCCAGGTCGCCTCAACGAAGGCTGGTTCCTGGTTGAAGAAACCGGTGTGTATTACGGCCAATGCTCAGAGCTGTGCGGTAAGAACCACGCCTTTATGCCAATCGAAGTTCGTGTCGTGCCTCAGAACCAGTATGATCGCTGGATTGAAGTCATGAAGACCGGCGATATCGATGCGGCGACGCAACTCGTACAAGTAATTGACTCGGACGGTGAGGTCTCACGCCTCGCCTCGGTCGAGTAAGAGAGGGATTTAGATCATGCCTATGGATCAAGTTGCTGCTCACGATCACCACGATCACGACCACAAGCCCGGGTTTTTCGTCCGTTGGTTCTTCTCTACCAACCACAAGGATATCGGGACGCTTTACCTCGTCTTCGCTCTGATTGCGGGGATTGTTGGGTATTCGCTTTCCGGCCTGATTCGCTGGGAACTGGCTGAGCCGGGTATTGGCCCACTCACCGGCATTGTTGAGATGCTTTACGGGACAACGGGCCCGCAAGCGATTGAGCAAGCCAAAAGCTTCTACAACGTGGTCATTACATATCACGGCCTGATCATGATCTTCTTCATGGTGATGCCAGCCCTTATCGGTGGTTTCGGAAACTGGTTCGTGCCCCTGATGATCGGCGCGCCGGACATGGCGTTCCCACGCATGAACAATATTTCGTTCTGGTTGACCGTTGCAGCTTTCGTCCTCGCATGTACCTCGATGGTCGTGCCAGGCGGCAATGGCGTCAATGGTTTCGGCGGCGGATGGGTGCTGTACCCGCCACTGTCGAGCACGGCCGGTCACGCAGGTCCATCGATGGACCTTCTGATCCTGTCACTCCACACAGCTGGTATCGCGTCCATCCTCGGTGCGATCAACTTCATCGTGACGATCCTCAACATGCGTGCCCCAGGCATGACGCTGCACAAGATGCCGCTCTTTGCTTGGTCGCTTCTGGTGACAGCGATTTTGCTTCTGCTTGCTCTGCCTGTGCTTGCTGGCGCGCTGACCATGCTTTTGACGGATCGTAACTTTGGGTCTCAGTTCTTCGACCCCTCCGGCGGCGGTGATCCGATCATGTTCCAGCACTTGTTCTGGTTCTTCGGTCACCCTGAAGTTTACATCATGATCCTGCCAGCGTTCGGCCTGATCTCACACATCGTCTCGACCTTCTCCAAGAAACCGATCTTCGGTTACCTCGGTATGGCGTACGCGATGGTCGCGATTGGTGCGATTGGCTTCATCGTTTGGGCGCACCACATGTACACCGTCGGCATGCCATCTGACATGAAGGCTTACTTTGTTGCGGCTACGATGGTCATTGCGGTTCCGACCGGGATCAAGATCTTCTCCTGGATTGCAACCATGTGGGGCGGTTCGATTGATTTCTCAGTCCCAATGGTCTGGGCGATCGGGTTCATCTTCCTGTTCACCCTCGGGGGCGTTACCGGCGTCGTACTTGCCAATGCGGGTATCGACCACGCCATGCACGACACATATTATGTCGTCGCGCACTTCCACTATGTGCTGTCACTCGGCGCTGTGTTTGGACTGTTTGCAGGTTGGTATTACTGGTTCGAGAAGATGTTCGGCATCAAGTATAACAAGGTCGTCGGATACGCTCATTTCTGGATTATGTTCGTCGCTTCCAACCTGATCTTCTTCCCGCAGCACTTCTTGGGTCTGAACGGCATGCCACGTCGCTATGTCGACTATCCAGAAGCGTTCTCGCTGTGGAATAGCGTTTCTTCAATGGGCTACGCATTGTCCATGGTCGCGACACTGCTCTTCTTCTACGGTCTGTTCGAAGCCATGATCCGTCGTCGCAAGGGTGAAGCTAACCCATGGGGCGAAGGCGCAACGACACTTGAGTGGACGTTGCCTAGCCCGCCACCATTCCACCAGTTCAACGAGCTGCCAGTGGTCAAGAATGAGGGTGGTCACTAGGCCGCTCACGTAAACGAGCTAAAGCGGCCCTTTGCGCAAATCAGCGCAGAGGGCCGTTTTTCTAGATCCGCAAAGGGTATCGCACTATGTCTCTCGACATGACGGTCACACAACCACAAGCCAGACTCGCCACGGCCCGCGATTATGTTGAGCTAATGAAGCCTCGCATCATGATGCTCGTCGTGTTTACAGCACTTGCGGGATTGATTGCTGCTATCGGTGTGACAGGGCAGGGGATCAATCCTGTACTGGCAAGCGTCGCCGTTCTGGCCGTCGCCCTTGGTTCAGGCGCCGCTGGCGCGATCAATATGTGGTACGACTCAGACATTGACGCCGTGATGGTGCGAACCTCTACGAGGCCAATCCCGTCGGGCGCTGTGCCGCGAAGCGAAGCATTGGCCATGGGCCTGATCATGTCGGCGCTGTCTGTCTTGTTGATGTGGATTGCCTCGAACGTGCTTGCTGCCGGATTGCTCGCGCTCTCGATCGTTTATTATGGCTGGTTCTACACGATGGTGCTCAAGCGTCGTACGGCCCAAAACATCGTCATTGGCGGCGCAGCAGGGGCCTTTCCACCCGTGATTGGCTGGGCAGCCGTGACCGGCACGACGCCTCTTGATGCCTGGATCCTGTTTGCGATTATCTTCTTCTGGACGCCGCCGCATTTCTGGGCACTCAGTCTGGTTGCGCACAAGGAATATGAAAAAGCAGGGGTCCCCATGCTGCCGGTGACGAACGGCGCAAAATCGACGCGTTTGCATATCCTGCTCTATACGATCTTGCTCGCACCGATTGGTCTCGCGCCCCTCGCGACAGGACTTGGAGGGTGGCTCTATGGCGGCGTTGGGGCGCTCCTCACGGTCGCTTTTCTATATTTCGCCGTGAAGGTATTCCGCAGCCAAGCCGGCGAAGCCGAAGCCGGCGATCCGGAGCGTAAGCTCGCTATGAGCATGTTCGCTTTCTCTATCTTATACCTGTTCGGGCTCTTTGCCGCACTCATCGTTGAGCACGGTTTCGGGTTATACTACCCCCTCGGAGGCATTTGATGAGCGAACCTGTTTCTCAATCTGAACCTGATGCGGCAGATGTTCTGAAAGCGCAGAAGCGCCGAAACGTCTGGCTGGCATGGGCGCTTGTTGCTTTTGTAGTCATCGTCGGCGTAACAACTGCGGTCAGAATTCAGCAAACGGACTTCAGTGGTGGTGATAAGCTGTATTTCTCTGGCTATCTCGATGAGGCTGCCAAGGACCAGCGTGATCGTGAAGCGGTTGAGCGCGCTCGCGCAGCTCAAGCAGAAGTCGACGCGCCCGAGCCTGTAGTAGAAGAGGCTGAAGATGAATAATTCTCGTATCGCTTTGATCGCAATCGGCGCGGCCGTGTTTATGCTCGGTCTCGCTTTCGCATCTAAGCCGCTTTACGACACGTTCTGTCGGGTAACTGGGTTTGGTGGCACCACACAAATTGCCGATAGGGCCCCGGACCGGATTAGCGATCGCGAAATCTCGGTTCGATTTGACGCCAATGTCGCCAACGCGCCGTTGAGGTTTCGCGCCACTCAAAACTCTCTTCCCGTGCAAGTTGGCGCGCACAGTCTCGCGTTCTATGAGGTCACGAATACCTCTGTTAGCGATGTGAGCGTAATTGCGAGCTACAATGTCACGCCGCACAAGGCGGGCCGCTTCTTCAGCAAACTGGAATGCTTCTGTTTCGAAGAGCGAATCATCAAAGCTGGAGAGACTAAAAAGCTACCCGTTATCTTCTTCATCGACCCCGCAATTGAGGACGAGCGCAACGCGGCAGACGTGAAAACCATTACATTGTCTTATACCTTCTTCCAGACAGACGATTTCAAGGGTGCGGCGAAAACAGCATCTCTTGATTGACCTATTGCAGAAACAGGGCGCTCCAGTCTAAAAGCGCCGAGAATTGAAACAATTGCCACAAGGGATTCCCTCTCATGGCCGACGACGTCAAACACGACTATCACCTTGTAAACCCTTCGCCATGGCCGCTGATCGGCTCCATTGCGTTGACGACTCTCGCAATTGGCGGCGTCACCTATATGAAGGGCCTGTTCGGGATCGAATCTGGCCAGCTTTGGACGCTTCTACCAGGCTTCCTAATGGTGATCTGGGTAATGGCGGGCTGGTGGCGTGAAGTCATCAAAGAAGGTCGCACTGGCGACCACACGCCTGTCGTCGAAATTGGCCTCAAATATGGCATGGTGCTGTTCATTGTTTCTGAGATCATGTTCTTCGCGGCATGGTTCTGGAGCTTCTTTGAGCTCGCGATTTTCTATCCTGCACGCGTTGGTGAAACGTTTGATGCGACCAGCCCTGTCTGGGAAGGCCTGAACGCCTTCGCACAGTGGCCGCCAACCGGCGTTACGACGTTTGATCCATTCCACTTGCCGCTGATCAACACGCTTATCCTGTTGCTGTCTGGTACAACCGTAACGGCAGCGCACCATTCGCTTCAGCATGACAAGATGGACAACGCCAAGTTCATGCTGCTGATCACCATTATTCTCGGTGTCGCGTTCACATGCTTGCAGGTCTACGAATACTCAGAAGCTCAGTTCACTTTTGACGGTACGCTCTATGGATCAGCCTTCTTCATGGCGACTGGTTTCCACGGCGCGCACGTTGTCATCGGAACAATTTTCCTGACGGTCTGTTTGCTCAGGCTTTATGCGAACAATATGACAGCGAAGAAGCATCTCGGATTTGAATTTGCTGCGTGGTACTGGCACTTCGTGGACGTGGTCTGGCTGTTCTTGTTTGCTTTCGTTTACGTCCTGCCACACTTGGTCCTGGGCCATTAAGGCGATGCCTCGCGAGGTCTCGCCGATATCGGCAGGCCTCGGCTGCCGCTGCCCCAAATGCGGGGAAGGGCCTGTCTTCAAGTCCTATCTGGGATTTGCACCGAGCTGCTCTGCCTGCGGCGCTGATTTCAGCAAAGCAGACTCAGGTGACGGCCCCGCATTCTTTGTGATGTTTTTGGTTGGCATACTCGTCACACCGCCGGTTTTGCTCGTTCAAATAATATTCGATCCAGCGGTCTGGGTGCATATTCTGATCTGGACACCCGTCATCGTTCTTATGAGCGTCTGGCTTCTCCGGCCGTTCAAATCACTTTTGTTTGCGCTTCAATGGAAGAATCACGCAGAAGAGGCGCAATGGGAATCGACCGGGACCCACGGGAAATGACCTTTCGTCCCATGCCCGTCCTGACAGGGCTCAGCCTGATCAGTTTAGTGATCCTCTATATGCTCGGGTCATGGCAGTATCAGCGCTATAGCGACAAAGTCGATCGACCTCCGCCAGAGGCAGATGTGGCAGCAGTCGTTATGTCGCTGGAGATCGATATCGATCTCAGTCATCCGGGTAATATTCAGCAAGTGTATGGTTTTGCCGACAGTGAACCAATTTGGCGTCGTTACGCACCCGGGCGGGTTGTAGCAACGGATGAACCGGTGCTTGTGATGGTTGAAGCGACGGGCGGTGCTATGCCGGTTGACGCGTTGATAGCGAAGCTGCCCCCGACAATCGCATTTGACGGCATTCTTGCGGTGAGAGAACGCAACAAGAGTTCATTTAACGCTCAAGACAATCCGGAACAGGATCAATGGTACACGCTGGCGCCGGAAAAAATGTGGAACCGTTTAGCGCTTGAAAATGTCCCGCGCGTTGCAGAGCCCATCATTATGACTGTCAGGAATGCCGCCGACCTCAGCCAATCTAGACTGACCCCTAATCCTTATGCGTTCTCAGAGCCGATTGATCCGCTACCGCCAGAACGTCATTTTGGCTACGCATTAACTTGGTGGGGGATGGCACTGGGGCTGATAGGGGTGTATGTGGCGCTGCATCGCGCGCGCGGACGTCTAAAGTTCTAAGATAAGGCCATTCGTCATGAAATATGTTTCCACTCGGGGCCAAGCCGAACCGGTGAGTTTTGTGGATGCCTGTCTGACCGGCCTGGCTCCGGATGGTGGGCTATACGTCCCTGAGGCTTGGCCGCAGATTGAACCCGCTAAGCCAAACGAATCCTATGTCGATGTCGCCACGCGGATTTTAAGCGCATTCGCAGGCGACTCGCTCAGCGCGGAAGATGTACGCGGCTTATGTGAACGCGCGTATGGCACGTTCGCGCACCAGAGTGTAACGCCCCTGTCTCAATGCGGTCCCAATACGTTTATTATGGAGCTCCACCACGGCCCAACGCTCGCGTTTAAAGACGTGGCTATGCAGTTCATCGGGCAGCTATATGATCTGGTGCTCGGGCGGCGCGGAGAGCGGATGAGCGTTGTTTGCGCGACATCGGGCGATACGGGCGGCGCTGCGGCAGCTGCGTTTGCAGGCGCTTCGTCCGTCGATCTCTTCATTCTACATCCGCACGAGCGTGTCTCTCCAGTGCAGAGACTGTTCATGACGACGACAGGCGATGATAATATTCATAATCTCGCAGTGGCGGGCGACTTTGACGATTGTCAGTCTCTGGTGAAGGCGATGTTCGCGGATAAAGCCTTTGCATCTGAAGTAAGATTGTCAGGCGTCAATTCGATCAACTGGGCGCGGATTGCCGCGCAGGCCGTTTACTATGCCACAGCGCAAGCGGCCGTTGGCCCGGAACGCCCGATCCGCTTTGTTGTGCCAAGCGGCAACATGGGAGACGCGTTTGCAGGCTATGTCGCGGCGCGCTGCGGCCTGCTGGCTGGATTTGAATTGGTCTGTGCGGTTAACGAGAACAAGACGCTAGCGACGCTTCTCAGCGACGGAATGATGCAAAGAGAGCAAGCTGTGGCGACACCGAGCCCGGCGATGGATATCTCGGTCCCGAGCAATTTTGAGCGCTTATTCTTTGAGGTCTCCAGCCGTGATGGGGACACGGTCCGTCGAACTTACGATCAGTATCGTCAATCTGGTTCTGCAATTTTACCTGACTCTGTTCGAGGCCCATTAGGATGTACCGGCTTTAGTTCAGCTGTGATTAGTAACGGAGCCACGCTCGAGGAAATGCGCGAGTTCAAGCAACAGACTGGTGAATTGATCTGCCCCCATACGGCAGTTGGAACAGCGGCTGAGCGACGGCTGCCTGCGACAGAGGCTACGACTGTCATTCTGTCGACCGCACATGCCGCCAAGTTCCCCGAGACTGTTTTAGAAGCGACTGGCGATGACGCTCCGCTTCCGAAGCGCTGCGCGAAACTGTTGGAGCGGGGCGAAGTGTTCGACCGTGTTGAAAACGATCTGAAGCTGATCAAGGATCGAATTCGGGGCCAAGTAACCGCCGAGGCATAGGCATGAGCGTACCAATTGGAGAATGGCAGTGGAATAAGAGCACGCAGCGCCTGACAATGTCGCTGGTGCCGCCGTCCCTGGAGAGATTGCTATCTGGCGATTGGGCACTCGATGATTTGAGTAATGTACTCGATGGGTTGAGCCGACAGCGCTTACGCAATGGTCTGGAAACCAGCGATGGCGATGTCGCGCTAGAACTGGTTACCGCGGATGGCAGTGTGGTGCATCTCGCAGGCGGCGCTGTTGACGATTACTGGTCGCGCGGAGTTATTCTGTCCGTTGGAGAGACCGCCGGGGAGCCAGAGGACTCCGTCGTAGAACTGTTGCCGGTCTTCCAGCCGATCGTTTGTCTTCGCAGTCAGCGTGTCGAAGGATTCGAAGCGCTCGCACGCTGGGAAGGAGAGCAGGGTGCGCAGAGAGCCGTCGGCGACACGCAGGGACTTGCCTCTTCCATGCTGATCCATGCCGCTGAGTCGCTGGTCGGGTTCCGTAAAGTTTCGCGCAATCCCAAGCTGTTCGTTCAGGTCAACATTACAAGCCTCGATCTTGAAGGCGGTGAGTTGATTGACTTGATCACAGCGCTTCAGAGCGGGCACAAGCTTGCTCCAGGTTCGATACGCCTCGAACTCACTGAGCAGGATGCGTTAAGAGATACTCAGCAGACCCTCAATCGATTGCATGATTTGAAAGCTGCCGGTGCTGGTATTGTTTTAGACGATTTCGGATCTGGGCATTCGTCCTTCCAGTGGCTCGCAGACTTGCCCGCAGACGCGCTTAAAGTAGACGCATCATTGATCCAGCAATTGAACAATCCTCGTGTGGAAACGATTCTCGAAGCTTTGACCTTGATGGCGAGGCGCCTGGGCATGAGTTCAACAGCAGAAGGCGTGGAGGACACGGCTATCATGCCACTCTTGCGAACGCTTGGATTTGATCATGCTCAAGGGTTCGCGCTGGGACGTCCCATGTCAGTCAGCAAGGCTGAGACGTTCCTAACCGCCTAAGTCGACCTCAAGCGTCGATATGGCGTGGACAAAATTGCTGGGAGCGAGGGCACTCTTTCCGGTCCAGCGAACGTTCGGGAAACGCCGCAGGATGTTCTGATAGGCTGTTTCCAGCTGCATGATAGCGACACGCTTTCCGAGACATACATGCGGACCATTCCCGAAGGCCAAATGCTCATTGGCGTTCTTGCGCTCGATATCAAAGGCGTTTGGGTTTTCGAATTTCGCTGGGTCGCGATTGGCCGCCGCATAATACATGACGACCTTGTCGCCTTCGCTGAGCGCTTGACCGCCCAATGTCGTGGACTTGGTCACAGTACGGCGCATATAGGTGACGGGACTAACCATTCGGATCGCCTCGTGCACAAAGTTCGGGAAGAGGTCAGAATTGGCGATGAGTTTCTCTCGTTGGTCCATATGCTCGGTGAGTAGCTTCATCGTTCCCGATAGAGAATTCCGGGTCGTATCATTTCCTGCAAAGACGATCAGGAGCCAGGATCCGTCGAGGAACTCATCGGAGAGAAGCTCACCGTCAATTTCGGCATTTGCGATTGCGCTGAGCAGGTCATTTCGCGGGTTCTTGCGACGATCCAACAATTGGTGGCGCCCATAGTCGAACAATGCCTGGATCTCGTTCATGAATTCCATGATCTGCTCCGGCGAAACATTGCCGAGGCCTTCCTGTTGCGCCTGATACTGCGCGTTTTCCAGGAAGTGCATCCAGTGAACGAGTTTGGGTCGATCCGCTTCAGGAACACCCAGGATCTCGCACAAAGTGAAGAGGGGGAGTTCGGCAGAAAACGACTCTACCATGTCGACGACGGGGCCTTTGGATTGCATGTCATCGAGCAATTGATTGACTTTTACATCGACCTTTTTCCGCAACTCCGCCACATAATCAGGACGAAACCAGGCCATGTGTTCCATACGGAGCGGCGTGTGATGCGGACGATCTAGATTGATCAGCGAGTTGAGCGACGAGGAATGGAGCAGGGGATGGCGCGGCACCTCTGGCAACCCATACGACATGAGAATGCCGCCCTTCTGGGATGAGTATGTCGCTGTATCAAGCTCAACCTGCTTGATGAGGTCATGCTGCGTCAGCGCCCAGAACCCGCGGCCATACTCTTCCGGATGCCACATGATTGGCGCTTCGCGTCGCATCTTGTCGAACGCTTCGAACGTGTACCCGCCATTGCTAGAAAACACATCCGGTTCATTCAGAGATACTGGGGGTTCGAGCGCGTAGATCGGCGGGTTCGACGGTGGCCCGGACGGGGTTTCTTCCTGGTAGGTTTCGGTGACGTTCTGAAAGCCCATTGGACTACTCCTTCGCGTTTCGTATTCCCCCGCGGACGAATTTGAACCGGCGTCCGATAACGGAAAGACTAGCCTAACGCTTACGGGCGTGAACCCGTGCCCCCGCGGGAGGCCTACGGCGCTCTCGTTTTGGCTCTGTTTCCTTCGGCAGCAGGTGTTCCGGGATGAACTCCGAAAGCGTGGTTCGAAGTTCCTCGCCAGAAATCTCTTCGACGGCGCCGGGTCGTAGATCCGAAAGTTCAAATGGTCCGTACTGGGTTCGAATGAGACGATTGACCTTAAGTCCTAAATGTTCGAGCGCCTTTCGCACTTCGCGATTCTTGCCCTCGCTAAGGCGAACATTGATCCAGTTATTCGTTCCGGTTTCGCGTTCGAGCTCGGCTTCAATGGATGTGTAGCGAGTGCCATCATCAAGCGTTATTCCGCCTTTTAGTGTATCGAGTTCCGTCTGAGTGATCTTGCCATGCGCGCGCGCTCGATAGTGACGGACAAAGCCGGTTTTGGGCAACTCCATTGCGCGGGCGAGCCCACCATCATTGGTCAGCAACAAGATACCTTCTGTCGTCAGATCGAGGCGGCCAATCGTAATTGTTCGAGGGAGTGCTTTCGGCAATTCCTCGAAAATTGTCCGGCGACCTTCAGGGTCGGAAGTTGTCGTGATTAGTCCCGATGGCTTGTGATACCGCCAGACCCGGGTTTGCTCATGCGCTTTAACGGGCTTCCCATTGACTCGGATGTCTTCGGTGCCTGTGACCTTGAACGCCGGTGTGTTGAGCTTGCGGCCATTGATGCGGACTTCGCCGCGTTCGATCATGGCTTCGGCCTCGCGGCGGGAGGCTATCCCCGCTCGGGCCAGGTATTTCGCGATCCGTTCGCCGTCCTGCCAATCCCGGTCCGGGCCTGTCGGCTTACGGTTGGGACGCTTTTTACGGTTTCGGTTCGTCTCACGACGGTCCGTCATATGGTGCTCCAATCAGGATGAGAGGCCAAAGGCTGGTGCCAGAATGGCAAATCCTAGCGCGAGTTCCAAGGGGATCCACACAGGTATTAAACCATTTTCCCGGTTTTCTTTGCCATCCAGCAGCAGAGATAGCAGTCGGCCAAGCCCCGCTCCGATCCAGCCCATAGCGACAGGAAACAGCGCAAACACTTTGTATTGCAAGCCTAGCTCTTCCTGGAGCAGGATGATCAGCACCGTCAGATGGATCAGCAAAAGCAGGCCGCCATATGTGGCGCGAAACTCCGAAAAGCCGCCTGGCTTTTCAGGATCAGGATCTGCGACCAATCGTACTACGCCCGCAGCCCATTTTGGCGCAAAAAGCGCACCGAGGCCGAGTGCGGCGCAGAAACCTAGCGCAATGATGGCAATCAGATCGAGAAGAGGGGGCATGTGGTGTCTCCAAGCCGGTTCGCTTAAGACAATAGGGCGCGTGCACACAATTGACAGCGATTAAGTGATCCCGGCAGCTCTCCACGCATCTTTGGGCCATCGACGATGTTGCCAGAACCATTGTCCCGGATTTTCTATAACCTCTTGCTCAACAAAGGCGGAGATGCGTTTCACGCAGGCGATAAGGTCAGCTTCGGCGTTGCCCGTCTTTTCAGGAATGAAGGGCGGATGCACCGTGACCTCAAAACGCGCCGGGCCAGTTCTGCGCGTTGAGATAGGCACAATCGGGACATCGTATTTCAGCGCCAGGCGCGATGGCCCTTGCGCCGTCATAGCGTTGTAACCGAAGAATGGGATCGCCAAGCCTTCATTGAACTTCTGATCGTTCATCAAGGCAACGGCGCGTCCTGCGCTCAACGCCCGCATGAGCTCACGCGTGCCAGCTCCCTTGGGTGCGAGAACGCCAATTCCGTAATCGTGCCGCACCTTATTCAGACGTCGGTCGATATAAGGATTGTTGAGTGCACGATAGGTGATCAGGCAATCAACCGGACGGCAGCAAATCGCAGCTGCCATAACTTCCCAGTTCGCAAAGTGTCCCGTCGCAAACACAGCTCCGCGATCGGAGTTTTCAATCCCGTCGAGATGCTCAACGCCTATTACTTTGACACGATCCCCCTCATAGGGGTGGATCTTGGGAAGATGCGGAAGCTCTCCTGCTGTTCGACCAACGCTTTCCCAAGACTGCTTGGCGATATGCTCGCGTTCCGCGAGCGCCATGTCTGGAAATGCCAGCTGCAGGTTTCGATGCACAGTTTTGTTTTGAGAGAAAAGCGGGCCGATCGTCTTGAAGAGCCAACCGAGAAAATTGGATGCCCGGTCCGCGCCGAGTGCTTTCATTGGCCACCAATAGATCACATCCCAAGCGAAGGCTTCGAACCGCCACACCATGCGCTGCTGAAAGGTCGAACGGTTATCAATGTCCTTGGGACGAATGTATTGCGGCGCAGCTTTAGTCATGGGCGTCGGGTTTGATCACATCCGCCAGCATTTTGTCGAGATCTGGTCTGCGGTCGAAAATTACTTCGACGGGTAAAGCGACGATACCCTCGCGCTGAGCGGGAGCGAGGCGCGCTAAGTCTTTTTCCGTCGTGATCAAGGTTGCCCCATTATCTGCCGCGAGTCGGTTCAGATAGTTGAGGTCGCCGCTGGAAAACTTGTGGTGATCCGGAAAAGGAACTGCGTCGCGAACGTCCACTTCCATCGCCCTCAATGTGTCGAAAAATTTCTCGGGTCGGCCAATGCCGGCGAATGCGACATAAGGCTGTTCAGGAGGCGTCTGCGAGGCTGCCACGACCGCACCGAAAACCGGGAGACCGCTTTGTTCGATTTCGTTTGGTGGAGTTCCATAGCCCATAACGACAACTACGTCGGCGCGAGAGAGTCCTTCCCGGACCGGTTCTCGCAGAGGGCCTTTAGGAATGACGTGTCCGTTCCCAAACCCGGCTGATGCATCCACCACGACGAGCGACAGGTCTTTGTGGAGGCTTGGGTTTTGATGTCCGTCGTCCATGATGATGATGTCGACACCGTCATTGGACATTTTCTGACCCGTTGCCGCTCTGTCGACGCCAATCCAGGTTTCTCCGGACTGGGCGAGCATCACGGGCTCGTCGCCTACGTCTTCAGCAGTGTGGAGTGCTGGTTCGACTTTGAGAGGCCCTTTGAGCTTGCCTTTATAGCCGCGGCTCAACGTGGCGACTCTAAGCTTCGTCGTTTGATTGAAATGATCTCTAAGTGCGGAAACGATCGGGCTCTTGCCGACGCCACCGGCGGTCAAATTGCCCACACAGATGACAGTAGAACGGACTTTGAGGGGGTCTGCTTTGGCGATTCTGCGATGCGTGGCTTCTGCATAGATCCAGGCAAACGGGGTCAGCAGGAAGCGCAGAAGCGGCGCCGCTTCGCGAGAGCGTGGATCGACGTCCCGGGCCCAGAAGCGCGGCTCTCTCATTCTGCCAACTCCGCCCGTTGCAGTAAGGGCTCAAGGAGTTCGAGCGTTTTCGCCATCGGACCCATCGCATCTGCCTCCAGAATAGCACTCAATTCAGCAGATACGGGCGCAGCTGGAAAGCCCTCGGCCAAACCCTCAGCGTCTTCGATGATGGAGAAACCCTGATGCCCGGTTAGGCGTTCTGTCAGATCCTTGAAGTTGAACAGGCTGGGGCCGGTCAGGATGGGCTTTTCCAGTCTGAGTGCTTCGAGAGGGTTATGGCCGCCTACGCCTGGCGCATGCCCCCCGCCCAGATAGACTGTATCCGCGAGCCGATACCACAAGCCCATCTCGCCCATTGTGTCGGCGAGCAGGATATTCGTTGCGTCAGTGACGGGGTCCCCTTCAGAGCGCCTGGAGATGGCGTATTTCGTACAAGACAGAAGCGCATCGACTTCGTCGCCGCGCTCTGGGTGGCGCGGTGCGATGATCATGAACGTATCTGATGGCAGGCGCATATAGGCGTCCAAGACCAGGGCTTCTTCACCGGCATGAGTCGAAGCGGCCAAGAGTATTTTCCGATCACCTATTGCTTTGGTGAGGTCATGCAGTTGTTGGTCTTTGACAGCGGGAGTGGGCAGCGCCGATTTCAGGTTTCCTGGATTTTCAACAGATTGGCCGGACAGCGCCTCGAGACCGGTTTGAGTTTGCACATCAGCGGCAATGAGCAAGTCGAAGCAATTGAACACCGCCTTGGCGGTTTTTCGCCAACGCATCCAGCCTTTGATGCTGTTTTCGGTCATGCGCGCGTTGATGAGCGTGGCGGGGGTTCCATTCGCACGAAGCGCTAGTAACAGGTTCGGCCAGATTTCACCTTCTGCAAAAATAGCGAGGTCTGGCGACCAGTGACGAACAAAACGCTTGGCGCCGCCGGGTGTGTCGAATGGGGCCATCTGGTGAATGCAGCAAATTTGTTTCAATTCACTGTCTTCGTTGAACGCGGTGGAAATTAGGTTGGCACCGGTTTTCGTCTGACAGGTCATCAGGATCGAAAGGTTGCGTTTGCCAGTGCGTAGCAACCGTCGGACGAGTTCCAGAAGGAGCTGGCTTTCGCCCACACTCGCTGCATGGAGCCAAATAAGCTTTCCGTCCGGTCTTGGTGCCAAGGATCGCGCAAACCGTTCGTTGCGCGTCTCTGGGGCTTCTTTACCGGATTTGATTCGCCGACGAAAGAAAACGCCCAAAAAGGGCGTCATCATGTAGGTCAGTATTTTGTATAGAAACCGGCCGAGCGTCATCGCGACCTTATAGACTGATTAGTGGGCTTTCGCCCACCTTCAGTCTCAGCCGATAAATGAGAGAGCGCTGTTATTTGGCGCGCCGGAAGTTGAATCGTCATTCTTGTCGCTATCTGGCGCGAGGGAGAAACCCATCCACGCCAATAAAACGGCGATCGTAAAATTGCGGACAGCAATCAAAATCCCAAACATGATAAATCCCTACATATTATCGAAAAACATTAAACTAGAATCGTCTTAACGAAAAGGGGCTAGGGCAGATAAAATTGAATAAAGCGATTGATTCGATCAGGAAGGCAGAACCATGCAGATTGATACAGATCATTTACTGCACATGACCGGAGGGGATGCCAACCTCGCTGATGAAGTGTTGGATATATTTCGAAACCAGGCAGAAACTTGGGGTCGAATGCTGTCGGCTGAGAATGATCAGAAAGAATGGGCAGACGCTGCGCATGCCCTGAAAGGCGCAGCGCTCAGTATCGGCGCCCACGAGTTTGCCGACGCCTGCGCGCTGGTTGAAACGCGGGGTAGGGGAGAAGAACCTGTTTCCAGAGTGGAGGCCGCGGCAATTCTATCTTCGCTCAAAGATAGCCTGGTGCACGTTATCGAAGCGTGCGCGCGCGCCAGCTATGTTTTGTCCAAACCGGGTTTGAGACGATCAAACGAATCAAACTCGTAAGCGATGCAGCGATCAATCAATGTTCGCCAGACAGGCTCGGCGATGGCTGGGGACAGGCCCTGACGTTCGGCTTCAGCTTTGACCTTGCTTACAACGTCCTCAATACGAGGGCGATCGAGCACCGCTTTACGTGAGCCCTTGATGCGCGCTGCCGCGTCCATAAATGATTGCCGCTCTTCAAGAAGGCTGACCAGGATACGATCGATGCGATCCACTTCATGGCGCACATCGGTCATGGTCTGAGCCGATTCAGCTGTATGGCGTTGCTGATCGGATTTGTGGACGGACTTCAACATCGCTTCTGCCCCTTCTTTCTGACCCATATCTAAGAGCTTCCCCGATAAAAAACGATGCGGTGCTGCGACGCGGCAGGTTGTGAGGCATACGAAATAGGCCTTCCGAGGAATACTCGAAAGGCCCAGTTCGCAGTCAGATGGGTTCAGCGCTCGATGAAAGTCGGCATGCGAGCCTGGATTCGACTGTTCCGCATGGTCTCGGCTTCCATCAGAAGTGCCTGGATTTCTGGGTCGTTGAGGACCTGGGCGAGTTGACCAATTGCTTTTAACTCTGCCGCAGATGCAGACGAAGAGGCGCCAAAGATCGCGAAGCCGCCATCATTCATTGGGTAAGTTTTTACCCGAATTTCAGCGTCGTCTTCGATCTCGGCCATTTCACGAGCCTTAGCGATCGCGACGGTCAGGCCACCGAGTTCGTCAACGAGGCCTTTTTCCAGGGCGTCTTCGCCGCTCCAGACGCGGCCACGTGCAATTTGGTCGACGTCGTCGAGTGAGAGTTCTCGGCCTTCTGACACCAGTCCAGTGAAGCGGTCATATCCGCGCTGGAGCCAAGCGCGAATCATTGTGCGCTGTTCGTCAGTGAATTTCTCAGTGGTCGAAAACGCTCCGGCGAACGGTCCACCGACTTTGATCGACTCGGCATCAACGCCGATGCGGGCCAATCCTTCATCGATCGCCATCTTGCCGCCGAAAATCCCAATCGAGCCGGTGATCGTCGTCCGGTTTGCGACGATCCAGTCGGCGCCGGTCGAAACATAATAGCCACCAGATGCCGCAACTGATGCCATCGATACGATGACAGGCTTTTGTTCTTCGGTCTGAATGTAATTGACCGCGTGCCAGATCTGATCGGAAGCGGTTGGAGAACCGCCTGGGCTGTCGACACGGAAAACAACGGCCTTAACGTCTTCGTCACGGCCAGCTTCGTAGAGGGCGGAGGCAATCGCGTCAGAAGCGAAGCCGTTTCCTTCCTGGAACAGGCTGCCACCTTCATCTCCAGTTACGATCGGGCCTTGTCCGCCAACGATAGCGATAACTGGGGCACCAAACTTTGTTTCTGGGGCATTGTAGGACGCCACATCAATCGTGATGGAATCTTCGCCAGCTTGATCGCGCGCTTTGTCGAGGGCCTGTTCCGGCCATCCAAGTTCCGTCGCCAGGTTATACTGGATCATCTGCTCACCGCTGATCGGGCTGGCTTCAAGAGCAGTTCGGGCCTGCGTGACGGTGATACCTCGATCGGTAGCGATGTCGCCCAGTGAAATGTCCCAAATTGATTCGGCGAGTTCCGTCATCGCTCGGCGGTGCGGCTCGGTGAATGTTTCTTCTTTATAGACGTTGGGCGCGTTCTTGTACTCGTACAGCGCTTCGATCTCGGGCGTGACGGAGATGTTGTCCAAGAGATTCTTGAAGAACAGAGTTTCAAAAACGATTCCGCTGGCAATCATATCGCTACCAGGCTGAATCCAGATTTCGTCGGATGGCGCAATTGCGCGATAGCCTGAAGGACCTCCACCATAAGAGCCCTGGCTGTGGGTGATGATGAACTTGTCCGCTGCTTTGAATTTCAAGAATGCGTCACGATACTCTTCGGCGCGGGATGAACCGATTCCGAATTCACTCGCTCGTATGAAAAGGCCTTTGACCTGATCGTCGGATGCGGCGGCATCAAGTTTGGAGATAATATCGATGAAACCCGTCCCGCCGCCAAACAGGAGTTCAGGGCCTGAGGTCGGCGCCTGATCTGCATAGGCCGTGCGAAGATCCAGAGTCAGAACGATCGGATCGCCGTCGTCTTGACCTGTTTCTGGGCCGGCTGCTGACTTCATTGCATTGCTGACGGTCATCTGAATGAGGCCGACACCAATAAAGAAGAGCAGGAACAATCCTACGATTGATCCGATGACGGCCCCGCCCAGGGATGCGAAAAAGGTTTTCATGGGAGAAAGGCTCCGTAATGTTTCTTATCGGATAACGATATGGGCGTTAAGATCGGGTTTGTCAAAACACAAAGATCACATCCATTTTGAAAGAGGGCTCTTGCTCGTACATAAAAGGGCGAGGCACGAAAGCTGTTTCTGCCAAAAAAGCAGTTCATTGAAACTTGTCGGTGATTTGGGTGTTGCAAGCGGAAAATGGATTGGTTATGTCCGCCGCTCAGTTGGGGTGTCGCCAAGTGGTAAGGCACCGGTTTTTGGTATCGGCATTCCCAGGTTCGAATCCTGGCACCCCAGCCACTTTTTGTTTCTCACTCGTTTAAAGAGCGTCTGCACCAAGGCGTGCACCGAACCTTATCTATAGCTGTCACCCACTTATGTAATAATATTTCAAAAATGCCTTGCAACTGCCTCAATTATGAATGAGAGTTTGACAACGTCCCGAGCTTTTTGCAGAGGTGACCGTGTATGCGAAAATGACCACGGGTTAATCCCGTTCGCTGCGTAGATTAGAAAGACGAAAAGTCTCAGGGTCAAAAAATGGGAGGAGGTGGGCCTAGCCCGGTTTCCTTTTTGTAACTGTGCGGGTTTGTGTGTGCCCCGCAAAGATTGCTTCAACATTCTGTTGGAGCTCAACAAAAGTTTCAGCGACGTCCATCGGCGGCGCACCATTAGGAGAGTGAGAGGCAGACTTCATGAAGAATGTTCTGACACCGGCTCGCGGAGCCATTCTAGCAGCTATTGTCGTCGGTTTTGCCGCGCCATCAGTCGCACAAGGGTTGGACCGCGCGATCGCGACCGGCGAGCAGGCGACCCGCCGCGCCGAACAAGTTCAGCAGCAAATCAACCAGCTCGATGACGAGCGCGCAGACATGGTCGGTGAATTCCGGACCCTGCTTCAGCGTAAAACGGCCGCGGAGCTTTATGCCCGCCAGCAGGAAGCTGCCGTAGAAAGTCAGCAGCGCGAAATCGCGTCTCTGACCGATCAGCTCAGCCGCGTGGACGAGATCACCTCTCAGACCGTCCCAATGCTCGAGACACTGATCGACGATCTCGATGCTTTCATCGATGCTGACCTTCCGTTCCGCCTCGAAGACCGCAAGGCCCGCGTTCAGCGCCTTCGTGACTATATGAGCGATCCTGCGGTTTCCGTGACAGAGCGTTACCGTCAGATCATGGACGCCTACACTTCAGAAATGGAAGTCGGTCGCAAGACAGACACCTGGAAGGAAACCATCACTGTAGATGGCGACCGTGAAGTGACTGTCGATATGGTCCTGTTTGGTCGTGTCGCTCTGATCTATATGGATCCAACCGGTCGCTATGCGAAGCGCTACGATCGCGAAACCCAGTCGTGGGTCGACCTTGAAAGCAAATACAAGGCCGAAATCGAAAAAGCGATTCGCATCATTCAGGGTAAGCGTACTCAAGATGTGATGTACGTCCCCGCAACCAAGCTTAACGTTCAGTAAGCCCAATGGAGATGAGGAAAGAACACATGAAACCGTTCACAAAATCACTTAAAACCATTGGCATCGCGGCAGCTTTCGCTGTCACGTCAATGGCCGCATCTGCGCCTGCAATGGCGCAGACCCTTTCAGATATTCTTGCGCGCGTTCAGCAGGACAGCCAGGAGCTTTCCGCTGAAAACGAGCAGCGTCTGAATGAATTTCGTCGTGCAACGGCGGAGCAAGAAAACCAAATGGCGCAAGCCCGTTCGGAACTGAACGCAGCCAACGCCCGCGGCAACGCGCTCGGCGCACAGTTTGATACGTATCAGGCCGAAATCGACACCCTCGCGACAGAGCTTGACATTCAGGCTGGTGACTTCGCTCAACTGGTCGGTGAATTCCGCGCCGTTGTTGGTGAAGTTCAGCCGCTCATGCGCGAAAGCCTCGCAAGCTTCGAATATCCGGGCCGCTATGAAGGTCTGTCCGAAGTTGCAGAAGCAACGACGCTTCCAACTCGTGAAGAGCTTGATCGTCTTCCAAAGGCGATCCTTCAGGAAATGATCGCACAGTCGGAAGTGAAAACTTTCACTTCGCCGGTTTCTATGGGCGGCGACGATGAGTCTGTCGAAGAAGTTGCAGTTACTCGCGTCGGTACGTTCATCGCAGCGACCGACAATGATGCAGGCTTCGTAACGATTGAGCGTGCAGGCGACGGCGACTTCTTCCTTGAGAAGCTTCAGCGTCAGCCAGGCGGACGTTTCCGCAGTGCGTTCCAATCGCTCATCCGTGCGGATGAGGGACAAACTCTGACCGTTCCGTTCGACCCGAACCGTGGTGAGCTCTTCAAAATTGAAGGCGACAAGCCAGGTCTTGGTGAGCGCGTGAACCAGGGCGGTATCGTTGGTTACATCGTTCTTGGTCTTTTGGTCATCGGTCTGTCCGTTGCACTCTTCAAGATCTTCACGCTCTTCTTCATGGGCAACGCGATCCGCTCTACAGCCAAGACCAAGCAAGCTGGCGACGGTAACCCGCTCGCTCGTGTGTTTGAGGCTTACGAGACCAACAAGAACGCTGATCTTGAAACACTCGAACTGAAACTCGACGAACAAATCCTTCGCGAGTCTCCGAAAATTGAGCGTTACAACGACATCGTCAAAGTACTGGCCGCTGTGGCCCCGCTTATGGGTCTGCTCGGTACGGTTATCGGTATGATCATCACCTTTACCGCGATTACAAACTTCGGTGCCGGTGATCCGAAACTGATGGCTGGCGGTATTTCAGTTGCGCTTATGACCACAGTGCTTGGTCTGGTTGCTGCGATCCCACTTCTGCTGACCCACGCTCTGGCTGCTGCCATGGCACGCGGTAACCAGCAGATTCTGGATGAGCAAGCGGCTGGCCTTGTGGCTGAACGCGCAGAGCGAGGCGGGGCGGCTTAGGCCGTCCCTTACCCGGGAGCCCAAATATGTTGGGAATGACCGAACTACAGGAGTTTTTGGCCCGCGGTGGACCAGTGCTTCTATGGATTATGGGAGCCACATTCATAATGTGGGCCCTGATCCTGGAACGACTGTTCTACTTCCGTGTGGCACATGCTGCTGTAGCCGAAGAGGCTTTGTCGGAGTGGCGCTCGCGCTCTGACCACAAGTCTAAATTCGCGCACTGGGTCAAAGACAAACTGGTCTCCGAAGTCCGTCAAAAAGCTCAAGCGAACGTATCCTTTGCCAAGGCAATGGTTGCACTCGCGCCGCTGCTCGGACTGCTCGGAACCGTGACCGGAATGGTAACCGTGTTTGACAACATGGCGATCACAGACGGCGCGGACGCCAAGGCTCTGTCGCGGGGTGTGTCGCAAGCGACGATCCCGACCATGGCCGGTATGGTGGCCTCAATTTCAGGCATCCCATTTGCCACCGGCATGGACAAGAAAGTCCGCCGCTTGGTGCAAAAGGTCGAAGACCAGATGGAGATTTACTGATGAGAGGACGCGCCAGTCGCCCATCCGACGAAGCCCATGTCGATCTGACACCTATGCTCGACGTGGTCTTCATTCTGTTGATCTTCTTCATCGTGACCTCGACCTTCATCCAGGAAGAGGCGCTCGGTGCGGAGCCACCACCACCCCAAACCAACGCGCCAAGTAATCCAGCGCCTGCGATCATTGTTTACATTGATGAAACGGATCAGATCCGGGTCAATCGCAAGCTCACGGATATCTCAGCGGTGCGCGGCGGTATGGAGCGTGCACGTGCGGAAAACCCAGAGAGTGCCTTGATTATTCAAGCCCATCCTCAGGCCCGCACAGGCACGATCATCGAAGTGCGTGATATTGCTTATGACGCCCAAATGGACCGGGTGAATATCGTCCGGTCTGCAGGTTAGAGGAGACTAGTTATGGCTCGCAAAATGCGCGCAGCGGCAGACAGTGCCGAAGATGATGTCAACCTCACACCGATGCTCGATGTGGTCTTCATTCTGCTGATCTTCTTCATCGTTACGGCCCAGTTCATTCGTGAGCCTGGCGTCGAAATCGACCGTGTGGAAGTAAACAATAAGGAGCGTCAGAACCCGCTAGGGATCCTGATCGCGATCGATGCGAACAGCGAAATCTATATGAATAAGCAAGTCGTTTCGATGTCAGAAGTTGGGTTCCGTATTCGCGAACTACGCGAAGATAACCCAAAAGGGCGCTTGGTTGTTCAGGCCGATGCTGAAGCTCAAGCCGGGGTGCTGATCGATCTAATGGAGATCGTCAACGAAATTGACAGTCTGGGGCGCGTGCCGCTCTCGGTTGTCAACAATTAGAGGAGATAATCCATGATTCATGCTCCATGGTTTCGTTTGGTTGTTCTGCCGGTCGCTGCGATCGTTACCGTTCTGCTGTTTCGCGGAATGGGATGGTTGATCAGTGCTGATTTCGAGGAACCGGATAACCTCCGGGAATACAATCTCGAAAGCATCACGCCGGAAGCTCAGGAAGAAAACGTGACGCGTCGCGCACGAAGCAAACCGCGTAAGCTGAACAATGCTGACAAGCCTCCGCCACCGCCGAAGCTGACGGCCAGCAAGTCGGACATCGACCTGCCTACGCCGAACATTCAAGGTGCACCGCCTAGTGAGCTGCCGCCAACCCGGCTCAACTCACTCGCGATTGATCCGGTTGCGATTTCAGACCGGGACGCTCAACCGATTCGTCCGCCTGTGCCGACTTATCCAAGCCGAGCAGCGGAACGCGGAATTGAAGGCTCTTGCGACGTAAGATTTGACGTGGATACACGCGGCAAGCCTTACAATGTTGAAGCAGATTGCTCAGACCGGGTTTTCAAGCGTGAAGCCGAGCGCGCGGTTAGCCGCGTCGAATTTGCGCCTAAGATTATCCGGGGTCAGGCTGCTGAACGCCGGAATGTGGTTTATCCACTTGAGTTCACGCTCGCGGATTAATTCGCTTATATATCAACAGGGTAGGGGAGGTCGCTCGATCTCCCCTTTCTTTTTGTGTTGACAATGTTACAAAATTACATATAGTAATAATATAACACGACAACACGAAGAGGGTTTGCGGATGTATGCATCGGAACATAGCGCGTTAGAACCCGCAACGGGGCGAACCGGTCTGAAACGTCTTGGTGTCGTTGTTTTGCCAGCTGGGCTAATCACGATCTCGCTCTTCACAATTATGCATCAGCTGATTGTCGTTGATGATTTCACGCCGCCTGAGCCAACGGTATACGATGTGAATCCATACATTGAGGCCGAAACGACGCCCCCTCCACGGCGCCCAGATCCCAGACCCACAAAACTAAAACCAATCGACCCTCCGCCGCGTCCGGCCAGGCTGGTAAAAGACATCAGAAAAGTCGATTTGCCGGTATCGGGATATGAAGGCATAGCGCCCGCTGACTATGGAGCTACAGAGTTCGCTCCCATTCTTCCGGAGCGCGTAAGTGCCATCACCGTCCGAACATTGCAGCCCGTGACACAACCAGTTCCTGTCTATCCTACGCGTGCAATTGAACGGGGGCTGGAAGGGGACTGTGATGTCTATCTGACTGTTTCCATCAGGGGTGAGCCTTTGAATGTACAGGCAGAATGCACGGATCGAGTGTTTGAAACCGCGGCAAAAAAGGCCGTTCAAAAAGTCAAATTTGTGCCCCAAATCCGTGATGGACTGCCCGTTACTGTGACCGGTGTGGTCTATCCCCTTGAGTTCCGCATGGAACAATAAGACACTGCAGGTGTAAAAGTCTGGGAAAATGCTTCAACATTTTGATTGAAGCGCTTGAAATCGGAGAGAACTTCCGGTTCAAAGGAGATTAACCGCCAATCTGGCGGAGAGGAGTGATACAGTATGATCAAGAACGTCATGAAAAGTGCAGCCGCAGTTGCCGTCATGGTCGCCATGGGGAGTGGTGTTGCGAACGCGCAGGCTTGTGAAGAAACCCAGTTCAGTTCAACCAATGCAGAGAACTATCTGACGGCTGAGACCGAACTTATCGTCAATGACAATCCACAGGCCGCCCTCGTTGCCTTGAATGCCCTGAAATCTCAGCAACTCAATTGCTACGAAGAAGGCGCTGCATTGCGCCTCGGCGCGGCCATTAAAATCGAGACGCAAGACTATGAAGGCGCAGTACGTGATCTTCTGACGGCGATTGATCGCGGGTACATTCCAGCGTCTGAGCAGAAGACAACCTTCTACAATATCTCCCAAATCTATCTCTCGATAGATAAGAAAGAAGAAGCGCTCGAGTTTTTCAACAAGTGGATGGCCGCAGGCGGTGTTCCGGATCGCAACCAGAAATGGACCCTCGCTGTTATTTACCAGCAAATGGATCGCTTTCCAGAAGCGCTGCGTTGGGCAGAGCAAGTTCTGCAGGCCGACGGCCCAGGCGCTGAGCGTCAGGTCTATGACTTCCTGATTTTCCTGTACGACAAGACCGGAAACCGCGCGAAAAAGGCAGAACTTCTTGAGCTCCTGCTCGAGCGTGATCCAACAGATACGCAATTGTGGCAGGCCATTGCCGGGGAATATTTCCAGGCTGGAGACGATCGCAAGGCGTTTGAAGTTCAAAAAGCGATGTATCTCGGCGGGATGTTGACCACCGAAGATGAGCTGATGCGTATCGTCAATTTCTATAACTCGTTTGACGTCCCTTATGTGGCGGCCAAGACGTTGGAAAAAGAAATGAATGCGGGCCGGATCTCCAAGAATTATCAACGACTCGAGCTGCTGGCGAACCTGTACCAGGTGGCGCGCGAGTTCGATCGTGCAATCCCGGTAATTGAACAAGCGGCCGAAATGGCATCAGACGGTAAGATGTACGAGCGTCTTGGCCGGTCCTATAGCGAGCTGCAGCAATGGGCAGAGGCAGAGGAAGCTTTGATCAACGCGATCAATAAAGGCGGCTTGCAGAACGCCGGCTTGGCCTGGGTTCTCGTTGGTCAATCGCGCTACGAGCGTGAAGACCGCTCCGGAGCTCGCGAAGCATTCCGGAATGCGAACAATCGCGGCGGCCGTGGCTGGCTCGACTTTATGAGAGCTGAAGACAATACGGCGGTTGCACTCGCTCGTTTCGAACTCTTCAACGTCGTCAGCGACTACGCGAAAGAGAAAGAGCGCTGCAAGGACCTCGAAGTTATCGGCAACGCGCCAGAAACGTGTCTCGACGTGGACGAACGTCTCGCAGCGGCGCAAGAGCGCCTGGCCGAGTTTGACAGAAATACCTGATCCGAGTGATCATTGAATATCAAGCCCCGGACTTCGCGGTCCGGGGCTTGTTGTTTTAACGAAAGCGTGAAACCAAACTTACATGGTCGATCTCAGTTTGAAGACTTCTGAAGATGAGGCGATTTGCGAGCGCGTCGCTGACCTTCAGGACGCGATGCAGGGCCGCACATTTGAGTGGGCCAAAACAAACACGGGCAGCTGGAACCGAGCGGGCCTCGATGCGCTAGCGCCCAAGCTCGGCGACGCATTTAGCGCACTAGACGCAGACGTTGAACTGATCGGATCTGACCCGTTTGAGAAAGTCGCGGATAACGGTCAGGTCGAGGCTTTCGAGACCGGACCCATTATTCGAATATCTTCGCGCCCGCAGGCTGATGCACAGATCATCATGAGCGGTCACTACGACACGGTGTTCCCTCCAGGAACGTTTGAAGCGATCACCGATATTGGCGACGACAAATACAACGGACCCGGACTAGCGGATATGAAGGGCGGCCTATCTGTTATGCTCGGCGCGTTGCAGGCCTTCGAAGCTGGCCCTGAAAAAGACAAGCTCGGCTATCAGATCGTCATTACCCCTGACGAAGAGACCGGGAACTTTGCCAGCGCACCGTTCCTGACCGAAGCCGCGCAATCAGGCGCCATGATCGGAATGACTTACGAGCCGTGTATGGATACGGGCGCAATGTCTGGCGGTCGCAAGGGCTCTGCAGTCTTCGACGTGGTTCTCCATGGACGCTCGGCGCATGCTGGCCGCGCCAAGGAAGAAGGTCGCAGCGCCGTAGAAGCGGCCGCCCAAATGGTCGTGCGTCTGGAACAATTGAATGGCAAACGTGAAGGCGTAACCTTCAATGTCGGATCAATTGATGGCGGCAGCGCCGTCAACATAGTGCCGGATCTTGCAATCGTACGCTTTGGGGCGCGTGCTCCAGATGCCGATGCCGCGGCGTGGGCGACGATGGAAGTGGAAAACCTCCTCGAGCAGGCACGCGCCTTGGATGGTATCACGGGCCATATACATGGTGGTTTCTATCGCCCCCCGAAGCCGCGGAATGCGGCGCAAGATGCGCTCTTCAATGCTGTTTCCGAAACCGGTAAAGCGATCGGCCTGGAGCTAGAATTCGTGGATACAGGCGGTGTGTGCGAGGGGAACAACATCTTCGCTGCGGGTGTCCCCAATGTGGACACGCTGGGTGTTATGGGTGGACGTATTCACTCTGATGAGGAGTATGTCGTGATGTCGAGTTTCGTCGAACGCGCTCAGCTCTCGGCTTTGCTCTTGAATCGTATTGCAGACGGGCGGCTGGACGCTCGAAAAATCAAGGCGTTGATGGGATGAGTTCTCCATATGTAATGCGGCCCGCGGAGCTTTCGGATTTCGATGCGCTGCGCTCGATGGCTGTGGAATCTGGCCCTGGTTTCACGTCTTTGCCGGTCGATGAAGATATTCTACGCAAGCGACTTTTGAAGTCTGTTGATTCCTTTGCCGGCCGAATGGAACAACCTGAACTCGGCAAGTATCTGATGATGCTCGAAAACGTTGAGACGGGTGAGATTGGCGGCTGTAGTGCGGTCAAATGCGGTGTTGGCATCAACTCACCGTTCTTCAATTACCGCATCATCACGCTTGCCCAGGCCAGCCAGGAAGCAGATCGCCGTTTCGATATGGACGCGCTGATACTGACGAACGAGTTTGTCGGCTTTACCGAAGTTGGGACATTGTTCCTGCGGCCAGAACACCGCGGGGCCGGCGTCGGACGACTTCTTGCGCAATGTCGCTATCTTCTAATGTCTACGCGCCCGGAATGGTTTGGCGAAAAGGTTATTGCAGAGTTGAGGGGTGTCGTTTCCCATGACGGTGAAACGCCATTCTGGGAGTGCCTGGGCCGGCAATTTTTTCGCATGTCGTTCCCAGAGGCGGACTACCTATCGGCGACGACGGACAACCAGTTTATTCTCGATCTGATGCCTAAGTACCCGATCTACGTGGATTTACTCCCGAACGAAGCACGGGAAGTGATCGGTCGATGCCATGCCGATGGTGTACCGGCCTTCAAGCTGCTGGAGTGGGAAGGATTCCAGTTCGAACGCGTTGTCGATATCTTTGATGGCGGGCCAATTATGCAGGCGTCTCGAGATATGATCCGCACGTCGCGTGAAAGCCGATTGATGGAGCTCGAAATCGGTGACGCCAAAGGTGCAACCGGGATCGCAGCCCGCGACTCACTCGAAGACTATCGGGCTTGTTTGATTGAGGGTGCCGTCATCGGCGAGCAACGTTTCATGACGACGGCAGATACGCTGGAAAAACTTAAACTGAAACGCGGCGATAAAGCCCGCATTTGGCTCAGGAGCTGACATGGCCAAGAGTGTCTACATCAACGGGCGCTGGAGTGATGGAGCAGATGATTGGTTCGAAAAGACCAACCCTGCCACCGGAGAAACGAGTTGGGACGGGCAAGCCAGCAGCCCAGAACAAGTCGCGGATGCGACCCGCGCCGCGCGCGAAGCACAAAGCGCCTGGGCCCGTCGCCCCCAGCATGACCGCACAACCATTCTCGAACGTTACGCCGAAGAGATCACAAAACGCTCTGATGATATCGCAACCGCGATCAGCAACGATATGGGCAAGACAGCTTGGGAAGCCAAAGGCGAAGCCGGGGCGATGGCGGCCAAAGTTGGCATATCTATCAAAGCGCAAGTAGAGCGCGCCGGTACATCGTATTCAGAAGCAGCTTTTGGCTCGATGCATCTGACTCATCGTCCGCACGGCGTGATGGCTGTGTTCGGGCCTTTCAACTTTCCAGGCCACTTACCGAATGGGCACATCGTACCTGCGCTTCTGGCCGGTAATACATGCGTTTTCAAACCGTCCGAACTTGCGCCTTCGGTCGCGCATGTCATGGCAGACGCCTTTGCCGCCGCAGGACTTCCTGACGGCGTGCTGAACATTGTTCAAGGAGGACGCGATACAGGCGCCGCCTTGCTAGACGGCGATATCAACGGCCTGCTGTTCACCGGATCTGCGCAAACCGGTTTGTTTTTCCACAAACACTTCGCTGGGCGGCCAGAAGTCATTCTAGCGCTTGAGATGGGCGGGAATAATCCGCTGATCGTCTGGGATCCTGCAGATGTGGACTCCGCAGCCGACATTGCCGCGCAATCTGCGTTCCTGACGACGGGACAGCGTTGCTCCTGTGCGAGACGGGTGATTCTCCCAACCGGAAAATGGGGCGATCAAGTCGTTGAGGCGATTGTGGAGCGTGCGAAGAAACTGAAGATCGGTGACGCGTCTGAAGAAGACGCCTTTATGGGGCCGCTTGTATCAGAACAAGCCGCTCAAAATGCAACGGATTTCCAAATGATGCTGTCAAAGAAAGGCGGCAAATCCCTACGCCGCTTGAAGCGGATGGATCGCGGCGGTGGTTTTGTCACGGCTGGGGTGATCGATGTCACCGACGCGAATGATATTCCAGACGATGAGCTGTTCGGCCCTCTTATGCAGATTATCCGCGTGGATGATTTTGATGAAGCTATCCTGCGCGCCAACGACACGCGATATGGTCTGTCTGGCGGACTGGTGAGCGACAATGATGCCTTATGGCTGCGCGTACATGCAGAGATGAAGGCCGGTATTCTAAATCGCAATCGCCCAACCGCTGGCGCGAGTGGCGCGATGCCGTTTGGCGGCCCTGGCTTGTCCGGGAACTTTAGACCCGGCGCCTACTATGCGGCGGATTATTGCGCCTGGCCGCAAGCCAGCCAGGTATCTGATGAAGCGACAAGGCTTGGCGCAATCGGTTTCCCGAAGTAGAGAGCCAGATCCGAAATCGGCTGCGTCCTGAGCCTGTTGAGACGCGCAGCTGACCCAATTCGTTCGGGCGCGGGGAAAGCGCGCCCTTCAACAGGCACAAGGCAGGGGTTCCCATGTCTTCAACAGAAACTCTGGAAGTAAATTTCGATGGCCTGATCGGGCCGAGCCACAATTATGGTGGCATGTCTGACGGCAATCTCGCCAGTCAAAACAATGCTGGTGACGTCTCCAATCCTCGCGAAGGCGCACTGCAAGGCCTGGAAAAAATGCGCATGCTGGTGCGCGCCGGGTTCGTGCAAGGCGTGCTGCCGCCACTAGAGAGACCAAATCTCGGGTTTCTGGTCGATGCTGGTTTCAACGGTGCGGATGAGCAGATCGTGGAAGCTGCGGCCAAGACCGCGCCGTCACTGCTGAAGGCTGCCTATTCAGCAAGCTCCATGTGGACCGCGAATGCCGCAACGATTTCTCCTTCCGCCGATACCGAGGATGGGCGCTTGCACCTGACAGCGGCCAATCTGTCCTCGATGCTGCATCGCTCGATTGAGCACCCTGAGACTACGTCATCACTCGCCGCAATCTTCGACAATGAGGACGTATTCGCCGTACATGCAGCTTTGCCAATGCACGCAGACTTCTCGGATGAAGGCGCGGCCAATCATGTGCGTTTAAGCGCTAAGCACGGCGCAGCTGGCGTTGAGCTGTTCGTCTTTGGGCGCGAGGCCGGTGAGAGCGTGGCCGGATTCCCGGCACGCCAGACGAGCTTGGCCAGTCAATCAATAGTTCGGTCGCACAGTCTGAAAGACGAGAGAACGGTTCTGGCGCGTCAGTCAGAGACGGCCATCAATGCAGGCGCGTTTCACAATGACGTAGTTTGTGTCGGAACGCTCGACACTTTGTTCTTTCACGAGCAGGCGTTTGAGGACACTGAGGCAGCCCTCCACGATTTGCGTCTCGCATCGGAAGGTTTGTTCGACCTGAAGCTCGTTATGGTGCCAGACGATGAGGTGCCGCTATCGGATGCTATCAAATCCTATTTGTTCAATTCACAGCTTCTGAAATGGCCAGGAGAAGATCGCTTGGTGCTGCTCGCGCCTTTGGAAACGCAGGAAATAGAGTCCACCAGGACTTATTGCGAACGCTTGGTGCAGGGCAATGGCCCGATTGGGCGCGTTCAATTCGTTGATGTGCGCCAATCCATGCGCAATGGCGGTGGACCAGCGTGTCTGCGACTGCGCGTCGTGATGACGCCTGAAGAGCGCGCCGCTTGTCATCAAGGGGTGTTGCTGAATGAAGCGCGGATTGACGAACTTCAGGATGTCGTGCGTGAGACCTATCGTGACCGCCTGAGCGTGTCTGATCTCGCAGATCCTGGTTTCGTAAACGAGTGTCTACATGCGCGAGAGCGGTTGCTGCGCGTGCTCGATCTGGGACGATTGATCTAGTGGCGACGTTTGAGTTCTCAGTCTCCGCCACCGAAGGCGCGGCACGCACGGGCGTGTTGAAGACGTCGAGAGGCGATATCCGCACGCCGGCATTTATGCCCGTTGGTACAGCTGCGACCGTCAAAGCGCTTTATATGGACCAAGTGAAGCAAACTGGCGCCGACATCATCCTCGGGAACACCTACCATTTGATGTTGCGGCCGGGGGCTGAGCGGGTGAAGCGCCTTGGCGGTCTGCACTCGTTTTCCAAATGGGATGGGCCGATGCTGACCGATAGCGGCGGTTTTCAAGTTTGGTCGTTATCGCAATTACGAAAGATGGACGCCGACGGCGTGACGTTTCGTAGTCATATTGATGGTTCCGAGCATCGTTTAACGCCAGCCAGAAGTATCGAGATTCAGGCTGACTTGCTGGGCGCGGATATTTCCATGCAATTGGATGAGTGCACGGACTTTCCTTGTTCCCATGAGGACGCGGAGGCATCCATGCGGCTCTCGCTCGATTGGGGCGCACGTTCGCTTGAGGCGTTTGGGGACCGCGAGCGACAGACTCTGTTTGGTATTGTCCAGGGATCGAACTTTCCAGATCTTCGCGAAGCGTCAGCGAAAGCTGTAGCGTCGCAGGGATTTGGCGGCATTGCGCTTGGCGGGCTCGCAGTGGGCGAAGGACATGACCAGATGTGTCGAACCATCGACATGACGATTCCCCACCTGCCGACACATTTCCCACGCTATGTTATGGGGGTCGGAAAGCCGATCGATCTCGTCGAAGCGGTGGCGAGAGGCATCGATATGTTCGATTGCGTTCTGCCAACGCGCGCCGGTCGTCATGGCCAGGCCTGGACTTGGGACGGCCCGATAAACCTCAAAAATGCTCGGTTCGCCGAAGATCAGGCACCACTCGATGAAGCGGTCGATTGCCCGGCCAGTCAGGACTATTCACGAGCCTATTTGCACCATTTGGTCCGATCGGGTGAATATCTCGGCTCAATGGTGCTCAGCTGGCACAATATCGCATTCTTTCAGGCGCTGATGCATAGAATGCGCGACGCGATCTCTGAGGGTACATTCGAAGCGCTGCGCAGCGAATTATCTACGCGCTGGGCGCACACCAAGTCGAAACCACGCGTCGAATCCGCGTCTTAACGAAACTCGATTTTTGACTCTTCTTCCGACGGGGGAAGGGGGGCGGCGGGATATTCGCAGCCTTTAGCCATGCCGATGCCTTTCAGGAATGTTCGGCGGTGCGATCCGCGCTCATAGGCTTTGCGGACTTTCGTTGCATGGCTATTGGCGCCGGTAACCGTCCGGACGATGCCGCGATATGGAATAAGGCCCGATGCCCCCGATGCGATCGTATCCAGGAACGCGGTCGACGCGCCATCTGCAGCGCGATCAGACAGGCCCTTTTTGTCTGGCGGAG
Source organism: Henriciella sp. (assembly GCA_017642885.1). Classification (GTDB taxonomy): domain Bacteria; phylum Pseudomonadota; class Alphaproteobacteria; order Caulobacterales; family Hyphomonadaceae; genus Henriciella. The sequence goes on along the minus strand of JAEPOM010000006.1, from coordinate 127,390 downwards.
GAATATCCCAATCTCTTCCAAGCAAAGCATCCAATTCTAGAACTTCTTCAGCGATTTTCTCGCAACTGCTCTCAACGGCGACCAGGTATGGGTTCTTAATTTGCTTGAATTTTTCAGGAATTTTCGCGCGTTTGAGGTTCACATCTTCAAGCGGAGACAGCGCCGCGTCGCTAAATCCATCCTGCGATTGATTAATCGCGCGCTCTGTGGCGCTTGGTCCAGCCTCTTCCTCTTGCGATGATGGTGAGGTGGCACATGCGGTGGTGATAATGGCGAATGAGAGCGCAATATATGAGTAGTTCATCGTGTGATTTTGCGGCGTAATAGCCGCGCTGACAAGAATGTTGATACAGGGCTGATTTCAGCAGCAAAAACCGTTGACCACATGCAGGCACTCAACTATGTGGGCCGTTCGGATGCGCCCATAGCTCAGTTGGTAGAGCAACTGACTTTTAATCAGTAGGTCACAGGTTCGAATCCTGTTGGGCGTACCATTCTCTGGAACATCAAGGACCGCCGCTCTCGCGGTCTAATTGGTATGTTTCCGATGCGCGCGCATTTCTTCCCATAATGTAGATTATCGAATAATTGGATCCAAGATGCCCCGCGTTACTAACTGTCTGTGGACGGCACGATTTCGAACGTGCTCGTCTATGACATCAATCACGGTTCCTCGTGGCTAGCGTTCCGCTCCCCCCTTCTCGCTGATCAGACCTTCCGCCGGCTGGTAAGGTCTCCTTAATAATTTGAAGCGGCGGGATTAGTTGAGGTCTGATCAATTTGTTCATTCACTCTAGCCGTATTGGGCTCTCTACCCTAAATCGAAAGATATGCAGACAGCCACTTCCCTTTCAGGCGAGCACGCAGAGGACGTGTTTGCGCGACTGTCTGAGTGGCTGGAGTCAGGACAACGCTGCGCCTTGATCGTCGTAACCGCGACTGAAGGCGGAGCTGTCCGAGCGCCAGGCGCACTGCTGGCCGTGAACGACACAGAAAGCATAGGCTACATTTCAGGCGGTTGCATCGACGCAGATGTGGCGCTCCAAGCTCGCCGCGCAATTGCCGATGGCGAATCCATAGCGCTGCGATATGGCGCCGGATCGCCGTTTGTAGATCTCCCCTTGCCCTGTGGCGGGGCGATTGAGGTCTTCATCGCGCCGGATCCCGAACCGGATACCGTCAACACTGCGTATCAACGTCTAAGCGCGAGACAAGAAATTGAATTGATCGTCCGTCTAGACGGACACGTCTCGTTGGGGTCCGATACAGCCCGACCTGTGGGAGACGATCTCGTCTTCTCTTACGTCCCAAAACTCAGACTTCGTATTGCGGGGCGCGGCGCTGATGCGTTGGCGCTCGCAAAAGTGAGTGGCGCGGCCGGCTATGCGACGCATCTTCAACTCGTCGATGAAGAAGATATTGCGACAGCCCACGCAGCAGGTTTTTCCTCTATCGAGCAACTTCGGGCGCCGTCGGACCTGTCGGCAAACTCGGACGACGCCTGGACCGCCTTCGTCCTGTTATTTCACGATCAAGATTGGGAGATCCCGCTCTTGCGTCAGGCGCTGTTCGGTCCTGCATTCTATGTAGGAGCCGTCGGCAGCGCCAGGACTCATTCGGTGCGGTGTGCGGCTCTGAAAGACGCCGGTTGCGAAGATGCCGAGATCGCGCGGGTAAAAGGTCCTATTGGGCTGGTGCCCTCGCTTCGGAATGCGTCCATGCTCGCTTTGTCCGTGATGGCTGAGATTGTCGGGTTCTTTCCGGCGAAGTCCACTAGCCGTCGGCCACACACGGCCATTCTCATGTTGGCTGCGGGTGCATCCAGTCGGTTTGAGAGCGGAGACAAATTGTTAGCAGAGCTGTCTGGGCGTTCGATCCTTGAACGCGCAGCAACGAACATTCCTGACGATCCAAACCTGACGAAACTAGCCGCGGTCCCTACAAATGCCCCGAGGCGAAAAAGCGTCTTGGAGCGAACCGGGTGGCAGGTCATCGAAAACCCTAAAGCCGATCTAGGGCAGTCGACTACGCTACGCCTGGGCATTCAAGCGCTCAAAGATTTGTCCTCGTTCGACCAGGTGATTGTCGTCCTTGCAGACATGCCGTGTGTTGAACCGTCGCATATCGAAGCGCTTCGTGTTTGCGCAGATATCCCGGGAGTGTCGAGCGTGATGTCCAATAGCGCCGGTGTCTTGTCGCCGCCCGCTTTGTTCAAACGCCAGCATTTCGAAGCGCTCGAGGCGCTCTCCGGCGATCGCGGCGCGAAAGCGGTGTTCCTTTCGCTGGAACACGGAAATCGTACCGTAGACTTGGCACCTCAGTCCGCTGTCGATATCGATGTTATCGCCGATCTTGATCGCGCAATGGAGTTCACAGATGCCTGACGGACTTGCCAATCCAAGCCACAAGCCACTCGTCGATCAGTTTGGTCGTCAGGTGACATATTTGCGGATGTCTGTGACCGATCGTTGCGACCTACGCTGCACCTATTGCATGGCTGAACGGATGCAGTTTTTGCCCAAACAGGAACTGCTGACGATTGAAGAGCTGGATCAAGTTGCGTCCTCGTTTATTCGTCGCGGTGTCCAGAAAATCCGGATCACGGGAGGAGAGCCACTGGTTCGGCGTGGGATGCCGGAACTGATCAAGCGTCTCGGCGGATATCTGGGGCACGGATTGGATGAGCTAACGCTCACCACAAATGGAACGCTGCTGGAACAATTTGCGGACCTGCTCGTGGAGAACGGCGTTAAGCGGATCAACGTCTCACTCGATTCCCTTGACCCGCAGGGATTCGAAGCGATCACGCGGCGGGGTAAGCTGGAGCAGGTACTCGCTGGGATCGATGCCGCGCTCGATGCCGGGCTTAAGATAAAGATCAACACCGTCGCAATGAAACACGGGAATCTGTCCGAGCTCCCAACAATGATTGAATGGGCGCATGGCAAGGATATGGATCTGACTTTGATCGAAGTCATGCCGCTCGGCGATACCGGCGAAGATCGAATCGATCAGTACATTCCGCTGCCCATGGTGCGCGACCAACTCGAAGTAAACTGGACGTTGAATGACATTCCGGCAACTGATGCGAATGCCGGGCCGTCGAGATATGCGCGGGTGAAAGAGACCGGCGGCAAGCTTGGCTTTATCACGCCGCTGACGAATAATTTCTGCGCTGGGTGCAATCGCGTCCGCGTCACCTGCACGGGACGTATCTATATGTGCCTGGGTCAGGACGATCATATTGATCTTCGCGCCGCGCTCAGAGAGTCTGCAGACCCAGTTCGCGCGCTTGATGAGTGCCTCGATCAGGCACTGTTCAAAAAGCCTGAACGCCATGATTTCAGTATCAATACCCGCGGTGAGGCCCCTGCTCTTCCGCGGCATATGTCTGTTACGGGCGGATAATGGCGAAACTTCTCTATTTTGGTCGCCTGAGCGATATCACAGGAGCAGCCGAGGAATCGTTGACGCTTCCGGATACGATATCGACCGCTGGTGAGTTACGCCACTTCCTCGATCTGCGCTTTGACGCACAAGGCGCGCTGCTCGAGCCGACCGTGCGGATTGCCGTAAACAATGAGCTCTGTTTTGACGCAACCTCCATTTCAGAAACTGACGAGATAGCGTTCATGCCGCCGGTTGGGGGCGGATAAATGCTCAAAGTATCAGAGGATCCGATCGATGCGAGTGCTCTGCTAAAGGCATTCGAAACTGAAGCGGCTGGGGCTGGCGCAATCGTGAGCTTTTCCGGGATAGTTCGTTCCAAGGCAACGAGTGGCGGGGTCGAGCACCTGTTTCTCCAGGCCTATTCACCGATGACGGAAGACGGCATTCAAGCCGCGATGGACGAGGCCCAATCCCGGTGGCCGATCGTGAATGCTCTGGTCCAACACCGCGTCGGCGAAATCAAGGCAGGCGAAACAATTGTGTTTGTTGCCACAGCCTCTGCACATCGACGCGCATCTTTCGAGGCCGCGGACTTTCTAATGGACTATCTGAAGACCAAAGCGGTGTTCTGGAAACGGGAAAAGACGGATCGGGGTGACGCCTGGATCGAGCCGGGCGATTCGGACTATGCCGATGCCGAAAGGTGGCGCTAGCCGACACAACGACCCCATAATCGGCCAGGGCGTTCGTTTTCTCCGATTTTCTTTTGCTCAAGCCTTTACTCGGTAAACGATTGGCTCATTATTCACTCCAATGCGTGAAGGAGAGACCTATAGGGGTCCCCGCGTCCAAGTGCTGGAGGATGCACAGTATGGCGACACTCAAGATCAATGGCGAAAAAAAGACGGTGGATGTGGCGGATGACACCCCCCTGCTCTGGGTAATTCGCGAACAGGTTGGATTGACCGGAGCAAAATATGGCTGCGGCATCGCCCAATGCGGAACCTGCACCATTCACATTGACGGAAGCCCGGTTCGCTCATGCGTCTATCCAGTCGGAGCACTGTCCGGTGAGGAAGAAATTACAACTATTGAAGGCTTGTCGGAGAATGCCAGCCACCCCGTACAGGAAGCCTGGGCGGAGCTGGATATTCCTCAATGTGGCTACTGCCAGCCAGGTATGATCATGGCGGTTGCTGGAATGCTGAACGACAATCCGAATCCCACGGACGAAGATATTGATGCTGAAATCACCAATATCTGTCGCTGTGGAACGCTGGCGCGCGTCCGCAAGGGCATCAAGCTCGCCGTCGATAAATCATAAGGGATACGAGACATGGCTGATACAGGAATGCTCTCCCGCCGAGGATTCATTGTTGGTACCGGTGCTACCGGCCTGACGATTGGTATCCTTGCAAGCTGCGCCCCCGGTGGGTCTGGCGCAGATCAGGATGCAACTGCGGATCCGTCTTCGATCGATGAGATCAATGCATGGGTCCACATCGATACTGACGACACGGTTACCGTTCGCATCGCGAGGTCAGAAATGGGCCAAGGCACCCTGACGGGGCTCGCGCAATTGGTTGCTGACGAGCTGGATGCCGATTGGGACAAAGTTACGACAGTTTACCCAACACCTGGCGAGAACCTCGCTCGCGAACGGGTATGGCGCAGCTATTCAACTGGCGGAAGCCAAGGCATTCGAGGCTCGCAGGATTATGTGCGCGAAGGCGCCGCTGCCGCTAAAGCAATGCTGATTGAAGCTGCTGCGAGCGCATGGGAAGTGCCTGCTTCTGAGTGTAGCTCGGAAAACAGCATCGTGACGCACGGCCAGTCTGGTCGAACCACGACCTACGGCGCGGTTGCTGAGGCCGCTTCCCAACTTGCTCCGCCGCTAGAAGTTACGGTCAAGGATCCCAGCGAATGGAAGATCATCGGAGCCGCTAAGAAACGCCTCGACACCGCGGACAAGCTCATCGGCAAGCAAGTCTATGGGGCCGATATTGGTCTCGAGGACGTGCTCAAGGATACCGATGCCACGCCTGACAAACTGCTCAGCGCGTCGATCCGCCAATCTCCAAAAATTGGAGCCACTGTTGCATCGTTTGATGCAGCCGCGGTCGAAGGCATGCCCGGCGTTCAAAAAGTCGTCGCCCTGAACAATCCGTTTGGCGAGGGTCAAAACGCGGTCGCTGTGATCGCAGACACCTGGTGGCAAGCGAACACGGCATTGGATGCCCTCCCGATTGTTTGGGAAGGCGGCGTCGACTTCTCGACAGAAGCCTTTGAAGCCGAGCTCGATGATGGCCTGACTTCAGACGACGCCTTTGTTGGTAATGGCGGCGGTGATCTTGCCGGCGCTTTTGCGAATGCCGCACAAATTGTCGAAGCCACGTATAATATGCCGTTTCAGAACCATGCTTGTATGGAGCCAATGAACACAACGGCGCTCTTTACAGGCGATCGTTGCGAGATTTGGTGTCCGACCCAGAATGGTGAGGCTGCGCTGGCGGCTGTATCCGAAGCGTCTGGTCTGCCGATTGAAGATTGTGAGGTCTACAAGATTCATCTTGGCGGTGGTTTCGGTCGACGCGGGGCGCCTGATTACGTTCAGCAAGCCGTTATGCTCGCAATGGAAATGCCAGGTACGCCAGTCAAATTGCTCTGGACGCGCGAAGAAGACATGAAGCATGGCTTCTTTCACCCGACCACCAAAGGGCGAGTGCGCGGCGCCTTGGATGCCGATGGCAACATGACTGGAATGCATCTACGTATTTCAGGACAATCTATTCTTGCCGCGCTTATTCCTCAAGCGCTACAAGACGGGGTCGACTATGCGACCTTCCAGGGCTTGTTACCGTCCGGCGTGGACGAGCGGTTGGAAGACCAGACTCTAAAATACTCTTTCGATAACTTCCTGGTCGATCACGCGATGCGAAATCCGCCCGTCCGACCGGGGTTCTGGCGCGGCGTGAACCTGAACCAGAACGCGATCTATCTAGAATGCTTCATGGACGAGATGGCGCACGCAGCAGGCCGTGATCCGCTCGAATTCCGCCTCGCACACCTGCAGGACAGTCCACAAGCTGCAGCCGTTTTGGAAGCAGCTGCCGATCGATCCGGCTGGGGTCAGGATGATGGGAAGCATCGCGGTCTTTGCGTGATGTATGGCTTTGGGGCTTATGTTGCCGCCTGTGCAGAAGTCACTGTGGATGATGACGGCGCGCTCTCAATTGATCGTATCGTCGCGGCGACGGATCCTGGTCATGCTGTGAACCCGCAGCAGATTGAAGCCCAGGTGGAAGGCTCCTTCGTCTATGGTCTCTCCGCCATGCTGTACGGAGAGATTACGTTCGTCGACGGCGTCGCTCAAGAACAGAACTTTGACACGTTCGATTCAATGCGAATTGCAGCCATGCCCGAAGTCGAGACGATTATCATGCCGAGCGGTGGTTTCTGGGGCGGCGTCGGTGAGCCGACGATTGCTGTGGCAGCGCCGTCAGTTCTGAATGCGATCTATGCGGCGACCGGGAAACGAGTGCGTCAGCTTCCAATCAAGGATCAGAACTTACGGGATGTCTAAATCGCATTCCCTTGGCGCCGCATTGCTTCTGGCCTTTCTTGGGTTAGCAGCGTGCGGCGGCTCGGTCACTGACCATGACGATGTAAAGAACACCAGCATCGCGCAGCTGACGAACCGTTCGGCGTCGCTCGCATTGGCGTGCGCTGGGTGCCATTCGGAAACCAGCACGGCTGTCGTTTCTCTCAAAGGTTACGGAGCCGAGGCTCTGCGCGACTCGTTGTTGCGGTATAGAGCGGAGACGGATGGCATCACGGTCATGCACCGCTTGGCACGAGGGTACTCAGACGACGACATCGAGTTGCTCGCTAATTACTTTGATCAAGACAAGGGTGAGCGATGACGCAGCTGGATCGCCGCTTTCTGCTTAAGGCCATGGGATTGGGTACAGCATCCCTGGCGCTTCCGACTCCAGCTTTCGCGCGCGCAAAGGCGAGAATTGTGATCATTGGAGGCGGCTTTGGCGGGGCCAGTGCAGCCCAGACGCTAGCGACGGTCCTCCCCTCTTCAAACATTACCCTCATAGACGCCAACGCAACCTATACGGCGTGCCCATTTAGCAACCTCGTGCTTGGAACAGATCGCGCACTATCGGCGCAGCAGTTTGGTTACGATGGCCTGCGGAGACTGGGAGTAACCGTATTGAACACGTTGGCCCTCGACGTGGATCCGGTGGCTCAGACGGTGACCGTTTCGGACGCGGAAACGATCGGCTACGACCGGCTGATCCTCTCACCCGGGATCGACATGCGCTGGAACGCCCTCGAGGGCTATGATGAAGCGGCTGCGCAGATCTTTCCCCATGCCTGGAAAGCAGGTCCGCAAACTCTATTGTTGCGGCAGAAGCTCGACGCGCTAGAGGACGGCCAACCCGTCATCATGAGCGTCCCGACAGCGCCCTTCCGATGTCCTCCGGGGCCATATGAGCGGGCAAGCATGATTGCGCACTATCTGAAAACTCGGAAACCTCGCTCCAAACTGATCGTCCTCGACGCGAAAGACAGTTTCTCAAAAAAGGCACTGTTTCAGGAAGCGTGGGACGAACACTATCCTGATCATCTGGAGTGGCGCGGCGCAAGCGACGATGGGACTGTTTCCCGGGTTGATGCCGCGACAGAGACAATCGAAACGGATTTTGAATCGTTCGATGCATCAGTGATCAACATTATCCCTCCACAAAAGGCTGGATCTATAGCCGATCGTGCTGGTGTGAGTGACGGCACAGGATGGTGCCCGATTGATCCGCTCGCTTTCGAATCAACGCAGCAGGCGAATATCCACGTTATCGGGGACGCAACCATCGCCGCTCCAATGCCGAAATCAGCATTTTCAGCTAACCTTCAAGCCAAGGTCTGCGCTATGGGTGTCGCCCGCCTCGTCTCTGGTCTTGAGCCGCAAGCGACCATTCTCTCCAATACCTGCTACTCGTTTACCACGCCCGATGAAGCCATCTCCATTGCAGGCGTTTATTCCAATGAAAACAATATCTTGATGAGTGTCTCGGAGGCTGGTGGCGTAAGCTCGTTGAGCGCTGTTAAATCTATCCGAAACCAGGAAGCCGATCAGGCCAGATCTTGGTTTGAAACGATTACAAGCGAGACGTTCGGGTGAGTCGAGTGGGTATACTCGCGGTTCTCATTATATCCGCCTGCGGGGCACAAGAAGCGCCGCTTATTCGTGCCAACACAATTTTAGGCGACGCGATCACCCAGCCGCTGACAGAAACGGCCGGAGACACGATCCGCGGGGAACAGCTGTTCGTCTCGCGCAATGAGGGGCATTGTATTCTCTGCCATCAGGTCGATGGATTGGATGCAGAGTTTCAGGGTGATGTCGGTCCGGATCTAACTTTGGTCGGTGATCGATTGAGCGCTGGACAATTGCGATTGCGGATCGCGGATTATCAATTGGTACAACCCGGCGCATTGATGCCCTCCTATTATCGCATTCATGACCTACATCAGGTTGGTGAAGCCTATTCGGGAGAGTCTGTTTTGTCGGCTCAGCAAGTCGAAGATATAGTTGCCTATCTGGTTGAGCGGAGGGCCTCTGGTGATGACGCATAATACGAGGTTGGACCTTAACCGGAGAGACCTCCTCGCTTTGGGGACCGGGACCGTGTTGATTGCAGCATCGCCGCTGAGTAGCCACGCCGAACAGGCCGATCTCGACCAAGCGCGCCGGGAGCTGTTTGGCATGCGACCTGTTACCGAAGGGCGCGTAACGATCAAACTGCCGCCAATTGCCGAGAACGGATATTCAGTGCCTCTCTCCGTCGAGGTCGACAGCCCGATGACGAAAGAGGACTTTGTTAAACGCGTCGCGATCTTGTCGCCACGAAACCCCCTGCCCCTGATCTCGCAATTCTACTTCTCACCTGGCTCGGGTCGCGCCAAGGTCGATGCGCGCATTCGAATGTCGGGCACACAGAGCATTCAGGCCATCGCCGAAATGAATGATGGCTCGCTATGGTCGGGTAGCCGCGAAACTGTTGTCACGCTCGCTGCGTGCGTGGTGTTGTAGGGGGAAGCATGGCTAGTATTCGTCTTGCCGTTCCAGATGCCGCAAACGTTGGTGAAGTGATCGAGATTAAAGCCCTTATCCGACACCCTATGGAGAGCGGCCATCGGCGCGGCGCGCGCGGTGAAGTCATCGAGCGAGACATCATTACCCGGTTCGAGTGCCGCTATTTGGATGAATTGGTCTTTGCCGCTGACTTCCATCCGGGGATAGCCGCAAATCCGTTGCTGACATTCTATGTGAGAGCTTCGAATAGTGGAACTCTTGATTTCACGTGGACCGATCAGCATGGCACTGCTTGGTCCGAAACGTCTGCGCTGACGGTCACATGAAGCGCTTCGCTGGCGCCACGTTGATCGCGCTGATACCGGCATGCAGCGCACCACCTGCGGCAGAAAATGCTACTGAAATCGCCGCAGAAGATATTGTTTCTGGATCTATATTCCTAACCGCAGAAACACGCGATCTTCAGGAGGATAATTTCGCCAATCCGGGCTATTTATGGGTCGATCGTGGAGAGGCTCTATTTTCCAAAGCACCTGCGTCGGGCGAGGCCTGTATAACGTGCCACGAAGCAGGATTATCCGGCGTCGCAGCGACGTATCCCGCCTATGACGAGAAAGCCGGCAGGGTTCTCAACCTGGAGGGCCGCATCAACCAGTGCCGCGTTACGCATCAGAGCGAACCAGCATGGGAATACGAATCTGAGGAACTCCTATCCGTCACCGCCTTTGTCGCAAATCAATCTCTCGGCGCTCCGGTGTCCGTGGACGTCAGCGGGCCAGCTCAAGACATATACGAAGCTGGGAGAGACTATTTCCAGACTCGCCGCGGGCAATTCAATCTGTCCTGCCAGCAATGCCATACGGAAAATTGGGGCAAACGTCTGCGCGGCGATACGCTAAGCCAAGGCCACGGAAACGGATTCCCGGCTTACCGGCTCGAATGGGAGTCTCTCGGCTCCCTGCACCGACGTCTTCGCGACTGCGATTTGGGTGTTCGAGCAGAGCCCCTCCCCTACGGCGATCCGCTCTACGTCGCGGTGGAACTCTTTCTCGCAGCCCGGTCGAATGGTCTCGAAATGGAAAGCCCGGCTGTTCGACGTTGAGGCGCGCGTCTTGCGCTCGTTGATATGTTTAACCCGGAAATCTGGAGTGACTATTCGGAGCGTGGAATTTTGCCCCCGAATCCACCGATTTGCGAACCCGAACAGTCCCATATTCTGCGAGATTTCGTACTAGAGTGTGGTATTCGGTCAGGTTCGCCTGCCATTTCCGTCAGAGAGAGAATTCTCCGGAAATCAATACAATGTTGGATTTTTTTACTCGTATCGCCGCTTCTCGCGTTGTATTTATGACGCAGTGCTCGAACAAATCATCCAATTCTGCTGACGGTTGCAGTGTCAACAATTGACGGAAATGAAAAGTGGCACTTTTGTGACCCCCATCTTCGGTCAGGAGAACCGTGGATTTCTAGAAGCTGCCCTGCGTAGCTTGGTAAAAAGGAGAGAACACAATGGCGAAGTCGAAACTTCGACGTCATTTGGTGCGTACAACTGTAATTGCGGGTCTCGCCGCACCTCTTTTGTCGCATGTCGCAATTGCTCAAGAAGGCGATGATACAGAATCAGTACAAGAAACGATTACGGTTACTGGTTCTCGCATTCAAAACAGCAACCTAACTTCAAGTAGCCCTATCACGAACGTGAACGCGGCTGATCTTACACTTTCGAACACCGTGAATGCAGAGCAGTTTCTTAACCAGCTCCCGCAAGTTATTCCGGGCTTCGATTCGACTTCCAACAACCCTGGTATTGGTGAAGCCACAGTCGACCTTCGTGGTCTTGGTGCAAACCGTACGCTCGTATTGGTAAACGGTCGTCGTTATGTAACCTCCAACCAAAACCCTGGTGCAGTTGACTTGAACACCATCCCTGCCGCTCTCGTAGAGCGTGTAGACATTCTGACGGGTGGTGCGTCCGCAGTGTATGGCTCAGACGCTGTCGCAGGTGTTGTAAACTTCATTATGAAAGATGACTTCGAAGGTCTCGAAGTGTCTGCTGGTTATGAGTCTACCGAAGAAGGTGACGGCGCGATCTACACAGCCGCTGCAACCATGGGCGGTAATTTTGATAGCGGCCGCGGTAACGCAGTACTCAGCATCGAGTACACACAACGCGAATCTGTCCTTCAGGGCGATCGCGCTGGTTCATTCTTCACGCTGGCTGACAATGGTGTTGCCGCGGGCCTTCAGGAAACCGGTTCGGTCAACATCCCGTCGACCTTCGCACTTGATTTCGACGTCGACTACACCTCGATCCTGGGCATCAACGCACCATGTGGCGTCGAAGGTACGGTGGATGATGGTACTGGCGTTTGTACGACAGACAGCTTCGGTTTCATCTTTAACCCAAGTGGCCCTGGCATTCTGCCATTTATCAACGCTGGTCCAAACACCAACCGTTATAACTATGCTCCAGAGAACTACTTGCAGATTCCGCAAGAGCGTTACTCTATGTACACAAATGTCTCTTACGACATCACTGAGAATTTGGAAGCATACGCTCAAGCCGTATTTGTAACCAGCCAAACTGAGCAGCTTCTGGCACCAACGCCGATCTTCGGCGCGATCACCGTGAACTTGGACAACCCGTTCCTAGCCGGTGATACCGAAGCGCTTGCTGCACTGAACGCAATTTCTCTGGGCAATGGCGGTGGAACACTTGCTGACGCTGATGGAAACGGTGTGCCAGATGCAACCTTCTCTGCCGGTCGCCGTTTCCAGGAAACTGGTGGTCGTCTATCTGACATTCGCAATGACAGTTTCCAAGTGAATGGCGGTCTGCGCGGATCTCTTACAGATACATGGACCTGGGAAGCTTTTGCATCGTTCGGTCAAGCCGAAACTGCGGTTAGCCAGACTGGTAACATTTCGTTCTCTGCTTACACCGCTGCTGTCGCAAACGGTACGGCCAATATCTTCCAAGAGAATGGTCTGACGCAGGACGTTGTTGATGCGATCTCTGTAACGGGCATCATCACGGGTCAAACAGAACAGTTCGTTGCATCAGCGTCTGCAAGCGGCGACCTGTTTGGTCTGACATCTCCAGCTGCCGAAAACCCAATCATGGTTGCTTTCGGTGGTGAGTACCGTGAAGAGAACCTGTCCACTCGAGGTGCAGGTCTTGGCCCAGATGTTCGTGGCTTTAACCAAGCTCCAGACATTTTTGGCGATTTCGACGTAAAAGAACTATTCGTCGAGATCAACGCACCTCTCGTTGAGAACGCGCCAATGGCTGAAGAAATTACCTTCACCGGTGCGTATCGTGTATCTGACTACTCAACTGAGGGTGTTGGACAGGTCAGCTCTTACGCTGCCGGTCTTAGCTGGACACCAATTCCAGAACTCCGTCTGCGTGGTCAGTTCCAACAAGCTGTTCGTGCGCCAAACATCGGTGAATTGTTCTCGCCACAAACCAATGGCTTCCCGAACATCGCTGACCCCTGTTCTGGTGGAACACTTGGTGGGTTTGATCCTGCGAACGCAGCCGTAATTACTGCGAACTGTGAGAGCAACCCAGCGGCACTGGCTAACGTTCCTACTGGAGCGACCGGTACGCCGATCCAAGTTAACGCACAGATCGAAGGTCTGTTTGGCGGGAACCCAACTCTGCAGGAAGAAACTGCTGAAACGCTTACCTTGGGTGCAATCTGGGAGCCATCGTTCATCGATAATCTCGCAGTCACCGTTGACTACTTCGACATTCAAATCGAAGACGTCGTTGCAGGTGTGCCGTCACAGCGGATCTTCGACTTCTGCTACATCGATGGCCTGCCAGAGTTCTGTAATGCGATCCGTCGTAATCCAGACGGTACGGTTCTCAACTTTGATTCGTTCTCTCGGAACGCGGCTGAGTTGAGCACTAAAGGTATAGACATTAGCGTCGATTACTCTTTCGACACTGATAGCTACGGAACCTTCGGGGTCTACTCGCTGGTCACCTATACAGACGAAAGCAATTTCATCCCGTTGCCAGGTGAAGATCCAATCGAAGCGGTTGGCTTCTACGGAGCGACTGTAGGCGAGCCTACTCCAGAATGGAGCTTCAACACTCGCTTTGACTGGGCTCTTGGTGATTACGGCGCACGTCTGCGTTGGACGCGTATCTCTTCTGTTGAAGACGATCTGTTCGCAAATGGCGGAACACCAGACCTGTTCATCACGGGTGTGGATGCTTACGACCAGTTCGATCTGACCGGCTTCTGGGATGTGACGGATAACGTCTCACTGACGGTGGGTGTTGAGAATCTTCTCGACGAAGACTTCGTCATAATCGGTGACGATTCTGCAGAGCAGTCGAACACATATCCTGCGACTTACGACACTCTGGGTCGTACATGGTTCGCACGGGTCACTGCATCCTTCTAAAAACGGATCCAATCCTTTTAGAAATCGAAACGGGCTCCCAAATGGGAGCCCGTTTTTCTTATCCCGGCATCAAATCGAATGGAGCGGTAATTCGCTCAACCGGGCCTTCTATCGGTACAGTCCCATGCCACATGAAGGATGGAAACAGCACCAATCGTCCAGCCTCAGGCTTTATCCACTTCAAAGGCTCAAGTGAAGGTGACGTTTGATACGGTGGCTTGCCGAAGTAGATCCATCCCGCCTTGGAATCGGCCCCAAAGTCCGGGACCTTTATATAGTAAGCCGAACTAATCCACCCTTCCGGATGAATGTGACTTTCATGATATCCCTGCTCCAACAAGCGCACAGACCACATACCTGAAAATGAATACTCTCCGCGATTACGAGCGGATGTTGGGTGATCATTCGACGTCCCTATAGAAAACAAATAATCTTGTATCGGTTTATCCAACGCTTCAATGTATGCCCTTACAATCTCGCTTTTATCCGCTAGCAAACTCCGCGTCGTTTGGGTCCCGCCCCGCAACGATTGCTCGAGGGGGCGCCGTTCAAGCTTATGCTGTGCGAGCAAATATTCAGAGAATGCGGCGTTAAAATCGCTCAGCGTTTTGTAACCGTTAGGAACGGGGATTTGATGCGCCTGAATCCACGGACTTTTGCATGCCAATGGATTTTCAAGGTCTCGATCCAGTAGGCGTTCTGCGTCAGCAGAATATGCGATCCAGTTTTGTGCGACCGGCCTACTTTTTCGCAACGGTGTCACCATCTCGAAGACTCTCTGCGCGTTGCCCGACATCAACTCAGAAATTATGAGCGCGTCCCATGCAGCGTCATTGCCTTGATCGAGCGAGATTGCCTTCCTCGCGGCATCCTGTGCCAAAGGTATTTGATCGAGTTTCTGGGCGATCAAAGACCTTAGGACCTGCCCATTTGAACTTTGAGACAATAGCGCGGAACTTTCTCTCCATGTCGCGTCAGCGTCTGGCACGAGATCAGCTTCAAGAAGCAACTTGATTCGTTCTGCGATCAGTTCATTGGGACTCGCGCTCAACAGCTGATCAAATTTCTCACGTCGATCAGTCATCCAATAGAGGCTGGCTAGAGTCCGTAACGTGTATTCACTTGGCGTGGATGCGTGTGCAAACAGCAGTTCGGGTTCTGCTTTTCCGAACTCGCCGAGTTCTAAGAGCGCTCTTCCAAGCATAAACGCGATTTCAGGCTGACGCCCGGCGGATATTAGCTTTTCGAAGCCCTCAATCGCCTGGTGAGTATCCCCTAGTTCCAAAAAACAAGTAGCTAGACCATAGAATGCAACCCGGCTGTTAGGGGTCGCCGCGAGGATATCAGACCAAGCGATTTTCGCCTGCCCCCACTCTTCCTCCGCCATAAGCGTTTTCGCAAGACCGATCCGCGCCGCTGTCAGATCGGGTGAGAATGATAGCGCTGCTTGAAACTTGTCGCGCGCTGATAAGATCTCTCCTCGCTCCAGTTCAAAGTGCCCCCAATTGTTTAGAACATTTGCGTCTTTGGGAGCCAAAGTCGACGCGCGTTCAAAACAGTTTGAGGCGTCGTCAAATCGCGATAAACGTTGGGCGCTGACGCCGGCTGCATTTAGGGCAACCGGGTGGTCCTGGGTAGAAAGAACTAGATAGGCATTCTCGAAATCTTGCTTGCGAAATGCATCTAAACCCAGCTGTATTGTCTTCTGGGAAAACTTTCCATTTTGCTTAGTCATGTCATGGCAGCTAATGCAAAACGCGGTCACTGGAAACATAAGAATGGATTCGATCGAGCAGAAAAACCACGACTGGTCCAATTACTGGAACGGGCGTACGGCGTCCGAGACCGGCGAAGTCTTTGGACTCATTGAAGTAGAAACCAACGATGATCTGGCTTCATTTTGGCGGTCAGTCTTCGAGGACTATCCGGCAAACAAAGTTATAGATCTAGCGTGTGGAGCGGGCTCGGTGCTCCAGCATGTCGGTGATCCCAACACAAAAGAGCTTATCGGGGTCGATATTTCCCAAGCGGCCATCGATATTGCTGTAGCTAACGTTTCTGGTCTTCGCGGAATAGTCGCCAGCGCTACCAATGTTCCGCTCGCCAGTCAGAGTGCCGACCTGGTGGTTAGTCAGTTTGGGTTCGAATACGCGGGCAAAGACTGCGCTTCAGAAATCGCGCGCCTCTTAAAACCTGGCGGCATGTTCATCGCGGTGGCGCACATGAAGAACAGCGCGATCGAACAAGAATGCAAAAGCCGCTTAGCGGGTCTGGTCAAAATTGAAGATAGCAAGTTCGTCGAGAGGGCGAAGGTGATGATCGCTCAAATAATTGCGTTTGAGCGAGGACAGTCGAATCAGAGTCGGGAAGACTTGACGCCGCTGATAGACGACTTTTCCGAGGCGCAAACCACGTTGGTATCTCTTGCCGAAACCAACCGGATTGCTACGCATCTGTACACGGGCACCAAACAACTATTTGAACGCAGATCCTCTTATGAATACAAAGACATAGAGGGCTGGTTGGACGGCATGCAACTCGAGGTCAGCGCCTATAGAGGGCGTATGGAAAGCATGATCAATGCAGCTCTAACAGAAAGTGAAGCGCTCGAACTCTTGAATACGATAGGCGTTGACGAAGACTGCCATATGGCACCATTTAAAATGGACTCCGATATTGTCGGCTGGATCCTTAAAGCCAAACGAGGTGCGGTTTAAGGTCATGCCAGTGACTATTGAGATTCACATTAGACGATGGTGCTTACGATCGGCTCAAACAAAGGAATTCAACATGCGAGCAATTTTTGTGTCATTGGGCTTGATGATCATGGTTCCCGCAGCTGCGTTGGCCCAAACCGATGTTTCAACAGAGATGATTTATGAGTGCGCCAATATCGATTCCGACGCCGAGCGGCTCACTTGCTATGACGATGCCGTCAGCAGGTTCCAAGCTGCAGAAGCGTCCGGTCAGCTCGCCATCATCGATAAGTCTGATGTCGAACAACTCAATCGAGAATCTTTTGGATTATCCTTGCCGTCTATTCCCAAGAATATCCTCCCCAAATTTGGTAAGAGTGAATCAGCCGATTTGGATGAGATCTTGGAGCCCGTCTCTCAGGTTACACGTTTGCGTTTTGAAAACTTACGCATCACGCTCGAAAATGGCCAAGTCTGGGAGCAAACAGACGGTAAGCAAATAGTATTCAGCGAGAAACGGGGCGCCGAAACAGCTGCAATCAAGCGAGCTGCATTTGGAAGTTTCAAAATGAAGCTGGACGGCGGGCGTTCTTTTAGAGTCAAACGCATAAAGTAAGTTGCCGCCTTCTTCTTCGAATGCGAATGCTCTGAATTTCGATGTTACACATATATCGAAGAAATTCGAATTTGGGTTGGGCTCCGGTGCGATTAGGAATCGCGTCAGTACGCGAGAGATTTGAATACTCGACGCGCGTCGGAGTTCCAATCAGAGTGATACTGATTCAGCAGTTCTTCAGCCGGCGTGATCCCGGTTTCAATTGTGCGATCTAGCTCTTGAAGAAATCCAGTTTCATCGTCTCCGGACACGGAAAGTTTCGCCCTTGAACGGAGCCCCTCCCGCGCAATCTCTAGGACCTCTGCCCCCAGGTCTTGCAGTGTTCGCCCTCCAGGCACTGGAGCTTTTAGACCGATCGTTCGCACGGTCTGACGGAGGGCTTCACGATCACCTGCGGTCCAGGACTTTACCAGCTCCCAAGCCGCGTCCAGCGCGTCTTCGTCGTAGAGCAAACCCGTCCAGAAAGCAGAGAACGCGCAGAGGCGTGACCATGGCCCGGAGTCGCTCCCCCGCATCTCGAGGAAACGTTTCAAGCGAACTTCAGGAAAGATCGTCGAGAGATGATCTTCAAAGTCATCAATTGCAGGTTTTTCGCCTGGAAGGATTGGGAGCTTGCCGTCCATGAAATCCCGAAAGCTTAAGCCCGAAGCATCCAGATATTTTCCGCCGCGGCGAACGAAATACATGGGAACATCCAGCGCATAATCGACATAACGCTCAAATCCGAACCCATCCTCGAAGACAAAAGGCAGCATGCCCGTGCGATCGGGGTCGGTATCGGTCCAGATCTGAGACCGGTAAGATAAAAAGCCGTTAGGACGTCCCTCCAGGAATGGAGAATTGGCGAACAGGGCGGTTCCCAGCGGCTGCAGCGCTAACGAAACACGGAACTTTTTCACCATGTCCGCTTCTGAGCCGTAATCGAGATTGCTTTGCACGGTGCAGGTGCGGAACATCATTTGCCGTCCTAGACGACCGACTTTCTCCATATAGGCGCGCATAATCTTATAGCGGCCTTTCGGCATGATCGGGGTCTCTTCCATGGACCAGATCGGGCTGGCGCCGAGCCCGATAAAACCGATGCCAAGCGGTTCTGCTATTTCGCGAACTTCACTCAGGTGCTGACCAACTTCGTTACAAGTTTGGTGGATGTGCTCGAGCGGAGCGCCTGACAGTTCGAACTGTCCGCCCGGTTCCAAGCTCACGCTGGCGCCGTTCTTTTTCAGACCAATAAGATAGCCATTTTCTTCGATCGGTGACCAGTCGAATCGGTCGCGCAAGCCTTCGAGCATCGCCTTTATCGACGCCGCACCGTCATAAGGTAGCGGTTTCAGGTCATTCCAGGTGAATCCAAACTTTTCATGCTCGGTACCGATGCGCCAATCTGCTTTCGGTTTGCTGCCGACTTCGAACCATTCCACCAGTTCCGTCTTTCCGGAGATGCGCGGTGCGTTTTCGTCAATATCTGTCGTTGGAGTTGTCACGCCCCTGCCCTCCCGGCACTTATTCTGCTTCAGGCAGATAGGGTGCCTTTTGCCAATCTCCAAACAACGATTGCCAAAGGGTGAGCGCGGACACAACCGCTGTCTCTGCGCGAAGGATGCGCGGACCCAGCGTAATGGGGATCACGAAATCGAGAGCGTGGAGCATATCTCGCTCTTTTGGTGAAAATCCGCCTTCTGGACCAATCAATATGCCTGCGGTTTTGCCGGTGAGTTGATTCGCAAAGTCCGCCAGTGGCGCAGATCGACCACCCTCGTCGCAAAAGATAAGTGGGATCGTTTTATCCCATTCGGCGAGCGCCCTTGGCAGAGACAGGGCTTCTTGAATATCTGGCAGATCCATTCGCTCGGTCTGTTCTGCTGCTTCGATCGCCAAAAGGCGCATTCGATCGGTTCGAACGCGTTGGCTTTGGGTATAGTCGGTCAATATCGGCCGAATATCCGACACTCCGAGTTCGGTGGCCTTTTCAACGATAAAGTCGGTCCGCGCTTTTTTGACGGGCGCGAATAGCAGGGTGAGCTCGGGGCCGTTCTCCTGCGGCCTTAGGTTCTTTGTTGGAGTGAGGACGGCGACTTTTCTATCAACCGAAAGGGAGCAGGCCCACTCGCCGTCTTGGCCATTGAAAACTCGGACCAAGGCCCCGTCTGTTAGGCGCATGACCCTCAGCAAGTACTTGCTCTGCCCTTCCGGCAGCACAACCGGGTGATCCAGCCTAAGGGGCTGCTCTATGAAGACGCGGGCGATATGGCTCATCCAGCGGTCTATAGGCCGCTCTGATTGCCGCGTTAAGTCATGGCGCGACAAATAAAAACCGCTATAGAGAGCGCATGACTGAGTTTGATTCCCACGAGGACGAACGTCGTGGCATTCCGCTAGACAGCGCCCTGCCCGGTTGGTTGCGTCAGTTGCAAGAAGAGAGTCGTCCATATGTGGCGCTTGCGCGCTGGGATCGCCCAGTCGGCATATGGTTGTTGCTGCTGCCTTGCTGGATTGGCCTCGCTCTCATGCGGGTTCCGGGTGGATTTGCATGGATGGATCTGGTGTGGATCATCCTGTTCGCCATTGGTGCTATCGCGATGCGAGGCGCCGGTTGCACATGGAACGATATTCGAGATCGCGATGTGGATGCCGAAGTCGCCCGAACAGCAGAAAGGCCACTTCCTGCAGGAGATTTGACCTTATCCCAGGCTTACGTGTTCCTCGGGGCGCAGCTCGCGGTTGGCTTCTTCGTATGGGCTTTCCTCCCGTTTGATGCCAAAATAGTCGCGCTGCTCGCGATACCGCTGGTCGCAGCCTATCCGTACATGAAGCGCATCACCTGGTGGCCACAGGCCTGGCTAGGCTTCACGTTCAATTTTGGCGTTCTGGTAGGGGCCGCGACGGCGACCAGCGTCACAGGCGCAACTGTGGTCTTCTATCTCGGTCTAGTTTGCTGGACCGTCGCATATGACACGATTTATGCTCTGCAAGATCGAAATGACGATGAACTGGTTGGCGTGAAATCGACCGCTCGACTGTTTGGAGACAAGGTTCTGACCGGGATTTTCGTCTTTCACATGGCGGCGACGGCGCTGATCTTCCTTGGAGCATACTTTGCGGGTGCCGGTCGTATTGGGGCGCTTCTGGCTCTCGCCTTCCTGGCGCATGGCATTTGGCAGGTGTCGACCCTCTCCAAAGACCGCGAAGCATTCTCTCTTGCTATGTTCAAGTCGAATGTCTGGGCCGGCGCAATCATCCTAGCCGGCCTGACAATCGCGGCATTGCTCTAGGACATGCTTGTCTGCCCTTAGGAAAAGGCTGTATTATCGAGATATGGCCGCTGCGAAACGAATCCGCCCGCTTGATCTGTTCAGCCGAGAAGAATGGGACCATGTGTCCCGTCGATCAGACCTTTTGGGGCTTGGAATGGTTGTCCACGCCTGGGTCGTGATCGGCCTCGCTATGGCGGCGGCGATCTGGCAACCGTGGCTGATCATACTCGCCGTTCCAGTTATTGGCGCGCGGCAGCTCGGACTGGCCGTTCTAATGCATGAGGCTGCCCATGGCGGCCTTTCTCAGAATAAAACGCTGAATCATTTCTTTGGACACTGGCTTTCGGGCGCCCCGATTGGGGGCAGTCTGAAAGCATATCGTCCGTATCACCTGCAACACCATAAATTCGCGCAACAGCCGGAAGATCCGGATCTCATACTATCGGCGCCCTTCCCGATCACTACATCCTCGCTTCGTCGCAAGATCATTCGCGATTTAACCGGGCAGACTTTTTACAAGCAGCGCGTCAATCAGTTATCGAATGCGCTGGGCATAGGCATTCGCAATAAAAAAGGCGCTGAAAACCGCTCTCAGAACGCGCGAGAGGCGGTTATCCCGTTTCTGGTTACGAATGCAGCCATATTGGCGATTCTGACGCTCCTGGGGCATTGGTGGGCGTTCTTTGTCCTCTGGATCTTGCCCATGGCGACTTGGAACATGATGATCACGCGGCTTCGCAACATAGCCGAGCATGCGGTCGTTCCAGATCATGATGATCCGATGCGGCATGCGCGCACCACGCGAGCGAGCCTGCTCGAACGAGTGTTCATAGCCCCTTACTGGGTGAACTATCATTGTGAGCATCATATGTTCATGCACCTTCCCTTCTATCGCCTGGCCGAAGCTCACCGGATGTTGGATCAGAAAGGCGTAACGGCCCAAATGGAGGTCCAGCGCGGATATTGGGGCGTTCTACGGTCTGCAGCGAACAAGCCTCAAAGCGTTCCTGCGACATGACTAATGTTGTCAAAACAGCGAAGAACGTGCTGGGGAATGAACTCGCGTCATGTAGTCAATCGCCTTTGACGGGCTTCTTCCGTGACGGTTGCTGCAATACCGGGCCGATGGATCACGGGATGCACACTGTCTGCGTGACCGTCACAGCCGAGTTCCTTCAATACAGCTTCAATCGCGGGAATGATTTGATCACACCCCGACCCGAATTTCAGTTTCCCGGCCTCAAGCCGGGTGACAAATGGTGTCTTTGCGCATCGAGATGGGAAGAAGCTCGACAAATGGGCGTCGCGCCGCCGGTTGACCTGAGCGCAACACATTACAAGACGCTTTCCATTGTGGATCTGGCGCACCTCAAAGCCCACGCGGAAAAAGGATCTATCCCATGACGCTACATATCGAAATGGTTTCTGATCTGGTTTGCCCCTGGTGTTGGGTCGGATTGCGCCGCCTCAAAGGAGCTATGGATCTAGAGCCTGATCTTGACGTCGAAATTCTGTTTCGCCCGTTTGAGTTGGATCCGTCCATCCCCCCCGGCGGTACAGACTACAAGGCCTATATGAAAGCGCGATTTGGATCGGATCAAAACCGGGACCGCACAAATTCGATGCGCGATGCCCTCATTCAATACGGCCAGGAAGAAGGCATTCCGTTCGATTTCGAGAAGATCTCTTGGCGACCCAATAGCTTTAACGCGCACCGTCTGGTGCATTGGGCGCAAGGCCAGTCGCGCGGCATGGACGCTAAGGAAGCGCTCTTTGATGCGTATTTCTCCAAAGGTCTGGATATTGGCGATCATGAAGTCCTGGTGACGATTGCGTCTGAGATTGGTCTCGACCCAAACATCGTCTCAGACCTGCTCGCCAGCGATGCGGATGTCGATACTGTTAAAGGCGAACAGAATCTGTTCCGACAAATGGGCGTTTCGGGTGTGCCAACCTTTATCGCGATGCGGCAGCTCGCGGTGCAAGGGGCGGAAAGTTCTGAAAAACTCGCCCGATTCCTAAAGAGCGCAGCTTCTCAAGTTCCGCAGGAGCGCCCGCTGGCTGGCGTCTAGCTGAGCTGCAACTCTACCAGTTTCCGGTAGACGCCGTTCCGCTCCATCAACTCATCATGCGGACCCGTTTCAACAACGCGACCATCGTCGACGACGATGATGCGATCGGCCGCGCGAACGGTTGATAGTCGGTGCGCGATGATGAGAGTTGTCCGGTTCACGGCGAATTCCGCGAGTGCAGCCTGAACCTTGGCCTCGCTTTCCGCATCCAGCGCCGAAGTGGCTTCGTCCAGCATCAGAATAGGCGCATCGCGCAGGATGGCGCGGGCCAGCGCGACGCGCTGCCTTTGACCTCCAGACAGGTTGCGCCCCATCTCCCCTGCTTGTGACGCGTAACCATCAGGCAACTCCAGGATGAAATCGTTCGCGTTAGCCGCACGCGCGGCGGCTTCGATCTCGGAAGCATCGGCGCCCAAGCGCCCTAAAGCGATATTTGAAGCAATCGTATCGTCGAACAAGGCGGTATCCTGCGATACGAGCGCTGTCGCCCCGCGCAGGGAATTCGAATCCAATTCGCGAACATCAAGCCCATCGACCTTCACGCTTCCCGTCGTTGCGTCATAAAGCCTGAGGATCAAATTGAAGATGGTGGACTTTCCAGCACCACTTGGCCCGACTATCGCGACTGTTTCTCCGGGTCGGGTCGCAAAACTCAATCCCTTGAGTGCTTCGGTTCCGTCCGGATAGGAAAAATGCACATCTTCAAACGCTATCTCGCCGTTGGCATTGGCGATTTTTTGCGCTTCTGGCTTGTCTGTCACGGTCGCCGGGGCGTCTATGATCTCATAGACCCGGTCCGCTGCGGCCGCGCCTTCTTGAGCCACCGCTGTAATGGATCCGAGTGCACGCACTTCAGGTGACGCAACGCCGATTAGAGCGATGATTGCGAGCAAATCCCCGAGCGTGTTGGTGCCTTCGGCGATTCGGAAGGACACAAAACCAAGCAGAGCGGCGATCGCAATCCCGCCAACGACTTCTAGCACCGGATCGACAGCGGCACGTTGCGACAGCACGCGGAGAAAAAGCCGGGATCGCTCGGCAAAACCGTTCTTACCGCGCTCCTTCTGGTATCCCTCCAACCCGTAGGCCTTTACGACCCGCGCAGATTGCAGACCTTCCGATACCAACGCCGTGACTTCGCCGATCTGATGCTGCGCTTTCTTGGAACGCGCGCGAATGGAGTTCCCAAGCGCAATTACCGGTCCTAGCGCAAGCGGGTAAACGACCAGGATGATGACTGCCAATTGCCAGTCGACGATCAACAGCACCACAAGCACGCCGATAATCGTTACGAGGCTTTTCGTGAAGTTATTCGCAAATCGGAGAGCTGCATCTCGGATCGCGGTCACATCGTTGATGAAACGAGAGACAAATCCTCCGGAATTATCCCCCGCCACACGGGCATAATCGCCATCCGTGAGCGCATCGAACTGAACGCTTTGAATGGATACCAGACCGCGCTGTACGCCGGTATTGTTCAGCATATTCATCGCATACATGGATATCGCCCGAACGGCGGTCAGCGCGATGATGGCGTAGATCCCGAACCAGATCCAGCCGCTTGATGCGGTCAGGCCGACGCTTTGCGCGATCGTCTGCACCGAATCGCAGGCGTCTCCGGTGCCACCTTCAATCTGACATTGGATAGAATTACCGACATATCCCAATACAGCGCCATATCCGACAGCGCAGATTGACGTCAAAACAGCAAACAGGGTTCCAGCAATGAACCAGTTGCGATGCGGCCAGAAATGTTTGCCCAATAATCGGGCCAAAGACCGCCTGTTGCGTTCTTTGGCGGGACTAGATGTGATGATGATCACCTGTCTCTGGATCGAGCAGCTTGTGCGCATGCAGAATGAAGTAACGCGTCTCCGCGCTGTCTACCGTTCTTTGCGCCGCGCCTTTCCAGGCATCATACGCTTCTTTGTAGCTGGCAAAGGCCCCAACAAAGTCGATTTTTGAAAGGTCTTCGAACTGCACGTCGGTGACGTCTTTCAGTTCACCTCCAATGACGAGGTGAAGGAGTTGTTTTGAAGTAGCAGTTTCGCCCATGGCCTGGCGCTCCGTCGTCTGTGTCTGATCATAAGGGCGCACGGTCCAGTTTGGATCTGGCAGTCTGACGCCTTTGACTCGCGCTGATAACAGGGAATGCAGGGCCTTTCCAGCCGCCAACAGACTTCTTTGTGCAGGTTCGCCCCGATTGAAAAGGTAGGGTTCACCAAGGTGGGTTGTCGCGACGCCACCTGCCTCCTCTACGATCAGCGTTCCCGCAGCCAGATCCCAGTCGGATTTGCGCCAAAGAGTGAGCGCTGCATCTGCCTTTCCGGCGGCCACCCAACACATGCGGATAAGCGTCGCGTTAGGTTTGGGACGAACGAGATCGACAGCAGGCCACGGGACGGGCCAGGCTGGATGAGTCAGCATGCCTTCATTGGTGATGATGCTGCAGCCACTTTCCTGAGCGCAATCTGTCACCTCGATGGGCTTGCCGTTGAGCCAGGCGCCACCGCCACGTAGGGCCGAATAGGTTTCACCAAGCATAGGTGCACGGACCACTGCGGCGCGCGGAAGACCCTCGTCAAGGACACCGAGCCCGATGCACCAATATGGCTCCTGACGCATGAATGCGCGGGTTCCATCAATCGGGTCCACGATCCAGACACGCTTTGCGGTGCGCGTATCATTGTTGATAGCCGTTTCTTCGGAGAGCCAGCCATAATCCGGGCGGGCGCTCATCAATCGTTCCTGGATCAGATTGTTGACCGCAAGATCGGCCTCGGTCACAGGGTTACCTTTCGACTTATCCCAGAACCGAACGTCAGAACGTTCAAAATAATCGACAGCGAGTTCGGCCGCTTCACGGGCTACTGATCTCAATATCTCAAGATCTTCTCGGTCGAGATCACTCACCGGCAATCGACATACCCTCAATCAAAAGCGATGGCGCATCTCGAGACCCTCGAAACTCCAGATCGGACGCAGGCGCCAAGCGAGCGAACATGCCGGGTAGATCCCCAGCGATGGTCACCTCGGAGACGGGATACTGGATCTCACCGCCTTCGAACCAAAAACCCGCGACGCCGACAGAGTAATCGCCCGTGTTTGGATTGATTGACGGCCCGAACATGTCGGTGACCAGAAGGCCCTCGCCTGAGCTTCGCATCATCTCTTCAGGAGTTTGTGAGCCCGCTTCGATATAGGCGTTGGAGACGCCTACGCCCGGCGTTGATCCAAAACCGCCGCTAGCATATCCGTTCGGTGCCACACCCAGCTGCTTGGCCGAAGAGCCGTTCAACAACCAGCGTGTGAGGACGCCATTTTCAACCAGTTTCGCTCTGGATACGGCGCGACCTTCGCCGTCATGCACCCGGCTGCCCATTCCACGCCTTCTGAGCGGGTCATCGATGAGGTTCACACCGGAAGCGAACACTTGCTTTCCCAGAGAGTCTTTCAGGAAGGACACTCCGCGCGCGACGCTCGGTCCGCTAATTGCGGATAGGTACGCGCCAATAAGGCTGCCAGCGACACGGCGATCATAAATGACCGTACCGGTCTGTGTTTTGACTTTACGCGAGCCCAGACGCGCGACAGTGCGTTCCCCGGCAATGCGTCCGATCTCTTCCGCCGAGGGTCGGTCTTCCAGACGTCTGACAGAACGACTTTCATAATCGCGCTCCATCGCACCATCTTTCTCGGCCACGGCGGCCAGTCCAAGACCGGTCGATCCACTCAACCGATAGGAAGAGAACCCATTTGAAGTGGCCACCCAGCGTTCGCTGGTGCTCCAGCCATTGCCGCAACCCGATACTTGTTGAACGCCTGGAACTGCGAGTGCGGCGGCTTCGGCCGCAATTGCGTCGCGTTCCAAGGTATCCGTTGGAATTTCGCCATCGCCTGAGACATCAAGATCAGGAAGATCCTTAGCGAGGTCTTCTACTGGGGCGAGACCGCAATACGGATCTTCGGGGACGACTTTCGCCATCGCAACGCAGCGTTCCGCGAGCGCGATCAGGCCGGCTTCGGATACGTCCGAGCCAGAAACGGAGGCTTGTCTCTGACCAAACATGCAACGCAGAGAAACGCCTTGCGCTTCGGAGCGTTCAATGCCCTCCAGCTTGCCTTCCCTTACATCGACGCTGACGCCGTCTGAACGACCATAGGACACATCAGCGCCAGTCGCACCGGCCTTGCTGCAGGTCTCGAGCAGATTGGAAAGGATCGATTCGGGGGATAGTTGATCAGTCGTCATGCGCCTCATTTAGAGAGCGCCTTTCGGATTGCCTACCCCCAGTCTGCGCCCTTGCGCTTGACGTCGCAGGTGATCAGACGCAAATCGCCCAAATGAGCGAGATCAAACCTATCCACATTATCGGCGGCGGCATGGCTGGCTCCGAAGCCGCCTGGCAAGCTGCGAATATGGGCGTACCTGTCATTTTGCACGAAATGCGCGGGGTCAAAGGGACGGATGCACATCAGACCGACAAGCTCGCGGAACTGGTCTGCTCAAACTCATTTCGCTCTGACGATCATGAACTGAATGCGGTGGGCGTCCTGCATGAAGAAATGCGCCGCGCTAATGGCATAATCATACCAACCGCTGATAAACACCAGGTTCCAGCCGGGAGTGCGCTAGCAGTCGATCGCGAAGGCTTTGCCGAGGCCGTCACGGCGCAGCTCGAAGCCCACCCGATGATAACCATCGTGCGGGAAGAGATCGCTGGTCTGCCGCCTGAAGATTGGGATAGTGTGATCATCGCGACTGGACCTCTGACTTCGCTGCCCCTGGCTGAAGCAATTCGTGCGCATACGGGAGTAGAGGATCTCGCATTCTTTGATGCCATTGCGCCGATCGTCTACTTGGACAGCATCGACATGGACAAAGCGTGGCGTCAGTCGCGCTATGACAAACCAGGACCACACGGCGACACTGCTGCCTACATCAACTGCCCGATGGATGAAGCGCAATACAATGCCTTCATTGATGCGCTGATTGAAGGCGAGAAAACCGAGTTCAAGGATTGGGAAAAGGACACCCCCTATTTCGAGGGATGCCTTCCGATTGAAGTCATGGCTGAGCGGGGACGCGAAACGCTTCGGTTTGGACCGATGAAACCTGTCGGGCTCACTAATCCGCACAATCCGGAAGTGAAGGCTCACGCTATTGTACAGCTTCGACAGGACAACGCTCTGGGCACCTTGTGGAATATGGTCGGGTTCCAGACCAAATTGAAATACGGCGCGCAGTCTGAGATCTTCCGTGCCATTCCGGGCTTGGAAAACGCGCAATTTGCGCGGCTAGGCGGTATTCACCGAAATACGTTCCTGAATTCACCCAAACTGCTCGACGAACGACTTCGTCTGAAGTCCTTGCCGCGTATACGCTTCGCCGGGCAAGTCACGGGCGTTGAAGGGTATGTCGAAAGCGCAGCAATGGGGCTGCTCGCAGGTCGGTTCGCTGCAGCTGAGCGGCTAGGCAGAGACGTGAGCAATCCTCCCGAAACCACCGCACTGGGCGCGCTCGTGAAACATATTACGGGTGGTCACCTAGAAGGCAAAGCGACGTTCCAACCGATGAACATCAATTTCGGCCTCTTTCCGCCAGCTGACCCGGATACGGTCCAAACCAAGGATCCCGAAACCGGTAAACGCCTCCGAGGCAAAGACAAAGGCCGTGCGAAGAAGCGTTCGCAGGCCGCTCGCGCGCTGACCGATGTGGATGCATGGCTGGCGGACCAGATGGATTCAGTTCCCGCCTAAGCAGGTTTTTAGTGGAAACTGCTAGCGTTCGACATTTCTCGGCCGCATATATCTGGGGTGAAGACTCTATCCAACACTCCTGACCTCTGGCGCGGTGCCTTGCTGCGACCGCGTGCGGACGACCATAAATATTCACGCGGACATACCGTCCTTATGGGAGCGACGGCATACACGGGTGCAACGCGTCTCGCGGCCGAGGCGAGTTCGCGCGTTGGCAGCGGCCTCGTCACCGTATTGAGCGCCGAACAAGCCCTAGTCTATCGCGCAACGCTGCCTGCCGACATCATGGTGCGCGAAGAAGGACTAGAGGCGATCAATCGCCCGAGCGTGATCCTGGCAGGACCAGGCGGCTGCGATTCTCTATCCGCCGAGATGATTAAGGCATCCCATCGGGCGCTAGGGTTGGTGTTGGATGCGGACGCGATCCGGCTCTGCGGTGAGCTCAAGCACGCGACTCAGGTGATCACACCGCATGCTGGCGAGTTTGAGCGATATTTTGGAAAGATTGGCGACGACCCTGCGCAAAGAGTCACGGACGTTGCGAAGCAATTAAACATGGTGGTCGTATTAAAGGGATCGCGAACGCTCATCGCCGCGCCCGACGGGCGCTTGGCCGAGAACCGTCACGCGTCTCCATATCTCGCCAAAGCCGGAACCGGTGACGTGCTTGCAGGCATGATCGCTGGATTACTCGCGCAAGCGATGCCTGCGTTCGATGCAGCTTGCGCGGGCGTTTGGTTGCATGGCGACGCCAGTCTACGCGTGGGCCCAGGTCTTATCCCGCAGGACCTACTGAACGAATTGCGCCCAGTTCTGGCGGACCTGTTAGCTTAAACGCGCGGCGACGTTCCCAAAATGGCGACCAATGTTTTCGTAGTCTTTGTGCGGCTTCCAGCGCATGACGCCGCAGAACCCACATGTCAGGAACAACGTAATATCCGCGATTGAGAACCGATCTGCGGCGATCCAATCCTTACCGGCCAGATGCTTGTCGAGACGTTCCGCAAACTTCTTCACGCTCTTCTCGGCTTTTGCAGCGGCTTCGGGAAGTTGAGGGTTTTCCAGCGGCGCCATAATCGGATGCGCGTTTCGGAACCAGGTCGCGAATTGCATCATCATCATGAACTCCACACGGCGGTCCCACATTTCGATCAAACCTTTCTCGAGCGCATCAGATCCCATCAGGTTGGGGTCCGGGAACATGTGCTCGAAGAAGCTGCAGATTGCCCGGCTTTCCGTTATTGTTGTCCCGTCATCGAGCACCAATACCGGTACCTGCGAAAACGGTGAGAGTTCGCGATACTCAGGCTGTTTGTGTTCGTCCTTCATGATCGAGATCTCTACAATTTCGACCGCATCCAGTTTTCCCTTTGCTTTCAGGAAATTGAAGGTTCGTTCCGGATTGACGGCTTGAGGGGCGTGATAAAGCTTCATGGGGGTGACCTTGATTGGGTTTATTTGAATGTCTTGCGGATCCCGAAGGTGACGTTTAGCGGCTCGCCAGGGAAATAGCGTTCGTCTCCGAACGCGAAATCGGCACGATCAGCGTACACTTTATCGGTTAGATTACGCACAATCACAAAAGCTTCGAGCGCGTCGTTGACCGAATAGTTGCCGCGCAGGTTCGTTATGAGATGGCCGGGATAGTCCTGCGTGTTCGCTGCATTGGTGAAATACTCTCCGACATAATCTGCAGATAATTGCACGGATGCCGCTTCGTTCGGCGACCAGGTTAGCGCAATATTGGCCAGCCATTCAGGGGCCGTATCGATCTGATTGCCATCTCTGATGATCTCATTTCCAGTTTCACCGAACCGGTTAAACGTATAGGTCTGGTCAGACCAGCTGACATTCCCGCCAAGTGTAAACTGATCGCTCAAACTCCAGTTCGCTGCGAGTTCGATGCCCTGATGCCGTGTGGATCCATCCGTCACGTTCAAGCCGTCTGAATCCCGGAAGAAGAAATTGTCCTTGTCCGCGGTGTACGCAGCAACGTCGAAGACAAGGTTTCCACCGAGCGCGCGTCCACGCAGTCCGACTTCGAAACTGTCTAGTGTTTCAACGTCGGCTTCCGCCGTGCCTTGCCTGGATTGCAGCCTGTAGAGATCGCTCGCCTGCGGCGCACGGCTGCCGCGGGCATAATTGGCGTATAGCGAGAGCGTGTCTGAGGCCTCATAAACGACACCTAGCTTGGGCGTAATGAAATCAAAATCATCCGTACGATCTGCGGGAACATTGAAGCGTCCGTTGATACCAACCGGCGCGTCCGTCTCGTAGTCGTAGGCATGAACTTCTCCGCGCAGACCCCCGAACACGGTCAGTTGTTCTGACAGTTTCAGATCAACTTCACTCCAAAGTGCGCCAACTTGGGTCACGACGGTGTAGTCATAGTGAACACCGGCTGGGAAGCGCGAATCGCCGGGGAAGAAACCGAACGGTTCGGGTTGGAACTCCTCCAGATATCCGCTCGCGAGATCGATATCCAAACCCGTCCGAAAAGTGACAGTCTCGCTCAATTCGCGGTCATATCGGGTCATCAAGCCAATGGCCTTGTGACCGTTTTCTTCGAATCCACGATACGGAAGGAAGTGCTGGCGAAAATCCATCTGCTGGATGCGTCCGAACGGCGTAAACGAGAGAGTTCCACCGTATTGCTCCCTCTCCAGTCGGATAGCGCCGCGCGCCGACCAAGCGTCGCGATAGGCCAGCGGGTCATCATTCGCACGTGCGAGGTCGCGATCCTCATAAGCATCGGTCCCCTGGATGAAATCAGCTGTTTCCTGCTCGAGATAAGATGCAGACCCCCACGCAGTGACATTCCACCCTTTGAAAACCGTCTCCGCGACACCCGATCCTTTTAACTGCAAGACATCCGTATCATCGCGCCAGCCGACATCTTTTTGTGCGGATAATGATGCGCGGCCGAGATAGCCCTGATCAAAGATGATATCGCCCTTGTACCGACCGAGAGATCCGTAGGACGCATTTAGCTGTTTTAACGCCTCCCCGCTTGGATCGGCGAGGAAGACATTTACAAGGCCGTGGACGGCGTTCGAGCCGTATTTGGCTGATCCTGGCCCACGGACAATCTCGATCGCCTCTGCGGTTTCGTGGTGAGGCTCCAACAAGCTGTTGACGTTGCCAAAGGCTGGTGAGCGGGTTGGAACGCCGTTTTCCAGAATGAGAAAACTCCCCTGCCCCGCGCCTCCCGTGAGGACTGGAGATCGAATTGCCAGCAGGTGTTCCTGCCCGGAATTGATGTGAATGTTCACGCCCGGAAGTGTATTCAGGACTTCGGCGGGATGATCGGCCGACACGCGCTCAATGCTCTCCGCATCAAGGATCGAGATCGATCCGGCGCTAAGCGGGCTACGATCGCCGAAAGTGACGATTGTGGACAAGACGCGGTTCTTGCGGCCGACGCAGAACGGAGAAACAGGACCATCCGGATCCAGTCCTCGTTCGAGCATGCATTCCGCAACGTCTTCACGCAGCGCTTTTTGATCATCTTCAAATGCAAATTGCGCATTCGCCGTCATGGCGACGCCAAAAGCGGCGGTGGTCAACAAGATCGTTCTGATCATAAGGTCCGGCTAACTCCCGAAGAACAAGGCTTGCGGCAAAGCCCCGACGACGGCGCCTGACAGACACGTTGCCAGCGTCCCCGCTACCAACGTCTTCCAGGCGAGTTCGAGGAACGTTGTCCGGCGGTTCGGTTCAATAATTGATAAGCCGCCAATCAGGATACCGATAGAGCCGAAATTGGCGAAACCGCAAATAGCGTGCGCGGTGATCATTGTCGTGCGCTCAGACAGACCCTCGCCACCTTCTCCCGCGAGCTGCAGGAACGCGACAAATTCAGTCAAAACCGTCTTGATACCGATCAGGGATCCTGATTGCGCAGCTTCTGACATTGGAACACCGACCATGTACATGATCGGGGCAAAGACCCACCCGAGCACGCGTTCTATGGAGAGCGGCGCTCCGTTGAAATCAGGCAATGCGCTGAGCCCTGAATTGACGAGGAAGAGGAGCGCGAAGGCCGCGATGAGCATCGTCACGATATTTGCCAGGATTTTCAGGCCATCGGATGCCCCGGTCGCAAAGGCATCCATGGTGGATTCATATTCAAAATCAGGCTCATGCGCGCGAAGCTTCGAATCGACGCTCTCAGGAACCATGACGAGTGCTAATGCGACGGCCGCAGGCGCTGCGATCAAGGATGCAGCGAGAAGCTGACCAAGCGCGTTCGGCAAGGCCTCTTTCAAGAACACTCCATAGAGGACGAGCACGCTGCCGGCGACTGTTGCAAACCCCGCGACCATCAGGATGAAGATCTCAGATCGCGACATGCCTTTCAGGTAGGGTTTCACCAGAACCGGTGCTTCCGTCATGCCCATGAAGACGTTGGCAGAAACCGCCAGCGACGTTGCACCGCCGAGGCCCATGCCTTTACGAAAGACGAATGCGAAGCCCTTGGTGACCCAGCGCAGGATGTGCCAGTGCCACAAAATCGCAGATAGCGCTGCCACAACGATAATCAAAGGGAGCAAATGAACCGCAAAAATCGGTCCCGGTTGTCCCGTGAACTCTTCCCAACCAGCCTGAGTTCCGAATGTCGGTCCAAACACGAATTGAGTGCCATAGGCCGTCGCACTGATCAGGCTGTCGACGACGATGTTGGCGGCAAAGAGCGCTTCACGAATAATTGGAATACCGAACAGGATAAGAGCAAACGCGAACTGGATGCCAACTGCGCCAAGAGCGATCTTCCACGGAAAAGCCTTCCTGTTCTCGGACAGGCCCCAGGCGATGCCAAAAATCATCACAATTCCGAGCAAAGCCCGTGCGTTATCCCAGCCCCATTCCATCAGCAGATCCTCACTTGGTCGTTTCCCTGAGAAAGGACTAACCCGCTCTTGCCGAGCGGGCCAGTATTGTTGTCAGCAATGTGATCTATCCGAGTTTGCAGATGCAAATCTTGTGGCCATCCGGATCACGAAAGTAGCCGCCATAGAAGGTCGGCATACGTTCGCCAGGCTCTCCTTCGCTTGGCGCACCGAGCTCAATCGCCTTTGCGTAGACGCGGTCGACGGTTTCACGATCTGCAACACCAATTGCCGGCATTACCCCGTTACCGTTCGTCGCAGTTCCTTCGTCATAAGGGCCGCCAATCGCCAACATCGCCTGACCTGGTTCGGTGCCGTAGAAGTGGAGACGCCCATTGTCGAAGAAACGCTTTGCGCCCATTTCGGCGAGGACAGCGTCATAAAATTCAACAGCTTTTTCGGAGTTGTTCGATCCGAGGGTAACGTAAGCAAGCATGGGAGACTCCTGTGGGTTTGTTTGAGCCTAGCGACCATGCCGCTTCCGGTCTGACAAGAGGTAACGCAGCGTCGACGCTTGACGTTTACGTCAGCGGATGGTGCAAGGCCTTCGCACTCGCACAATGAGTAAAGGTTCTAGGAGGCACACCCATGTCCATTCGTTTTGATGATCGCGTTGCTATTGTAACTGGCGCCGGCGGCGGCCTTGGCCGTCAGCATGCGTTGGAGCTCGCCCGACGCGGCGCTAAAGTCGTTATCAACGATCTTGGTGGCTCTATGGATGGAACAGGCGGCAACTCTGAGGCTGCGGAAGCCGTTGTTGCTGAAATCAAGGCCATGGGCGGCGAAGCCATCGCAAATGGTTCTTCTGTGGCCGATGACGCTGGCGTGAAGAAGATGATCGATGACACGATGGAGGCATTTGGCCGGATCGACATCATCATCGCGAATGCAGGTATCCTTCGTGACAAATCTTTCTCCAAGATGACCACCGAAGACATCAACCTGGTTCTAGACGTCCACCTGCGCGGCACGTTCAAGCCGGTTCACGCCGCCTGGAACATTATGAAAGAGCAGAATTACGGCCGTATCGTCGTCACCACCTCTTCTACTGGTCTTTATGGCAACTTTGGTCAGGCCAACTACGGCGCTGGCAAGCTCGGCGTTGTCGGTATGATGAACACGTTGAAAATTGAAGGCGCCAAGAACAACATCAAAATCAACACAGTATGCCCCATCGCGGCGACACGGATGACCGAAGGCCTGATGCCGCAGGCGATGCTCGACAATCTGAAGCCTGAATACGTCACGCCCGGCGTGATGAACCTGGTTAAAGAAGACGCCCCAACTGGGATGATCCTCTCCGCCGGCGCGGGAGCGTTCTCGATGGCCCAAATCGTCGAAACAAACGGTGCATTTGTCGGACAAGGCGAGGCTCTGACGGCCGAGGCCGTTGCAGCAAAATGGGACGAAATCACCGATACATCTGTACAAACCCACTTTGAATCAGGCTCGGGCCACGGCCAAAACATCTTTGCGCGCCTGCAGGAAGCTGCTGCAAAAGCCTGATTTATAGGCAATTCATTACAAAACACGGGAAACCGGCGGCGGCCTCTGGCCTCGCCGGTTTTTCTTTTCTATGCTGCGCAGGGAAATGGGACTGAAGGGGAGTGCCCGATGCGTGTGCTAATCTTATCACTCAGCGCCGTTTTGCTGGCCGCATGCGGCGGC
This sequence comes from Henriciella sp., assembly GCA_017642885.1. GTDB lineage: Bacteria > Pseudomonadota > Alphaproteobacteria > Caulobacterales > Hyphomonadaceae > Henriciella. Next base: position 92,517 of record JAEPOM010000006.1, on the reverse strand, counting down.
GGCGATACGCCGGAGACCGAGGCCTCCGAGCCCGAAATTGTCGAGACGATTATCGAAGAAACCCTCCCCGCGATTGACCCAACCGGCGAAGCTTGCGGCGGAATTGCCGGTCTCGAATGCCCCGCTGGTTTCTACTGCCGACAAGAGCCGGGACAGTGTCTGGAAATTCTGGATGGTGCGGGCACGTGTCAGCCGCGTCCTGAAATCTGCACTCGCGAATACCTGCCAGTCTGTGGCTGTGATGGTCAGACTTACGGAAATGCGTGTGAAGCAGCGGCGGCGGGCGCCAGTGTGGCCATTGAAGGCGAATGCGAGAGCCCGGACCTGCAATAACCCCTCAGAGACGCTGAGAGATCCCTTCAGACAGAAGCGCAAGACGATCGGGCATAGGTTCGTCGATGACGTCTTTTGACTTGCTCACGGTTCGCAGGATCTGAGGCCCCGAGCTTGTCTCGATAGGCGTGACAAGCAAACCGCCCTTACCAAGCTGTTCAATCAGGACAGCTGGGATGGTTTTAACCGCACCCGTCAGCAGGATCCGATCGTAGGGTCCGTGCTCTTGAAGACCCGTTAAACCATTGCCGTGCCGAATGGAGACATTCTCCACAGCAAGATCGCTTAGGCGTTGCCTTGATTGCTCCACCAGGCGCTCATAGCGTTCGATTCCATAGACATGGCGACTGATCTGGCTGAGCAAGGCTGCCGTATATCCGGAGCCTGAGCCAATGAGCAGAACACGCTCCTGCTTCCCCGGTGAGACCTGTAGTGCCCGCAACAGTTTCGCAGTTACAATTGGCCGGGGGATGCTCTGTCCGCATGGGATCGGCAACGCGCAATCTTCGGCCACCATGCTCGACAGGTGAGGCGCAACAAAAACGCCGCGATCTACGGTTTCCAGAGCTGTCAGAACCCCGTCGTCCGTTACCCCCTGACGCCTCAGCGAAAGCACGAGCCGCGCAGCTCGCATGGGATCAGGAATCAAGTCTGCCATGTCTCACGCATCTCAGCGAGAAACGCATCATGCGTCAAATCCACATGTAAGGGGCTTACAGAGATGTAACCGTCATAGATCGCACGAAGATCGGTGCCTTCGTCCGGATTAGAGAGTTTTCCCCTATATCCGATCCAGTAATAGGCGTTTCCGCGCAGATCTTCCCGTGCTTCTGTCCGAATGATTCGCTCATCGCGCAGACCCTGGCTTGTATACCGGATACCGGCAACATCTTCTGGATCGCGGTCGGGGAAATTGACATTCATGACCAAATCGTTCGGCCACCCCTTTTCAATGATCGGACGCAGTACCTGAGCGCCCCAAACCATCGGCGTCTCCCAGGGACAGGAGTGTGGGTTCTGAAACCCTTTCGATTGGCTCAGCGCGATACTCGGAACGCCGTGCTGCATGCCGAACAGGGCCGCTGCGATCGTGCCCGAGAATGTCGTGTCCTCTGCAATGTTCTGGCCCGCATTAACCCCGGATAGGATCAGGTCCGGGCGCTCTGGCATTAACTCGTCCAAAGCGAGCAAGACACAATCACTCGGGGTGCCATTGACGGCATAGCGCTGTGGCCCTGTTTCTCGCACCCGCACGAACTCGGTGAGTGAGATCGCCCTGCCCTTGCCCGATTGCTCGAGTTCGGGCGCAACGATCCAGATATCATCCGCTAATTGCCGCGCGATATGCTCCAGCACCTCAAGGCCCGGTGCGTTGATACCATCATCATTGGTGAGGAGAATTCTCATTCTGAGGTCTCTTTCTTCGAAAGGAACAGATAGGCCGCCGCTGACACAGCGGCGCCATACACTGTAATTGTCTCAACTGGTGCGGTGAACGTATAAAGAGCGTGATCGGATAAAGCGAAATGCACGATCGCGTGTAGAACCGTGAGCGCCGATAGGATTTGAGCTGCTCGGCGACGCCAGGGCGCCAAGAATACAGCCCAAAATGCGCCTGCAAATAATGGAATGTGCAAAAGCACAAATACATTACGAGCCAACGCGTCTTCCATTCCGCTCAGGATGGGAAGCAGTTTCCACTCTGCGTGGGTGATCGCATCCATTTCATGCGTTGCGAACAAGGCCAGAGTGATCACCAAGCTCATATTGAGCCAAAGCTTCACGAGATCACCTCAAGGCCGCCCATGTAAGGACGCAGCACGTCAGGCACCGTGATCGAGCCGTCTTCGTTCTGGTAATTCTCAAGCACCGCGACCAGCGTCCGACCGACGGCGAGCCCTGAGCCATTCAGCGTGTGAACGAATTCTGGTTTCGGCTTTGGATTATCCTCACTCGGTGCGGGGCGCCAGCGGGCATTCATCCGCCGAGCCTGGAAGTCTCCGCAATACGAGCATGAGCTGATCTCACGGTAGGTGTTCTGGCTGGGCAGCCACACTTCCAAGTCGTAGGTCTTGCGTGCGCCAAAGCCCATATCGCCTGCGCAAAGCAGCATCCGCCGGTACGGGAGATCCAGGGCTTCCAGAATGCCTTCGGCGCATTTGGTCATGCGCTCTAATTCTGCGAGCCCCTCGTGTTCGTCCTGGACGATGGAGACCATCTCGACCTTGTTGAACTGGTGTAGACGGATCATGCCTTTGGTATCGCGCCCTGCGCTGCCCGCTTCAGAGCGGAAGCACGGGGTGTGGCCGGTCATCCGGATGGGGAGATTTTCGGCTGGCAGGATTTGTTCACGCACGAGATTGGTGAGTGAAATCTCTGATGTCGCTATCAACCAATGTCCATCGGTCGTCTGGAATGAATCCTCGCCGAACTTAGGCAGTTGTCCGGTTCCGATCAGGGCTTCTTCGCGAACCAGAAGGGGTGGATTGGTCTCCTCATACCCGTTCTCGAGCGTCTGCGTGTCGAGCATGAAGCTCGCCAATGCGCGCTCCAGCCGAGCCAGCTGGCCTCGAAGCGCCACAAACCGGGCACCGCTCATCGCTGCCGCGGCTTCAAAGTCCATCATAGGCTGCCCTATGGCGTTGGTCAGTGAAGCACCCAGATCGGCGTGATCCTGAACATTGTTCCGGCCGCCCTGTCGAGCATTTGGGTCACCCCATTTATGCTGCTCGACATTGCCCGCTTCGTCATCGCCTTCGGGAACATCAGACATCGGGACATTCGGCGTTCCATAAAGCAGTTTGTTCAGTTCTGTGCGTGCAGCATCTTCTTGCTCACCGGCGGCTTCTATTACGTCTTTCGCGGCAGCAACTTCCTGGCGCAACTGTTCAAACAGCGCGTCGTCACCGCTCGCCTTAGCCTTACCGATTTCCTTGGATTTAGCATTCCGGGCGGCTTCCGCTTCTTGCTTGTCCGCGACCGCTTTGCGTACGGCAGTGTCATGATCCAGCATATGGGACACGACCCCGCCCAGCCCGTTCTGTTTGCGCTCAAGGGCAGCACGGAAGGCGTCTGGATTGTCGCGAATGGCGCGGATATCGAACATGGGCTCGCCTCATCTTTCGTCGGGCTAGCGTTTAGAATGATGCGTCGAGGGCGTCCAGCGCCCTCTTCGCCTACTTGTCTTTAACCTGCGGTGCCAAGCGAACGTGTAGCTCACGGAGCTGCTCGTCACGCACCGGGCTCGGGGCCTGCATCATCAGGTCACGGGCCTGCTGGTTCATCGGGAACAGCGTCACGTCGCGAATGTTCTCAGCATCCGCCAACAGCATCACCATGCGGTCCACACCTGGCGCAATCCCGCCATGTGGAGGGGCGCCATAGCGGAACGCGTTTAGCATGCCGCCAAACTCAGCCTCGACGACTTCCGGACCATAACCGGCCTTCTCGAAGGCTTTCAGCATGAGGTCTGGACGGTGGTTCCGGATCGCACCTGATGAAAGCTCGATGCCGTTACAAACAATGTCATACTGAAACGCCTTGATATCGAGTAGCTCTTCATCGGAAGAAGCGGCTTCCAACACTTCGAGGCCGCCCTGAGGCATAGAGAACGGGTTGTGGCTGAAGTCGACTTTCTTGTTGTCCTCGTCCCACTCGTACATCGGGAAATCGACGATCCAGCAGAAGCGGAATACACCCTGCTCGACCAGATCCAGATCTTCGCCAACTTTGATACGCGCCGCACCTGCCAGCTTATAAGCATCGGAGGGCTTTCCAGCGGAAAAGAAGATACCGTCGCCGTCGCCCAGCCCGGTATGCTCCAGGAAGGCTTTCAGGTGATCGGCCTCAAAATTCTTGAGCACAGGATCCTGACTTACGACTGCGCCATCGTCACCGACGCGCAGGCGAGCATAGCCGAGGCCTGGGGCCTGCATTTCTTTTTTTGCCCACTTGTCCATCTCATCGAAGAACTTGCGTGACTGGGTTTCGGTGGCCTTTGGTGCCGGCACCGCGATGACCTTACCGCCGCCTTTGATAATCTTAGCGAAGATTGAAAAGCCGGTCTTGCTGTCATCTTCGAAGAATTCAGTGACGTCGACCAATTCAATTGGGTTGCGAAGGTCTGGCTTATCGGAACCGTATTTGGCCATCGCTTCCTTGTAAGGAATGCGCGGGAACGGGCCTTCGGGAATTTTTCGACCTTTTCCCTTCCAGTCGGCAAATTCCGCAAACACGCCGTGCATAACTGGCTCGATGGCCTGGAAAACATCTTCCTGCGTAACAAAACTCATCTCGATATCGAGCTGATAGAACTCGCCAGGAGAGCGATCGGCACGCGCATCCTCGTCGCGGAAACAAGCCGCGATCTGGAAGTAGCGATCAAAGCCAGACACCATCAGCAATTGCTTAAATTGCTGCGGTGCTTGCGGAAGCGCGTAAAACTCGCCCGGGTGCAGTCGAGACGGCACCAGGAAATCGCGCGCACCTTCTGGCGACGACGCTGTAAGGATTGGGGTTTGATACTCGGTGAAGCCCTGCTCCACCATACGACGCCGGATCGACGCGATAACCTCAGCGCGCAGGATCATGTTCGCGTGCAAGGTTTCTCGGCGCAAATCGAGATAGCGGTGCTTGAGACGAATGTCTTCCGGATAATCAGGCTCACCAAACACAGGCAAAGGCAGCTCAGCCGCTTCTGACTGGACGCTGGCTTCCTTGACGCGCACCTCGATCTCACCGCTGGCAAGGTTCGGGTTCACCAGATCCGCGTCGCGGGCGAGGACTTCACCCTCAATCGTTATGACGCTTTCCGTGCGCAGACGTTCAACAACAGCAAATGCCAAGAAATCAGGATCGAAGACGCACTGCGTCAAACCGTAATGATCGCGCAGATCGATGAACATAACGCCGCCATGGTCGCGGCGGCGATGTAGCCAGCCCGAGAGTTTGACCGTTTGACCGACATCGGTCTTGCGAAGTTCGCCGCAGGTGTGGCTACGATACGCGTGCATGATACGCTCCGTTTGGGAGGAGAAATAAAGGCGGCTTTTGGCTCCGGTCGAGCCCGAAAGTCAAGGGCTGGCAGCACGTTGAAAGCCGATCAATCAGATTAACCTGTTTTTCAGGCCTCTCGCACAAATTGAGCGCATGACGAATCAATTGCCGCAGACTGCCACCGATCAAGACTCAGAAGCGCTCGATCGCGACCGCGCTGAGGGACATGTCATCGAATGTGACGGGACCGAAGCTAGGGTCTCCGCGCTCGCTGGGACGGGTGCAGACGCTGAGAACTATTGGGCCGTTGGCCAGCTCATATCTATCCAGGTCGGGAGGAATCGCGTCGTTGGCCTTCTTTACAAAGTTGAGAACGGTGAGATCGGCTGGGATCAACCTGAAAAACGCCGGGTGACCTTGTTTGTCGAACTGTCGGGAGAAGTTCGCCAGGATGAACGACGCGGCGCGATCTTCTCTGGTGGTATTTCGCAATATCCTCATGTCGGTGCGGTCGCCCATCGGATCCGCAAGCATGATCTCATCACGATTTATAAATCGAGTGATCCCTCAGCGGTGACAGTCGGCTCACTTAGTCAGGCCCCAGATATTCCGGCCGTTGTTTCGGTCGATGCGCTGCTGTCGCGGCATTTCTCGGTCGTGGGAACCACTGGTACCGGTAAGTCGACCGCTGTAACGCTGATCCTGCACCTGATTGCCAAGCACAAGCTCAACCAGCGCATTCTGATCCTTGACCCGCACAACGAATATACCAGCGCGTTTGGCGCCAAAGCGAATACGATCACTGCCGACACGCTGGATCTTCCGTTCTGGCTCCTCAATCTCGAAGAGTTTCAACAGGTTATCTTCCGCGGCCGAGAAGGATCCGATGAGGAAGTAGACGCCTTGCGGGAGTTCATCCCCAAGGCCAAGATCGTTTACAAACATGGCGTTCAAGGTGTTCGGCGCAAATCAAGCGCGAGTTCCGCGTTCACGGCGGACACGCCGGTCCCTTATCGTCTGGCGGACTTGCTGAAACTGATCGAGGAAGAGATCGGCTCTCTTGACGGCGCCCTTCGCCGGCTCACCTTGCGTAGGCTCAAGGCCCGGATTGAAGCCGCAATCAACGATCCACGCTTTGGCTTCCTGTTCGGCTCGCACAATGCGACCGACCGCATTGAGGATGTTCTCGGCAATATTTACCGCGTCCCGATTGGCGGTAAACCGATCACCGTCTTCCAGATGTCCGGCATTCCCTCAGAGGTCGTGAACTCTGTGGCATCGGTCCTGTGCCGAATGGCGTTCGATATTGCGCTCGCGAGTAATTCAAAGGTCAAGACGCTGGTCGTTTGCGAGGAAGCCCACCGCTACATTCCGGCCGATACCAAAACCGGGTTCGCCCCCACGCGCTCGGCGATTGCGCGGATCGCCAAGGAAGGCCGTAAGTATGGCGTTTCGCTCGCCATCATCACGCAGCGACCAAATGAGCTTGATCCGACCATTCTCTCTCAGTGCAATACAATCTTCTCGCTTCGCCTCGGTAACGATGCCGACCAGGATGTCATGCGCAAAGCGATTGCCAATGGCTCTCGTTCGACCCTGGCCTTCCTGTCATCTCTGGCAGACCGAGAGTGCATCGCATTCGGAAGCGCGATTTCGACGCCGATGCGGATGCGGTTCCGAAACCTTGCTGCAAGTGCGCGTCCATCCAGTCAGAATGTTTCGGACGAAAGTGGTACAGCCGCCGAAGCACACACCAGCCTGACTGAGATTGTTGCATCGCTGCGCGGTACCAACGGGCATGACGAGATCGAAGAGTCAGATGAATGGGTTGTGCGCGACGATGCTGAAGCATTTCCGCAAGAACTGACTGTCCCCGATCAAGTCGCTGAACAGACAGTCAAGCCGCGTTCACTGCTGCGACGAAAAACAGGCTAGTCGCCGCATTTTGCAGATTCCCACTCGAAAAACGTCGCGGCTTGCTCTAGGGGCGTTGCCATGTCTGGTGACCCATTAATTCCCATCACGGATCAGGATGACTTAGCAGCGGCGTGCGAGCGCCTCGCTGAAGGCAGCTTCCTGTGTGTAGATACCGAGTTTCATCGCGAAACGACCTATTGGCCTGAGCTCTGTTTGATTCAGGCCTCCTGCGAAGATTATGAGGTCATGATCGACCCGATGTCTGACGACCTCGACATTGGACCGTTTCTGCAACTTCTAGCCGATCCAACCCGGCCGAAAGTGTTTCACGCAGCGCGACAGGATATTGAGATTTTCAATCGCTTGATTGGTTACCCCCCTGCCCCGGTATTCGATACGCAGATTGCCGCGATGGCCCTCGGGATCGGGGATTCGGTGTCGTACGACAACCTTATCCAGCGAATACTGAAACGTCGGATCGATAAATCCAGCCAGTTTACTGACTGGAAACGCCGTCCGCTGACAGAAAAACAACTGGTCTATGCGCTCGGTGATGTCACCCACTTGCGGGATGCTTACGTCAAGATGGTTGCTCGGCTCGAAGAACAGGGACGTCTCGAATGGGTCGAAGCGGAAATGGCAGACCTTACGGATCCTGCCGTATACGACACATCGCCAGAGAATGCATGGAAACGCCTAAAAATTCGCAAGCCGCAGAAAGACTATACATCGATCTTCGCGTCTGTTGCGGCCTGGCGCGAAGAAAAGGCGCAAGCACTGAATAAACCGCGACGACGTATCTTAAAGGATGACGCCATCCAGGAGATTGCGGGTCAGAAACCTCAATCTGAAAACGCATTTGATCGTCTGCGCGCTGTTCCAAAAGGGTTTATCCGGTCAAAGTATGCGGATGGCCTTATGGATGCGATCCGTGTCGCGATTGAAGATCCCGATGCGTACGCCCCAAAATTGCCGAAGCGCCAACAGAACCCGGAAATGCCGGCCGGCGCCCCGGAAATGCTGAAAGTCTTGCTCAAAGCTGTGAGCGAAGAAGCCAATGTCGTGCCTCGCTTGATTGCCAACGCAGCAGATGTCGAACGTTTGGCGCGCGGCGAAACAGGCGATGACATCGCGGCCATGAAAGGCTGGCGGTACGAACTGTTCGGCAAGAAAGCGCTAGCCTTGCTTTCCGGAAAGCTCGCTTTGTCATTCCAGGACGGTCAGGTTCGGCTCTTCGAACTTTGATTTAGTCCACGATCAGTCGCGGATGAAGCTTCATCAGACCGGACAATTGCGCCAACCGTCGCTCTACCGTTTCAGAAATCAGATCGCTGTAGTTTCGATCCACATGCATGCAGAGCGCGCCGTCTGAAACTTTCAGACGTGCCGTGGCGAGGATCGGACCAGACCGCCCTGAATACACACTCGCCAGCCGCATAGCACAGCCAAGGATTTTCGCACGCCGCTTCATGCTGAGCTTCAACATTCCAGCGTAACCCGGTTCCTCGATGAACTTGAACGTGTATCGCGATGCAGCCGCATAGGCCGCGAAGAGGCGCTGGTTATGAGACAACGCTGGAACAGGCGCACGCAGGACTTGTTCATAAACAAGATTGGCGCGGTGGTCCGGATGCATCCGAGCACCAGCATCCGCCATCATGCAGATCGCGCGCAACACTGTTTCAGATTGCTTAAATTGCTCAGAAATCGGGTAGATGAAGCTGAACAGCTCGCGCCCAAAAAGAACCGACTCCTGAGTGGAGCGTAAAAACAGCGGGATCGCATCCAGAAGGCCGTTGGCCCCGTCGACGTCGAGCGTATCAGCAGCCACACCATCGCGCAGCCCGAATGAAGAAATCACGGCCTTGTCTGTCTCTAGCCGGTGCATCAGCGTGTCCAATAAGATGGCTGCATGTAGCAAAGTGTCGAACCGGCGCTTCGAAACGCCCTGTAATTGCTCACGGGTCAGTTTGTCGGACTTCGCGAGATCTGCTGCATCGATCACATTGCGAACGTCCGTCCGCGACATCGTGTATCCATGCGCGACCTTTAGCGGATAGTTGCACAGCATCATGTGAACCGCCGCTACGTTTCGCCAGGCCCCTCCGACCGCATATAGCTTTTCACCCTGATGACCTTCGACGAGGTTGCTACTGCCCAGGATCTTGCGCATGGCTTTGGCGCGTTTCTCTGGGCTGAGTTCAGTATCCATGCTCCGTGCGAGGGGGCCTAGGAGGAATGTCTCCCCCGTCGTGTCGGCGGAGAGCGGTAGCAATTCCATGCTCGTGCCACCGAGGTCCGCGACTAGCCCCTTCGGATTGATAAAGCCAGCTTTGACCCCAACCGCTGACAACCGCCCTTCATCAGCGCCCGTAAGCACTTGAATTTCTACACCCAAGATACGCTCTGCCACATCCTTGAACTCATCACCGTCGATGGCTTCGCGTACTGCAGCTGTCGCGACGGCGCGGACATCCGTAATATTTAGACTCGCCGTAATTGCGCGGAACCGGTGAAACGTCTGAAGCGCCAGCTCCTTACCCGCTGGAGACAAGCGTCCCGTTTCCGCCAAGTCGCGACCAAGGCCCGCCATGGCTTTTTCGTTGAAGTACGGGATCAAGGCCCCGTCGGATTGCTCGTAAATCACCATCCGACACGAGTTCGACCCGATATCGATGATGGCAATTTTGCTGACGGAAATCATTTCGATTTTCGCTCACGTTTGCGCGGTGCGAGACGCGGCGGTTCACTCACCACCAGCGCGGAGCCGCGACCTGACAGGCTTGGATTGTCCATGAAGTAATTGTGCGCGCTAAACCCGCCCTCCGGACCACTTGGGACGATCCGTGTATAATTCCCATCAGCGCCCATTTCCCAGCTCTGCTCGTCATCATTGAGATTCGCAACCATAATCTGGTGGAGCACCTGGCGATGCACGGTGGGGACTTCGATCGGCACCAGTGCTTCCACTCGGCGTTTCAGATTGCGATCCATCCAGTCGGCGGACGACATATAAATCTTGGCTTTTTCGGACGGCAGCGTCTCGCCATTGGCAAAACAAACGATCCGAGAGTGTTCTAGAAAACGCCCAACAAGGCTCTTAACCTGAATGGTCTCGGAAAGGCCTGGAACACCTGGGCGCAAGCAACAGATCCCGCGAACAACCAATCGAATGGGTACGCCCGCTTGGCTAGCTTTATAGAGCGCGTCGATAACGTCCTTATCCACGACGGAGTTCATTTTCGCCCATATCCCGGACGGTTTGCCAGCTTTGGCTGCGCGCGCCTCAGCGTTGATCTTGTCGATCAGAAAGGTCTCCATGGCGAAAGGTGACATGACCAGCTTTTCGAGCTCTGGCCCTTCTTCGGGAGGGTCCCTGTAGGCGGTGATGTAGTTAAATAGTCGCCCCGCATCCCGGCCCATGATCGGGTCTGCTGTAAACAGCGAAAGGTCGGTATAAATCTTGGCTGTCACCGGGTGATAGTTGCCGGTTCCAAAATGCGTATAGGTCTGCAACCCTGCACCTTCACGGCGTAATATGAGCGAGACCTTCGCATGGGTCTTGTGGTCAATGAAGCCGTATACAACTTGCACGCCCGCGCGTTCCAAATCGCGCGCCAGCCGGAGATTGGTTTCTTCGTCAAAACGCGCCTTGATCTCAACCAGGGCGGTGACGTTCTTCCCCTCTTCCGCAGCCTCTATCAATGCCGAAACAATCGGTGAGTTCAGCGTTGTGCGGTATAGGGTTTGCTTGATCGCAACTACGTTCGGATCTCGCGCCGCCTGCCGGATGAATTGGACGACCACATCGAAGGATTCATATGGGTGATGGACGAGGATATCTTTGGCCCGGATCGCCTCGAAACAATCTCCGCCCATTTCCCGAATTCGCTCAGGGAACCGAGCTTCGAACGGCTTGAACAGTAGATCTGGGCGATCATTCATGACCAAGCCGGACAGGTCCTTCATGCCGAGAAGCCCGTCGAGCAGCATGATATCCCTGGCTTCCGCTCCGATTTCCCTTGCAACAAAATCTCGCAACGATTTGGGGCCGTCTGAATCGATGTGTATCCGGACGATTCTGCCCCGGCGGCGTTGTTTCAGAAGGATCTCAAACTCGGCAATAAGGTCTTCGGCTTCTTCTTCGATCTCGATATCGCTGTCGCGAACAATTCGGAACACGCAGTGCCCTTTGGCGACAAAGCCTGGAAACAGCATGCTCTGATAGTGCGCGATGACACTCTCGAGACGCACAAACCGCACAACGCCAGACTTCTTATCTGGCAACCTAATGAAACGGGCCGAGAAGGCAGGCATCGGCACGAGGCCGACCATGGGTTCGCCCGATCGACCGTTTGCTGGATTGAGTTGGAACGCGACGGCAAAGCCAAGATTTGGAATGAAAGGAAATGGATGCGCCGGGTCGACCGCCTGAGGGGTCAGGATCGGGAAGATGTGGCTTTCAAACCGTTCTTTCAGCCAGACTGTGTCGGAGCGTTTGAGCTCTGACATTGCGAGCACTTCAATTTGCTCTTCTTTCAGTTCAGATCGCAGTTCACCCCAACAGTCCTGTTGATCTTTCATCAGCGTTTCAGCGGCAGCCTCGATCTCATGGATTTGGTCCGCCGGCGTGCGTCCCTCCAGGCTTAGCTTCTGAATGCCCGCGCGCGCTTGCTCGCGAAGGCCCGCATAACGGACCATAAAAAACTCATCGAGATTGTTCGCTGAGATAGACAGGAACCGAAGCCGTTCGAGCAAGGGGTGCGAAACGTTTCGGGCCTCCTCCAGAACGCGTTCGTTGAACTTAAGCCAGGAGAGCTCCCGGTTTATGTATCGTTCGGACGCATCCGTTGGCGCCTTTACCCGACTGGTCATTTAGCTTCACCTGCTCTGACAGCACTACGAATTCTCTTCCTCCAGGATTTCTCTCGCGAGCGGAATGGTCAGCGGACGTTCGCCACTGGCGCCTGCAAGGATTTCCACGGAGTGTTCGATGAGCGAGTAATCCAGGCCCAATCGCGTGACAAGGTAGTCTTCAACCGGTTTGGGAAGCTTTAACACGGATCGCGCAAATGCCCGTTTGAGCCGCGTGCGCATCAATTCCTCGTCCGGAGCCGGTATCTCGGCGAGCGGAGCGGCATGCAGGCGCGAGTTCAGATCTGGTGACTGGAAATGCCAGGATGCAGGCGCGCTATGGGAAGCCAGCAAGATGCGATTGCCGTTGCGCTTGACCGCGCTGAGCAGGATGAGAAGGCGCTCCGCCTGCTTCATCTGGTCAACATCATCTATCACGACATCCGATTGACTAAGCGCCTCCAGCGCCTTGTCACTCAATTTAGAAAGCGCCACGCCTGATAGATAATCTGCGCTGCGCTCTTGTGCCCAAGCTGTGGCGAGAGTTGAGACCCCGCTTCCAGAAGCGCCAATCAAGCAGAATGCGTGATAGGGCCATCTGTCGGTGTTTCGGATCGCAGCACAAACAGCGCGATTGGCCGCGGTGATGGCCATATCGTCAAAGCTGAGGCTGGCTTCCGGAAATTGGATTGGAATCTGCCTCGACGGCGGCATTTAGGTTCGCCCTCTGGTCTATTGCCCGCCACTGATCGCGGACGTCATCACCCAACCGATCTCTTCGGCATTGATGACAACCCCTCGATCGCGAAGGTCAGAGGTGAGACGTTGGCCGTTTCCAGCGAATGCAAAGGCTATGAATGCCCCATCGGTAGAGATCGCGCGGGTCTGGAAGTTCGAAACCAGCGGCGACCGTACCAGCGCGCCCCGTAATGTGTTCCACTCGGCCAACGATGTATAACGAACTGTCGCTTCAATAAGCGTTCGACTGGTATCGCGTACAATCGAGGTGCGTTTCCATTCTTCGTTGAGGAGTTCGACAACTGCGGTCTTCGCGCCTTCCAGCGTCGATGCACGGCGTGTTGTGCCAATCGTGCGAGACCCCGAGGCCGTCACGGAGACCAGATCAACCAAGTAGCCGCCCTGACCGCCGCGTAGGTTGGCAAACATGCCACGCTGAGCGCCATAAAGCGAGAATTCGTCTTGAAGGATCTGCCAGTCCGTATCGGGGCGATATCCCGAAGTGTCACTGACGAGGAGTGGCACCAGACTTTCTTTCGGAGTTTCGTCCCAGGCCAGTTTCCAGGCGAAATCCATACCGTTCGATGTGGTGGTGAACAAGACAGCTCTCGGACCCAGGCTGTCTGTAAATGGCAGTCCGACTTGCGTCAGCGCCAGTCGAAGCTGGCTTGGATTGTAGACGACCGCCAGGCTACCGCGATATCGCCCCGCGCCCGCGATTTCTTCTTCCACGTCGACCGCCGCAGCGATACGATCTGCAAGCGCTTGATCAATGATGAGATCTGTCGCTGCCGCGCGGTCCTCTGGCAGCGTAAATCGCTCAATCAGGCGCTGCGCTCCAACCCGTTTGGCATAGGCGAAAGCTTTTTGCTGCGCTTCGCCAACGGTTGGCGCACGCTCGTCCACCGCAATTCCGTGGATCGTATAGACCTCTCGGCTCTGACCTTGAGCACTCATCAGAGACATGGATGCAAACGCGAAGGCAATCAGGATCAGGCGAATCATGTGGCAGTCCTCTAAACTCGAAACTGTTCTATCAACAGTCTTGGCGCGCGTGAACCGTTGATGCGTGCTGGTCAGCAGCCAGAGGCCATGCTAACGCGCGCGCCATGACGAAAAACGCTTCTGATTCCCTGTCCTACCGCGACGCTGGTGTCGATATTGAGGCAGGCGATGAACTTGTAAAAGCCATCGGGCCTCTCGCCAAAGCCACTCGCCGTGCGGGGGTAATGGGCGGACTTGGCGGCTTCGGCGCCCTTTTTGACCTCAAGAAGGACGGATGGCAGGACCCTGTCCTCGTTTCTGGCACCGATGGCGTGGGCACCAAGCTGATGCTCGCCTTCGAAACCGGTATTCATGATACGGTTGGGATCGACCTCGTCGCTATGTGCGCGAACGACGTTCTCGCCCAAGGCGCTGAGCCACTGTTTTTCCTGGACTATTTTGCCACTGGAAAGCTCGAGAACGGAATTGCCGAGCAAGTGATTGCCGGAATTGCGGATGGCTGCAAACAAGCTGGGTGCGCCCTGATTGGTGGCGAAACGGCTGAAATGCCCGGCATGTATCCGCCTGGACATTATGACCTCGCCGGATTCGTCGTTGGCGCCGTTGAAAGAGCAGACATACTTCCCCGCATGGACGAAATGCAGGCCGGGGACGTCCTCATCGGGATCCATTCGAGCGGGCCGCACTCGAACGGATACTCGCTCATCCGCAAAGTGGTTGAGCGCACAGGTCTATCTTACGAAGACGCTGCACCGTTCTCGAATTCAGAAACGCTGGGACGGGCTTTACTTAGACCAACACGGCTTTATTCCGCTGCGGCCCTGCCATTGATCAAGACGGGAAACATCAAAGGCCTCGCCCACATAACGGGCGGAGGGCTAACAGAGAATACCCCGCGAATGTGTCCGGATCACTTGTCGCCGCGGATAGATCGAAAAGCATGGGTCGCGCCCCCTGTGTTCGACTGGTTGCGAGCGGAAGGAAATATCGTCGAAGACGAGATGCACCGGACGTTTAACATGGGCATCGGTTTGGTCTTTGCAGTGGCCAAGGACGACGCAGATACGGTTATGACTGAACTCAAAGCCCTCGGCGAAACACCCGTCGTGATTGGCGATCTCGTCGAGAAATGACCCCGCTCCGGCTCGCGATACTGATTTCTGGTCGCGGCACCAATATGGAAGCGATCCTGCGAGCCGCGGAAGCCGACGATTATCCGGCCCGACCAGTCCTCGTCCTATCAAACAGACCCGAAGCACAAGGTCTTGAAACAGCTGCCAATGCAGGACTATCGGCAGTTTCTGTCGATCACAAAGCGTATGGCAAGGACCGCGAATCCTTCGAACGCGCGTTGCAATCAGTCCTGATCGAGCATCAGATTGAAATGGTGGTCCTGGCGGGTTTCATGCGCATCCTGACACCTTGGTTTGTGAGCCAATGGACCGGTCGAATGATCAATATCCATCCTTCGCTGCTTCCCAAATATCCCGGCTTGCATACACACCAGCGTGCCCTCGATTCCGGCGACGCTGAAGCCGGCTGCTCAGTTCATTGGGTCACAGAAGGTGTCGATGAGGGAGGCGTGATCGCTCAGGCCCGCGTCTCTGTACTGGCCAACGACACGGCTGATACCTTGGCCGACCGCGTTCTGGGCGAGGAGCATAAGCTGTACCCTAAAGCGGTTGCCCTAGCCGCAGAACAAATCCGCTCAAAGAAAAAGCCGCTCTCGGTCTGAGAACGGCTTTCCAAATCCGATTTGAGACCAGCTTAGCCGACAATGTCCGCTTCGCTGAAGAACTGCGCGATTTCGAGCGCAGCATTCTCGTCGCTATCAGAACCATGAGCTGAGTTTTCACCGATAGACTTGGCGAACAGTTTGCGGATCGTACCATCTGCGGCTTCTGCTGGGTTGGTTGCACCCATCACGTCACGGTAGCGCGCAACAGCGTTTTCGCCTTCCAGAACCTGCACAACGACAGGAGCTGATGTCATGAACTCGACAAGCTCACCAAAGAATGGGCGCTCGCTGTGAACGCCATAAAAGCGCTCAGCTTGTGCCTGTGTCATTTGGATGCGGCGTTGAGCAACAATGCGTAGGCCACCTTCTTCGATGACTTTGTTGACGGCACCGGTCAGATTGCGAGCAGTCGCATCCGGTTTGATGATTGAGAATGTACGCGTTCCAGCCATGTCAGGCTCCTGTAGTCAAAATGTAAGAGAACTTGGCGCGCCTATAGCGACGCAATTCAATGGCGGCAACCGAAGTCTGCACCGGAATATCCAATCTTCATAAGCCTGAGCGAGTCTGATACGGTCGGAGCTGAATGCAGGAGACGATTATGGGTGGAACACTCAGAATGATGCTGGCCTTCGCGGTTTTAATCGCCGCCGGATATGGGTTGTATTTCTTGTGGACGGGAACGCTTCCGCCGCACACGCTGAAAGTCGCTGGAAGCTATGGCATCCTGACCCTGATCGTTTTTGTCATTACGGTGATCACCAAACCCGCGGGCGAGAAGCACTGAACTAGTCCGCGCTCTTCGGGCGAAATTTGGAAAGATCGACCGTCCAAGGCTCAGCTTTCGCTTCTTCGATCAACTGAGCTGAGAGTGGGTGCGATAGGACCGCTTGCGCGTACGTTTCGTGCGCCCCTTCCAACTTGATGCCGTAGGTTCGAAAACGTGTCGCTACGGGCATGAAGAACGCATCCGCGGCAGACCATTCGCCAAACAGATAAGGACCGTCCGTCTTGTATTCAGCGCGGGCGTTGGTCCAGATCTCGAGGACGCGGTTGATGTCCCACTTCAGTCCGCCCGTCATTGTCGGGGTCGGGTGAGAGGACCGAATGTCGACGCCCATGTCGCTGCGTAGATCGATAAAGCTTGCATGCATTTCAGCGCATAAGCTGCGGGCTTTGGCGCGTTTGATCTCATCTACTGGCCAGACCTTGCCCGGCCCGGCTTTCTCGGCAAGCCATTCGACGATCGCCAGACTATCATGAATGACAAGACTGCCTGTTACGAGGACCGGAACGCGATGCTGATCGGTTTCCCGGAGCAAGATCTCATAGGTTTCCTCAGGACCGAGCGGTAATACATGCTCCTCGATATCGAGCCCTGACGCGCGCGCTACGAGCAGCGTCCGGATCGACCAGGATGAATAATTCTTGTTCCCGAGATAGAGTGTCGTCATTTGCCCGCCTCTTTCCATCCGCGCTCTGCCTGTTGGAAATACCGCGCCGAGAGGCCCGCATCCTTTGCTGCTTTGAATTGTTCTCTTGCTTTTTGGCGCGCTTTGGAGTCGCCATCATCGAACATAACCATGCACCGCTCATAGTCCGCGTCGACCGGCAAATCGACGCCGTCCATTAGCAAGGCAACAGAAGCTTGATTCAGATTATCGGCTGCGCTGCTGATCAGGATGGGCTGATCAGCAGGATCAAGCCCTTCCGCTTCAGACTGGCCGTGTGGCAGGAAGCTCTGATCGTCAAAGGTCCAGAGCGCTTCATCTAGCGTAGCGCGACGAGTCACCTCGGGGCTGACCGCAAGCACGCGCCAACCCCGTTCGAGACACTTCTCGAGCAAAGGCCCAACCGCCCGTTCCAGCGTTGTGCGCTGCAGGTGATAGAACCACCATTCGGGCTTCTGGGCCTCGCTCATGTTTTAGCTTTCGTAATTGTCGGCAATCCAACGATCGAGAAGTCGTGGACCAAATCCACTCGCCCAACTCGGATCTGTCGGCGCTTTTTCGCCTTCTACCCAGGCGACGCCAGCGATATCGAGATGCGCCCAGGTCTGTCCCTTTTTGATGAAGCGCTGAAGGAA
Source organism: Henriciella sp. (assembly GCA_017642885.1). GTDB lineage: Bacteria > Pseudomonadota > Alphaproteobacteria > Caulobacterales > Hyphomonadaceae > Henriciella. The sequence continues at coordinate 74,851 of JAEPOM010000006.1, read as the reverse complement.
CTGCGCAGCTGTGATAGAGCCAGCAGCTCGGCCGCCAATGTTTCGCATATCCGCGAACTTGGATTTGAGCTGACGGTCATACTCTGATCCGAGCGGCAGACGCCAAACGCGTTCGCCCTCTGACAGGCCCGCATCGGTAAGCTGACCTGCAAGCTTGTCATCATTGGTGAACAAACCGGCATGGTGATGACCGAGCCCGATCACGATTGCACCCGTGAGCGTTGCTAAGTCGACAATTGCCGTCGGCTTGTAATGCTCCTGCGCATACCAGAGCACATCACACAGAACGAGACGCCCTTCGGCATCCGTGTTTTGAACTTCGATGGTCTGACCGGACGCTGAAGTAAGGATATCACCGGGGCGAATGGCGTCACCGTCGGGCATATTCTCGACCAGGCCGACCAGGCCAACCACATTGGCTTTGGCTTTGCGTTTGGCGAGCGCGAGCATCGCACCGACAACAGCAGCTGAACCGCCCATATCGCCGCGCATGTCTTCCATGCCCGCACCTGGCTTCAGAGAGATGCCACCCGTGTCGAAACAAACGCCTTTACCGACGAGCGCGACTGGAGCTTCCCCGTCTTTGCCACCCATCCAGCGCATGATACCGAGCTTTGATTCTTTGACGCTGCCCTGCCCGACACCCAGCATCGAGTGCATGCCAAGTTTTTTCAGCTCTTTCTCGCCGAGAATTTCGATTTCCAGGCCATGTTCGGCAAGCTCTTCAATTTTGGCGGCGTAGCTTCCGGGATACAGATCATTCGGCGGCAAATTGACGAGGTCGCGCGCCAGATAGGTTCCGTCAGCGCCCGCATCGAGTGGCTTGAACGCAGTCTTGGCGGCTTTGCTATCCGTCGTGATGAAATTAATGGCTCCGAGGCTCGGTTTGTCCTCGGCCTTCATTTTCGTGCGATAATTGTCGAACCGATAAGCTGCGAGCTTGGCGCCAAGCGCAGCCCGCGCAGCGTTTTCGGGATTATCGATATATAGGTCGAGAGACTTGAAGCCACTATTGGCGTGGGCTTTGTAGGTGCTCGCACCAATTCGTTCCCAAGCGCGATCGTCGCGATCTTTCACTTTGCCTGCGCCAATCAAAGCTGCGCGTTTCGCGCTACTTCCTTTGGGCAGTACGACAAAGGCCTGCTGGCCGGTCTTGCCGGAAAAACGTCCCGAAGCGCTCGCCTCCGTCAACAAGCCTCCGGCATCTTTATCCAATGCTTCTGCCGACGATGGCAATTTTCCACCTTCATCGACCATAAATCCGACGATTTCCGACTTAGAACCCTCGGTGAATGTAATTTTCATGCAACAACTCCATTTGAGGCGCAAAGTAAGCATCGACGCGCGCGACGCAACTCGCTAGTCAGGAAAACAGACAGGAAAACGAACAAATTCAACTATGAACCGGGTTCAGCGTTATCTTTTTAGCCGCGTGTTGCGGTCTGTGCTGATTATTGTCGGCGGTTTGACCCTGCTTGCTATTCTAGCGCAGGGCCTGTCCCAGACGGATATTATCGTCGAGAACCGTCAGGGGGCCCTGACCTTCTTCAAGATTGTCGCTTTGGGAGTCCCACAAATTGTTGCGCTGTTGACGCCGATGGCAATGTTCGTCGCGACGATTTGGGCGCTGAACCGGTTGCACCGCGATAGTGAAATTGTTGTAGCCCAAGCCGCGGGTATGACACGTTGGCAAGTTGCTTCTCCAATCCTACGTCTCGCCGTACTGGGCGCTGTTATACATCTTGGGGTCAATCTCTGGGTGCAACCGTCAGCGCAAAGAGAGATGCGGACAACGGTAAATGAGGCCCGCGCAGATCTGGCCTCGTCGCTTGTTCGCCCCGGACAATTCACGACCCCGGACGCAAACCTCACAGTGTTCGCGCGCGATCAGCAAGGCCAAGATCTGATTGGAGTACAAATCGCAGAGCGAATCGGACAACCGGACGCGCGGGATTACCTCGCCGAACGAGGGCGGTTCATCGAAGTCGACGGCCAGCCTGCCATCGTGATGTTCAATGGTCAGATCCATCAACTCGATCAGAATGGCGCGATCAACATTCTAAACTTTGAACAATCGACCTTCGACCTTTCTCCGTTCGTGAATGAAGATCGAAAACTGATCTACAAGGCCTCGGATCGCTACCTGCACGAGCTCCTGTTCATCGATCGATCCAGTTATAACGAACGAAAGAACGAGCTCGAATACCTTTCGGAAGCCAATTCAAGGCTGTCATCTCCGTTGATTGGAATCGCTATGGCGATGATGGCCATACTCGCAGTAATGGGCGGAAACTTTAGTCGTCGAGGTTATTCGCGACGGATCGTCATCGCCTCAGGGGGCGCTCTGCTGCTGATCATCATCCAACTCTCGGTTCAGTCGAGTAGCGGAAGCTCTCCATCCATAAATATCGTGCAGTGGATCGTCCCGATAGCTGCGATTGCGATCCTGTCCTACGTTCTCTTCAATCGCGGTGAACGGATTAAAGGAGCGCCTTCGAAATGATCGGATCGCGCATCCAACGCTACATTTTCTTGCGCTGCCTCTTTGCGCTCACCCTCGTGCTCGGGCTGTTCGCGATCACCATCATGCTTGTAGATATTGTCGAGCAATTACGAACTGTTGGTGAAGACGTTGAACTATCCCCTTGGGGCGCCGTCCAGCTATCATTGATGAAGCTGCCTGGTCTCATAGAGGAAACGCTCGCTTTCGCGATCCTGGTTGCGGCGATGATTGCATACAATCAACTCTCCAAGAGCTCTGAGCTTTCGGTCATCCGTTCTATGGGGCAATCGGCCTGGCAATTCTTAGCGCCCGTGATCATCCTCGCAGCGGGGCTCGGCGTGTTCGCAATGGTTATCTTGAACCCGCTTGGCGCTCTACTGTCGGAACGGTTCGAAGAAACACGAGCAAATCTGTTGCAAGAAGGCGGTCAAGTCGTAGATCGGGTCCGGACGGACGTTTGGCTGCGCCAGGGCAACGATGACAGCCAAATCGTTATTCACGCGGCGTCGGTCGACAGTACAGGGCAAATCTTCACCAAGGTGCGGTTTCTGGAAGAAGGCCGTGTCTATGAAGGCGCGCGTCCGACCTCCAGGTTCCGGTTCATTCGCCGAATTGATGCTGAGACTGCGACGATATCGGAAGGGTTTTGGCAGCTCACCAACCTCGTGGAAAACACGCCTGACGGGGCACCGCTTCACCTCGAGAGCCTTGCGATCGAGACCGACCTCGACCCAAATACCCTCCTCTCGCGGTTCACATCTCCCGATACGATCGGTTTCTGGGGACTACCTGGTTTCATCAACCAGACCGGACGAGCGGGCCTCGATACGTCCAGGTTCTCAATGCGCTGGTTCGGGCTGACGTCACTTCCTGTGCTCTTCACAGCTATGGCACTCATCGGCGCAATTGTATGCCTTCGTTTGTCCAGACTTGGTGGAACAAGCCGACTGATCGCGACCGGCGCGGGCGCAGCGGTGGCCTTGTTTTTCGTCACGCAAATTGCCTCAAGCTTCGGCTCCTCGGGCGCGATCCCCGCGATCATCGCAGCGTGGTCCCCGGCGCTTTGTGCATTATTCATATCCCTTACCGTTCTCGCCTATCAGGAAGACGGCTAATACCTATGCGCTCTTGACAGAGGGCGCGGGCGCAACCAGTTTCCGGCGCCTTGAAGCCCAATCAGGAGCCGCCCTCCCATGAAAATTGTTGTTGTTGAGTCCCCCGCCAAAGCGAAGACGATCAACAAGTATCTCGGAAGCGATTACAAAGTATTCGCCTCTTACGGTCACATCCGAGATCTCCCATCAAAAGACGGCTCTGTAGATCCTGACAATGATTTCGAGATGGTGTGGCAGGCTGACTCCAAGAGTCAGGCGCGGATTCGAGAAATTGCAGAAGCGATCAAATCGGGCAGCAAACTCATCCTTGCAACCGACCCCGATCGTGAGGGTGAGGCGATTTCCTGGCACCTTCTGGACGCGCTCAAAAAGCGCCGCGCCATCAAAAAGGATACGCCGATTGAGCGCGTTGTGTTCAACGCCATTACCAAAACGGCTGTCACGAGCGCGATGGAAAACCCACGCGAGATTGATCAAGAACTCGTCGACGCCTATCTCGCACGTCGGGCGCTTGACTATCTGGTTGGATTTAATCTCTCTCCGGTGCTCTGGCGCAAACTCCCGGGGTCGCGCTCGGCTGGACGGGTTCAGTCAGTAGCGCTCCGGATCGTTGTCGATCGCGAGCTAGAGATCGAAAAATTCAAACCGGAGGAGTATTGGACCATCGGAGCGAACCTCCGCGCGCCGGGCGGCACAGATTTCCAAGCTCGCCTGCACTCGCTCGATGGAAAAGCCCTGAAGAAATTCGACCTACCCGATGCAGCGGCGGCACAAACTGCGCTCGATAAAGTCAAGATTGGCGGCTACTCCGTCAGCAGCGTTGAGGCCAAGCCGGTCAAACGGAATCCGCCTCCGCCATTCATTACTTCCACCCTTCAGCAAGACGCGTCGCGTCGCCTGGGATTCTCAGCCAAGCGCACCATGCAGGCGGCTCAGAAGCTGTATGAAGAGGGGCGCATCACTTATATGCGGACCGACGGCGTGAATATGGCCGAGGAGGCGTACCACGCCGCCCGTGATCACATCAAAAGTGACTATGGCGCAAACTACCTACCGGAAAAACCAAGACGCTATTCGTCAAAGCAAAAGAATGCTCAGGAGGCTCACGAAGCCATCCGGCCGACGAGTTTCAGCCTCCGACCAGACGATTATAAGCAATCAGATGGCGATCTCTGGAAGCTCTATGCGCTGATTTGGCGCCGCGCCGTGGCGTCTCAGATGGAACCCGCCAAATTTGAGCGCACGACGATCGACCTGCACAACAAAGACAAGTCCGCGATGCTTCGCGCAACGGGACAGGTTCTGGTTTTTGATGGTTTCATCAAGCTCTACACTGAAGGGCGGGATGATACGGACAAGGATGAAGACGCTGAAGCCCGCCTGCCTAAGCTAAATGAAGGTGAGCACGCTGACCTCCTGGAAGCGAAAAGCGAGCAGCACTTCACCACCCCTCCTCCGCGATATACTGAAGCCAGCCTCGTCAAGCGACTGGAAGAACTCGGCATTGGGCGTCCGTCCACCTATGCGTCGACCATGTCGACGCTCGTCGACCGCGACTATGTCCGGATCGAGAAAAAGCAATTGGTTCCCGAAGACAAAGGCATCCTGGTTACGTCTTTCCTGGAGAATTTCTTCCAACGGTACGTTCAGTACGATTATACAGCGAACCTCGAAGAGAAACTCGACGTCATTTCCGACGGAAAGCTCGACTGGAAAGCCTTCCTGCGCGAATTTTGGACGCAGTTCACAGCGTCGATTGATGAGACCAAAGACCTACGAGTTTCAGCGGTTCTCGATGTTCTGAACGACTCGCTCGGCCACCATGTGTTTCCGCCATTGGATGAAAACGGCAATGTCAAAGAGAAGCCGCGCCTTTGTCCACTTTGCAACGCGGGCGATCTTAGCCTGAAGCTCGGTCGCCACGGAGCCTTTGTCGGTTGCTCGAATTATCCGGAATGCAAGTTCACACGTCCATTCTCGACGCAGGAAGAAGCTGAGAACGCCATTAATCCAGACGGCGAGGAGATTACGACTCACCCTGAAACCGGGCAACCGGTTCTGCTAAAGTCGGGTCGGTTCGGCCCCTATCTCGAAATGGATATCGGCGAAGACAAACCAAAGCGCTCGAGTCTGCCTAAGGGTTGGTCTCCACAAGAGCTTGATCCTGAAAAAGCGCTCATGCTGATCAGTCTACCACGCGAAGTCGGTAAGCACCCGGAAGACGAAGAGCCAATCTTAGCCAATCTCGGACGCTACGGCCCCTACGTTCAGCACCAGCGCACGTTTGCCAATCTGTCGAGCGTCGAAGAGATGTTCACAATCGGCCTCAATCGCGCCGTCTCTCTGATCGCAGACAAGCGCGCTGGCGGTGGACGCGGCGGTCGCGCTGCTCCGAAAGTGCTGAAAGACCTTGGCGCGCATCCGTCTAGTGGCGATCCGGTGCAAGTACTGGATGGGCGCTATGGTCCGTATATCAAACACCAGAAGACGAACGCGACCTTGCCGAAGGATACGGAGCCGACCGAGATTAATATCGATCAGGCGCTCGAGATCCTAGCGGCCAAAGAAGCGAAAGGCGGCAAAAAGAAACGCGCGCCTAAAAAGAAGAAGGCTCCGGCGAAGAAGAAATAGCCTGTTTTCTCAATCAACGGCTCTACCCCCATTTTCCACGCTCAGGAGCGTCGGCAACTCCGGAGCGGGCCGTCCTGGCAACGGCATTGGCGTATCGAGCCCTGGGACCCAGATACAAGGCGTCAGATAGACGACCAATTCTTCCCGCGACTCCACCGAGCCCTGCTCTCCTCCGAGGAGGTTGAGTAGCGGGACACGCCGAAGCCAGGGGAAACCAGATTTATCGGTTAAACGATACCGCGAGTTCAGCCCTCCAATCACAATGGTCTGTCCTGACTGAACGATCATGGAGGTCGTGGCCATGCTGCGCTCTTTAGCGATGATGATGTCTCCGGCCGTCGCCGAGAAGCGCGAATCCTCGAGATTTATATCCACGCGTATCCCGCCATCCGCCATGACGATCGGGGTGATCTCCATAGAAATTCCGGCCGTGATGGAATCTGTCGTGATAATGGAAGAATCATCACCCGACGTGTCCACTCTTGCGAACTGGTCGTCGACAATAGAAATCGTTGCAGCTTTTGTGCTGCGGGTCGCCACATACGGCCGAGCCATGATTTCAACTGCGTTTTGAGCCGCAAGAAAATCTATGCTTGCCGTGATCGCCGCTGAGTTAGCGGCAAGATCTGAGAAAGAGGCAACGAGATTACCGCCTGCTTGAGCTGGAACCAGCGATGTCAGGTCAAACTTTCCCGCAGAGCCGTCTGAGAGATTTATCGCGATTGACTCCACGGAAGACGTATCAATGTTCACCACCAGCGCTTCTATGATTACGTGCGGAACCGGGCGGTCAGCTTGTCGGATGATTCGCGTCGCGCGCGTTACGGCAGCGCGCGTCCCAGAGAGATAGACGGCGTTCAGTTCTGGCAAACTTCCCACCGTAAACCCATCCTCTTCATAGTCATCGTCAGGTGGGAATAGGCTGGAGATCATCTCGACGACATCCAGCGCCGCAAGATTCTGGAGCACGATTTCCTGGCTTACAGTTGAACCCCAGTCCAGACTTGAGCCAGTATCCAGTCTCGATTGATCCTGGACGGGGCGACCTGTCTGGAACCTCAACATACCGGTGCGCCATTCGACGTACAGGTCGGTGCTTTCCAACAGTGTATTGATGGCCTCGACGATCGGTCGATCGCTAAACCGCGCAGAAACGCGCGTTCCTTGCTTTGATCTTTGACCGCTAAACTCAACCAGTGGGCTTAGCAGGATTTGAGCGAGTACCGTGTCCAGGTCCGCCTGATCAAGATCAACAGAAAGCAACGGGGATCCGGAGACGGGGTCAGGCGCGACGCGGAGAAAGCTGATCGTTCTGCGCTCAGCCTCAATTTTTGCCTCTTCGATAGCAAGCGATTGAGCCTCAAACGCTTCCAGCAGTGCCTGTGTTTCGCCACCCGTAACAAAATCCGGATCAGCTACGCAGGCAGCGCTCATGAGCGGAACAGCAATAGAGGTCAACGCGTTACGCGTGACCCGTCGCCAGTCGATTTTCCGATCTAAGGACATGGGTGGTCCGTGCGCCCTCGCTTTATGATATCTCCAGCTCATAAGCGGATCGGAGCGGCGCACCGAGATACGCCGCTCCGAAACCGATTAGTCTGGATAAGCGCCGCTGAGCTTGCCGCATTTCTGTCCCAGACCGTCGATGGGCTTTTTGTCAGAATTTGTTGGCACCTGTGAAGAGAGCGCAGATATCTCCAGTGACTTCCAACTGTTCGAGCTTGTCGTGCCTGCCACTTTGGCGATGATCTGACAGCCTGGCGTCAGGAATAGGTTTTGATCTTTGCTATTTCCACTGAGAATTTTGAGCTTCAGTTTGTAGGAGCAACTCGCAGGCACGACGAACGTATCATAGTTGCCCGACGGCACCTCGCGGGTGAGTTTCTGGTCGATGTCGGAACACGTATCGGGCGCGTTCGACGGTTGCGATGAATGGGCGTCGAGTTCGACCCAATCCAGCGTGTAAGCGCCGCCATTGCCCATCACAATCACGCCGCATGAAGTCGAGCTCTCGCAAGAGGGATGCGTGTAGCGAGCTTCTTCCGACGTCGCCGCATGTGCCACACCTGGCAGCGCGGCAATGGCCACGACCATTCCGCTAACACTGGCTGCAACCGCTTTACCGGGGATAATTCTCATGACGTTTCCTTCGTTTACATGATCTGAGGAACGCCATTGGTACCGAAAGGAAGAACGCCTCTCGACTGTCACATCGGACAGTTTTCCTCGCCTCGCTCGTGTCCGAACCTTTGAGGAATCTGATCTCGAATCTGGAGGAGAATATGAAGATAGCTACGATCACGACCGTCACGGTTGCCGCTTTGATGTTTGGATGCGCGGGAAACACCGCTAGCGCAGAAGCGTCGGTTTTTGAGCTGAACATTGCCAATGAGACTGGTACGGACCTCACGTTCCGCCTGCATGACGGACAATCCAAACATGCGCGCCTGGTGCACGGCAAGTCTGAAGTCAGCAGCTATACAATCAAGGCCGGGGCATCTGACACGATTGGCGTGCAGCCGACGGGCAACAAGTGCTCTCCGTCCTGCGGCACTTGCACGCCGACCATCGGAAAGGTCTACGCGTATTACAACGATGGAAACGGGAACGAACAGTGCAACAACTATTATGAACCGTCCGTCGAGTTTTTCGAGTATTGCGGGGTCGCTGCCAATAAACCCCTGACCGTGTACACGTCCAATTGGGTTTTTGATCATGGGACCGGAAAAGGGACCGGAAAATTCGATCACAGTCAAAAATCGTCACACAATTCATACTCAAACTCCAGCCCGTCGAAAGGCCTGACCGTGGACGGGAAGCACATTTCTGGCTCTGCGACGATAACTTATTCCGACTAGGGTCAACCGGCTTTCTGCGTGGCGGATCGAAACGGCGCACGGCTCAAGAAGTATCGGGACTGACGCGGATCAATCGGATCGAAGCCAAAGTGGAGCGCTGCTGCGACGACGGCCTGCATGGTTGTGGAGACTCCAAGTTTTTGTCTCGCATTGCCGACATGAAATCGCAGTGTGCGCTCCAAAACCTCCAGGATCGTCGCAGCTTCAGAATAGGTCTTTCCGGCCGCCAGCCATTGTAGGCACTGAAGTTCCCGTTTCGATAAGTCTTTCTGAGCATCGCCCGTCTCCGGACCAACACTGGGCCCGGTGATTGGGCGGTTCAGGCATTGATAAACACATGCGAAAACAGAAAGCACCGCGTGAGCTTCGTTTAGCATGGCAAGTGTCAAACGATCCTGCGTTTTGGCTTCCAGGACCAGCAATCGCTCACGCTCTCGCGATAGCCGCAGGACGATGAACTCGGTCCAGGCCGCCTCACCGAAATCCTGGATGATCGATTGTTGGTATCGCGTAAGATAGAATGGTTTTGGCGCGTCACCTGATAGCTGAAAAGAACCGTCTTGAGATTGACGCCAGCGGTGCAGGTCCAATGTGTCTTGAGGCTCTTGCTCGATCCCGATCGATATAGAGTCCTTGAGCGCCTCAGCGAGATCGTCAGCCTGTCTGCCGAAGCGGCCACCAAAATTGTTCCAGATCATGGAACTGTTTTCAATCATTTTGCCCGAGCTCGCCGCTGCGGGGCTCCACTTCATGACGAGGTGCGGGAAGCCAATACTGGCGAAGACGTCCGATGTACGATCCAAAAGATCTGACAAGGTCTTACATCTATAGAACTGAAGCAATTCAATGTGCATATTCATCTGCGCTACCCAATTCACCGGAGCGATTCTGCCCCGCCGGTGGAAGTGAAGACAAATGCGCCACCCAAGAATAGATGGCGAATTATACTTCACTCTGTATTTACGCAGTCCAATACTAATACAACTCAGCATTGATATTGATCATTGATTCAACTGATAAATAAAGTGTTTCAAAATTCAATTATAGCGTGAATATATCTTCTCGATTGTAATCAGGCGGTTAGGTATAAGTTTGGGCGCGCTCAGACTAGACGGCGCGCAGCCGCTCCGATTACGTCGTCAAATGACCGCCGGCATCATTATCCGATCCGCAACGCCGGAAGACCTCCCCACTCTCCTGACATTTGAGCAAGGGATCATTCGAGCTGAGCGACCCTATGACCAAATGCTGAAACCCAATCCGATCAGCTACTACGATGTCGGGGCGCTGATCGTTGATCCAGATGCAGAAGTCGCTGTTGCGGAGACTGAAGGCACCTTGATTGGATCTGGATACGCCCGCCGAAAAGCTTCTCGGCATTATCTGACGCCTGAAGAGCATGCGTTTATCGGATTTCTTTATGTCGACCCCTTCTTTCGCGGACGAGGAGTCAACCAACGTGTGCTTGACCACTTGTTCGCGTGGGCGCGCGCGAATGATCTGCCGGAGATCCATCTGACGGTTTATCCGGAAAACGCGTCTGCGGTGCGGGCCTATGAAAAAGCCGGGTTCAGCGCGTATCTTACGGAGATGCGCCTCAATCTGGACGAATAAATCGCCTTGAGCCGCGGTTCGCTTTCACTTGAAGAACGCGCCGCCTGACAATTATCACAAGCCAAAGCCCGCAACTTCCTGTAAGTCGCGCGCCATGAGTTTCCCTGATCGACAGACGGTACTGGACTTTCTGAAACAGAATCCAGACGCAACATCCAAACAAGACATCGCCCGCGGCTTGAAAGTGAAAGGCCGTGAACGGCAAACCCTGCGCACCATTTTAAAGGAGTTGGAGGCAGATGGTACGCTAACCAAAACCGGAAAACGCGCATGGGCTCGCGCCGACGCACCACCGCCAACTTCCGTCATCGTATTCGAAAAGACCGATGCTAATGGCGACCTGATTGCGCGAGCGACGGGTAAAGAGGGACCGTATGGTCCGGAGCTCGTGTTTGACGGGTATAGCGGCAAGATGCGCGGCCCTGCCCCCGGAATTGGCGACCGTGGCCTTGCGCGCATCAAACAGACCGAGGACGGTTGGTCTGTGCGTCTGATGAAACTGTTCGAGAAGCGCGACGAAGAGCGTCCGGTCACCGGGGTCTATCTCCGCACCGCGCGTGGCGGGCGTGTGAAGCCTGCAAGTCGCAAGATAAAGAATGAGCTGCATGTACGTGAGGCCGATGTAAACGGTGCGGTAGATGGTGACCTGGTGGTCGCCTTGCCAATGCCGCAGCGCGGCTATGGACCGGTTCGCGCCCGAATCACGGAAGTGATTGGTCGCCGCGAAGATCCGCGTGCCTCTTCCCTTCTGGCTATAGCTGCGCACGACATTCCAACTGACTTTCCGGCTGAAGTTCTGGCGCAAGCCAAGTCTCACACACCCGAAAAGGTTCCACGGACGGATCTGCGCGATACACCGCTCATTACGATTGATCCGGCTGATGCGCGCGATCATGACGATGCCGTCTATGCCGAGCGTCTGGAAGACGGGTTTCGTGTGATCGTGGCAATTGCCGATGTCGCCGCGTACGTAACGCCCGACAGCGCGCTTGATGTTGAGGCGCTGAAACGAGGAAACTCCACATATTTCCCTGATAGGGTCGTCCCCATGCTCCCATTTGACCTCAGTGCGGATGCCTGTTCCCTCAAAGAGGGTCAGGATCGACCGTGCATGGCGGTCGAGATACAGTTTGATCAATCAGGCACCAAGCGATCACACAAGTTCCTACGCGCCACGATGCGCTCTGCCGGCGCCTTGTCGTACGAAGAGGCCCAGCAGGCCATTGACGGCAATCCGACGGATCGAGCCCGGGCATTGCTCGAGCCCGTGCTGAAGCCCCTCTGGGAGGCTTATGCCGCGCTTACCAAGTCGCGTGAACAGAGAGGTCCGCTCGAACTCGATCTACCAGAGCGAAAGGTTGAAATTGCTGAAGATGGAACCGTCGCCGGCATTCGAACGAAAGCCAGGTTTGACGCGCACAAGCTGATTGAAGAGCTGATGATCCAGGCCAACGTCTGTGCTGCGGAGGAGCTCGAAAAGCTCGGAAGCCGGCTCCTCTACCGCGTCCACGATGCACCGTCAGACTCGAAGATTGCCGCTCTGTCTGAGTTCTTGAAAACGCTCGACATAGACTGGCCGCTTGGGGAGAGAACTCAGACCAAACGGTTCAATCGACTGCTGTTGGACTTTGAAGACACGGAGAATAGCGTCGCGATCTCTGAAATTGTCCTACGCACGCAAAGCCAGGCGATCTACAGCGCAGACAATATCGGACATTTCGGCCTAAACCTGAGCAAGTATGCGCATTTCACCAGCCCGATCCGCCGATATAGCGACCTGATTGTGCACCGCGCACTGATCCGATCACTCGATTTGGGTCCAGAAGGCCTGACCGATAAGCAAGCGGCACAGCTTGATGAAACCGCTCAGCATCTTGTGCAGACGGAGCGACGCTCCATGGCTGCCGAGAGAGAGGCCACTGATCGCTACCTTGCGCTGTTCCTAGCTGATCGTATAGGCGCGGAATTCTCCGGGCGCATTTCAGGCGTCACCGCGTCCGGGCTGTTCATCAAGCTCGATGAAACCGGAGCCGATGGCTTTTGCCCGGCGTCTCGGATCTCGCACGAATATTGGCGCTACAGTGAAAGCTCGCAAGCCTTGATCGGCGATCAATCGGGTAAACGCTATGAACTCGGACAGACCGTAGAAGTAAGACTTTCCGAGGTCACGCCACTCGAAGGTGGCTTGCTTCTGGAGATTCTGTCAGATCCCAAACCGCGCCGTCCCGGCGAAAAACTACAGCCGCGGACGCGGGGGAAGCGCTATGACGGGCGCAAGGGCTCTGGCAAAACGGGTCGCGGCAAAGGAAAGCCGGGTGGTAGAGGCAAAAAGCAGCGATGAGTAAGCCAGATCTTGGGAATGCATACGATCGCGAAGACGCGGCCGAAATTATTGTGACGGATCGTCCAAGTCCGCGTCCCAGTGATGCTGCCACGCTCATCCTGGTCCGACGCGATCAGACACAACCTCGTGTCCTCATGGGGAAACGATCGGGTCGACATGATTTCATGCCAGACAAATACGTCTTTCCGGGTGGGCGCGTAGATCCGCAAGATGGACGGGTTGCGAGCTATAGCGAGTTGGCAGCTATAGAAGAGGCCCGGCTTCGGTTTCAAACCAAACGCGTGCCGCGGGCGTTCGCCCTAACAGCCATTCGCGAGACTTTCGAAGAAACCGGGCTGTTGCTCGGCAAACAAGCCGAAATGCCACGCAAGGCGCCTGCAGGCTGGGAAAAACTCTATGCGCTGGATATTGCGCCGAACCTGGAGCATTTGCGCTTCATCGGCCGCGCGATCACCCCGCCCTATCGTCCGAAGCGTTTTGACGCGCGATTCTTCATGGCCGAAGCAGAATTGACTTTGATCGACGATCGCCCGCCCCTGGACGGCGCAGAATTGCATGATCTGCAATGGGTCACGCTCAAGGACGCAATGGCGCTAGATTTGCCGAATGTGACGCGGTTTATGCTCGGTGAGATCAAAGAACGTCTTAGCAAGAACGACGATCTTGGACCTCCCTTTCTGCGCTGGACACGAAGCGGGCACTCCGCTGACAGAATTTGATGCGTCCACGTGGTTGACTTCCGTCTCACAACCCATCATTAGACGCGTTTTCGAGATTCAGCCCTTAGCAAAAGGCGCACCGTTATGGCCAAACCGGCAACGATTAAAATTCGCCTGAATTCAACAGTAGGCACCGGATTCTTCTACGTCACGAAGAAGAACCCACGCAACATGACCGAGAAGATGGTCAAGCGGAAGTATGATCCGATTGCGAAAAAGCATGTCGAATTCAAAGAAGGCAAGATCAAGTAAGATCTGTCCTCTGATACGAATCAAGAAACCGGGCGTTTTGCCCGGTTTTTTTATGCTGCGAGTTTCTCGATCCGGTTCCGGCCGTTTTCTTTGGCCTTGTATAGCGCCTGATCAGCGCGGTGGAGCAGATCAGCGAGCAGGGCATCTTCGCCATAGTGCGTGGCGACGCCAGCGCTCACGGTGACGCGAATTTCTTCATTATTGCGCTCAACCAAGAATGGTTCGGCCGCAATGGCGTGCCGTATGCGTTCTGCCCCGATATAGGCGAGATCGCCGGGCGTTTCTGGCATGATCACCAGAAATTCCTCACCACCCGGACGACAGGCAATATCCTTTGGCCGAATATTTGTGCGTAGGCGTTCTGAGAATTCCTGCAGCACCAGATCACCAGCTTCGTGGCCATGCTCATCATTGACGCGTTTGAAATGGTCAATATCGAACGCGACGACGGACACCGGCTTTCCGTCCAGCGCCGAGCGCTGCATCCAGAGCTGTAAGCGCTCAAGCATGTAACGACGGTTATACAATCCGGTGAGCTGATCGATCACAGACAGCTCCAGCCCGGTATCCACGCGCTTTCTAAGGATCTGTATGTAGCGCTTACGGCGAACCTGCGTTGCGACGCGAGCCTGAAGCTCCTGTAGGTCGAGCGGGGTCTGAATGATGTCTGAGGCCCCAATACGCAAACCCTCGGCCGCGCGTTGGTGGTCTTTCTCATCACACGTCACGATGATCGCGAAATCTCTCGCCTCTCGAAGCGATCTCAGCTGCGCACATAGTTTCAGCGCATCATGCCTCTGCCCCGAAAGTGCGAGGACGATGAGATCAATTTCCTTGAATTTGATCCCGCTTTTCTGCGCATCGATCCACGTCTCTGCTTGATTGCCGACAGCCTGCAACGCGCTCGCCACTCTACGTGCTTCGGCATTGTTCTGATCGACCACCAGGATACTGGCTGGCTTGGAGAGCGTTACGAGCTCGCCTTCTGTAAAGTTAGCCGTATGCGGGTTTGCGGCTTCCCGGGTGCGGAGTTCATCTGCCACGGCATTATACCGTGAGAGCGCTTCGAGCCGGGCGAACAAGGCGAAATCGTCGACGGGCTTTGACAGGAAATCGTCAGCGCCGGCCTCCAGACCCCGCAACCTGTCATCTCGATCGGTCAAGGCTGTCAGCATGACGATCGGGATATGACGGGTGGAGATATTCGATTTGAGCTGCCGACAAACTTCATACCCGTCCATTCCGGGCATCATGACATCGAGCAGAATGATATCCGGTTGCTGATGTATCGCCGCGCTAATCGCATGCTCACCGGAATGAGACAGCATGACAGTGTAGTATTTCGCTTCCAACTTGGCTTGAACGAGCCGACGGTTAGCTTCGATATCATCGACAACTAGGACACGAGCAGTCATGTCGGTTTAACCTTGGGCATTAGATCATCAACCGTTTTCAGGAATGAACGAACCTGGATGGGTTTGGATAGATAACCTTCGCATCCGGCTTCGCGGACGAGCAATTCATCCGTTCGCATGGCGAAGGCGGTCACGGCGAGGACTGGAATAGCGGACGTCCGCTCATCGTCCTTCAGCCACCGGGTGATATCGAGCCCGGACACCTCTGGCAGTTGGATGTCCATGATGATTAGATCAGGTTGTTCATCGACGGCGAGCGCGGCGGCTTTGCCGCCATCCGTGCATTGCAGCGTCTCATACCCGCTCGCTTCCAGCAGGTCGCTGAACAAACGCATATTCAGCGCATTGTCCTCAACGATCAGAACTTTCTGAGCGGTTTGTTTCGCCATAATCGCGATTCCGAATCACCAGGGATCGTTTCTGCCCCGATTCTTTTTATAGCCTGGTTCGTTAACGTTTCTTTTCCAATTGCGCCATTTCGCGGAACATGGCATGAACATTCATGCCCTCGATGTGCAGAGACTGCGACGCTGATGTCTCCGAACAATCGGAGACCTGCCCAAATTGCGGCTCCTATCGAATCATTTCCCACCCTGATCTGGAAACCCTCTCCATCGCGCACATTGATTGCGACGCGTTTTTCGCAGCCATTGAAAAACGGGATAATCCCGAACTGAAGGACAAACCCGTCATTGTCGGCGGCGGCAAACGAGGCGTTGTTGCGACGTGTTGCTACATGGCGCGGGTGAACGGCGTCCGGTCTGCGATGCCCATGTTCAAGGCCCTCAAGGCGTGCCCCGAAGCGGTTGTGGTCAAACCTCGCCGCGAAGCCTATTCGGAGGCCTCGCGCACCATCCGAACTATGTTTCAGTCCCTCACCCCAAAAGTTCAAATGCTGAGCGTCGACGAGGGGTTTCTAGACCTGTCAGGCACCACGCGCGTGAATGATGCTATCCCTGCGCGTTCATTGGCACGCCTGGCCAGAGACATCGAAACCGAGGTCGGGATCACAATATCTGTGGGACTGTCAGAGAATAAATTCCTGGCGAAAACTGCGAGCGAGTTGGACAAACCGCGAGGATTTGCGGTTCTGTCTAAACCTGAAGCGGTCGAGATGCTTGCTGAGAAAAACGTCGGGTTTCTGCATGGGGTCGGTAAACAGCTCGCGAAAAAGCTCGAGCGCGACGGATATCGGCTGGTAGGAGACCTGCAGACCACAGAGGCGCGAGATCTCATACGCCGCTACGGTGAAACCGGACTTTGGCTGCATCAGCGCTCGCTCGGAATTGATAACCGGCCCGTTCGTACCGACACGCTGCGCAAATCGGTGTCGGCGGAGCGCACATTCAATGAAGACATCTCAGACTACAAACTGCTCGAAGATCGCCTGTGGCAGGTCTGTGAAGAGACGTCCGTGCGAGCAAAACGATCAAATGTTGAAGGCTCTACGGTTACTCTAAAACTGAAATCAAAGGACTTTCGTAATCTCACGCGATCGGTAACGATTCCCTCACCCACGAATCTCGCAAACGTGCTCTTCCGGTATTCGAAACCGCTTCTGGCGCGAGAGACTCAAGCCGGTCGTCAGTATCGTTTGATCGGGATAGGGATCTCCCACCTCACGGACGCGCGCTGGGAGACACGCGACCTTGTCGATCCGAGCGTCGAGAAACGCGCCAAAGCCGAGAGAGCAAGCGACGCCGCGCGGTCGAAATTTGGCAATGACTCGGTTGTCACGGGCCGCTCCATTCGCCTGGCTCAGCACAAGGCGCAAAAGTCGTAATTCTGGCTTGCCGTTCCCCTGTGAGTGGCGTTAGCAGTGAGGCAAAGCACGAAGGAAATACGATGTCGTCACCAGAATCTCGCCTCGCTGAACTCGGGATCACACTCCCGAAGCCTATGGCCCCCGTCGCCAACTATGTTCCCTATGTTGTTTCCGGCAATATGCTTTTCGTTTCAGGTCAGGTCAGCGCGGGTCCTGACGGTCTCATGCAGGGCCGTCTTGGCGAAGACTTATCGCTCGAGGAAGGCAAGGCTGCTGCCCGACTCTGCGCCATCAATCTGATTGCACAATGTAAAGCGGCGGTCGGAGATCTCTCTCGGATCGCGAGAGTGGTGAAGCTCGGCGGGTTCGTGAACGCGCATGCCGATTTCACCGACCTGCCGGAAGTGATCAATGGTTGTTCCGACCTGATGGTCGATGTGTTTGGAGAAAACGGACGTCACGCACGTGCCGCCGTAGCGAGCCCGGTTCTCCCACGCGGAGTTGCGGTCGAAGTTGACGGCGTGTTCGAAATTGGCTGAGGCGTTCAAGCTGTCTGAATTTGTCTATGCCCATCGTGGGTTGTGGACCGATGGCGGCTTAACGGAAAACAGCCTCGAAGCCCTACTCGCAGCCGCGAACGCAGGCCTCGGGATCGAATTTGATGTTCGCCCCGCCGCTGACGGAACGCCGATTGTGTTCCATGATCCGGTCTTGGATCGGATGACGGACGAGACAGGAAGCGTCGCGGACCTAACAAGTGTTGAGCTGATCGGCACGCCGCTGGTGGGCGGCGGCGCCATCATTTCGCTCGAGGGTCTCCTATCCACCTGGCCCCAAACAACGCCGTTGCTGTGCGAACTCAAAGTGGATGGCGATACCGACGCTTCGCAATTTGCTTCGATCGTCGGCACGATGTTGATCGACCATACGGGCCCTGCTGCGGCGATGAGCTTTTCCCCCATAGCAGTGTCCGCCCTGCCTACAGGCCTGATGCGCGGACAGCTCGTCCTTCCGTCAGAGATGAGCGGCGCGACAAATCTGACAGACATCGCGGCCGGACCCGTTGATTATTTCGCGTGCCATGTCAGCGATGCGCGTCACCCATCTTTGCAAGCGGTTCGTCAGGAAACCCCACTGGTGACGTGGACCGTCAAAGATGCGGGCACATGCGAAGCCCTGGCATCGATCACAGACAGTCAAATCTTTGAAGGATTCGATCCGGCGCTCGCAAAACGTCACATTTTGCGTACATAAGAACCTCATGGACGAACCGGTCTTCACAGCGCGCATCGTAAGTCAGATGCAGGACATAGCCCCTGAGGCGTGGAACGCGGTCGCAAATCCAATTAGCGAACCGTTCGACCCCTTCCTGACATGGGAATTTCTAGAGGCTCTCGAAGCATCTGGCGCCGCAATACCAGAAACCGGTTGGTCGCCCTGTCACGTTGTCATCGAAGACCCGAACAAGGCCATCCTCGCGGCCATGCCAATGTACGCAAAAACCCATAGCCAGGGCGAGTTTGTCTTCGATCATAGCTGGGCGGACGCTTATCAGCGTGCCGGCGGTGACTACTTTCCGAAATTGCTGGCCGCCGTCCCCTTCACTCCGGTGACCGGCCGGCGCCTTTTGACCAAGCCCGGCCCTGATCAAACGCGGCTTGGTAATGCGTTGGTGTCCGCCGCCATTCAAATCGCGGCGCAGAACGACTTCTCGTCTCTGCACATCAATTTTGTTGAGCCCGGCCAGGCCGATCAACTTCAAGAGCTCGGTCTGTTGATCCGCAACGACCAACAATTTCACTGGCGCAATGCTGGCTACAAAGACTTCGACGGTTTTCTAGCTGCGCTCTCCTCGTCCAAGCGCAAGAACTTGAGGAAAGAGCGCGCCAAAGCGCAGGCTGGCCTTTTGTTTCAGCATCTCACAGGTGATGACATCAAAGCGCATCATTGGGATGCGTTCTTCGAGTTCTACATGGATACGGGAGCCCGCAAATGGGGCTATCCGTATCTCAACCGAGAGACGTTCACGCTCTTGGGTGAGCGTATGGCCGAGCACATTCTTCTGATCCTCGCTTGCGAGGATGACGTCCCGATTGCCGGGGCGCTCAATCTCATCGGTTCGGACACGCTCTATGGCCGCTATTGGGGGTGCACAGCGCCGCGTCCGTTCCTGCATTTTGAGACCTGCTATTATCAAGCGATCGACTTCGCCATTGCGAATGATCTCGCCGTCGTGGAAGCGGGCGCTCAGGGCGGACACAAGCTGGCGCGCGGCTATGCGCCTGTGACGACCTCTTCCGCCCACTGGATCGCTCACAAGGGGCTGAGAGAGGCAATTGACGACTATCTCACCCGCGAGCGTCAGGCCGTCGAACACGAAAGCGCCTACCTGACCAAACGAACCCCGTTCAAGAAAGACAATCCATGACCCTCCACGCCGAGTATGATCCCGACAACATTTTCGCCAAGATCCTTCGCGGCGAGATGCCATGCGTGAACGTATATGAAGACGATGTGGCGCTGGCCTTCATGGACGTTTTTCCACAAGCGGAGGGGCACACGCTGGTCATACCGAAGCAAGTGACCGCAAGGAATTTTCTCGACATGCCGACTGAAGCGCTCGGGACTTATATGGAGCGGGTCCAGCGCGTCGCGCGTGCCGTCGAAGCCGCGCTTCAACCCGACGGCGTCGTTGTTACGCAGTTTAATGGAGCGCCGGCCGGTCAAACCGTATTCCATCTCCACTTCCATATCATTCCACGCTGGCAAGACCGATCGCTTGGCGGGCATGCCAGCGGTCAGATGGCTGAGATTTCGTATTTGGAAGAGATCGCAAACAAAATCCGCCCTTTTGCCAGCTAATGTGCTAATATCGGCCTCGCGAGGGGAGAATGCAGTCG
Source organism: Henriciella sp. (assembly GCA_017642885.1). Lineage (GTDB taxonomy): Bacteria > Pseudomonadota > Alphaproteobacteria > Caulobacterales > Hyphomonadaceae > Henriciella. Next base: position 54,735 of record JAEPOM010000006.1, on the reverse strand, counting down.
CTGGAAGGATTTATAGAACGCACGCACGCGTGTGAAACCGAACAGGATTTATTCCGCGAGTTCGATGATTTCATTCGCGCATTCGGGCTCTCGCACAGCGCCTATTTCATTATGTCTAAACAGCTGCGCGCCATCCCCCCTGAGACAGGGATCGTCAGGCAGAATTTTCCGAAAGAGTTCGCCAAAGAATACATCTCGAAGAACTTCGCGAAATTTGATCCCATCATTGTCCGATCCAGGAAAGAATCCCGACCATTTCACTGGGGGGATGTGCCAAAGTCGCAATCGTTGAACTCTCAGCAGCAGCAGGTTTTTGAAGCGCACAAGAAAGCCAATTTTCTCGACGGCATTGCCGTTCCAGTGTTCGGACCAATGGGGACGATGGCCTTGTTCAGCCTGGCCAGCCAAGGCGCAAAACTAGACTTATCGGCCAACCAAGAGATCGAAATTCAATTTGCCTGCCTGCAGACCCACAATCGATACTTTGATCTTGCAGATATCAATGACGAAGCCCCGGAAAAACCCTTAAGCCCACGCGAGACTGAAGCCTTAACGTTGGTCGCCGCTGGTCTCGCAAACAATGCCATCGCAGAACGTCTCGGCGTGACGGAAAACACCGTCGACACAATGCTCAGGCGGGTCTTCATCAAGCTTGGCGTCAACAATCGCATCAGTGCGGTATTGAAAGGAATCGGTTGCGGTTTGTTACTGGCTTGAGCAGGCGTTAGAGCCCGAGTTTTTCCCGGAGGATCTTGTTGACCGCTTGCGGATTGGCCTTGCCACCCGAGGCTTTCATTACCTGACCGACAAACCAACCCATCGTTTTGGGTTTTTCCTTCACAGCCTCGGCCTGTTCCGGATTTGCGGCGATAACCTCGTCAATGATCGCTTCGATTGCACCAGTATCAGTAACCTGTTTCAGGCCGTGTTTCTCGACGATATCGGCGGGATCGCCCTCTCCATCAATCATGCGCTGGAAAACGTCCTTGGCGATTTTGCCGGAAATAACCTCACCGCTGATCAAATCGATCAATCCGCCCAACTGGACGGCTGAGACCGGTGTTTCTGACAGATCGAGCTCTGCTTTGTTGAGGTATCCGAATAGCTCTTGTGTCACCCAGTTCGCAGCCAGCTTCGGGTCACGACCCTTAGCAACCGTTTCATAGAAGTCGGCGCTTTCTGCATCGGCAGTCAGGACGCCCGCATCATAACGCGAGAGGCCGTAATCGCTCTCAAATCGAGCGCGCTTCTGGTCTGGCAATTCGGGCAGGTTTACGCGAATGCTCTCGATGAAAGCGTCGTCGATCTCCAGAGGCAGCAGGTCTGGGTCAGGGAAATAGCGATAATCATGCGCATCTTCCTTAGAGCGCATGCTACGAGTTTCCCCTTTGTCAGGGTCATAGAGACGCGTCTCCTGATCGACCGTGCCGCCATTTTCGATGATCTCAATTTGCCGACGCGCCTCAAACTCAATCGCCGCCTGAATGAAGCGGAACGAGTTCATGTTCTTGATCTCACAGCGTGTGCCAAGCTCGCCGAAATCGTCGGCTTCCCGGAACTTTTCATAGGCGCCGGGCTTACAAACAGACACGTTCACATCCGCGCGCAGATTGCCCTTTTCCATATCCCCGTCGCAAGTCCCGAGGGCGACGACGATGGATTTAAGTTTCTTGACATAAGCCGCCGCCTCAAGCGGTGTCCGAATGTCCGGCTTGGATACGATTTCCATAAGCGCAACACCGGACCGGTTGAGGTCAACATAAGTCGCGCCCGGATCCATATCGTGAATGGATTTTCCGGCATCCTGCTCCAGGTGCAGACGTTCAATACGAACCGGGAATGCATAAGCCGGATCGCCATGGGCTGGCTCGACATCAACTTCGATCACGCCCTCACCAACGATGGGATGCTCAAATTGACTGATCTGATAGCCCTGCGGCAGATCAGGGTAGAAATAGTTTTTGCGGTCGAAACGGGAGACTTTGTTGATCTGAGCGTTCAGACCAAGCCCTGTTCGGACCGCCTGTTCCACACAGAACTCATTGATGACCGGCAGCATTCCCGGCATCGCCGCATCAACAAGCGAAACGTTCTGGTTCGGCTCGGCACCAAATTTCGTGGACGCACCTGAGAACAGCTTTGCGTTCGAAGAAACCTGAGCATGCACTTCGAGGCCGAGCACGATCTCCCAGTCTCCAGTATCGCCTTTTAGCGTAAATGTCGGGCGCTCAGTCATCGCCTTCATCCTCTTTTGAACTCGTTGTTTCTTTACTGGTCTTCTGCGCCGCTTCAACCCGCGCACGGCGCGCTGCCATCCGGCGGTCGATCACATGATCCTTTTTGCCGAAGAAAGGAACACCGCTCAGCGCGGACCCACCATCATCGGCAGCGCGGGCATCAAAAAAACGGTTCACAACCATCGCGATCCGAACGGAAGCATAAGCGGCAGCGACCAATGACAGGGCCCAAATGTGCCGCGATCTCGGATGGAACGGATCTGCGCCCACATTGTAAGCAGTTAGCACCACGACGGCGCAACTGATGACGAACGTCACCGTCGGAATAACCCAGAAGCGCGTGCGGCTGCTCATGCGATCAGCCTACCACCATTTGCTTGGTTTCGCGACGAAGCCTGCAGCCTCCTCAATCGCGCCCGCGACCTGGAAGCACGTCGCCTCGTCCAGGGCTTTGCCGATAACCTGCAAGCCGAGCGGCAGCCCGTCATTGTCGACCCCAGCTGGCACTGAGATTCCAGGCAGGCCCGCGAGGTTTGCGGTGACCGTGAAAATGTCGTTCAAATACATCTGCACCGGGTCATCCGTTTTTTCGCCATAGGCGAAGGCTGCGCTTGGGCAGGTCGGTGTCAGCAACGCGTCAACGTCGGCATAGACCGTTTCGAAATCCTGCAGGATACGCGTTCGAACTTTCTGGGCGCGGAGATAGTAGGCGTCATAGTATCCAGATGAGAGCACATAGGTGCCAATCATCAGCCGGCGTTGAACTTCAGCGCCAAATCCACCTGCGCGCGTGCCCTCATATGTGCCTGTGAGGTTCTCCCCGTCGACGCGGGCACCGTAGCGCATGCCGTCATAGCGCGCGAGATTGGAAGACGCCTCGGCCGGCGCCACAATGTAGTAGGCTGGCAAAGCATATTTCGTGTGCGGTAGAGACACGTCGACGATTTCGGCCCCCATGGCCTTCAGCCATTCAATGCCTTTTTGCCAAAGGTCTTCGATTTCCTGCGGCATACCTTCAACGCGGTACTCTTTCGGCACTCCGATTTTCATGCCCTTCACACCCTTGTCGACGTGCGACAGCCAGTCTGGCGTCTCGACATTTAGCGACGTGGAATCTTTAGCGTCATGGGAACACATGATTTCCGTCAGCAGAGCGGCATCAGTCACCGTCTTTGCGATCGGTCCAGCTTGATCAAGTGAGCTCGCAAAAGCGACCATGCCATATCGCGAAGCACGGCCATAAGTCGGTTTGATCCCGACGGTCCCTGTAAACGCAGCCGGCTGACGAATAGAGCCGCCCGTATCAGAGGCCGTCGCGGCGAGGCAAAGATCCGCTGCAACGGCTGTGGCTGAGCCGCCGGACGAACCACCTGCCGTCAGCGTTGCATTGCCACTCCCCCGGCGCCAGGGATTGGAGGGTGGCCCGAACCGAGATGTTTCGTTCGAGGACCCCATCGCAAACTCGTCCATATTGAGCTTGCCGAGCATGACTGCGCCTTCGTCCCATAGATTTTGCGTCACGGTGCTTTCATAGGTCGGCGTGAACTCGCCAAGAATATTGGAGCACGCTGTGGTGCGAACGCCCTTGGTACAATAGAGATCCTTGATCCCGAGCGGCGCGCCATCGAGGCGGCCAGCTTTCCCGGCCGATCGGCGCGCGTCTGAGTCCGCCGCCATGGAGAGGGCCTGGTCGGATGTCGTAACCACATAGGCGTTCAATGCCTGGTTAGACGCTTCAATCGTGTCGACGAAGGCCTGGGTCAGTTCAACAGCCGAAAAATCGCCGTTTTCAAGCCCTTCGAGAGCGCCCGTTAAAGTAAGTTTTGTGAGCTCGCTCATGCGATCTCCTATGTCCAAGTATTTTGGCGCTTTCGTATGCCGCCTTGGGCCCGCGAAGCAAGCCTAAATCGCGGTAGTTTGATCAGTTTGTTGTCGATCATTCATCTGGGCTATGATTTAGTTTCCAAAGGGACGCACCATCGAAACTAGTATTAGGAGCTACTATGCTAACCCATCGTATTGCCGTCGCCGTCCTTCTATTCGGTTTATCCGCCTGCGCTACCGACACATCGCCTGAAGCGCTGGCCGAGAAAGAGCAGGCCCGCGCCGACGAAGTCTTCGCCAATGATGTTCGTCGCGGTGAGTTGGTCGACCGCGTTTGCTTTGCCAGCAATATCGACAGTTTTGGAGAAACGACCAAGCGCGCAGTCGTCATTCGAGAGGGCCGCGACCGGTATCTGATTGAGACGTTCGGTGGGTGCTTTGATCTCGACTGGGCGCAGTCACTAGCTATCGACTCATTCACGAGCTGCTTAAGCAAAGGCGACCGGATCTTTGCCTCCGATAGCGCGTTCGGCTTAGATAAACAGGATCTCAGGCAATCGTGCCGCGTCAAAGCGATTTATGCTTGGGATCCGGATGCCGAAGAGAAAACCAAGGCTGAAGATGCTGAGAGTGATAGTGAGCCGGAGGCAGAAACCGATGCCGACTTGTCTAGCGCATCGCTGAACTGACGCCTATTCGACCGCTTTCGGCACGACGAAGAAACCTTCTTCCGACTTCGGCGCATTTGCCAGGATTTGATCCTGAATATTGCCGTCAGTGACGACGTCTTCGCGCATGGGGAGTTTCGCTGCGACCACGGATGTCATCGGCTCTACGCCGTCAATGTCGACTTCGTTGAGTTGCTCGATCCAACCCATGATGCCACTCAAGTCTTGAGCGAGCTCATCCATCTTTTCTTCCGGCACCGCAATGCGGCTCAGACGGGCAATTTTGCGGACATCATCTTTTGTGACGCTCATCGAACAGCAACTCCAATTGACCGGCGCAGCGATACGCGCGAGTGAGGCGGAAGACAAGCCCATGCCTGAACTGAACCTCACCGACCTGCCTCAAAAAGGCCCCCTGCTCGGGATCGATCCCGGCGCTCGCTCGATTGGCGTGGCTGCGAGCGATGGTCTGCGGATGATTGCCAGCCCGATTGAAATCATCAACCGAGGTAAAAAGCTCCGCCCCGCCCTAGATCGATTGTTCGATCTGTATGATGACCGCGCCTGCGTCGGACTGATTGTAGGCCTGCCTCTAAACCTTGACGGTAGCTCAGGTCCGCGCGTTCAGGCTGCGAAGGCACTCGTGTATAATTTGCTGAAGCATCGCGATATTCCGCTCGCTTTTCAGGATGAACGTCTATCAAGTGCTGAAGCGGAACGTGTAATGCTCGCTGCAGATATGACCCGGGCGCGCCGCGCTGAAACGCTGGATGCGTCCGCAGCAGCGATTATTCTACAAACCGCATTGGATCGTCTCGCAAACTCGATCGATTAACGCAGCACAGCGTCCAGAAGAGCGCTTAGACGCGCGGCAAATTGGTCGCGATGTATCTCTTGGCTCCGCGAAAGTACTTCGAACTCACTCCCACGCGACATGGCCACCAACATCCTGGCCGCCTCCAAAGGTCGACTGGCGCCAAGTCGTTCCAACGGATCAGACAACCAGCTTTCGAGCGTACGCGACCACGCTGCGACACGCATCCGCATCGCCTCATCGCGGCCAGCAAACAGAACCATCTCGTACTCTATCGCTTCCAAACCCGATTGCTGGGGATTGAGGGTCGTCATACCGCCAAGGAATCGGATGAAATCGTCTCGGGATTGAACCGGTCTGTGCGTAAGCGTCTCCACCAACGTTCGCTGATAGTCGTCGATGTAGAGTGAAAATGCATCCCGCACGAGATCTTCGCGTGTGGCAAAATGATAAGTCGTGGTGCCCGGCGAGACGCCTGCGACGGCAGCGACAGCTCGGTGAGTGACTTTGTCGACGCCGCGCTTAGAAATTATGTCCAGCGCTGCCCGAAGAATCCGTTCTCTATTGGCTCCTCGCGGACCCGGCTTACGCTGCTCTGAGGTATTGGACATACGTACAGCCTTATTGCACAAATGTGCGATTATCGTGTGTTCTATGAGATTAGGACAGATGCGCTTTGGCAAGTCAAACGAGATTCTCAACATATTGGTAATGTTTTCAGCGAGAAATTGCACACACCGGCCAGTTTCCTCACAAATCCGTTCGAACGCCCGCTTCTGACGATTTTGATCTATTTGCTTGACCAGTCAGAAACACCGCCCCGTTAACTTCCATCTGAATGACGGGGTTCAGATGCTGAGACGTATTCGGCAATTTTTGGGTATCGCGCTAATGCTGGTGGCGACAACAGGAATGGCTCACGCTATTCCGACGGCGCCCACTTTCACTCCAGACCCCGAAAAACGTTGCTTTGCCAACGCGATAACGCCCGAATTGTATGAATCGAAATCTCAACGAGTATTGGTTCATCCTGGTTTTGAGCGAACGCGCCACATTCCGGCAGCTTTGGAGCAGGGCCGCGTGCGCGTTATGGTTAAGGATGCCCAACTCGCGTATCAAACGGTCTCGCCCACTTACGCATTGAAATTCGAGGATATTCTCGTCGAACCTGCCCATGAAGTGGTGGTTAAAACCCCGGCTATATACGAAACCTGGACCGAAACGGTCGAGGTAGAAGACGCAAAAGACGTTTGGAAAAGCTGTAAAGGTTTATACGGTCACGGAACGGCGCAATCTGCAGTAAATAATACAGATACCGCGACACAGCAGATAGCCGAAATTCGGTGCAAAGTGGTGATTCCGGCAAAGAAACGGATCGTTCACCATACTAGAATGATCGCTCCACCGAGAACAGAAACAAAAACCATTCCTGCGCGCTACGAGCGGGTCGCTCGCCAAGTTGTGCAACGGCCTGCATTCGCCCGTAAAACCTCCTTGGCTGCCGAGTTTGCTTCTGTGCCATTCGAGAAACAGCTAACCGCTGCGCGGGTTGAGGTCGAAACGATCCCTGCGACCTATGCGGATGTGGAACAGACGGTCCTGATAGCCGCTTCGCAGATCATACAGGCTGAAATACTCTGCGATCAGTTTGCTAGTCGAGAAACCGTGCGAAAACTACAAAGCGCGTTGGTCGAACGAGGCTACAAGATCAGGATTGACGGGATCTATGGTCCTGAAACACAGGGTGCGATGGAACAGTTCCAGCGCGATAACGCCCTTTCGCGAGGATATATGACGCTGGAATCGGTGCGGGCTCTCCAGGTCACGCCTATTCATTGTGCGTCCTCCGAATGTCCGCAAGCCAAGTCTCAAACCACTGTGCTGGCAGCCCAGGCAGCGCTGTCTGAAGCGGGGTTCTTTGCCGCGCAGGACGGGATACACGGCCCTCAAACGCAATCCGCTCTGGAACAATTCCAAGCTGAAAACGGGCTAGAGATTGGCTATCTAAGCGCCGAAACCATGCACAAACTCAACATTCTCTCACGAATATAGCGCACCGGTCGGCACCGATGCCACCTCAGAACAAACCTTAGGAATTACACGCTTATACGTTGGTTTTTAACAGTATTTGATCCATCGCCCCGTTTTCTCGACCGTATTTGCACTGTTGACGCCTTCTCGCGATGCATCCCATAAGCAGCGGCGATAAGAGGGTTTCATGCACTGGTTCATCATCGCGGCGTTTGCCGGATATTTGTTGGGGTCTATTCCATTTGGCCTGCTGATCACCCGGATGGCCGGCCTAGGTGATATCAGACAAGTGGGTTCCGGAAATATCGGCGCCACAAATGTCTTACGGACCGGTCGAAAAGACCTCGCATTTGCGACACTCCTTCTCGATAGTTTCAAGGCTGGATTAGCGGTCCTGCTGATCGCCAGCATATCCGGAGAGCGTAATGTCGGCCTGGTGGCCGGGGCGTTCGCATTTGTCGGGCATTGCTATCCCATCTGGCTGGGCTTCAAGGGTGGAAAGGGCGTGGCCACTTATGCTGGCCTCCTCGTCTTTGCATCGCCGTTGGCACTCGCCGTCGGGGCGCCGATCTGGCTGATCTTGTTTGCGGTAACCCGGATTTCGTCGCTCGCAGCACTGACAGCAGCAGCGTTCGTACCGCTGGGTGCTTTTCTTCTCGGCGAAACGCAGTTTGCAACTTTTCTGCTTCTGGGCTTGAGTGTCCTGGTCTTCTGGACTCATCGCGAAAACATCAAACGTTTGCTCAGCGGGACGGAGCCAAAATTCGGGAGTAAATCGAAATAGCGCTTCAATCTGGGGGACCAGATCACTCGAAGACCTTGGACTGGCTACAACTAGCGCGCACGCCGCGCATTGGTCCCGTCACTTTCTTCCAACTCCTGGCGCGCTTTGGCTCAGCCAAAGCCGCATTGGCCGCCCTTCCCGGTTTATCCAGCGGTCTCAAAAAGCACACCATCCCAGGGCGCTTCGAGATTGAAAAGGAGTTTGAAACTACACGTGCGATGGGCGGCGCAATCCTTCGCGCAGATGATGCGGACTATCCAAATCTGTTAGGCCACCTCGCACCCCCACCTGCTGTCCTATCGACATTAGGAACTCCGGCCCTCGCCAGCCGCACCTGTGTTGCCATTGTGGGCGCGCGTGAGGCGTCGGCAGCCGGACGAAAACTTGCACGCGATATTGCTCGCGACCTCTCGGAAGCAGGAATCGTGATTGTGTCAGGTCTCGCACGCGGGATCGATGGAGAGGCCCACGCCGCAGCTTTGGAAGGTGGCACCGTGGCGGTCCTCGCCGGCGGCATCGACCACATCTATCCGCCGCAACACGAGCGGCTATACCAGCTGATTGCCGAGAACGGCCTGCTGATCTCAGAAAGTGCGGTCGGATACCGGGCAACAGCGCGCGATTTCCCGAGGCGCAATCGGATTGTTACCGGGATATCAGGTGCCGTTCTTCTTGTGGAAGCGGCGGAACGATCAGGCTCACTGATATCCGCGCGCACTGCGCTGGAGCAGAACCGGGACGTGATGGCGGTTCCCGGCTCGCCGCTGGACCCACGGTACGCTGGCACCAATCGACTTCTGAGAGATGGCGCGATCTTGGTGCGGAACGCTGAAGACGTTTTGGAAGTTTTGAATAGCCCTTCGCATCGGGAGTTAAACGCACCTCCACCGCCTGACTATTTCGAGGAACATGACGACCATACTGACATCCCGCCGGCGCAAATATCGCGCGTTGAAACCGTACTCTCACAAACGCCTGTTTCGATCGAGGAAATCGCGCTCACCGCACAAGTCGGCGAACATCGCTGCGCCGCCATTCTAGTCGAGCTCGAACTTTCGGGGCGAGCGACTACGTATCCAGGTGGACTGGCATCGCTCTCCACATCCTGACAGACGCAGCAAAGACACAACTGACTGTTATTTCACGCGCTAAGCTGGAGCAGCGGCTAGACGCTGGCATAGGCAGAGCGTATGCGACTTAGGACCAAGGAGTTCGGAGTCGCAGAATGCACAAATGGACCAGTTTCCTGCTTTTTGCGGCGGCTCTCGCCCAAACTGGTCTTGCGAATGCTCAGGATACGGCTACGCCAATCACCGTTGAGCAACCAAAAGTCGTTCTTGATGCCGACAATATCTTCGTCAGCGAGGCCGACAACACCGTCATCGCCGAAGGCAATGTTGAGGCGAAGTATGAAGGTCGCATTCTAAGAGCTGACCGCCTTATCTACTTCCGCGATACAGATCGTGTCCGAGCGATGGGAAATGTCGTCGTTATCGATGCGGATGGCAGCGAATCCTTCGCAAATGAAATCGAGACCAGCAGCAACCTCGTCGACGGCTATGCCATCGGTTTCTCTACGCGCACGCCGGAAGGTGGTGTCGCGGTTGCCGAATCTGCGGTTCGATCTTCAGAAGGCTACAATGCGCTCGAAAAGATCGTTTATACATCTTGCGAAGTCTGCGACGAAAACGATCGACCGACCTGGGCCATTCGAGCGCGCCGCGCCGTATTGGACGATCAGACCGAAATGATGTCCTACCGGGATGCGGTTTTGGAGATCGCAGGACTTCCTGTCCTCTATCTCCCCTATTTCGCGCATCCTGACCCGAGTTCAGAGCGTCGGTCCGGGCTGTTGCCGCCGGATTTCGGATCGTCATCAAAACTCGGCGTGTATTATCAGCAGCCCTACTATTGGGCGATTTCTCCTTATCAAGATCTGACGATTTCGCCGCGTATCATGGCCAATGTTAATCCGTTGCTGGAAGTACAATATCGCAAGCGGTTCTGGTCCGGCTCTGTGCAAGCCGATTTCAGCCTGACGGAAGAACAGGAATTCGACTCAGACGGCGAAAAGTTCGGCGAAAAAGAGCTCCGCGGCCATATCTTTGCCGAAGGCGGTTTTGAAATTCGCCCGGGTTGGAGCTGGGGATTCGCGATCGAGCAGGTCAGCGATGACCTTTACACACGGCGCTATGATATAGAAGGCGAGAATAGCGATCGCGGACTCTATGCTGGACAGCCTCGCTATCTTCTCAATCAGCTCTACACGCAGGCGCAAGCGCAGGATTGGTACTTCGACAGTTCAATTTTGACGTTCGAGACCAATCGCGACAATGACTCAGATGCGCGCCTGCCCCGCGCTCTTCCGCTCATGTTTGGTGAAAAACTGATCGACTACGGCAAGTATGGCACTGTTGCTCTATCCGGTTCGACGGCCATTCTGGAACGGGAGCTTGGTGTCGACAGCTATCGCGCATCCGGCGGCGTGGAATGGAATGCCAACCGGGTGCTGCCAGGCGGGGTTCTATTGAACCCATTCGCTGAGAGCCGTTTTGACTATTACCAACTTGATGACACCCCGAGCGGCGTCGGAGAAGTGTCTCGTGGGGTCGCCACAATCGGCTCGCGGATTTCATATCCCCTTTACCGACCGGGTAAGGTTGTCGATCTGATCGTCGAACCCGAAGCGATGGTCGCGTACGGAACGTCTGGTGCCAATAACCCGGATATTCCGATCGAAGATAGCCTGTTTTATGAACTGGATGAGTCTTCCTTGTTCGAAGCGAATGCCGCTTCCGGATTCGATACGTATGAAGGCGGGAGCAAGGCATCCCTAGGAACTTCGATCACCGCCCGTTGGAAGAACGGGATGTCAATCTCGGCTTTGGGTGGACGGCGTTGGCGCGATATGAGCGACCCAGTATTCGATGTTGGTTCAAATCTGGACGGGACCACCTCAGATTGGGTAGCCGGCATCTCCGCCGACTTCGGTAACCCTCTTCGCCTCGAGACGCGCGTCCGCCTTGATGACGATGATTTCAAACTGAACCGCATCGATGCGCGCGTAAACACCAATATTTGGCGCTTCCGAGGCAACGCACGGTACTATCGAATCGATGGTGGCGTCACGAGTTCCGGTCTCAATGACGAAGGCATTCAGGTAACCGCTGACTTCAAGGTCACCGATAATTACTATTTCCTATACGGCCTGAGCCGGGATATTTCTGGTCGCGTAAATTCCGCCGGGGCGCTGTCTGACCCGCGCGACATCAGTCAGTCAATCGGCCTCGCCTATGAAGATGATTGCTCAAGATTTGAAGTATCTTTCGAGCGATCAGAAGCGCTCGACCGAACGCTTGGACCGACTGATTCCATCAAGTTCAGATTTGCGCTTAAGACCCTCGGAGGCCTCGGGTCCAATGATGTTGATTAGGCGCTGATCGCAGGATCGACACATTGCAGCCATGTGCGTTGCGCATTGTTCAGCAAGCGTTATGTTCCGCCTTGTTAAAACGTGGCATGCAACCTGCCGCAGGAGATAGAGTATGATACGGTCAATTGCATTGGCGACCATGATGGCATTTGCGGGAGCCTGTCAGGTTCAAGCGCAGGACGCTGCGCCAGCGGCCCCTGAAGCCCTTCAGATTGAAGGCATCATCGCCGTTGTTAATGACGATCCCATTTCGTTTACTGACGTTCGTCAGCGGGCCCGGTTGCTTTTGCTTAGTCTTGGAGGCCAACAACCGACGCAGGAACAAGTGCAGCAAATTACAGCGCAGGCGCTCGAACAGCTAATCGACGAAAAGCTGCAACTACAAGAAGCCGCAGAGTACGAAGTCGAAGTGTCTGACAATGACATCGCCAACTCGATTGATCGGCTCGCTCAGCAGTCCGGCCTGACGCGAGATTCGCTACTTACGAGTCTCCTGCAGTCTGGAGTTAATCCTACCAGCCTGGAAGATCAGACGCGCGCCGATATTGCCTGGCGCCGTATCATGAGCGGTCTGTACGGCTCTCGAATCCGGATTTCAGACAATCAGATTCAGGAACAGCTCAAACGCCTCCAAGCTGATGCGAAGAAAGAACAGTTTCTCGTGTCGGAAATTTTTCTGTTCGCACCCACTCCGGAAGACAAGTCTCAGGCCCTGACCGCAGCAAACTCTATCCTAGAACAATTGCGCGCCGGTGCCCCATTTGAGGTCGCCGCACAACGGTTCTCTTCCGCGCCAACCGCCGCCACAGGCGGGGATATGGGCTGGGTCGTTCTCGACAATTTTGAGGATGAACGCAGAACCGTCCTTCAAAACATCGCCGGTCCCGGTTTGACCGCGCCGGTCACCGTTGATGATGGTATTTACCTCATGAGTGTCCGCAGCAAGCGAGACCCATCTGAAGCTACGACGCTTGTCGATGTGAAACGACTGACGGTAAACAATGGAAGCGACGTCGAATTAAGGGCTGCAGTTGATCGGATTGATGGATGCGCATCGGTCGAAACTGTTGCGGACGAAGACGAAAATTTGCGCGCAGTGGCGCTAAATGATCTCAACGTAGAAGATCTTGGCCCAGAAGCTCAAGCTATGGTGACTTCCACCACGATTGGCGAAGCGACTGATATATTCGCTCAATCGGGAACACTCGCCGTTATGTATGTTTGCGATCGACGCGACGATGTTGAAGCAGCCCCGAGCGCCGATCAAATCGAAGATCGCTTGTATAGCGAACAACTCGGCATGATCTCCGAGCGCAGCCTGCGAAATCTTCGTCGAGAAGCGACGATCATTCGCCGCCAGTAACCAAGTTGACGCAAACGCATAAGCCTCTCGCGGTGACGATGGGAGATCCGGCAGGATGCGGCCCGCAAATCACGATCAAAGCATGGCAAGCAGCCTCAGTTTCGGGCGGCAACCCGTTTTGCGTGATCGGTGATCCACGGCTCTATCAATCTGACATTCCTGTTTGCACAATCACTGAGATCGCTGAAACGGAAAGTGTTTTTCCGATTGCCCTTCCGGTTCTTCCGCTTGAGATAGATGAGTTCGAGCAAATCGAGCTGGGCCGACCGTCATCGGCGGGTGCCTCCACGACAATTGACGCAATTCAACGCGCGACCGCGCTTTGCCTGACCGGCGAGGCCGCGGGCATGGTGACAAACCCGATATCGAAAGCAGTGTTGTATTCGGCCGGGTTTTCTCATCCTGGGCACACCGAATTTATCGCGGACCTCTGCAGCGCGAATACAAACCACACGATCCGTCCCGTCATGATGCTTGTCGGTGGCGGTTTGCGGGTTTCGCTTGCGACGATCCACGTACCTCTACTGGAGGTGTCCAAGCATTTGACGCCGTCAAGTCTGATGCAAATCGCCAAGATCACAGACACAGCTTTGCGAAGAGATTTCGGTGTTAAAGCGCCTCGCATCGCCTTTACCGGTCTCAATCCGCATGCCGGAGAAAACGGCACAATTGGCACTGAGGAGATTGATCTCATCAATCCGACCGCGGCGCATTTGAGAACGGAAGGGGTCGATGTGTCGGACGCCCGCTCCGCTGATACCGTGTTTCATGAGGCCCTTAGCGGTCATTTCGATGCCGTCATCGCCATGACCCATGATCAGGGACTTATCCCGGTAAAGACGCTCGATATGTGGGGCGGGGTCAACACAACATTGGGCCTACCTATCATCCGAACCAGTCCAGATCACGGCACGGCCTATGATGCCGCCCGCGCCGGCGCCGCCAGACCAGATAGTCTTGTCGCCGCGATCAATCTTGCCCACAAAATGATATCGAACCGGGATGCCTATAATGGATGATCGCCCGGAATTGACGCAAGCCCGGGCCCGCAAAGCCCTGGGGCAGCACTTTCTCTTCGATCCCGACATCTTGCGTCGAACGGCGCTCGCAGCTGGTCCGGTCGAGGGTAGAACGGTTATTGAAGTTGGCCCCGGCCCAGGCGGCCTCACGCGAGCAATCCTGGATGCCGGAGCGCGGTCTTTAACCTGCGTTGAAGCGGATGCACGATTTGCAGACGGGCTACGTATGTGGCCTGAGGCCAAAGATGATCGGCTCAGCATCATCGAGATGGATGCACGGAAAGTGGCGTGGGAGAACCTCCCAACCGTCACCGCATCGTCATCCCCCGCGATGATCATCGCAAACCTCCCATACAATGTCGGTACGCCGCTACTGGTCAACTGGCTAAAGGCTGGACGCTGGCGAGGGGAAATGGCGTTGATGTTCCAGAAGGAGGTCGCAGAGCGTGTGTGCGCGTCTCCCGGCGAGCGTCACTACGGCCGTCTCGCTGTGCTCACAGCGGCTGTCTGTGAAGCCCATATCGCTTTTACCCTGCCCCCCGGCGCATTCAATCCACCGCCAAAAGTCGATTCTGCGGTCGCTGTGTTCCGGCCGCTCCATCCTGACGCACGCTATGGAGATCTGGCTTCCCTGGAAAAGATCACCACCGCGGCCTTCGGTCAGCGCCGAAAAATGATGCGGGCCTCGTTGAGATCGCTAGCTAAAACGGTAAAGCTCGACACTGTCCATTGGCTCGAATCCTGCAACATAGATCCTACGGCTAGAGCAGAAACTCTGTCTCAATCGGATTTTCGAGCGCTTGCCGATAAGTTTGGGGAGGCGACACATGCGGGTGACGCTGGTTAAGGGCGATATGCTGTTGGAGTTGGACCCGTGCGCGGGTGGAGCCGTCAGCAAACTCAAACACAGAGATCTCGATGTCTTGCGACCAGCGCCGGAGCGCGTTGGTCCTGCCTTTGATCCGCTCAAATACGCTGCATTTACCATGGTGCCCTTTGTCGGGCGCATTCATGATGCTTGTTTCCACAATAGTGAGCGCGAAATTCATCTACACGCCAACCTTCCACCTGAGCCTCACGCCATCCATGGGCATGGCTGGCAGGATGTCTGGAAGGTTGAATCGCAATCCAAAACCCGCGCCTCATTGTCCTATTACCATGCGGCGGATGCCTGGCCGTGGAGCTACAATGCCCGCCAGGATTTCCAGCTGTACGACAATCGACTGAGCGTTGAGCTTTCGGTCAAAAACCTGAGTGATACACCGATGCCCGCTGGACTTGGCTGGCACCCCTATTTCTCACGCGAAGGCGCTACGTTGATCGTTCCGACAACGCATGTCTGGAGCGTCGACGCAGAAAGCGGTACCAACTCGCCGGCGCCGGTAAAGATCACCGATGATCTTTCGCGCGCGCGGATCGTGGATGATATGATCCTGGACACGGCTTATTCCGTCGAGGCGGGTACGATTGAAATCAACTGGCCGACACACGGCGTCTCTATCAAGTCAGACCCAGTTTTCGAGCATGCTACGATCTTTGTTCCACCTGGAGAAAACTATTTCTGTGCAGAACCGATTTCGCATGCACCAAATGCCGTGAATAGCGATCTCTCAGAAGACGTTACCGGCCTGAAATGGCTGGCGCCCGGTGAAACGCTATCGGGTAAGATCAAGCTGACGGTGATCCACTAAAGTTCGCCGAGAAGGCGACGAACATGATCTTCCAATTTGTGTTCGCGAAGGCGCTTAGTTCGTTCCACAAGAAGGATCCGACGTAGTTTGCCATACGCCTCTTCAAGATCATCATTGACGATACAATAGTCATAGCGCCGCCAGTGCAGGATCTCGGCCTGGGCATCGCGCATGCGCCGCGCGACCATGTCCGGAGTCGAGCCTTCGCGCGCAGCGAGGCGTTCTTCGAGTGCCTCGATACTCGGTGGCAAGACGAACACAGAAACGCAATCATTCGGCATCTGGTCGTGTAGGGCATCCGCTCCCTGCCAATCGACATCAAACAAAACGTCATTGCCGGCTTCCAATTGCGCAACGGTGTCTGCGCGCGGGGTCCCGTAATACCGATCGAAAACCTTGGCCCATTCGAGGAACTCTCGCCCTGCAATCATGCGACGGAAGTCTTCCTCTTTCCGGAAGTGATAATCTACCCCGTTCGTTTCGTTCGGACGCGCTTCGCGGGTCGTAGCTGAAACCGACAACACGACGTCCTCGAACTCTTTCATCAGCATGCGCGCAAGCGTCGTTTTACCGGCGCCTGATGGGCTGGAAATGACCAGCATTAACCCCCGGCGCGGTTCAGGATCGGCACTATTCGACATTCGCGGCTTGCTCCTTGAATTGGTCAATCACGCTTTTGAGCGCGAGTCCGGCATTCGTCAAATCGAGGGATGCAGATTTTGAACACAGCGTATTGGCTTCGCGATTAAGCTCTTGCGCAAGAAACCCTAGATCGCGGCCAACCGAGCCGTCGCTCTCAATCAAGGATTGTCCGCGTGCAATATGCGCCTGAAGCCGATCCAGCTCTTCCGTGACGTCCGCTTTCGCCGCTATCACGGCCACTTCCGTTGCCAAACGTTCGTCCGAGACCGCCCCCTCTGTATCAAACTCAGCGATACGCGCGCGATACTTTTCTGCAAGCGCAGATTTCTGTGCATCCGCGTATTGAAGGGCTTGCTGAACGAGCGTTGCCATCTCAGACAATTGTCCGACAAACAAAGTCCTCAGCTCACCGCCTTCTTGCGACCGGCGCTCATGCAGGGTCCTAATCGCAGATTTCCCGGTCTCGATTAGCGCTGGGATAGCACCGTCAACGTCCTTCAAATCGCGCATGGAGAGGGTCTCAGCTTCAACTACACCGCGTATTCCCATCAAAGTGGCCAGCGCAGAGCCCGTCGCCAGAGCGCCCTCTGCCCGCTCGTACGCGCCTAGCAAAGTCGCTAGGACGTCTTCATTGATGCTGACATTTTCGGCTCCTGATAGTTCAATTCTCAGCCCAATCTGCAAGCTTCCGCGCTTGAAGGTCGCGTTAATTGCCTTTCGAACGGCCTGATCGACCTCTTCCAGGCCCGAGGGTGAGTTTACCCGCACGTCGAGGCCTTTGCCATTAACGCTGCGTGCTTCCCAACTCCAACTGCCCCATTCGGCTTCCTCACTTACGCGAGCGAAGCCAGTCATCCCGGAAATACCCATCAATTCTCCCGTTCGCGCGAGATCTCACCGCGTTCATAAGCCCGGTAAGCCGCAACATTTTTTCGGTGTTCGGCATAAGTTTCTGCAAACAGATGCCCGCCTTTTCCATCCGCAACGAAAAACACATAATTGGTCTCAGGCGGGTTCAGGACAGCGGCAATTGCATCGCGTCCCGGATTGCAGATTGGCGTCTTCGGCAAGCCGTCGATTTGGTACGTGTTCCAGTCAGTCTTTCGATCAATCTCTGAGCGGTACAGCGTCCGACGTTGGCCTCGACTGTTATACAGTGGCTCGCCCTTCGACACGCCATAGATGATCGTCGGATCACTCTCGAGACGCATGCCTTTTTTCAAACGCCCAACAAACAATCCAGCCACGAGCGGACGCTCATCAGCTGACGCGGTTTCTTTTTCAACGACAGAGGCCAGAATGACCGCCTCTTCTGGTGTGCTGATCGGAAGCCCTTCCTGGCGCGCTGGCCACAGCTCTTCGAGCAGCGCTTGCTGCGCCGTCTCCATCCGTTCCAGGAATTGAGTTCGCGTCGTGTTGGCCCCGAACGCATAGGTATCCGGCAGCAAAACCCCTTCAGCGAATTCGCGCTCCGGCAAATCACCCGTTAAGTGATCAGCGTCTTCGACACGTCTCAGGATCTGTGCCGTGGTGAAGCCTTCGGGGATGGTAAGGCGGTATTCAATGACGTCGCCCTGGATGAATTGTTCAAGGATTTCTGCGACGCTGGCGCGCGCGGGCACAATGTAAGACCCCGCCTTCAAGTCGGTTTCGACATCGTCCAGGCGCGCCTTTAGACGCAACACACGCTTGTCTACGATCAGGCCTTCCGCCTCGAGCCGGTTCGCGACGCTAGCGAACGCTTCACCACCTTCAATTGTGAATTCGTATTCGGCCGTCATTGGTCCGGGTTTGCCAAGCTCCCCCTGCAACCAATACCAAACATAAGCTGCTGCGCCGCCCGCAATGATGGCGACGACGATCATGAAGGCAAAAAGAGCTTTTATAAAACGCATGCAGACGCAAAGTCCTGTTCTGGCCCCAGCGTTTAATTGGTCGCGTTAGTCGCCGATCTAGTCAACCTGCTTAAGGATGAGAGATGCGTTAGTTCCGCCGAAGCCGAATGAATTCGTCATCGCTGCGCGCACCTTACCCTTTTTCGCTTTGTGCGGAATGAGATCGATGGGCGTTTCAACGCTTGGATTATCCAAATTCAAAGTCGGCGGCATAACCTGATCACGAATGGCGAGCGCACAAAACGCCGTCTCAATCGCGCCAGCCGCGCCGAGCAAGTGCCCAACGGCAGACTTGGTTGCGGACAAGGACAGGTTTCTGGAGTGATCGCCGAATAAACGTTCAACCGCGCCGACTTCGCCTTCATCTCCACGCGGCGTAGAGGTGCCGTGCGCGTTGACATAATCAATCTGGTCCAGCGTCACACCGAGATTGCGCTCTGCGTGGCCGGCGGCCATCTTCATTGCGCGATAGCCACCCTCAGCGCCTTCAGCAGGCGCCGTAATGTGGTGCGCATCGCCCGTCAGACCGTAGCCTGCGACTTCTGCGTAGATTTTCGCGCCGCGCGCTTTCGCGTGCTCATACTCTTCCAGGACGAGAATAGCGGCCCCCTCACCCATGACAAAGCCATCTCGAGCTTCGTCATATGGCCGGGAGGCGCGTTTAGGTTCGTCATTGAAACGTGTGGACATTGCTTTAGCGGAGCAGAAACCAGCAATTGCCAGTTCGCAAATCACCGCTTCGGATCCACCCGCAACCATCACGTCGGC
The DNA here is from genome assembly GCA_017642885.1 of Henriciella sp. Taxonomy (GTDB): domain Bacteria; phylum Pseudomonadota; class Alphaproteobacteria; order Caulobacterales; family Hyphomonadaceae; genus Henriciella. Next base: position 35,566 of record JAEPOM010000006.1, on the reverse strand, counting down.
ATCACCATATTGAATCAGTCGAGCCGAATCGCCGATGGCGTGGGCACCTGTGGCGCACGCCGTCACAACCGAATGGTTGGGGCCTTTGAAACCATGCTTGATCGAGACCTGGCCTGAGGCGAGATTAATCAAGGCGGATGGGATGAAGAACGGGCTCACTTTGCGCGGCCCATTCTCGTATAGATTGATCGACGATTCATAGATGCTCTGCAAACCGCCAATACCAGAGCCAATCAGAACGCCTGTCCGTTCCTTCTGGTCATCTGTTTCAGCAACCCATCCTGAGTCTTCTACTGCTTCTTCCGCAGCGCCGATGGCGTACAGAATAAACTCGTCGATGCGGCGACGTTCCTTGGCGCTGGCGACCGTATCAGGGTCGAACGCGTGAGGATCGTCTTCAGAGCCACCGCCGCGGCCATCCTTGTATGGAACCTGGAAAGCAATCTTACAGGCCGTATTTTCCGGATCGAACGCGTCGATCGGTCCGGCCCCGGACTCTCCAGCAATTAGTCTTTCCCATGTCGCCTCGCGATTAGATGCGAGAGGCGAGATGATTCCAATACCCGTAATGACAACGCGGCGCATGTATCAGCCTCTAACCGATGTGAGCGTTGATGTGAGACACCGCATCACCAACGGTGCGGATGTTTTCCTGAACGTCGTCAGGGATCTCAATATTGAATTCTTCTTCAAACGCCATGACCAGTTCAACGAGGTCAAGTGAGTCAGCGCCTAGGTCGTCAATGAAGCTTGCGCTCTCAACAACTTTGTCACCTTCTACGTCGAGATTTTCGACAACGATTTTTTTTACACGCTCAAGAACGTCAGACATGGATACCTCTCTGATACTGCCTGCTGGATAGGCCCTCGCAGGAGCCATGGTGTTGCGGTTAGCACACACTTTGCGACAACGCCAAGCCCTGCATACTGTGGAAAGTGCTTTGAAATCAGATCATCGCCATTCCACCGTTCACATGTAGGGTTTGCCCCGTCACATATGAAGCTTCGTCGGACGCAAGATATACAGCTGCCGCTGCAATATCGCCGCCCTGCCCCAGTCGACCCGATGGAATCTGGCCCAGAAGCGCCTCTTTTTGGGCGTCTGGGAGCACATCAGTCATGGGTGATTCGATAAATCCAGGGGCAATTGTGTTTGCCGTAATACCCCGGCTCGCGACTTCCTGCGCCAGGGATTTCGTGAACCCGATCATGCCCGCTTTGGAAGCGCAATAATTCGATTGGCCTGGATTGCCGGTTACACCAACAATGGAGGCAATTCCTATAATCCGCCCACCTCGGGCTTTCATCATCGGACGCACAACCTTGCGGCATAGACGGAAGTAACTCTCCAGATTCACTCGGATAATGTCTTGAAAATCCTCATCTTTCATTTGCATGAGGAGTTTGTCCCGCGTCACGCCAGCGTTCGCAACGAGGATATCCAGCTTGCCTGCTGTCTCAATTGCAGTCCCGACCAATGCATCGGCTTGATCGGGATCTGACAGGTCGCACGCAGCGATGTGGGTGCGCTCGCCAAGTTCTGCTGCCAGGGCTTCCAATTTCTCAACACGGCGCCCCGAAAGGATCACTTCTGCGCCCGCTGCGTGCATCGTGCGTGCGATCGCTTCGCCGATCCCGCCCGTCGCTCCGGTTACCAGGGCGGATTTTCCACTCAGATTGAACATTTTTCTGCTCTCCTGCCTTTAAGACGCGCCGCTCAGGCGTTCAGCCACGGCTTCTATTTCATCCGGAGTGCCCATTGTGAGCCCCTCCAATTCGCGAACCGTCCGGCGATTCATAACACTCAAAACTTTTCCAGCACCGGCTTCGATCGTCGTTTTTACACCAGCTGCGGCCATGTATTGCACAGATTCTGTCCAGCGCACCTGTCCCGTCACCTGGTCGATCAATTGCTTGCGTATCGCATCTGGGTCCTGCCCCGCGACTGCCGTCACGTTCGCTACGACGGGCGCGCTTGGCGACTGGAGAACGATACCTGACAGCGCTTCAGCCATGGCGTCGGCTGCTGGTTGCATCAGAGAGCAATGGAACGGAGCAGATACCGGAAGCAGAACCGCTTTCTTCACACCGGCCTCTTTCGCGCCGGAGATTGCCAGCTCAACGGCGGCTTTTGCGCCTGAAATAACGATTTGGCCCGGTGCGTTGTCATTAGCAATTTCGCACGGCCCTTCTGAAGCGCCCGCAGCGCACAACGCTGCAGCTTGCTCTGGACTTGCGCCCAGCAAAGCCGCCATGGCGCCTTCTCCGGCAGGCACGGCGTCCTGCATGGCGTTGCCGCGAACACGCAGGACTTTGGCACAGTCGCCAACAGAGATCGCTCCAGCTGAGGCCAACGCTGAATACTCACCGAGCGAGTGACCGGCCACGAACTTGGCTTTTCCAGCGCCGATACCGTGGGCGGTTTCTAGCGCTCGCATCGCCGCCACACTCACGGCCATCAAGGCTGGTTGCGTATTAGCAGTCAGCTTCAGATCGTCTTCGCTGCCAGACCAGATCAGGCCCGACAAATCCTGGCTTAATGCGTCATCGACTTCTTCGAAAACGGCTTTAGCTGCGGGAAATGCATCGGCGAACTCTTTGCCCATTCCGATAAACTGGCTGCCCTGCCCGGGGAAAATGAATGCGAAATCGCTCATATCCGCTCCTTAACTGTAATTCGCGCCCGCTTAAGGCGCTCTGTCGTCATACGCAAGTATCGGGTGGCGCGATCCGTTGGCTGGATCTAAATTCTCCCGGACCAATGGAGACCTCCCATGACAGACCAGAAAACCAAAGGCGAAGCATTTCGAACGCTGCATGAAAGTGGCTGCTTCATCATCCCAAACCCTTGGGATGCTGGCTCGGCCAAGCTTATGACAGGGCTCGGGTTCAAGGCCCTGGCCAGCACGAGCTCAGCCTATGCTCGGTCCACCGGGGTCAATGATTACGAACTGACACGCGCGCAAGTCATCTCCCACGTCGCGGATTTGTGTGCCGCGACAGACCTGCCGGTATCCGCTGATCTGGAGAACGGGTTTGGCCACGCCCCAGAAGATTGCGCCGAGACGATCAAACTGGGTGTTGAGGCGGGACTCGTCGGAGGCTCGATCGAAGATTTCAACGGCGTGCCAGGCGAACAGTATGAGCTCAGTTTAGCCAAAGATCGCGTCGCAGCAGCTGTAGACGCAGCGAGGGCGCAACCCTTTCCATTCACGCTCACGGCGCGAGCAGAAAACCACTTCACAGGCAATGGAGATCTCGCCAATACGATCACCCGACTCCAGGCCTATCAGGAAGCTGGCGCGGATGTTCTCTACGCACCGGGCCTCAAAACCAAGGCAGACATTCAAGCCGTATTGTCCTCGGTTGATCGCCCAATCAATGTACTATTGGGCCCGAAAGCAGGGCTTCTCCCCGTTTCTGAACTGGCCGATATGGGCGTGCGTCGGATTAGCGTTGGCGGGGCCCTCGCGAACGTTGCCGTGGACGCCGTGATCAAAGCCGGACGCGAGCTATTGGACACCGGTACATTTGGATTTCTCGACGGTGTGACACCAGCGTCTGAAATAATCGAGTTGATGTTTGGCAACACCAAGCCATAACCCGCGCCACTGCGTGTATTTTCAGCTTGATTTTCAGCCCCGTCTGCGCTTTACGACCCGCTTCGCAAGGTTTGCGGTCCTCGCCTCCGGAATGAGCCGGACAAGAGGGGCCATCGTAGACAGGTTTTCCCGCCAGTCTGCGCCGCGAACCAGAACTTTGGGAAAGACATTATGGCACTATACGAGCACGTCCTCATTGCGAGGCCGGACATCTCACCTGCACAGGTCGAGACGTTGATGGAAGAGCTCTCAGGCTTCCTCGACAAACAAGGTGCGAAAGTTGCAAAATCCGAATATTGGGGCCTGCGCAATCTTTCTTACCAGATCAACAAGCAGCGCAAGGGACACTACTCCCTTTTCAACATCGACGGCCCTGCCGAAGCGATCCACGAGCTGGAACGTCAGCACCGCCTGTCAGATGACATCATGCGCTACATGACCATCAAGGTCGAAGAGCACGAAGACGGTCCATCTCCGATGATGAGCCGCAAAAATCGTCGCGACGACTAGAGGAAGGAACGAACATCATGGCTTCCAGAAACACCTCTGGTATCAACATCACCAACATTCCGGCACGTCGTTCATTCGGCCGTCGCCGCAAGGTTGATCCGTTTTCCGGCGATAAAGCGCCGAAAATCGACTATAAAGACGTGAAGCTTCTGCAGCGCTACATCTCTGAGAAGGGCAAAATTGTTCCATCTCGGATTACGGCTGTGAACTTCAAGAACCAGCGCAAGCTTGCCAAGGCCATCAAACGTGCCCGCATGCTCGCTTTGCTGCCATTCACCGTGAAATAGGGAGATATATCGATGCAAATCATTCTCCTCGAACGTGTTGAAAACCTAGGCGGCCTCGGAGACGAGGTTAGCGTCAAGAACGGGTTTGCGCGCAACTTCCTGCTGCCTAAAGGCAAAGCTCTGATCGCGAACGCACAAAACCGCGCTCGCTTCGAAGCTGAGCGTGAAGCAATCGAGAAGCGCAACGCTGAAGCCCGCGACTCTGCGTCTTCCGCAGGCAACAATCTGGACGGAGAGACATTTATCCTCATCCGTCAGTCTGGCGCCACGGGTCAGCTTTACGGTTCTGTCAGCGCACGCGACATCGTCGAAATCGCTGGCGACGCCGGGCATCAGATCAAACGCGAGCAGGTTCGCCTGAACGCACCGATCAAAACGCTTGGCCTGCACGAAGTCGGCGTCCGTCTGCACGCGGAAGTCCGTGTTGAGATCACCGTCAACGTTGCGCGCTCTACCGAAGAGGCTGAGCGTCAAGCTGCTGGTGAGAACATCATTGAGACGCTGCAAGCAGAGAACCACGCTGCTGTCACTGAGCAAGCCTCAGAAATGGCGGAAGCTGCTGCAGAGCTCGATACAGCTCCAGAGGGCGACGAATAGTCGATCTTCAATCGAATTAGAGAAAGCCGCTCCGTTTGGGGCGGCTTTCTTGTTAGCTGCCTAGAATTCGGTGTCAGCGATGGTGAGGCGATGGAGAAGGCGATCGTGACCATCATACCCGCCTGACGCGGCATGCAGCAGCGAGCGATTGTCCCACATGACAAGCATGTCTTTCTCCCACTTGTGGGAATAGACGAGCGCCTCATCGACTTGATGCTGATAGAACTCCATCATCAAAGCGGTGCTTTCAGCTGGCTCCATTCCGGTGAACCCCTGAATGTATGCCGGAGAACTATAAAGCGCTTTCTCGCCCGTTTCCCGATGCGTTCGCACGAACGGGTGCTCGCGCTTTTCCAGCGCCTTTTCGCTCGGGATGATCTTCATGCTGCGACCCGCGCCCTGATCGGCCTCGCCATATGCGCCTTTCGGGGAATATCCGAGCTCCGCGGAATGGATCGCCGTCAACTGATCGGCTTTGTATCGTAGCTTGTCCGGCAAGCGTTCGTATGCGGCGACCTGGTCGGCAAATCTCGTATTGCCACCATGCGGAGGTATCGTGATCCCGTACAAGACAGTTCCAGCCGGCGGAACCTCCAGAAAGCTCCAATCAGTATGATAGGTTTCGGCGAAGATTGGGGTTGTCTCGTCGGCATTGCGCTGGATCGCGGCAATATGGTCATGTCCCTCGATATGACCAAAGAACGGATCCTCTCCGAAATCACCAAAATAGAGCGTAACGCGCTCGAGATCTGTGTCGCTCAGCTGTTGGTCGGGAAAAACAAGCAGCTTGTTGGTCACCCAGTGTGAACGAAGCTCCGCGACAAGGTCCTTGGATAGGTTTTCGCGCAAATCAATACCGGTGACGACTGCGCCGCAAATCGAACCTGTCGTTTCTACTTTGAGACTCATTTTTTTTCCTCCCTCAACAGCATACGCGGGAGGACTGGATAGTCCATTGTTGCGTGATCTGACGCAGCGCTAACCGGCATGTGCCTCGTATCGAAACTCCATCATGCGCTGAAGCAGCGGACTTTCGAAATTGGTCGGCACCGACTTTTGACCGACCAGCCAGGCATAGACTTCCCAATCTGGGGTCGCGAGGAGACGTTCGAACTCAGAAACGTCGTCATCGCTCATTCCCGCCAGATGTGCGTCAGCAAAGGATCCCATCAGCAGATCCATTTCGCGAAATCCACGACGCCAGGCGCGAAACTTCACTTTCCGGCGTCGCTCATCAAGTTTCGATTGGCTCATCTTCTGCTCTCCTGCTTCAATCAATCTAGAACGGTCGCAGGGATCTGCACAGCGTTATCCTGTCGCGCCAGTGAACACATCTTGTAACCAAGGGTCAGATCGGCGCATAAGATCGCATGCGCGACGAACGCCTCTTCCCTCTGTTTCAACCTCTGGATGCTCTTCCCGGCATTGGCCCAAAACTGAAGCCGGTCCTGGAACGCCTGGTCGGCGGAGACACGGTCTGGGACCTTTTGCTCCACATGCCGGAGCGTTGGCTCGACAGACGCCCGCGTGAAAGCTTCGACGACCTGGTGGCGGAAGAAGTCGCCACGGTGAAAGGCGAAGTTCACGCTGTCAAAGCGCCGTTCAATGAGCGAGCGCCGACCCGCATTCAGCTATTTGACGGATCTGGCTTCCTCACCATTACCTATTTCCGCGCCGATTCCCGTTGGTTGCAGGCACAGTTCCCGGTCGGCAAAGAGCGGATCGTTTCGGGCAAGATCACGGAGTGGCAAGGCGAACGTCAGATGAGTCATCCCGACTTCGTCATGGATCCTGCGCGCGGAGAATTCCCGCCACCGGTAGAGCCGATCTACTCCCTGACCGCCGGCTTGACCAATAAGCGCGTTCACACCTCGACAAAGGCAGCATTAGACCTGATTGCAGACAATATTCCTGAATGGATCGATGCGAACCTCATCGCAAAGGAATCCTGGCCTGGTTTTAAGGACGCCATGACATGGGTGCACGCGCCAGACGTCTGGGATGAAGATAGCATACGCGGAGCTCGGACACGCCTGGCCTATGATGAGGCCCTGGCAAGGGAACTTACCTTTGCCAGAGCGCGGACCACAAGGCGCGCAAGCGAAGCCAATATCGTCCCGCCGCAAAGCGAGGCCCTAAACCGGCTTGTCTCTACCCTGCCTTACAAACCCACCGGGGCGCAGATCCGTGCGACCAAGGAAATCATGGCCGATCTGGGCGAACCGTTCCCGATGCGACGGATGCTTCAGGGGGATGTCGGCTCGGGTAAGACACTCGTCGGAACCTTTTCGGCTGTGCAGGCAGCCGAGGGAGGCTTCCAGACGGCTTTTATGGCACCCACCGAGGTTCTGGCGCGGCAGCAATTCGACACGCTGGACCAGTTACTGTCTCCGCTCGGATACTCCGTTGCAGTCCTTACCGGCCGCGACAAAGGAAAGGCGCGTGAAGCGACTTTGATGGGGCTCGCCGATGGATCCATTCAGATTGTCGCGGGGACGCACGCCTTGTTTCAGGAAGGCGTTGGATTCAAATCCCTGGCAATGGTGATCGTTGACGAACAGCATCGCTTTGGCGTCGCAGATCGGATGAAGCTGATGAGCAAGGGGAAATTCCCGCACATGCTCGTCATGTCAGCGACCCCTATTCCAAGAACGCTGGCGCAGACCGTCCATGGCGATCTTGATGTCTCCGTCCTTGATGAAAAACCTGCGGGTCGACAGCCGGTCGAAACACGAGCCATCCCAGATACGCGAATAGCCGACGTGATCACAGCGGTCGGCCGAGCCCTCGGCCGCGGCGAGCGCGTGTTCTGGGTCTGCCCTCGTGTGGATACGGACGACGAGGATGGCAGCTCTGCTGTGGCCCGCGCTGCTATGCTCAAGGATGCGTTGCAGACCGATGTCGGCCTCGTGCATGGCCGCATGAAAGGCGCCGACAAGGACACCGCTCTTGACGCGTTCCGGACCGGTGACACTCGCATCCTCGTCGCGACGACAGTCATCGAAGTCGGCGTAGATGTGCCCGAAGCGACGATTATGGTGATCGAACGGGCCGAGGGATTTGGGCTCGCTCAACTGCACCAGTTGCGGGGCCGCGTCGGGCGGGGCAGCGCAGCAAGTTTCTGTTTGCTTTTGTACCGGCAACCGCTGACTGAAATGGCGCGTGAGCGGCTCGACACATTGAGGCGCACGGAAGATGGGTTTGAGATTGCTGAAGCAGATTTCAAGCTTCGCGGCGCCGGCGATCTGCTTGGCAAAGCTCAATCTGGACTGGTCGACTATCGATTGATCGACCTTCAGGAACACGCGCCTCTCATCGAAATTGCAGCAAAAGATGCGCAGCTTGCGACGGAGACGGCTGAAAGCATCGCCCCCGAAAGAGCGGAAGGTCTAGGCTTGCTGAGCCAGCTTCTCAGTCCCGACCTCAGGTTCAGCGACTGATGCAGCATCCGCCGCTGCAGGCGGTTCAAAATCCGGCACGACCAGCCCCGCGGTCAAAATCATCTTGGCGCCTTCTTCCACTGTCATTTCGAGTGAGATCGCCTCGGTCTCTTCGACGTAAATCAAGAATCCGGACGTCGGGTTGGGCGTTGTCGGGACGAACACACCGATCTTCTGAGTGCCGAGTTTTGCGCCGATTTCGCCTTTGGCATGCGAAGACACGAAGCCTAAGCACCAGGATCCTTTTTTCGGATACTCAATCATCACACAGCGGTCGAAGCTGGCTTGTTGATTGTTCGCGAGGACTTCCGTGAGCTGCTTGATCGCGGCATAGACATTGCGCACGATCGGAATGCGACTGAACACGCGATCCGTCAGGGTGAGGAGGGATCGTCCGACCAGGTTGGCGGTGATGGCGCCTAGCACGGTGAGCGCAATCACCAAGACAAGCACGCCGAAGCCCGGAATGGCGTAGTTTGTGTAGGTTTCTGGCTTCAACAGAGGTGGTAAGAGCGGACCAACGCGATTGTCGATGAACGTGATCAGGAATTGCAGAATGAAGAAGGTCGCGGCCAGCGGCGCTGCGATGACCATGCCGGCGAAAAACCGCCCTCTCAGCCAGGCGAACAGGCCAATCGGTTTAGGTTTCCCGATACCCGGGATCATCTCGTCAGGGGTCTTTCCCTTAGGCATAATTGGCTCCTCAGCCAGGCTTTCCCGTGCGTTATAGCTTGGCGATACCTAGTTTGACGTTAATTGTGGCAAAGATGGGAAGCAAATCCGACTTTGAAAATAGCCTTCACACTCTTTTCACAAGAGTTTTTGGCGAATCCGCCGAACTGGACTCGTTTCGGCGTTTATCCGGCGGCGCTAGTCAGGAAACGTGGGCCCTTTCCGGCGGACCGCACGAAGCCATATTTAGACGTGCACCTGGGGGAACGAGCGGTGCACGCTCGTCCGCTGCGATAGGCCTTCCAGCCGAAGCAAAACTAATTTCAGCCGCCGAATCAGCGGGCGTTCCGGTCCCGAAGGTCCTGTACATTCTTAGCGACGATGATGACATCGGCGACGGGTTCATCATGAGCTGGGTTAAAGGTGAAACGATCGCGCGGCCCATCCTGCGAAATGATGAGTTTGACGCTGCTCGGCGCGTCCTGGCCGGGCAATGCGGTGCGGCCCTCGCGAGCATCCACACCATTCCGATCGAAACCGCGCCGCCTGAGCTGCAATCCAGCGGCGGTCTGGCGCAGATCGCGCAATATGAAGACATATATCGATCGTTCGAGGCGCCGCGTCCGGTTTTTGAACTTGCCTTGCAGTGGCTGAAGACAAACGCTCCCAAACCAATGGAACCTGTTCTCGTTCACGGCGATTTCCGTCTCGGAAATCTGATGGTGGATGAAAATGGTCTCGTGGCGGTGTTGGACTGGGAGCTCGCGCACATTGGCGACCCACGTGAGGACATTGCGTGGATCTGCGTCAATTCCTGGCGGTTTGGGCAGTCCGACAACCGTGTCGGAGGCTTCGGAAAATTGCAGGATATGCTTGGCACCTACAATGCGAGCGCAGGAACATCTATCACGCCTGCGGACATTGATTGGTGGGAAATGCTTGGCACTTTGAAATGGGGCGTGATGTGCATGATCATGTATGAAGCGTTCCGTTCTGGCGCCGATCCGAGCGTCGAACGTGCCGCGATCGGGCGACGGGTGTCTGAGACTGAGATCGATTTGATAAACCTGCTGGAGACGGCCCATGCATGATCAACCCAGCGTGTCGGAACTGGTCCTGGCGGTGAAGAGTTTCATCGATGAGACGGCGGGACCCAACCTCACCGGTCACGCCGCCTTTCATGCCCGCGTCGCCAGCAATGCGCTCGCAACCGTATTGCGAGATCTTGAGCTCCGACCAGCAAATGAGGCTGCGGAGATCGCAAGACTGAGAAGCTTGCTGGATGCATCAGAAGGCGATGATCTTGCGATCTTGAACGCGCGCCTCAGCGAGAAAATCCGATCCGGGGACCTGACGCCCCAAACGCCGGGTCTGCTGGAGCATCTGAAAACCACGACGGTCGCGCAGGTCGAGATTGACCAACCGCGCTATTCAGGTCTCAGAACCGCAAAATCCTAGGCCGAGCAACTGCCGCCGCCGAGGACGCAAAAACTCGCACAATAAGAGTGATTCAAGCGCACACTCTGGCGCGCTTCGGCCAGTGTATTACCGAGCTCGAACTGCTCATCATAGGGCAAGAGTGTGCAAGCAACGACGCTCGCCGTTTTGGCGCCTTTGCGTTTAACCACCATGCGCTGCGATGCGCACATTAGATCGTTTGGATCCTTGTCGAGGATCCCCCAACAAGCCGTGGTGATCTCGGGCGGGTCTTCGTCCGCACGCATCTCGGGAAACAGAACCAGTTCTGACGAATTATCAGGATCAACCTTCAATGCTTCCTGTACAATCAGGCCTGCGTATCCTGCGCGTGAAACGGCTTCGTCCTCGCCCCAGACTGTCCGTCCGGCAAGCGCGAGGTTGAATTTGTTCTCTGACAGCCAGCGCAAGCCTTTCATCGCGAGCTCGAAAGAGCCTACGCCGCGCTCTTCATCGTGGAGCGGCGCCGAATAATGATCGAGGCTCACACGCATGATCAGGCGGTCACCATATTCTGCATTGAGCGCAATCAAACCTTCTCGCACGCGCGGCCGCATCATCGGCTGCATCGCATTAGTGAGCATCAGGACGGAATGTCCACGCTCGAGCACGACTTGCAGGATGGCGAGCATTTGCGGCGCCATAAACGGCTCACCTCCTGTAAAGCCGATCTCGATACCCGTCTCACCCGCCTCTTCCAACTCATCGAGATAGGGCAATACATCGGCCATGGTCAGATAGACCAAACGATCATTCGTCGGAGAGCTTTCAATGTAGCAGTTCACGCACTCGATATTACAGAGTGTTCCGGTATTGAACCAAAGCGTCTTCGTGCGGCCATAGCTGACCTCCGCTCGCGTTTCGCCACTTGAAGTGACGTACGGATCGGAGAATTTCGGCGGAAGAGATTCAGTGTCTGCCATGAGGACCTTTTATTGCGTCTTAGAGATATCCGAAGTCACAAACACGTGACGGGGAATGTCTCTTAGTTCACCTGACCGGGTTCTGGGCCGCTTTCGAGGAAGTGAATCACCGAGTCCCAATGCGCGAGGGCCTCGACGTCGCCCATCGCCGCGACCTCGGCGGCGCGAAGGGTCGCAATCACGCTGGCATCCTCGCCATATTGCGTGAGAAGCGACATTGCCACGTCGCGCGCATTCCTTTCGCCCGACATTACTGCCAGTGCTCCGCAATCCACGGCGTTGGTTTCACGTGCTTGTAGAACTTCTTGTACCAGGGTGCAGGCCATTTGCCGTCGCGGGCTTCATCCTGGTCCGGACGCCCGGTGAACGCCACGACCTTGGTTTCTGCAGGTAGCGCAGGGGTCTTGAACCAGTTCATTGGGAATTTCGGCAGCAGCGAATGTTTGAAACTCATACACCACTCATCCGGCCAATAGATCATTTTGGGGACCATCGCGGAGACATAGTGCTGTTCGACCCGATGCTCAGCGTGAACGGACGAATTGTCTCTCTGGTATTGCTCGTAAATCTCGGTGTGTTTGCCCATGTTCCACCGATAGACCGATGTGTTGCCGATCCCCCGCCCCTTCTGGGTCCAGTTTTCCGCCACGCACATCTCGCCGGGATGATACTCCCAGAACGGGTCCATGTTTCCGGTCACAACCAGATCTATATCCAAGAACAGGACATCTCCCTCGAGACCGCCCAAGCCGGGCTGCCACAGGGACAATTTCCGCCAGGGCGTCCATTGCAAAGGCTCTGGAATTTCAATGGGGGGTAGCGGCTGGTGCTCGACCTCGGGCATCAACCCGTCTGCGTCGTCGGTGAAGCAGACAAAGCGCAAGTCTCCGCTCGTGTTCCGCCGGATCGCTCGGTAGAGCCGATTCACGAATGGCGCTGGATACCGGGTGCCCCACTTCATGCAAACGACATTCTTGACCATAAAAGTCCCTCTTACGGCTCAGCGTGCGTGAACAGACCTAGATCCGCGCCGACACGCCATCCGGAATTCCGCCAATAGGCTGAGTTAAGTTCCTTTTCGATGTCGGGGAACCCGTTGACTGTACGATTTGACGGGTTCGCTTCAGCGTAAGCCAGAATGTTGTCCAAAAAGAACTGCCGCCGGATCATGATAGATTGGTTCGACCAGGTGATATGTTTGGCCGAGATCTTAAACCAACCGTCTGGCATTCTTACGATATCGTCGAATACTTTATCGGGTTCCGTAAGAACGTAGATCGCATTGCCAATCATCTTCTGTGCTTTGCTAGGTCGGAGCAGGCGTCGAATCTGGGCCAGAAATGACGGTCGATAATAGCGCAGGAACTTCCACGAGGACTGGTCGCGATACCCTGGATGGATCCTGTGGCGAAATCGAAATACTTCCACTTCTTCAGACGCTAGAGCGCGCTGTGCGTTTTCAATCTGGCGTCTCGCTTCTTTCGCGGACTCAATCAGAGGCAGATCGTTTTCGAGGAGGAGCACGATATCGGAAGAGAGGCCCTCGGCGAGCATCTTGAAGCCCCCGAGAATGCCGGTATTCGCATCAGATCCGATTACGGAAAGACCAAATTCTTCGGCGAGCGCCCGGCCTTCATCATCCAATTCGTTGAACGCCACGATCGTCTCATCCGCAAGATCGAACAAGCCAGCTTCTTTGTAAGTCTCGAGAGCCGCGCGAAAAGTATCGTAGCGCTTGTAGCACAGCAGTCCGAGGCCAAAGCTGAGGCGCTGTTGATCTGTCACGTCTGGCTCCCTTCTCGCTGCGTTGCGCCCGAGCGCTCAAAGATAGCTCGAAACGGATTGAGATGGGAACCGCAGCCTAACAGTCAGAAAGTCACATGCGGGTGGCAGCCGCTTTTTTCCTAATCCGATCAGGTAGTGCACTCGTAGAACGAGTAGGACAGAGCCGATTAGGAGCGCGAAACCCGTGAGCCCATCCCCCGCAATCATGTGGTTTCGCCGTGACTTGCGTTTATCCGACAACCCTGCCTTGGCCGCAGCGATCAACGCTGCAGGTTCGCGCGTGATATGTGTCTACATCCGCGAGACGAATTACAGCCTTCGCGAGATGGGCGGTGCTTCCAAATGGTGGCTCGATAAGTCGCTGCGTTCTTTGACGTCTCAGATCGAGAAATTGGGTGGACGCCTGATCTTAAGATCCGGCGACGCCGAGACCCAACTGGCTGACATCCTTACCGAAACAGGCGCAGCGGCCGTTTTCTGGAACCGTCGCTATGATCTCGCTGGACGAGAAATTGATGCCGGGATCAAATCTTCTCTCAAAGCGAAGACCATCACCACCGAGAGTTTCAATGGAAGGCTCCTCACCGAGCCGTGGACCCAAACCACGGGCTCAGGAGGGTATTACAAAGTCTACTCCCCGTATTGGCGAGCGGTACAGGCGAGCTACCAGTGCCCCTTGCCCGCGGCGCAACCTTCAGCACTCGACGATCCCGGCATAGGTACAGACTCGCTCGACGATTGGGACCTGCATCCTTCGCGCCCAGATTGGTCAACTGGATTCGATCGCATCTGGCGTCCTGGCGAGAATAACGCGCACAATCTGTTGGAAAGCTTCCTGAGCGGCCCCGTGGACGCGTATGGCGAAGACCGGAACCGCCCAGACGTTGAGGACGGCACGTCGTCCCTCTCGCCTCATTTGGCGTTCGGAGAGATCTCACCAGCCCAGATCTGGCGCGCTACAATGAGCCGGATGGAGGCGGGAGAAATCGATGAGAAAAACGGCCGCAAATTCCTGTCCGAAGTCGTCTGGCGTGACTTCTCCTATGTGCTTCTGTTCCACAATCCTGACCTCGGCACCGAAAACTATAAGACCGATTTCGATTTGATGCCTTGGCAGGATGATGGCGCTCAATTGAAAGCCTGGCGGACCGGCCAAACCGGATACCCAATCGTCGATGCCGGAATGCGTCAGCTCTGGCATACCGGTTGGATGCACAATCGAGTGCGTATGATTGTGGCGAGCTTTCTTACGAAGCATTTGCTCATTCACTGGCGCCGCGGAGAGGAATGGTTCTGGGACACGCTTGTTGACGCGGATCCGGCCTCCAATAGCGCCAGCTGGCAATGGACCGCTGGATCCGGCGCTGATGCCGCGCCCTATTTTCGGATCTTCAATCCCATCACACAGGGCGAAAAGTTCGACGAAACCGGAGATTACGTTCGCAAATGGTGCCCCGAACTGTCGCGCCTGCCTCGAAAATATCTCTATCAACCTTGGGAAGCTGGCTCGCTAATTCTGAGTGAGGCCGGGATCACTCTTGGCGAGACATACCCTAACCCCATCGTAGATCACAAATTCGGTCGCGAACGCGCTTTGACCGCATACCAGACACTTAAAGAAAGACGAGACGCAGCATGAAACGGATCGCAATCATTGGCTCAGGCATTTCTGGGCTCGGCGCGGCGTATGCGCTGAAAGACACGGCTGACATCACTGTCTATGAAGCCAATGACCGTGCGGGCGGACACGCGCATACAATCGATATCGATTATGAAGGCTCCGAGATTGCTGTAGACGTTGGGTTCATCGTCTATAACGCGCTCAACTATCCCAATCTGATCGGATTTTTCGATGCACTCGATGTGAAGACAGAAGCCAGCGATATGAGCTTTGCAGTCTCCAATCCAGACGGGTACGAATGGGCTTCGACGTTGAACGGCATCTTCGCACAACGGCGGAACTTCTTTCGGCCGAAATTCCACAAATTCTGGCGAACCATTCTGAAATTCAACGACCTGGCTCGGACAGACCTGCAGGCTGGTAAGATAGACGATATCTCCCTCGGCTTTTGGCTTGAAAAGCACGGGTTTGATCAAGACTTCCTCGACAATTACATCCTGCCAATGGGCGGCGCGATCTGGTCGACCCCTGAAGCAGAAATGCTCGACTATCCAGCACGCAGCTTCTTTCAGTTCTTCGAAAACCATCGGCTGATGCATAAGGAGCGCCCGAAATGGCGTACTGTTTCAGGCGGTTCACGTAACTACGTCCAGCGCGTCTCTGGCGTGCTCGGAGATCGCCTCAAGCTCGGGACGCCTGTACAAGCTGTTGCGCCTTTTGGAGACAAAGTTCGCGTCGTCCTGGCAGACGGTCGAACAGAAGTTTACGACGATGTGATCATGGCAACGCATTCGGATACAACGCTCCGGTTGTTGGACGAGGACTATGACACGCAGCGTTTCCTCCTAGGCTCCACGAGATATCGCCCCAACAAAATTTATTTGCACCGCGATCCCAGCCTCATGCCAAAACGCAAGGCCGCTTGGGCGAGCTGGAACGTCATGAAACAAGGCGGCCCGGACATGTGTCTGACCTATTGGATGAACCGCCTGCAAAACCTGCCAAGTGATCGCCCACTCTTTGTGACGCTCAATCCGGAAACACCGCCGGCACCGCACCTTACGTTTGCGACCATGGAAAAATCCCATCCGCAATTCGACGCCCCAGCTGAGGCCGCGGTGAGGGAACTGAAGCGGATCCAGGGAACGAGCCATATCTGGCTCGCTGGTGCCTGGATGGGGAGCGGCTTCCATGAGGATGGCCTCAAAGCCGGTCTGTCCTGCGCACTGTCCCTCGGCGGGCAAGTGCCATGGTCCGCGGAAGGTGTAGAAATATCTGCAAGCATGACGCGTGCGTCAGAAAATGATAAAGTGGCGCTAGGAGCCATTTAATCGTGAAGGAACACCCTGCCCTACGCCTGTGGAGAGGTCACACGATCCACCAAAGATCGATACCGTTCGCGCATCGTTTCAAGTACGGTCTTGCGCTGATCGATGTCGATATCGATCGCCTCGAAGAAGCGGGCCGGCAGAGTTCTGTCTTTAGCGTTGATCGGTCCAACCTGTTTTCGTTCAATCGTCGTGATCATGGCAACGGTGAAAACGTCGATCTTCGCCCCTGGGCTGAGCAAGAGTTTACCAAGGCAGGCATCGACCTGAATGGCGGCCCCATCCGTCTGGTCACGTTTCCAAGGCATGCCTTTTATAAGTTCGCCCCCATATCGCTCTGGCTCGGGCATGATGGTGATGGCGCGTTGAAAGGCATCCTGTACGAGGTCAACAATACGTTCGGCGAGACGCACGTCTATGCGGCGGCCACGCCGGAGGGCACCCGGCACGAGCACGCCACGGATAAAGTATTTCACGTCTCTCCATTCTTTGATGTTTCGGGCGCTTACAAGTTCACGCTGCGCTGGAGCGAGACCGATCTTCGATTGATTGTCGCCACTCAAAAAGACGGCGCTCAATCTCATATGGCGACCATCACAGCGAAGTCGCGCACCGCGACATCTGCAGCGTTTGTGTCTCTGGCTCTCAGCAAACCGCTTTCAAGCCTCACAGTTACGCTCGGCATTCATTGGCAGGCCCTAAAGCTCTGGCTGAAGGGGGCTAAATATCATTCAAAACCAAAGCAGTCTTCTGCGCGTACAACGATTGCAACACCAATAAAGACTGTCCCGGAGACAGCCCGACGTCTGGAGAAAACCGCATGAGCTACACCACCCTGGATCACGCCCTCGAAGAGCAATCAAACTTCATTCAGGCCTCTCCAGAGAGCTTGAGACAGTTGTCTGGGGTTCCGGCTGGGTTCAGGCTTGCTGGGATGATGCTGCTCCGTGCGAGACGGGGTACAATCCGGTTCGACCTTCCAGATGGCCGCCGGGTTCTTTTCGATCACGGAGAAAAAGGCCCAAATGCTGTCGTCGAGGTCCACAGCTTCGATTTTGCCAAGCGCGCGATCGCTGGCGGTGATGTCGGATTTGCCGAAAGCTACATGGATCAGGAATGGTCGACGCCGGACCTGACATCGGTTCTGGAATTCTTCTCTGAAAATTTTGAGGCCGCAGGTCAGCTTGCGGTTGGAGGCATGATGGTCCGGATCAACAATATGATCCGCCACGTTTTCAATCGAAACTCGAAAGCAGGTTCCAAGCGTAATATCGAAGCGCACTACGATCTCGGGAACGAATTTTATGAGCTCTGGCTCGACCGTTCTATGACCTATTCCTCAGCGCTCTACACGGATCCAGCGGCTAGTCTGGAACAAGCCCAGGAAGCCAAGTATGCGCGCATTGCCGATGAGCTTGGTCTGTCGGAAGACAAGTCCGTTCTGGAGATCGGCTGCGGCTGGGGCGGGTTCGCGGAATATGCCGCCAAGCATCGCGGCGCTAAAGTCACCTGCCTCACCATCTCTCCGTCCCAGCGCGACTGGGCCTTGCAGCGCATGCAACGAGAAGGCCTCTCCGAACGCGTGGATATCCGCCTCGAAGATTATCGCGACCATAGAGGACAATATGACGGTGTGGCATCCATCGAGATGTTCGAAGCTGTCGGTGAAGCCTACTGGCCAAGCTACTTCTCGAAAGTTTCAGAGAGCCTCGTGCATGGCGCCAAAGCAGCCTTGCAGATCATAACCATCGATGACCAACTCTTTCCGCGCTATCGCAAACGCGCGGACTTCATCCAGAGATACATTTTCCCAGGCGGTATGCTGCCGAGCGAACTCGCGCTTCGCGAGCAGGTGTTGAACGCCGGACTACGCGTTGAAAACACGCACTATTTTGGCCGGGACTATGCCAAAACCCTGCGGCTCTGGGCGAAAGTCTTTGAAGAGAAGTGGGGCCAGATCGAGCCGCTAGGTTTCGACGAGCGTTTCCGCCGGATGTGGTGCTTCTATCTCAGCTACTGCGAAGCCGGATTCGACAATGGCCGCATCAATGTCGGGCACTTCACTTTGAACAAATACTCGTAAAACACGGGGCCTAGTAGAGTTGGTTCAGGACATACTCGATGTCCTGGCCACGAACTTGAAACGCGAGTTTTACCCAGCGCGACTGACGATCATACCAAAGGTCGACCGTGAGATCTGACGTTAGCCGATAATGCGTGGCGTCAATCATTTGATCGCCAACTTGAACTTTGTTATCGCCAATGAGTTCGACATCGATATCGAGGACTTCCCCGGTCTCGGTAGACAGCATCTGGCTCTGATAGACTTGCAAACGGTTCCAGTGACTGGAAGGAATGGTGCCAAGCGGTAACGCGCCATCAAACTTAGTACCGTCGACAACCAGATCTCCGCCTTCGGTTTCCGCGACAACTTCGCCCTTGCGGCCATCATTGTTGGATTTTCCACTCAGCGCGACGAGCTGGCCATCCACCCAATGTTCCACACTGTCCAGGCGATATTTGAATGCCGTGATGGGACCAATTTTGACCTGGAGATCCACATCGGTGGTAACCTCTAGCTTGCCGGTATCGTCACGCTCAAACGTCAAAACGTGACTGCCAAATCGTTTGCCTTTGCGCAAAACAGTAAAATCGATCACAGCGCCGTCGCTCGCAACCCAAGGTGTAGGAAGCGAAGTCTGCGTGGCTATATCATCAGCCTGGGCCATCGCACCAAGCAACAATGCCGATCCGCTCAGCACTAAGTGTTTCAACATTAACTCAGCCTCCAGAAGGGTAAGGGTTCCTGCGCGACGAAGCAGACACACATCTCGTCCCCATGCGCTGCAGGACGGTGGCGAACACCGGGACGCCCGAGCAAAAGGTCACCGCGCGAATAGACGCCGTGACCATCTTCAAATTGTCCCTTCAAAACAATCGTCGCCTCTAGCGCCGAATGGCTGTGTTCCGGCGCAGATTGACCGGGATCGAGGCGCATGAGTTTTCCTTTGCCTCGGCCGCGTTTGGCATAATGGACCCCCGATAGGCCGCGCTTCCACGGCACGGCAGAAAACTCGCTGCGAGCAAGTTCAAGGGCTTCTGGGAGGAAAGCGTGTTCACAATCAGGTCCGGCTTCGACGCCGAGAACATGGCGGGCTGCATCCCAGATGTCAGAGGTCTCATGCCCCGTTTCAGACAGTAGAATGTGCAGCTCCGCCGCGATCGCCATGTCCGAAGACAAGGCGCCACCAGCATGATCCATCATGAACGCATGATAAGCATCGGATTTCATTCAGCAAAACTCACGTGTTTGTTCTATGGCTTTTTACGCAGTGGATCCCCAATTGGATCACTAGATCACAGTTGAAATACCGTGCCGTGCGGCCTAGCGTGGCGACGAATAGAAAAGGCCTGATATGACCATCACAAATTCCGTCCTGGACCTGATCGGGAACACTCCGCTTTTACGCTTGCATAAGCTCTCCGAAGAGACTGGCTGCGAAATTCTCGGCAAGTGCGAGTTCCTGAACCCGGGTCAGTCTGTCAAAGACCGCCCCGCGCTCGGCATGGTCCGAGACGCAGAGGCCTCCGGACGGTTGAAACCTGGCGGCACGATCGTAGAAGGTACCGCCGGAAATACAGGGATCGGCCTCGCAATGGTCGGAGCGGCACTGGGTTACGAGGTCGTCATCGTCATGCCGCGCACGCAATCCAAAGAGAAAAAGGACGCTGTCCGAAATCTTGGAGCAAAGCTGGTGGAAGTGGACGCCGTTCCCTACTCCAATCCCAACCATTATGCGCGCTATTCGGGCCGCCTCGCCGAGGAGCTGAACGACAGCAACCCGAACGGAGCAATCTGGGCCAATCAGTTCGACAACCAAGCCAATCGCAAAGCACACTACGAAACTATGGGTCCTGAAATCTGGGACCAGACAGACGGGAAAGTCGATGGCTTTATCTGCGCCGTTGGGTCCGGCGGAACTTTAGCAGGAACCGCGATGTCCCTGCGCGAAAAGTCGGGCGGTAAAGTCAAAATCGGCATTGCTGACCCAGGCGGCGCCGCACTGTATGAATACTATAAGAATGGCGAGCTGAAATCCGAAGGCACATCGATGACGGAAGGTATCGGCCAAGGCCGGATTACCGGCAATCTCGAAGGGTTAGACGTCGATTACGCATACCGCGTCCACGACGCTGATGCTTTGCACATCATCTTTGATATGATCCAAAACGAAGGCCTCTGCCTCGGCGGTTCCGCCGGGATTAACATGGCAGGCGCGGTCCGAATGGCGAAAGATATGGGGCCCGGCCACACGATCGTGACGATCCTTTGCGATTACGGCAATCGCTATCAAGACAAGATCTTCAATCCTGAATTCTTACGGTCTAAAGATCTGCCGGTCCCGCCATGGATGGAAGGTTAAGTCATGGAATCGGGTGATCCTCTGGTCTCTGCCGAATGGTTGAAAGAACAATTCGATACACCGGACCTGAAAATCGTCGACGCCACGTGGGTGCCTCCATTTTTGACCGGACGCGATAACGGCCGGGAATGCTATAACAAGGCGCATATTCCGGGCGCAGTCTATTTCGACATTGATGACATCGCCGACCAGGAGAGCGAACTCAGCCACATGTTGCCCGATCCCATCTTGTTCAGTTCGAGGGTGCGTAAGCTCGGACTCGGCGATGGTCATCGTATCGTCGTCTATGACAGCAACGGCTTCTTCGCTTCAGCGAGAGTCTGGTGGATGTTCCGCGCCATGGGACATCGCGATGTCAAAGTCCTGGATGGCGGCCTGAAAGCCTGGGAAGCCATTGAGGGAGAGATCGAAGACCTGCCGCCTATGCCTCCGGAACGTCACTACACCGCCCGCAAACGATCTGATCTCGTGCGAGACATGTCGCAGATGCGCCGTCACGTTGAGGCCGGTGACGCCAAGATCCTCGATGCGCGTGATCACGGACGCTTTAACGGCACATCACCTGAGCCGCGTGCAGGACTGCCGTCCGGCCACATGCCGAGCAGTTTCTGTGTTCCTTCGTCATCACTCCTGACCGATGGCGGGCAAATGAAATCTGCCGGTGATCTCGAAGAACTCCTCGCGGACTATCAATCTGGCCCGGTCATCACGACCTGCGGATCCGGCGTATCGGCCGCAGTCATAGCGCTCGCCCTGGCACGGGTCGGGAATTACGACGCGGCGGTCTATGATGGCTCATGGAGCGAATGGGCGTCGCATGACGTTAATCCGATTGCGACGGTGTCGTGAAGGACGAAACCAAGATCATCCATACGAGGTCTGGCCGCGGACCCGTCGATACTGTCAATCCACCGGTCGAGCGTGGATCGACAGTGTTGTTGCCGACCCGTGAAATCCTATACGGCGATGGCAAGGTCTATGGACGGATGGGGCTTACGGTTCAACGCGAACTCGAAGCAGCGCTTTGCATCCTTGAAAACGCGCAGCATTGCCGCCTGACTTCAAACGGCTTGCAATCCGTCGCGCTCGCGCTCGGCGCCGTTTTGGAAGCAGGCGACCATATTCTCGTCTCCGACAGCATATATGGCCCCTCACGGCGCTACTGTACGCGGAGATTGTCAGCGATGGGCATCGAGGCGACGCGGTTCAATCCGCTAATTGGTGCAGGCGTTGAAGCGCTCATCAAAGACAATACGAAAGCCATCCTGCTTGAGTCGCCTGGTTCTCTGACTTTCGACGTAATGGACACGCCCGCAATTACGAAAGTCGCGAAAGCGAACGGGATGATCACGCTGTTCGACAATACCTGGGGAGTTGGCTTGCTTCACAAGCCGCTCAATCTCGGCGTCGACATCGTAATGCAGGCCTTGACCAAGTACCCGGTCGGGCACGCAGACGCCATGGGCGGTGCAGTTCTTACTAATTCTGCCAGATTGGCGAACAAAATCGCGATGTGCAGCGAAGATTGGGGTATATCGCTCGGACCGGATGACGCTTATCTTGCGCTCCGCGGATTACGCAGCCTCAATACGCGGCTGAAGCAGCATGAGACGGCAGGCTATATCGTCGCTAAATGGCTGGAGAACCGCCCCGAAGTTCACGCCGTCCTTCATCCTGGCCTTCCGAGCCATCCGGAACATGACCTTTGGAAACGCGATTTTACTGGTGCGAATGGCCTGTTTGGATTTGTCCTGAAGGAAACAACGGAAGCCAATCTAGACAAGTTTCTCGAGCAGATGAAACTGTTCGGAATGGGCTTCTCCTGGGGTGGTTTTGAGAGCTTACTCATCCCGTGCGACGACCAACTCGATCGCATCGACGGTGACCGTATTCACGATCGCCCTGGCCCGCTCATTCGTGTGCATGTGGGTTTAGAAGATCCGGACGATCTACTCAAGGATCTCGACCAGGCTTTTGCTGCGGTGAAGGCCTAGCGACCCGGTCCGCGAACCTGACCCTGGTGCAGCGCGCAGATCAGCGTGAACAGTCGGCGCGAGGTATCAAAGTCGACTTTTACTTTACCTTCGAGGCGCTCGGCCACGAGGTCTGATCCTTCATTGTGAATCCCTCGCCGCGCCATGTCGATCGCTTCGATCTGATGCGGACTCGAACTCCGGATCGCATCGTAATAGCTCTCACAGATCATGAAATAGTCGCGGATGACGCCTCGAAACGGGGTCATGGATAGCAGGAACATATGCACCGGATCGCCGCCCTCTGTGGCAATCTCGAAGACGAGCTTTCGTTCCTGCATCAGCAGCTTCAGAGCGTAAGGACCAGCATCTTTACCCGCCACTTCGAAGCTGTTTTCTTCGAGCAAATCAAAAATCGCCACACGCCGTTCATGCTCAGCATCAGGCCCCGACGCCGCAAGCGTGTCCTCATCTATATCCACACTGACCAGGCGATGTTCGGCCATTGTCTCTTCGCGATCTAACCCTTGTTGGTCCGGATGGAGACAGATCGCGCGTGCGCGGGCAAGCCTTCAGCCTCTGCGAGACGTAATGCTGCTGGCGCCAGAGCGGCGAATCCCTCCGGTCCCGCCTTTTGTACACTCATTCTTTTTAGAAAGTCATACAAACCGAGCCCGGAACTGAACCGCGCCGCGCGACTGGTCGGAAGGACGTGATTGGACCCCGTCACATAATCCCCCAACGCTTCAGGCGTGTGATGCCCGAGAAAAACGGCTCCGGCATGCTTGATGCTTGCCAGGAGCGATTCTGGATCTTGGATTGCAAGCTCCAGGTGCTCGGCGGCGATCTGGTTGGCGATCGCTGCAGCTGCAGAGAGATCCTCCACCAGAATAAACGCGCCATGCGTATCCCAGGCTTGTCGAGCGCGGGCTTCCGTGGAGAGCGATTTCAACTGTTTTTCCACAGCCTCATCCACAGAATTGACCACAGCTTTACTCGTCGAAATCAGGATCGATTGCGAGCTCGCATCGTGCTCCGACTGGCTCAATAAGTCTGCGGCAATCCAGTCCGGATTTGCGGTTTCATCAGCGATTACGAGGATCTCCGAGGGGCCGGCTATGGTATCGATGCCCACCTGCCCGAACACTTGCCGTTTCGCTTCTGCGACATAGGCGTTTCCTGGCCCAACGATCTTATCCACAGGTTTAAGGCGTCCTGCGCCAAAAGCCAGTGCAGCAACAGCCTGCGCGCCGCCAATCGGGTAGTATTCGTCCACGCCTGCCTTGAGCGCTGCATAGGCGACGGCGGGCGCCAACTGACCTTTCGGCGCGGGAGCCACCATTGCAACGCGCTCAACGCCCGCAATCTTCGCTGGCACGGCGTTCATCAGAACCGAGCTGGGATAAGAAGCGAGCCCCCCGGGCACGTACACGCCAACACTGTCCAGTGCCGTCCAGCGCCAACCCAGTTGCACGCCTGCATCATCCACAAATTCGTGATCTTCAGGCCACTGCTTCTCATGGTACGCGGCGATGCGGTCTGCGGCGAAGTCGACGGCTTCTTTCAAATCGTCGGGGCAAGCGTGTGCCAACCGATGAAGGTCGACATTGTCTGATTGAAGTGTGGTTGGGTCGAGCACCAACTCATCAAACTGCGCTGTATAACGCGCGACCGCTTCACCGCCGTTCGCGCGAATATCAGCAATCACGTCCCGAACGGTTTCGGCCACGTCCTCCACAGCCCCGCGGGGTTCGGCCAGAAACTTTGCAAAATTTTCGTCGAAGTCCAACGTTCGAGCATCAAATAATCGAGCCATCTTTTAACGTCGTTTCTTGTCATGATCCGGTCGGTGCCGGGTCGTCCACTCATAAGAGCTATCGAGCAAAGTGACGTCTATAGCTTCGACTTGTAGGGCGAGCTCACCATCGCCGGCAAACAAAATGGATAGCTTTCCGCCGGGTGGCTCTTCATCCGGGTCGAAAGCAAGCGACAAGACGGAATAGACCATTTCAGGATCCGCTTTGCTCACAGCCCGAGTTTTAACGCTCAGAACAGTATCGAACGCCAGGATCGCGCGCACACGCCCCTGCGGTCCTCGTTTGCTTTTGGCGTCTTCCCATTGGAACCGATTGATTTCGAGCGTCATGCGTCGCTGCTTGCGGTCGAATTTGATGTTTTCTGCTTTTAAAACACCATCCTGCACCGCGGAGGAAATGATCTCCAGGTCGCTCGCATCTTCTGCAACTAGTCTTAGTGCCCTGCCCTCAGTCATTTGAGATGCTATTCTCCGTCAACGCGCTGTATCTCAGCGCCGCAACCACTGAGCTTCTCTTCCAACCGTTCAAAGCCTCTGTCCAGATGGTAGATTCGATTCACTTGCGTTTCGCCCTCTGCCGCAAGTGCCGCAATGACGAGCGAAACGGACGCACGAAGGTCTGTTGCCATGACCGGTGCGCCGCGCAACTGCTCGACGCCTTTGACGATGGCTTCCTTGCCGCGCACCTGAATATCTGCACCGAGACGAGACAATTCCGGGGCATGCATGAAACGATTTTCAAAGATGTTCTCGCGAATAACGCTCGTCCCGTCGGCAATCGACATCAGCGCCATGAACTGCGCTTGTAAGTCCGTGGGAAAGCCTGGGTGCGGCTGCGTGTTCACGTTGACAGCCTTAAGAGCAGAGCCATTTCTCTGCACGCGGATCGTTGCTGCCGCTTCGTCGGCTTCGACGGCGACACCCGAGCGCTGCAATGCATCGATCATCGCACCAAGCGCTCCCACGGGTGCGCCTTGCAGAGTCACATCTCCGCCTGCCGCGGCTGCAGCCATGGCGTAAGTTCCGGCTTCAATCCGATCCGCCATCACCGCATGGGTCGCACCATTGAGGGCTTCCACGCCTTCAATCTGAACTGTCGCGGTCCCCGCGCCGGAAATATTGGCACCCATGGCATTCAAACAATTCGCGAGATCCGCAATCTCAGGTTCTCGCGCCGCGTTCTCCAGAACGGTTGTCCCTTTGGCCAATGTCGCCGCCAGCATGGCGTGCTCTGTTGCGCCGACCGACACAAACGGGAATACAATCTTCGCACCCTTAAGGCCGTGGATTGCCGCGGCCTTTACGTAGCCCGCCTCTACTTTCAGATCCGCGCCCATCGCTTCAAGCGCCTGCAAGTGAAGATCGACGGGCCGAGCGCCAATGGCGCAGCCGCCTGGAAGCGAAACCGTCGCGTGGCCTTCCCGCGCGAGCATCGGTCCCAGCACATTAAAGCTCGCCCGCATCTTCCGAACCTGATCATAAGGCGCGATCGTCGAGGTCAGTTCTGCCGCGTTCAATCGGCATTCGCTATCGCCTTTCGGCCAGTAGACTTCGACCCCAAGGCTCGCCAGCAATTGGCTCAGGAATCGCGTATCCGCCAGATTAGGCATATTGGTCAGCGTCAGCGGCTCGCGCGTCAGCAGACAAGCCGCCATCAATTTGAGAGCTGAGTTCTTCGCGCCAGAGATCGGGATCGTGCCGTTAAGCGAGTGCCCACCCGTGATTTTCAAACTATCCATGATGTGCAGCTATAGCGCCGCAAACGGCGAACGAAAGGCGCAATTGCGGCGCACCGACCGCGAAGCTGGGCATTGATTTGACGTTTTATCGAATATCGATATATTCCCGCGCATGACTTCTAGATTTGATCGATTCGAACCCGGCGACGTCGTCGCGATTCCATTTGGAATTGGCCTATCGCATTATGGCCTCGTCACCTCTCGCGGAACGGTGATTTCCAACTCAAGCAAACATGGCGGCGTGATAGAACAAAGCCTGGCTGAGTTTTCCAACGGTCGCCGCATACGTTTATGCGAGCGGACTGATCGCCTGGACGCTGTGGTGGCTGAAACCCGAGCCCGCCGCGTGAAAGGCGCCTCGTATAGCCTGACCGAAGCCAATTGCGCTCATTTCACCCGATATGCGCGTCGCCAGCGACCGACCAAAGTCCAAATTGCATCAGCCACCGTTTCAGCGTTTGCAGACATGCTGTTTGGACCTAAACGTCGGTATTAGGCCTTCACGACTTCTCACGATCCTTCGGTGTCTCCGGAATTGGTTTACGCGAAGCCGCCTTGCGCCGCTTCAGATTATCTCTCAGTGCAGCCTTCAATCGCGCATCGCGTTCGGGCGTTTTGGTTTTGTCAGCCATGATTGCAGTCCAAGTCCAGAAACCATCTTTTCATCTGTGTCAGTGTAGGCTAATCCCCGGCAACACAAAAGGCCGCGGTAGCTCAGTGGTAGAGCGCATCATTGGTAATGATGAGGTCGGGAGTTCAATTCTCCCTCGCGGCACCATTCCCTCCGCTAAAGCGAATTCAGGGTGTGGGGTCATAATATCTTCTCCTATTTGTTTGATATGATTGAATAATTTGAACGGCGCTGTCGGTTCAGGGTGTTTAATACCGCCTGTTTTCGTATAACTCAGATGACTCGAAAATGTGAGCTTCAGCACAAGCCTGCGCAGCTCCAAGACCCCTGATTCCCATAGAGTTTTTGGCGCTGAGACGTATTTCAAGGCGTGTTCAATCAAGCTCTCCAACGGTATGGATGGTTTGGCGGTTTGGGCGGCCTTTTCCAGCAGAACGAGCTTGCGCTTCTCTGCTTCTGCGATCTTGTCCTCATAAGCTCCAATCACGCGCGGGTTCGTGGCGTCCACAATCCGATCAACCAATTCGCTAATCTGTTTCTCACAGGCTTCGGCTTCCAGCCTAAAGCCCTCCGCAACCTCTTCAGCGCGTTTAAGACGTTGGTTCCAGCAGTCGCTCAGCATCGCAGTCGCGACCTTAGCCAATGAAGGCGCAGGCTGAAGCTGCCCGAGCAGATCGGCAAACTCACCTTCCAGCTTATCGCGGGAAATCGTCTTGGACTTTTGTTCGCAGTCGCGGTTCACACAGAAGTAGTACGGATATTTCTTTTTCTTGCCCTTACACCAGCCGCCAGTGAGGTGATAACCGCAGCAGCCGCATTTAACGGCTCCGCGCAAGGCAAAGTCTTCGTGGGTATCAACGCGTGTCGGCGCATAAACACCTTCTTTGAGTTTGCGCTGAATACGCTCATAAGAGGCGACTGAGATCAGCCCTTCATGCTGCCCCTCACGGAGCGTGACACCCCAGGCTTTCGATGACACCAGACCCGCATAGACTTCCTTACCCAAGAATCGCACAACCGTTTGAGGGCGTATCGTGCCATTCGGCTTGTCCTTTGGGAATTCAGGTTGGGCTTCGAGCCAACGCAGCACTTCCGTCTGAGAAGCAAAACGATTGCTCGCAAACCCTTCAAGTGCTTCCGCGCAAATTGAGGCGAGCGGCTCATCTCGAATCAAGACCTTACCGCCACTCTTGGCGGGAACATACTTCATACCTATCGGGGCACTGAAAACCCAAAAGCCTTTCTCGACGCGCGCCTTCATTTTCTGAACAACCTGACGGCTGTTCTGTTCGCGCTCCAACTGCCCTTGGGCAGCGATGATCGTCTCGATGAACTTGCCTTCTGGGCTTTCTTCAAACTTGAAGTTCAAAGACTCGACGCTTGCACCACGCGAAGACAGTTCTTTGCGTAAAGCAATATGCGCAGCCGTATCGCGCGCAAAGCGTTTCAAATCATCAAAGATGACCACGTAGTCTTTTTCTGTTTGAGCATCGAGGTACGACAGAAGCGCGACCATGCCAGGGCGTTTCAGGTAGTCCCCGCCTCCTGTAATGGAGTCTGGAAAGACCGCCTCAACTTCATAGCCCTTTTGCGCGGCATATTGGCGGCAGCGGTGTTCCTGACTGTTCAGCCCATCGCCATCCGAGGCCTGCTTTAGTGAAGAAATACGACAATAGATGATAGCTGTTTTGGTGCTCATGCTTCGACTCCTTTTTCTGACGCGTCGGCATCACGGCCCGCAGCATCTTCAAAGCGTTCAATAAAATTGCGATGAGAAGAGTATACATGATCACCAAGCGCTTTAGCCGATGGATCGGGTTCTTTTTCGGATTGTCCACAAGGCCCAGCTTCAAGCGAAAAGCCCAGATCAACGAAGCTCGCCATAATGGCGTAGAGCGCTCGCAACAATTCCAGCTTTTGATCGTCCGGCGTGTCTTCATCTTCGAGAAGCGGCATATACGCTTCGAGATCGACCTGAACGGTACTTCTTAAACCGCGCTCAATTCGCCCCTCTATTGGCGTTCCGGCTGCGCGTTCCGGTATCGGTGGTGTGGTCTTGGTTTCCTCCATGACTCGTGTTCCTTTTCTAATCAGGGTGTATCAATCATTTTCGTCCTTCCTCTTCTTGTATCGCGCTCAGCAGTATGACCGATGACGACAAGAACAAAGAGTGAACATACGCTCACTTTTGTTTTTTGGCAAGAAGAATCTGAGTGGTTTTCCACCACTCAATCAGCGGGTTTGCCGCTTTCGAGTTTTACCGCGAGAGGGCTGGCGTTCTTGTTTGAAGCGCTCACGTTTTATCTCATCTCGCCTTTGCGTATCGTCATGCCATTCTTCGGAAAATGTTGGCTGCTGTTCGTCTCGCTCAACCTTTCGATTCTTCGTAGGCTCGCGTTGTCGTTTGAGCACCTCTTGATGTGTTTCACGCGCAAGCTCGCTCGCCCGCAACAAATCCTTGGAACCCAACGTCGATGTCTCGCGCGGATTGCCATCGTCATCGCGATAGAGCTTCGTAATCCGCGTGTTAAAAAGCGGACCGTACTCGCCCTCACTTCTCCAAGTCGCACTTCGCAAGTTTCCATCACGAAGCACAATCTCAGGGGCGTTCTCTGAGGATTGGCTTGGTTTGGTATCCGTCATTTTATTCTCCTTCTCTGTATGGGGTTACTTAACGACGCGAGACCGCTGGCCATTTTGGTATTGCGGATAAGCTGCGTATTGCGCGGAAACGCGCTCAGTGACGACCGAGCGCCACGCGTGACCCCACCTCGTTTTAACCTGCACGCGGTCTAATGGCGGGTGATACGGGTTCGGATGATACCGCCCCGCCATAAAGGTCTGCTCGAAATACGCTTTGCGATCTGCGTAGAGAGGGCGCGGCAGATCATCCATGAAGATGAACTGCTTATCAGACGGCGTGTGCATCACTTCATCTGGTGTGCGCAGTAAGCGTTGCTGCTTGGTGCGCATTTCCGCTTCTCGCTGATGGTGAGACACATTCAGCCCCGCCATGAATGGATCGCCGCCGCCCAATAGAGTTTGCACGGCCTGATGTTTCGCATGGCGCGCACGGGCTTGAACCATCTCGTCATCGTATTCGAGCGTTTGCACTCCCAGCATCCGAGATATGTTCGTGGCAGTCTCGACATCGCGGATCGTGAAATAGCTACGCACCTGCGCGCTGGACGTGATGATGTTGCCAGCGTTCTTTCCAAGTTGATCCATCTGATAAATCGACTGGAAGACAGCCCAAGGACGGATGCCAATACCAGCCCCGTAGGTGAAGAGCTGCGTCACAAGTGGAAACCCGCCAAGCTGGGCGCATTCATCGAGCACCCACGTTTGACGTGGCGCTTGAGGTTTGCGGGCTTTGTAGATCATGCCCGCCACGAAGATTGCTTTGATCACCGGAGCCCAAGGCGCGATGAACTCAGCTGGCGGCATAATATAAAGTTGGGTCGACTGGTCCTCATCACAAAGTTGCTCAATCGAGAAGTCGAATGGCGGTGATACCGCCTTCAGAAGTGTGGGATCAGACAGACAAGAGAGCGCCTTGAACAACTCACCCAAAATGCCTTGATATCCTGTACCTGACGGTTCGTTTCGAGCGTTCGCAATCTCTTCTTCGATGCGCGCAGAAACCTCAAAGCCTGCTTGGTTCATCTCGAATGCAAAATCGAGCCAAGCGTCTCCCCCACCTGGTATGAGGTTCACTGTGCTGTAAAGCTGGCCGAGGGTGAGACTGCCATAAACACGCACAAGGGTCAGAATTATCCCTTCGAGAAATTCCCGCGCCCGTCCCTCGAAATAGTCGGACGACTTATTTGCCGTCGGCGGAATAAGATTGTGGCACAGCACTTTCACATCTGAAATCAGGCTCGGGCTATCAATCCGAACATAATCAACAGGGTTGATGCTCATTTGCGGGAGGTCATGCAGACCCGCAGGGTTCCAATATATGCAGTGTTTGGAATCAGCCGTTTGATCCTGACTGATTGCAGCCAGCTCACCCTTCATGTCGAGCACCAGCATGGAAGGCGTGTGAATTCCGACGCACAGATTATAGGCGAGCAAGTCTCTCAGTTTACCGCCGCGCGCTCCTGCGGTCAGCAGGAGTCCGCCAGCTCCGCTGTAGAATATTGGCCGCTTGCCGATGAAGCCGATCAATAATGAATCGGAGCGTTGATCGAATAGTCCGGCCCGCCGAGCGTCCGCCTCTCCGCTAAAGGCGGCAGAGCCGAAACGGTTCGTTTCGTTTTCAAGGAATGTCATATTTCAGGTCTTTCAAAAGAAAACCGGACCGCTCATGGGAGCGATCCGGCAAAGTTAATTAAAATCGTTGGTCTGATTATCCCGCGCAGGAGGCGAGAAGAACCAAGATCACAACACCGCCGATGATCCAGCCCCAAGGCCCTTCATCGTCGCGCTTTTTGAAATGATGCACTGACCCTTTATAGTCATACTTTGGCTTTCGCATTTTAGTCTCCTTTTAGGTTAAAAAATGCGTGTTGCGAGGGCGAGACCGCCCATCACTAACGCGGTTGAAATTGAAGCGCGGGAGATGAAGAAGACGAGGAAAGCGCAGACCACTCCCCAGATGAAAGCCGTCATGTCTTCAAATCCGTAGCCGTAGTAATTGGTGGTGAACTCCTGCACCCAGCTTACGGTTTTTCCGTAGAGCGGCGGAGCACCCAGAAACGTGGTCACGACGGCCAAAGTGTTGGCCAATCCCGTAACAGACGACATGAAGATCGACTGCCCCGCCGCTTTGTGTTTTGCGTTGTCGAACATTTGCACCCCCTTTCCGGTGACAAGCCCTCTTGGCTTGAGAACATAGATACATTGGCGAGCACACGACTGAGGGTGATAAGCAAAAAAGGACGCCGAAGCGTCCTTTCCGGAAAACGAAATAGGTCTTTGATCAGGTCGAAGTGGCCGGAAGCGAGAACAAAACCATCGCACAAGCGGCAAAGGCTAAGCCCGCATAGTGTGTGGGTTCTAATGGCTCTCCGAAAAACAACACACCGATGAGAACCATCAGCGCTAAATCGACCATCGACGCCATCACCATTCCAAAGCCTAAACCGTGCCTGAGAATGTCCGCGAAGAAATACGTGCCGACGGCGTAAATCAAAAGCGACAAGACCAAATAGAACACGCTCTGAGAGTCGGCGTATGCCTTGAGGCAAATACCACCAATGCCGAAGAGCGATGTGCTGAATGCCAAACGCCAAACAAAATCAAGATCAAACCAGACCATACTATCCCTCCAAAATCTGAACCGAGCTTATGCCTAGCGGGCTGGAGCATTGTTAAAGGGCGATATGGGAAGTTCATTGTCGTTGGCGGCTCGAACACCCCAAAGACTGGCTTCGACTGGATAGTGAGCGCGCATAATCGTTGCGAGGACACGAACTCTTTCTCTGGCACTTCCTCGGATGCGAGGCCTAACACTTTGAGGAATGGGCTGAATAAAGTCTCGAAACCACTCTCTGATGTGGGGGATTTCAAACGCCTGTGTATCGAGAAATATCTCTTCTCCGGAAGGCCCCCGAATCCATCCTTTGTAGTTGCAGTACAGATCAGCGAGATGATCTTGCCAATCTCCAGGCTTCAGCTTTTTTGCGCAGCTGTACTGAACCAGAAACCGTTTGAAATCGATAAGCCAGGAGGCGTTAGACAGCACCTCATCACTAACAATGCTCGCGAAAGCACCTTCACAGTAGCCCTGCACGAAACAGTTTGTGCATAAGTTCATAACGGTCTCCATTCGTTTATTTCCAGCGGGACATCCGCCGACGAAAAGAGCTTTTCTGAGAATATGGCTGATCGCGATTTCGCATTTTCTTAGGAACGAAGTTTGCCAGAAAACAACTTGGCTACTAACGATGTTGCCGTATCCTTCGACCGCTAGAGCTTCCTCACATGGTTAAAATCAGCAATTCAAGAATGAGCGAAGATTTCTTCAGGGAAGTCTGGCGACAAACAATGTGTGGATACACAAATGCTCACATAGTTGAAAACCTTGATACGTCTCTGCCAACTCTGAGACGGGCTCAAAAACGTATAAGGTTGACAGGTAGAGGCGATGGCAATGCCCATGGAAGCGTGGATGCGCCGCTATATAAAGCCGCCGCTGAATTCAAAATTCCGACATTCTTGAGCTGGGACAGTTACATCGCGATGATCCGCCAACTTTATCTTGGCAATCAGCAAATTTCGTTCATGGCGTTTCACGAATGTATGTCTCAGTGTGACGCTTCGAAGTCGCCGAGAAAATATGCGAACGCGCACCTTCAGTTTGAGCCGGTCAAAGGCTCGAATTATACAATCAACTTTGTTCGACCAAAGGACGATGCTGCTTTGTTGGATGAAGAGAAAGCCCGATATGCGTGTCGGTCATGTCCATTGAAGCAATATAAACATCCGGTTCATTCGAGATTCTTGGCCGACGGTATGCTGTTTCCGACGTTGATGTTTTATTTGTCACGATTTCGGTTTCGGAAAATGGAAGATTTTGAAATGGCAATGATCTACAAGGAGGCTGCAATTTTCGGCATGATACATGAGATTTCGTATTATGCAGGGCTGCAGGCGGATACTGCAGGGCATTCGAAAGAGCAATGCGTCGAGCAGATTGAAAAAGTGTTTGTGAGGTTATGCGATGACGTTTTTGAAGAAATTTTAGTCGGTCTCTGAGTAGGAGTATAAAGGAAGATTAGAACTGTAAGATCAGGAATGGAGCATGAGTTGCGGACGCAGTATCAGATCAGCTAGCGGGTCAAGCTGCAGGTTTCAGGTCGGTAGTGCAGAGCGCTAGGTTGGCAGAAGTGCTAAGCGCAAGGTGTATGCTGGTAATACCAGCAACCTTGGCAGGGGAAGCGCGCTGCGCTCTTCCCCGTGCACCCCATCCAGCCTTGGCTCCTACCGGAACCATCAGAACGTATCGCCGTTCCACCACTCGCAGGGAGGCCTCGCTCTTCCCTGCACCCATCGATCCTGTCAGGAAGATCACGGGCTATCGCGGCCCTTGAAACCCACTCGCATTGGTCTTGGAGAGTTGCCTCTCCACCCCTGCACCCCTGCACCCCGAACCATGCACGAACGACCTGGCCGTTCAATCGCCATTCAAGGGAACCTGCCGGCTCCCCTGAAAACCCCATGACCAAACTCGTGAAGGCGAGTTCCGAGCCGCCTAGTTCCAAGCTTGCCGCGCGAAAACCGCCTCGGCGTGTGGATATCTGCCACATTCCGACGCATGAACGCTGTTCCGACTCGTGCAACCTGATAGATTGAAATCATTGTTGGGGAATTATCACCGTGAATGCAGTAGAAATTGAAGAAGCCATCTCACTTCTCGCTGAGCAGCCGTTCGATGCTGAGGCGTTCCCTTTTTCGTTCTTGGAAGCCTTCGGGAATAAACCTGCCACGATCAAGCGCCTAAAATCGGGAAATACCAACAAATCAGATCAGGGCGGCGTTCTTCAGACCAATAACATCCACATAAAAGTCTGCCCCGAAGGAGAAGTCGGACGCACACTCGCGGCGCTGAAAGACAGCCCCGCTACCACAAAAGCAAAAGCTAAATTTGTTTTGGCAACGGACGGCGCGGATTTTCAGGCCGAGGACATGAACACTGGCGAGACTGTCACCTGCGAGTATGCAAACTTTCCTAACCATTTCGGTTTTTTCCTATCGCTTGCAGGCATTTCTACTGTCCAGGCAATCCGCGAAAACGCTTTTGATATCAAAGCGACCGGACGGCTCAACAAGCTCTATGTGGAACTATTGAAAGACAATCCCGATTGGGGAACGTCCGAGCGTCGCCACGACATGAACCACTTTATGGCACGGTTGATCTTCTGCTTTTTCGCGGAAGACACAGACATCTTCAATGGTGAGAACTTATTCACGGCAACAATCGACCAAATGAGTGCTCGCGATTCATCCAATACACATGAGGTGATCGGCGAGATTTTTCGCGCTATGAACACAGAAGTTGGTGAACGTGAGAGTGCAAAGCTGGCGAGATGGGCTGACGCATTCCCGTATGTTAATGGCGGTCTGTTCTCGGGCAGTACCGACACCCCCAAATTCTCAAAAATTGCGCGTAGCTATCTTGTCCATATCGGCAATCTAGATTGGACGAAGATCAACCCGGACATTTTTGGTTCAATGATCCAGGCCGTCGCCGACGAAGAAGAGCGCGGCGCATTAGGGATGCATTACACGAGCGTTCCAAACATCTTGAAGGTGCTAAATCCTTTGTTTCTCAATGATCTGCGAGAGAAATTGGAAGAAGCAGGCGAAAGTCCCCAAAAACTCCTGAACTTGCGAAAACGGATAGCCAAAATCAGAGTGTTTGATCCGGCCTGTGGGTCGGGAAATTTTTTGGTTATTGCTTACAAAGAAATGCGTGCGATTGAGGCTGAGATCAACAAACGTCGCAAGGAGGCCGATCGCCTAACGGAAATCCCGCTAACCAATTTTCGCGGTATCGAGCTTCGAGACTTTCCCGCTGAGATCGCTCGACTAGCACTGATCATTGCCGAATATCAGAGTAATGTAACGCATCGAGGACAACGAGAAGCGTTGGCTGAGTTGCTTCCACTAAATGCTATGAATTGGATTACTTGCGGCAATGCTCTCAGGCTTGACTGGGTGTGAACCGCCCCGGGTTTGCCGGAGGCTCCTTTTCTTGAGAGAGTGGAGCCATGACAGACAAAACACACGGACGAA
>JAEPOM010000069.1:255-524 GCA_017642885.1 Henriciella sp. | reverse complement strand
GCGTGATCGGTCGGGTTGATGGTCGGGCTGTGTCGCTTGGCAATGCTCGCTTGCTTGAAGAGCTGGGTCTCGCAGCAACCGATCTGGCGGAGACGGCGGATAATCGTCGCGAGCAAGGCGAAACCGTCATGTTCGTCGCGATCGACGGTGCGGTCGCCGGCTTGGTCTGCGTTGCGGACCCGGTCAAGGAGACGACGCCAGAAGCCCTGGAAGCGCTGCATGGTCTTGGCTTCAAGATTGTCATGGCGACAGGCGACAATGAAAAAACC
>JAEPOM010000069.1:0-245 GCA_017642885.1 Henriciella sp. | reverse complement strand
TCGCGCTGACGTCCTTCCCGAAGACAAGGCACGGATCATTCAGAATTTGCAGTCCGAAGGGCGACGTGTCGCGATGGCAGGAGATGGTGTAAACGACGCGCCCGCGCTGGCGCAGGCGGATGTTGGTATCGCCATGGGAACAGGCGCAGATGTCGCGATCGAGAGCGCAGGCTTCACTCTCATCAAGGGGGATCTGAACGGGATTGTCCGAGCTAGGCGCCTGGCCAGCGCTACCATGCGCAACA
>JAEPOM010000068.1 GCA_017642885.1 Henriciella sp. | reverse complement strand
ATTTCGACGTAATCGTGATTGGCGCAGGCCCGGGTGGTTATGTAACCGCAATCCGTGCGGCCCAGCTTGGCCTGAAAACGGCTGTTGTCGAACGTGAACATGTTGGCGGTATTTGCCTGAACTGGGGCTGCATCCCGACCAAGGCGTTGCTGCGTTCGGCCGAAGTTTATCGCAACATGCACCACGCAAAGGATTATGGCCTTTCCTGTGAAAAGCCGTCCTTTGATCTGGATGCGGTGATCCAGCGTTCGCGCGGTGTGTCCAAGCAGCTTGCCGGTGGTGTTGGTCATTTGCTCAAAAAGAACAAGGTGACAGTGATCAACGGTGAAGCCAAGTTCGACGGCCCGAAAAAGATCGTGGTCGAAGGCAAGGACAAGGGTACCTATACCGCGAAGAATTATATTATCGCGACCGGTGCGCGTGCCCGTTCATTGCCGGGGCTTGAGGCCGACGGCAAGGTTGTCTGGGACTACAAAAAGGCGATGACGCCTGACAAGATGCCCAAAAGCCTTGTTGTGGTGGGTTCC
>JAEPOM010000067.1 GCA_017642885.1 Henriciella sp. | reverse complement strand
GCGCTTTATAACGACAATTACTGGCCACATGGACGTGCCATGCGGGCGGCCAGGCCGGATTTTCGGATGTCGTTACAAAAGGAGAGGCTTATGCCTTCCCGCCCGCTGAGAACTGGTCCCGGTCTCCGGACGAACGACGCGATGGCAGGTCTCCTGGCTCACCGATCAATGCTTCTGGCCGCCTTCCCAGAGTCAGAGACTCCAGTGACTTAATTGGCCATCAGCTCCTGGCTGACAGTTGCGGGTACAGCACCGGATTTACACCGGCTTCCCTCTTAGCCTCCTTTTACAGAGGCACCATCTATTGTGTCTGATGTTGCAAGCGCGAAGACCTGTCAATAGGTGTCGCGTTGGGTAAGGGACTGGAAAAGTGCAGGAATTCCGGTCCACTCGGCATGGCTAAGGCCGTTCGGACGGTGTGCAGATATGCGTCGGATGTGCTTGGCGACTAAAATCGCGGCGCTTTGTCTCCGGGGTTATTTGTCCTCTGGTTTCACTCGCGCTGGACGCGCAGGAAAAGCACCGAC
>JAEPOM010000066.1 GCA_017642885.1 Henriciella sp. | reverse complement strand
ACTCTGCAAGATGCGTCCGAATACTGCCCAGATCGACGAAACGATCAATCGACCGCAACAGGTGATCTTGGGGAACATGGTCTTCAAGCGAGAATTCGTAGAAAAGCGCCGCTTGTGCTTCTTGCCTCGGTCCCAACATCACCAATCCCTCCCTACAGAAAGAATTGAATCAGCTACTTAGGTCTCGATCAAGGAAGAGTTTTTCAACAAAATACGCCCATGAGCGCCTATCATCGAGACCATTAACCGATCACTATCGTAAGTGCGGACCAAAGCACTTATGGCTCAACCGACCTGTCGAAGAACGTAAAACAGGCTTCGGCTGGGGGACGCATTGGGGGATACGCCTTCAGGAAATACACGTAAGTTACTGTAATATATGTATTTCTACCTAAAAATTGGTGCCCCCACACGGACTCGAACCGCGGACCCTCTGATTACAAATCAGATGCTCTACCAGCTGAGCTATAGGGGCAAACCGTCTCTTAGTCTCTTCTTAGTCTCTTTTCCGAGAATATGCAGCGGATATAGCAACCAATAT
>JAEPOM010000065.1 GCA_017642885.1 Henriciella sp. | reverse complement strand
ACTCCCCCCGAAGGGGGCGTTCGACTTGCATGTGTTAAGCCTGCCGCCAGCGTTCGTTCTGAGCCAGAATCAAACTCTCAGGTTGAGTTTTGATCCTTACGCTTGGCATTGTTCAAAGTTCTAACGGGATTGTGGTTCCGACCAAATCAGTTCAGGACTGATTCAGGCGGACCAAAATCGTCGTAAGAAAAACGCTTCAGCGTAAGTGTCTTTGGTGGTCTGACCCACCGCAGAACACCGCCGCCTGCGTTTCTCTTTCCATAACCAACGATGTCAAAGAGCCGAACCGAAACAACTTCCGCCGCCTGGTTCAAACCGCCTTGGCTCCGGTGAGCCGCCGCGGCGAGGAGGGCGGTGTTTAGTGCCGCCCGAATTTCAAGTCAACCGGTATTTTCAGCGCTTTCTGCAGTGCTTCGGACCCGGTTCGTTTTCGCGAGGAAAACATCGCCGGTGCATGTCCAGGGCACCTATGTAAGCTCCGAAGCCGGCTGGCTTCCCTCTCCGTTCCGGACCCGATCGTCTGGGCCGCCCCGGCGAGGAGGGC
>JAEPOM010000064.1 GCA_017642885.1 Henriciella sp. | reverse complement strand
CTTAAAGTCAAGGAAAACCGCCAAAATTCCTGATGTCACGATTTCAAAGAAAAAAGGGTTGCAATCGCTCTTTGTTGGGCTATTATCCGCGCCGCTCCACAGGGGCAGAAACAATCTGATGAACGCGGGCGTAGCTCAGGGGTAGAGCATAACCTTGCCAAGGTTAGGGTCGAGAGTTCGAATCTCTTCGCCCGCTCCATGATGAAAGTTTTAAAAGGCCGTCCTTCGGGGCGGTCTTTTTGCATTTGGGCCAAGGCTGTCGACTGTTTCGCGCTTGCAAGCAAATGCGAATTGTCGTGTGCTTCTGTGATGTCTGATCCGAATAATGCAAAATCCACGTCATCGGGGCGCATGATTTACACAGTCGGCTATGCGGGCCATGACCGTGAAAGCCTGCTTGCGCTTTTCAATGCCCACGGCATCACGGCGGTGGCGGATATTCGGACCTTCAAACGATCAAGTTATTGGACAGCATTCGACTCTGACAGCTTCGGGCCGTTCCTTCGGGAAAACGGTATTGCCTATGTGTTCATGGGCGATGTGAT
>JAEPOM010000063.1 GCA_017642885.1 Henriciella sp. | reverse complement strand
ATCTGCTCTTTCGCATTTGGGTCTCCGTTGTCAGAGACTCTCAATTCAAATGCGGGACCAATCGGGTCTCAGGTCAGGGAAGTTGACTTCGTCAAAGTGGGCAAAAATCACTAAAACCTCGCCGGATACCGCCTTGAGAGATATCACCAATCTGATCGAAAGAGGCATGATGCATAAGGATCCCGCAGGCGGGCGCAGCACTAGCTATTCGCTTGGTCGTGCCGCTCACTAGGAAAACCATCATGGATGAACCTCGTTAGTTGGATTGTATGTTCAGACAGAGACTATTGTTTGGATCAGGCGCACCTTTGCAACCGTTGGTTTTGGCTTCAAAATCCACAAGTAATAGTCTTAAAAGGATTGAAAAAAAATCATCCAAATCGATCATTTGAATCTCTTGCATTTAGAGACGTCAACAAAGATCTAATACTTGGTCTTCTTGGTTGATTGGTAAGTTCGCGAGTCTTACAAACCTGTCCTTTGATTTTGCCAGGTATGGACAGTCAACCAGTCGACGGACGCCACATCCAATTTCTCGAAACTATGCATAACCCCCAATTATGGG
>JAEPOM010000062.1 GCA_017642885.1 Henriciella sp. | reverse complement strand
GCAGCGGTTCGCCATGCGCCGGATCGATTCCATTCAGCGCATACAGCCGCTCTTCCAGCGATCGCACGGCGGGCTCGTCCGTTTCGAGATCGCATGTCTCGCTGGTGCGAAAATAGCGATCATCGCCCGCATCGGCGAGCGTCGAGGGACGGCGATCCTGTTCGATCAGGCGAATCAGTTCTTCGCGCAGATCGTGAGGCACGAAGTCACGCAGTTGAAACAGTTCAAGTTTGTCGCTCGGCACGCGTTGCATTCCTTCGACCATCAGCAAGCGCTCGCTGGAAGATTCGCCGGGACCCTTCATCGCAGCAAGGATAGCGCGCTTGCATTGTGCAACAGGCACGCGCCGTTGCGTTGGGCGGGTTGACGCTGCCGTGCGCAAGCGTATCAGGCCCCCCTTTCCCGGGCGGTTCCGGGGGCATGTGGCGATCGTAGCTCAGTTGGTTAGAGCGCCGGTTTGTGGTACCGGAGGTCGCGGGTTCGAACCCCGTCGATCGCCCCATTTTCTCCCCTTTCGATGCATGTCCACCATCGCCCCGACGGGGCAAGAGCGGGACATGAGATGACAGCTTTCTGGA
>JAEPOM010000061.1:268-576 GCA_017642885.1 Henriciella sp. | reverse complement strand
ATCTTCTCGATAAACCGCATTTCGAGCTGATGCGCCACGATGTGACCTTCCCGCTCTATCTTGAAGTCGACGAGATTTACAACCTTGCGTGCCCGGCATCACCGATCCATTACCAGCACGATCCGGTCCAGACGACCAAAACCAGTGTGCATGGTGCGATCAATATGCTGGGTCTCGCCAAACGCGTTGGTGCCAAGATTTTCCAAGCTTCGACCAGCGAAGTTTATGGTGATCCGGAAGTCCATCCGCAGACCGAAGATTACCGCGGCAATGTCAATCCGATCGGCCCGCGCGCCTGTTATGACGAA
>JAEPOM010000061.1:0-258 GCA_017642885.1 Henriciella sp. | reverse complement strand
AAGGCAAGCGCTGTGCTGAAACGCTTTTCTTTGATTACCACCGCCAGCACGGTCTGGATATCAAGGTCGCCCGTATCTTCAACACCTATGGCCCACGCATGCATCCGCAGGACGGCCGTGTGGTATCGAACTTCATCATCCAGGCGCTGCATGGCGAAGACATCACCATTTATGGCGACGGCCAGCAAACCCGATCTTTCTGCTTCTATACTGACCTGATCGAGGGTTTTGTTCGCCTGATGGCAACCGACAAAACGG
>JAEPOM010000060.1 GCA_017642885.1 Henriciella sp. | reverse complement strand
GGTTCCGGCGCCAGACATAGGGCTCCATCCCCTTCAGGAAACGCTTTGCCGCAGCAATGTCGCCGGCAGCAGGCCGCGCCTTGATCCAGACCATCCGCTCCCAGTTCTGGCCGACGCTCTCATAGTAGACTTCCGCCATGGCCGTGGACACAGCCAGCGGTGTCGAGGACGGATCCGGCCGCAGGCGCAGGTCGGTGCGGAAGATGTAGCCGTCTGCTGTAATCTCATCGAAGATCCGTACGATCTCCCGCGCGACACGCTGGGCCGCTTCACCCGGGGAACGCTCCCCGCCATCGAAGACGGCCGGATCGTAGAAGATGCAGAAATCAATATCGCTGGAATAGTTGAGTTCAAACGCGCCCATCTTGCCAAGAGCGATGGCAAAAATGCCGTCGCCCGACAGGCCATAATGTGCAAGCGCCACCTTGAGCGCCGTATCGACGCATTCGCAGGCAAGCTCGGTCAGCACCAGTGTGACGTCCATCACATCCAGACTGCCGGACAGGTCGTCCCCGGCGAGGGACAGATGCGTCGCCTGCTTGGCTCGGCGCAGGATACGCATCACCTCTTCCACCGGCCGCTGTCCGAGTTTCGGCAGCATAC
>JAEPOM010000005.1:79308-189882 GCA_017642885.1 Henriciella sp. | reverse complement strand
CTCTTGCCCATAGTTCAGCTCCATATCTGAAGCCGGTACTAACTCAAATAATGGACCACTTTCTGGGGAGCAGACCAGATGACCCAATACTCTCTATTGTTGCAACGCGGCGCAAAGCAGACAATCGCTCTGGGGCGAGTGTGCCGAGCGCCCGCCATGCGCCCTTGAACTCGTCGATCTCAGATATGATCGCAAGCGTCTTGGGAGTAATAACAAGATTTGTAACATCGAATTTCATATCCAAAAATATATCCATATATACCCATAAAAGCAACCAATATCCAAAATATTATCCAAAAAGACCCATAAACACCGTCTCCGACACCCACATCAGCGACTTTAGCGCTCAGGTTCCGGCCCACGTTTTTGTCCAGTCGCGTCGCGGCGACGCCGTTTAAAGGCTTCTTTGCGCTCATCAGGCGCTGGCTCAGCGCGAATTTCAAACTCAGCGCGCTCTTTTGAAACCGCTTTGTATTGGTGATGAAGTTTCTCGCGTTTTTGAACCTCGCGCTGCTGGAAGAATTGTCGTTGCTCACGCTGACGCTGGATCAAAGCTTCCTTTTCGGCCTCATCGCGCGCTTTGGCCTGTAAGGCTTGGGACTCGTTTTCGCGCTTGATCCGCGCATTCTCTCCGTTGAGCCATGACCATGCGCGCTTCAATAAACTGTTTGGAAACCTCGCCTGCCGTTCGTGCGCTTCATAGGCGCTGCGTTCTTGAATGCGCTTGAGTGCTTCGGCACGCTCCGAACGCTGCCGCTCAACAAGAGCCTGCTTCTGAGCGGAGCGCTCAGCCAATCGTTCAGAATTGCGAAGTTTCAACTCATTTGCGAAGCCAGCCATTTTATCAGCCATCTCGCGTGAATATTGCGATTGAGCGGCCTGAACATCTGGCAGGTCTTTTTCTGAGCCGAGGCGCTCGCGCACGGCTTTAGTCTTCACACCAAGCCAGCGCGGTACGCTCATCACTTCGCCTTGATGATCGACCACCACAAAACCGCGCCGATCCCCACGTGCGAGCTTGAAGCCTTTATCCTGCAATGCGTGTTCAAAGGCTGCGCGAGAATCGCTCACTGCCCATGCTGCTTGCAGATCAGCCTTTATTTCATCGGCGTGACGACCCGTTCGCTTGGCCTGCTGATATTGTTCAAGAGTGTAGTTAAGCGGATTGCGCTCTTGAGAGTTGATAAGCCCGCGCGGAACGTCCCAGCCATGTTCGATGAACAGCTCGCGGCTTACATCACGCATCTTCAATCGATTGAACGGCAATGGAATGGCTTTCATGTGCTCACTATCGATGCGAGACCACACGACATGACAGTGGCGGTCGCGATGCTCGCCTTTCTCGTGGAACACGATAACGCGCGGCTGGCCTGACAGCCCAAGAGCGTCTTCAGCCTTTGCGATAGCTTGTTCAAAGTCCTTTGCACTGGCATTGGCATCTTTTGGAGGCGAAAGGCTGAGCGAGAAAAGAGGCTTCTGGCACCGTGTTCCCTTAGCCAGCGCTTCAACTTCTTGAAACGCGCCGCGCACGTCCTCAGACATGAAGCCTGAAACGGTATGGACTTGAACATGTTCGTTTTCGTCGGTTCGCATTAAGTGGATCGCCAGTTCACTCCCGCCACCTCTAGAATTACCATGCAGGATCATGGCTAGCGGCCCCGCAAGCCAAGCGCAGCCATGATTTCCTGCCGCAGAGACTTCAGCTCTGCGCACGTTTGCTGGAGTTCTTCTAGCAACTCAGGTGTTACGGGCATTGCCCCGATGTTGGCGGCTTTCGCAATCTGATTGAGGTTTTGAGGAATGCGAGACTGACCGAGCGTGCCGAGCACTTTTCCGAGGGCCTCACGATCCACGCGCTTAGCTCGCGAGCGATACCGAGCCCCCGTGAACAAGCGCGACTTGATGTAAGCGCCTAGCGGCTCACCATCTGCCCGCGCCTTGAGGTCTGCGCGTTCTTGCTCCGTCAAGCGCAGCGAAAATGGCGCTCCACGCCTTGAGCGCGCTGGACGAATGGCTATGTCGCCATGTCCTGCCGCTTCAGAAAATGCTTCATATGTTTTGGGTCCGCCAGGTCTTCTCATAGTCCCAGCTCCTCAAGTTCATGCTTTAAAGGCTTTAGCTGGTCTTCGATTGCGGCGAGTTCGTCGAACAAAGTGTTTAAGTCCACTCCGTCCAGCGGCACCATTCATTTTCGAAAAATTCAACGGAATTAAGCTTGCGCACTAGGGCGGGCGGATACGGTTTCATGCCAGCGTTTGAGATGTGTGAGACCTTCATCATAGGGCACGCCTACCAGGCCGTTGGCGAAGTCGAGACTGGCGAGCAGAATTGCATCGGCCACGGTGTAGTCGTCTCCCGCGATGAAGGTTTTCGTCGCCAATTGTGTGTTCAATAGTTTGTATCCGATGCGTACGCGGGCGCGGTTCTGATCTGCCGCTTTCGGGATTTGTTTGATTAGGCGCGCCGTAAGCGGATGGCCGTGGATCCAGACCATGCCTACCGGTACCATGAAATTGAGTTCAACCCTGCGGAGCCACATTTCAATGTTCGCTTTTTCAACTGGGGTTCGCCCAAATAGTGGTGGATCTGGATGCAGCTCTTCGAAATAGCGACAAATCGCAACGGATTCGGAAATGCAGGTGCCATCGTCCAGTTCGAGGACGGGAATGCTGCCAATCGGGTTTTTGGCCAGAAATTCTGGGTCTTTCTGTTCTCGCTTCAGGATATCGACCTCGACCAGAGGC
This sequence comes from Henriciella sp., assembly GCA_017642885.1. GTDB lineage: Bacteria > Pseudomonadota > Alphaproteobacteria > Caulobacterales > Hyphomonadaceae > Henriciella. The sequence continues at coordinate 187,138 of JAEPOM010000005.1, read as the reverse complement.
ACATTTACGCCTTTTTCGGCTAAAAAGATCCTCACACGCCGCGGGTTCGGGCCGGCTTTGTAATCGTAAAGCTTCATCAATTTAGGCCTCAAGCATTATGACACTGCCATTGCGGCCATAATCATCTTCTCCGCGATGATTGCGACGACGATTGGAAAAATAGTCTTCCGCCATTGCGCATGTATCGTGTCCAAGATTGTCGACTGAGCTAAGACCTTCGCGCAGAAGCACGGCCTGCACGTAGCCGGTCAGATCAAAATGAGACCGATCATCCCTGCCTGCTTTGAACAGACGATCGGTCCATTCGTGTTCGCCGACAAAAGTGTCTCTGAATTCAGGGCCGACTTCGTAGCTTTCTTGCTGGATGGCTGGACCAATGGCCGCCTGTATGGTCTCGCGATTGGCACCGATTGCCTCCATGGCTTCAATCGTTGCCTCGCATACGCCTCCCAGCGCGCCCTTCCAACCGGCATGAGCTGCGCCGACAACTTTTGCCGTCTCGTCTGCGAAAAGGACTGGAACGCAGTCCGCGCTCAAAATGCAAAGAGCGAGCCCGGCTTTGTCGGAAACCATGGCGTCTGCCTGCGGTCGGGTATGCCAAGGCTCCGTTACCGTGATGACTTTGGCAGAATGAACCTGAAAACAAGAGAGCAGCTTTTCCGCTCCCAAAGCGCTTCTGATCAGATCTCGATTGTCCCGAATGGATTGCACATCATCATCCGACCCCTGCCCGATATTCAAACTCTCGTATAAGCCCGTGGAGACGCCCCCTTTTCGCCCGAAAAAGCCATGTCGGACGCCTTGGAGCGTTGATAGGTTATGGGCCAGCGCATGTGGCGGTGACTCAGTCATTACGCTCCGCCCTTCGATGAATGACAGACAGCCTGAAGCTTGTTCCCATCCGGGTCGCGGACATAAGCGCCATAATAGTTTGGATGATAATGGGGGCGGAGGCCCGGTGCGCCTTCATCGGTTCCACCGTGAGCAAGCGCTGCGGCGTAGAAGGCATCTACCGTTTCGCGCGTGTCCGCAATAAAGGCAACGTGCGTGCCGTTCCCGAAGGTCGCGGCTTGCCCGTCAAATGCCGGACCGACAAACAACTTGGGACCAATGGCTTCACCCCAGGCGGCGCCTTCTTCGCGCTCCATGAACACGGGTAGCTTCAGCGCCGCGGTCACAGCCCGATAGAACACTCTCGCTTTCGGCCAGTCATTCGTGCCGAGCGTGATATGACTAAACAAGAACTCACCCCTCTTTAGAATTCTGAAGGTGAAAGTAGGGTGAGACGCGAATATGGTCCAGACTTATCGCGGGGCCCGCTTCGCTAAAATGCGCTGCAATGTCCGGCGATGCATATTGAGGCGACGCGCGGTCTCAGACACGTTGTGCCCGCACAGCTCGTAAACGCGTTGAATATGCTCCCAGCGGACGCGGTCAGCGGACATCGGGTTTTCCGGTGGCTCTGGCAGTCCTTCGCCGCTATTCGCAAGCGCTCGAACGATGTCCTCGACGTCCGCGGGCTTGGCGAGATAGTCCACGGCGCCAGCTTTCACCGCTGCAACGGCCGTCGCAATCGCACCATAACCGGTAAGAATGACGGCGCGGGCTTCCGGGCGATACCGGTGCAGGACTTCAACCACGTCGAGACCCGATCCATCCTCAAGCCGGAGGTCCAGGACCGCAAAGGCCGGGGGATTGAGCCGCGCAACATCACGCGCCTCAGACACTTTTGAAGTCGCAGACACCAGAAAGCCCCGCTGCGTCAGCGCCCGAGACAGGCGCTGCAAGAACGGTCCATCATCATCAAGCACCAGACATGTGCGGTCCTCAACGTCCTTAAGGCTCTCATGAAGTTTTACTGTAACGGGAGATTCCATTTCTCGCTCCTTCGCAGCCATTATTCTAGGTTATTTTCCGTATTGTCCAATGGCTGTAATTCAGTTCTAGGCCATACTGCCTGTACGATGGCCCCGTGGCGGGGTGCCGCGCGGTTGCGTGTCGCAATCCTGCCACCAGTCCGTTCGATCAGCGTCTTAGCAATAAAAAAGCCTAGACCCATGTCCCCGCCCCCCAAATGTGCCTCACCGCGCTGTGACACGTAGGGTTCACCGAGCTTTGGCATGACCTCAGATGCGAAGCCAGGTCCATCATCCCGGATCGTGACGATGAATTGGTGCTCGGTCCAATTGGCGACGACGCGCACTTCGGAATCAGCGAAACTGACAGCATTTTCGATGAATGCTCCGAGGGCGTGCAGAATTTCCGGACTGCGTCGGATGATCGGAACTTTGGCCTCGCCATCTTCCATCGCCTCATAAGTAACCTGCACAGCAACGCCGAGCCCCTTATGAGGCGCGGCAGCTTCTTCCACCAATGCGCTCATCGGCATCCGCGCATGGACGATGTCCTCTGCCTCGCGTGCATGACCGAGCCGCTGCAGGATATCGCGACATCGTTCGGCCTGTTCCGCGAGCAGCGCCGCATCCTCGCGGTGCGGACTGTCATCAGGCAGCATGGCCTGCAGCTCCCTGGAAACGAGATGGATCGTCGCGAGCGGTGTCCCAAGCTCGTGCGCCGTCATCGCTGACATCGCACCCAGCGCTGAAAGTCTTTGCTCGCGAGACATCACCACAGCCGCCGCATCGAGGGCGCGCACCATCTTAGCCTCATCCTCGTTCACACGCTGAGCGGACAGAGCGAAGAAGATGATACCGATACACAACGCCGCGAAATGACCACCTTCAAATAATGTCGGAAGGGTCAGCGCACTGTCTCCTTGCCAAGGTAAGTCTAATGCAAAGAAGGGCATCAGCGCCGCCAGCGCGATCGCAAAACCGGCAATCATCGCGGTATATCTCGCTCTCAGGCTGGATGCGGCAACGGTCACAGGCGCAATCAAAAACAACAAGAAAGGATTGGACAATCCTCCTGTCAGGCTAATCAACAGCGCGAGTTGCAAGACGTCAAAAGCTAGTTGTACCGCCGCTTCCCAGCCGCGTAGGAGTTGCGGGCCAGCAGCCGCGAACGAGAGAAAGACGTTCAACCAGGCCGAAGCTGCGATCACGGCGAGGCACATTGCAAGCGGAAGCTCAAAACCCAATCCGAAATACACGAACAAGACCGCAAACGATTGCCCCGCCACTGCCAGCCAACGAAGCGTCATCAGCGTGCCTAAGCGTGTGCTGCCTTGCGCCGCACCGACATTGCTCAGGCCTTCTGGAAGAAGGCTAATCAAGCCTTCATCCATGGCAGCGCGTGTGTCGTTCAGATCTTCCAATTCCGCTCTCCTGCTGCGGCAACAGGGCCCCTTATCATACTCTGGGATCGTGCGCATATCGCGGGTATGAAACTCATTCAATCCATTCCTCTCAGCCTCGCCGGCTTCGCGCTCACCGCCTGCGGTCCATCGACATCCTCTCCGTCCGCGGGCGGCGCACAAGCCGGATGTATGACCCGCGCCTACGAAACGATCGGCGGCCCCATCAGCCTTATCTCGCATACGGGTGAACGAGTGACGGAGGAAACCTTCAAAGGTGCACCGACTCTGATCTATTTCGGGTTTACCTATTGCCCGGATTTCTGCCCGTCCACGCTCGTCGCACTCAAGAATGCCTATGATCGCCTTCCAGACGGCGTGGAGGCTCCACAAACGCTATTGATAACGATAGATCCCGAACGGGATACGCCGGAGGCTTTGTCCGATTACGTGTCCACCGCAGCATTTCCCGACAACTTGATCGGCCTTACCGGCACGGAACAAGAAATCGCAGAAGCCGCGGAGGCCTTCATCGTGCAATATGAGCGGATCGAAACCCCTGACAGTCTCGCTGAATATACGATGGATCACACGCTGTTGCTCTATCTCATGGATGAGAACTGGGAGCTGAAAACCTTCTTCTCCGAGGTCGAATCAGATCCGGACTACGTTGCGCAGTGCCTCGCCCAACACATCGGCTAAGAGATATCTTCAAACTCGCGGGACTCAACACGCGTTCCAGCGAGGTATGAACTCACGATGGCAGCGGCCGCGGGCGCGGAGTTGACACCCAGTTTCAAATAAGCCCGTCGCCGAAAAGTATCCGCGGTAGCTGGCGACACCCCCATTTGCTCCGCTATCTCTTGTTTGGTGAGGCCTCCAGCGATGTGCAAAACGAGCTCCGTTTCGCGGCTCGATAGGCCAAAATGAGCGCGCGTTTGCTCGCAAGTCCGGTGGGAAAATAGCGCAAATTTTCCGACGCGGAAAAAACTTGTTCCAGCGGGCTGTTCGGTATCGCGTTTGAGATCTGTCATGCGCCGCGAGGTACGGCGTTAACCTTATAAAACAAGCAAATTGGGCAGTTCTTGAGCACATATAACTGTATTTGTCCCGAGAACGAGTGACGGATTCGTAGACCGGACTACGCTGGCGTTGGGTCGCTCGAAACACGCAATCGAGATTCGGACTTTCCGCTCCGGGATTGTCTGAATGACAGATAAGTTCCCGGTAGCTTCTCAATCCTTGCACCCGAACGAACTTTGAAACGTGTCAGGCCATCCGAGAAATCGGCGCGACCGAGGTCTAGCTGACGAATTCCCCGCTTCTGCAAATCGCTCATAATCGTCCACAATATGAGATTATGCGCGCAAAGACTGCGTCCCTGCTCCGTCGTGACACCCGATTGATAAGTTGCCATCAAACCATGCTTCAGAACCAGCATGGCGGCTACGGGTTCGTTCTCATTCATTGCCGTGTAGAGTCGGGCCTGGCTTTTGTTTGCAGCGGCATATGCCAGAATAAACCCGGGTGGATGGGATCGGTACTTCCTAGATCTTTGCTGCGTTCGTTCTGCTTCAAAGAACCATTTGTGGTTTTGCGCATCGATCGGTTGATTGATGACTCGCAATGACGACTGCTCTGCCTTTTTCAATTGATTGCGCCAATTCTGATGCAGGCGCGCGCGCATTGCGTTTGGGTTCATTAGATCCAAAATCGCTAGCGCCGCACCGGATAGTAGCTTGAAACCCGGGGCTTCTGCTCCGATGGGAGCATTAATCGCTAACGGACCTTTCACCTCTTCGCGGACCCGGTTCAGGTAGTCCGTTCTTGGCGTATCCGAAGACCAAACCGGCCCTCTGGAAATCAGATTGATGGATCCAATAAGCGGCATTTTGCGCATCTGAATGAGGCAAGTCGTACCTTCATCTTCAATTCGTTTGACCGGCAGCCCTAGCATTTTGCACGTGCGTTCAAACGCCTCTGATTGCGGTAGCGGATGGATCAAATCAAGCACCCCATAAACCTGCAGTTGAATCGCTTCACAATTGGTTAAGGTCTTTAACAGCTCAATAAGGCCCTGATCTCATGGACGAATCTCGCGCGCGAGATGCGCCTGATGCGGGAGTTAGATTGGCTTTACCATTGCAGCGATCTATGCTGCACTGCACCAAAGACGGGAATAGTCACTTATGTTGTACACGCTGGTAGAAATGAATCGCGCGGCCCTGGCGCCGATGCGCCTGCTGGCGAAGGGGACAATGCAGAGCCTCGAACACCCGCTCAACCCGTTCAAAAACACAGCCTTTGGACGCGCCACGCACGCGGCGAGCAGCGTCTTTGAGCGCGCGACGCGCTATTATGGAAAGCCGGAATGGCAGATCCCACATACTGAGATTGATGGGGAACTGCATACGGTCACTCCGGTCACGACCTGGTCGACCAACTGGTGCAATCTCGTTCATTTCGAAACGGAAGGCGCGCCAGCCGGGCGCCCGAGACTGCTAATCTGCGCACCGCTTTCGGGACACTTTGCGACGCTTCTTCGCGGAACTGTGGAAGCCTTCTTGCCGACCCACGAAGTTTACATCACCGATTGGAAGGACGCCAAAATGGCGCCTGTCTGGTACGGGCGCTTTGATCTCGATGACTATATCGATCATGTCCGCTTTGCGCTGCAGCATATCGGTGGCGGCGCACATGTGGTCGCAGTGTGTCAGCCGGGGCCTGCTGTCCTCGCCGCCATTTCGATGATGTCAGAGGACGGCGACGCCGCGCTTCCCTCAAGCATGACTTTCATGGGCTCACCCATAGACGCCCGTAAATCTCCCACCGTCCCGAACCTGCTGGCTGAAGAACGCAGCTTCGATTGGTTTAAGGAGAAAATGATCTACACGGTGCCAGGCCCATGGCCCGGTATGATGCGGCGCGTTTATCCCGGTTTTGTTCAGCTCACCAGCTTCATGCATATGAACTGGGACAGGCACGTCGACGCTCAGGCTCGTTTCTTCGACCATCTTGTTGAAGGCGACGAAGACAGCGCCGAAAAACACCGGGTTTTCTATGACGAGTACCTCGCTGTTCTGGACCTGACAGAGGAATTCTACCTTCAAACCATCCGCCGCGTGTTCCGAGAACACCACCTCGCGCGGGGGAAGTTCAAGTATCGCGGCGAACGCCTGGTTGACCCGAGCAAGATCACGGATGTCGGCTTGATGACTGTCGAGGGCGAAAAGGATGACATTTCAGGCATTGGTCAAACCCAGGCCGCGCATGATCTATGCACCAGCATTCCCGAGAAGATGCAGACCGACTACGTCCAACCTGGCGTTGGTCATTACGGGGTGTTTAACGGACGCCGGTTTGAAGCTGAAATCGTTCCGCGCATCAATAAGTTCCAGGCCAAGATCGACAAGCGTAAGCGCTAAGACGTTGGAGCACCTCGATCGCGGCTGAGCAGATAGATTGCAATGCCTACTGCGATCAGAACCGCGCTCACCGCCACTTCCTGCGGCCGCTCAATCGCAACGTAGACGAGCGTCCAGATGGTCAGCACGAGATATATGATCGGTAGGACCGGAAAAAGTGGGACCTTGAAGGGTCGCTCCAGATTTGGCTCGCGAATACGCAGAACGAACAGTCCCCCTACGGCCAAAAGACTGTTCAGCGCGAGCGTGAAACCCGCAAAGACCAGCACCTGATCAAACGTTGCGGTCAGCACAAAAATCAGTGCCAGACCGGACTGCACCAGAACTCCGGTGGTCGGCATACCATCTGAATTGGTTTTCGCCAGAAACCGAAAAGCCTTGATATCCTGACCGATCATTTGCAGCACGCGCGGCCCCGCAATGGTCATGGCCGACACAGTCGATATCAGCAGAACACCCAAAACCACACCCGTGAACAGCGCCCCGGTCTGTCCAAAAACATGCCGAGCGGCGATGACGCCGACTTCTACTTCTCCAACCATTTTTTCCATCGGCGTCGTCAGCAAGAAGACCGCGTTGAGCAGGATATAGAGCAACATCACGCCGAACGCTCCGGCGAAGAGAACCCGAGGCAAGCTACGCTGTGGTTGTTCCAACTCGTCCGTGAGATATGTCGCGACGTTCCATCCTGTGTAAGCGTAGCTGACATAAATCAGAGACACCGCAAACGCGCTCGACGTAAGGGCGGCCGCATCGCCTGTACGCGGCAGCAGGGAGACAGGTTGATACTCAGCAACCAGTGCCAGACCCGCAGCGCTAATCACCAGGATCACTGCCACCTTAATCGCTGTAAACAGAGTCTGAAACGCGCCGCTCGTCTGGCGCTTGCGGGTATGAACGAGTGTCAGCGAAATGATCAATCCCACAGCGAGCCCACGCTCGACCCAGGCGCGGACCGTCTCAGAAGCATCCGGCAGAATGGAAGACGTCGTGTAGGCACCGAAGGTCATGGCGGCGAGTGCGACAGGCGCGGAGAAACCAATCGTAGACGAGACCCACCCCGAGACGAACCCTGCGGACGGGTGATAGATCCGTCCAAAGAAATTGTACTCTCCTCCGGAGCGCGGCAAGGCTGCCCCTAACTCGGCATAGGACAGCGCCCCGCAAACGGCGATCACGCCGCCAACGACCCAGAGCATAATTAACGCGAACCCGCTTTGCAGCGTCGCGAGTTGGAACCCTAAGCTCGTGAACACGCCCGTGCCGACCATATTAGCAACGACAATGGCCAGAGCGGTGCCGGGGGAGAAAAAAGTCTTCACGCATTCGCCTTACCGGCGCATGCGTCTCACTGTCTAGTCCGCGCATTTTCGGCGCCTTAGACCGAAAGGAGGCATCGGCTGTGACCCGCAATTATTGAGACGCTGTGACAATTTTGGCGTCGCACCAGGGTCTCTGATGAATATTCCGGAGCGTGATCTTCAATTTGTCAGCTCAGGCGACGATATCCACGCCTTTCTTCACCAAAGCGACCCGATCGCTGCCTGACCCCTACCCACACTTCCGACTCGCCGCTAATACTCGTGCCTCTACAAAGGATACGAGCCATGCCAAGCGCGCCGATCAATTCTGACTCTCATCTCTATCTGATCGATGCGAGCGCTTACATATTTCGCGCCTATCATGCCCTGCCCCCGCTGACACGCGCCTCGGATGGCCTGCCAGTCGGAGCGGTATCCGGCTTTTGTAATATGCTCTGGAAGCTGCTCGAGGATCTCAAAGGCGCCGATCGGCCAACCCATTTTGCCTGCGTTTTCGACAAGTCTTCTTACACATTCCGGAACGAAATGTTTCCCGAGTATAAGGCGAACCGGTCTGAGCCGCCGGAAGACCTTCGGCCGCAATTCCCGCTTGTCAGAGAAGCCGCAATTGCCTTCCACACGCATGCACTGGAAATGGAAGGCTATGAGGCGGATGACCTTATGGCGACCTATGCGCGTCTGGCTGAAGCCAAAGGCGCGCGTGTCACCATCGTCTCCTCGGACAAAGACCTGATGCAACTGGTCACCGACAAGATCTCCATGCTCGACACGATGAAGAACAAACATATCAGCCACGACCAGGTGGTGGAGAAGTTTGGGGTCGGACCGGACAAAGTCATCGACATTCAATCGCTTGCTGGTGATAGCGTCGACAACATTCCTGGCGCGCCCGGTATCGGCGTTAAGACCGCTGCGACCCTGATCACCGAGTATGGCGACCTTGATACGCTGCTCGCGCGCGCGGAAGAGATCAAACAACCCAAACGCCGCCAGACATTGATTGATAATGCCGATCAGATCCGCATGTCGCGCGCGCTTGTCACGCTGAAAACCGATGTAGAGGTTGAAGTCCCAATGGAAGATCTGGCGGTCGCCGATCCGGACCCCAAAATTCTGCTCGATTTCCTTGAGAAGATGGAGTTCAGAACGATCACGCGGCGCGTACGCGAAACGTTTGAACTGGAAGGCACGCTCGAAGAAGCAACCGAGGACGAGCCCGTACAGATCGATCGCAGCACCTATGTCTGCATCCGCGACTTTGATACGTTAGAAGACTGGATCGCCCGAGCACATCAACAAGGCTACGTTGCTGTAGATACAGAGACCGACGCGCTCGATGCGCATGAAGCCGGTCTGGTCGGCGTCTCTCTCGCTCTGAGCCCGGGCGAAGCGTGTTACATCCCGCTCGCCCATGTTGACCCTGATACGGACCCTGACGCTCCCAGCGACGACATGTTCGGGATCGACCCGCCCCGTCAGATCAACAAGGACAAAGCGCTGGCATCGTTAAAGACACTGCTCGAAGACGATGCGGTCCTGAAAATCGGCCACAACCTGAAATACGATGTCTCAGTCCTGGCCCGCCACGACATCCGTATGGCGCCGATCGATGATACGATGCTGCTGAGTTTTGTCATGCATGCCGGGATGCACAATCACGGTATGGACGAGCTATCCGAGCGCTACTTTCATCACACACCGCTCTCGTTCAAGGACGTGTGTGGGACCGGCAAGAAACAGATCAGCTTTGACCGCGTCCCGCTCGACAAGGCGACTGAATATGCCGCCGAAGACGCCGACATCACGCTTAGATTGTGGCTCGACAGCAAGCGACGCCTACACTCCGAACACATGACGACTGTATATGAAACGCTGGAGCGTCCACTGGTCCAAGTGCTCGCAGACATGGAAGCGCATGGCATCAAAGTAGACCGTGATCACCTGTCACGCCTCTCAGCTGATTTCAGCCAGTCCATGGCCCGCTACGAAGCAGAAGCCTATGAGCTGGCAGGGCGTGAGTTTAATCTGGGAAGCCCCAAACAGCTCGGTGAAATCCTGTTTGACGAGATGGGTTTGGAAGGCGGCAAGAAAACCAAGACCGGCGCCTGGCAAACCGGAGCAGACATCCTTGAAGATCTCGCAGCAGAAGGTCACGATCTGCCCCGCGCGGTGATCAATTGGCGGACCGTCTCAAAGCTACGCTCGACTTATACCGAGACGTTGCAACAACAGATCAGCCCGCGCACAGGACGGGTTCACACCAATTACGGGATGACCGGGGCGCAGACCGGACGTCTCTCATCCAATGACCCTAATTTGCAGAACATACCGATCCGGACAGATGAAGGCCGGAAGATCCGAGAAGCCTTTATTCCCGAGCCGGGAAATATCCTAATTAGCGCAGATTATAGCCAGATCGAGCTGCGCCTGCTTGCGCATATTGCAGGAATTGACGCGCTCAAGGATGCTTTCAATCAAGGCCTCGATATTCACGCAATGACGGCCAGCGAGATGTTTGACACACCGATTGAGGGGATGGATCCGATGATCCGTCGCCGGGCCAAAGCGATCAATTTCGGCATTATCTACGGGATCTCGGCGTTTGGCTTGGCGCGCCAGCTCTCGATCCCCCGCGACGAGGCCTCGGCCTATATCAAGACTTATTTCAAACGCTTCCCCGGCATCAAAGCCTATATGGACGAAACCAAAAAGTATGCCGCGGAGCATGAGCGCGTTGAGACGATATTCGGCCGCGTACTCCACTTGAAAGGCATCAAAGCCAAAGGCCCGCAACGCGGCTTCGCTGAGCGCCAGGCGATCAACGCGCCCATTCAGGGTTCCGCCGCCGACATCATTAAGCGCGCCATGGTGCATATGCCGCCCGCGCTCGAAAAAGCGGGCCTGAGCGCCAAAATGCTCCTCCAGGTGCACGACGAACTGATCTTTGAAGTTCCCGAGGCAGAAGCGGAGAAAACTATTGAAGTCGTCCGCACGACGATGGAAAAGGCACCGCTCCCCGCGCTCAGCTTAAGCGTCCCGTTGGTTGTTGAGGCAGACACAGGAATGAACTGGGCCGAAGCGCACTAAGTATTGGTGTAGGCAATCGAACCTCTCACCGGCCCCATTCAGTCTCGATCCGCCGCTCCATGATCAATTGGTACGTTGCCGCGACCATTGCAAAGTCCACTGGAGATGGTTTGCTAGGGCGCAGCCCCGTCGGCAGGCACTCTTGGGGCGCATCATCGCGATACCACTCCGCCGCAAACTCGTACCGCATGATCGAGTCCGGATCGAAATCGACCACGGCCAGATCTTTCGTCTTCCTGAGTTGTCGCAAATTGTGTTTTGCGTCACGTCTCGACCAGTAATTCGGCGCGTGCTCAAGTTGCGTTAAGACCCCGGGTCGCTTCCCGTCCGGATCCGGAACTGCGCGGTCTCCTTCATTCAAGGTCAACTGATAGCCCTCATCGTCCTCAAGTCGGAGCGCGTTTCCACATTCACTCGTTGGGTGCTGATGTTCGTGCTGCAAGCCAAGCGCGTGGCCGAATTCGTGATAAATCGTACTTCGCCAGCCTTTAGGCATGGGCGAATAGCCATGCAGCCCTTCCAAATTCATCGAAGCGGCCCCCGGCGGGACGAGCCATTCACTTGTCGCGTCGGTTCCAATCATCGACCAGAAACCCTGACCATCCTCAAACCCAATCCGGATGTCCGCGGCGTAAGTTTCATCGTGATACGACCAAGTGTGAAACTTAAACCCTTCCGCCGTCTCAACGCCAAAATCAAAGTTTAACGCACCATCGAGTCCGTACGGATCATATGGCAACCTCGGACGGTCTGCGGCCTCAACTAATGCGTTCGTTTCGCCAGCCCAATCTTGAGCAATTCTTCGGATCTCTTGGCGCACAGCCGGCGACCCGCCGTTGAAGGCGACGCGAATGGGTCGCAAAAACGCGTTCGGAAACGCGCGGCCCATCGACATCGGCGCTGCCTCCGGCGGCGGGTACTGCATAGGGAAACAAATCTCGCCTTCCAGCTCATCTTCTTCAAGTATCAACCAATATGACTCATAGCCTTCTGTAGGGCATTCTCCGCCAATCGCTGGAAATGGCGGATGTGAGAGACAGCTCTCTAAATCACGATCCGCGTCCGATTGAATGCGTTCGTTCCTTTGACGTATTTCGCGTTGGATTCTCCGGTATTCGATTGCGTTCGGGCTAAAATCACCCGTCATCCCCTCGACCAAGGCGGGATCTCTGTATTCATCGGACTCGATGATGGGCACATCTTCCATAGCCGCTCCGCCCGATAGTCCAGCATAGAGGCTATAGGGACGCTTCGGTTCGATCAGGTCCTCCTCTGTCTGCGTGAGCATGCTCAGTGCGGAAGTGTAGTCCGTTTCACACTTCGCCGGCCAATCAGTCACATAGGTGGGTTGGGCCGAGGCCAGATGGATCCGATCGTTTGCGCAGATAGTAAATGAAATCGCGCAGGTCAGCCCAATGCACCTCAAAAGTGATCTCGTCATGTCCCACCACCTCTCTTTGCACCTTCACAAAGACAAAAGACTCTCTGTGCCGACCATAGACATTCCGACTAGCCCCAAGCAAGCTATCTCCGATTTTGGACCGATCTACGTATCGGGAGGTATCGCGAGCTTCGCTAACTAGCGGATGACAGGGATAAGATAGTAAAAGCACGCGATCGACGCGGCTCGCACAGGTTGAATTTCGCCTATCCAAACACCCTATTCTTAACCTTATTTGCGTATAAATCTCGCTGCCGGAAAACTGTTCCGGCCCCGCAGAATGATGGCTCAATAATTGCTTAGCCGTGCGGGGACTTTGATTGGGCGGAACAGGCATGTTGTTCAACAGCTATATTTTTGCGCTGTTTGCGATTGTTGTCTTTGGTCTGTATTTCGCCATCAACGATTGGGCCTGGCGAAAACGCTTCCTGCTGGTGATGAGCTACCTGTTTTACGGCGCCTGGAATCTACCCTACCTCGTGTTGATCTGGTTTTCGACCGGCCTCGACTATTTCGCCGCTCAGCGAATGGCCCGGGCCAATCGGAAGTCCACCAAAATCTCATTCCTGGCGATCAGTCTGATCGGCAATCTCGGCGTGCTCAGTTATTTCAAGTATGGAAACTTTCTGCTCGATTCATTTATCAGCGTCGCAGCCGTCGCCGGGATCGAGTACGAACCGATGCCTTGGAGCATCCTCCTGCCGGTCGGCATCTCGTTCTACACCTTCCAGACGCTGAGTTACACGCTGGACGTCTATCGCGGGCGTCTAAAACCGTCCGAAAGCCTGACAGACTTCGCGCTCTTTGTAACATTCTTCCCACAACTCGTTGCGGGTCCCATTGTTCGCGCCCGATCGTTTCTGCCGCAACTTCTTGAACCCCTCCGCGTAAATAGCGAGAAAATTGGCTGGGGTCTGATCCTTTTTGTATTGGGACTATTTCAGAAAGTCGTCATAGCGGACGGGATCATGGCGCCGGTCGTCAACTCCGTTTTCGCCGCCGAAGGATACCTCCCTACCTTTACCGTGCTCGCTGGCATGGTTGGATTCACGATTCAGATGTACTGCGATTTCTCAGGTTACTCGATGATGGCCATCGGGCTCGCCCTGTGTCTTGGCTTCAAGTTACCGCGGAATTTCCGCGCACCGTTCTCCGCGGTAGGATACCAGGACTTTTGGCGCCGATGGCACATATCGCTATCAACGTTCTTCCGGGACTACCTCTACGCACCGATCCGGAGGCAGGCGAAGTCTCGCACTTTGACGAATATCCTCATCGCGCAATTCTTTACCTTCTTCGTCATAGGTTTGTGGCATGGTGCGAGTTGGAATTTTGCGCTGTGGGGTGTCTTCAACGCGGTTATTATCGTTATCGAGATCGGCCTTCAAAGACTGATCGGCCACTGGAAGGTTTGGAAGCTCTGGTTCTGGAAATATGTTTTCAACGCCGTTGGCTACGTCCTGTTCCTGTTCTCTATCCTGTTGTTCCGGGCGGCCGATTTTGAGCGCGCTTCTGATTTGTTTATGAGCTTCTTGCTTCCGACGGATAATCCGCTTCGACTAACACCGGTAGATTGGGTTTTGCTCATACCACCCGTAATCGCGGTATTTTTCCTCCATCACATTCTCCGTGACCGGTCATTCGAAACCATCGCTCGAGCGACGCCCATCTCGCTTCGCGTCTGCGCGCTAACCTCCATGTTATTAGCTATAATTCTGTTTGGACAACCCAATGAAGAATTCATCTACTTCCAGTTCTGATCTGGCGCACTCAGCCGGCGACGACGCCTTTCAACCCGCCGGATCCAGGTGGATTACGAGCCTGGTGCTCGCGTTGGTGTGTACGATGGTTGCGCTCATTGCTTACGAAGCTTCTCTTCGCGCATCAGGAGCGCAACCAAACTTCAGAGACAATCAGGCCCGCTGGTCATCCATTCGCGACAAAGCAGATCGCGATGCCGCGACTGACTCTATTGCCCTGCTCGGGGCATCTCGCATTCGCGCCGCCATATCCCTCAACACGCTCGAAGCCCGTTACCCCGGGCAATCAGTTTACTCTCTCGCCTATGCCGGGCGAAATCCATGCGCGGTGTTGATCGATCTGGCAGAGACAACGGAGTTTCGAGGGGTCGTTTTGATGTCCATGAACTCGAATTGGGTTGATTGCCGTCCCGGCCCGTTCCAGATGCACCGGACAGTGGCCCGCTATCACCAGGAATGGAATTGGGCCCGAAAAATTGATAGCTGGGTGTCCGAACGGGTCACGCAGAATCTCCTTTTCACCGATGAGCATTATTCTATCCGGCATCTTATTGCGACAGTGCTGAAGACCGGACATCCACTGCCAGAGACCCCTCACACAATCACCCGCAAGAATCGCCAGATTGAATTCGATTTTTCTCGTTTTAACGAGGACGAACTTGCCCTTGTCCGATCTCGCAGCCGCCACGCATTCAATTCCCGCGCGGAGTTGGGGGGCAGCAAAAACCCCGATCTCTGGGAAGCCGGTCTCGTGCAGCTGAGTGAAGCTATCGAAACCATCACCGCCCGCGGCGGTCGCGTCGTGCTCTTGAGATTGCCGACAAGTGATCCGCTCAAGTTGGCAGAAGAAACGCATTTTCCTCGCGAACAGTATTGGGATGAATTGAGCGTTCGCTTACCCGCAACCGCTATCTTGCACTACGCAGACTATCCTGCACTCACCCAATATGACATCCCGGATGGCAATCACCTTGATTATCGCAACGCTCCAGACTTTACCGCCGACATCCTGGAAGCAATTGAGGAAGCGGGCTTGGAGCTGAAACGCCGCTAAAACACCTGGCGACCCCTGCAGGATTCGAACCTGCGACCGTCCGATTAGAAGTCGGGTGCTCTATCCAACTGAGCTAAGGGGCCTTCAGAGCGCCTGCCTTAATCTGAAACCTAGCAGATTAAAAGTGAGCAATTGTGTCTGGGTCTGCATCCAAACACGCGTATCACGCCCTCATAGTCTCAAGAGGCGACGGAAAACGGCGCTATTTACGTTAAACATTCGTCAGGAACGCATTTGAAAGTCCGCCTTTCGGGATCGACTCTGTTAATTTACTCGAGTCATCATCTGGATACGGACTTGGGAGGACGGTATGCGGGAAGGAAAGCTCAAGACACTCACGCAAAGCGCCGCGCTGGCGCTGACACTGGGACTTACTGCCTGTGGCGGCGGAGGCGGCGGAGGGACCGTTCCGAATGGCGGTGTTGGGTCTTCTCCGCCCCCTCCACCTCCTCCACCTCCGCCGCCGCCACCCGTTAGCGAAGCTTTTTCAACGGCCGAATCCACTTCTGAATTTCTCAACCAAGCGACGTTCGGCGCGACCTCGGCTGATATCACTGCTTTAACCGGCACCGCGCCATCGGATTGGATCCTGGCAGAATTCAACAAAGCGCCGAGCCTTAACCTCGCCTATGTCCTGGCCGAGATCTCCGAGGCGGACGCGCGCGATATGAATGGTGAGCTGACTTTCGAGAAGCGGCAGACTCCGACCTTTTCGTTCTGGATCAACGCGATCGAAGGCGATGATCAGCTGCGCCAACGCATGGCGTTTGCCTTGTCGCAAATCCTGGTCATATCGCACTCGGAGGGCAATTTCCTTTTCCAGGTGCCCAATACGGTTGCGCACTACCAGGACATTCTGGTCAGCAATGCCTTCGGAAACTATCGCGACCTACTGGAAGAAGTCACCTACTCCCCCGCCATGGGGGAGTACCTCACTTATTTGCAGAACATCAAAGGCGATCCTGCCACCGGACGCATGCCGGACGAGAATTATGCGCGGGAGGTAATGCAACTCTTCTCGATCGGTCTGGTCGAGCTTGAACAGGATGGTGATATTGTCACGCAAAACGGCGTACCGGTTGAAGTGTACGACAACACCGATGTCACAGGGCTCGCTCGCGTGTTCACTGGCCTGAGCTTAAAAGGCGGCGAATTCTTCTTTGATTTCCGGACATTGCCGCCAGATGCATTACATTCTCCAATGGAAGCCTATCCGGTTTGGCATTCGGATCTGGAAAAGACATTTCTCGGCACCACGATTCCCGCGGGCACCGGACCGGAACAAAGTATCGATATCGCGTTGGATGCCCTGGTTGACCATCCCAACACACCACCATTTTTAGCGCGTCAGCTGATTCAGCGCTTCGTGACCAGCCACCCCGAACCTGACTATATCGAACGCGTCGCTGACGCATTCGCGAGCGGCCAGTATGCACTGCCGAATGGGACCACGGTTGGAGACGGGCGACGCGGCGACCTCTCCGCTACGATCGCGGCGGTACTGTTCGACCAGGATGCTCGGGATGTGACCAATCGGAATGATGACAGTTATGGGAAGATCCGCGAACCGGTTCTGCGTTTCATCCATTGGGCTCGCGCCTTCGACGCAAACACGATTACGCCCGAGCACACATTCCCACTCTGGAATACCGCGTTCGGAGGTGGTCTCTCGCAAGCACCCTACAAATCTCCATCCGTCTTCAACTTCTATCGACCCGGTTATGTCGCGCCAGGCACGGAAACCGGAGCTGCCGGCCTGACCATGCCGGAACTGCAATTGGTGAACGCCAATTCAGTGTCGAATTATGCGAACTTCATGACCTATTTCGTGTTTGCGTTCGCTGCCAACAATACCGGTCAGCCAGAAGCGACGAGCTTCATACCAGACTATAGCGATGAACTGGCCCTGGCGGATGATCCGGTCGCCCTGGTCGATCATCTTGATGTATTGCTCACGCATGGGAGCACGAGCTATGAGACCAAAGCGACGATCGTCACATTCCTGAACGATGTCGCGCTCGAGAACCCCAGTGACCCGAACTATGACGGCCCGTTTTTACGATCAGCGCTCGCTGTGCTGATGATGATGACGTCGCCTGACTACACGGTGCAGCGTTAGGAGGAGGATGAATTATGAAACCGACACGCAGACATTTCCTCACGGGCGCCAGTGCCCTCAGCGCCGCAACGCTTACGGGGCTTGGCAGCTCGCTCGCCGCATTTCAGGCCAGCGCGGCAGAAACATCCGGCTATAAGGCGCTGGTCTGCGTCTTTTTCCTCGGCGGGATGGACGGTCATGATACCGTATTGCCCTACGATCAGGCGTCTTACGACCGCTATGCGCAAATCCGGGCGCCGCTTCTGGGACTTTATGACAATATGCAGGGCGGCTCGACCCGCGCACGCGATCGCCTGCTACCGCTCAGTCCAAGCAACGCAGCGAACTTTGGCTCCCGGGAGTTCGCGCTGCCGGAGGAGCTTTCAGGTATCAAATCGCTGTTTGACTCTGGGAATGCCGCAATCGTTGGAAATGTTGGGCCGCTGATTCAACCGCTGAACCGTACCGAGTTCCTCAACGACACCGCGCCTCAGCCGAAGCGGTTATTCTCGCACAATGACCAACAATCCACCTGGATGTCGAGCCAGCCTGAAGGCGCACAGTTCGGTTGGGGTGGTCGTTTTGCTGATGCTGCACTGGCAGCAGGTGCAAATAATGGCAGCGCAGATTTTTCAACCATTACCAGCCTGGGTAATGAGCTTTTCCTAACAGGCTCTCAAGCGCGACCGTACCAGGTTGGACTCAATGGTGCGCCTGAAATTGATGCCCTAAATTTCTTTGAAGGCAATCGCAGTACGCCAGAAGGTGAAGCGATCTATCAGAAACTGCGGGATCATTTCGAGGCCATGGATTTCACGTCCACAAACCTCATAGATCGGGACGTTTCCAACGCAATGCGGACCGCGCTAACGACGAATGAAACGTTCAACGAAGCTTTTGCTTCGATCCAGCCGTTCGCAACAGGCTTTCCAAGCAGCTTTCTTGGCCAGCAATTGCAAGCCGTCGCGAACACAATTGCCATTCGCGACTCGCTGCTGATCAATCGCCAGATATTCTTTGTCGCTATCGGAGGTTTCGACACGCACTCCAACCAAGCGAATGATTTACCCGGACTTCAAACCGAAATCGATCAGGGCGTTGTTGCGTTCTACCAGGCGATGCAGGAGATCGGCCTTGCCAGCGATGTAACATTGTTTACCGCGTCAGATTTTGGACGAACCCTGGCGATCAATGGTGACGGCACGGATCACGGATGGGGCAGCCATCATTTCGTTGTCGGAGATGCGGTCCAGGGCGGTCAAATCTATGGAGACATGCCGCCATATGATTTCGATCATGATCAGGATGCAGGGAGTGGCCGATTGATCCCGACCACGTCTGTCGAACAATTCGCGGAACCACTCGGACGCTGGTTTGGGTTGAATGACGGGGAAATCGCTGCCGCCCTGCCCAACTTAGGCAGTTTCAGCGCAGGTCCCGCTTTCGTTTAGTGGGTCCAGGGCTGTTTGCGATCAGCCGAGAAATTCTCGGAATACGACTTTACCAGACGCTTGGTTTCGCGCGGTTCTTCAACTGAGAAGATCAGCCCTTCGCGCTTCGCATAAGCGATGGCCTGTTCGCGGCTGTCAAAGTGCAGGCGGACCTGGCCGGTCATATCGTCGATACTGGTCCAGCCCATAACAGGATCTGAGACCCGTTTGGCGCTGGACACGAATTCGAGGACCCAATCTTTGGTCTTTGCTCGACCGGATTGCATTGCGGTCTTGGCGGGCTTGTAGATACGAGCGTCCATTTTAGACCGGTCCTTCTGAAGAAACTGGTCGGAGCGATAGGATTCGAACCTACGACCCTCTGGTCCCAAACCAGATGCGCTACCAGGCTGCGCCACGCTCCGGCCTCCCGGTATACTGTCGGTTTTCGGGGTTTCAACCCTGTTTTTGCGGTCTTCGCAGTGTCCTGAATGTCGCATCTGCGCGGGCAGCCAATTTTGTTCCATTTATCATCAGATCAGCCGTAACCTGAACCAGATCATGTTCGTGACTGATCACGCGCGGATGCGCCTCCAACCAAGCGTGCAAGCGAACCGTCTCATAGAAATGTAAAGTCAGTTTCAGAGTGACGGAAGCGCGCCGGGTGACACCATATACGGCGACCGCTAGCGATCGGTCCGAAAACGCACTCGCCATACCACCATGTAGAAATCCCATGGAATTGCAGTGTCGATCCAGAACGAACAATCCGCTACGAAGATCATCCTTCGCTCTCGCCTCATAAACGGGGCCATTATGATTGGAAAACGCGCCGCGAGAACGAGACAGCACGAAACCTTCCGGCACAGTGAGGTGCGCAGGCAGGTCTTCTTCTCTCATGGGTAATTATTCAGCCGGTGTTTCGACGTTGCCGAAAATCGGATGCTGGACCGTATCACCCGGCCGTATCCCAAGTTCAGCGGCGAGACCGCCATTAAGCTCCAGAACCGCCTTGACCGGAACGCCTGGCGAAATCGTGCGCAGCGATCCGGGCACAGTGTTTCGCGCGATCATTTCAATGCTGCCATCTGAGGCAATGAACAACATATCTAGCGGGATCAGCGTGTTCTTCATGTACATCGCAGGCTCGCGCTGCGGCGTAAAATCGAACAGCATGCCTTTGTCGGCATCCATGCTTTCGCGTTCCATCAGGCCAAAGCTGATCTCATCTGGATCATTGGCAACTTCTACCGAGAACTCGTGCGTGGCATCAACGCTTGAAATAGAAAGCGGTGTCACTTCCATCGGATCCGCGCTGGCGCCAAAGGCAAGCGCGACTGACGTCAGGGCGAAAGCGGAAAAACGAAGCATTTTCATACCGGACTCTCTAGCCTCACCGATTAAGGGCGGCAAGCGAGACGCGCACCGGTGCACTATTTTTTGATGAAGAGGACGTTCTCGCCCTTTTGACCGGAACCGGTGACAATATCGAGTTCCATACCCGTTTCTAGCGTATCCAGACCGGCTTTACGCATCACAGAGATATGAATGAAGATATCAGCAGGATCGCCCATGCGATTGACGAAGCCGAACCCTTGAGCGGCATTGAACCATTTGACGACGGCGCGCTCGAACACCATGGCCTCTCCCCGATCGCGCAGTACAGCGGTCTTCGGACGGTCCATTTCAATAATGTTCAACACCTGCCAGCCGCGTTCGCGTTCGACGATATCGCAAACAATGCGTGCGCCTTCGTCAGCAGAGTTCTCGCCATAATCGCGCAAGCAGGAGACGTGCATCATTACATCCTGATTGAGGACCATGCCCTCAACCGATTCGGGAACAACAAACCCGTACCCCTTGACCGTATCAAACCACTTGATGCGACCAATCAGGCGTACACCCGATTCTGCACTCACCTTAGAAACCTGTTCAGCCGTCTCACTCATGGGCCCACCCCCAATTAACCAAATTGTTAGACTGGACAGACTGCGCTGTCACGCGAGTTTACTCAGACAACGCACATAAATTCAAACTGTCGTGGTAAAAGTGGCACTCCCTAGGGGAATCGAACCCCTCTTTCCAGGTTGAAAACCTGGCGTCCTAACCGATAGACGAAGGGAGCGCTCTGTTGGAGAGCCGGATATATATAAACGTTTTTCGGCTTGCAACCTTCTTTGACGCCCCAAATGCGATTTTTGCAGTTTGTCTCGATTCAGATCGCGAGTTTGCAGTCAGCCCCCGCCCCTTGCCTTCTCGATGAACACCCTAAAGACTAAGCAGATGGAGATTGATCTTACGTCCTCAGATTTGGTTCAGGCGCATTTGAGCGACTGGAAGACCGTAGCCGACATTACCGGAGAAGCCTTCGCAGAGGATCCGGTCAATCAATGGGTGTTTGGCAAACCGGGCGCGATCCGTTCGATGTTTCGGGTCATGGCGCGCGAGATGTACTTGCCGCAAGGGCTCTCCCATCTGCATCCGGCCGGTGGCGCGACCATGTGGATGCCGCCCGGAGTCGATGCGGCACCGAGCCAGGTAGGCCTGTTCAAATTCGCATTGGGTCAGCTGCGTCATGGTACACTAGGCGCGATCAAGCGCGGAATGGCGCTCTCAGACCTGATGCAGGCCTGGCACCCGAAAGAGCCGCATATGTACCTCTTCACCATCGGGACCACGCGGGATGCGCGCGGCAAAGGTGTCGGCAAAGGCTTGCTGGCTCCTGTTCTCAAGGCCTGCGATGCGGCGGGCCTGCCCGTCTATCTAGAGAACTCAAACCCGGCCAATAGCGGTTTCTACGCTACACATGGCTTCGAACGCATGGGCGTCTTCGAGATTGGCGGCGATGGCTCACCGATTATGGAGCCGATGTGGCGTGAGGCTAAAACCTAACCGCGGCTAAGCGAGTAGTTCGGCGCTTCCCGCGTCATCTGGACGTCGTGCACATGGCTTTCGTGAAGGCCCGCTCCGGTGATCTGAACGAATTGCGCTTTCGCGTGCAGCTCTGCCATAGTGGGCGCCCCGACATAGCCCATTGCCGCTCGCAGACCGCCAACCATTTGGTGCACGATCGGTCCAATCGGCCCCTTAAAAGGAACCTGTCCTTCAATGCCTTCCGGAACCAGCTTGTCGCTGGCCGCATCCTTCTGGAAGTAGCGATCGGCGGACCCGCGGGCCATGGCGCCGAGGCTCCCCATGCCGCGATAGGCCTTGTAGGAACGACCTTGATACAGAAAGACCTCCCCAGGCGCTTCTTCGGTGCCAGCGAACATGGAGCCCATCATCGCCGTCGATGCGCCCGCCGCCAGCGCCTTGGCGAAGTCGCCAGAGAATTTGATCCCCCCGTCAGCAATGACCGGCGTTCCGGTGGCTTGTGCTGCCTTGGCGCAATCCTCAATGGCCGTGAGCTGAGGAACACCAACCCCTGCAACAATCCGCGTGGTGCAGATTGAGCCCGGGCCGATCCCGACTTTAACGGCATCAGCGCCGGCATCGATTAATGCTTTGGTTGCTTCACCCGTCGCCACATTCCCCGCGATGATCTGCACCGAGTTAGAGATCTTCTTGGCACGCGTCACAGCCTCGCCGACAGCTTTGGAGTGACCATGCGCGGTATCGATGATCACCGCATCGGCACCTGCCTCGATCAGGGCCGCGGTGCGCTCATATCCTGCATCACCGACCGTTGAGGCCGCGGCCACACGCAGTCGTCCGCCGTCATCCTTGGCGGCATTTGGATTCACAGCCGCTTTGTCCATGTCCTTCACGGTGAGCAAGCCGATGCAATTGCCAGCATCATCGACGATAATCAGACGCTCGATACGGTGCTTGTGAAGCAGCGTCCGTGCATCTTCGATTGGAACATCCATTTTCACTGTGACGACATCGCGCGTCATCAAGCTGCCGACCTGTTGATTTGGATCGGGCGCGAAGCGCATGTCGCGATTGGTGATGATGCCGACGAGTTTGCCATTCTCGACCACCGGAATTCCAGAGAAACCGGTTTGGCTTTTCAAGGCTTTTAGCTCGGCCAGAGTTGCTGATGGCTCGATCGTCACCGGGTTCATCACCACGCCGCTCTCATACTTCTTGACTTGCGTGACTTGCGCCGCCTGCTCCTCGACCGAGAAATTGCGGTGAATAACGCCGATCCCGCCCGCCTGCGCCATCGCAATGGCAAGCCTGGCTTCGGTGACCGTGTCCATCGCCGCGGAAATCAGCGGAATGTTCAGACCGATGGATTTTGTCAGCTGGGTTGAAACGTCCACTTCGGACGGTGTGACCTCACTCGCGCCGGGCTGCAGAAGCACGTCGTCAAAGGTGATCGCTTGTCGGATTTTCATGTGGGGAGCTCCCTTTTTGGCTCCCTAATTGAGTCACCCTTTGAGGGCAAGCCCCGTTTTGATCTGAAAGTCAGTGACCGTGATCGAAAGCGCCTCGCAGAGAAGGTTCGATGTCCGAGAATGGCGATGTTTGAGACCCCAGGGTAATGAACCAATGCGAGACGCGGAATACGCAAGAGGTCAGCCAACGTGACCAGGACCTCCATGCTCCTTTTACTTCGCGCCTCACGGCTCAGCGCGCTTGCTGCGATCGCTGTCATCGGACATTTACCCCAGGGGTCGTCGGCTCAAACTTTTTCGCCTGACCCAGGCCCGGCGATCGAAGTCAACCAAAGCCAATTATCCGCCCTGGACAGATTCGCCCGCGGCCAGGTTCGCGACGGTCAGGTTGGAAACATCTCTTACGGGCTTTGGCAGCGCGGAGCCTTACTGCAGAGTGGCTCCTACGGGCCCGTGCAACCTCAGGGAACGTCACAGGCTTCGGATGAAACGATCTATCAGATCTACTCGATGACAAAGCCCGTAACGGCGGTGGGTATGCTGATACTATACGAGCGCGGTTACTTCGACATCGACGACCCCATCACAACGGTGCTGCCAGAGTTTTCTGATATCGAAGTGGTCGCAGACTATGAGGAGGACGGGCAGTTGTTTACCTACCTTCCGCCCAATGCGCCGACATTCCGACAATTGCTGAGCCACACGGTTGGATTCGCCTACCAATCGAAAGATCGAAGCGAGGTTGATCGCCGCTACATTGCGCTGGACGTCGCAAATGCCCCGACCGGAGACGCGCTCGTCTCGCGGGTTGCCAGCGTTCCGTTGATGCGCACCCCGGGATCCGAATGGCATTATTCGCTCGCCTCCGATCTCCAAGGCGTTGTGATTGAGCGGCTGACCGGTGAAACACTTCAGACCTTTCTGAAGCGCGAGGTATTTGATCGCCTCGCCATGCACGATACCGGTTTCTTCGTTCCAGACGAACACCAGTCACGCGTTAGCTCCATCGCAACTCTGGAGCACGGGAAACTCACTCATGAGCGTCCAGAAGATCTATCCCAGTCAATTCAAGAAGAGAAATATTTCGAAGGCGGACATGGTCTGGTTTCGACCGTCGCTGACTATCACCGCTTTCTGGAAATGCTGCGCCGTGGAGGCCGCACCGGTCCGATCCAAATCTTGCGCCCGGAGAGCGTTGAATTGATGACTGCTAACGCTATTCAGTACAAAGGTACGGCCGCCCCACAACGCGGATATGGCTCTCAATCTGGCCTGGGTTATGGCTTTGGCGTCAGCGTCGTTGAAAATCCGGAGGTCGCGGCCCTCAGCGCACCAAAAGGTACGCACTACTGGTACGGCGCCCTCGGCACCTGGTTCTGGGTGGATCCGTTAAACGAGATTGTCTTCGTCGGAATGATTCAGACCAGAGCCCCGGTGGGGCCAGACATGCTCGCTGCAACTATGGAGCGCGTTAATGGACCGATTGCCGCTCAAAATCGCGCAACCCGTTCATCACGGTAGTCGTTCTTGTATCAAATGGTGCGATTAAGCGTCAGATGGATCCGGAGCGCCAGGAACCTCGTCCGCTTGGTCTGATGGACTGCCAGGAATGGCATAGCTGCCCTTCAGCCAACGAGACAGGTCGACATCCGCACAGCGTCTCGTACAGAATGGTTTGAACTCCGCGCTCATCATCCGCGTTTCGCAAACCGGACATTTCTTCTTACTCATCGTTTCCGCATCCCGCTCTTGTCTGCCACTGTCTCCGCGATCGAGACCCGGCCTCCAAAATGGTGCGCCAGCTCTGTCTTCGCTTCTGCCTGCCGGTCGAGATAAGCCGTGCGCGCGGGTTTGGAAAGCGTCAGTTCGAACAAAGCAGAGGGATTAGCGGCAGCTTCGCGCTGTACTGCTCTGAACAGATCCAAGAGTTCGGTTTCACCGGGAATGGCCATCAACCTGTCCTCGATGGGCGCATAACGCCACGGCGCACTCGCCTCCATCAAACCGAGGGGGGAAGGCCTCAGGACTTTGATGCCAGGAATGTCATACGCTTTGAATGCAGTCTCCGCCGTCGCTTTGAGTTGCTCATTCGCAGCCTTGTTGAGCGGAGCCACGCAATCGAGGACCAAATTACCCCCCAAGCCTCGCAAACTTACCTGACGCGCCATTTCGCGGGCCGCATCCTTGTTGACTGCTAACGCGCGCGCGCCAGCACTGCCCTTCTGCACGCGGCCGGATGTATCTGTGTCAAAGGCTGTCAGCGCTCTGGTTCGATCAATGTGGAGCTGACCTCCATCAGGCATGGTGATCGAGGGGGAGAGCGCTTCGTCAAACGCAGCCGCAACGGCCTCGTTATCTCCTTGTTCCTGCGGTAGTTCAGACAAATCGAAGTCGGAAAGCCTGCTGGTCCAGGTATCCTTGCAGTTCGGCTCACTGGCGGATTGGACGGCACGGGCGAGCTTATCTTCGCGCGCCTCGCTGACGATTTCGACGATCATCCGAGCGCCTTGTGTCAGACCGTTCGGGTCCTTTAGGCGCAGGAATGCTTCTTCACCACTCTCCAGCTCCAGGAACGCGCCACCAATGGGATCAGCAAACGCCCGCAACCGGGCTTCGTGCACTGACCCGTACCTCGCAGGCTCGCCAACCCCGCCCCAACGCTCGATAAACAATCGGCAGGGTCGCCCTCTCGCGTCGAGCAGAACGGCGCGGCGTTCGCCGGGCGCGTCATGAATGAGAATTCTGGAATATCGGACTACGTTCATTCCTGTTTGCAGGCACGCACGCCGAGCACTGGAAGTTTTGTGTCCCAGCCTTGTTTGTCCCGAACGTTGATCAAACCGTTGGCGATCCGCTGGCCACCTTCCAATATCTCACCTGGCTCCATCGAAAGCGAGAGCTCACGCCCGTCTTCGGTCAGATAGCTCATATTGGTATTGAACTGCCCAAATATATCTCCTCCGGCGCCGATCTGCGTCAACGCCAACGGAATTTCTCCCTGGGCAAAAGCCGCGGTGCCAGACAAAGCCTTCGAGAAGAAGATGAACTTGGAAACATCGGTTTGGCTCCAAAGGAAAAGACCGCATTCGCCAACCAGCAGCTCCTGCGGCCCAAGCGCGGAGCTCGGGACGCTATCAATTGCTGGCTTCATGGCGAGCAGGCGGGCGCGCTCCTCAGCTGGGTCCACTGCGTTGGACTGACATCCGACCAGAGAGAAAGACAATCCAATTGCGAGAGAGAGTACACGGATCATTGAGTCAGTCCTACCGTTCGGGATTGTCGATACACGAATTCCCCATTCTCGCGGACAAAACCGATCTGGGTCAATGCGAGAATGAGTTGGGTATCTTGGGTTCTCACGCGCGTGGCGAAATCTCCACCCCCCAGAATATTTGCTCGTGCATCGATATTGACCTGATCGCCGACATCGGACTCTCCTGCCATTGCGATCTTAAACGATCCGCTCTCGCAGCTTATCGGTCCCGATATTGCTCCGAATTGGCGTCCGTATTGCGAGGCCAGCGTCGACAATGAGGTCGTCGACAAGTTTCCAGCTGCAGTCTCACATCCAGTCCGTGTGAGTTCAAATGCCCCATCATCGACGTCTAAGGTTCCACCCATTGCGCGCACGGCAGGCTCAAGGCCTTCAAGCGCCCCGATTTCGAGTCGCATGCGAATCTGTTCGGCCGTAACAGTACTGCGCGAGAGCGTCAGCGTTGCAGTACCCTGCCCGCCTGCGCCACCCCATTGAACGTCATATGATGGCGACAACGTAACCAGCGAAAGTGGACGCAGCTTCAGGCTGACGTCCCCAATCGGCTGGGTTCCGGCGTAAAAGCCGCTAATCCGGCCCTTCATCAGTGTCCCATCGACCTTGGCCCACCCGATACCCATATTTCCGACGCCGGACTGATTGAGCACGAATCCAAGCGGTGTGAATGCGAACAATCCAGCGATTAAGGCTAGAATGAACACTATCAGCATCAAGAATTTGCGCATCATAGTCCTCCGGGAACAAGATCGACACTGGCCCGCACCATACCGCCTCCCGCCTGCTCCATGTTAAAGCGGGTGACTTGGCCTGAATGATTAGCTTGTACGCTCTCCAGCCAGACAAAAATGAGGCGCGGATCGACATCTTCGAAAATCAGTCGAACGCTGGTGGAGTCATTACCCTGCAATCTAGCAATCGATAGACCGACGGTTCCGGCTGCACCTGTCACCGCTGCTTTGAAATCTTCGATATTGGCCGAAGTTGGTCGCGCATTGGCTGGCGCCGCCGCCCCCAATGCACGTTGCAAACCGTATCGTTCTTGAATACGCGCAACCGATCGGTCGGCTTCGTTCAAGCGGACCTCGGCTTCCGCTCGCGCCGACATGGTCGGGACCAACACGAACTGCCACCCGATAATCACGACGGTCAGCATACCAGCGATCGCGATCAAGAGGCGCTCGCGCGGGGCCATGGATGTCCACCAGGCGCTCATGACGACCCCGCCTCCAGCGTAACGTCGCCGATCACGCGACTTCCACTTTGGCGGGAGTCTCCGGAGCGAGCCATTAAACCAGACTCGCCGAGAATGGTCGTCAGTCGATCAACGTCGCCAAAAGTCTCAAATGCGATCGAGGCTGTCAGCTGTCGACGCGCGCGATCATATCTAAGGGTTCTGAGTTCGCTGCCTTCGACTTGCGCGAGACCATCGTAGATTACCGCGCTCGCATCAAGCACTCCCGGAAATTGTTCGCCTGGATTGTCACCACCCCCAACGATCGCGAGGACTTGCCGTACGTCGCCGCCAAGCTCCGGCCATCCGATCCGAGCAAACTCCTGAGCTAATGTTTCAAGCTGATCAGCGCGCGCGTTCATGGCCCGCGTCTCCAACACCATAGAGGTAAACCATCCCAACGCGGCGACCGCGGCCAACGCGCCAGCCAATTTCCAATGACCAAACCCTTCCAAATCAACTGGTCGCCGGGCTTCATACCCCCCTTGACGCAGGCGAATGCCTCGATCGCTTTGTTCGTTCCACGTCGCGAGCTGAACCAAAAACGCTTCAAGCGAATTCGCGCCGATTTCCTGCGCCGACCGCCCGAGAGCCTCGGCCACATGTTTGCCATGAATTTCAATTTCAGGATGTGAAGCGCTTAGCGAGATCAGTACATCTCGTCCAAACCCGGCATCAAGCGTAAAGGTGCGGTCGCCCAATCGCCCGAGCACGAGGCCTGGTGCTTCATAAAGAACATCGCCATCGGGAAGCAGGCTATGCGCCGAAATCAGTTCGGCTTCATCCAATCCCTGACTGGAAAGCAACGCGATCACTTCATCCAGCCTAGCGGTCGATATGACATTGATGCGGCGCGGCGCTGACGGGTTTGATTTCTCGGCATCAGACAGCGCGACATGGCTGGACTCCACGCCTTCAGCGAGCTCGTCTTCTATTGCATAAGGCGCCGCGCGGCGCGCTTCGTTTTCGTTGCGCGCGGGTATCAGTGCGGAATGACCACTCACGTCCAGGCCGCTCAGAAACACTGTCAGATTCTTACCGCGCGGATCAACGCCGCTACGGTCTGCACCGATGGCCCAGCCATTGCCGCGCGGCCGCGCAAATAGCAGCGTATCGTCAGGTTGCAGGAGAGCGTAGACGCGCGCCATCAGCCGATCCTCTCGCGGCGGAGCGTTCGAATGGGTCGGCCCGGCTGGATTTCAAACAAAAAGCGCATGGTCATGTCTGAACCGCGATAGGATATATTGGTTGAAACTTCCACAAGACTTGTGACCAGACCCAGGCGATCCAGGCGAAGCAGCGTCGGATCAATAGCCTTCACGATTGGATCTTCCAACAGATCCTCGACTGCAGTCCATCCTGTCGTCGGGCGGGACGCGATCAGATCTCGCGCATCCTCGATCTTTAATGCGTTGGAGAATACCTGCTGTAGAAGCGGCGCATGATGGATCTCCAGCGTATTTATGTTGAGAACCTGACCCGGTGCGTCATCGGGTAGCGCGCAGAGCACCGGTCGGACACGCGCGAATATTTCGGGCGTGTAGCCGCGAATGGCCCGCAACTCGTCCAGGGAACTCAGCTTCTGACCAGATGTTCGATAGGACGGCGTTTCGCCTAGATAGTAGGCATCCTCCGCGCCGCCGTTTCCTGGAACTGTATTGTCATCCATCCAATCAGTCAGAGAAGAAACAAGGGCGATCATCTCTGACGCATATCCGTCTTCGATTAGCGAGATCAGAAGGGCTTCATACGCCTCCTGTTGAGCAGGATCTGCTGCAAAACCGCCGCGCTCTCCGGGCATGGTGAGCTTGTTCACATCGAAACAGTTGGAAGTGTCGCGAACGGTCACGATCAGCACGCCATCCTCTAACGGGATGGTCTGTGGCGCGCCGAGGCCTGGCATTCCCAATACAAGTTTGCTCCCAATCGGACCGATGATTTCTGTCAGCCGCGCCTTTGCGACTTCTTCTGCAGAGGCCCCGAAAAACGCGAGCTGTGCCTGCGCGTCGAGCGCGCGAGACCGAACAGTGGCCTGGGTGACAGCCTGGGTCACGGCCAACGCTGCGACGGACATCGCCGCGACGATCATCATCACCGTCAGCAAGGCGGCGCCGCGTTCGGAAACACTTCCACGCCTCATGCACGCCCCCCGGACAGGGCCGCGAGAGACAGACTGGTTCCGTTTTCGAACCTCACCGTCACCTCTATCAAATCCGGCAATACATCGACGCCATTTTCCCCGCCGCTTTGCCAAAAATCAGAGGACTGATCCCCGCGAACGAACTCAAGGTCGACAGTGCGGACATTGTTCAGCAACACGCGCGAGGAGATTGGCGTTCCCGCGGTTGCGTCGGGGCGAAGGCCGACTTCCCTCACAAGATTTCCATTGCGCAAGACATATTGGACGGCCTGCAGTCCACTGCGTTGCTCGACATACCCGGGATTGATCCATCCACTTCGGACAAGTTGGAGAAACGGTTCCTCACTGCGCGGCTGTTCTCCGACAAGTCCGAAAGAATCGGAAAAACCATCTACCGGACGGATCGTCCGATCGCTCATCGCCATGATGTCCTGCCGGATCAGACGCTGCGCTACATCAAGTTGCCGTGTGATCTTCTCCTGGTCCCGCAGCTGCTGACTGGTCGTCGTCGCGCCAATGAGCAGCGCAGAGCCAGCCGCTGACACCATCGCAAGAATGAACAGCGCAACCAGCGTCTCGGCCAGCGTAAATCCGGATTGATGCTTCGTGACCGCCTTCATCCACCACTGCCCTCCGATTGCCCTTGAGGAGCCACGTCTCCAGGAAGGTTGGCGGGAATGTATTTGAGGCTGATCAGGCTCGCCAAAACCTGTTCGCTATTGTCCGGCCGCACATCGACGCGATAGTTCTGAAGCTGCCCGATTTGTGCTGGACTGGTGGTCCGCGTCCAGACGAACGTCCGCCCCATCTGATCTACCTGGCCGGTGGCAATCCCGGCGTCGAGGACGGTGCGGGATGCCATAGCGCGTGCTAGCTCATTCTCCGCGACTGTGCGGGCGAGCAAACGTGTCTCCAGGCTTGCGGCGTTGCGATTGGCGTCCGTCGTCACTTGTAAGAGCGGGATCGCTGCGAGGGCCAGTATCCCCATTGCGGCTACGGTTTCGACGAGACTGAAGCCACTCTGGGATGAAGGTCTAACGTTCGACAAGCACAACCTCCCCGGTTTCGAGAAGGCTGATATCAATGCGTACGCCACGCGCCCGCAGCTGAAACTCTGCCGGCTGAACGATGCCCGTGGGATCGAAGACAAGCTCGGGCCAGCTGTCAGGGCGTGCGCGCTCTTCGGTCTCTACCGAGATTTCCATCGCGCGTGGTAGAAGTACTGGTCGTCCTTGAGGACGCCATCCATCTTGCCGCCATTGAACCAGAGTGTATCCGCGATCGGTGAGCTGCAGCCCGAGAGGTTGTCCGGCAAAGATCGCCTGGTCTTGCGCATTTCGAAGCACGGTAGCGAAAGCCTGCGCGCTCGCTTGCTCTTCGGTTGGGCGCTGCGGCAACGTCAAAGTGACGATGCCTGCTGTTAATCCGATAATGAACAGCACCGTCATGACCTCAACAAGAGTCATGCCTTTCTGAGCAATATGGCGGTGCGCGGCGATCAACGGATTATGCCTTCAATGCGACAGGCAGAACCCGTCTAAACATCCCAGATACTGATATCAGCATTGTCTTCTTCGCCACCCTCACGACCGTCCGCGCCTAGCGAAAAGAGGTCATAAGGCCGACCATCTTCACCTGGCACTTCATAAATGTACGGGCGACCCCACGGGTCATTGGGCAGCTTCTGGATATATCCGCCTGGTCGATAACGATTGCCGTCTGGCGCGTTGTCAGGAATGCTTACTAGCGCTTCCAGACCTTGCTGTTCGGTCGGGAAGGCGAACATGTCGCCATTATAGGATTGCAAGGCTCCGGACAGGCGCGTGATATCAGTCACTGCCTTCGTCGTTCGGCCTTGGCTCATCGCGCCGGTTACGTTGATCAGCACGACCGTCGAAAGCAGACCGATAATGAAAACGACCACCATGATTTCCGTGAGCGTAAATCCGCGTTGACGGTTGCGACGCTGGGTTTTTGGATTTTTCATATTCTTCTTCCTCAGGCACCAATAGCCATCGTGTTAAGCTGCAGGATCGGCAGCATGATGGCGAGAACAATCAGGGCGACGACCCCGGCGAGTAATACGATCAGGAGCGGCTCAAGCAGGCCGAGCGCTATCGTAGCATTGCTATCGAGCTCCTCCTCCATGTAGTCGGCTGCGCGGTCGATCATTGCGGGCAAGTCTCCGCCGCGTTCGCCACTTGCCACCATATGGACGAGCATGGGCGGAAACACTCCGGTCTGCCGCATGGCGCGATTGAGCGTCTGCCCCTCTTCCACCTGACGACGGACAGTGACGGCGGCCTGCCGGAAGACTTCACTGCCGACAGAGCCTTTGGCGGCGACCAACGCATCGGGAACAGTCGCACCGCTGCTCGAGAGCGTCGCAAAGGTTCGGGCAAATTGCGCAGCGTTGGCGCTGCGGATAACTTTCCCGAGCAATGGGAGGCGCAAGACGATGCGGTCCCAACGCATTTTGACGGCGGGGGTTTGAAACGCGCCTCGCAGCATCCATATGCCCAGGCCGATCGCTGGAATAATGATTAGGCCCCATCCTCGCATGAATTCGGAAACGGCAATCACGGCATTGGTGAGTGGCGGGAGTTCCTGGCCCAGGGTTTCGAATTGTTCGATCACCGCGGGCACCACAAAAATCAGCAAGAGAATGACGACCAGCATCGCAACACATGCCAGAACGATCGGATAAATCAGAGCCGAGAGCATTTTGTTCTTAAGCTTTCGCGACTTCTCTAGATGCGTCGCCAACCGCTCCATGACATCGCCCAACCGGCCAGATGACTGACCCGCGGATACGACCGCGCGATAGTATGGCGGAAACGCTTTCGCCGACTGGCTGAGCGCTTCAGAGAACGAAAAACCTTCTTGCACGCTGCCCCGAACGCTCATCAGCGTCCGCCGCGTGCTTGGCTTTTCGGCTTCACTGGCGATCGCGCCCAGCGCTTCTTCGACGGGCGCCCCGGATTTGATTAGCATGGCCAGTTGGCGCGTTGTCAGCACCAAATCACTGCCAGACAGAGATCCGCGGCCCGCCGCTTTCGCGTTCGACTTTTGACGCGTCTCTTTGACATCGAGCGGGGACAGTTGCCGCAAGCGCAATTCCTTGCGGGCTGATCGCGCTGAATCAGCCGTAATGACGCCGGTCGCGCGCTTCCCATCGGCACCAATGGCGACATAGTCATAGACCGCCATCGCCTAATGCTCCTCTTCGCGTCGGCAAACCCGTAAGACTTCCTCTACACTGGTCTGCCCGTCTTTGACGTACCGCGCGGCGTTGCGAAAAAGGGTATCGTGCTCAGCAAATGCCATATTCTGGATGTCATCTTCTGAGCCGTCGGCGCGGATGAGATCGCGCAGTCCGCTATTCACCGAAATAAGTTCGTAGACCCCCAGGCGACCATTATAGCCTGAGTTACCGCAAGCCATGCAGCCAACCGGGCGCCAGAATTGTGGTGCGTCTACTTGGGATAAACCAAACATGTTCAATTCTTCGGTGGATGTCGTGTGTGGTTCGCGGCAATGCTCGCAGAGCTTTCTGACCAGACGTTGGGCGATCACTGCTTTTAGCGTGGCGGCAAGCACGTAGGGCTCGATGCCCATATCGCGCAAACGCTGGATGGCGCCGGCCGCGCTGTTCGTGTGGACCGTGGACAATACAGGACGCCCGGTAGATGCAAATTCGAACGCAACTTTCGCCGTCTCTAGATCACGGATTTCCCCGACCATTACAACGTCTGGGTCGTGCCGAAGGATCGCCCGCAGCGTGGCCGCAAACGTGAGCCCGACTTTGTGGTGCATTTGCGTCTGACTGATGCCGTCAAGGCCGTACTCGATCGGATCTTCGAGCGTCATCACATTGCGTTCGCCATTGTTTAGAACAGAGAGCGCGGAATAGAGCGTCGTGGTTTTTCCCGACCCAGTCGGACCGGTGACGAGCGTGATGCCGTTGGGCTGGGCGAGGAGCTCTCGAAATCGATTGAGGGTCCCACCATCCATTCCAAGCTCATCTAAACCCAGCAGCGCATTGCGCGTATCGAGCAAGCGCATGGTGACGCGTTCACCGTAGCGGCTCGGCAAGGTCGAGACACGAACATCAATACTGCGCCCACCGATCGACAGCGAAATGCGTCCATCCTGCGGGATGCGCTTCTCAGCAATATCGAGACGCGCCATGACTTTGATACGTGAGGTCAACGGAGCAGCGAGCCGGCGCGTGGGGGTCAGAACTTCCTGCAAGACGCCGTCGATCCTATAGCGAACCGACAAGTTATCCTCATGCGGTTCAATGTGCACGTCAGATGCCTTGCGGTTCACCGCTTCGTAGATCAAGCCATTGATCAATCGAATGACCGGAGCATCATCCTCTCCGTCAAGAAGGTCCGCCGTTTCCGGAATTCCATCAACGAGGCTCGCGAGCCCACCGTGATTATCAAGGGCGGCTTCAGCTTCATCGCCGCTCACCCCATCGCGGGCATAGTGTTCAGCTAACGCTCGCTCAAACTCCTGAGGCTCCATCGCCTTGAGCTGCAACGGACGACGCAGAACCCGGCGCGCCTCGAGCAGGCTGAACGGATCAGCACCATTGCGCACACCGAGTAGAATTTCGTCGCGCTGACCTGCCAGCACAACAACGCCCTTGTCTCGGGCAAACGAATAGGAAAGGTCGGTGTCGGCGAAGCTCATAATCTCAGTGTATACCGTTTCAGAACAGAGTGTGACCCCTATTCTAAACCCCTAGTCGACAGGCGGCTCAGACCCCAGAACGCTGCCAATAAAGGCATCCAGACCGGAGAGGCCCTCTTCGTCACCAGCGCGCAGCATTTCTTCCGCGCGGATGTAGCGATAATTGCGTGATGTCACTTCGCGCGCATCCTCGCGATTGCGTACAATTGTGGGCCTGATGAAGACCATCAAATTGGTCCGGTCGTAGGTGGTCCCTTCGGACTTAAACAAATTTCCGACAACTGGAATATCGCCCGCAATCGGCACCTTTGAGTTTACAGTCTCATCGGTTTGCTCAATCAGACCACCGATCACGATGATCTCTCCATCGTCTGCCAATACGTTCGTCGTGATCTGACGTTGGTTTGTCACGAAATCATCTGTACCGCTGCTCAAGGTCGTGGAGATGCTCGACACCTCCTGAAAGATATCCATGCGGATTGTGTCGTCAGCCGAAATGCGGGGTGTCACGCGGAGAATGATACCGACATCCTGACGCGTAACCGTTCGAAACGGATTGCTATTGTCGGAGCTCAACGTCTCGCCAGTCGTGACAGGGATTTGCTGCCCAACCAGAAGTTCCGAAGTGCCATTGTCCAGGGTCAGGTTGAACGGCTTGGACAAGACTTTCGACTGAGTATCCTTTTCGATCGCCGTCAAGATAGCACCAAACAACGTATCACCGTCGCGCCCTCCGACACCAAATGATGCTCCGTCGAGGCCCAGCAAAGACGACACCGCGCCATCCGTGAACGGGTTGGTTCCTCCGAATACACCCGGGTCAACGACTGCGCCCGCCAAGGAAAGAAGGTTTGGAGCAGATCGAGAAAAATTGGTACTCAGGAATGGAACTGTCGACTCGCCGGTTCCTGAGAGGAGAAATTGCACTCCCAACTCACGCGCCGTGTTGTCAGACATTTCCACGATGATCGCCTCCACGAGCACTTGGGCACGGCGCTTGTCCAGCGCCTCGACAACGCGCTCCATGGCGAGAATCGTGTCTGGAGACGCGCTAATTACGAGAGAATTCGTCGGTTCATGGTGCGCAATCGTGGCACCTGGCACTTGCGACTCTCCTGGAGACGCCTGATCCGCCATGGTTTCGGCCAATCGCTCTAGGATCGGCACGATGTCTACGGCGTCAGAGTTTTTCAGCTCGATGACCCGCAGGCTGTCTCGAATGGGGTCCGTTTTGTCCAATTCCCGTGCCACACGCAGGGCGCGCTGAACCGTCGCTTCATCGCCTCGAATGACAATCGAGTTGGAACTCGTCGAAGCAGAAACTTCAAATCTGTTACCTGGACCATCATCGCGATCACTCAGGAGTTCCGACAGGATGCTCTGAACTTCTCGAGCCGGAACATTGCGCAATTCTAGGGTTTCGACCTTGGTGCGATCATCCGCATCGAGACCGGAAACGATCTCGCGCAAGCGCGGCATGTTGGACGAATAGTCTACCAGAACCAGGGTATTGGAGCGCGCATTGGCAACAACCTGCCCTTGAGCATCGACAAGAGGTTTTACCATTTGGGCCGCTTCAATTGCGCTAAAATTATCCAGTTTGAAGACTTCTGTGATAAACGCGTTCGGCCCGGTATTGCGCACACCTGCCTCGCCGATCGCCGACTGTTCGGGGACTATTCGATAAACTCCGCGTCCGGCTGGAATGGCTGCAAAGCCGTGGACGCGCAACGTTGACAGAAAGACCTGGAACACTTCGTTCGTCGTCATCGGCGCCTGTGACATGACGGTGACTTTTGTCCGACGAACATCTGGATGCAGGATGAACGTGTTGCCGGTGATGATTGACACATCGTCGATCAGAGCCGTGATTTCGACATCATTCAAGCTGAGCACGTGACGCGCCGCCTGCGGTGAGTTCATCTCAGCCATCGCAATACCCTGGCTGGCCAGCGCAATGGCAGATGCTGCTATCAATCTCTTCATAGGAAAACCTTACTCACCAAAACTCAAACGAACGGTTCGCTGAGATCCGTTCCTGTTTACTTCCAAAACCGCTGTTTGCACTGCAGAAATGCGGTCAATCACATCGGTCATATCGAGATTGACAACCGAAGTGCCATTAATTTGCAGCAAGACATCGCCGGGCTCGAGCCCCGCCTGGCGCATAATATCCGCACTGCCGATCGGATTGAGGCGGTAACCGATCAGCGAACCATTGGTCATGACAGGGCCTGCATTGATCGCTCCGAACAGCTCATCGGGGCCGGTCAACCGACCTGCAACTTCTGCGGGCTCCTGAGATTCAGCGTTTGTACCGATCGCTGTTTCGGCAGTGCCGCCATCAGTTATGATCTGAGAATCGTCCGAGATCACCGATAGTCCTGCGCCGCGCCCCCCAAGCATAAGAGTCTCGTCCGCACCATCACGGTTAATAATCACGCGATCTGATAAGATTCTTTGCAGAGTGACGCCTGGCAGGATCTGATCGCCAAGTCTGTAATTGGTCCCAATTCCATTCGGGGTCCGGATAATCGCATTCCCGGCACCGCTGCCTTGTGTCGACATCCGCAGACCATCCAGTTGCAGATTAAGGCTGGTTTCCGGGACATCCTGAACGATCAGCTCGCTCTCCCCTTGATCGAACGGGTTTTCACTAATCAGGACCGACCGATCCGTTGAAATAGCGAGCGTCGAGCTAGTGCCTCGCATCGGCGACGGCAGTGGGCGTTCTGTATATTTTGCTACAGAATCGGAAGGAGAAGCAATAACCCACACGAGTCTGGCCCCAAATAGGGCTAGAACGACGACAAGTGAGAGCTCCACAGCCAACCGTATCGGGCGTTCGACCGCGCTAATTCTCTCTAGAGCCGTTTGGGTGGCGCTAGCCATATTGGTCTCTCCTCACCCCCGCAGGCTTAACCTTAACCCTAGGCGCTAATGGTGTGTTTTGTCACGCTTAATTCTAAGAAACGAACCCTCACAACTCGGTTAAGACGGGTTGTGAGGGTTTGACAAAAATGTTCACTTTTGCTGCCCCGTGACAAGGCAATCTCTGAGTTAGAACTTGGCGGTCAAGCTGGCAGACAGGCTGGTCCCGCGATCATACGTGTTAAATTCGACCCGTCCGATATCGGTTGTGGTGTTCACAAACTCTTCATGCGCTTCGTCAAGCAGATTGCGGGCGCTGAAGCCGAAGGTCAGTTCCTTCCCAGCTAACTCGATGTCGCGTCGGTACACGAAGTCGACTTGAATACCGGGATCTTCGAGCACGTCTTCTAGACCGAGCCTCAGATCGCCGCGCTGCAAGATTCGCTCGTCGACCCAGCCCACCAACAGAGTCGCTTGCTCGACATCGCTTTCCCATCCGAACTGCAGATTGAAAATGTTCTCTGGAGTGCCCTGCAACTTGTCACCGTCGCTCAGTCCCAGATCCGTGGCCAGAACGGTGCGGTTTTCCGTCCCGGAGAAGACGAGATCGGCGTCGTCTACGATCAATTCGGCTGAGGTGAATGTATAATTGGTCGAGAAAATCCAATCCCGATCTTGCCACCACGCCCCTTCAAAAGGCATGTCGAAGCGATTGCGATATTCGAGCTCCAACCCGAAAAGTTCCGCTTTTGGCGCGTTGATATAAGTGGTCTGGTAGACCAGCGAGCTCAGCTCGTTGATTTGCTCCTCAATCGGGTTGACGATCTCTTTGAAGAAGACCGCGCCGGTGACAAATTGGTTGCGCCCCATATAGTATTCGAGGCGTGCGTCAAAATTGGTGAACTCGCTATCCACCAAACCGCTATTACCTCGATAAGTCCGTGAAGACTCGGTGTCGAAATAGGACGCTTCAGAGAGCTCACGAAACTGCGGACGGGCAATGGTTTCGGAATATCCGAACCGAAGCTGCAAATCGTCAGCGAAGTTCCATGTGAAGGTCAGCGCGGGCAACGTATAATCATTGTCGATGCGCGTCGCTTCCGGCCCGGGATTGCCAAACCGGTCTGCGGTCTCGACAAACTGCTCGCCGCTTTCCTGGCGCACGCCGACAGTGGCTTTGATGAAGTCGGTAACGTCGACATCTGCCTGTGCGTAATACGCCGTGACGTCCAGACCGGCTTTGTAGAGGTCGGTGCTAGTAGTCGACTCGTTCAGGAAGAAGCGGCTCGGTGCGATATTGTCTGGCGAGAACAGGAAATCTGGGCGCGCTAATGGATCCACGCCGTCAGCGATGGAGCCGTTGAACCTGAAATTGTACTGTTTGTAGTCGCGCTCAGTCGATGAATCGTCAAAGCCACCAGACACCGTGAGTTCCCGCGTGCTGCCGAGATTGAATGTATACGTCCCGTCCAATCCGAAGCCGGTCACGTCATCCACCAGTTCGGTGAACTGTATATTGTAGCGGCCTTGTTGGTTATTATAGGTCGGAAGCCCGTCGATGACTTCGCGCGTCAGGCGACGCTCGTACGGCGCGTCATAAGTCGACTGAGCAACTGTTCCGCGCCATTCCAAATCCAGATCACCGACAACGTGAGACCCGCCAAGCTGGAACGAAGTGAGTTCGCGCTCATACCAGGCCGAACGCTCCTGATGACGGATTTCGTTACTGCCATCCTCCCCCACAGCGATCTGCGCGTCTTTGGTGGTGGAATGAACATAAAACAGCGTACCGGAAACTTCATTCAGGCCATGCGCAACGGTGATCGAACCAAGGCCATTCACAATCGCATCATAGGCGGTCTGATTGACTTGCACATCGCGGTCGAAATCACCGGAGGAGTTATTACGGAGGACTTGTTGAGTAGCCTGCCGCGTTGTCCAGCTGCTATCATAGCCCAGTACCCCGATCAGACCGACATCAAACTCACCAATCGCGAGGGCTTTGCCGCCTTCCAATTCGGCTTCGAAAGAAGGATGGAGGTCGTCCTGTTCAATCACTGACAGCGGACCATTTACCAAGTTTTCCCCGGCCGCTTCGCGCTCTTCCGCGCTTAAGCTATTGATGTTGGTACCAGACGCGATCAGCGACGCCAGCGGCGCTGGCAGATCGCGCAATCCATCGTCATATCCCGACCAATCAGTGTCGCTTCCGCTGACAAAGAACCCGGTACTTCCCGTGGTGAACGTGTTGTACCCTGTGCCGATTTTTAGATTCAGGAAATCCTCAGCTGGTTGACCAACCGTCTTGAGGTCGATCAGACCGCCGCCGAATTCGCCGGGATAGTTGGCTGAATAGGTCTTCTGCACCGCCGCGCCATCCAACATGCTGGACGGAAACAAGTCGAGCGGAACCGTCCGGCGCAGCGGTTCCGGGCTCGGCAACGGGGAACCATTGAGGAGCGCGACGGAGTAGCGATCGCCAAGACCACGCACATAAGCGAATTGTCCGTCCACCACGCTGAGCCCACTCAGACGGGTCAGAGCAAGCGCGGCGTTCGCATCCCCTTGTCGGGTCAGGTCTTCTGCTGAAAGGAAAGAAGCGACTTGAGAGGTCTGGCGTTGTGGTTCGGGGATGAACGCCCCGCGAACCACCACCGTTTGCAGCGTGCGTTCGTCCTGCTCTGCTGCCTCTACCGCGCTGTCCTCTGGCTCTTCCTGAGAGACTGCGATTGGCGCCGCTGCCAAGGCGAATGCCGTCGAAAGCAGGAGAGAATGTTTTGATGAGCGTTTCATGAGTTCGGACCTTTATTAGGTTCATCAATCCGTCGGCTGAGTTTCGTGCTTGATTGCTGCGACGGCGAAAAATGGAAAACCGGGAAGAAGCGGTCGCCTCGTCCCGGTCTTATGTGGAGATGCTAGCAGGCGTCGCCATTTGGCAGGCCGCAGGTCCAGCCTTGCCACCAGGTATCGCTCGCGTTTTCAACCGCGCCGATATAGTCGGTGTTGTCGAAGAACGGGTCGATAGCGGTGAGGTCGGTTGCGACGGCAGCAGACTCAGTCGAGCCGTTTACGAAGGTCGAGATCAACGTATTGACCACCGGGAGCGAGGTATTGAACGTGCTGTTCGGAGCAGCAGCGGCGGCGTCGACCGCAGCTTGTGTTTCCGGAGTTGAGTCGGTCAGTCCAGCGCCGTTTGTTCCACAATCCGCCTGAACAGACGAGAAGCTTGGATCGACGCCAACGCCGCCAAAGCTTGTGTCGTCGCCGTCCCCAGCATCTGAGTCCCAGGCAAAACA
The DNA here is from genome assembly GCA_017642885.1 of Henriciella sp. Taxonomy (GTDB): domain Bacteria; phylum Pseudomonadota; class Alphaproteobacteria; order Caulobacterales; family Hyphomonadaceae; genus Henriciella. The sequence goes on along the minus strand of JAEPOM010000005.1, from coordinate 146,409 downwards.
GGCATCGTCATAGACGATCACGCCGTTCAACAAGCGTCCGATCGACCCCGTGTTCGAACGGAACACCTGGTCGCCATCCGTTCCGATAAAGGTGAAGTTGGCGATCAGTGGGTTCGACGATTGTGATGCCGGAGCAGTCACAACAGAGCTTTGCTCGGTGATATTGTCGCCGCGGCCGTTGACCTGGTTGACGATCACATACTGGATGGCGCCCTGATAACCATTGTCGGTATCGATCGATTCATCATTGTTGCCTGTCAGGACCAGGTATTTGGCGTTCACGGTTCCACCGAAAAACTCAACGCCGTCATCCGCATTGTTGTGAACTTGAATGTACTCAACGACGGTGCCGTCACCGACGCCGCCAAAAGCGATGCCGTTCAACTCATTGTCTGGCGTCAGCTCGAAGCCCGCATACTTGACCTGAACGTAGCGCAGTACACCCGAACTATCGCTCACATCATCGCCGCCATAGAGCGCGTCTGGTGAGGTCACTCCTTCGATCCGCTGCTGACAGCTGTCGGTGAAGTAGGCCGAACCACTCAAGCAACGATTCTGTGGCGCGCTGCCGAGTATGACGATGCCGCCCCACTCCCCATCGGCCTGATCTGCGTTTGGCTGCGTGCCTCGAATGTCTGCTTCAGAGGTGAAGACAATCGGGTTAGACGCCGACCCGAGAGCGCGGATGTCTGAGCCGCGATTCACGACGAGGTAATCTTGTCCGGTATTGGCGAACAGCGTAACCCCGGACTCTATGGTCAGGGTTGCAGATACCCCACCCGCGGCCGTTCCGTCCGCCCCCATGTCCACGCCGACATCGACCCGGCCATCGAGTTCATACAGGTTTCCTCGTGTAAGCCGCACATCGCTGTTCAGCACGCCTGAAACGACGCAGACTTTCTGGCCATTAATTGTCGCGCCATTGTCGATGGTGCCTGATGGGCAGGTGAGCGTGTCCGAGAAAAGACCAAAGGTCCAACCAGTCGCCCAGTTGTTGGTTTCTGACTCATTCGGCGCGAAGGCGCCGATATAGTCGGTATTATCAAATGAAGCATCAATCGCTGGGAGGTTCGTCTCGGTTACACCTTGTTCCGCGGTGCCGGAGAAGAATCTAGATGCCAGCGTATTTACGACAGGCGCGTTGGTATTGAACGTGCTGTTCGGAGCAGCAGCGGCGGCGTCGACCGCAGCTTGTGTTTCCGGGGTTGAGTCCGTCAGTCCAGCACCGTTTGTTCCGCAATCGGCCAATACAGAGGAGAAGCTTGGATCGACGCCAACGCCGCCAAAACCTGTATCGTCACCGTCACCGGCATCGGAATCCCATGCGAAGCATGCATCCTCATAGACAATCACACCGTTCAGCAGGCGTCCGATCGACCCCGTATTAGAACGTAGCACTTGGTCTCCGTCGGTTCCGACAAAGGTGAAATTGGCGATCAATGGGTTGGATGACTGAGACGCTGGCGCCGTCACAACAGAGCTTTGCTCGGTGATATTGTCGCCGCGGCCAGCTGTTTGTTCGACCACTACGTGCTGGATGGTACCTTGGTAACCGTTGTCTGTGTCGATGGATTCGTCATTGTTGCCATTTAGCACGAGATATTTCGCGTTGACCGTACCACCGAAAAATTCAACGCCATCATCTGCGTTATTGTAGATCTGAATGTACTCAACGACGGTGCTGTCACCCACGCCGCCAAACGCGATGCCGTTCAACTCATTATCAGGCGTCAGCTCGAAGCCAGCGTGCTTCACTACGACGTAACGGAGCGTCCCTGAATAATCGTCTGCGTCATCGCCACCATAAAGCGCGTCCGGCGAGGTTACTCCTTCGATGCGCTGCTGGCAGCTGTCGGTGAAATAAGCCGACCCACTCAGGCAGCGATTCTGCGGGGCGCTGCCGAGCATGACGATACCGCCCCACTCTCCATCAAAATTCTCGCCCAGATCATTGCTCGCGTCGCCGTCATTCTGGCGCTCGATATCGAGGGCGCTGGTGAACGTAATGGGTTGAGCGGCAGTCCCTGCAGCTTCGAGCGTAGATCCGCGGGTCACCACGAGATAGTCCTGACCTGTCGCGCCGACGATTGTGACACCGGGCTCAATGACGAGAGAAGCGACCGAACCAGCGGGATCGGTGCCATCCGCGCCGGTATCGACACCAACATCCACCCGGCCGTTCAACCGGTACACGACATCATCAACATTGGTCAGCGTGGTGGTTCCAAGCAACGTCCCGGATAGAAGACAGGTGGTGATCGATCCGATCGCGGTGCCTTCAGAGAACCCGGTTGGGCAAGACGCCGTTGCGGAGCCGCCTCCGGTGCCTCCCCCGCCTCCGCCGGTTGGCGGTGTCGTCGGCGTCGTCGTTCCCGGAGAGGCAACCGAGCCCCCCTGAGAACAAGCTGCCACTACCAGACTTAAAGCGAATGCACTTGCCGTTGCTTGAAGTTTCATGAGGATTACCCCTGCGGTTCCCAAAAAGCGATCAGACGTGACGCCTCCACGACTGATTCAGGGGCCGAATATGGGAACTGCGTGACGGTTTTTTTTCGCTAAAGTTACACTTCTGTGACCCCCATCGACACAAAACCGTTGCAATAAGTCACTGAATTTTCGTGTAATAATCCGGGCTCTGAACGTATTGGGACCGCCTACTCGTGTCGCGCGTTAGTCCTTCCCGAATGACTTCGGGCTTTTGGCATTTTTACACTCGTCCGAAATCGGAGCTTTATGGGAAAACCAAACCGTCTGCACACCACGCAGTCCAGATGCCGAAAGCGAGCGCAGGTCCAAATGGAATTGCGACGCGATCCTCATTATTTTGTGGCTTCAGCGCCACGAAAACCGCGCCAATCAACCCCGCCCCAGAGGCGACCAAGAGAATCACCGGCAACATCGCTATGCCTACCCAGGCGCCGCCTGCCGCGAGCAGTTTCGCATCTCCCAGGCCGATGCCCTCATACCCTCTCATCTGGCGCCAGACATATCCCAGCCCGGCGATCAGAACATATCCCAGTGCCGCGCCGCCCATCGCAAAGAGCCAAGAACCGTCTGAAAACCAAGCGAACGCAACTCCCGATACAATCAGGGGAAGTGTTATGATGTCGAGCAAGAGGCCGGTTCGCAAATCGATATAGGAAAGGACGAGCAGGCTCGCCCCCAGACCAAAGCTCGCATAAAGCGCGATCCCCTGTGTTCTTGCCGGTGACGCAAGCCCGACAAACACGGTGGCGAAAACAACCGACAATCCGGTGATCAGCAGCATGGCAATTTGCGGCCTAACTCGCACATCTGGAAATGGATCCAACGGTGCGCGATCTGCATCACTCATCGACCGCGAAATCCTTTCGCGACGACGAACAGTTCCGGCGACCCGGCCCTGCTGGCAGGCGGTTTGATGTGTTTCACCGTTTTGAACAAATGTTTGAGCCGCTCCATCATTTCCGGCGTCGCTCCGCCTTGAAAGACCTTTGAACAGAACGCACCGCCGCGCACGAGATGCTGCTCGGTGAAATGAAGCGCAATGTCCGTTAGCGCGGCTGTCCGCAAACTATCTGTCTGTTTGTGACCCGTCGTGTTTGCCGCCATGTCGGACAGAATGAGATCCGGAGGACCGGTGAGCCCGGCCATCATCGCGGCGACATCGTCGGGTTCATTCACATCGCCTTGCACGATAAATGCGCCTGCAACAGGCTCGGTCTCGAGCAAATCGATGCCGACCACTTCCTTCACCTTGGCGCGAACGCATGCTTGAAGCCACCCTCCGGGCGCGCAGCCCAGATCGACCACCCGAATGTCCGGTCTAAGGATTTTCGCCTGGTCGTTGATTTCCAATAGCTTGTAGGCAGCGCGCGCGCGGAATCCTTCCGCTTTCGCTTTCTGCACGTATGGATCGGAAAGCTGGCGCTCGATCCATTTCTTGGAACTCTCAGACTTCGCGCGATACGCAATCACCTTGCGTTCTCCCGTGCGACGCCCGGAGCTCCTTTTCTTGTCCGTCGGGCCTTTCCAGCGACGTTTTCCATCATCACTCATGATTGTGCCTCTTTCGGAGATTCATGCTGCGGTTCTGTCGGTTTGTCAGATCGTCGACGCGGCCGGCGTTTACGTTTTTTTGGACCTTGCATCATTGAAAGGAGCAAGCCTTCTCGCAACCCCCGATCCGCGACGCGCATCCGTCCTCCCGGCGCCAGCGACCAGGTTGCCTCAACAATCGCGCATCCTGCAAGCATTAGTCCGGCGCGATCGGTGCCAATGGTTGGGAACGTGTGAATCTGATCTTGACCGACCTCGCGCAGATTGTTCACGGTGGCCATCATCGCATCATGCGTGATCCACGCGCCATCGACATTGTCGCGCCGATATTTCTGTAAACCAAGTGAAACACCGGTCAGGCAGGTAACTGTACCCGACGTTCCAATTACATGCGCTCGCCCCTCTTCAAAGGCTTTGCGGATGTCCGGTGTGTGCTTCCAGCGCTCGATGAGGCCCATCACGTGAGCCAGCATTTGCGGATACGCCTCTTCTTCCGGCAAATGCGCAAACGCCTCGGTCAGGGTCACGACGCCAACGGGCAGACTGCGCCACCCGAGAATGGGCGGCTTGCGCAGCAACCCCTTCAATCCGCCTTCGTGTGCTGGCCGAGCATCGACATAGGACAGTTCGGTCGACCCGCCGCCAATATCGATCACTAAGACTCGGTCTGTATCTGGTTCAATCAAATTGTGGCAACCGATCAAGGCGAGGCGTGCCTCCTCTTCCGGTCCGATAATCTTGAAGGTCAGCCCGGTTTCGTCTCTAACACGTTGGATGAATGCGGCGCCATTCTCAGCCCGGCGACACGCCTCAGTGGCGATACAGCGGACATGTCCGACTTTCTTCGCTTTTAGCTTTTTTGAGATCTTGCCAAGCGCATCCATCGCGCGTTCGATCGAGGCATCGGACAGACGGCCCGTCGCCTCGAGCCCCTCGCCGAGGCGCGCGATTTGCGAATGTGAGTCGAGCACAGAAAAGCTATCGCCGCGACGCGCAGCGATGAGCAGTCTGCAATTGTTTGTCCCCAAATCCACCGCGGCATAGAGCGGGGGCTTTCGGCGGTTGCGCGACCCGGTCCGGCGTTTGGCCTTCCGATCATCACGCACATTATGTGTAGTCATGTGCTGACCAAATCTTGTATGTTGAATCGAGCTGTAGCACACATAATCATCATGAGTCAGGGACCGAACATCATGAAGCGCTTCGCGCGCCTGTTCGGGGGCGAAAAACCCACGAAAACTCAACCTATTGTCGAAGCTTCCGAGATTCCAGATCTGCCGAACGCTATCCCAACGCGAGAGGCGAAATACCAGATTGGACAGGTCCTTCGGCACAGATTGTTCGATTTTCGCGGTGTCGTTTTTGATGTCGATCCGGTTTTTGCGAACACCGACGAATGGTATGAGTCCATCCCTGAAGAGGTTCGACCGTCCAAGGATCAACCCTATTATCACCTCTTCGCTGAGAATGAGCGGACGCATTATGTCGCTTACGTCTCAGAGCAGAATCTGGTGCCGGATGAGGATGATGCCCGGGTCAGCCATCCAGACATCTCCAAGATGTTCGAGTTGACCGATCATGGCTATGTTTTGAAGGCCGCACAGAGAAACTAGTCCGGTTTGATTGCCTCCGGCACTGCCTTCTGAAATTCTGACATTTCCAGACAACTCGTCTCGATCTCGAGCATGCGTGAATAGTCCGACAAGTCGATATTGAAACGGCGGGCATTGTACATTTGCGGGATTAGGCAAATTTCCGCGAGACCGGGTGCATCGCCAAACGCAAAGCGAGTCTTTGTTTTGCGTGCATGCACTTCCAGAGCGTCGAACCCTCGAACAACCCAGGTTCCGTACCAATCAGCCACTGCTTTCTGATCCGCGCCGAACTCTTCTTTCAAATATTTCAACACGCTGGAATTATTGAGCGGGTGAATATCGCATGCCACCGTGTCGGCGAATGCGCGGGCGCGAAGGCGCATATGAGGATCAGAAGGTAGGAAGGCCGGCTCTGGATAAGTTTCCTCCAGCCAGTCCAGCACGGCCATGGACTGCGTATGTGCCTGACCGTCTATGATGACGGTCGGAACACGCTGCTGCGGATTGATCGCCCGATACGCGTCGCTGTTCTGCGCTAGAACATCAGGATGGAGACTGACTTCTTCGCTCTCAAATGCGAGGCCTTTGAGATGAAACGCAATTCTCAGCCGATAACACGCTGAAGAGCGCCAATAGTCATAGAGTTTTATCACCCGGTCCCTCCAAGGATGTGATCAATTGAGACGTTATAGTGCAAGACATATTTAGACTCACTTGCTATATTAGTTGCATGAGCAACCAATTTGATAAACCCGCGCATGCTGCCGAAGACTGGACGATCGATCAGCGCTGGTCAGATTACACCGCTGAAGAGCACAAAGTCTGGGACACGCTATATGAGCGCTTGATGCAGGTTTTGCCAAACCGTGCAGCTCCGGAGTTTCTAAACGGGTTGACCGCACTCAAGCTGGATAGCGGCGGAATTCCCGATTTCGAATCCATGTCAGACGAGTTGGAAGCCCTGACCGGCTGGCGCGTGGTTGCCGTTCCCGGCCTGGTCCCGGACGATGTCTTTTTCGATCATCTTGCCAATCGCCGGTTTCCGGCAGGCAATTTCATCCGCAAACCTGACCAGCTGGACTATATCCAGGAACCAGACGTCTTTCATGACGTCTTCGGGCATGTGCCAATGCTCACAGACCCGGTCTTTGCCGATTATATGCAGGCCTATGGTGAAGGCGGCCTTCGCAGTCTCAGACACGCATCGCTGAAGAACCTTGCCGCGCTTTACTGGTACACCGTTGAATTTGGATTGATCCAAACCGATGCCGGGCTGCGGATCTACGGGGCTGGGATCGTTTCATCCCCGGCGGAAAGCGTGTTCTGCTTGGAAGACGAGTCTCCCAATCGAATTGGATTTGAACTCGAGCGGTTGATGCGCACGGACTATCGAATTGACGATTTCCAGCAAACCTATTTCGTCATCGACAGTTATGAGCAACTGTTCCGCGCAACTGTCGATACTGATTTCGCACCGCTTTATTCGGACATGCAAGGCAAGTTCGATCACAAGCCGGAAGACGTGCTTAGTTCCGATAAAGTATTGCACCACGGAACGCAGGCTTACGCGCTGCGAGGCGGACGGTTCGCTGCTTAGGGCAGTAACAAGCACGCATCTCCGTACGAATAGAACCGGTAGCGCGCTGCAATGGCATGCGCATACGCTGCTTGCATGATTTCCGTGCCCATCAGAGCGCTGACCAGCATGAACAAACTGGATTTGGGCAAATGAAAATTGGTGATGAGCGCATCCGTCGCTCGAAACGCGTATCCAGGTTGAAGGAAGATATCAGTCGGACCCGACACAGCTTCGATCGTACCATTCGGGGTCGCTGAGCTCTCTAGAGTACGCAGCGCCGTTGTGCCGACCGCGATGCAGCGCCGGCCGGAACGACGCGCCTGATTGAGCAAATCTGCTACGGGGGGCGTCACCTGGCGCCACTCCTCGTGCAATGTCCCGCTATCGATCTGCTCTTCTTTCAGAGGCGCAAACGTTCCGAGCCCGACATGCAAACGCACCTGCTCGCGATGCAACCCTGCAACATCAATCTCTGACAGTAAACGCGGCGTGAAATGTAGTCCGGCCGTTGGCGCAGCGACGGATTGAGCATCATCGCTGGCGAAACTCGTCTGATAGGTCTCGCGGTCCGATCGATCGGCAGCGCGCCGGCGCGCGATATAAGGCGGCAATGGCATGGAACCGTGTTGCTCAATCGCTAGGTCTAGCTCAGCCCCCGAAACCGAAAATTCGAGCAGCAATTCGCCGTCGGCATGCTTCTCGGCAATTGAGGCGCTAAAACCGTCCGAGAAATTGATCCGATCCCCTGGTTTCAGACGTTTTCCGGGCCGACCCAAGGCAAGCCATTGATGCTCTGACTGGCGCTCAACGAGATTGATATCGACCAAGACATCGTTGCCGACCTCAGCGCGCGCAGGTCGCACGCCCTTGACGGCCGCAGGAATGACGCGCGTGTCGTTGAATACGAGAACATCACCCTTGTTCAGATATCGCGGCAAATCTCGGACGTGAGCATCGTCCAGCCGCCCGTCGCCATACACGACAAGCAACCGCGCCGCGTCTTGCGGCTCGACGGGTCGCAGGGCGATGTTTTCCTCTGGAAGCTGAAAGTCGAACGCCGATAGATCGGTCAGAGTAAACCCCTATCCCACAACCGCCGGAACAGTCGGCAAATCGCAAATGGGGGTCCGGCGTGAATCCGCTTCCTCAAGTCGGGCCAGCCATTCCGCTGTGTCCGTTCGTTGAACAAAAGCCTTCGGGCGTTCTGCTTCCGGCAAATCCGCTGCCATTTTGGTGGTCAGCACGACGTCCGGATTGGCAATCGGAAATCCATCCGGGGTTGGGCCAAGCTTAATCGACTGAATGACATCCAGTCCCGTAATGGCGCGTCCTTTCGCGGTGTATTGATAGTCCAGGTGCTGGCCTTCATCGCTAATCAGGAAGAATTGCGCATTTCCGGAATTGCGATCATCGGTCCGCGCCGTTGAGAGCACGCCGGGGCAATGCGGAATCCAGCTCTCGACGAGGCTATCTTTCGACATTTCCGCCAGGAACCCTGGCTGTGTCTTCATCGGAAAACCGAGAAATAGCCCTGCATCCGCGGTATCCTCGGGTCCGATCGTATCCAGAGGAACGCTCGCTGGCTCGCGGCGGAAATAGAACTCGGATTCCATCGACGCAAGCATCTTGTCTTCACCATGTGTCGCTTCGACGTCACCGCCCTGCACCATGAAACCTTTGATAACACGGTGAAATTCTGTGCCGTCATATAGGCCTGAACGGACATAGGTCTTGAACTGTTCGACATGGACGGGCGCGACGACCGGGAGCAATTCAATCAAGATTTGCCCCTTGCTGGTTTCCATGATGACAAGGTTTTCCGGGTCTACGGCGCGCCAGGCATATGGCGCCGCCTCAACATCGGCCATTGTGTAGATCTTCTCGTCTTCAGTCTGTGCCCCCGCACAAGCCACAAATCCCATCACGGCCAAACCGCTAAGCAGGGTTCTCAGAGTCATTTTTGATATTTCTCCAGCAATCGCTCTTTTACGCCAGGCGTGACGAAGGGCGTAATGTTCCCTCCAAACCGCGCGATCTCTTTGACGAGTCGCGAGGCCACGGCCTGATGTTGAACATCGGCCATAAGGAAGACAGTTTCAATCTCGCGATTCAGTTGCTCGTTCATCGCAGTCATCTGGAACTCGTACTCAAAGTCAGAAACGGCCCGCAAACCGCGCACGATGACATTCACTTTTTCCTGTTCCGCGAAGTGCATCAGCAATGTATCAAAGGGTTTAACTTCAATCTTGGCGCGACCCGGTCCTTCGAGTTTGCCACATTCTTCCTGCATCATCTGGATTCGCTCTTCGAGCAGAAACAGCGGTCGTTTGGCTTCACTCACGGCGACGCCAATGACCAGGCGATCGACGAGCTTCATGCCGCGACCAATAATGTCCAAGTGCCCCAGCGTGACCGGATCAAAGGTTCCGGGATACAGCCCAACGCGTTCCATACTTATCCTCCGCACCCCCGGCTAACGAATTGGAAAACCCCGGGCGTTCTTAGGACTCTTCTGTATCGTCTTCGCCGTTGTCTGCAAGACGTGCAACAGAAACAACGCGTTCAGCATCTTTCGTGCGCAAAACCCAGACACCCGACGTCGAACGGCCGGCAATCCGGATCTGATCAACCGGCGTGCGGATCAGCTGCCCAGCATCTGTCACCAACATGACCTCGTCATCATCGCCAACCATAAAGGACGAAGCGATCTCTTTGATGTGCCCCGTTTTCTTGTTGCCGCCCCAGATATTGTGCGCGACGAGGCCTTTCCCGCCGCGTCCGGTCACCCGGTAATCATAGGCGGATGCGCGTTTGCCCATGCCATCGTCAGCAATGGTCAGGATAAATTGCTCAGCTGCACCGAGTGCGGCGATACGTTCCGCCGACAGCGCGGCTTCTTCTTCGCCATCATCGCCGTCATCCTCGATCACCGTCTCTGACAGATCCTCGTCTTCGCCGGTCGCGGCGCGGCGCATCGCCGTCGCGTGCTTCAGATAAGCACGTGCTTCTGCGCTGGTGACGTCGATATGACGCAAGATACCCATCGAGATCACATGATCGCCGTTCGCGAGACGAATGCCGCGGACTCCGGTCGAGTTTCGGCCCGCAAACACGCGAACGTCGGTGACTTTGAAGCGAATGCACTGTCCGAGGGCTGTCGTCAGCATCACGTCTTGATCTTCCGAACACATCCGAACACGAACGATGCCATCGCCTTCATCCAGCTTCATAGCGATCTTGCCGTTTCGGTTCACACGAACGAAGTCGGAAAGCTTGTTCCGTCTGACCGTACCAGAGCGGGTGGCGAACATCACGTCCAACTCATTCCGGCTCTCTTCATCATCCGGCAGCGGCATGACGCTCTCAATCCGCTCGTCCTTGGACAGCGGGAAGATATTGACCAGGGCCTTGCCGCGCGATTGCGGACTACCGACGGGCAATCGCCACACTTTTTCCTTGTAGACCATGCCTTCGGAGCTGAAGAACAGGATCTCCGTATGCGTGTTCGCCATGAAGACGCGCGTGACGAAATCTTCGTCCTTCATCGAGATCCCGGATCGACCTTTTCCGCCGCGATGCTGCGTTCGATAAGTCGAAAGAGGCGTCCGCTTGACGTAGCCGCCATGCGTCACCGTGACGACCATGTCTTCGCGCTCGATCAGATCTTCATCATCCATATCGGCGCCGCCGAAGGTGAATTCAGAGCGACGTGGAACCGCGAACTTGTCTTTGACCTCTCGGAGCTCCGAACGGATGATATCCTGCACACGCGGTCGCGACCGGAGAATATCGAGATAGTCCGCAATTCTCTCGGCCAATCCCTTGGCTTCATTACCGATTTCATCACGGCCAAGGCCGGTCAGGCGAGACAGTTGCAGGGCAAGGATCGCACGCGCTTGCTCGTCGGAGAGGAAGATCGAGTCTTCGCCTTCCCAGCGTGTTCGGCGATCGGCCACCAGTTCAAGCAATGGCCCCATATCCATGATCGGCCAGGCTTTTTCGAGCAAACGCTCGCGCGCTGTGTTCGGATCTGGTGCGTGACGGATAATCGCGATGATTTCATCAATATTTGCCACCGCGAGCGCAAGGCCGACCAAGACATGGGCCCGGTCGCGGGCTTTGTTTAGCTCGAACTTGGTTCGGCGGGCCACAACCTCTTCACGGAAGCGGATAAAGGCCTGCAAGATCTGACGCAGATTAAGCTGCTCCGGGCGGCCACCGTTCAGCGCCAGAATGTTCGCCGGGAAGCTCGTGCGCAGCTGCGAATAGCGATGCAATTGGTTCAGGACGACGTCGGCGCTAGCGTCTTTCTTTATCTCGATGACGACGCGGATACCGTGCCGATCTGACTCGTCGCGGAGATCTGCAATGCCTTCAATCCGCTTGTCGCGGACCATGCCGGCAATCTTCTCGACTAAAGAGGCCTTGTTCACCTGATACGGGATCTCGGTGACAACGATTGCCTGACGGCCATTGCGCATTTCTTCGAACTCGGAACGCGCCTGCATGATCACCGAACCACGCCCTTCGAGCAGCGCTTTGCGCGCGCCTGCATGTCCGAGAATCAGTCCGCCAGTTGGAAAGTCTGGACCCGGTACGATCTCGAGCAAGGCTTCATCATCGATCGCCGGATCATCAATCATGGCCAGCGTCGCATCGACGACTTCGCCGAGATTATGCGGCGGAATATTGGTTGCCATACCAACAGCAATCCCGCCCGCGCCATTCACGAGCAAGTTCGGATACTGCGCTGGGAGAACCATCGGCTCTTGCTGCGACCCGTCATAATTTTCCTGGAAATCGACAGTGTCTTTATCGATGTCGGCGAGCAGGTACTGCGCCGCCTTCTGCATCCGCGATTCGGTGTAACGCATGGCGGCGGGTGGATCATTGTCGATCGAACCGAAATTCCCTTGACCGTCGACCAGTGGCAAGCTCATCGAGAAGGGCTGAGCCATCCGGACGAGCGCGTCATAAATCGCGCTATCACCGTGCGGGTGGAAGTTCCCCATCACGGCCCCAACAATGTTTGCAGACTTCTTATAGGGCTTATCAGGCGTGTTCCCGTTGACCTGCATGGCGTAGAGAATACGCCGGTGCACGGGCTTTAGGCCGTCGCGTACATCAGGCAGCGCCCGGCTGACAATCACGGACATGGCATAGTCGAGATAGGACCGTTTCAGCTCCGTCTCGATACTGACCGGATCAATGCCGTCTTCACCCGGAATAGGGTCTGTTTCTGGATCTTCTGGCGGTGTCGTTTCGTCGCTCACGTGAGAAGGACCTCATCTTGCCGATACGGGCGCCGAATCGCCCGTTCTTATTGAAGAAAACACTAGCAGGATGAGGACATGGTTACAAACGAAGATGACACGTTCTAGAGTATCGTGAATTGCCATTTTGCGGAGACCGCCTCATGCCACTGCCAGCCTTCAATCGCAGAGTGTTTCTAGTCGCCGGTGCAGGCTCGCTAACCTTCGCCTGTTCGGCCCGTGTGACGGCGCGCTCGGAGGGTGACACATCCACTGGTGCCTGGAGTGCTGGTCCGACGCTGCCGTATGCTGTGCAGGAAATCTACCCGGCCATGCATGGTGGACAAATTCACTTGGCCGGTGGGTTTATCGCTGAGGAAGATCGCATCTCCGGCGCTACGGATCGCCACATCGCTCTTGATCTGGCGACTGGAACCTGGGGCGACCTCACGCCGCTACCACTCGCGCGCCATCATCCCAACTTGATCAGCTTCGACGGCAAACTCTTATCCATTGGCGGGTTTGAAGCTCGGAGCGAAAGCGCGGTCTGGGTGATGCAATCTGGCGTCTGGGTATTTGATGAGCGCGGCTGGACCGATGGCCCCACGCTGCCACAGCCCAACGGGGAAAGCGTGACGGGCGTGGTTGGAGGTCAGTTGCATGTTTGCGGCGGCCGCAATCCGCGCGGAGAAGCAAATGCCAGCTGGAATGACCATACTGATATTGGCGACCATTTCGTGCTGGCAGATCTTGCATCCTCTTGGGAGCGAGCGGCGCCATTGCCGACGGCACGAAACAGCGCCGCTGCTGCCGTCTTGCGCGGTTCCTGGCACGTGGTGGGTGGGAGAACAGTCGCGGGCGGGAATACGCCGGTTCACGAAGTGTATGATCCGCAAGAAGATCGCTGGCGCACGGCGGCCCCTATGCCGCAAGGCCAGGCCGGACTGGCGGCCGCTGCGATTGGCGGCAAGCTCTACGCCTTCGGAGGCGAGTATTTTGACAATGGCGGCGGCGTTTATCCGGAATGCTGGATGTACGACCCGAGCACCGACACCTGGAGCGCGATCCCTGACATGCCGCAACCGCGCCATGGTCTCGGCGCGGTTGCGGTCAGTGATAGCATTTACGTGATTGGCGGCGCGCTAAAAGCGGGCGGCAATCAAACGTCACCGCTGGTAGAGATATTCACGCCGTGACTTAAGAGCCTAGAACGGAATCTCGTCGTCGAAATCCTGACTAAAATTCTGGGCTGGGCCATCCATTTGACGCGCGCCGCCCTGCCCCTGATTGCCATAAGCAACTGAGTCCTGAGAATACCCGCCGTCGCCGCCGCTATTTCGGCTATCAAGCATGGTCAGAGTCGCGCCGAAGCCGCGGAGGACAACTTCTGTCGAATACCGGTCCTGACCGTTCTGGTCCTGCCATTTGCGAGTTTCGAGCTGGCCTTCAATGTACAATTTCGAGCCTTTTTTGACATAGCTCTGGACGACGCGGATGAGACCTTCACTGAAAACTGAGATGCGGTGCCACTCGGTCTTTTCCCGGCGTTCGCCCGTATTCTTGTCTTTCCAGTTTTCAGAGGTTGCGAGTGAGAAGGAACAGACTTGTCCGCCGTTCTGAAACTGTCTCACTTCTGGGTCCTGGCCGACATTACCGACGAGAATAACCTTGTTTACTGATCCTGCCATCTTCCGATCTCCGTTCTTGGCTTCCGATAACTCAAAAGCGCTCTACAGCCGCGAATCGGCTGTGTCCCGCTGAGTTTTCAGATATCCACAAAGGATCACGGAGTCAATAGAATGTTCTTCTTCTGTTCCGATCGCGTAAGCGGCGCCGTCCATTGCAGGAAAGGCCAGATCAGGAGCTTCAAAACATCGTTTCCTGGTGTCCCCTCGAAACCAAAAGCTCCCTTGTAGGGCCCCGGCACACGATAGGTTCCGAACAAGACATCCCAAAACGCGAACGTGTTGGCGAAATTGGTGTCATAGGCTGCTTTGTCATCAGCATGGTGCCAATGGTGGAACCGCGGTGTCGAGATTACTTTCACCAAGGGGCCAAGATGCACGTCATACTTCGTATGGACCCAATTATTATGCAGCAAACGCAGGGCGGCAATCGCGCCAATCCCTTCAGCCGGGATGTTCATCCAGCTGGCTAGAAGGATGTAGCTGATTTGCATGACCACGACTTCCAGCACATGCATCCTGGAGCTGGTGGTCCAGTTCAGCGTTTCATCGGAATGGTGCACGGCATGGATGTCCCAGAAGCCACGTATGTGCAGCAATCGATGGTTCCAATAGTCTAGGAAGTCGATTGTCAGCAGCCAGGCCAGGATGGTCAGCCAGAGCGGCACGTGATCCCAGAAGGCAAGCGGCGTCTGTGGCAGTCCCAGAGAATCATATCCCTGCCTGGTCAAGACGACGCCAATCATCATGGCCGGAGCGATCAGCGGATTGATCAAAGACAAGAGTAGATTTGAGCGAACGCTTGCGAGGAGGCCTGAAGACCAACGCACGGCGTCGCGGCCTGCAATGATCAATCCCAGGCCTGTAAAAATCACGAACGGGATAAGATAGCCCTTTAGCGCTCCGAACGCAGCTATCAGCATTTCTTGCGTCACGCTCTATGCCCTCAAACTCAGAACAGGGCCGTTTGAATTAACCACTGCTGACATCCACTGACGGGAGGATTAGCAGGTCGCGCTCAATATCTGATCTATGAAATCCGTGAAATTTGATGGATTTCACCGCCCGCGCTGCTATTTGGACGGCTACTACAGGCAAACACGCGCGAGACAGTTGCGTCCAAACTTAAAATGTTCTCAAAACGTTCTTGTCGCCAAATCGGACTCGCGACACACATCACGTCTTGAAAAACCAGAAACGATCAGGTTGCTATTCGCATGCCCTCCCTAGAATCTCCCTTCATTCGCGTTCGCGGCGCCAAGGAACACAATCTAAAAGGCGTGGACGTTGATATTCCGCGCTATCAATTAGTGGTCGTGACTGGTCTGTCCGGATCGGGAAAATCCTCTCTCGCTTTCGACACGATCTACGCGGAAGGCCAGCGGCGCTATGTCGAGAGCCTGAGCGCATACGCCCGTCAGTTCCTGGAACTGATGCAAAAGCCAGATGTGGAGAGCATTGAAGGCTTATCACCGGCGATCTCGATCGAGCAGAAGACAACTAGCCGAAATCCGCGGTCGACGGTCGGAACGGTCACCGAGATCTATGACTATATGCGCCTGCTCTGGGCGCGCGTCGGCATCCCGTATTCTCCAGCGACGGGACTTCCTATTGAAAGCATGACGATCAGCCAGATGGTCGACCGCACGATGGCCCTGCCCGAAGGCACGCGGCTTTATCTTCTGGCGCCGATGATCCGCGGCAGAAAAGGCGAGTACCGCAAGGAGTTTGCCGAGCTTCTCAAGAACGGCTTTCAGCGTGTCAGAGTTGACGGTGAGTTCTACGACCTGGAAACGCCTCCAACCCTCGACAAAAAGTATAAGCACGACATTGATGTCGTCGTAGACCGGATCGTCGTGCGCGAAGGGATGGAACAGCGTCTCGCCGAGAGTTTCGAAACAGCCCTGCCCCTCGCAAACGGCATAGCGGTGGCCGAGTATGCAGATCTCGAAGACGGCGAGACCGAACCGAAACGCATAACCTATAGCGCCAATTTCGCCTGTCCCGTTTCCGGATTCACCATTCCCGAGATCGAGCCGCGCCTGTTCTCATTCAACAATCCGTTTGGGGCGTGTCCGACCTGCGATGGTCTGGGTCAACAATTGAAGATCGATCCGAGCCTCGTCGTACCCGACAAGGATCTCGATCTGATGACGGGCGCGATTGCGCCCTGGGCAAAACAAGCCTCCCCTTATCAGACGCAAACGCTGCAGGCTCTGGCTGATCACTATGAATTCGATCTGAAGACCCCGTGGAACAAGCTCTCTGAAAAAGTTCACGACGTCATCCTGAACGGGACCGGCGACGAAGAAATCGAGTTTGTCTACGATGACGGCCTTCGGCGCTATGAAGTGACGAAGACCTTTGAAGGCGTCATTCCAAATCTCGACCGCCGGTTCCGCGAGACGGAAAGCCAGTGGGCACGAGACGAGATTGCGAAATTCCAATCCGCGGCCGCATGTCCGAAATGTCTCGGTAAGCGCCTCCGTCCGGAGGCTCTGGCCGTGCGGATTGCCGAACTTGATATATCCGACGCTTCCGGCTTCTCGATCAGGGAGGCAGGCGAGTGGTTCGCCAAGGTCAATGACACTCTCACTCCGCAAGCGAAAGAGATTGCCGGGCGCATTCTAAAAGAGATCAATGATCGATTGATCTTCCTGAACGCCGTTGGTCTCGACTATCTCTCAATGTCCCGCTCATCGGGAACGCTTTCTGGCGGCGAGAGCCAGCGCATTCGCCTCGCCAGCCAGATTGGGTCTGGGCTCACCGGTGTTCTCTATGTGCTCGATGAGCCGAGCATAGGTCTGCACCAGCGTGATAATGAGCGCTTGCTGGAAACGCTCAAACGGCTGCGTGATCTCGGCAACTCGGTCATCGTGGTCGAGCATGATGAGGACGCCATCCTCACAGCTGATCATGTCATTGATATGGGACCGCGCGCCGGCGTCCATGGTGGCCAGATTGTCAGCCAGGGCACTGCGGAAGAAGTCATCGCGGACGAGAACTCGCTTACCGGAGCCTACCTTTCGGGCCGCGAGGAGATCGCCATCCCCAAAACGCGCCGCAAAAACAAGAAAGTTCGCGACCTCACCATTAAGGGCGCGACTGGAAACAATTTGCAGAACGTAGACGCGACGATCCCGCTCGGCACGTTTACCGCGGTCACAGGCGTATCAGGCGGCGGTAAGTCCACGCTGATCATTGAAACGCTCTACAAGGCGCTCGCGCGGAAGCTGAACAAAGCCAGCAAGGCCCCCGCCCCATATGAAGGCATTGAAGGCCTGCAGCACCTCGACAAGGTGATCGACATTGATCAAAGCCCGATCGGACGGACCCCGCGCTCCAATCCGGCAACCTATACCGGCGCCTTCGGCCCAATCCGGGATTGGTTCGCAGGATTGCCGGAATCCAAGCAACGGGGCTACAAGCCCGGCCGCTTCTCGTTCAATGTCAAAGGTGGACGCTGCGAAGCGTGCCAGGGCGACGGCGTCATAAAGATCGAGATGCACTTCCTGCCAGATGTCTACGTGACCTGCGAAACCTGTAACGGAAAGCGCTACAATCGCGAGACGCTGGAGGTGCTGTATAAAGGCAAGTCCATTGCCGACGTCCTCGATATGACCGTCGAAGAGGCAGAGAAATTCTTCTCCGCCGTGCCCGCAATCCGGACCAAGATGGAAACTCTTAACCGCGTTGGTTTGACTTATATCAAAGTTGGGCAGCAGGCGACGACGCTATCGGGTGGAGAAGCGCAACGCGTGAAGTTAGCCAAGGAGCTTTCAAAGCGCGCAACGGGCAAGACGCTCTACATTCTCGACGAACCGACAACCGGTCTTCACTTTGAGGATGTTCGCAAACTGCTCGAGGTGCTGCATGAACTGGTTGATACCGGCAATACGGTTTTGGTGATCGAGCACAATCTCGACGTCATAAAGACGGCCGATCACATCATCGATCTGGGCCCCGAAGGCGGAGATGGCGGTGGTCAGATCGTTGCGGTCGGCACACCGGAAGAGGTCGCAAAGGTCAAGAAAAGCTGGACCGGCAAATTCCTCGCCCAATCGCTGAAACGGCACGCTGATCGCAAGTCTGCGTCCGCAAGCGCCAAACCAGCAGCGAAGAAACCTCCTGCGAAGAAGAAATCACCTACAAAGCGGAAAAAAGCGACCGCCTAATTATTCCCGAAGCGCCCGCGCTGCAGATCGTCCGTCAATCGGATATCTTCCGGCTCACCGCTCAGACGGTTGCGGTAAACTTGGGTGTTTTCAAGCACACGCTGAACGTAATTGCGGGTCTCGCTGAACGGAATGAACTCAACCCAATCGACCGGATCAACTTCCCCGGCGCGCGGGTCGCCATATTCACCAATCCAGCGCTGCGGACGCGACGCGCCGGCATTGTAGGCGGCCGCGGTCATAATGTAGCTGCCATTGAACTGACGCAGAAGCGTGTCGAGATGCGCACCGCCCAAGGTCATGTTGTAGCCGGGATCATCGGTCAGCCAGCTCGTACGGTAAGGGAGCCCCTGTCGCCGCGCTTCCAGGCGCGCGGTGCGAGGGATAAACTGCATCAGTCCGCGCGCATTGGCATGGCTGATCGCCGCCGGATTCATTTCACTTTCCTGACGAGAAAGAGCCAGCATCAGTGAGCGCTCAACCTGCGGCTCGCGCAGCAACGCATAGTCTACGACCGGATAAGCCGCATCCGGCGCGACGACGCCTTTGGCGAGCCCGGCTTTCGCGCCGCGCACACCGATATCGGCATAATGATATTCTCGGCCAAGCTCAGCCAGCAGCTCAAAATCCTGCGAGCGACTCAACTGATCATCCAAATGATAGGCAAACTTGCGGAAAGACGCATCCCAGCCATTCTCAGCAAACAAACGCATCGCTTTGACCAGGGACCGCGATTGGAAATTCGCGCGGTCCTCATCCGTAATCGAGGCGGTCGTTACGAGATCGATCGTGCCCTGCATCGCCTTTTCCGCGGCGAGCTGACCGTAATAAGAGAACCGGTATTGCGCAGCTTCGGCATAAGCGGCTTGGGCCTCTTCCTCCGAATTCATCGCCTCAAGTGTGCGGCCCTTCCAATAGTGGGCGCGCGACAGGCTGATCGGGGTCGAAACGCCCTTCTCCAGAGATTCAAAGTGCTGCAATGCACGCTCCGGATTATCCAAATGGCGGAGGGCGATCCAGCCCGCCGTCCATTCTGCTTCCGCGAAATCGCGACCCGAGCTCATGCCATGCGGCGCCGACAGTTCGTAGGCGAGCTGCCAATCAGACTCTTTCAGGGCGACACGTACTTGTGGGTGACGCGCTTTCCAAAGCCTGCTGCGGCCAGCGGCAGGGACAGCTTCACCATCAATCTGACGAAGCAAGGGCGTAATCCGATCTCTCAGTCTGGCTCGACGGCGCCACTCCGCACGATCGAACATCAAACCTGGATGCGACTGCAGTTCCGTCGAAACGGAATCAACGGCTGAATCGACACCGCGAGCACGGCGAATCAGCTTGGAGCGCGCATCCAGCAGCGCGCGCCAATCCGGCGTCAGCAGCGACTTCATACGTTCGGCAGCGGTGGTTTGACGGGTCCAAAGCAGGAAATCTACACGCTTGCGATGATCGTCTTGGGTCAGTTTGTTCTTGTAGCGCGCATAAGTCTTTTGACTGACCTCTTTCGAAAGCGTGCGGCCATGCCAGGCCTTTCGGACCTCGACCATAGCTTCTTCATTGCGGCCAAGCGCCTCAAGAGCTCGCGCATTGATGATGTGCCCTGCTCCGCTTCGTGCACCACCATGGTTTTCAAACCACTCCACGCGGGCTCGAGCGTCAAGCGACGAGAGCTCCATGACTTCTTCGGCGCGAGAGCGAATCTCGGTGATTTCTGGCCAACCCGCGAGTCGCGTAAGCGCTCGGTCCATTTCATCAAAAGACATGCGCCAGTCGCGGCGGGCGCGGTACCAGGTCAGAATATCCTTCGCGGTAGAATCCCTAAGTTGCGATTCAGCCTGCCGAACCTCGAACCAATCGGTTCGATCAACCGCCTGTAATCCCTGCCGCAGCAAACCTGCATCACGCGTAGAGACAACGTCAGACGCAGCAACGAGCTGCGGCTTGAGGCTTGGCGGGGCCGCGACTTGCGCGACGCTCGACTGGCTCATCACCAAACTTGCGGCGAGAGATGTAAAAATCAGGCTGATAAGTCGATTTCGCATATGCTTTGACTAATTCCTTAGCGACCTTGTCGTTGATACATTCTGATTCCGGTTTATAGGCCGTATATGACCAAACTCGGACCTTTTGCGGTCCGGTTCAACCAAAAGTGTGTATCTGACAGATGTTTCATGGTTCTATTCCTGCGTTGATAACCCCATTCAAGAACGGGGCCATTGACCGCGATGCGTTTGCAGACCTGATAGAGCGGCAGATTGCCGGCGGGTCTGCGGCGCTGGTGCCGTGTGGCACCACGGGTGAGTCGGCAACGCTTTCGCATGATGAACACCGGGAAGTCGTGGAGCTTTGCATCCAGGTTGCGGCGGGGCGTGTCCCAGTGATTGCGGGTGCCGGATCAAACTCAACCCAAGAAGCTATTGAACTCACAGAGCATGCCAAGCGCGTCGGCGCAGACGCTGCGCTGGTCATCTGCCCCTATTATAACAAGCCGGACCAGGCGGGGCTGGAGGCTCATTTCAGAGCGGTAAACGACGCAGTTTCAATGCCGATCGTCATGTACAACGTTCCGTCCCGCACGGCGTCTGACCTGCTACCGGAAACTGTTGGACGATTGGCCAAACTTCCAAACATTATCGGCATAAAGGATGCGAGCAACGATCTCGGCCGCGTCTCGATGCAAGCTGCGCTGACTGCGGGCGAACAATTCACCCAGCTATCTGGTGAAGACCCATCCAGCCTCGGCCATCGCGGCATGGGCGGCGCGGGCTGCATCTCAGTGACCGCTAATGTCGCGCCGGAATTGTGCGCTCAAATGCATGCAGCCTTTGACGCGGGTGACCTCACTAAAGCGCAGGAGCTCGATCAGCGCCTGATCCATATTCACCGCGCCATGTTCTTCTCGCCATCGCCAGGTCCAGCAAAGCATGTGCTTTCGAAAATGGGTGTCTGCTCGGATGAGGTCCGCTTGCCGATCGTGATGCCAAACGCCGCGACGCGCGCCCGGATCGATGAAGCCATATCCGCAGCTGGGCTAGAATAGTCCCATGGCAAAGAAATCCCAAACCAAAGGCCGCTCTGACGGCTTAGTCGCGGAGAATCGCCGCGCACGCTTTGACTATGCCGTCGAAGACACGCTCGAGGCAGGCATGATGCTGACCGGTAGCGAGGTGAAGTCCTTGCGCAACGGGAAAGCCAATATCGCCGAGAGCTATGCCTCCCTTGAGGAAGGCGAACTCTGGCTGATCAATTCAGATATTCCAACTTATGAGGGCGCAAACAGGTTCAATCACGAGCCGCGCCGAAAGCGAAAGCTACTCGTATCGAAACGCGAGCGAGGGAAACTCGCGCAAGCGGTGGAGCGAGCAGGACGAACCATCGTGCCCTTGAAGCTCTATTTCAACGATCGCGGGATCGCTAAACTGCTCATCGGGATCGCAACCGGTAAGAAAGCACATGACAAGCGCGAGACGTCTGCAAATCGGGATTGGCAACGCCAGAAAGCGCGCCTGATGAAGGAAAGCTAGACCGTTCGGTTCAGGACGTCGGCGAAGAAGCGCGGGTCCACGTTTCCGCCCGTAAGAACGACGCCCACGGTTTTTCCTTTTGCCTCTTCGGGGAGCCGAAACATCGCAGCTGCAAGCGCCGCAGCACCGCCGGGTTCGACCACGATGCGCAATTGGCGAAACGCGATCCGCATCGCTTCAAAGACGTGCTGATCGGAAATCGCGCAGCCGCCCGCCAGCAATTCAGAACCAATCGCCCAGGTGAGTTCACCCGGCTGTGGTGTCAGGATTGCGTCGCATCTGGACCTAGTGCCGGGCTCGTTGGAAACAATGGAACCCTGCTCCAGTGAGCGTTTCCAGTCTTCATGACCTTCTGGTTCCGCGGTCCAGATTTGTGTTTCCGGACTGACCTTGGAGAGCGCCAGCGCAATACCGCTTATGAGACCGCCGCCACCCGTGCAGCAAATCAGATGATCCAGCTCTTCGCCGCGATCTTTAAGCTGCTCGGCAAATTCCAACCCAAGCGTACCCTGCCCGGCTATGATCTTTGGATCGTCGAAACTTGGCACCAGCACCGCACCGCGCTCGTTGGCAATGCTTGCTGCGATCTCCTCGCGGTTTTCAGTGTTTCGGTCATAGAGTCGAACTTCTGCGCCATCCGCCTCGACCCCTTCTGTTTTAACGGAAGGCGCATCCGACGGCATCACAATCAGCGCCGGCATGCCCAGACGCCGCGCCGCTCGCGCGACACCTTGTGCGTGATTGCCAGATGAAAACGCGACCACGCCGCGATCCCGCTGCTTTTTTGGGATTTGAAGCAAGCGATTGGAGGCACCGCGAAGCTTGAAGCTTCCAGTCTGCTGCAAGCATTCAGCTTTGATCAGCACTTTCGCGCCTGCGATATTGTCGATCACGGACGATGTCAGCACCGGTGTCGTTTCGACAAAGTCGCGTATCCGCTTGCGGGCGGATACGACATCACGGGCTGACGGAAGTTTGACCTTCATGCGCTGGCGCTACCTCAGGTGTCCAACAGGGTCAACTTACAGCTTGGCGACCAGATCGCGGGCTCCCCCTGCGATCTCCGGATGGTCCAGCGCATGCGCCAGAACCGCTTCAAAATATCCGAGCTTCGACCCGCAATCATAAGGCGCGCCTTCAAACTCGTAAGCGTAGAAGTTCTGCATTTCCATCAATCGCGCCATGGAATCAGTCAGCTGAATTTCGCCGCCAGCACCAGCGCCCTGATCGGATAGCAGACCAAAGATCTCAGGTTGCAGGATGTAGCGGCCGGTAATTGCGAGGTTGGAAGGGGCTTCTTCGCGCGGCGGCTTCTCAACCATGCCGCTCATCTCGATCAGGCGTCCATCTCGCTCGCCCTTCGGCGAAATCACGCCATAAGACGAGACACGCTCTTCCGGCACAGGATCAACCGCGATGATGTTGCCGCCAACCTTATTGTAAGCATCGACCATTTGCGACAGGCAGGATTGTTTTGCCTTTACGATGACATCCGGCAGGAGGATCGCGAACGGCTCATCACCGATAATGTCGCGGGCACACCAGATAGCATGGCCGAGGCCTAGGGCTTCTTGCTGTCGGGTAAAGCTCGCACCGCCGGCTGGCAAACGGGTCTTTTCCACTTCCGCCAAGATGTCGGCTTTGCTGGCTTTGCCGCGAAGGTTCGTCTCGAGCTCGAATGACAAATCGAAATAGTCTTCGATGGCACCTTTTCCGCGCCCGGTGACAAAGACGATGTGCTCGATCCCGGCTTCGATGGCTTCATCGACAACGTATTGCAGCGCAGGCCGGTCTACGACCGGAAGCATCTCTTTTGGAATAGCCTTTGTGGCGGGTAGGACGCGCGTACCGAACCCGGCGACGGGCAGCACAGCTTTGCGAATTGTCATGATTTGAAGCTCCGAAATCGTTTGGTGGCTTATCTAGCGAGATTTGTGCCAAAAATCACTGGTATTTCAGACGAGCCCACCACCGGTTCCGCCAAGCCAACCGCCGATAAACGCAAATCCTACGAGAAGCGAGACCAGGATAACGGACATGCGCTGGCTAAGCGGCTGGTAATGCGCTTCCAGCTGGTCCTGTAATTGTTTCGCAGGTGAAGGGACCGGCGTGGTATCTTCATCTGACTTAACAGGCTTCACTTTGGGGCTCGTTTTCAACGCAGCCGCCTTCATTTTCGCATCACCAGTATAGTGCAAATCGGGTTTACGCTTCGCAGCCATCGATCGTCTCCTCTACAGAGTGCGATGTAATCTCAGAACGGCTAATGCGATCTTAAGATGCTGTGACGAAATTCGGGCGCTGATTCGCTAGAGCGAGTTCCACATATGACCACCATCGACAATGATGGTTGTGCCAGTCATGAAGCTGCCTGCATCAGACGCCAACAAGAGCAGCGGGCCAGACAATTCCTCATGCTCTCCAAACCGGCGCATCGGCACGCGTTTGCGCATGTTCTCGCCCTCATCAGAGTTCAAGAATTCATCATTGATCTCGGTCTCGAAATAGCCAGGTGCGATCGCATTCACACGAACGCCGTACCGCGCCATCTCGATCGCCATGTTTCGGGTCATGTGCTCACACGCTGCTTTCGAGGCGCAATAGGCGGTCATGGTGTACCCCACGCGCCGCCCAGCGACCGACGCGATGTTGATCATACTGCCGGGTTTTCCCGATTTGACCAAAGCGCCTGCGAACGTCCGCGCAACTAGCCAGACTCCTTTGGTATTTGTGTCCATGACCAGATCGAAATCGTCTTCTTCCATATTGGTGAAAAAGCCTTCGCGACTGAGACCTGAATTGTTGACAATGACGTCAGCAGGGCCGCCAAAGCGCTCGACGGTGGCCTCAAGCGCAGCCTGTATCGTGTCCGCTTTTGTGACATCCATTGACACGGCGAGCGCTTCACCGCCTTTGGCTTCAATCTCAGCCGCTAAAGTTTCGAGCCGCTCCATGCGGCGTGCAGCAAGCACTACCTTGGCTCCTGCTTCAGCCAGGACGCCCGCAAAGTGCTTTCCGAGCCCGCTTGATGCCCCTGTCACAAGCGCAATCCGCCCCGTTAGATCGAACCGATCAGCCATAGTCATTCTCCAAAATCATTTTCTCAGCGGGACTTAAACCGTGCGCTTAGCTTTGTCTTTAGCGTTGGTTGCCTCAATCGCGTCGCGCGCAGCTTGCCACTCGGCGTCGCCCCATTGCGCCAGGCCTGAGAAGTTCCCGCCTGTTGCGTTGTAAGCCGCCCCGTCAATGGCGATGGTCTGGCCGTTCACATATTCCGCGCCTGGCCCCATCAGGAAGACGGCAAGGTTCACGAGCTCATGCATCTTACCGATACGGCCCATCGGATTTCGACCATCACGGTCCATGTCCTCCGTCGTTTCAGCCTGCGGTGCGAGACGTTTCGTCATGCCTTCAGTTGGAAACGGACCGGGTGCAATCGCATTGAACCTCAGACCGTAACGGCCCCACTCGACTGCCAGCGACTGGGTCATTGTGTTGACCGCCGACTTGGACATCGCCGACGGAACGACAAACGGTCCTCCATTCCAGATCCAGGTCGTGAGGACAGATATAACATTGCCGCGCTTTCCCTCATCAATCCAGCGCTTGCCGATATCGTGGGTCATATAGAACGTACCCCGGAACACGATGTTGGCGATCGCATCGAAGCCGCGAATGGAGAGGTCTTCTGTACGCGAAATAAAGTTCCCAGCGGCATTGTTCACCAGACCAGTGAGCGCGCCATGGTTTATCCAAATCCTGTCTGTCATGTCATTGATCGCTTCAGCCACACGGATGTCACAGGCGTGCGGGACGACTTTCCCGCCATGAGCGCTCATCAGCTCTTCTGCGGTCTCCTCGCAGACACCCCCGCGTCGGCCGCAAATGTGAACCTCCGCGCCGAGTTTGAGAAAGCCTTCCGCCATCTCCTTGCCGAGCCCCGTGCCGCCACCCGTCACAAGAACGCGTTCGCCCTCCATCAAGCCGTCGCGAAACATGAGTTGAGACATATCCATAATTCTTCCCGCCTTTTTTCTGTACCGGAGAGGATAGAGCAAAGCTTACTTACGGAAAGGCAAGCTCGCCAATCGCCAGACCAACCAGAGCGGCAATACAAAGGTTGCTCCGGCTAATGCAGGCTTCCAGAAATTGCGCGCCGCCCAGCCGGCCAGACCTGCAACCGATTGCAGGAACCGCTGCATCGCGCCCATAACATTAACATCTGGCGAGGCCGGGTCGAACTCGCTCGCCATCACGAAAAACCCGACCAGCACGCAGAGCAATGCGAGCTTGATCCATCCCCACCAGCTGATGCCCAACAGGCGCAGCAGGATATGACGCTTCGTTTTGGGCAGTTTGCCCGTTTTGGCGGCCGTTTCGCCAATCGTCTCCAGCGCCGGATCGGTCACGGCCTAGGCGACCTCTTTGACGATCTCGACCTGATGCGGATACGGGATCGAGATGCCTTGCTGATCGAAGGCTTCCTTGATCTGTCTCGTGAGGTCGAACTTGACGTCCCAATAGTCGCTGGCATTGACCCAGTTCCGCGTCGCAATATCGACAGAGCTGTCGCCCAGATTCACGACTTTCGCGAACGGCTCCGGATCTCTCATGATGCGCTTGTCCGCATCGACGATGGATTTGATGATGCCAATCGCCTTGTCGATATCGTCGCCGTAATCGATTCCGAACGTGACATCGACGCGGCGAGTCGAGTAGCCGCTATAATTCTTGATGACGCCATCAATCGCCTGGCTGTTGGGCACCATAACCTGCACATTGTCTGGCGTCGCGAGAACCGTCTGGAACAAGTTGATATCCTTGACGGTACCAGCCGCGCCTGCTGCTTCGACATAATCGCCCAGCTTGTAGGGACGGAAGATCATGATCATCACACCTGATGCGATATTCCCCAGCGCGCCCTGCAGAGACAGGCCGATGGCCAGCGTCAGCGCACCGAGGACGGCAACAAAGCTCGTCGCCGGAACGCCGAAGACTTGCAGGACCGCGATAAACACAGCGGCGGTAACCGCCCAACGCACCATCGATCCGAAGAAGTTTCCGAGCGTGTCGTCGATATTCTCCTGCTTCAAAGCAATCGAGCGTACAAGACCGCCTAGCCAGCCCGCCACCCGCAATCCAACCACGAGGACGATAAGCGCCCCGACAGCTTGAGCTCCAAAGCCGAGCACGTCGTCGCCATAATCCGCCCAAAGCTTCGCAAAATCGATATTGTCCATGATCTACCCTTTTGGACTTGAATTGGAATTGAGACGCCACCGCCCGAGATCGGGTCGCCCGCGATCCGGGATGAGGCGTTTGTTTGAAACAGGAATAACCGCTTCGCGGGTCATCGCAAATACCATCATGCCGCCATCTGGAAAACACGGCGCATAAGCATCGTCCAACACGTTGAGCCCGCCCGTAAACGCGCCCAACGCAGGAATTATCAGCCGTTGACCGTCAGTTACAAAACAGGAGCGGCGCAAGGTCCGCACGCGGCTCAGCACTTTCGCACACGGATGCAGGTGGCCGGCAATCTCGCCAATCTCGCCGGTTGGTTCATGTCTAAAGACGAGGTCATTCACGTGCAGAACCTTTGCTGCGCGCCCACCAAGTTCTTTAGGCGGATCAGGATCGTGGTTGCCCTCAACCCAGACCCAGTCTGTCACGGATGTCAGCGCCTTGATCCGCGCCGCATCGCGATCGACCATCCTCCATTCCGCATCGCCGTCGTGGAAACTGTCTCCCAGTGAGATGACGCATTCTGGTTGGTAGGTTTCGACCAAAGACTCGACCACGGTGAGGGTCGCGCTCGTATCATAAGGCGGGATCAGTTGACCCGCAGCCGCGAAGCTCGATCCTTTCTCAAAGTGAAGATCGGACACGATTAGCGTACGTTCGGTAGCCCACCAAAGAGCGCCAACGGGTAACGGGGTCAGCATCTCACCGCGCACGTGAAGATGCGTTTCTCTCATCTGTTTTCGGGCCGCCGCACTCATCAAGGCACCCTGACGCGCACCGCGAGTAGGGTCAATTCAGCAGTATCAGGTTTCCGTGTGGTCATCTGAAAATACACATGGCGACTCGAGAATTCTGAGTTAACGTGCGCGTCAAGCACACGGATCGATCGCGCGTGCTACGAAGTCTTACGGGAGCAGGATCATGAAACTGATCAGCGATGAAATTCTTGTCGATAGCGGAGCGCAAGATCCGGTTCATCCAATGACGTATCCGAAGATCGAAACAGATTTCACGTTGTGGAACCCGAACTCGTGGACACGCGGTCATCCATATGACCTTTATACAAAGATGCGGACGGAGGCCCCTGTGATGTGGTCGCAAATGCCGCGCGGAGGTTCCGGTTTCTGGTCGGTCTCCCGGTATGACGACATCAAGACCGTAGAGTTAGCGCCGGATGTCTTCTCATCCCAGAGGGGCGGCATCAACCTCGCCGTCATGGATCGCAAACACTGGCGTCCGGAAATTCTGGTTCGTGCCGCGATGGATAATCTCATCTCCATGGATGAGCCGCAGCACATGCAGATGCGGATCCAACAAAAGGACTTCTTCATCCCTGCTTATGTGAAGGAGCTTCGAGAGAAGGTCAGCAAGAAGGTCGAGTCTCTATGCGACGATCTGGAACAGAACGGCCCGGTCGTAGACTTTGTAAAAGTCTTCTCGAACCAACTCCCGCTTTATACATTATGTGAAATGCTCGGTGTGGACGAGGAAGACCGGCAGAAGATCGTTCACTGGATGCACTATCTGGAAATGGCGAGCCAGTTTATGGCGAATCCATTGCGGACCTTCCTTGGAGAGCCCCTCTTCCCGCTTCGGTTCAAAAAAGTGGTTGAAGAAATGTTTGCGTATGGCGCTCGCGTCATGGCAGATCGCCGGGCCAATCCGCGCGAAGATCTTCTGACCGTGATCGCACATTCCAAACTGGATGATGAGCTCTTGCCGCAAGAGTATCTCGATGGCTCATGGCTGTTGATCATTTTCGCCGGCAACGACACGACGCGCAATTCACTCTCCGGCACCATCAAGCTGATGACAGAATGGCCCGATCAACGCGCTATGGTGCTGGACGATCCATCCATGATCTCGCGCATGGCAGAAGAGTCGCTGCGTATGGTCTCGCCGGTGAAGCACATGCGCCGCACCGCCATGGAAGACACCGAGATCAACGGCCAGAAAATCGCCAAGGATGAGAAAGTCGTGATGTGGTACGGTGCCGGTAATCGCGACCCGGAAGTATTTCCAAACCCGGATGTGTTCGACATGACTCGCGACAATGACGACAAGCACATCGCCTTCGGCCATGGCGTCCACAAGTGCCTAGGATCACGCGTTGCGCAGATGCAGCTCCGCGTTGCCTATGAGCACCTGTTTGAGCGCTTCCCGAACATCGAGTTTACCGGCGACATCAAATACGGCCCGAACGCTCTGGTTCACGCGATCTCGAAACTGAAAGTGAACCTCTATGGCAAGGGCAATAGCCGACCGACCATGGTGCAGGTGAAGATCCTCGAAACGGCCTAGGCTGACGCTTCGAAGACCGGCCACGTGTCGACAATGTGGCCGTCTTCGTAGACCGCAATATCGCCGAACTGCAGGAACACCGCTTCGCTCTGATGTGGTCGAAGGAAGACAAACTCGTCTGCCTTGATGTCGAGGTCTGGTCCGCCATTCAGCATTTCCTGATTGGACGAACGTCCAAAGGTTGGATTGTAGCTGAGGCCCGGCGGATCGACAGGATCTGCGAGCCAGTGCCCGCCATAGATGAAGACCGTTTTGTTGTAATTCGGATCCCAGGCTCGCTTGGCGCTATCCGCGAATTCCAGGCCCGGCATGCGGGTTGTAGGCAAAGACTTGATGACGGGTGTGGCGATGAAACTCGCCGGCAAGTGAGGCTCAAGCAGGTCGCTGTCAAAGTGTGTTGGCTTGACCAGGCAAGATCCCGCAGAAATCTCGTTCGCGAGCTCGGTATCTTCGTAATATCGGTAAGTCGGGCTCCCCGCCGCGTTGCGTGTCAGCCCTCGCATCGTGCTTTCATCAAACACATCTGCCGCCTGATTGAGCGCCTCGCGATATTTCTTCCAAGCCCCGTTCAGCGCCTTGTCGCGCCATCCAAGCGTTGTCGGCAGGGCTGGGATGTGCGGCTCGTAGCCCATGAACCCGGCAAGCTCGAGATTTGCATCCGCGCTGATCGTCTCAAGTGCAGCTTGCAGGTCGGCCCCCGGCTCATATCCACCACGATGCAAACCGACGTCCAGCTCGATATTCAGTCGCAGCGTTCGATCCAGCGCGCGCGCGAGCTCGGCATACTGCGCTAGACGGTCATTGCTATCGATCAACCACTGAACGTTGTCAGCCGCCGGAGCGTCCGCCTCTCCGAGAGACTCAAAGTAATTGCGTGCGGCTTGAACCGGCAACGGCTTACCCAAAAGCTGGCTGGCATCAGGCATGGCCTGACTGAGCGAGGTCAGCATGGGTTGATTGAACGTCATCAGGCGGTCAGTGCTGGCGCGCTGACGAATGTGATCGATCAAGGCCAGCGATGGCAGCGACTTTGCCACGATCCGATATCCCATACCGTCAGGCAGATGCCCCACCAAAGTGTCGATATTTGCATTCAGGCGCGCCCTGTCGATCACTAAAGTCGGGGTCGCAATGCTCGCATCCGCTAACGCTTTCTGGACGTCCAGAAAGTACTGATCGCGTGGGCCGCTTTTATCACCTGGTTTCGACATGAGTGTGCTCACTCCTACAATTGCGGCGCCGCCAAGGAACAGGTTCCTGCGATTAAGTTCAAGCATTGAACGGCTCTCCAAACAGTTCGGCGAGATGCGGATTCAAGAACTTGCCGTCCGGGTCGAGGTCACGCCTGAGGCTGATAAAATCCTCAAAACGCGGATAAAGCTGAGCAAAGTCATCTCGTTTCAAGGAGTGCCATTTGCCCCAATGCGGTCGCCCGCCGTGCGCGCGGAAAATAGGCTCAAAATCGCTGAAGAAGTAGTCAAACCGCTCATCGACGGCTGCATGGATCGCGATCGACATTTTCGGACCATCATTGAACGGGCTGAGCCACGCATCATCCGGCGCGATCAAGCGGATTTCCATCGGGAAGAAGGCATCCTTCCGTGCATCCATTTTGGCGATGACTTTACGCAGCGCGGCGATCCCCTCGCTCTTCGGCAAGTGGAACTCCATCTCATTGAACTTGATCGGACGTGTGGTCGCGAGGAGCTCCATGGAGGCGTCGCTCACGTCCTCAAGCACGCCGCTCGGAAGCGCCGAACTTGCAATTTTCCGACGGAGCCACGGCCACCAGCCAAACTGGTCGCGCAGCGTTTTGAGTCCTTCCAGCGTCTCATCATCTTCAGAGGGCTGCACGCCGGTCACATCTCCTTCGTACAGATCGTGGCTAAGCGTCGCCGCGACACCCGTGCTTGGAAGGTAGAACATTTCAAAATTGCGGTGCGCGGCAGCGCGGGCTTCCAATTCCTCCAGCACAAGATCGATCGGCTCGGCTTTGACGATGCGCCGCAGATTGAATGCAGGGATCGTCTGAACGCTATAGGATGTGATAACGCCAAGCGCCCCCAGCGAAACCTTGCCCGCGGCGAACAGATCGGGATTGCTGGTACGGGAAACCTCGATTACATCCCCGCTCGCGGTCACCAGTCTGAAGGCATGGATATAGTCATGCAGCGCCGTCAGCGTTTCGCCTGTGCCATGGGTGCCGGTTGAAAAGGACCCGGCAAGCGTCTGGTCGACGATATCAGGTAAGTTTGGGAACGCGCGCCCTAGCTCTTGTAGCTTGGCGGCCGTCTGAAACAGGGTGGTTCCTGCTCCAAACGTTGCGATACCGGTCTCGGGATCATAGGCCTGCAAACCTGAGAGGTAGCTGACGTCCAGAATGACGCCCTCGCTCGGTACGAGGCCTGTGAAAGAATGACCGCTTCCACGTGGCCGAATTCGATACGGGGTGGAGCGAATGAACTCTGCCAGATCCGTCTCGGATTGCGGCGACGCGAGCTGCATGGGGGTCGCCCTCTGTGCACCGGACCAATTTATCCACGCTTCCTCGCCGGCCGGGGCGTCGGGATAATCGGGCGTATAACCATCGCGCTCAAAGTCTCGCATGCCCCAGGCCACATGCTGACCAACGGGAATAGCTGCAGCAACGCCGAGCCCCGCTCCGACTTGCAACAGTCG
Organism: Henriciella sp.; assembly: GCA_017642885.1. GTDB lineage: Bacteria > Pseudomonadota > Alphaproteobacteria > Caulobacterales > Hyphomonadaceae > Henriciella. The sequence goes on along the minus strand of JAEPOM010000005.1, from coordinate 114,340 downwards.
CCGTCGCGATACACCCATTGTCTCCTCCCGGATTAATTGATAGTTATCACTATCGTTCTATAACCACCTGTCAAGATCCAGCCCAGCAGAGCCCTCAAACGTGATGCCGAAAACGAGCAAACGCGCAACGCCAAATCAGAACCGCTCCCAGAAGACTATGGAGCGCGTTTTGACCGCTGCGGCTGAACTGCTCGAGGAAGTCGGCTTTGAAGGCCTGTCTACGAATATGATCTGCAAGCGGGCCGGCCTCACACCGCCAGCCCTCTATCGATACTTTCCAAATAAATACGCAGTGCTGAAAGAACTCGGCGAACGATTGATGGAGGCCCAGAACGCGCTTCTCGACGATTGGAATCCGGCAGCCGAACCACTCGCGCCGCAGATCGAGCATTTCCTGCGCGAAACCCTGCTCGTGACAAGAACATTCAAGGCTGGCGGCTGGATCATGCGCTCGCTCCACGCGACTCCGATTCTAAGCGATGTCAGAGTCGAATCCCATCGCCGTATGGCCACGCTGATGACGGAAAAGACGGTGGAGTATCGACCTGATCTCGATCGCAACCAAGTGTTTGCTAGCGCACGCGTTAGTGTCGAACTCGGATATGCGCTGATCGAAATGTTGTTCGACGAGCCAACAATCGATGAAGACGCCGCCATACGCATGACGGCGGAAATCCTGGCCGATCATCAAAGACGGCTCCTCCGGGCTTAGGGAAACCCTTCCATAGAGGCCTTGCCCTCTCGGTCCGGTCCCGATTAATTGGTCGGATTGCGAAGGCTGGGAGATGGGCATGAGATACATAATTTGGGGTCTGATCACCCTAGCGTTGGCCGCGTGTTCAAATCCTCAAACGACGGATCCGGAAACAACGTCCGAAACCGCCAGCTCATCAGAGCGTGCCAGCCCGGTTACGACCGAAGATCGCTTCGCCATTCTAGCGCTGGATTGTATTCATCGCGAATACCCCAACAAGATCAGCCACGTGCTACAGTCTGCGGATGACGCGCGACCGCCGCATGAGCTGACCCCGGCTTTTTACGGCTGTTTTGACTGGCATTCTTCGGTGCATGGCCACTGGCTTTTGACCCGCCTTTTGACGGTTCAACCAGATGGCGTTTACGCAGCAGAGATCCGCGCCGCGCTGGCCAAGAGCTTCACCGAAGACAACATGGTCGGAGAGCTCAATTATTATACCGCCGAAGGTCGCGGGTCATTCGAGCGACCATATGGCATCGCCTGGTACCTGCAATTGGTGGCCGAACTTGAAGAGAGCGATGACCCGCAATTGCGTGAGTGGCGCGAAACACTGCGCCCTCTTGAAGACGCTATTGTCCGAAAGGTCCGCGCCTGGCTGCCCAAGCTATCCTACCCGGTCCGACTCGGTACGCACAACCAGACCGCTTTCGCTTTTGGGCTGATGCTGGATTATGCTCGCACAGTAGGAAATGACGCATTTGCAAATGAGCTCGCGCAGAAAAGCCTCGCCTTCCATCGAGCCGACGTAAACTGTCCGCTCGCCTACGAACCATCGGGCGAAGACTTCCTGTCACCCTGCCTGATGGAAGCCGACTTGATGCGCCGGGTCATGCCTCAGCAAGACTTCGTCGTCTGGCTCGGATACTTTCTGCCTCAGATCCCGATCGATGGCAGCTCCGACTGGCTCGCGCCCGGCATTGTGCTCGATGCGTCAGACGGCAAGCTGGTGCACCTGGACGGTGTGAACCTCTCGCGCGCCTGGGCTCTTGAAGGCATCGCGAGCGCTCTGCCCGCCGACGATCCGCGTGTGGCAGCGTTGATGGCCGCACACGCCGTCCACAGAGACGCCGGCATCGCCGCGGTGTCGGCTGAGCATTACTCGGGAAGTCACTGGCTCGCGAGTTTCGCGACATACCTGACAACCAAGCGCGGCATTGCAAACGCTGGAGCCAACGAATGAAACTGAATTTCGGCCCCGGGGTTTTGGTCGCAGCGGCCTTTATCGGACCTGGCACCGTCACCGCTTGCACTCTAGCTGGCGCAAATTTCGGCTTTGCTCTTATCTGGGCTTTGGTCTTCGCTACAATCGCGACAGTCATTCTCCAGGATATGGCAGCGAGACTGGGAGCGGGCGCTGAAATGGGCCTCGGCGAAGCGCTGATGAAAAGCGCGCCCTCACCTGCTGTGAAGTGGGCTGTTGGCGGACTCGTATTCGCCGCTCTCCTGATTGGCAACTGCGCCTATGAAGGCGGCAACCTAGCGGGCGGCGCACTCGGATTGGACGCGCTTTTGTCAAACGCATCGCCGGGTCAGAACACGCTCGTGGTTGCGCTCGCGACCCTCGCGGCTATCGCAGTCCTGATGGGTCGCTACCAATTGCTTGAGAAGCTGCTCGTTGCACTCGTCCTGACCATGAGCACTGCGTTTATTCTCAGTGTCATCTTCACGCGTCCCGACATTGGCGCACTGTTCAGCGGATTGTGGCCCCGCATTCCAGATGGCGGTACGCTGACAGCGATCGCTCTAATTGGCACGACAATCGTACCGTACAACCTGTTCCTGCACGCCGCCGCAACGCGCAAGAAATGGCCGGGAGGAAACGAGACCGGTCAGGCGCGCAAGGAATCTGCCGTCGCGATTGGACTGGGAGGGCTCGTCTCGATCTTCATTCTCTCCACCGCCGCGACGACGCTATTCAAGACCGGACTTGAGGTCAGCAATGCCGCGGATATGGCGCGGGCCATCGAACCGACATTTGGAGAAGCCGCACGCTATCTGATTGGGATTGGTCTCTTCGCAGCCGGACTGACATCAGCCATCACGGCACCCATGGCCACGGCGTTCGCGCTAAGCGAGATTATCGGTGGCGATGAGGCACGCAAGTCAACGCTGTTTCGTGGCACGGCCTTGGTTGTCATTGTGGTTGGCGCAGCCATCAGCCTCTCCGGAATACGACCGGTCGAAATGATTCTGATCGCGCAATACGCCAACGGTCTGTTGCTACCGCTCATGACGGCATTCCTGCTCTACATCATGAACCGCAAGGAATTGCTTGGCGTTCACGCGAACACGCTTGCCGCCAATCTTGCCGGAAGCGCCATTGTCCTCATCACACTAGGGTTGGGGCTGCGCTCCATCCTTCGCGCGGCGGGCGTCATGGGATGAGCAAGCGGATCGATCTCAATGCAGATCTTGGTGAAGGATGCGCCTTCGACGCGCAACTCATGACTGTCGTGACAAGCTGCAACATCGCCTGCGGCGGCCACGCCGGAGACGAAGCCTCGATGCGAACCGCACTGACCCTGGCGAAGGAGAACGGTGTCGTTGCGGGCGCTCACCCGTCCTTCCCGGATCGTGAAAACTTCGGTCGTACGAAATCGAACCTGTCGGGAGTCGATTTGGAAACCTCGCTCACCGAACAAATTGAAGCGCTTAAGAACATTTCCAACGAACTGGGGGTGGCAATAGCGCATCTCAAACCACATGGTGCGCTCTACAATATGGCGGCCATGGATGATGGTCTCGCCTGCAGTCTTTGCGCCGTTTTACAGAACACTTTGCCAGGCACCCGATTGGTGGGCCCTCCGGAGTCCAGGTTGCAACGCCAAGCCAGTGAGCACGGAATTGATTTCGTCGCCGAAGGCTTTGCTGACCGCGCCTATGAGGCCGATCGTCAGCTGCGCGACCGCACGTTGGACGGCGCCGTGTTTCACGATCCGGATGATCAGGTTGCGCAAGCCGCCAGCATTGCATTGAGACAGCAAGTGACGACGCATGACGGCGACACTATCTCGTTGCCAGTCCAGAGCCTTTGCGTTCACGGGGACACACCCGGTGCGGTTGAGGCGGCACAAGCCATTCGCGCGGCGCTGGAAGCACAGAACATCCTGATATGCCCACCCGACTGATCCCCAGACGCATTGCGGACGACGTGATCGAGCTTCAGGTCAGTTCACCGGTAGAGGCGCAAACGCTCGCGTCGGCTCTCCGTGAATTAGTGCCTGCTGAGGACGTCATCGCTGGGCTCGACCGGGTGTCCGTCCAGTTCCATCCTTCGTGCGCTGCGCAGATTGAACACGCGCTTCAAGATGTGACCGTTGAGAACAAGACTAAACCCAACTCCGCGCCTCCGATTGAAATCGGCATCTCGTATGGCGGAGAATATGGCCCGGATCTGGCCTCTGTCTGTGAGGCGCTCGACCTTTCTACGGATGCATTCATAGAAACCCACACTCAGCGCGTTCACACCGTTGAGATGATCGGATTCACGCCGGGTTTTTCCTACATTTCTGGATTGCCCGAGAATTTCAGCGTCCCGCGCCTCGCATCACCGCGTCCTCGGGTCCCAGCGGGCTCGGTCGGCGTCAGCGCTGGCTTCACCGGCATCTACGCCTTGAACGGCCCAGGCGGCTGGCCGCTGATCGGGAAGACAGATGCGGAGCTGTTTCGTGCCAACAACCAAGACCCGTTCCTGCTCACCCCGGGCCAACTCGTAAGGTTCCGAGCGCTATAATGTTGGTTGTGACGAAACCGGGCCTGCAGTCGACGCTGCAAGCTGCCCCCCGGATCGGTTACCGGCACTTTGGTGTTCCTTATGCCGGACCAGCGGATGAACTCTCACATGCACTCGCCAACCGTCTCGTTGGAAACACCGCGACGACACCTGCGCTTGAAATCACCTTTGGCGGCTTCGAAGCGGAGGTTGAAACAGAGTGTTCGATCGCAGTGACCGGCGCCTATGACCAGATTCATATCTCAGGTCAGACCGCTCCAGCGCACACGACGCTGCACCTGAAATCAGGAGATCGGATAGAGATTTTGCCGGTCACGCGCGGAACTCGAACCTATCTTGCCATCGCGACTGGATTCCAGGCCGATGAGGCCTTTGGATCGAAGTCGACTTATCTCCCGGCGCAATTGGGAGGTTTGGACGGGCGCGCGCTCAAGGCTGGAGATCGTTTGAAATCGGTCGGTTCGCCGGTGCTGAGGGAAACCCGTGAAACTCCCGTTTCGCATCGACCGGTCTTTGCACATGCAGTTGCTCTGCGCGCCTGCGCATCGGCTGAGACGGATTTGCTGGATGAGGCGGACCGCAAGAGCTTGTTCGAGGACACGTTCATAGCTGGGCGTCAGGCGACCCGCATGGGCGTTACGCTAACCGGGCGGACGCTTTCCCCGATGAGCGATGGTCAGATGAAAAGCGCACCGGTCTTTCCGGGCACTATCCAATGCCCTCCCTCCGGCACACCTGTTGTTTTGCTCTGCGATGCGCAGACGACAGGCGGTTACCCTCGCATCGGGCACATCGCCCGATGTGATCGACACTTGCTCGGACAAATACGTCCAGGCGATCAGACAAAACTGTTGCAGCGCCGCCCCGAAGACGCGCTTCGCGACTATGCCGAGAAGCGCAAATTCCTGGACACCTGGCTAAAGCCGTAAGGCCTAGATATGCATAGCCCGGCCTTCAGAGGCGAGCACGGCTTCATGCATCATTTCGGAGAGCGTCGGATGCGGGAAGATTGTGTGCATCAGATCTTCTTCCGTCAGCTCGCCTTCCCGCGCAATCACGTATCCTTGGATGAGTTCAGTCACCTCAGCGCCGACCATATGCGCGCCCAGCAGCTCGCCTGTTTCAGCATCGAAGATTGTTTTGACCAGACCTTCGGGTTCTCCGAGAGCAATCGCCTTACCGTTTCCGATGAATGGGAATTTTCCGACTTTCAGCTTCTTGCCCGTCTTCTTGGCTTCGTCCTCAGACAGGCCAACGCTTGCGACTTGCGGATGCGAATAGGTGCAGCCGGGAACGTTCCAATTGTCGAACGGGTGAGCGTCGTCAATTTCGCCTGCGATCTTCTCGACGCAGATTACGCCTTCATGGCTCGCTTTGTGCGCGAGCCAGGGGCCGCCGGTCAGGTCGCCAATTGCGTACAGGCCTTTCACGCCGGTGCGTCCGAACCCATCAACAACGACATGTGTCCGATCGATTTTGACACCGAGTTTCTCCAGTCCCAGGCCTTCGGAGTTCGCCACGATGCCGATCGCCAGAATCACGCGATCCACTTCGATGTTCTCGGTTTTGCCGCCGACCGAGACTTCGGCCGTGACGCTGTCCTTGCCTTTCTTGAGGCCTTTGACCTGTGCCGCGGTTTTAATGGTCATGCCTTGCTTCTCGAAAGATTTGTGCGCGAAGGCTGCAATCTCTTTGTCCTCAGCCGGTAAGATACGGTCGACTGCCTCGACCACCGTCACCTCGGAGCCGAGCTCGTTATAGAAGCTCGCAAACTCGATCCCGATGGCGCCCGAGCCGATCACGAGCAGACGTTTTGGAGTTACATCGGGAACCATCGCTTCGCGGTACGTCCAGACGAGTTTCCCGTCAGGCTCCAGACCGGCTTGCGGGATGGCTCGCGCGCGGGCGCCTGTTGCGAGGAGAACGTGCTTGGCTTTGTAAGTCGTGTCCTTTCCTTCGGCATCTTTCACGATGACGTTCGGCGCATCGCCGCCTTTTTCAAGGCGCGCGTCGCCTTCGATCACCGTGATCTTGTTCTTTTTCATCAGGTGCTTCACACCGCCGGAAAGTTGCGCTGCCACTCCACGTGAACGCTTCACCACGCCTTCGAGATCGAAATCTGCTTTGTCGACTTTCAGACCATAAGCAGCGGCATGTTTTGCGAGGTGCAGCACTTCTGCCGACCGCAGGAGCGCTTTGGTCGGGATGCAGCCCCAGTTCAGGCAAATACCGCCGAGGCTTTCGCGTTCGACAATCGCGGTCTTCATGCCGAGCTGGCTGGCGCGGATTGCTGCGACATAGCCACCAGGGCCGGAACCAATAACGATAAGATCAAAATCAGACATGGCAGTAGAGGTCCTAGAGTTGATATTGTTGTTCGGCTTCACGCCGAATGGAATGTGCTTCGGAGCAGCACTGCTTCACGAGTGCACGAGCTGCTTTACGTTCTTTCTTCGCCACTTGCTCGAACCGGGCATCGACAGGGCGCATGCCGGCAAGCGTCATGTGTTCGACTGGCGGCACCAGCAAAGGCGCCATCTCGGTATCCGACCAGCCGGGGAGCCCGAGGAAGAATATCGCGAACTTCGCGACGCATCGTTCGTAGGCGAGCAAGCTGCCCATTTCTTCCCAGAGCTTGCGATCCAGCGCAGGCTTTGCTGCCCGCCACTCATCGCGATAAGCATCCCAGTCCTCACCCTCCAGCGCACTGAGCAAGGCTCCGTTGGCGGCTAGTGAGAGCTGTTTGTGCTCGGCGCTTCCCTCGTTCAGGTCACCAGCCCATACGCGTTCATCGCGTATGCGCAGCTGAATGTCGTGCAGGTGTGCAAACTGGTCGATGGGACGCAGGTAAGCGAAAGTCGGCAATGGCTCAGGATTGAGGTCTGGATAGTTTGCTGGCTTGTTCAATGCATCTCGGGAGACTGCAGCGTGCAAATACCCGTTCGTGGGAACTTGGGGGCGCGGATCGGCAGGTACATTGAAGGCACCGTCCGGATCGCCTGCCAACGCGCCACCTACTCGAAAATCCAACGGGCTCAGAGGATCGGAAAGTGATGTGCTTTGGTAGGCGGTATAACCCGCTGTGCTTGCTCGAAACCCGGTATTCTCGACCAGGCCGTAAACCCAGCCACCGCCAAAGAAATAACCGAACACGCCTTGAACGCGGTCAAGAAAGCCTGTCCGCGGCCCAAACAGTTCATGACGAGTTTCAGGACGCAGCGACTCCACTTCGGGCGAGCGCTTCCAAAAGCTCAGAAGACGTCGCCGGAATGGACGACGCTCACGGCGGTACAAGCCGTTTTCGTCATAGTGACGGGCAAGATCCACCAGGCTCACCATGGCTCGCCTCTAGAGCAACATGCTCTCAGGAGTTTCGACATAGCGCCGGAACGCTTGCAGCCAACGTGCACCCTCGGCACCGCCGATGACGCGGTGGTCGCAGGTCAGCGTGACCGTCATGATCGTCGCCGCTTTTACCGATCCATCATCGCCGACCACGGCGCGTTTTTCACCCGCGCCTACAGACATGATCATGCCTTCGGGCGGATTGATGATCGAAGCAAATGACTTGATGCCAAACATGCCAAGGTTCGAGATCGAGAATGTCCCGCCCATATATTCCTGCGGCTTCAGCTTACGTTCGCGGGCACGGGTGGCGAGGTCTTTCATCTCGGCGGAAATATCTGCGAGGCCCTTCTTTTCAGCGTCGCGGATCACCGGCGTGATCAAGCCGCCATCGATCGCCACAGCGACCGAAATATGTGCCCCGTTATGATAGGCGATGCCATTGTCTGAATAGCTCGCATTACATTCCGGCTCAGCAATCAGCGCCATTGCCGAGGCCTTGATCAAGAGATCGTTGACGGAAACTTTGACCCCTTCGGGCGCCGCGTCGTTGATCCCTTTTCGGGCCGCCAGCAGCTTGTCGAGTGCAATGTCGACATTGAGCGGGAAGTGCGGGATCTGCATGAAGCTCTGCGTCAGGCGACGAGCGACTGTCTTGCGCATGCCGTCGAGTGGTTCGAGACGATAGCTGTCCGGCGCGTAGACGCGGTCATCCAGGATTTGTGGAAGGATCAACCCATCCGGAGAGGCGGGCGTGCCGCCACTCGCTGGAGCCGAGAAGCCAGGTTGCGCCGACTCGACATCCTTCTTGACGATACGGCCATGCGGACCAGACCCTTGGCCTTTGAGCGCATTAAGGTCGACGCCTTTCAGAGCTGCGATCCGGCGCGCAAGAGGGCTCGCCTTGATGCGATCATCGCCAGCACCGAGCGCAGGCATCTGAACCGGTGTCGAGGCAACTTGCTTGGCAGGTTCCGGAGTCGGCGCGGCTTCTGTTTTTGGCGCGTCCTCAACAGGTGCCGCCGCTTCTGCTGGAGCTGCGGAGACCGCACCCGCATCCTCGCCATCTTCCGCAAGCACAGCAATGATGGCGTTCACTTTGACGCCCTCCGTCCCGGCTTCAACCAGGATCTGTGCAACGGTACCTTCGTCGACGGCCTCGACTTCCATCGTGGCTTTATCTGTCTCAATCTCAGCAATGACGTCGCCGGCTTCGACCGTGTCGCCCGGCTTTACGTTCCACTTCGCAAGCGTGCCCTCTTCCATGGTCGGGCTAAGGGCTGGCATGGTGATGTTAATGGCCATTCTTACATTCCCTCACAGACAGCTTTGGCGGCAGCGACGATGTCATCCGCGTTCGGCAAGCTCATAGCTTCCAGATTGCCCGCATATGGCAGCGGTACGTCTTTCTGAGTGACGCGCGCGGGTGGAGCATCGAGATAATCGAATGCCAACTCTGTTACGCCAGCGGCAATCTCGCCGCCTATGCCCATAGGTTTCCAGCCTTCTTCGGCGGTCACCAGGCGATTGGTTTTCTTCACGCTCTCAACAATCGTGTCCATGTCCAGCGGACGAATGGAGCGCAGATCGATCACTTCGGCAGAGATACCCTCGGCGGCGAGCTTCTCGGCCGCCTCCATGGCAAATCCGGTGCATCGCGAATAGCCGACCAGGGTAACGTCCGTGCCTTCTCGGATCACCGCCGCCTTACCGATTGGCAGCGTATAGTCTTCCAGATCCGGAACGTCATATTCGAGACCATAAAGCAGCTCATGCTCAAGGAAGACGACCGGGTTCGGATCACGAATGGCGGCCTTTAGCAGCGCTTTCGCGGAGCCCGCATCCCATGGTGCGACGACTTTCAGACCGGGCACATGACCATACCATGCAGCATAATCTTGAGAGTGCTGAGCGCCGACGCGAGAGGCGGCAGCGTTTGGACCGCGGAACACAATCGGGCACCCCATCTGGCCGCCGGACATATAAAGCGTCTTGGCCGCAGAGTTGATGATCTGGTCAATCGCCTGCATCGCGAAGTTGAAAGTCATGAACTCGACAATCGGACGAAGACCGCCGAACGCGGCACCAACACCGAGACCTGCAAATCCATGCTCGGTAATCGGCGTATCGACCACGCGGCGAGGGCCAAACTCCTGCAACAGTTCACGGGTGACCTTGTAAGCGCCTTGATACTCAGCGACTTCCTCACCCATGATGAACACTGTTTCGTCCCGGCGCATTTCTTCAGCCATTGCATCGCGAAGGGCATCGCGCAGGACGGTCTTGGTGAAGGTCGTACCTTCCGGAATATCCGGGTTGGTGAGAGTTGCAGCAGCCGGTGCATCTGAAGCGGCTTGCGCTTCAAGGACTTCAGGTTCTGCAACGGGTGAAACTTTTTCGACGTCTGGCGCAGGTGCAGCGGTCACGCTGCCCGCATCCTCACCATCTTCGGTGAGAACGGCGATGACAGCATTCACTTTGACGCCTTCAGTGCCTTCCGGGATCAAGATCTTGGCAAGCGTGCCTTCGTCGACGGCTTCGACTTCCATCGTCGCTTTGTCGGTTTCGATCTCCGCGATCACGTCTCCGGCTTCAATCTTGTCGCCTTCGCCCTTCAGCCATTTGGCCAGCGTGCCTTCTTCCATGGTCGGGCTCAAAGCGGGCATTAGAATATCAACAGCCACGATTACGCCTCCACCGGCAGTAGGACATCGGTCCAAAGCTCGGAAGGATCTGGCTCCGGGCTTTCGAGCGAGAAGTCAGCCGCTTCCTTGACGATCGCGCGGATCTCCTTGTCGATCGCCTTCAGATCCTCTTCGGTTGAGAGTTCCGCTGCCAGGATCTGCTCTTTTAATCCGTCAATCGGGTCATTGTGGCTTCGGATGTCATCGACTTCCTCACGCTTACGATATTTCGCAGGGTCAGACATGGAGTGCCCGCGATATCGATAGGTCTTCATTTCCAGGATGTATGGCCCCTTGCCAGAGCGCGCATATTTAACGGCGCGCTCACCAGCCTTCTTGACGGCGTAGACGTCCATGCCGTCGACTTCTTCGCCTTCGATCTCGAAAGAGATGCCCCGCTTGAACAGCTCTGTTTCGGACGCGTGGCGCTCAACGCTCGTCCCCATCGCGTACATATTGTTCTCGATCACATAGACGACGGGCAGATCCCACAAGGACGCCATGTTGAACGCCTCATAGACCTGGCCCTGGTTTGCTGCGCCATCCCCGAAATAGGCGAGACAAACATTGTCCTTGCCGAGATACTTGTTGGAGAAAGCGAGACCGGTTCCAATTGGCACCTGAGCACCAACGATTCCGTGACCGCCGAAGAAGTTCTTCTCGCGGCTGAACATGTGCATTGAGCCGCCTTTGCCGCGCGAGAGACCGCCGGCCCGTCCGGTCAGCTCTGCCATGACGCCTTTTGGATCCAGGTCGCAGGCCAGCATATGGCCGTGATCGCGATATCCGGTGATGACCTGATCGCCCTCTTTGAGGCAGGCCTGCATCCCGGTCACGACCGCTTCCTGGCCGATATAGAGATGGCAGAACCCTGCGATCTTACCCATGCCGTAGAGCTGTCCAGCACGTTCTTCAAAACGTCGGATCAACAACATGTCGCGATAATACTTGAGCGCCTCATCCTTCTTCAACTTGGGTGAAGATCGGCGCTTCGGGCTAGCGGCTTTGGCCATTACTGCTCCCTGCTTTATGCATTTTTGCGCTTAATACGCAGACGATTGACGCAACGTCGAGTCTTATCACCTATGCGTATCTGCATCTCTGACAGCGCGGTCAACTAACACTAGCTCACCGGGGTACACAAAGCCGAGATCACGCCGTGCGAGATATTCAACCAAGTCAGGGTCAATCTGCCCAGGAGTCAAGCGAGCTATGTCTTTTTGCAGTGCAGCATTTTCCGCCACAAGCGACTCGAGCACTTCCTTCTTGTCGGCAAGCTCTGTTTGTTTGTCGGTCCAACTGCCAAGCCCCTGCTCTCCCGCAAAGGCGTGGTAAGCGAAGTAAGCGATTGTCAGTGACATCGCTCCAGCTGCCCATTTGGAGGTCATTGCAAACGTGCTCCTACGCTATCTGCTAGGAACACCTTTTCTAGTTAAATCCGGCTTAACGCAGGTGGTCGTCCCGGACTTGATCCGGGACTATCTCCAAAACCCAAAAACGTGAGCACAGCGAGGCTGAGGTTCTGAAACCCACCACTCTGCGGCTAGGCGTTGATGAGCGCGGAGCCAGCATAAAGGGCAGACGCTCCGAGCTCTTCCTCGATACGGATCAGTTGATTGTATTTCGCCAACCGGTCTGACCGCGCCAGAGAACCCGTTTTGATCTGGCCGCAGTTCAGCGCCACAGCGAGGTCAGCAATGGTCGCATCTTCGGTTTCGCCAGAGCGATGAGACATCACCGCAGTGTAAGCGTGGCGGTGAGCCAGTTCGACCGCGTCGAGGGTTTCAGACAGCGTGCCGATCTGATTGACCTTCACCAGGATTGAGTTTGCCGCGCCGCGCTGCAGGCCGAGCGCAAGACGCTCGGGATTAGTCACGAACAAGTCGTCGCCCACCAGCTGGCAGCGGTCACCAACCATTTCTGTTAGAATGCCCCAGCCGTCCCAGTCGTCTTCGGCCATGCCGTCTTCGATGGAGACGATTGGGTAGGTATCGACCAGATCCGCGAGATATTTCGCCATCCCTTCGCCGTCGAGCGTCTTGCCTTCTCCGGCAAGGACATATTTCCCGTCCTTGAAGAACTCAGTCGACGCCGCATCAAGCGCGAGCATCACGTCTTCGCCCGGCTGATATCCCGCCGCCTCGACAGACTTCATAATGAAGTCGAGCGCATCGCGTGTTGATGAAAGGTTTGGCGCAAATCCACCTTCATCCCCTACTCCGGTATTGTGCCCGGCATCGCTGAGTGTCTTTTTCAGCGTGTGGAAGATTTCTGATCCAATTCGGACCGCATCGGCAATGCTGTCTGCATTCACCGGCATGATCATGAATTCCTGGATATCGATCGGGTTATCCGCATGCTCACCGCCATTGATGATGTTCATCATTGGGGTTGGCAGGACGCGGGCATTGGTTCCGCCAATATAGCGATAAAGCGGCAGCCCGCAGGTCTCTGCCGCGGCTTTAGCCGTGGCCATGGACACGCCCAGGATCGCGTTCGCCCCGAGGCGCTTCTTGTTCTCGCTGCCATCAAGTTCGATCATCAGACCGTCAATCAGGCGTTGCTCGATCGCATCCATACCGATCAGCTCATTTGCGATCTCGCCATTCACCGCATCGACCGCGTCCATCACTCCTTTGCCCTTATAGGCTTCACCGCCGTCGCGGAGCTCATGCGCTTCGTGGACACCAGTAGAGGCGCCGGATGGCACAGCTGCGCGCCCAAAAGAGCCGTCCTCGAGCGTGACATCGACCTCAACGGTCGGATTGCCTCGGCTATCGAGGATCTGGCGGGCGTGAATGTCGATAATTTCGCTCATTTCGATGTCCTTTGCGACACTGGAGGATCCGTTGCGGCAGCGTCTAGAGCGCAACGCCGCAAAGAGCAAGTGCGCGTAAGGCTCGTTATGGCTAACGCAATATCATCAGCCCGGTCCGGAATTCCATTGAAATTCATCCAACCCTTTTGACGGGGGCTTCAGACGGCCCCGGTATGTTTAACGCATAAGCAGAACAAAACCTCTGCGAGCTGAGGGCACATGATGGGACGATACAAATGGGCAAATCTGGCAGCCTTTGCGCTGCTATTCATCAGCTGGACGGGCGTCACCCCCGGCTTGTCCGGCGCATACGCGGATACGGTCACGCATCAGACGATTGTCGTGCGCAAAGGCATGTCTCTGCCGGTCCCAGTGATGGAAAGCTTCGATCGCATAGCGGTTTCTGAGCCGGAGATCGCGGATGCCGCGCCGGTGTCTTCGCGTGAGTATTTTGTCCGCGGGCGCGACATCGGCAGCACCAATATCCTCGTCTACAATGAACGCGGAAACCTGGTTCAGCTCGTCGACGTTCTAGTGATGCCTAACCTGGATGCCGTGCGCAGTGATTTGCTGGCGCTTTTCCCGGATGAGCAGGTCGATCTTCGTCCGGTCGCCAACAAGATACATATCAGCGGTGATGTGGCCGATGAAGAAACCCTGACGCAAATCCTGGCAGTCGTAGACAGCCATGCGCCGGGGCTTGCGATCAATGCAATGCAGGTCGAGCTGCCGGCGCAGGTGCTGCTGGAGGTTCGCTTCGTTGAAGCCTCCCGAGATGACATTCGCGAGATTGGATTTGGGACGGACATCAGCCGCCCCGGCGATTTCCTGTTTATGACGTCGTCCAGTCTGATTTCAGGTGATCCCGCGCGGGCGATCGGCCAGGTGTTCGGTGGATCCGGCAACACTACGCTCGACTTCACGCTCCAAGCCCTTGAAGAACAAGGGGTTATTCGGACGCTGGCCAAGCCCAATCTGGTGTCTCAATCCGGACAAACAGCGTCTTTCCTGGCGGGTGGAGAGTTTCCCGTACCGGTCGCCGCCAACCAGAATACCATCACCATCGAGTTTAAGAAGTTCGGCGTCTCTCTCGAATTTACTCCGACCATCGCGCGCGAGGACCGTATCGTCCTTCAGGTTGCCCCAGAAGTGAGCAATCTTGATCCCCGAAATTCCGTACGCCTCGCCAATGTCGAGATCCCGGCCTTGAGTGTTCGGCAAATCCAGACGCAGGTCGAGCTGGGCAATGGCCAGAGCTTTGCGATCGCAGGTCTGATCCAGAACGATTATCAGGCAACCGAACTGGAAACGCCTTTGCTGGGCGATATCCCGATCCTCGGCAATCTGTTCCGCTCGAGCCGCTTCAAGAAGAACGAGACAGAACTGGTTGTGATCATCACACCGCACCTCGTCTTGCCACCGGAATCCAATGAAGAATTGACGGACCCGATCATGCTCTCGGATGAGCCGAGCCAGGTGGACCGCTACGCGTTGAGCCGGATCGAAGACGCTCCAAAGCCAGCGCTTGGCCGCTCGGTGGAAGACAATATCCGCAATCAATCGACAGCCACTGGCCAGGGAGCGCGTTAGTCATGACCGCAGCTCGCCCTGTATTCGCCAAAGCCACGCTACACATACTCAGTCACAACTTTCACGAGCCGATCTCGCAAGCTTGGCGCGAGAAAGGCGGCCAGCAAACGGTTGCTCATGAATCGTATGCGGGCTTGATGGATGGTCTCAACGGTGAAGGCCAACACGTCTGCGTCTTTGAGCACGCTCCGGAAACGGATCTGGCCGAGTGCCTGACGGCGCTCGCCATGACGGGTCAGAATATTCCCACAATTGTAATCGGTCAGAACCTCCCGGTCAGCGCCTTGCGCGTGTTGATGGGCCTGCCATGCTGGGACATTCTCGATACGGAGGTCAGCTATGACGCCGTGCATAAAGCCTTGTCGCGCGCCGCTGACTCGCTCGCACAAGCGAGCAATCAAGCCGCCGCAAACTCCAACTCTCAATGCTGGACTTTTGTGTCCTCCGTCGGCGGGGCCGGCGCAACGCTCCTCGCTTGCGAGACCGCGTACCAATTGGCGCACCTCAAGGATAAGCCTCGAGTTGTGCTTTTTGATCTGAATTTCGTTGATGGTAGCTGCGCGACCTATCTAAATTGCGAGTCGAATTTTCTACCGTCCATATTTCAGAAGAACCCGTTCAACATTGATGACGTCTTCCTCAAAACGATGACGACGCACCATCCGTTCGGCTTTGACCTTCTCGCCATGCCGCGCTGGAGCGAAATGGAAACACCGCCTTCCCGCGATGTGATCCTACAATGCCTGAATGTCGCGTGTGAAACGTATGATTTTGTCATTGTCGATACGCCGCGCTGGCCCACGGAGTGGAGCAGCGATATATTCCTCGGTAGCGACGAAGTCATCTTGGTGACTGAGCTGTCGGTTCCTGCTCTCAACGCATCTCGGCAGTGGGTGGAGCAGTTTGCGTCCGACCCAGAATTTCCTTCCATTCGTGCTGTGTTGAATCGTCGCCAAAAAGGCATGTTCGGCGCCAAGGTGACCGAAGATCAGGCCACGTCTGCGCTTGAAATGGAGGTGTTCGCCTCGATCCGCTCGGACTGGCCAACCGCTCTAAGTGCGGTCAATTTGGGCCAACCGGTTAGCGACATGAAACCAGGTTCGCCGATTCCGAAAGACATTTCCGATCTCATCCAGAAGCTTCGTCTCGACAAAGCCGCCGCGGACGAGACGGACAGCATGAGGGTAGCGTCATGAGCCGGTTCGTCCTGAAACGTCGCGAGACCGTTGACGCGCCGGTTGAGCCAGCGCTTGATACGGCACCGGAACCAGAAGTATCGGTGCCGGAAGCCCCGGCTGCCAAACCAGATCCGGAGCCACTCACAGAAACGCGTCCCGAGATCGACAGCGACATGCTGGAGGCCAAACTCCAGATCCACAACAAACTGATCGATGAGTTGGACCTCTCCAATCTCGACCAGATGACGCCGGACGAACTGCGAACTCAGATAGGTGTATTCGTCACCAAGGCGATTGCTGATCAACGCCTCCCCATGGGCGCGGCAGAGGTCAAAAACTTCACCGACGACATCGTCAATGAAATGGTCGGGCTAGGTCCACTCGAGCCGCTTCTTCAAGACGATTCCATCGCTGACATTCTGATCAACGGGTACAATCAGGTTTACATCGAACGCGGCGGTGAGTTGGAGCTCTCAAACGCTCGGTTCCGCGACAATCTTCACCTGCGTCGCATCATCAACAAGATCGTTTCGGCAGTTGGGCGCCGGGTAGATGAAGGCTCTCCGCTGGTTGATGCCCGCCTCGCGGACGGTTCGCGCGTCAACGCCGCGATCGAACCCATCGCCATTGATGGACCGCTGGTCTCAATCCGGAAATTCTCCAAGAAGCCGTTCACGCTCGAAAAGTTGGTCGAGTTTCAGGCCATCCCACAGCCGGTTGCCGACTTCCTATTTGGCGTCGTGAAGTGCCGTGTGACTGCGATCATCTCCGGCGGAACGGGGTCTGGTAAAACAACGCTCCTCAACGCCTTGTCGGCAGCGATTAGCCACAAAGAGCGCCTCATCACTATTGAGGACGCGGCTGAACTCCAATTGCAACAACCACACGTCGCGCGCATGGAAACGCGGCCAGCCAACTTGGAAGGCAATGGTGAGATCAAGCAACGTGAGCTGGTGAAGAACGCCCTGCGGATGCGCCCAGATCGCGTCATCCTTGGCGAGGTCCGCTCCGAAGAGGCCTTCGACATGCTGCAGGCCATGAATACCGGTCACGAAGGCTCAATGGCGACCATTCACGCCAACAATCCGCGTGAAGCGATTACCCGTCTGGAACAAATGGTTGCTATGGGCGGCCTGCGGATCTCTCAGGAAGCCGTGCGCGGCCAGATCTCCGCAGCGATTGGGATCATCATCCAGGCGCAACGTCTGTCAGATGGGTCACGCCGGATTACTCACGTGACCGAAGTGACCGGCATGGAAGGCGAAGTCATCCAGATGCAGGACCTGTTCGTGTTCAAACGCGTCGACACGGGCGAGGACGGCACGGTCATCGGCGAGTTCCGCGCGACGGGCCTCCGCCCGAAATGTCTCGAGGAAATGACCCGAATGGGCTTCAACATTCCCGCAGAAACCTTTGACCCATCCAAACCGCTTCTCAGCGTTGGGGGCAAAAATGGATGAGCAGGTCATTCTATATGTCCTGGCCTTCTCATCGGTTTTCCTCGGATCGCGATCTCTGATCGACTTCGGTAAGGAGGCGAGAGACAAGTCGCTCGTCAACAAGCGCCTCAAGGCACAGGCCGAGACCGACTCCATTGCCGAAGCCGTTTTGCAGCTACGACGCAAGCGTGGGCTCGATGAAGACGGTAACCGGGTGATCAAGAATGATTGGCTGGGTCGTCTGGTGGCGCGCTCAGGCCTCGACTACAAACCGACTTTATGGCTCGCCATGGCGCTAGGCGCTGGCGCACTGGGCGCTGGATTGGCGTATTACTTCTCTGGCCTGCTGGCTGCGATAACCGCATTCCCGGCGCTCGCCCTCGGTGGCCCCTACCTGGTTCTCAGCATGCTTGGATCGAAGCGGGAGCGCGCGCTTGGCGAGCAATTGCCGGACGCATTGGAGATCGTTGTCCGAAGCCTTCAGGCCGGTCATCCCGTGCCAACAGCCATTGCGCTGGTGGGCAAGGAAACCCCAGACCCGCTCGGGTCTGAGTTCGGTCTGGTCGCGGATGAAATCTCATTCGGCTCGAGCCTGGATCAAGCGATCGAGAAGATGGCGGCGCGCACGGAGCATCCGGACATCAACCTGTTCAGTGCCATCGTTCGCCTGCAGACCCGCACAGGTGGCAACCTGGCTGACCTGCTCGCCACGAATTCTCGCACTATTCGCCAGCGTCAGAAAATGCGCCTGAAGATCAAGGCCGCCTCCTCCGAAGGCCGGATGTCCGCACTCATCCTGACCGCGGCCCCGTTTGTCGTGCTCGCAGCCATGCACTTCCTGACCCCGAGCTTCTATGGCGATGTCATCCATGTCCCGATGATCCAATACGCCCTCGGCGGCGCGCTCGTCTGGATGACGATCGGCAATCTGGTCATGCGTAAAATGACGAACTTCAGAATCTAGGAGACACGACATGTTGGAAACGATTCTGAACAGCCCAAGCCTGATGGCGCTCTCGGTGTCTGCGCTTAGCCTCGCCCTCTTCCTCCCCGCGACGATCATCGCCTCTCGGTTCAGGAATCGAATCGAAGGTCGACTTGCCGGAAATTCAGGTGGCGCCACGACGATCTCAGAGAAACCGCGTCATGGCTGGCTCGCTCAGCTCGGGCAAACTGGCGATGGCGCACCAAGTGATGAGGAAACACGCCTGCGCAGCATGATGATGCGGGCCGGATATTTCTCCAAGAACGCGCCCTACATCTTCTTTGGTATTCGCGCGATCAGTCTGATTGCTCCGCAATTCATTCTTTTCATCTCCGCGCCGATGCTGCCATTCCAACTAACCGGACTGACTTTGCTCAGCGCCTCCGTCATTGCAGCGGCGGTCGGCTACATGCTTCCGTCTATGTTCCTCAACCGCCAGATAGAGCAGCGTGAACAGCAGTATCGCGACGGTTTTCCCGACATGATGGACTTGCTCGTCGCGTGTGTGGAAGCAGGACTGAGTCTCGACGGAGCGATCCTCCGCATCGCCGAAGAGCTTCAATTCCGTTATCCGATCCTGTCGCGCCAGTTGCATATGATGAGCCTGGAAATGCGCGCTGGTCGTGATCGCAACACCGCGTGGAGCAATTTTGCCGAGCGGTTGGGCCTCGATGAAGCGCGCTCTTTGGCCACGATGCTGAAACAGTCTGAAGAATTGGGTACCAGTATCGGGGAGACCTTGCGGGTCTATGGCTCTGACATGCGCGAAAAGCGGATGCTGCGCGCCGAAGAAAAGGCGCTCGCTTTGCCAGCAAAGCTGGTTCTGCCACTGATCATGTTCGTGTTCCCGACGCTGCTGGTCGTTCTCATGATGCCAGCGGTCGTCCGGATGATCTGGGTGTTTAGCGGCGAAGCGCTCTAGCGGTTCGAGCAGCGCCACCTATGTCGTGGCCTGACGGCTCCATGCTCTGAGGGGGACTTGCTCAAGTTCCGCGAAAGGGCGCGCTCTTGCTCACTCGAACTGAGGCAGCACACAAATAAAAAAGGCCTGGCATCGTAATCTGCTGGAAACCGATGCCAGGCCTTTATTGTGTTATGCGAACTCACTGGAGATGATGTGAGCCGACCCGATCCCTGCGGGTCCTGCAATATGGCCGCTTAGGAGGCCGGGATAAGCTTTGTGGGCGCCGATGCTTGCTCTGCCGCCGTGGGAACTTTCACTTCGCTTTCTTCTGTCCCAAGCATGACCTTGATCTGCTTGTCTGCTGGCTTGCGCGCCACCACCCGGCGCGTCACGCGGCGCGGCGTCGTTCGGGCCGCGGCAACCTTCGCAGCTGGTGTCGCCACCTGCTGACGATCAGGCTCACGCGCGCCGCGCAAGGCCAAGGATAAATCTCCCAGACCCGAAGCAACAGACAGCTTCTTCGCATCGTCCACACTGACAGCCAGCGTCGCTCGCGCAAAGAGTTGCGGTTGATCGCTCAATGGGTCGTCATTCGAATCAACCGCTAGCACTTCGACATTCTGCAACAGCACTTCAGAGACCAGGTTTACGGCACGCGCATTTCGCCCTTTATCCTGCGTAAACAAGACATCGACCTTGTCGCCGGGGAGGACAAACCCAGCCACGCCGCGCACGTCATCCATACGGATAGTGTAAGCACGATAGCCGGGCTCAAGGCGTCCCGAGAGAGATGCTCGCGTACCAAGCGGTGAAAGCCTCGAATCAAGGATCGGGTCGCCGGGTTGGAATTCGGTCAGCGCAAGTCTCTGGGCATACTCATTCGACCCAATTTCAAGGCCGTGAGAAAAATATCCATATGGAGCTTTGCTTTCCGGCCAGCGCTCAACTGTGACATTGTCCACAGAGACGGCGTCGCCGCGAACGATCGCTGCTGAGGCTACGACCACATTCACTTCGTTTTCCACGGGCAGAGATATCTCTGTCACGACGGGATCGGCTTCTGGATCGGATTTGGTCATCTGCCAGGCAACATAAGTGGCCGCGAGGCCCAGCGCGGCGGATGCTCCGAGAGAGATAGCGGGGGACATACGCATGTTCAGCTCCATTCCTATCCTGCAAGTTTACCACCGGGCGGCTAAACGGAGCCCTAGGGCGAACAAGCAAAATACCGGAGCGCATTAAGCATAAACGCGGAGATTCGCAGCGCGAAGTGCGACTTGCGCGGCTTCTCATTCGCGCAAAACAAAACCCCTGCCAAAAAGGCAGGGGTTATGTACTATACAGACTCTACGCCGAGCTTAGTCTTCAGACGGCTCGAGAATCTGACGGCCGCGATACATGCCTGATTTCAGGTCGATGTGGTGCGGGCGACGAAGTTCACCAGAATCCTGGTCTTCGATGAAAGAATTGCCTTTGAGGCGGTCGTGCGAACGGCGCATGCCACGGCGCGACTTGGTAATCTTACTCTTAGGGACAGCCATTTGCGTGCTCCAAAACGGGTTTCGAGGCGAACCTCGTCAAATTCAAACCGCGCACATACCGGAACCAGCCACTGCACGCAAGAGGGGATTGCTGCTTAAACCAGCCGCGACTGGGTCACCGCTGCGTCAATAAAGCTCGCGAACAGTGGATGTGGCTCCATTGGGCGCGACTTCAGCTCCGGGTGGTACTGCACCGCGATAAACCAGGGATGTGATTCCAGTTCGATAATCTCAGGTAACACGCCGTCCGGAGACATTCCGGAAAAGACCACGCCGTGCTTTTCCAGATCCGGCACGTAGGCATTATTCACTTCATATCGGTGCCGATGACGCTCTGAGATGTCCAGCGAGCCGTAAATCTCGGCGACCTTCGAGCCTTTCTTCAGGCGCGCCGGGTAAGCGCCGAGACGCATTGTGCCGCCCATATCCGTCGTCTCATCGCGCGTGACGAGCTCGTTTCCTTTGGTCCATTCCGACATGAGGCCCACGATGGGTTGTTCGGTTGGACCAAATTCGGTGGTCGACGCCCCGTCTATTCCGGCCAGATGACGCGCCGCCTCTACCACTGAGAGCTGCATGCCATAGCAAATGCCAAAACACGGCACCTCGCGCTCGCGCGCAAACCGGGCGGCCCGCATCTTTCCGCGCGCACCGCGTTCTCCGAAACCGCCGGGCAGGATGATCCCGTGCACACCTTCGAGAATATCGATTGGCGCCGTCTCGTCATCAAACTCTTCGGAGTTGATCAGCTTGATCTCGACACCGACATTATTTGCCAGCCCGCCATGCTGAAGGGCTTCCATAACGGACTTATAGGCGTCTGGCACATCGGTGTATTTGCCGACCAGCCCGATACAGACCTTCCCATCCGGATTGTGCACCGTCTGAGCGATCTGATCCCATTTGGTCAGATCTGGTGCTGGCGCATCGGAGATTCGGAAGTGCTGCAAGACTTCCTCGTCGAGCCCTTCCTGATGATACGCAGACGGTACATCGTAGATGTGTCCGACATCGCGCGCTTCGATCACGCTGCTCGGGCGGACATTACAGAAGCTGGCAATTTTGCCCTTCTCATTTTCCGGGATCGGTCGATCGCAGCGACATAGAAGGATTTGCGGCTGAATGCCGATTGAGCGGAGCTCTTTGACAGAGTGTTGCGTCGGCTTGGTCTTCATCTCACCGGCCGCAGGGATGTAAGGCAACAGAGTCAGGTGAATGAAGCAAGCCCGCTCCGGTCCGAGCTCCTGGCCCAGCTGGCGGATCGCTTCAAAGAAAGGCAGGCCTTCAATATCGCCGACCGTGCCGCCAATTTCGCACAAGACAAAATCCACCCCCTCGCCTGCATCAGACAGGACGAAGTCTTTGATTTCATTAGTGACGTGCGGAATGACTTGGATGGTCGCACCGAGATAATCGCCTCGACGTTCTTTTTCGATGATGGTCGAATAGATCCGGCCTGTCGTGATATTATCCGACTGGCGCGCCGAGACACCGGTAAAGCGCTCATAGTGGCCGAGATCGAGATCGGTCTCTGCGCCATCGTCGGTGACGAACACTTCGCCATGCTGGCGTGGGCTCATCGTACCGGGATCTACGTTCAAATATGGGTCGAGCTTCCGGAGCCGGACTTTGTAGCCCCGAGCCTGCAGCAATGCCCCAAGCGCTGCGGAAGCGATACCTTTGCCTAAGGAAGACACCACGCCGCCAGTAATGAAAATATAGCGAGTCATGGGAATGCAGTTTGCCTGATTCGCGACCCACCCCGATAGGGTGAATCAGGATTAATATAGATTATTGTGGATCTGTCGGTTCTGCGAGCGGATCTTCGTTGACTGGTTCCGCTTCTGGAGCAGGTTGATCGGCTGCGGACGCATCCGAGGCAAGCGGGTCTTCCAGCAAGGACTCGTCGCTGTTCAGAATGTCTTCCAGACCTTCGATTTCCAACTGATCCGTCTCAGACCCATCTGGCAATGTACCTTCGAGCTCGCGCTGAACATCCGTGAGACCGCCTGAGTTTTCGTGCGTTGCAAGCGTGGTGAGCGTGAGGCTGGAGATGAAAAAGATTGCGCCGAAGATGATCGTTGTACGGACCAACGCACCTTTGACGCCCTGACCTGACATCAAGCCGCCACCAGCGCCGCCGCCGCCGCCACCGCCAATTCCCAATGCGCCGCCTTCTGAGCGCTGCATCAGTACCACGATCACTAGGACGATCGAGACGAGAATATGGGCGACAAGGATTACATTGGTCATGTCAGGTTCCTGAATCTCAAGCCGCGGGCCTTACGCTTTTATCATGCATTCGCCAACCCCCGAGGGTCAGTGAATTTCGATCCGATCAGGCAACCGCTGTAGCGTAAATGGCCATGAAGTCGTCTGCCTTCAAGCTCGCGCCACCAATCAGACCGCCATTCACGTTCTCGATGGCAAGAATTTCAGCTGCATTGCCGGGTTTCATGGATCCACCATAGAGAATTCGGATCTCGCGCCCACGATCCTGATAGAGCTCGATCAAAAGCTCACGGATCACGCCATGCACCGTGGCGATTTCTTCGTTGCTTGGCACCAGCCCTGTCCCGATCGCCCAGAGAGGTTCGTATGCTACCACCAGAGTTTCGCTCTCTGCGAGGGTCGGCACGGATTTGCGCAAGATACGAACCACCGTGTCCTTGGTTTCGCCGCGCTGTCGCTGCGCGTAGCTTTCGCCAACGCAAATGATGGGCGTAATCCCCGCGCGCAGGCAGGCATGGGCCTGTTCCTGCACATAAGCGCTTCGTTCGCCATGTTCCGAGCGACGCTCAGAATGGCCGACGATCACATAGGATGCACCGGCATCGGCAAGAATCTCTGCGGAGAGATCCCCCGTGAACGCTCCAGAGGCCTCGGGATGGCAGCTTTGAGCGCCTACATGCAACCGATCCCCGGCCATCTCCTTCATTGGCACAACCAAAGTGGACGGCGGGCAGATCAGGCAGTCGGCCTTGTCTGGGAAATCCTGCAGCATTTGAGTTGTCTTTTTTGCCTCTTCGAGGCTTGATTTCAGGCCATTCATTTTCCAGTTGCCTGCGATCAGAGTACGCACCATACCAGTCACCATCTTGAACAAGTTTGTGCGCTCGCCTAGCAAGCTGTGCTGAAACTCACAAGCGATCCTGAAGTAAAAGGTCTGAAGTCATGCTAACTCCGTTGCGCAATATGCTCCGCTCACCAGCGGCCGGCGGAATATTTGTTATCGTCATTATCGCGATGGCCGCCTGGGGTGTGACCGATATTTTCGCGGGTGGTTCCGGTAATAGCTTCGCAAAGTCAGGTGAACGGGCGGTCACTGACCGTGTTTTCGATTCGACCCTTGAGCGCGTCCTTCGGACACAAACCGATGAACGAGGACGCTCCTTGACCAAAGAAGAAGCGATGGAGCGAGGAATCGTCGATGGCTTGTTCCAGGACCTGACACGCGAAACCTTGCTAACGGCCTATGCCGACGAACAAGGCATATCCGCGACAACCGGTGCCATCGCTGAACGCATTCGCACCGATCCGATCTTCCAGGACACGACCGGAGTCTTCGATCCAGTCCGATATTCGCAACTACTTGACGCAAACGGCTTCCGCGAAGCTGACTATGAAGCCGATCTGGAATCGGAAATGACCCTGTCCAGGCTCCAACGCGTGCCGATTGAAGGCCTGAGAGTTCCGACCGCGCTGGCCCGTTTGCAGGCAGCCTATTCAGGCGAGCTACGGGGCGCATCGTGGTTCATGTTGCAACAATCGGAGCTTCCTGAAATCGGCGAGCCGACCGAAGAAGACCTGCTCGAACTGTATGAATCGAGAAAGGCCGTGTTGCGGGAGCCGGAACGCCGCGGGATCAGTCTCATTCATCTCACTGCGGATGACTTTACCGCTGAAAGCGAAGTCACTGAAGATGATGTTCTCGCGTTCTATGACGCCTACAAAGCCGACAGATATACGGGGCCTGACACGCGCACTTTCACCGAGTTTGCATTTCCGAGTGAATCCGTCGCGCGGGCAGCTTTGGGTCGCATCGCTGGCGGCGCCGCTCCGGAATCAATCGAAACAGCGCTCTCATCACAAGAACGAACAGGCCGCCGGGAACTCATTGCGAATGATCGTCTCGCCGATCAGGTTTTCTCTCTGGGTGCGCAAACGGGCTCCATTCATGGACCTCAACCGAATGGTGATCAGTATATCGTCATCCGCCTGGAATCGATTACGCCTGGTGATGCCACCCCGCTCGAAACTGTCCGCGAACAGATTGAGACTGAACTCGCACGGGACCTAGCCATTGGCTTGTTCTACGACGCGCTTCCTCAATTCGACGATCTACTGGGCACCGGCGCCGATTTGGAAACCATCGCAGAAGGCATTGGCACCCCTGTCCTGTCATTTGCACCGGTCGATACCAATGGCGTCACCAAGGACGGTCGCCGTTTCTTGCCGCTCGTAACGGCGCCAGGACTGCTGCAGATGATCTATGCACAAGCCGAAGGCCGGAAGACGGAACGCTTCGGCGAAGATGAAGCCACCTGGCTTGCCCGGGTCGACACGATTGTCCCAGAGCGCTTGCCCGAGTTCGAAGAAGTTCGCGAGACGCTTGTGGCGGCTTGGAAGCAACAGCAGCAATCACAGCAGCTGCAAAACGTCTCGGCTGAGATTGAGGCTGCGATTGCCAGCGGTGAAAGCACGCTCGCTCTAGAGGCCGAGACCTACTCGAGCTCCGTCGAAAGCCTACCTCGCCCGATCACTCGCGCCAATACCGAGCTTCAGATCCCGCGACCGCTGATCACGGGCATGTTCTCAGCCAACGAAGTCGGCGACACGTTCGCCCTTCCAGGTCTACAAAACCAGATGATCATCATGCAGGTGACCAGCATCGAGCGACCTTCAGGCGAAACTCTCGACTTGCTCGCCCAATCCAGCGCGATCGAGATTCAGAACGGTGTCGCGGACGATCTATTCGCAGCTTACTTGCTTGGAATATCTACACACGTCGATCTGGATACTAATCCTGGAGCCTTCGAAGCGTACAAAAGAAGCCTCGTGACCGAACAATGACCCGTGATCAGTTATTGGTCCGGCGACGGCCAGGAGACCTGGAAACACCGGTTTCTGCAATGCTCAAGCTGGGGGCGGATGAACCCGGAAGCTTTCTGTTCGAATCTATTCACGGCGGCGAGCGACTGGGACGGTATTCCTTCATCGGACTGCATCCGCAGCGCTGGATGCGCGTGCTTGATGGGATCGGTGAGGAAAGCGCTCAACGAGACTTCGCGGATGCGACCCGGTTGGACCTCTCTCCCCTCGACGCGCTGCGACGCTTTGCAGAGCAAGCGCGCGCCGACGCGGACGCGGATGAAGACCTGCCTCCCATGGCGAGCGGTGCATTCGGCTATATTGGCTACGATTTCATTCAGCATGTCGAGCCAGTAGAGATTACCAACCCCGATACACTTAACGTTCCAGAAGCCTTGCTCGTCATTCCGGGTGTCGTGTTGATCTTCGACCATTTGTACCAGGAACTGATCCTGGTGGGGCGGCACGCGCCTGGCGACGAAGCGACGGCCAATGCGCTGCTCGACAAAGTTGAGACGGCGCTTGAAAGCCCTCCTCCGCTCTCACCTCGGGACGGCACCAGCGAAGAACTTGAGTTTTCGTCAAACACGTCAAAAGATCAGTATTTCGACATGGTCGATACGGCGCGCGCCTACATCAAGGCTGGCGATATCTTTCAGGTCGTACCGAGTCAGCGGTTCAGCGCGCCATTCGGGCGAAAATCGATCAGCTTCTACCGTGCACTGAGGCGTCTCAATCCATCTGCGTTCATGTTCCATATGAACCTGGGCGACGTCCGATTAGTAGGATCGAGCCCGGAGATCCTGGTGCGCGTTCGTGATGGCCGTGTAGCGATCCGCCCAATTGCAGGCACGCGTCCGCGCTCCGGTGACCCGGTCGTTGATGCCGAGCGTAAAGCCGATCTTCTCGGCGACCAGAAGGAAATCGCGGAACACCTGATGCTGCTCGATCTTGGTCGCAACGATGTTGGCCGCGTTGCCGCGTATGGCAGCGTCGAAGTAACCGAGCGGTTCATTGTGGAGCGCTACAGTCACGTCATGCACATCGTCTCGCACGTCGAAGGCGATCTTCGGGAAGGCCTGTCGGCTGTTGACGCACTGATTGCAGGGCTGCCCGCCGGAACTGTCTCTGGCGCCCCCAAGATCCGCGCGATGCAGATCATTGACGAACTCGAGCAAAATGCACGCGGGATCTATGGCGGCGCGATTGGATATTTCGGTTGGAACGGCGATCTGGACACCTGTATCGCGCTGCGGACCGCGGTGCTGAAAGATGGACAGCTGCACGTTCAGGCCGGCGGCGGAGTTGTGTTGGATTCGGTACCGCAATACGAGTTCGATGAAACTGTACACAAGGCCAATGCCTTGAAGAAAGCCGCGGCGCTGGCTGCAAGTTATGAGTTCGACCAATGAGCCGTTCCAAGCAAATCCTCGTCATCGACAATTATGACAGTTTCACCTGGAATTTGGTCCATTATCTGGAAGAGATCGGGGCGCGGACGAACGTCATACGCAACGATGAAAAATCCGCTACCGAAGCGCTCGCACTGAAGCCCGATGGAATAGTTTTGTCCCCCGGTCCATGCACTCCAAATGAAGCAGGCATCTGCGTTGAGGTGGTCCAAAACGCCCCCGATAACTTACCGATCCTTGGCGTTTGTCTGGGACATCAGAGTATCGGGGCTGCTGAAGGCGGAGAAATCATCACCGCCCAGGAAATCCGCCACGGCAAGATCAGTCAGATCCGTCATGAGAATGGGCCACTCTTCGAAGGTCTGCCTGAAACGTTCGACGTGGTGCGCTACCACTCGCTATCGATCCGCCCCGAAGACCTTCCAGGCACGCTCATCGCGGATGCGTTCACGGCAGACGGCGAGATCATGGCCGTGCGGCATACCTCGCGCCCCGTTTATGGCGTCCAGTTCCATCCTGAGAGCATCCTGACCGAGCACGGGCACGCGCTGCTAAAGAACTGGCTAGAAATCTAGATCGAGCTCGGCTTCGAGTTCGTCCACACCGGTTTCCCCAGCTGCGTTAGCCACTGAGGCCGCATCGCCTTTGCGTAGCGGGAATTTCAGGAAATGCCGGAATACAATCCATGCCATTCCGAGCATCGCCGCCGCCGCCACACCGGCTTCGACTTGCGGAAGCATTTCGACTTCGACACCGTTTAAGAATGGCGTCGCCGCGACCCAGCCCAGAAGCCCGGCGGTAGCAATCTGCAGCAACGTGTAGAACGAGCGATAGATGAACTCGAAAATTGGTTGGAAAAACCGCTGTATCGCAAGCGCTATGCGGCGAAGAAAGCTCCCGATAACTTTAAGCAGCTTCAGCAGCGGCCGTCCCAAAAACCATAAAGCGATCCAGAACCCGGCAATCGTACTCGCTGTCCCGAGCGGCCATATGACGACTTCCTCTGGCATTTTATCTCTCCCTCATAACCCATTAACTTCACGTAATGTTGGGCCACTATCGGAAAAAATCAGGTTCGAGGCAAATCTACAATTGCCGTGGGACGGCGGACTAGATGTCGAGGCTGAAATTATCGCCCGGCGCTACCGACGGAAAGCGCCGCCATGTGCTGATCGATATAGGTGCTTTCAAGTCAATCAGCTTTCGCTCGACAAGATCCCATCCTTCGCTGCGAAGCACCTCGTCGACGGTGGTTTTTCGATCGCACGCAGCTAGAAGCTTCAAGCCATCCTGAATGGCCAGGGTTTCAGCGCGGCAGACGTGCAGCGTTTCCAGTCCGGTCTCGATAAAGTGCTCCAACGCGGTTTGCCCGCCATTAATCGCGATACGACCGCCAGATGAGGCCACCATGCGCAACATATTATCGAGCGCCATCGTTGCCGGGTTCCACCACCAGCCGCCTTCCTTATGTTCCAGAGCGGTGACGCTTCGCGTCATGATGGTTCGAGTGCGCTGCTTCACGTTGGGCCGCCTTTCATGCGCCCGCCGCCCAACAATCTCCGCCGCGCAGGCGTCGAGGAGCTTTTGATACTTCTTGCTCTCGATGGCGGACTGCAACGCATCCGGGATTTCCCCGGTGCTCGTGGCAATACAATCATTTCGGCAGGTCATGGCATAGCCATGAAGCTCCCACGTCCCCTGGACGCTCATCTCTTTATTCCCCTCAATTCAGCTGTGCTCAGAATAACGCTCAAAACCCCCTAGGCACAATCAGACACTGCTTTTATACCCGCCAATCATGACCACGCACTCAATATCTGCAAGCTTGAAATTGCTCTCTGCCAGACAAGCTCTGAACTCTGAAACCCTCGACGAGGTGTTTTCAGCGATTTTGTCAGGCGATGTGCCCCCCGAACAAATCGGTGCCTTCCTAATGGGACTGGCCGTTCGCGGCGAATCTGGCGCGGAACTACTCGCAGGGGCCAAGACCCTTCGCGCCAATGCCCGCACGATCGACCTTGAAGGGCCGACGCTGGATACCTGCGGCACGGGTGGGCTTGGCTGGACGAGCCTCAACACGTCCACCGCCAGTGCAATTGTCATCGCTGCAGCAGGCGGGCGTGTGGCGAAGCATGGCAACCGCTCCGTCCCTCCCAAGACCGGAAGTGCTGACGTGCTTGAAGCGCTAGGCGTCGAACTCGACCTCACCGAAGCGCGTTTCAAGGACTGTATCGACAAAGCCGGTGTCGGCTTCCTCTTCGCGCGCTCCCATCACAGCGCCATGCGGCATGTCGCACCGGTGCGCGCCAGCCTTGGGATTCGAACGATTTTCAACCTACTCGGACCGCTTTCGAATCCGGCTTCTGCAACCCATCAAGTCCTCGGCGTGAATGAGGCGCGCTGGTTAAAGCCGATGGCCGAGGCGCTTCGCGACCTGGGCGTCACGCGGGCCTGGGTGGTTCACGGATCTGATTCGGACGGCACCGTGATCGATGAGCTGTCTATCGCAGGCCAAACGCAAGTGATCGAAGTAAACAATGGCGCATTAACCGAGCTGACGATCGCTCCAGAAGATGCTGGCCTCAGCCGCAATCGACTCAGCGCGCTGGCGGGCGGTCCACCCGAAGAGAACGCGCTAGCCATTCGAGAGCTAATGGATAGTCGCCCGGGTCCGTTCCGTGACGCTGTGATCCTGAATGCCGCCGCTGGCCTGCACGTCCTCGGGCTCGCGCCGGACCTGAAAGAAGGGGCCGCGAAGGCCGAACAGGCTATCGATTCCGGCGCGGCTTCTGACACACTCAAAAAGCTGGTCGCAGCGTCAAAAGGTCAGCCTCAATGAGCACCGCGCTGGATCGCATCGTCGCCTACAAACGCGACGAAGTTGCGTCATTGAAACTAAATCGGTCCGAGCAAAGCCTGCTCGCAGACGCGAAGACCCAGTCTCAACCCAGAGGCTTCACTAACCGTCTGAGCGAGATCGCCGCAACCGGTGAAAATGCGCTGATTTGCGAGATGAAGCGCAAAAGCCCGAGCGCCGGTGAAATCCTGCCCGGCGCGGATCCCACAGTTATTGCTGCTCAGTATGAGCGCGGCGGTGCAGCGTGCCTCTCCGTGCTAACCGACGGGCCGAGTTTTGGCGGAAGCCTCACCGACTTCGGCGCCATCCGTTCCGCCGTTTCGCTGCCCATGTTACGCAAGGATTTCATGATCGATACGATCCAGGTTGCAGAAGCGCGGGCCCACGGAGCCGATGCCGTACTGGTCATCCTTTCCTGCACCGACGACGCGCTGGCACTCGACCTCACACAGGCGGCGTTGGGCCTCCAAATGGATGTCCTGATTGAAACGCACGATGCGGAGGAAATCGAACGGGCTATTGCCCTGCCCTCGCCATTGATCGGGATCAATAATCGCGACCTCAAGATCATGAAGACAGATCTGGCAACCAGCGAAACTCTATCCGGGCTTATCCCAGCGGGGCGCGATTATGTTTCGGAAAGCGGGATCAGTGAGCCAGAAGACATCATTCGGCTGCGCAAAACGGGCGCGCGCCGATTCCTCATCGGCGAGAGCCTGATGAAGCGCTCGGATCGAGAGCAACACGTGACGTCTCTGCGCCGCGCGCGATGACGATGGAACTCCGGAAATTCGGAAAACGCGACATTCCGGACCTGTTTTCGTGGTTCGGTACAGAGCGTGACGTTCTGCAATGGGCTGGGGCCGCGCTCTCCTGGCCTTTGAATCGACGCGAATTCATTGATCTGATCAAACAGCATCGCGGCCCAACAGCTCAGCGTGAAGTCTGGGCGGTGACAAAAGATGGCCGAATGATCGGGCACTTTCAAATCGGGTTAAACCGCCGATTACGCACCGCTGGTCTTGGGCGCATCGCATTGTCGCCATCGGCGCGTGGCCTCAAGCTCTCTGAGCCCTTGATGGAATTGATCGTGGAGCGCACTTTTTCACATGACTGGGTGCACCGCTGTGACCTGCTCGTCTATGCTCACAACCTGGCGGCAATTCGCGCGTACGAGTCCGCTGGATTCGTCCTCGAAGGCACCCGCCGCGAGACTACGCCCATAGGTGACGAAATCTGGGATACCCACATCATGAGTCTCCTGAGACGCGAATTTGACAAAAGAACAGAACGAGAATAAACATAACAGGAACAGATTCGCATTCCTGGAGGAACTCCGTGCTCACAACCAAACAAAAAGAGCTGCTTCTTTTTATTCACGAACGGATTAAGGCCGATGGCGTTTCTCCCTCTTTTGACGAGATGAAGGAAGCGCTGAACCTCGCCTCCAAATCGGGTATTCACCGCCTCATCGTGGCTCTGGAAGAGCGCGGCTTTATTCGCCGTCTCGCCAACCGGGCGCGGGCGCTGGAAGTTCTGAAAATGCCAGATTCAGCGACCCCTGCTGCACCGCCGCGCGGACGCCAAGCTTTCCGCCCCAGCGTGGTTGGCTCCAAAACACCCGAAATGGGGCGCAACACGATTCCGGTGCTGGGTCGAATTGCGGCTGGTGTACCGATTACGGCCATCCAGAATGAAGTCGACCGGGTGACTCCGCCTGAGGAATATGCCGACAGCGACGCTCACTATGCACTCGAAGTCAAAGGCGATTCCATGATCGAGGCGGGCATCCTTGATGGCGACATCGTCATCCTGAGACGCACCGACGCCGCGAATTCTGGCGACATTGTCGTTGCCCTGATTGATGATGAGGAAGCGACGCTGAAACGTCTCCGCAAGAAAGGCGATTCCGTCGCTCTGGAAGCGGCCAACCCGGCTTACGAAACCCGTATCTTCGGCCCGGACCGCGTCCGCGTACAAGGACAGCTGGTCGCGCTTATCCGCAAATACGAGTAGTGCGCGGCGGCGCTTTCGCGCTGTCTCAATAACACTTCCGCCAAGCCCGCTTTCCACAGGCGGGCTTGCTCTTTTTCTGAAACCCATTGGCGCGCCGCACCAGTGTAACGCCGTTCTCACGGACGACGTCTGACCAATTGACGACGATTGGCGACTGATCATCGCCACACTTGGATATCGCGGTACCGGTGAGGGCGACCTCCCAATCTGCCAGTTCGCTGCAATTCAGAGCAGTGTTTTCCCTCAATAGGGCAATCGTATCACCCTGGAATGGCACGAAACAATTCTCCTCCTCTGGGCAAGAAGCGTTCTTAGCCGCATCCGAGAATCGAAGTGGTCCCAGACCATCACCGTCATAAAAGCCGATCCGCTCAACCTTACCAAACGAGGTTTCGAGATACACATCTCCAGATGGAGCCCAATGGATCCGGTCTCGCGCCGACATCAGCCAAACTCCGGTAGCGCTCATTATGAGGATTGCCGCAACGACCGCGCTGCCTCGGCTTCGCACCAAGACGCACATCGAAATCATGGTCGCCGCGAACAGCGATAGGCTTGTGGCGGGCATCTTGGGCAATGCTACGCCGTCAAAGAAACCCCACGCCCTGACCGTATGAGCGATGTTGAGCACCCATTCCAACGAATACCCGAACGCCCTCAAAGCCGCTCCCTCCAATCCAAATGGGGAAAGCAGCAAAGCTCCTGCTGCAAATGGCGCGCTTACGAGGCTGATGATCGGCATGGCCAGCATATTGGCGAGGATGCCGAGCCCCGCCGCCCGCTCAAAATGGTAGAGCGCGAACGGCATGGTCGCGAGACTGGTGACAAAAGACGTTACAGCTATGGATTTGATCCAGAATCCGACGCCGTGCGGGCTCTTAAGGTCCGCCTGTCTTCGCTCTTTCCACGCTTCATAAGTCGCAATCAAAACCAATGTCGCCGCGAACGACATCTGGAATCCTGGGGTCAGAACGCTCCAGGGCGCCATTACGATAATGATGATCATCGCTATGGCGAGCGAGCGCTGCGTCAGGGCAGCGCGATCGAACAGCACGGCTCCGAAAAACACCAGCGCCATGACATAGGCCCGCTGTGTTGAAACGCTGGCACCGGACAGAACCAGATACGCCCCGCAGACCATCAAAGCCGCCGCTGCCGCGGGTTTCTTGACCGAGTATCGCAAGGCCAACGGCTCGATCAGGGCGAGGCCGCGCCAAACCAGAGCGAAAACCAACCCACCAACAATCCCAACGTGTAGACCAGAGATGGCCAGCAGATGCGCGAGGCCCGCACGGCGCAACGCCTCCTGATCCGCTTGCGACAGAAAACTGCGGTCACCCGACGCCAGCGCCGCTGCAAAACCCCCGGCTCTTTCCCCAGCTGAGGCGCGAACATGCTGACCAAGCCGCCGCCGGACCTTGCCAATCTCTAAATCGAGGGCATCTGATCCATTGGGCGGCGCTCCGACGCCGCCGCCCTGACAGCGTCCCTGTACATATCCAACACCGCCAAGGCCGCTATACCAGGCCTGTCGGTCAAACGCGTAGTCACCTTGGATGACCGGCGCCGGCGGCGGCCTCAACGCCGCCCAGCAACGCACAAAGCGCCCTGGCTCAGTCTCTAGTCGCGAAATTTGGGTCAGCCGGACTAGATCCGGCGTTTGGTCTGCCGATACTCCATCCATGGCATGAACCCGAATAACCAGCCTGACACCGCGCTTCGCGGGCGCGATGCGCGTAATCCAGCCTTCCACCATCACGGGGCCGACCGGCTGATCGATTTGCACATGAGACAGGCGCTGCGTCGCCAAACTCCCTGCCAGCGCCCCCAAGGTCGAAGAGAACGCGATAATCGAGATGACATGGAGCAGAGCAGTATGCTGCAGCCGCCGACTAAACAGTGCGGTTAGACCGCTGGAGATCGCGCCCACGACGATCCAGAGCAGCGTCGGTTCAAAGTCTACCGAAAAGTACCAGGCCGCCCCCGTCAGCATGCCGAGCGCATAGAATGTTGGGACCCTGTCTCGCGAGGTGAACTGTAATAAGGACGACGGAAAACGCCGCATCTTTCCTCCCACCCCTTGCGAAACTGTAGCAGAGCGTGTTGAAGCGGGGAAGAATCGTCTGAATCCCGTCCACAAGCTTCGAAAGTCGTCGATGACAGTCGTTACCCGTTTTGCCCCTTCCCCGACCGGAATGCTGCATATTGGCGGCGCGCGCACGGCGCTCTTCAACTATCTCTTCGCCAAACATCACGGCGGAAAATTTCTGCTACGCGTGGAAGACACCGATAAGGCGCGGTCAACCGACCAGGCTACGCAAGCCATTCTCGATGGCATGAATTGGCTTGGCCTTCATGCCGACGAAGACATTGTTTTTCAGAGCAAAAATGTAGATCGCCACGTGGAGTGCGTGCAGCAGATGATCGCCAATGGGACGGCGTTCAAGTGCTATGCGACTCCCGAAGAACTACAAGCCAGGCGCGACGCTGGCGAAGAAAAGCGCAAGGCCGCGAAAGCGGACGGGTTGAGCGACACTCAGCGTGAGGCAATGTTGGCGGAAGCCGATGAACTGCTCGCGCCGTATCGATCCCCCTGGCGCGATGGCGGAGATCCGCCCAGCCCAGACGCTCCCTACACTATTCGGCTTCGCGCCCCTGATGATGAGGAGATTGCAGTCTCCG
>JAEPOM010000005.1:0-79298 GCA_017642885.1 Henriciella sp. | reverse complement strand
AAGGTGACTTTGAAAACCCGGGAAATCGACGACCTCATCCTGCTCCGGGCCGATGGGACACCGACTTATATGCTAGCTGTCGTGGTCGACGATCACGATATGGGGGTCTCCCATGTGATCCGAGGCGACGATCATTTCCGCAATACGTTCCGGCAGCTCCCGATTTACCAGGCGATGGGATGGCACGTGCCAGAATTTGCGCATGTTCCGATGATCCATGGCTCAGACGGCGCTAAACTGTCCAAACGACATGGGGCGCTCTCCACATTGGCGTACCAGGACATGGGGTATTTGCCCGAAGCCATGAATTCCTATCTTGTGCGTCTCGGGTGGAGCCATGGCGACCAGGAAGTCTTCACGATGGAAGAAGCGGCCGCCGTTTTCGACCTGGATGGCATCAACAAGGCGCCGGGCCGGCTCGATCTGGAGAAACTTGGCGACGTGAACGCGCATTTCATCAGAAGTATTGATGAGACACGCCTCCTGGCCCTGCTCGGACCTGAAATCGAAAAACTTTCGCCGCTGACATCGGTCCTGACTGAGCGCGTGCAGCATGCGATAGCAACGCTTAAAGAACGCGGGCAAACTCTGCCGGAATTGGCCGAATCCTGCCGTTTTCTTTGGGATAGCAACGCCGAAAACCTCAATAAGAAAGCCCGTAAAGCCTTACGCGAAGACGGGATCAAACGTCTGTCAGGACTCCGTGAAGCACTAGACGCCGCGGATTCTTGGACTATTGAAGCATTGCAGGGTGTTCTGGACACATATTGTGCAGCGCACACTCTCTCCATGGGACAGGTTGGTCCGCCGCTGCGGGCCGCGCTGACCGGAGGTCTGCCAGCGCCAGATCTCGCGCCCGTCATGTATTGGCTTGGCCGCGACGAAGTCTTGGCACGTATAGATAACCACTTGCCCGCTCTGGGTGGGCTAAGAGAATGGAATATGCATGAGGGCTGAGATGATCAACAAG
The DNA here is from genome assembly GCA_017642885.1 of Henriciella sp. Classification (GTDB taxonomy): domain Bacteria; phylum Pseudomonadota; class Alphaproteobacteria; order Caulobacterales; family Hyphomonadaceae; genus Henriciella. Next base: position 78,328 of record JAEPOM010000005.1, on the reverse strand, counting down.
ACCAAACAAACCGATACCGCGAAGCTTGAGGTAAAGGGTAAAACCCTCGAACTCCCCGTTCTGAGTGGCACGCATGGCCCCGACGTCGTTGACGTCAGACGCCTTTACGCGGATGGCGGCGTATTCACGCTCGACCCCGGTTTTACGTCCACGGGCTCTTGCGAAAGCCAGATCACCTTTATCGATGGCGAGGAAGGGATTCTGCTGCACCGCGGTTACCCGATTGACCAACTCGCTGAGCAATCCGGCTTTCTGGAAGTTGCTTATCTCCTTTTGAACGGCGAACTGCCGACCCAGGCTGAATTCCGCGAGTTCAACGGCCGTGTGACTCAGCACACGCTCCTGCACACGCAAATGGACCGCTTCTTTGACGGTTTTCGGCGTGACAGCCACCCGATGGCTATGCTGACGGGTACGGTTGGCGCGATGTCTGCGTTCTATCCAGGAGCGATGGACAGCTCAGACCCGGAAGAGCGCAACCTCGCTTATATCCGTTTGATCGCCAAAATGCCGACACTCGCCGCTCGTATTTACAAGTACACACAGGGTCAGAAATTCGTCGATCCAGTGAATGAGCTGTCTTACGGCGAAAACTTCCTGCGGATGTGTTTCTCCGTCCCAGCTGAGAAGTACAAGACCAGCCAGACGCTCGCCCGTGCGATGGACAAAATCTTCATCCTCCACGCCGATCACGAGCAGAACGCATCGACCTCGACCGTCCGTCTCGCAGGGTCTTCAGGCGCCCACCCTTATGCGGCGATTGCCGCTGGCGTAGCCTCGCTTTGGGGCCCAAGCCATGGCGGGGCGAATGAGGCCTGCCTCAACATGCTCCGCGAAATTGGCACAGTCGATCGAATCCCGGAATATATCGAGAAATCAAAAGATAAGGCGGACAGTTTCCGCCTGATGGGCTTCGGCCACCGGGTTTACAAAAACTACGACCCGCGCGCGACCGTGATGCAGAAAACCGCTCACGAAGTTCTGGACGAATTGGGTGTCGATACGCCGATCCTGCGCGTCGCCAAGGAACTGGAACGCCTCGCTCTGGAAGATGACTATTTCCGCGAGAAGAAGCTCTATCCAAACGTCGATTTCTATTCCGGCGTTATTCTGGACGCCATGGGCTTCCCGACAGACATGTTCACCGTGCTGTTCGCGCTGGCCCGGACTGTTGGCTGGTGTTCGCAGCTGAACGAATTCATTGAAGACCCATCACAGCGCATCGGTCGCCCACGCCAGATCTATACCGGTGCCGCAAAACGCGACTTCGTTGCTATTTCTGATCGCTAATCACGTTCAGTATGGTTTGCGCCGCAATAAACGGCGCATCTTCATCGCGCTCTCCCATTCGGGAGAGCGCTTTGTTTTGGGCTTCTGTTTGAACCCGCAGAGCGTCTGCATCGGACAATAGCGCGCCCGCACGCTCTGCTAGAAGGTCCGCTCGAAAACGCGTCTGGACATATTCTGGTGCAATCTCGGTATCATCAGCGGCGATATTGAGAAGCGTTATATGCTCCGGCTTGTAGAGCAGGTACCGCGCGAGAGACCAGGTAATCCAATCGGTCTTGTAGCCAACAATGAACGGAGTTCCCTGAACCGCAAGTTCGCTGGTGACGGTCCCGGAGCACGCTAGCGCTAAGTCCGCAGCGGCCATGATATCTGCTGCTTCGTCGCCTTCATCCGTGATCACCGCCCAATCGGCTAGATTGGGGTAATCTGCTACGAATTGTGCGCGAACCGACGGCGCTGGCGCCGTTACGATGCGCAGCTCGGGGCGTTCAGATTTCAGCAGCCATGCAGCTTCCATCAACACCGGAGCAACACGCTTAATCTCGCTCGGACGGCTACCCGGCAGGATTAAGACCATCTGTTCTGATCCCGATAGTCCGAGCTTGCTACGGAAGGCATCACGGTCGCCGCGCTGGGTGCGGCTGAGCGCGGGATTGCCCATTACCGTTACAGGAAGCCCATGTGGCTCATAGTAATCCGTTTCCATCTGGTGGATGCAGATGAGATGATCGACGAGGTTAGACAGCGTCTTGGCGCGGCCGGGGCGTGTCGCCCAGACTTGAGGTCCGACCAACTTGATTAGTTTGATTGCGGGATTGCGATCGCGCACGCGTTGGGCGACGCGCAACATGAAGCCCCATGAATCGACCAGGATCACCGCATCAGGTTCAAAGGCCAGAATTGAGTCAGCAGCGGCGTCGGCCAGTTTCACTACCGTGCCATACGCCTTCAGACCTTCGAATAAGCCGAGAATAGAGAGCGGCGCGATGTCGATCGGCGACTCTATCCCGATCTTCTTGAGTTCTCCGCCGCCAATCCCCGCCAGCTTAACGCCCGGCGCCTGCGATTTGATCGCTTCAGCCGTTTCGCGAGCCAATAAATCTCCCGATGGCTCGGCGGCAACCAGGAAAATGCGCGGGACCGTCAAGCGCTCGGATCCCGCGGGAACCCAAAGAGGAAAATTCCGAGTTCATTTGCGCGAGCTTTGACTGTATCGACATCGACGATTAGAGCGCCGCCCGCCTCATAGCCAATGCCTGCGAGGCCTGCTGCGGCGACGCCATCAACTGTCTTCTTGCCAATTGTTGGCAAATCTATCCGGCGTTCCTGTTGCGGCTTCGGGCGCTTCGCCAGAACGCCGATGCGTTCCGCCTCAGCGCCTCTGATTTCGCCAGGAAGCTCGGCACAACGCTTGAGCATTTCATCGGTGCCTTCCTGCGCCTCGACACAGAGCACAAGTCCATTCGCAACGATGGCCCCCTGCCCGATATCCATGCGGCCAATCTCGAGAGCGATCTCTGCCGCCTTCTCCAGATCGTCGCGTTGCGCGTCCGTCGGCATCGGCCCAGCTAGCAAGCCCTCAGGGGCCTCCAGATGGCCCGCTGCCTCATTCGCTCCGATGATCTCAAATCCTTCGTCTTCGAACACTTTGATCATAAAAGTCAGCAGCGCATCATCGCCTTTGCGGGCGGCTGAAATGGCCTTGGGCAGAAGTGTCATGCCCTTCATATCGGGTTTGAGCGCCTTGAAATCGGGGCGTTTGACGACGCCAGCGAAACAGACCTGCTCACACCCAGCCTGACGGAAGGCCTTGCATGCCTTTCCGATCTCAGCAAGGCCGTTCACCTCGCCTGGAAACCGCTCGAGCGCTGGCTCCTCGAACCCTCTCAAGCGCAAGACGTAGACGCCCTGCCCGCGCGCCATTGCCGCGTCAGCGACCTGGACGGGTAGCTCTCCCAATCCTGCAATGATGCCTAGTGGTGCCAAACGGACCTCCTATCGCGGCAGACACAAAGCGCGGTTCTTGCTGCTGCGAATGAAATCAACGATTTGCATGACTTCTGCGGTTTCAGCAAATGTCGCGGCGGTGTCTTCGAGGCGCTCCGAGAATGTGCCTTCTTTCGCGTAGAGCATGCGATAGGCGGAGCGGAGGCTTCGGATCGTCTCTCTGGAAAAGCCGCGTCGCTTCAAGCCGACCACATTCAGCCCGGCAAGGTGGGCGTGATTGCCGACCACAGAGCCAAACGGGATAACGTCTGCGACCAGAATAGATCCACCGCCGACGAAGGCGTGAGGGCCAATACGGCACCATTGGTGGACCGCGACCGCGCCGCCAAACCAGACTTGCTCCCCGACTGTTACATGCCCGCCAATATGGGTGTTGTTTGCGACAACACAGCTATCGCCAACCACACAGTCATGAGCCGCATGAGTATGCGCCATGAACAGGCAGTCCGCGCCAACCTGGGTTACGCCGCCATGCTCTGGAGATCCGGTGTGTAGCGTGGTGTGCTCGCGCATGACCGTGCGAGCACCAACCTCGAGGCGAGATTCTTGACTGTCCTGGTAACCAAGCACTTGCGGTGGCCCGCCCAAAACCGAACCAGGGAACACTTCGACATGCTCGTTGAGGAGCGTGCGCCCAAAGACAGTTGATTTCGGATGCAGCGTGACATTGTCGTGAAGCACTGCATTTGGCCCCACATAGGCCATCGCGCCGACCGTGACATTGACGCCAAGCTCTGCGCCCGTTTCAACGACGGCTGTAGGGTGAATGGTGACGCTCATTTTGGTTTCTTCTTTGGCGCAACTTGTTTCTGAATCCAGGCAATCTCGCGCAGGTACTGACGCAAAGGACGGGCTGGGGTTCCTCCCCATGCCTCGCCTGGAGGTATATCACGGAAGATACCTGATCCGGCGGCGAGGCGTGCACCGGCGCCGATATGAACATGATCAGCGATTCCAACGCGGCCGCCCATGACGACACCGTCTCCAATAGAAGTTGTACCTGAGATACCGGTGAAGCTCGCCATCATGACATTACGGCCAATGACTACATTGTGAGCGATCTGAACCAGGTTATCGATCTTGGTGCGCTCGCCTATAATCGTATCATCAAAGGCACCGCGATCGACACAGGAATTTGCTCCGATCGATACCTGGTCCTGAATAATCACACGCCCCCACTGAGGGACGTCTTCAGCGCCTAAAGGTCCGGCGGTTACACCGAATCCCGCCTCGCCAATACTAACCCCGGAAAGGACGGTCACATCGTTACCAATCAGGGCACAGCGAATGGCTGCATTCGGTCCAATTTTGGTTCGCGCGCCGATCTGGACCCCCGGCCCGATCACCGCGCCGGGCGCGATCTGCGCGCATTCGCCAATCGCAGCGCCCGCCCCGACCACGGCGGTTGGCGCAATCTCGGCACTTGGATGAATTGACGGGGGCTCTCCCGCGGCGGTCCAGGCCTTCAGCTCATACAACGCTTCTCCGGCGCGTTTGTGCGCATACCGAGGATGAGAAACGACGACCGGCACAACGCCTTCTGGCAATGCCTCTGCAGCCTTTTCTGTGACGAAACACGCGGTTGCTTCCGCGCTAATGTCATTACCTCGTCGCGGATCACCTTCGAAAAAACAGATATTACCTTCGCGCGCCATCGCAGCCGAAGCGATCCCGCGTATCTCCGGATCCACATCGACGCTTACGTCCAAACCACAGACGTCAAGAAGGGTCCGCAATGTCTGCGGACCCTTATAAGTGTAGAAGCGCTCGTCGACTGGCATCAGCCCCCCGATGCTTTACTGCTGAGCAGCCTGCGTCGGCATCTTCTGACGGGTAACTGCGATGGTTGGGGTCGCGGCGTCGAGCTTGGCGATCACGCTTGCAGTTTTGTCTGTCGTCTCATCCGTGAAGATCACAGTCGACCGATCCAGAATAACGTTGGCGCCAGTTTCCGCTACGACATCGCGCAAAATGGGAATAAGCGCATTGTTGAGATCAATCAGCGCCTTGCGCTCTGTCAGCGCCAATTCCTGCGCCACGATCTGGCGATTGCGATTGAAATCATTCGCCTTGCGAGCGTAATTTTCGACTTCTGTTTTCAAGGCGGCGTCGGCACGCATAGCTTCAGGCGTCATATTGGCCGTTTTAGCTTCGATCGCCGCACCCTCAGTCTGAAGTTGCGTCGCAGTCGGCTGCAATTCAGCCTGCATGGAAGCCTCGATCCCCTGGATCTTGGTCGCCACGTCAAGACCTGCTTTGCTTTGGGTCAGGATTTGGGTGCGATCAATAACGATAATGTTGGTTCCTTGCGCGTACGCAACGGAGGCCAGAGTGAACGGTGTTGATATCGCGATCGCGAGAGCCGCGAGAATGGATTTAACGGGAAACATGTGTCTCTCTCCTGTGAGAACAATGATTGAACTAGAAACGAGTAGACGTACTGAAACGGAAAGTCTCGGTTCGATCGTACTCCTCCTTGCGTAGGATTTGTGAAAAGTCGAACTGAATTGGTCCGAACGGCGAGTCCCAGCCCACTGAAAGTCCTGCAGATGCCCGAAGGCCTAATCCGTCTCTGATTTGCCGTGACGCCGGCAAACCACCCGGAATGTTATTGATCTGTCCTGCCTGCGTGGTGAAAAAGATCTGATCGTCCAGGTCTGCGTCGTCCAGAATACCGACAGAACCTGCTTCGATGAACAGTTTTGTGCGGATCCCATACTCTTCAGGCAGGTAGTTCGGAACCGTTAACTCACCGGTGCCCTGATAATAAATTTTGCCGCCGAGTGAGTTTTGCGGGATGACTTCGATTACATTTCCATCGGTGTCGGCAATTACATCGACCACGCGAGGGCCCAGACCTGCAACATCGAACCCGCGGAATGAAGATCCGCCGCGGAAGAAGCGGTTATTGATCCGAATACTGTCATCATCGCCGAACGGCTCGATCGCACCGGCGGACACTCTTACGCTGGCCCGCACACCCTTGAAGATCCCGCGATAGGTTGCGCCAGAAAGCTCCGTGCGCAAGTACTGAACATCACCACCAAGGCCCGCAATATCTTGCGAAATCGAGAAATCAAATCCGCCCGTTGGAGCAATTGGATCATTACGGCGGTCCCAATTAAATGAGTACCCAATTAGAGACGTGATATCCGACCGCTCGCTGTTACAAATCGTCGAGCGGAATGAGAATTGTTCGGAACATTGGTCAACAATGATCGTGCCAGCTGGCAAAGGAACCGTGTCAGGCGAAATCGGGACTGGAAAGGCCGTATCGTCGCTCGGGTCATCTGGTGTTTGCGGGTTGTTCTGATCAACCAGGACATCCTCCGTCGCGAGCGCGCCGGTGGCCTCAATAATCACAAGTTGCGTGTCTTCAACGTTGATCTCATCGGACTGCAAACGATATCGCACCTGCAACCCTGTATTATCGGTGACGGGGAACCCAAAACTCACGCCCGCACCAATCGTCTCTGACTCAAAGTCCGATACGTCCAAAAAGTCTGATCGCGTGGAGAACAGTTCGAGCCCAGCGGACAGATTGCGATCCAGAAAGCGTGGCTCCTGGAAGCGGAAATCTACGAACTGCTGACGATCCGAGGCCGAGACGCGAGCAATGAGGCTCTGTCCACGCCCGCGCAAATTCCGTTGCGAAACGCTGAGATCGATCAGGAACGCGTCCACCGACGAGAAGCCCGCCGCAAAGGAGAGTTCGCCAGTCGCTTGCTCTTTCACTGAGAGGTCGACAACCGTCCGATCTGGCCGCGACCCTGCGCGTTCGGTGATCTCAACCTCTTCAAAATAGCCTAGGGCACGCACCCGGTTACGAGATCGATCAAGCAAGACCCGATTGAACGCATCGCCCTCAGCCACTCGGAGTTCTCGTCGGATAACCCGGTCAATCGTGCTGGTATTTCCAACGATGTTGATCCGCTCAATGTAAACTCGTGGGCCTTCATCAATCGCGAACGTTACGTTGACTTTCCGCGTTTCCGGATCCGCCTCCAGTCGTGGATTTACGTCAACAAAAGCGTAGCCTGCGATACCAGCGGCATAGGTTAGAGTGTCAATCGTGTCTTCGATAAGATCTCCGCGGAACAAATCTCCGTCCTGAATCGGAACGGCACGGCGTAGTCCGTCAGAACTCAGTTTATCGAGCGCCGTTTCGACCTGGACATCTCCGAATGTGTACTGCTCGCCCTCTTCGATCGTGTAGGTGATATAAAAGTCTTCGCGGTCCGGCGTCAGGTCCGCTACCGCTGAAATAACGCGGAAATCATAGTAGCCGCGGTTTTGATAGAACTGTCGGAGCAGTTCGCGGTCATACTCGAGACGGCCAGGATCGTAATTGTCGTTCGAACTGAAAAAGCGCCACCAGCGCGATTGCTTGGTCACAACCTCACTGCGAAGCCGGCGATCAGCAAACTCGTCATTACCGATGAAGTTGATCGCGCGAACACCCGTTACTGGCCCTTCAGTCACCACGAAAACGAGATCTACGCGATTCTGATCAAGCGGTTTGTATTGTGGCTCTACTGTTGCCGAGAACCGGCCTGATTGCCGGTAAAGCTCAAGAATGCGCTGCACATCCGCTTGCACTCGCGCGGCAGTAAAGATTCCACGCGGGGCGGCCTGAACTTCTTCGCGAAGCTTGTCGTCGTCCAGCGCGCGATTGCCCTCGAAAAGTACGCGGTTGATGATCGGGTTCTCGACGACCCGAACAACGAGATCCGGCCCAACTTTGTCGAAGCTTGCATCTGCAAAGAGCCCAGTCGCAAAAAGCGTCTTGAGCGATAAGTCGATCCGCGAAGGATCGAATGTGTCGCCGGGTGCCACCAGCAGGTAGGACTGCACGGTGCGATCTTCGATACGTTGATTGCCTTCGATTCGGATCTGACGAATCGTCTCGGCAGATTGAGCCACGGCCTCAACAACCGGCGTTGCGGTTATCGCGAGTGTGCTCATCGCCATAAAGGCTGCAGCAAGTACTTTACGCATCGATCCCTCGATCCTCCTTGGTAAGCGTCCTATTCGCTTGTTGGTCTTTGGAAAAGACCCGTTTCCAGAACATCGCCCCAAGTGATGAACACGAACATGGTCAATAGCAGACCGAGCCCAGCCATCAATGCCACTTCCTGCACCTTTTCCGGCATGACCTTGCCGGTTACGAACTCATACGCGTTGAATACGAGGTGGCCACCGTCGAGTACCGGCAGTGGCAACAGGTTGAAAAAACCGATCCCAATCGAGATCAGCGCACATAATTGCAGGGCTGACCATCCCAGGGCACTCAGCCGTGTGGTCAGCGGGACAGTCTCTGCACCCAAAGTCTGGTTGACGATTCGTCGTCCGGCATCTCCGATTGCAACGGGTCCGCTCATCAGAGCCAGCGGTTCTTTACCGGTAATTATTCGGCCAAGCATGTAAACGGTATGCTCGACCGTACTTTTGGTTTCCAGAACGCCAGCTCCAACAGCGCTAATGGGCCCGTATCGGCGAAACTCTACAGTTTCCATGACGGGGGCTGGAATAATTCCGATGGTTCCTTGCGGCACGATCTGGCCGAGCTGGTTCTGCCTCGTCTCGCGGCGCGGCGTTACGGCGAGCGTGAGCGTTTCGTCCCCGCGTGTCACCTCAAAATCCAGAGGCCGCCCGGAAGACATACTGGTGATCACGATCAAGTCGGACAACGCCTGGATCGGTTTTCCATCAATCGCTCGAATAACATCGCCAGCCTGCAATCCTGCCTCTGCAGCCGGATAGTCTGGCGCGACATCATAAGCGTAAACATCATAGGTCTCGACCCCGCGAAACCCGAAGAAGATCGCAAACAGCAAAACAGCCAGAACAAAATTCGCGGCCGGCCCGGCGAGCGCCACCAATGAACGCGCGCCCACTCCAAGCTGCGGATACGGTTTACCAGAGGGCCCATCCTCGATGCGGCCAACATCGCTCGGCATCTGGCTTTCGCCCACGAACTTCACGAATCCGCCCAGCGGAATCCAGTTCACACGCCAACGCGTTCCGTTCTTGTCCTTGGTTTCGTAAATCGGCTTACCGAAACCGATTGAGAACGATTCGACGGCAGCCCCGAAGTAGCGCCCCATCCAATAGTGTCCGAGTTCGTGAATAATCACGACGACGCCGAGCAAGAATGCCAGGCACACCAAAAAGATCGGGCCTTGCGACAGAATCTCGGTCACGCTGTACGCTCCTGCTTCTGGCTCTTCACTTCTTCCAGAAGCGCGCCCGTCAATCTTTCAGCTTCGGCTTGTATTGCTAGAACCGCTTCCAAGTTTTCGCAATCCTCACAAGACATTGAGCCGCTCAGAAACCGCTCCATCACAGTCTCCACGAGCCAGCTTATGTCGAGAAATCCGCATTGGCCCGCCAGAAATGCAGCTACAGCACCTTCATTAGCGCAATTTAATGCGATCGGGACGCCTTTTCCGAGCCGGATCGCCTCACGCGAAAGGTCAACGGCGGGAAATCTGGCACTATCCAGTGCCTCAAAATCGAGCTGGCCCAGCGCGACCAGGTCCAGCCTCTCGACCGGAGTTGGTTCTCGCCGCTCTGGCCAGGTTAAGGCGTGTGCGATGGGCGTTCGCATGTCCGGCACACCCATCTGAGCAAGCACAGATCCGTCTCGATAGGCGACCGCTGAGTGTATGATCGACTGCGGATGCACCACCACCTCGATTTGATCTTCGCTCATATCGAACAGGTAACACGCTTCGATCAGCTCCAGGCCTTTGTTGAAAAGCGTGGCGCTATCGATGGAAATTTTCTCTCCCATGTCCCATCTCGGATGGGCAAGCGCGCGCCGCGGGGTGACGACTTTCAACTCTTCTCGATTTGTCGTTCGAAACGGTCCGCCGGACGCTGTCAGGATGATGCGCTCAACATCCTCGCGTCGCTCCATGACCTGAAACATTGCATTGTGCTCTGAATCTGTTGGCACAATCGCGACCTGCTTCTCTGCAGCAACCCGGTTAAGCAGCGGCCCTGCACAGACCATGCTTTCTTTGTTGGCAAGCGCGACTGAGTTGCCGGCCTCTAAAGCGGCAAGTGTAGACGGCAGGCCCGATATCCCAACAATCGCGGCAAGAAGTCTATCGACCGGGCGCTTGGCCGCGTCCTCAATTGCATCGGCCCCAGCATAAACCTCTATGTCCAGACCAGAAAGCGCGTCAGAGATATGTTCGCGTTTAGACGGATCAGCGATCACCACGCAGTTCGGCCGGTGCTGTTTTGCTTGCTGAATAAGCAAATCGGCATTGCGTCCACCGGTAAGCGTATCAATCTGAAAGACCGGCTCGGCGCCTTGCGCATTCGCATGCTCGACCACCGACAAGGCCGATGTCCCAATTGATCCGGTCGATCCAAGAATCGAGATGGTTCGAACGCCACTCATACCGCTAGCCCTAGTACGCTAACGAAGTTCGGCGCAAACAGAAATGCCAGCACCATGACGACGCAAACCATCCCAAGCCCGTCTACCCGGTCGAGCAATCCGCCATGTCCAGGAACGAAGCCGCTGGAGTCCTTGATCCCGTATCGGCGCTTGAGCGAGCTTTCGAACATATCACCCATCTGCGCGATGATAGATACCAGTCCACCGATGAGCACCCAGGCGGTCAGCATCCCTCCTGTCAAATGCGCCGCCAGCGCGCCGCAGAGTGCGCTAAAGATGACGGCACCGATGGCGCCGCTCCAGGTCTTTGACGGCGAATCCGGGTGTAGTAATGGACCTCTCAACTGACGACCCGTGAAATAGGCAGCCGAGTCGGAACCCCAGACGATCCCCATGAAGATCAGTGCGGCAGCGGCACCGTCCCAAGGCCCTTCACGCAATAGAAACAAACACAGCGGCATTCCGGCGACGTAGAGCAAACCAAAACTCTCAGCTCCGCGCTTTCCTGATACCGAATGGGTAAAACTCGCCGCAATCATGGCGCCCAGCAAAGCCCAAACAGCCCATACCGGTGCGCCGAGCGCTGCCGGAATGAATGGCAAAATGGCGAGCACAACAAATGCCTTCATCGACGGCGACGCCGTCATCCGGATCCATTCGTAAGCCATCAAGGCGGCGAACACTCCGCAGGCAATCGCCAAAAGCAGCCCGCCAGCCCAGACAACATACAATCCAAAAGGAATGAGCACGCCAGCCGATACTAGCCGTAGCCTGAGATCGCCGAGCTGGCCGTCATGTTGCTTCTGCGGCGCCATGATCAAGCAGCTCCGGAAGCCAGACCGCCAAAACGACGTTCCCGCTTTTGAAACGTCTCAATTGCCTCAATCAGATGCTCTTTTCCAAAATCTGGCCAGAGCACATCCATAAACACCAACTCAGCATATGCCGCTTGCCAGATCAGAAAATTGCTCAATCGATATTCACCGCTCGTGCGGATGACAATATCCGGATCAGGCACTTCGGACGTGTCGAGGAATTGCTCGAAAGACTCTTCGTCGAGAGTATCGGGATTGAGTGAGCCGTCCGAGAGCGATTTGGCGGCCTTTTGTACCGCGCGGACAATCTCTTCGCGGCCGCCATAGTTGAAGGCAATACAAAGATTGAATTTTGAATTGGCCTCGGTCCGCGCCTCTGCTCGATCAACAAGCTCGCGAATGTCGTCCGGCAGACCTTTACGTGTGCCAAGGATGCGGACGCGAACACCTTCACGCGCCAGGCGATCCAGGTCTCGTTTAACGTACGCTTTCAGTAGCCCAAACAAGGCGTTGACCTCGGAGACCGGACGACGCCAGTTCTCGGTCGAGAAGGAATACACGGTGAGGTTTTTTAGACCGACATCTTGCGCCGCTTCGACGGTGCGGCGGAGCGCTTCAACACCGCGCTCGTGTCCGACCGCGCGTGGCAGGTTCCGCGACTTCGCCCAGCGCCCGTTGCCATCCATAATGATCGCAACGTGGTCTGGGAAACTGCCGGCAGGAGGCCCACCCTCCCCGGTTTGGGCAGCTGATGGCGCGGAGGTCAAACCTGCATGATCTCCGCTTCTTTGTTCTTCAGCGCTTCATCGACTTTACCGACAAAGGTGTCAGTGAGTTTCTGAACCTCATCAGTAAGCGACCGGTGATCATCTTCGCTGATCTCACCGTCTTTTTCCATTTTCTTTAGCCCGTCCATGCCGTCTCGGCGGACATTACGGACGGCAACACGCCCGGCCTCGGCATATTTGCCAGCAACTTTGGTCAGTTCGAGCCGACGCTCTTCATTCAGCGGCGGGATCGGAATACGCAGCGTCTGACCATCCACGACAGGGTTCAAACCCAGCCCGGATTCGCGGATCGCTTTGTCTGCGGCTCCAACCAGACCCTTATCCCAAATATTCACGCCAATCATGCGCGCATCCATTATGGAGACAGAGCCCACCTGGTTCAGCGGCATCATCGAGCCATAAGCCGACACTTGAACATTATCGAGCAAGTTGACCGAAGCTCGGCCGGTTCGCAGACCTTGCAATTCTGCCTGCAAGGCGCTGATGGCGCCGTCCATACGGCGTTCGAGATCTTTTTTATCGTAACTCATTTTCTATTCCTCACGAACCGGAGATGACTGTGCTAGGGCCTCGACCTGTCAGTACGTCCTGCAGGGCCCCTTTATTATGCAATGAGAAAACCACAATCGGGATGTTTGTGTCACGCATAAGGCTCACCGCCGATGCGTCCATAACTTTCAGGTTGCGTGCGAGAACATCCTGGTAGGTCAGATGATCATAACGCTCGGCGTTTGGATCGGTTTTCGGGTCAGCGGAATAGACACCATCGACCTGAGTACCCTTCATCATCGCATCGCAGTGCATCTCAGCAGCGCGTAGAGCCGCGCCGGTATCAGTGGTGAAATACGGATTGCCGGTTCCGGCCGCAAAAATCACGACGCGTCGCTTTTCCATATGGCGGATCGCGCGACGTCTAATAAAAGGTTCGCAGATCTCATCCATCCGAATGCCGGACTGAACCCGCGTCTGGACGCCAATCGACTCCAGCGCGCTCTGCATAGCAAGAGCATTCATAATCGTCGCGAGCATCCCCATCGAGTCAGCTTGCGAGCGCTCCATGCCCTGTGCAGCACCTTTCATGCCTCGAAAGATGTTACCGCCGCCGATCACCAGGCAAATTTCAACGCCGAGCTCACGGGCCGCAGCGATTTCTTCGGCAAACCCCAGACAAGTGGGCATGTGAATGCCATAGTCGGTTGGCCCCATAAGGGCCTCTCCAGAAATTTTCAGAAGGACGCGCTTATACCGTAGGTCGCTTGCGGGTTCTGTTTCACCTGACATGACGCGTCTCCAATATCCCATGAGGGCATAAAAGATTCCCGGCCACCTGTCATCGGTGGCCGGGATTCAAAAGCACTTATTTTTTTAAGGCCTTAAGCTTTGGTCATTGAAGCAACTTCGTCCGCGAAGTTGTCTTCCGCCTTTTCGATGCCCTCGCCGAGCTTGAACATGATAAAGCCAGCCAATTCTGCGCCGCTATCGGCCAGGAACTGAGCGACCGTCTGGTCAGGGTTCATGACGAATTGCTGCTCAACCAGAACAACTTCTTTGTAGTATTTCTTGATCCGACCTTCGATCATCTTTTCGATGACATTGGCAGGCTTGCCACTTTGCTCGGCTTGCTCGGTCAGAACCTGCTTTTCACGCGCGACCAGCTCCGCGTCCAGGTCCGCAACAGTGGCAGACGCGGGAGACGTCGCTGCAACATGCATCGCAACTTTCTTACCGGCTTCAGCCAGATCGCCAGAACCGTTCAGGCCGACCAGAACACCGATCTTGCCCATTCCAGGCGCTTCAGCGCTGTGGATGTAGGCCGCTACGGAGTCCGCTTTGATCTGAGCCGCGCGGCGCAGGGTCATGTTCTCGCCAATCGTTCCGACAAGACGCTTGATCATGTCGTCGACTGTGCCGTCTCCATCAGGCGCGCCAGCAGACGCAAGCGCCTCGGTTGTGCCTTCCGTCGTCAGGGCAATCGCCGCAATGTCGCTGAGCGCCTTCTGAAACGTCTCGTTACGCGCCACGAAATCGGTTTCAGCGTTGAGTTCGACCACAGCACCGGTCTTGCCATCCTCCGAAACGATCGCAGCAACAAGCCCGTCAGCCGCAGTGCGGCCTGACTTCTTCGCCGCTTTGGACAAGCCTTTTGCGCGCAGCCAATCGACTGCAGCTTCTACGTTTCCGTCATTCTCGACGAGCGCCTTCTTTGCATCCATCATGCCTGCGCCAGTCTTGTCACGCAGATCCTTGACGAGGGCAGCAGTGATTTGAGCCATCCTGGTCTTCCTTCTGTTTAAACCTGTAGGGGTTAAGCTTCAGTCTTGTCTTCAGTCGCGTCTTCGGCCGGTGTTTCTGCCGCAGCGTCTTCGGCTGGCGCTTCCGCAGCAGCTTCTTCGGTAGCGGCCTCTTCGGCGGCATCCGCAGCTGCAACGTCGAGCTCAACCATTGCCTCAATGTCTTCCGCTTCGCCGAGGTCAATGCCGAGACCAGCAGAAGATTCTGCAAGACCGTCGAGCACTGCGTCAGCAACGAGGTTACAATAAAGCGAAATCGCTCGCGCTGCATCGTCATTGCCCGGGAATGGGAAATCAGCGTCGTCCGGGTCGCAATTGGTATCAACGACGGCAACTACTGGAATGCCGAGTTTGCGAGCTTCCTTGATCGCAATCGCTTCTTTGTTCGTGTCGATGACAAAGATCAGGTCTGGGAGGCCGCCCATATTGGCGATCCCGCCAAGCGCCTTGTCCAGCTTCTCACGGTCGCGCTCGAGGTTGAGGAGCTCTTTCTTGGTCAGACCCGAAGTCTCTTTATCACCAAGAAGCTCTTCCAGCTCGCGCAGGCGCTTAATTGAATTTGATACGGTAGACCAGTTGGTCAGCGTGCCACCGAGCCAACGGTGGTTCATGTAATACTGTGCACAACGCTGTGCAGCTTCAGCAACCGGCTGAGAGGCCTGACGCTTGGTGCCGACGAACAGCACCCGGCCACCTTTGGCGACGGTGTCGCGGACTTTAACCAGTGCTTGGTGAAGCAGTGGAACAGTCGTCGACAGGTTCATAATGTGAATGCCGGAACGCGCGCCATAGATGAATTGCTTCATCTTGGGATTCCAGCGGTGAGTTTGGTGACCAAAGTGAACGCCAGACTCGAGCAGTTCACGCATTGTGAATTCAGGCAAAGCCATCTTAATTTTCCTTATCCGGTTGACCGGCATGCTCCCTATCGAACCTCACTAGAGGGCCGACACCGGAAGGACCACGCATCGGGGGTTAACGGGCGGGTCTATACATGAATTTCCGCGAGGTGCAACCGTACAGCTCAGATTGCAACCAATCAGGCGGCCTCGTGGTCGACGCGGGCAACGCCAGGGGCGGTTTTGAGCGCCCGCAAAGCTTCGATCCCCGTTGGGTAGGTATCCGGCAGTCGCAAGGTGACAACGCGGCCATCATCGATTGGCATTCGGATGAAGATTTCGCCGCGGTCTTGCCCGGCCACACCCCGCAGGCGCGCGGCGATCGATGCCAGGCCTGTCATATCGGCGCCTTTTTCCATTTTAACGGAAAGGGCGGGTGCTTTCTTGGCGATCCGGGCCTGTTCGATCGCCTGAACGCGGCGCGCAGACAATCGGATTTCATCATCTCGGCGGCGGACCTCCGTCAGGATCACAACAGCTGATCCAGGCTCCAGCTGGTCACGGACGTCGGCCAGCAATTCCGGCATCACCATCAACTCCACCTCACCGGTGGGGTCAGACAGGGTCAAGAACGCAAACTTACCGCCATTGCGCGCCGGTTTTTCGACACGGCGCCGGACAACACCGATCAGCTCCATCGGACGGCCATCAACTGCCGATTCCTCAATATTCATCGCATAGGTGATGCGTCCATCTTCGAGACTGTCGATGATATCGTCCAGCGGGTGACCGGAAAAATAGAAACCGATCGCCGCAAATTCCTGGTCCAGCTTTTCCTGCATGTTCCACGCGGCCGCTTTGGGTAAATCCGTACGCATTGCCGGCTCTGCTTCTCCAAACAGCCCGCCCTGCCCACCGGCGCGGTCTTCCGCAGATGCCGCACATGCTGAGGCGAGCATCGGAGCCGACTTCAGAGCCCTGGCCCGATTGGGTTCCAATTGATCGAAGGCCCCCGCTTTGGAGAGCTGCTCGAAACATTTTTTGTTGATGTCCTTCGGATCGACCCGTTCGGCGAGATCATGCAGGCATTGATACTGCCCGCTCTTCTCGCGCTCCAGGACGAGATGCTTCATCGCCTCTGGCCCCACGCCCTTCAAAGCCCCGAGCGCGTAAACGATTGAGTCGCCGCGAACATCAAAATCAGCCGTCGATTCATTTACGTTCGGCGCGATGATCGGGATCTTCAAGCGTCGCGATTCCTGGAAAAAGGCGGCAAGCTTGTCGGTATTGTGCAGATCAAGGCTCATCGACGCTGCCAGGAACGCCACAGGGAAGTGTCGCTTCAAATAGGCTGTGTGATAACCGATCAACGCGTACGCAGCGGCATGTGATTTATTGAAGCCATAACCCGCAAACTTTTCCATCGTATCAAAGATGTCGTTCGCTAGCGGGGCTTCGATCCCTTTCAGCTCCTTCGCTCCCTCCAGGAAGCGTTGGCGCTGCGCGACCATTTCCTCGAGCTTTTTCTTACCCATGGCGCGGCGAAGCAAGTCGGCTTCGCCGAGCGAGTATCCTGCGATCTCCTGCGCCATCCGCATCACCTGCTCCTGATAGACAGGGACACCGTACGTCGCTTGAAGGATCGGCTCGAGATCGGGATGCTGATATTTGATCGTTTCCGGATCATCCTTACCCGCCACGTAGACTGGAATATTGTCCATCGGACCTGGGCGATAGAGTGAGATGATCGCGATGACGTCTTCCAGATTACCTGGACGGACTTTGCGCAGAGTGTCGCGCATGCCCTGCCCTTCGAGCTGGAACACGCCCAGCGTTTCACCAGAGGCCATCAGCTCGTATGTCGCTTGATCATCCAGGCTGAACCACTCTGGCCCGACATCCTGTCCATCCCGGCGAATAAATTTGAGCGCGCGGTCGATCACCGTCAGCGTCTTCAAACCGAGGAAGTCAAACTTAACGAGCCCCGCGGACTCCGCCCATTTCATATTGAACTGCGTGGCCGGCAGGTCGCCGCGCGGGTCATTGTAAAGCGGCACCAGTTCCGTCAGAGGACGATCACCAATGACCACCCCCGCAGCGTGTGTCCCGGCATTTCGGTACATGCCCTCCAGCGCGAGCGCGGTATCGAGCAATTCTTGCACGCGCGGATCGCGGCTGATTTCCTCATCAAATTTTGGCTCGTCCTCAATCGCTTCGAAGAGCTTGGGTGGTTTTGCCGGATTGAACGGGATCAGTTTGGCCAGTCGATCAACCTGGCCGTAGGGCATCTGCATCACCCGGCCGACATCGCGCACAACAGCTTTCGCCTGCAGCGTCCCGAACGTGATGATCATCGCAACCGACTCCGCGCCGTATTTGTCGCGAACATAGCGGATCACTTCGCCGCGGCGCTCCTGGCAGAAATCGATATCGAAGTCGGGCATGGAAACCCGCTCGGGATTGAGGAACCGCTCGAACAGCAGATCGAAACGGAGTGGGTCGAGGTCGGTAATCGTCAACACCCACGCCACCAAGGACCCTGCGCCAGACCCTCGTCCGGGACCGACCGGAATGCCCTGTTCCTTCGACCATTTGATAAAGTCGGCAACGATCAGAAAGTAGCCGGGAAAGCCCATGCCTTCGATGATGCCGAGCTCATAATCCAACCGTTCAAAATAGGTCTCACGGGTCGCATAGAGTTTTGGCGCTTCGCTCAGACGGGCTTCGAGGCCTGCTTTGGCTTGCAGTTTTAGCTCTTCGATCTCAGACCTCGAGCCGTCTCCGAAATTCGGCAG
This sequence comes from Henriciella sp., assembly GCA_017642885.1. GTDB lineage: Bacteria > Pseudomonadota > Alphaproteobacteria > Caulobacterales > Hyphomonadaceae > Henriciella. The sequence goes on along the minus strand of JAEPOM010000005.1, from coordinate 60,089 downwards.
GATTGGGCTGCGCTTCACCGACCGAACACCGCACCGCCTAGCGATTTCGGCCGTCGTATCAATCGCCTCGGGAAGGTCCGCAAAAAGCTCGCGCATTTCCGCTTCGGTTTTGAGGTATTGTTGCGGCTCAACTTGAGGGCGGTCTTCCTGGCCCAGATAAGCACCGTTCGCGATGCACATCATCGCATCATGCGCGCCTGCATCGCTGGCTTTCATGAACCGGGCATCATGCGTCGCGACAATGGGGAGATTCAGTTCATAGGCAAGCGCGAGAAGCCCTGGTTCGGTCTGTATCTCTTCGACGGAGCCGTGCCGCGTGATCTCAACATAGCAGCGTCCGGGAAACTGATCCGCCAGAGTCTGCAGCGCCTGCTTTGCGTCCTCGGTCTTATCTCGCAGCAAATGGCGTGCGACTTCGCCCTCAGCCCCTCCGGTCAGGACGATGAGACCGTCCGTCTTTTCTTCCAGATAGCGTTTGTGGATCCGCGGCACGCCATCTTCAGCATCGAGATAGGCAAAGGAGGACAGCGCCATTAACCGCTCATACCCGATCTCGTTCTGAGCATAGATCGACAAGCGCGTGACGGTTTCCTGATGCGCGCCGTCGGTGACATCGAAACAAACCGCCATAATGGGTTGAACACCCGCGCCGGCGAGGCTCTCCGAGAGCTCCAGCGCACCGAACATATTATTTCGATCAGTGATTGCGACCGCGGGCATGCCTTGGTCGACGCACCATTTGGTCAGTCCCTTGGTGCCGATCATGCTTTCCAGCAGCGAGAAGGATGTGCGCACAGCGAGGTGGATAAAAGGTGTCTGTCCCACGGATAATCCTTCTGCTGATGCACTGCGCACGACGACACTGGCGCGATTCTGCGAGGCACGAACCGGTTCCTGCAACAAGGAGCTAACCGTGCACTCCCAACGGCGATTTAGTTAGCAGATTTTCAGTTGGAACATAAGCGGAACTCACGCAAAATCTGTGAGTATCCCATCCCTCAGAGTCAGCACGCGGTCCATGTGTTGCGTTAGCGCCATATTGTGCGTTGCGACAAGAACGGCCGCACCTTCGTTTCGCGCCATCCGGATCAGGCTTTGGAACACACGATCTGTGGTTGCCGGGTCCAGATTGCCGGTCGGCTCGTCGGCAATCATGAGACGCGGGTCATTGACCAGGGCACGGGCGATGGCGACGCGTTGTTGCTCCCCGCCAGACATTTGCCCCGGCTGGTGCTTGGCGCGTTCCGTGAGGCCCATTTCCGCGAGCAAGGTGTCGGCTTTCTTTCGCGCCTCGCCCCGTTTCATACCGCCGACCATAAGCGGCATCGCAACATTGTCGCGCGCGCTAAACTCCGGCAGCAGATGGTGGAACTGGTACACAAAACCTAGTTTTTCCCGGCGCAGGCGCGTGCGGCCGGAATCTCCGAGCGCGACGCAATCTTCGCCCTCCAGAAATACTTGTCCGCCTTCAGGCTTCTCCAGAAGCCCGGCTGTGTGCAGCAGAGTCGACTTTCCGGAGCCGGATGGACCGACCAGGCCAACCAGCTCGCCCGGATTCAGCTGTAAGCTCGCGCCTTGAAGGACGTTGAGCGTCCCGGCTTCTGATTTGTATTGCCGGACGATGTCGCGAAGTTCGAGTACGGGGACCATTATTCGAACCTCAACGCTTCGACCGGATCGAGCCGCGCCGCAGACCAGGCAGGCCAGATCGTCACGAGCATAGACATGCCCATGGCCCAGAACGTCACAAACGACACTTCTGCCCAATCGAGCACAGCCGGAAGGCCATCAAGGCCGTAGACCGTTGGCGGGAACAGATCGCGCTGCAGGACCGCCCCGATCCCGTCGATCACGACATTAATGTTCATCACAAGAACAACGCCGAGCGCTGCCCCAATCAATGCACCTGTCAGTCCTAGCAACGCGCCAATCATCAGGAATACGCGCATAATCGAGCCGCGCGATGTGCCGACGGTCCGAAGGATCGCGATGTCACTGGTCTTGTTCTTCACCAGCATGACGACGCCGGTGATAATGTTGAGCGAGGTGATCATGATCAGGATCAACATGATGATCATCATCATCGATCGCTCTGTGTTTAGAGCGCTGAAATAGGCTTCTCGCTGGACCTTCCAGCTTTGCGTTGGCAGCCGGTACTCCAATGCCTCCTGCACCGCGGATTCAGCATCCTCGGTCAGCATCGGATCTGGGAGGCGCAGATCAATTTTGTCGTAGACGTCCTTCCGCCCAAAGAAGAGCTGCGCCTGTTCAATCGGCATCAGGATGTAGAGTTGATCGAGTTCAACGCTCCCTGTCTGGAAGAAGCTGCCGACGGTATACACCTTGCGGCGCGGGGTGACCCCGAAAGGGCCTTTTATGCCGTCAGGCGTGATCAGCGTGACCTTGTCGCCTGGGTAGAGCCCCAGATCGGCGGCGAGAAACCGACCAACCATGATCACATCACCGCCATTCTTGCCCTCGCTAAATCCGGCTGCAGCCGCCGCGACGGCGCCGCCTTCCAGGAAAGGAAGATTGTCGAGATCTTGCGTCCGCACGCCGCGTACAATCGCGCCGCTCTGGCGCCGATCTGTGGTTGCCAGCACTTGCTGCTCAATGATCGGCATGGCCTGATCAACTTCCGGCAAACCTTCAAGGCGAAGCGCCAGGTCATCAATCTCTTGCTCCGGTTCGTCTTGCGTAAACACAAAGACATGCCCCTGCCCGCCAAGCATCGCGTCCAACAGCGTCGCCCGAAACCCGCTCATCACGGACATGATCACAATCAAGGCCATCACGGCCAGCAGGATTCCGATGAAGGAGACAATCGAGACAACGGACACGCCGCCATTGGCGCGGGTTGCTCTCAAATAACGCCATGCAAGCGTGCGTTCGACCTGACCGAAAGGAGTAGCTCTGCTCATATGTCGATCGCTAGGCAAAGAATGTGGAAAAATCGTGGAGCAGGCAAATTATCCACCCATCACCTTGTTGATCGCAGATTCGAGCGACAGATCTTCCTTCTCGCCGGTAGCTCGGCGTTTCAGTTCCACTGTTCCGGACTTTACGCCGCGCGGTCCAACCGTCAGCTGCCAGGGCAGACCAATCAGTTCCATGCGGGCAAACTTCGGACCGGCACGATCTGCAGTCTCATCATAGAGCGGATCCTTGCCGGCCTGCGTGAGCTTGGCGTAGGCCTCGTCAGCAACCGTAGCGACGTCCGCATCATCGGGCTTCATTGAAATGATCCCAGCACCGAATGGAGCAACTTCATCGGGCCAAATGATGCCGTTCTCGTCATGGCTGGCTTCGATAATCGCGCCGACACAGCGAGAGACACCCACGCCGTACGACCCGCCATGGATCGTCACCAGTCCGCCATCCTTGGTCTGGACATCGGCCTTCATAGGCTCTGAATACTTGGTCCCGAAATAGAAGATGTGGCCAACCTCGATGCCTCGTGCTTTCACTTGACGGTCGGCGGGGATCGCATTGAACGCCGCCTCGTCATGCTTCTCATCGGTCGCAGCATAATATTGCGTCCGTTTGGTCATTTCGGCGTCAAGCGCGTCCAAATCCTGGAAATCGAAATCTGCGCCGGGCGCTGGCACATCCAGGACGGCCTTGTCGCAGTAGACTTCGCTCTCACCGCTCTCGGCGAGGATCAGAAATTCGTGGCTTAGGTCGCCGCCAATGGGGCCGGGATCGGCCTGCATCGGAATGGCGGTAATGCCCATCCGGTCAAATGTGTTGAGGTAGGCAGCGAACATTTTCTGATAGGAGACACGCGCGTCCGCCTCCGAAAGATCGAAGCTATAAGCGTCTTTCATCAGGAACTCACGCCCCCGCATGATCCCGAAGCGCGGCCGGATCTCGTCTCTGAATTTCCATTGCTGGTGATAGAGATTGATCGGCAATTGTTTGTAGCTCTTCACGAATGAGCGGAAGATGTCCGTGATCATCTCCTCATTTGTCGGCCCGTAGAGCATGTCGCGATCATGGCGATCGGTAATGCGCAGCATCTCCCCGCCGTAATCGTCATACCGACCAGATTCCCGCCAGAGGTCGGCCTGCTGCAGCGTCGGCATCAACATCTCAATCGCCCCGGCCCGGTCCATTTCTTCGCGGACAATCTGTTCAATCTTCTTGAGCACCCGGAAACCGAGCGGCAGCCAGGAATAGATCCCAGCCCCATTCTGACGAACCATACCGGTCCGCAGCATCAGTTTGTGGCTCGCGATCGTTGCGTCAGCGGGTACGTCTTTGGAAACGGGGATAAAGTATCGGGAGAGGCGCATCGGCGTATCTTTTTGTTCGGTTTGAAGCTTTTCAACCTGTTATGCAGAACTGTCTGACTTGGCTAGGGGCAAGTGCGGCGCTTGACGCCAGCGCGAATGCGGGCATGGCTTAGCGCATGCTTTTACTGGACGCTGCGTTTCGGTTTTCGGGGATAACGATCCTTTTGCTCGTTGCGGTGATCGCCTTGCGCGATGCGCGGCATTTGCTTCAAGGGCGATTGGCTGGCGCGATGTGCATTTGTCTTGCCGCCATGCTCTTCAACACTATGCCCGAATGGTATGGCGCACCATTCGTGGTGGTCGCGATCGCCTGGATCATTCACATCCCCAATATCATTCTGCTTTGGCTGTTCGCCCTGTCGCTCTTCCAGGACGATTTCAAGATGCGCCGGATTCATTGGGCTGCTCTCGCTGCCACTACCGTGTTCGTTTTGCTAATCCAGTCTTCCATTTACTTAAACATTCAGCTCGTAACTTTCGCATCGATCGCCGCCAATCGCCTGCTTGGTTTTTCCTTTCTCGCGCATTTATTTTGGACAGCTTGGACCGGGCGAAAAGACGATCTGATCGAAGCGCGCCGCAAGACCCGCCTTTGGTTCATCCTTGGATTGGGAGCCACAGCCCTCATCATCATGACCGGCGAAACGCTGCACTATGGTCTGACCTTCGACAATGATGATCCGGATTGGTTCACAACTGCTCGATCCATAGTTTCGTTTGCGATGATTCTCATCGGCGCCCTGTGGTTTTTGAAGCTGCTCCCGGAGACCCTCCTGTTTGAGCGCACTGCCCCGCAGATGACGTCGCAGGCTAAGGTCGATCCCAAAGACCAAGCCACTCATGCGCGCTTGGTTGCAAGCATGGAAGAAGACAAACTCTATCACGAACACGGACTAGGCATCGGTGACCTTGCTGCGAAGCTGAACGTGCCGGAGCATCAACTCCGGGCGTTGATCAATAAGGGCCTCGGCTATCGCAATTTCGCGGCCTTCCTCAATCAATATCGCCTGACCGAAGCAAAGACGGCGCTCGCAGACCCCGAACAAGCCCGCACGCCCATCCTCACGATTGCCATGGATGTCGGTTATGCCTCGCTCGCCACATTCAATCGCGCGTTCAAATCGGAAGAAGGCACCACACCTAGCCAGTTCCGAAGTGAAGCGCTGGCAAAAGCCGCGCAATCTTAGAAAAACATCCTCATTTTTGAAATTGAACGCCCATTTTCGCGGATGCGGAGCCAGGTCTGCGCGGTCTGTGCTCGATTGTTCTCATCGACAGACGAGGATAATCAAAAATGGAACTCATCCCTTTCTTCACCGACTATCTGGGGCCTCGCATCCTGGGGGGGATTCAGTTTGAATCAACGCGCTACGCTATGGGGACGCTCGTAACGTTCTTTGTTCTCTGGATTGTGCTTCACCGCTTCATCGAGACCCGCAAAATTCGCACAGCCACACCGCGCACCAAGCAGATCCAGATGGAGCTGAAGCACTCCTTCAAAACCGTCTGCGTGTTCGTCGCCATGGACATTTTCATCTTCGAAGCCGCGGACATTGGCTTGTTCCAGAAGTATGACGACTTTGCCGAGCATGGCATGCTCTGGTTCTGGGTCTCCATCCCGCTTCTGATTGTCCTGCACGATGCCTATTTCTACTGGACGCACCGCGCGATGCACACCGCAAGGCTCTACAAGCGGACCCATATGCAGCATCACCGCTCGCACAGTCCGACGCCGTTCACGGCCTACAATTTCGCTGCCGGAGAAGCCGTGATCGAATACATGTACGTGCCGCTCGCGCTGATGCTGATCCCGACCCACAACCTGGCGCTCTACATCGTTCTCACAATCATGATCTTCAAAAATGCCCTGGCGCATTGCGGCTATGAGGTCTTCCCTCGCAGCTGGGCGCGCTTGCCCGTCCTCGGGTGGCTTACCACCGTTACGCATCATGACATGCATCACGAGCGCGGCACCGGCAATTTCGGCTTCTACTTCACCTGGTGGGATCGCTGGATGGGAACCGAGCACCCGAATTATCTGGAACGCCTCGACGAACAGGAAGCGCGCGCCCAGGCGATCAAGGCGGACCGTCGCGCGGCAAAGAAACGGCCTCAGATGGTGCCGGCTGAATAAGCAAAACCGTCTCTCGGAAACTCAGACAGACCGGAGCCCTGCTCCGGTCTTTTTTTGTCTGGGTGTCTCGATCGACCCGGGGACACAATTGACATTCAAACTGCCGTTAATAGAGCTGAGAAATGCTCCATCGACTGATCGCCTCCCTATTGCTCATCGCGCTCGTTCAGAGCGTCAAGACTCCCAGCGTCGCGCAGGCGAATGATCCCGCCAATGTTGACGCCCTCATCGACGCGCCCCCAAATATCGTAATCATGCTGGTCGACGACGCCGCCTTAATGGACTTCGGGGCCTATGGCGGGGAAGCGCTCACGCCCAATATCGACACCCTTGCCGCTCGTGGTGCCATGTTCACGCAGTACCGGACTTCGCCGCTGTGTTCGCCGTCGCGCGCAATGTTGCTGACCGGGATGGATAATCACCTGACCGGGATTGCGACGATTCCAGAGGTGCTTCCTGACGCGCACATTGATCAACCCGGCTATTCCATGTCGCTGGAACCAGGCGTCCTGACCCTTGCTGAACGCCTGAAACCGGAAGGCTATCAAACCTTCATGACGGGCAAGTGGCATATGGGCAGCGGCAAAGGAGATCTGCCGTCAGATCACGGATTTGACCGCTCTTTCGCGTTGGACGCGTCCGGCGCGGACAATTGGGAAGACAAGTCCTACATGCCATTCTACCACGACGCCCCCTGGTTTGAGGATGGCAAAGTCGCGGCTCTACCGGATGATTTCTACTCGTCTGAGTTTATCGTCGACAAGATGATCTCATACCTCGACGCGGCAAACGCAGACGCGCCGTTTTACGCGTTTCTGGGGTTTCAGGCCATTCATATACCGGTGCAGGCCCCGCCTGAGTTCACAGAAAACTATAACGGGGTTTACGATCAGGGCTGGCACGCGCTGCGAGAAGCGCGCCACCAAAAAGCCATGGCGCTCGGCCTCATCCCGCAAGGCGCTGCGCTGGCACCGATGCCCGAGGGATCAAGAGACTGGGACGATCTTACCGACGAAGACCGCGCCGTCTACGCACGACGTATGCAGGTCAATGCGGGAATGCTGGAGGCAATGGACGTTCATATCGGGCGTCTGATCGATCATCTGCGAGAGACCAGGCAGTTTGAGAATACCATCTTCGTGATCACGTCAGACAATGGCCCGGAGCATAATCGCGGGGATAATGACTCGCGCCTTGCCTTCTGGATGGGGCTCAACGGCTATCACGTGGATCTTGAGGGTGTCGGCGAGCGCGGCAGTTGGGGCTTCATTGGTCCGGAATGGGCAAACGCCGCTGCATCACCAGGAGCCTTATACAAATTCTATATGTCGGAGGGCGGCATCCGCGCGCCTTTGATCATCTCCGGGCCCGGCATTCCCGTTCAACGCATCGAGGCCATGAGTCTCGTCAGCGACGTTGCTCCGACTTTGCTGGACCTGATCGAGGCTGATGCCTCTCCCGGATCCACAGACGCGATGACTGGACGAAGCCTGAAACCAGTCCTCACGGGCGCACAAGATCGCGTTTACGAAAGCGATGAGCCCATCGGCATGGAAGTATCCGGCAACTCCGCGCTTTACAAAGGCGACTTCAAAATCACCCGCCACATGCCGCCGACGGGAGACGCGACCTGGCGACTCTACAATATGGTGGATGATCCAGGCGAAACGCGCGATCTGTCAGGTGAATTGCCGGAGAAGAAGGCCGAACTGCTCGCCGACTATCAGGCCTATGCCGAACGGGTTGGCGTCCTGGAAATGCCGGATGGGTATGACTCTCTCGTGCAGATAGAGGCCAATACGCGCGCAAAACTGATGAAGCGCTATGGCTGGATGCTGATCGTGTTCGGTCTTTTCGTGCTGGTCCTGGTTTACGGCCTCTGGCGGTTGATCAGGCATTTCCTACTAATTCCGCGGAAAGCCTGATCCACGTCCATCGTGGTGCCGGTACTTTCCTCACGGAACGGAATGGTTCGACATCGCGCACTCCAAAAACAAGCGAAGAAAAACAACAATAAAACTTGGCATTAGACGTTGTGATTGCCAAAACAGATCCTGGAGAGAAGGTCCGGATCAGAATGCGTGAACCGTTTGAGAGACGCACAGTTACGGTGCTATCGACCGATATGGTCGGCTATAGCCGCATGATGGCGCTCGACCCGGACGCAACGGTCCAGGCAATCCGGTTTTGCGAACAGGCGCTGCGAGAGAGCGCAGATCGCTATCGAGGCCGCCTTTTCTCTCGTGCCGGAGACGGTTTTTTGGTCGAATTCGAGCGTGAATTTGACGCCGTGCAAGCGGGGCTCGAAACTCAGCACGAGTTGAGGATGCATAATTCAGAGCACCCTCTCGAGCTTCAGATCTGGTTGCGCGCCGGTATTCACTGCGGCGAGGCGATTATCGACGACGACAACCTGCATGGCGACGTCGTGAATATCGCGGTGCGCCTACAGGAAATCGCGCCGTCCGGTGGCATGCTGATCTCTGACGCCGTCCGGGACACGCTGCCACCGGACGATCGTCCGCCCATGTCCAGCCTCGGCGTGATGCGGTTCAAGAACATTCCGCGCCCGATCGAAGCCCTTGAACTCCAAGTACCGGGGGCTGACGGGGCTGTGCAAATGAGCGACCCGTTTGAGATCGACATGGCCGCGCCCGTCTCTGGTTTTGGCGGCCGCTCGGCAATCGCGATCTTCCCGCTCAACAATTCGTCTCACAGTTTGCAACACAGCCACATTCCAGAAGGATTTAGTGACAATCTCATCGTGGCTCTATCGCATATGCGGCAGGTTCCGGTGATTGACCGCAATTCCAGTTTCGCGTTGGCCGCCGCGCGCGAACCCCATCATCGCGCCGCCACCCGCCTGGGGGCACGCTATTTTGTCACGGGAGAATTCGCAGATCACGGACCACAATTTCGGATCTCTGTTCGCCTATTTGATGGATCCACGAGCCAAATTCTCTGGTCAGACAGCTACTTGCTCGAACCGGATGAAGTCATCGCGGCGCTCGAAGAAGTCTCTGATATTGTTGCCGGCACGCTGGAAGGCCAACTAGAACAGGCAGAAACCGTAAGAGCGCGAGCCAGTCGTCTTAGCCGTTCGAATATCTCTGACTTGGTCTGGCGCGGACGTTGGCATCTCAACAAGCTGACCCACAAGGATTCCGAGCTCGCGCGCGAAATGCTCGAAGCTGCGGTCGACCAAGACCCGGAACATTCCGAGGCTCTAATCCAACTTAGTTTCTGGCATTGGCTGGATTGCTGGACACAGCGCAAACCCAAGCAAAACGTCGAACAGTTCCAGGCGCTTGCAGAACGCGCAATGGCGTCCAAACCACATGACAGTCGCGGTCATTTCCTGATTGGCGCGGCGGAGATTTTGCAAGGAAACCCAGAACAAGCCCTTGGCCATTTCCAACAGTCTCTCGCCTTGAATCCGAGCCACGCACACGCGCACTCGCAGGTCGGCAGCTGTCATATGCTTATGGGCCAACCAGACAGAGCGATCGCAAGCCTGGATGCCGCCATTCAACTCAATCCTCATGACTACTATTTGTTCGTGACGGTCGGCGAACTAGCCTGCTCGCACTGCATGAGCGGTGACTATGAGCGGGCGATTTCACTTGCGCGGCAATCGCTGGACCTCCGGCAATCCTATTGGCACGCGCGGATGACCGAGATTACAGCCCTCGTTCAATCCGGGAAGGAAAAGCGCGCCGCGCAGGCGCTTGATGCGCTGCTTATCCGGCGCCCCGACTTTTTCGAAATGCCTTATATCGAGTGGCTTCCGTTCCAGGACAAAAAGTGGAACCGATTTTTCGAGGACAGCCTTGCGAAAGCGCGAGCGTTAGACCTCGATCTCGGAACGGAAAACCGCCCGAACGCTGCGGTGTAGAGTGACCTCGGTCACGGTCCAGAACGGATCCGTTCGCTAGCGTGTGTCTGAAGTGGTTGTGGAGTGTCGTGTGGCCGAACCGAAGTATTATGACCGCATCAACCAGCTGGAACGCGATGAAGCGGGAAAGCCCGATGATAGACGCGCCGTGGATGACACGGAATTCGACTTCTCGAAATTGAAATCAAAGTCATTTTTTGGACGCCTCATCGCGAGTGTTTTTCAGCAAAGATGGCTCTACGCGTTCCTCAGGACCTGTTTTCCGGTCTTGAAACTGAACGGAATTTACTTCGTCACGCGCTATGAAGACGTCGCGTATATCCGCGAGAATGATGCGAGGTTCGAGGCGCCGTATGGACCAGAGATGGATGCGCTGACAGGCGGCGCAGGGTTCTTGCTCGGAATGGGGCGCGGCGGCGAATACGATCGGCAGTTTGACTGCGTCATGCGCGGCATGGCCGGACAGCCTGCGGCCTTTCAACCTGGCGATCTGGACAAGTTCGTATCGCCCAAAGCCTCCGCAACGGCAGACCAACTCATCCAATCCGCCGCCGGCGAGTTTGATGTCATAGAAGACTATCTCAATCGCATTGCCGTAGAGACGTGCTGTCACCACTACGGATTGGAGCCGGAAGACCCAAACGCTTTTGCACGCTGGCTGATGTCTTTGAGCGCGCTCCTTTTTGCCGACTATAAGGGCGCTGAGGACACGCGAAATCTCGCCATGGCCGGCGCGAAACGCATCCACCCGGTAACCAATACCGCGATCAAGCAGGCGAAGCTCTGTTTGCAGTCTCCGTCTGCCGCGGTTCAGCAACATGGGAAGGCCTATTGCGACTGGATGACCGATACAGTCATCGGCAGGCTTGTCGCGCAGCAACTTGCGGACCCTGAAATCGGCCCAAGCGACGAAGATATTCGCGGGATGATCATAGGTCTGGCAGTTGGCTTCGTCCCGACGGGTGCCGGAGGCGGTGGTGGAATCCTGGAAGTACTTTTGAACAGACCGGCGGTTATGCGGCGGGCCAAGGATGCCGCCCGGTCAGGCGATGACGGAACTTTGGAGCGCATTCTGCTTGAGGCGATGCGGTTCAAACCGCCTATCCTGCCAGGCTTGCCCCGCTACGTTATTGAGAGCGCCCCGAACGATGCAAATGCGCCGCGCAATAGTCGCGTCGACAAGATCCCCGTCGGCGCCACTATTCTGGCAGCGTCCTTCTCCGCCATGTTTGACGGGCGAAAGTTTGGCGGCGGGATCAAGCGATTTGACGAAACCCGGGAGCTGTCAAAAGACGACCTGTCATTCGGCGGCGCGGGTTTTCTGCACTATTGCATCGGCGAACAGATCTTCCGGGTCATGATCACCCAGGCCTTCAAGCATTTGCTCGTATGCGAGGACCTCAAACCCGCGCGGGGTCATGCTGGGAGGATGGAGCGAACCGGCCCCTTCCCGGTCCACATGAAGATGACTTTCAAACCGCGAGCGGGTCTGCGACGTCATTCGATGCTGACTATTTGCCTTCCCCTCGAAAGACCCGATGACGCCGCGAGGATCAATCGCTGGCTCGATGAACTCGGCAATCCAGCGAACGAAAATGTGCGGCGCGTTTTGATGGCGCAGCCTCACATTCACTTCGCTCACATGAGCGCTATTTCAGACGAAGCGCGGAATGTACCCGCCAACTTACTCATCGAAATCAATGCTGACGGCGACGCCGAGGACGCGATTGCGGCGTTTGTTGATGGTCTTTGGAGCAATGATCTGTTCCATAAGATCATGATGACCGCGCTCGGTTTGAATACCGCCGATCCAGACAAAATCAAAGCCCGCCTGCTAAGCCACAATTACCAGCTGAAAATCACGCCGTGGCCGGATCCCAAGAACAAAACAATGGGGCTCAACTTTAACGGCCTGCCGGAGCAATCTGCTCCACAAATCGAGTCGGAAAAACGGCTCGCACAGGATGCACGCGACCATCTGGATACGCTTTTGCAGAACCTCGGCGGGCGGAATCCCTCAGCGCGCGAGGCGGTAACCTTCATCCGTCGACAGCTGAAGCATGATGGCGATCCCGGTAAGCGCGCCAGACTGGTTCGTCCGATTCAGAAAACCCCCACGGTGTCTCGGCGCCCGACATTACCGCTCGGCGAAACACTCCGTCTCTATGCAAGCGACCGAGGTTTTCAGATCACAGTGTTTGGCGGCATGGCGCTGGTTTGGCTGAGCTATTTCATCTTTCAGAACGGCGGCATCCCGCGCGAATTCGATTGGTCGGACCTGGGTCATCTGGCGATCAATGCGGCTCATATCAGTCTCGCATTCGTTTTGTTCTACGCCGCCCATGCCTTGAGGCAACGGATGTTCGGCGACGGCTCAGGGACCAGCAGGATTGGCTGGGCGCTCGCAACGCTGCTGCTCTATCTGATCGTCGCGCCAATCGGCATCTGGGGCGCGGGCGCGATCGATGCGACACCACAACCAGATTACCTCTCCCGCCTCTACACAATAGGATCGCTCCTTTGGGCCGCGGCGTTATCGACTGTGTTCGGTTTGCTCCTCTGGATCTCCGTGGTTCTGGGGTTTGGCTGGCTATTCCTGAGGCTTCTGAAAACCAGCGAAGAAGGAACACCACCGGAAGATACAGACCTCGATCTGAAAAAGTACGAAGAGATCATGACGCGTGAGAACCAGCCGGACCATGCGCAAAATCACATCGTCTTCGTAACACCACTCAAGGACAATCCGAGCTGGCTGCGCCGGGTCACCATGTTTATCGGCTTCTACTTCATCAAAACGCTGGTTCTCTATCGCTTCCGGTTCGGTTTCGTCCTTGATCTTGGCACCATTCATTTTGCCCGATGGTTCCTGCTGCCCAAGTCACACACGATGGTGTTCTACTCCAACTATGATGGCAGCGGAGAATCCTATTTCGAAGACTTCGTAACGAAGGCCCGGTGGGGGCAGACCGGCGTCTGGAGCAATGGCAAAGGCTTTCCGGAAACTGAAAACCTCCTCTTCAAAGGGGCGAAGGATGCGACCCGGTTCAAGCGATGGATTCGGCACCATCAGCAAGTGTCCCGTTTTTGGTTTGCGCGGTTCAAGGATTTGTCGACGCGCGACATAAGACGCAATGCAGTGATCTGCGAAGGCCTCGCGAAAGCTCGGACCGATAGCGAATACCGCGCTCTGATCGAACTCATGACGTCTCGCGTGCGCACCGACGACACGCTGGAAACTCGAGAGATACAAAGCCTGCTTCTGCGCGGTATGGGAAATCTCAAAGCAGCGCACGTGGTCGCCGTAAACTTCCCGACCGAAGGAAGCACTGGGAACGCAGCGCTCGCTAACTGGCTGGCAGATCTGTCCGGAGCCTCATCCTCTCCGACGCATGCTCGCGCCACGTTTGACGGTCGTATCAACAAGGAAGAGACGCAGGCCATCAATATCGCGATCTCGCCAAGTGGCTTGAGACGCCTTCGCCTGCATGAACTGCATCACGAGCACAAAGGGCTAACCAGCGACAGTTTCGCCTCCCTCCCCGGAGCGTTCCGAAGCGGGATGACCAGCGCCGGACGTAAACAGATCCTCGGCGACACCAATCACAACGACTGGAGCTGGGGCAGCGACGGCGAACCGGACGCTGTGCTCATAATCTACGCTGAGGACACGGCGAAGCTTAATCCGATCGTGGCGGATGAAATCGCGGCCCTCCAAGCCGCCGGGTTTTCTATCGTCACTGAAGTCGAGACCAAACCGATCAAAGAAAAGCCGATGCGCGAACCATTTGGATTTGTGGACGGCGTCTCTCAGCCGGTAATACGAGGCCAGGCTGGCAGCATCGCCGCGCACAACCGCATGCATGTCGTTGAGCCCGGCGAGTTCGTGTTGGGATACCGCGACAATACTGAATACTTCCCGACCTCGCCAATGGTGAACGCCCATGCGCCGGGTGCCACGCAATTGCCGTCCATCCCAGATCAAACGGCGAGCGACTATCCAGCTTTCGGCACCGATCCACATACAGCGCCGAGAGACCTCGGAAAGAACGGATCCTTCCTGGTCATCCGACAGCTGGAGCAAGACACTGCTGGATTTGACGCGCATTTGAAAATGCAGGCGGAGACGGCCCGCGCGGAATATGATCTCGACTATATCGATGAAGATTGGCTCGCCGCCAAAATTATGGGCCGATGGAAAAACGGGGCGTCAATCGTTCGGTCGCCGCGTAAGGACATCCCCTCGCCGTCCATGTCCATGAGCGTCGATGATAATGACTTCCAGTTTGGGACTGAAGATCCGCAGGGCCTGAAGTGCCCGTTCGGGGCTCACGTTCGGCGGGCCAATCCTCGCGACAGTCAGGATCCGGTCAGCCCTAATCGTCAAATCGCCTTATCCAATCGCCACCGCCTGCTGCGCCGTGCACGCGCCTATGAAGACAAACAGACCGGAAAAGAAGGCCTTCTGTTCATGTGCCTCAACGCCAATCTTGAGCGGCAATTCGAGTTCGTGCAGCAAACCTGGCTGAACGGAACGCGCTTTCATGGCCTCCAAGATGAGTACGACTCGATTTCGGGAAACGCCGTACAAACAACAAACCGTCTGTCCATTCCAACCGCCGCAGGTCCCATTCAGGTGAAAGGCTTGCAGTCATTCGTGACCGTCAAAGGCGGCGGCTATTTCTTTATGCCAAGCCGTTCTGCGCTGCGTTTCTTCAGCGAGTTCGTCGCGTCTCAAGCCGGATGATCAGCCGTCCAAACTGTCGAGAATTTCTTTCGCGGTTATCGGCGCATTCTGATCCAGAACGGAGCCTTGAATGTCCAACCGCTCAATCAGTTTTGCACCATCGATCAACTCCGTCGCTCGGCGAGAGGGCTCAAGAAGCATGGACTGCGTCGCCATAATCGTTGTCGGCCGGGTCAGACGCTTGAAACGAGCTTCGACATCATAGGTGAAGGCTGCGTGGAAGGTCGCATTCTGGCGTTGGCCGTTGGCGACCTGATCGGCAAACATCTCCAGGCTGCGTTCTATAGGTTGGCTGTCGAGGCGCGAGACAACCGCCCGCTCCCAGGCTTTTTCCAGTCCGCAAAGCTCCGCTGAAACTGCAAATGGACTCCCGACCGCGGGGAGATATTTCGCGCGGGTTTCCGGGTCGAACGCCGGGACATCAACGAGGACGATCTGCGACACCCGTTTTCCGAGTTTGAGAGCCGTTTCCACCGCAACCAGACAGCCGGAATGAAACCCCGTCAGCGTGACCGCCTCCTCGCCGGAAAGTGTTTCGATCAATGCGCACATGCTTCGAGTGTATTGCTCGATGCTTGGCTCTGCGCTCCTGCCGGAAGACCCACCCTGTCCCGGATAGTCCGGTGCGATGACGCGTCGGCCGCTAGCCAGTTTTGGGAGGATCGCCTCGTAAGCAATCGAGCTGAAGGGGGCTGGCGAGAAGCAATACAAATCCGGCGCATTTCCAGCTGCCGCGGCACCGGCCATGCGCCAATGAATCTGTCCTTCAGGACCGTCGCTATACCCTTTGCGGATCATCATGAATTTGCCTCTTCCGACACGGTGGTCGTATCGAGCCGGTTCATTTGGGCGATGTATAGGCGACGTGTGATCGGAATCAGCAGGAATGGGATCAAACCAAACAGGATCGGTACCGTGCCGACGGCGAGATTCAGATTATCCTCGCCAAAGACACGAGACGACAAGATGCCCACCGTCGGAGGTCCGAGCCAGAGCCCGGCCATCGAGATCGCCATATAGTAGAGCGCCACGACTTGGCCGCGGATTTGGGCAGGCGTGATCAACAAGAGGCCGGTAACGCCAATACACGACACCATCCCGATCCCGATTGTATTGACGCAAAGCACCGCGTACGCCGTCCAACCCGACGGCATCAGCATCGCGATCGCGCCCGTCGGCACCATGATCAGGAAGCCAGCGATCAAAATGCGCAGCGGCGCGTCGCGCATACCAGCCTGGGTCCAGCGATCTGACAGGAAGCCCCATAACAGGATGTTCGCCGGTCCCAGCGCGAGGATCGCGGTGGCGTTGACGAACGCATAATACTCCGTTTCCCAACCCCAGACTCGCTTGAAGGTCGAAGGAAGATAACCCTGACTGTACGCAATGATCGTCATGGTGCAGATCAAAGAAACATAACCAAGATACGTCCCCCAATGGCGGGCGACATAACCGAGCGCGTCGCTCATATCGTTTCCCTTGAGGCTGTCATCTTCGATCGTCGTCAGCCGCCGCTCGGGTTCTCCCAAAAAGAAAAACCACGCGGCGACCAGAAGACCGGGAATACCAATCATGAAGAAGGCCGTTTGCCATGGTGCGAGTGTTCCAATGATCGGAATGTCGATGGCCTGGGTATTCTTGGCCCAGATCAAAATTCCTCCACCCAGAAAGCTGGCGGCCGCCGCCCCAATTGTCAGGGCCATCGTGTAGAAAGCGATCGGTTTTCCCCGTTCCTCTGGCGGAAAACTATCGCCAATCATTGAGAAGGCTGCGGGGCTCAATGTGGCCTCTCCGGCACCAACACTCATGCGCGCCATGAACATTTGCCAGAAATTCTGCGCCACCCCGGACAGTGCCGTCGCGACGGACCAAAATGCAATCCCGATCCCGACCAACCAGGTGCGACGCACCCGGTCGACCAGCCAGCCGATGAACAGGCCGGATGTCGCATAAACAATTGAGAAAGCTGGTCCGAGGATCCAGCCAATCTGCTCGTCCGATAGATTGAGATCGGCCTTGATCGGCTCAATCAGGAGCTCAATTATTTTGCGGTCAGCGTAACTGAACACGTAGGCCGTGGTCAGCGCGATGACGAGGATCCAACCTTTGTCGGCAGGCGGATACGGTTTGGCGTCTTTGGGTGTCGCGTCGGTCATGTGGCGGTCTCCAGAATCTTGTAAATGACCACCAGATTGTCGTCGAAATCGACAATACCGATCTCTCGCCCAATACGGCCATCATTCGTTTCCAGCCGCTCTTCCGGATACACAGTCAGTCCGAGCGCGCGGGCGCCAGCCATCACCGCATCCGGATCAGCCATATCCAGCACGATGGCGCTGCGGCGGGGAGGCAGAACAGGAGGGAGGTCAACGCCCTTGATCTCGGTCAACGCCATAACGCGCACCTGATCGCGCGTGGACAGCGTACAAAAGCCCAGCGTCGCGCCGTCTGGAATGTTGAACACCGGAATGGAGTAGCTGTCGGGATTGTGCCCATGCTGATAGGCGACCTCAAACCCGAGGATATCACGGTAGAAACTGAGGGCGCGCTCTAGGTCGGCAACAACGAAGTTTCCACGTTGAAAGCGCACAAAGGGTTTCTCAGACATCGCTCTGTTTCCTTAAATCCATGACTTCGGTTCTCCGCCAACGCGACAGAGCTGTTTGCCCATATTCTGCCCGCAATAGAGTCCTGCCAGCGCTGCCGGCATGTGCTCGAACCCATCGGTAATTTGTTCGACGGGCCTCAGCTGCCCGTCTCGAATCCAGCCCGCCATTTCATCCATGGCGCGGTCCCAGTCTTCCAGATGATTATAGACAAAGAACCCTCGCATTTGGGCATCGGTCCGGCGCAGACGTGTATAGGCTGGCAACCGGTAAGGTTCGTCCAGTGTGTACTCACTGATCGACCCGCAAAGGACGATCCGCGCCTGATGACGCAGATGATCCAGCACCGCATCCAGCGTTGGGCCGCCCACATTATCGAAATAGAGATCCAAGCCATCCGGCAGCACCGAAGCGAGCGCTGACTGCATATCCTCGGACTTGTAATCAATGGTTGCGGTACAGCCGAGCTGAGCCGCCTGGGCGCATTTCTCCGCGCCGCCGGCGACGCCGATGGTCTCACACAAATTGACATTTGCGGCCAGTTGGATGACCAGCGACCCAACGCCGCCCACAGCGCCCGAAACAAGCACGATGTCGTCCTTTTGCGGTGATCCGACATTGAAATATCCGGCCCAGGCCGACAGGCCCGTCATCCCAAGCGCGCCCAGCCCGTGCGACGCCGGCAATCCATTTGGCGGCATACGACGGAATTTCTCCTGCGCCGTCATGGAGGAAATCTTATAGGTCTGCCAGCCGAGTTGGCCTTGCACCACCTGCCCCTCTTTCCAGTCGGCGTGTCGCGATTTCACGACCTGCGCGACGCCCCTGCCATGGATAACATCACCGATCTCGAGCGGTGCCTCACCGGCAAAGGAGAGACCACTCATATATCCGCGCATGACTGGCGCGAGGCTGAGATAGAGCGTCTGCAACAGAACCTCGCCCTCGTTCAGCTCAGCAATTGGCTCATCGGAGAGTTCAAAGTCAGAGGCTCGTACATTTCCGTCCGGTCGTCCCGCGACACACCATTTCTGATGCCTCGTATCATCGAGTTGAAAACCGGAGGCGAGGTGCGCGAACCCGTCCATGCCAACTCAATCGTGGATCTTCACGATCTGGTTGACCTCGAAAAAGTAGCCATCGAGATCCCAGAACGAGCAGCCAATCATATCCTTCACTTTGCCGTCTGCGCCGGTCACAGACCATTCGCGCGGTTCGCTGTGAATGCGGCTACCCAGGGCGCGGGCACGTTCCAGCGCGCCTCTGCCATCTTGAGATGCGACCACGAAGACGGGCGCGCCAAACTTGATCTCTGTCGGGAGCTCTTCGGGCGCATCCATTTTTGGATCGAGCCATTCGAGCAGGCCAATCATGCCAATAAGGTCGTGATTGGCCTTCAGGATGATCAGACGCGTCTGGTCACCCTTCTTGCCTGCGGCAAGCTGCTCACCAGACAACGTGAAAGGCGTATCCATCCAGCGCGTCATGCCGAAGACTTGCTCATACCAGTTGGCCGCCCGATCACCATCGCGAACCAACAGCGTTGTGCGCTTAATGTCATCCGTCAAATGATATATCCTTTCCTTCTGTCCCTATCTCTAATGGCGGAAGCAGGGACTTGTGAAGGAAAAAATGAGCACCGCCGTATTCGACGGCGTAAGACGATCAAGTTTTAGCTGCGTGCTCGTCTTCAATCTCGTGGATTTCGCGTCCCAGGAAAAATGAGATCGCGGTCCGAATGAGAACCAGCAAACCAACGAAGATCAAATCTGTGAGCTCACGCGTAATCACGGTATGAACGATGTCAGACGCGATCATGAACTCCAGCCCGGTCAGGATGTAAGTTCCAAGGATGGTTCGCGCGGCGTTCAGATTGCCGAGGTTCTTTGAAAGCCCGACTCCGTGGCGCAATCCCGCCAATAGGCGGAACAGAGCCACGAAGAAACCAAACAAGATCAGCGCCACGCCAATCAGGTCGATACAGATCGCAAGGCCTTCCAGCGTTCGCGCCACTGGCTCATCGAGACCAAAGGGCAAATGCTCGAGCGAGGTGCCGCCAGTCATTCCGTCCATGACATGCGATGGGTCCGACGTAGACATCACAAAAGCTCCGCATCGGTAATCACTTCAATCAATGCTGGGCCTTCATGAGCAATGGCTTTGGCGAGCGCTGCCTCAAGCTCTTCACGGGTCTTTACAAGCTCTCCCATCCCACCGCAGGAGCGGGCGAAACCGGCAAAGCTCGGATTGACCAGACTGGTCTGCCAAACCTCAAATTCTGCGGCTTTCTGCTCTTTGGAGATTTTTCCAAGCTCGGAATTGTTCATCAGGACGTGCGTGATGTTCATTCCGTATTTCACCGCGGTTGTGAACTCCATGGCGTATTGACCGAAGCCGCCATCGCCGGATACCGAAATCACCTTCCGGCCCTTATACGGCCCCTCTTCCTGCGTCGCCGCCCACGCGCCCATTGCGGCCGGGAAGGAAAACCCAATTGAGCCGAGATAACCCGACATCAGGACGCGCTGCTGACCCGTCGGCTCAAAATAGCGGCCGAACGAGTACGTGTTGTTACCCACATCCACCGGCAGGATCGCATCGGCAGGCGCGGCGCGAGTGAGCGCGTCAAACAGAGCTGCGGCAGAGACGCCTTTGCCGCGATCTTCACCTACGCGGCTCTCCTTCTCGGCACGCCAGAGCTTCCATCGCTCGGCAACTTCGCCGCGCAGATCCTGAGCTTCAGCCCCGTTTCGATCCATCTCTGCCTTGAGAAGATCTGCGGTCACGCCAACATCGCCCATGACTGGAACGGTGACAGGATGGCGTTTCGCAAGCCGCATTGGGTCCGTGTCGACCTGTATGGTCGGCGCCCCTTCATAGATGCCTGTATGATCTGAAAAACTGGACCCAAAGACGAGCAGCAAGTCCGCTTCGTTCATGAACCAGCTGGCAATCGGCGTTCCTGAGCGTCCCATAACGCCCGCTGCCAGCGGATGCTCGTCCCCAATCTGTCCCTTAGCCTTGAACGTGGTGGCGATCGGCGCACCGAGTTGTTCAGCAAGCGAAATCACGCTCTCCATACCGTTCAGCGCGCCGTATCCGACGATGATCATCGGTCGTTTAGCGCTTTTCAGCAGGTCCGCAGCTTCCTTCAGCGCTGAAGGTGGTGGCCCCACGCACAAATTCGCCATGCGCCCTTCAGGGCCATAAGCTTTGGCACCTTCCGCGGCAGGTTTTGGCTGGACATTGTCCGGGAAGACCAAGTGCCCCACCCCCCGTTCCAGGATCGACGTCTTTATCGCCTGGGTCATCAGCAAAGCATGATCCGATGTGAGGTGCACGGTTTCGGAGAACGCGGCCACAGCCTCAAACGCCGCTTCCAGGTCTATGTCCTGGAAAGCATGTACGCCCACCACCTGATCTTGAACCTGTCCGGTCAGCGCGAGCGCGGGTGCACTATCAACTTTTGCATCCCATAGCCCCGTCAGGAGGTTTGTCGCTCCTGGGCCTGCAATTGTCAGCGCTGCTGCGGGGTGACCAGTGAGTTTGCCATATCCGGAACAAGCGAAGGCTGCAGCGCCCTCGTGCCGGATACCATAGTAGCGGAGTTTCCCCTCCGCTTCCTGCACTCTGAGCGCGTCCGCGAGGCCCAGATTGGAGTGCCCGACCATGCCAAACACGCTGGTCACGCCCCAATTTGTCATGGTTTCTACCATCACATCGGCAATGGTCCGTTCGCGCGGAGGGAGAGCGGGAACACCGACATAGACGCCATCATCACGGACATCGACATCGAACATTTCCTGTCCCGTATCCTCGTGTCCACCCGGTGGTTTGCCGGTCAGTGGATCGAAGTCCCAGCCATGCCAGGGGCACCGCAGCCAGCATTCGTCACCAATGCCTTTCTCGATGGAACCTTCGCCCAAGGGACCGCCCTGGTGGGGACACCTATTGTCCATGGCGGCGTATTCACCTTTGAAATGAACGAGAGCGACCGACTGGGTTCCGGCCGTCGCAGATTTGACCCGGCCCTCAGCCACTTCATCGCTTTCCGCAACTTTGTGCCAAATCAGTGTGGTCTTGTTTTCAGACATTATTTCTCTCCCCTCGCTTGCTTTCCGCTGCCCTATAGAAAACAGTAGGCTATGGCATATCAAAAGTCGTTCACATTTATTTGGGGTCTTGTGATTGGTCAGTCGTAACAGCGCCCGATAGAGGCGAGACCAATTGAAGAGAGAGGGGAGTTCTCGAATGAACAAGATTGCTGTGGCAAAATGGGATGATCTGACAGATCGCCAGCCTGAATATGCCATCGTCGGTGAAGTCGATCTCGTTGTCGTCCGGTTCGATGACACGGTTTCCGTCTTTTACGGCCGCTGCCTGCACCGCGGTGCGTTAATGTCTGACGGTCATGTTGATAATAATGACAACCTGATTTGCGGTGTTCACAACTGGGATTACCGCCTGGATAGCGGTGTCTCTGAATATGAAAACTCAGAAGCCTTGCCGAAATTCCAGACCTGGATCGAAGACGGCAAAATTTTGGTCGACGCCGACGAAATCAATGCCTGGGGTCACGCGAACCCGCAGCCTTATCAACGCGATGACTATCTCGGCTTGTATCAGGATCCGAGCCACGCGCCGCATCCAGAACCGACGAATGGTCTGATCCAGCAATATGCTCGCGATGGCCTCAGCAAAGTCGGCCATCACGGCATCACAGATTCTATGGGCGTGCCGCGCGCGGACCTTCCCAAATGGGATGACATTCAGATCATCACCGCTCAGCTGCACAAGATGCCCCTGCTGGACGATGAGCCTGTCGAAACCAAAGTGGTGATCGGTCCAAACGCGCAAAAACCGTTGGAACTCGATATTCCCCTCTTCGTTTCCGACATGAGCTTCGGCGCTCTGTCAGAGCCTGCAAAAGTCTCGCTCGCTCGCGGTGCTGAGCTTGCCGGTACTGGGATTTGCTCTGGCGAAGGTGGCATGTTGCCGGAAGAGCAAGAAGCCTGTTCGCGCTATTTCTACGAGCTTGCGTCCGGTCGGTTCGGCTTTTCCTGGGACAAGTTAGAGAAGGTTCAAGCTTTCCACTTCAAAGGCGGACAAGGCGCTAAAACCGGCACTGGCGGCCACCTACCCGGCAACAAGGTGAAAGGCAAAATCGCCCTTGTTCGCGGGCTGAAAGAGGGAGAAGCGGCGATCTCACCTCCCCGTTTTCCGGATTGGACAGAGGTCAGCCAGGTCAAGGATTTCGCCGACGAGGTGCGCGACCGAACGGGCGGCATTCCGATTGGATACAAGCTCTCAGCTCAGCACATCGAGAAAGACATTGATGCTGCGCTGGAAGTTGGTGTCGACTACATCATTCTGGATGGACGCGGCGGCGGCACGGGCGCAGCGCCGACCATTTTCCGAGATAATATTTCAGTTCCGACCATCCCGGCCCTGGCGCGGGCCCGACGGCATCTTGATGAAGCCGGACGGCAGGACATCTCGCTTGTCATAACTGGCGGACTGCGCACACCGGGCGACTTCGTCAAAGCCATGGCGCTTGGCGCCGATGCTATTGCAGTCTCCAACGCGGCCATGCAGGCGATTGGCTGTATCGCGATGCGAGCCTGTCACACCAATAACTGCCCGGTCGGAATTGCGACTCAGAAGCCGCACCTCGTGTCTCGCCTGGTCATCGAAAAGTCTGCGCATCGCCTCAAGAACTTCTTTGATGCCTCAACCGATCTTATGAAAGTTATGGCGCGCGCCTGCGGACATAGTAAGCTATCCGAGTTTGCGGCGGATGACTTGATTACATTCAGCCGAGAGATGTCCGACCTGTCTGGGGTCAGTTATGCGGGAGTTGGACGATGAGCGAAGCCGCTGCGGAAACGCTGGTTCTGGCGCTCGGCATATATGCCCTGATCGGGCTGCTGGTCGGGTTGATCTACGTGTTTGGCGGCGCCGGGCGCATTGATCCGGCTGCCAAGGGTAAAGGTTTGCCATTCCGCGTCAGGCTATTGGTCCTTCCGGGAATTGCCGGTCTGTGGCCACTCATGTTGATCAAGCTATTCACACAGAAGGAGCCGCCGGTCTCATGAAACGGGCACATAGACGCGTTCATTTCGGCATGTGGATGATCATTGGACCTTTGATCATGTGGCTTCTTGCGTTGGCCTTTGCCGACTTGCCTGAAACACCAGGTAATGAAGCCATCCCCGATGGACTGGTCGAGGAGGCGAACTGATGTCCCACGATTACAAGATGGTTCAGTGGAACCCCTTCAAAAAGCGGTTTGTCGTCTGGATGGTTAGCGGTATTGCGCTTTATCTGACGTCCTTTGTGGCGCTGACTTACGCAACGCAACCGCCGGGAAATAGCCTGACGCCCATCCAGGCGATGATCCGAGCGACCGGCACCCTCGCTTTTTTGATGCTCAGCTTCATTCTGTGCATTGGCCCTGTAGCGCGCTTTACCCACCGGTTCAGACCATTCCTATACAATCGGCGGCATATTGGCGTCGCGACGTTCCTGGTCGCGCTTGTACATGGCGGACTGGTGCTGCTCTGGTATCATGGGTTTTCTGATACCAACGCACTCGTCTCGCTGTTCATTTCGAACCCTCAATATGACAGCATTTCCGGGTTCCCGTTCGAAGTCCTCGGCTTTATCGCGCTGATCATCATGTTCCTGATGGCAGCGACGAGCCACGATTTCTGGAATGCCAATCTGGGACCGGGCGTCTGGAAGGCGCTGCATATGGGCGTCTATATTGCCTATGGTTTGCTTGTCGCACATATCGCGCTCGGTATCCTGCAGTTTGAGAAGCGGCCCATCTTTTTCCTGATCCTGGGCGCCGGGGCCGCGACGGTTGTCGCGTTGCATCTGATTTCGAGCATTGCGAGCTTGCGCCTGTCAGATCGCATCGGACATGAAGGCTGGCTGCGAGTTGCCGAGGTTGATGAGATTGAAGATTCGCGCGCCAAAATTATCCGACCGGTAGATGGCGACGCCATTGCAGTGTTCCGGGATGGCGATCGGATTGCCGCGGTATCGAATATTTGCCGCCATCAGGGAGGGCCGCTTGGCGAGGGCAAAGTCGTCGACGGCTGCATCACCTGCCCTTGGCATGGCTTCCAATATCGAATGGAGGACGGGCAGTCTCCGCCTCCATTCACTGAGAAGATCGCAACCTATGCGACCCGAATTCTGGACGGGGTTGTGTACGTCAATCCAAAACCGAATGCCCCGGGCACACCCCAGGCACCGAGCGACATAGGAGCCTCATCATGAGCGACGATGACTTCTTCATTGGATGGGCCAAGACACCGCAAATAGACCGTCGATTCATGATGGCGGCGGGCCTTAGCGTCATCACCGGGACAACGGCCGTCGGCATCGGCGTAGCCGCACGCCAGCGCCCTGTTGGTCCCGGCACCTGGAACATGGGCGACGTTCGTGAATGGCGCGGTATCGCCACGTCTGAACCTTATGGGATGCTGCGCACGCTCGACCTAGACGGAACGGAACGGACGGCCTTGCTGGGCTGCCAGGGAAAATGCGGTGTCAGCGCCAAGATTGGGGCCTTGGCAGGGAAACCTGTCGTGGTCAAAGGCTCTCTCATTCAAAGAGGACCGCATGCCATGATTGCGGTTATCGACGGCATGGATTGGATCCGCGAGGATCCCACCGGCAACGTCACGGGTTTAGCGTTTCCGGAACCGGAAGTGCTGATGGACGTCACTCTGAATGGCGAGATTCTGGATACAAAATGCTGGTTCGGCGCGATGCGCCCAGCCCAAGGGAAGACGCACAAATCCTGCGCCAGCCTTTGCATTCGGGGCGGCATTCCACCTGCCTTTTTTGTTCGCGACAGGAAAGACCAGACCGCGTTGATGATTATGACCTCTGGCGGGTATGGTCACAATAAGGACCTCCTGCCCTACGTGGCTGACCCAGTCTCCATCACCGGAAAAGTGCAGCGGCTTGGCGACATTTTGTTGCTGGACGCCCCGGTGAGTGCGATCACGCGGCTTTAATTGGTCGAGCCAAAGCTCGCTCCGGTTTTGTCGAAATAGGCGCGCCAGAAGGCTTTCACCTCTCCGATCGGTAGATCGTACTGCTGACGCGGAACAATCCGTGCGACCACGTTGACGCCATCCATTTGCGGAACCTGCTGCGAGAGAGATGCGTCTGAATACGCGGCAAGGTCTGCCCCGGCCCGATAGAACGAGAAGCCATCCGAATGCTGCATTAGATCCGATACGATCACCAAGCGCCGGTTTTGGCGATTGCTTTGAAAGTCGGCACGATCGCCCACGGCATAGAGCGCTTCGAAAAGCGGTGAACTTGGCTGGCTCGTGGTGTTCAGCGTCTCGCCAACGGTATTGGTCAATGGAAGATAGAATTGCTCGCGCCATGTATCTTCAATCATGCGCGGGTTCTGAAGGATCGGGTTTGCATCCTCTACACTACCCGGAGAGCACTGAGTATATAGCGTCGTTGGGTCAAACGGCGTCGCGCTGTTCGGAAGAATGACGCTCAGACGACCAAACCGCGGAAGCGTGCGTGCCTCATTGTCTATCAGCTCATCGACCCACGCCAGATCATTCTCGCTGAACGGGTCAGACTGATCGATGAGAATGATCGTGTGGGCAGGATCCTTGCGGTCCATGCGACACGCACTCTCCTCATCCAGAGCGGGCGCAGAGTTGAACGCCGCAACCGAAAACAAACCGATCACCGAGAACATCATGACGCCAATTGCGCCGCGCCAGAACCAGGGACCTCTTTCTCTAGGACGAGCCATCATTCATCTCTCTGCTTTCAGGCCGACCGAGCGTCGTCCTGGTGTTGACTGGCCATGCGGGATTCACGGACTTTCGCGACTTCCTTGTTCACTTGCTTCTGAATGGAAGACAGCCCCTTCTGGACAGATTGAATATGCGTTTCAAGCCACTCACGAGATAGATTTAGCGCCGTAAGGTTTTGCTCAATCGATTTGATCGCGGCATTGGCTTGCTCGCGCTCCTTGGTCAGATCGAAGGCCGGTAGATTGGGCGTGACGATTTCGTCGAAATAGGCCGGAATGGCGGCCTGCTCGCCGAGCTTGTCGCGGAATTTGTTGCGTGCCCGGCGATGCGCCTGGCGATAGGCAATCTTGAGCGATCGCTCCTGATCACCCGCCTTGGCTGCAATACCAACGGCCTTGTCTCGATTAGCCTCCAGGATATTGAGAGATTTTTCGATCTCGCGCTTGGCCGCGGTATGCCGTGTATGCTGCGTTTCGAACCAAAACCGGCAACGGGTGAAATAGTCCGACAAGTCGTCGCGGACGCCGTTGCGAACAGCCTGACGCTTCTCATAAGCCAGGCGTTCCTTACGCCAGACGCGGCCATAGCCCGGATAGCGATCTGAGATCTTGTCATAGCCTTCATAAATGGCGACGCCAAAGATCGTCAGACCGATCAGCAGCAGCCCAATCGCAACGAGCGAATCCAGTCCGAAAATGTTTGGGAACATGCTCCCGACGACTGTGCCGGGCGAAATATCAAACATCGAGAAGCCGGCCAGCGAGCCTGCGTCCTGAGCCGCGTGCAGACTGACTTCGACGGCATCACGGAAATGGGCAATAAAGAAGTTCAGCATGATCCCGAACATGATCAGGATCCCTGCAACCACGCCGCCCGCAATCTTGAAACCCTTCTCAGGGTGATTGAGATATCTGAGACCAAAGAACCCGGCGAGTACGCCCGTCAATACGTTCACGGCGCTGATCCCGAACGCCACCATCATCCCGCCCATCAGGCCAGACGATTGCGCGTCCTTAAACAAGAGTGCGTTGAAGCACCCTTCAATGATCATGATCAGCAATAGGATGGCGAGTGTCTGCTCGACATTCTTCTTGATGTCCGGCGTCCGCTTTCCAATACGGTCGCTATGCTGTTGCTTGAAGTGCTGCAACTCGACAACGGTTTCATCATGGTGATCGCGCGCGGAATCGGCATCGTCGACTTCATAGTGACGGAACTCATTTTCTTCGGCCTTGATAACCTCACGCAAGTGGTCGGGATGAATGTCCGCAGGCGTGCAATCCTGGATATAGTTACGGACGCCTGCAGCTGTGCTGCTCATCCAGGTTTCCAGGCTGCGGCGCACGCCACCGGCGCGTTCAGCAATTTCCTGTTCGCGCTCGCTCCACTGATCTTCGGTGATCGCTTCAGAGGCCGGTACCGCGTCCTCAGCATCTTCCTGAGCGATCTTGCGTGTTCGCCCGCGGCTAAACCCCAGATCGCCTTCGGACAGCTTGCCGCGCAATCCGTGCTTGGTGAGAGACTCTTTCGCTTTGAAAGTCTTGATCGAAGACTGATATCCGATGTCTGCGCCCCAGCGCACCGATTTTCTACTCATATTGCCCAATCCCATTAACAAAGCCGGCCCATATATTAACCGTACTGAAAATCGGCGCAGGGCCTTAACAACCTCCTAAGACGGCGACCCGTACGGAGTTTGCGGCAGCTTAAATTTCCGTCATTAAGTTTTGAGGATTGATTTCATTAACGAAATCAGCGGGCCCTATTCCCACTCAATCGTCCCGGGTGGCTTGGATGTGACGTCATAGACTACACGATTCACGCCTTTGACTTCATTGATGATTCTCGTCGCCACGCGTCCGAGGAAATCATGCTCGAATGGAAAATAGTCCGCCGTCATGCCGTCTGTGGAGGTTACCGCACGTAAGGCAAGGACGTTCTCATACGTCCGCTCATCTCCCATGACCCCGACTGTATTGACCGGCAACAAGACCGCAAAGGCCTGCCAGATCTGGTCATAGAGGTCGGCATTGCGCAGTTCCTCCAGATAGATCGCATCGGCTTTACGGAGTGTATCAGCTTTGTCTCGAGTGATTTCCCCAGGAATGCGGATCGCCAGGCCCGGTCCAGGAAAAGGGTGACGCCCGATAAAGGCATCCGGTAAGCCAAGTTCCCGGCCGAGCGCGCGAACCTCATCCTTGAACAAATCACGCAGAGGTTCGACAAGTTGCATGTTCATGCGTTCGGGCAGTCCGCCGACATTGTGGTGGCTCTTGATGGTTACAGACGGGCCACCAATCGCGCTCACGCTCTCAATAACGTCCGGATAGAGCGTACCCTGTGCGAGGAAATCAGCGCCGCCAATCTTTTTGGCTTCTTCGTCAAACACATCGATGAAGAGCTTCCCGATAATCTTGCGCTTGCGTTCGGGATCGCTGACGCCTTCAAGCTCGCCCAGGAACAGATCTGACGCGTCCACATGCACAAGCGGGATGTTGTAGTGCTCACGGAACAGGCTGACGACCTGCTCGCTTTCATTCATTCGCATCAGGCCATGATCGACATAAACGCAAGTCAGCTGGCTGCCGATCGCTTCGTGGATAAGGACCGCGGCAACAGAGCTGTCGACGCCCCCCGACAGGCCGCAAATGACTCGCCCAGAGCCAACTTGATTGCGGATTTTCTCAATCGCTTCTTCGCGATAGGCCGCCATGGTCCAATCGCCCTTGAGGCCCGCGATCTTGTGAGTGAAGTTACGCAGCATCGTCGCGCCGTGCGGCGTGTGAACGACTTCCGGA
Organism: Henriciella sp.; assembly: GCA_017642885.1. Lineage (GTDB taxonomy): Bacteria > Pseudomonadota > Alphaproteobacteria > Caulobacterales > Hyphomonadaceae > Henriciella. The sequence continues at coordinate 30,810 of JAEPOM010000005.1, read as the reverse complement.
TGGAATTGCGTCCCGTAGAAGTGGCGTTCAGGATCTGCGATCACCGCATATGGTGCACCGGGCGATTTGGCGATGACAAAGAAGCCATTCGCCATTTCGGCAACATGGTCACCGTGGCTCATCCAGACTTGTTCGCCGTCGCCATCAAAGGACAAGCCTTCGAGGATCGGATCATCCAGAACTTTGTCGATAAAAGCGCGCCCGAATTCGCGACTGGTACCGCTTTCAACGCGCCCGCCAAGCTGCTCCATCATCACCTGCTGTCCATAGCAAATGCCGAGCACGGGGATCTTGCGATTGAAAACGCCTAATGGCACCCGCGGACTGTCTTCCCAGGTCACGCTAGCAGGGCCGCCTGAGAGGATGATGGCCTGGGGATCGTAACTGTCCAGGAAACCGTCATCGACCTTGTTGAATGGGTGAATTTCGCAATAGACACCGCTCTCTCTGAGCCGGCGTGCAATGAGCTGCGTCACCTGGCTTCCAAAGTCGATAATCAGGGCGCGTTCGTGTTTATTCTCAGCCATGCGGCCCTTTAGCTGAGTCCCGTCTCGGGCTCAACAGGGTCTATCAGGATCCGAATGGCGAACTCGATCGACGACGACCGAACAGGCCGCCACCTTCCTGCACCAGAGGGGTCGCTTTCTTCCTTGTAGGCGCAGTCTTCGGCTTTGGCTGAGGCTTCGCCCGCGATGAGCTGGTGGTTGCTGGCGCCACACGCGGAAGAGCGGTTTGCAGCGCAGCCGCTTTCGCCGGAATCACCGGTACTGGCGCCAGTGCTAGATCGGCCGTATCTGCTGGCACGTGTCCCGCCTTGTAAGCTTGCATGAGGAGCGCGAGGCGTTTTGCCGGCATTCCGACCGCGGGAATTGAGTGGGTGCCGCCTGACAAAAACTTAGCAGCCTTCCCCATCGCGGTGCCTTCTTTGTTTGCGTGCGTAAACGAGACCATGTTTGCTGCGGTAATGACGCCCGACTTGATTTTGCGCGTTCTGAAGTCGCCAATATCGTCCCAACGATACGATTTTGCGGACCACCAGTTTCGGATCGTGATCCCTTCGTGCGTCAGCGCCAACCTCTGCAGGACGCCCGCTCCGGTCAGAGCAAAAAAACACTGCCAGGATGAAACCGAACCCCGGCACAAGAAAGAATGAGGCGGCGGCCCCTGCGAACCACTTCCAAGCCGTCGGCGTGAGTGTTGTCACGCCATTCTCTGTCTTCACTGCCATGAACGTCCTCCATAGGAGGTCGCTTATGTCAGGTTCGGTTGAAAGTAAGGAAAACTTGGAAGTGTAATTTACGGCAAACGCATTAACCCTGATGCCGCAGGACCGCGAAGAAAAACCCATCCGTTCCTGCGGTTCTAGGGGTCAGGCGCACGCTCCCGGACGGCCCTTGACCTGCCTTGATGACCGCAATGCCGTCTTCCGTCAGCAAGCCGCTTTGCTCCGCATGCATCACTGCGTCTTCCCGCGTCCAGCTCGGGTGCGCTGAAAGAAACGCATCGACCCGGTCTTCATCTTCCTCGACCAGGAACGAGCACGTCGCATACAAGAAACGGCCACCTGGCTTTACGTATTTTGCGGCGTTTTCGAGCACTTCATTCTGCTGTTCGATCCGGGTTTCGAGAGATTTCGGCTTCACGCGCCATTTCGTATCCGGCCGGCGACGCCAGGTCCCGGTTCCGGTACACGGCGCGTCGACGAAAACGCAGTCCATCTGCCCCAGAAGAGCCTCGAGCGCTTCGGGTTCACTCGGATGCACCAGCTGTACATTATGGGCGCCCGAACGCTTCAGCCGCGGAATGATCGCGCTCAGCCGGCGTCCATCGATATCATAGGCAAAAACCTGGCCCTTCCCTTCCATCGCTGCTGCGAGGGCAAGCGTTTTGCCCCCACCTCCGGCGCAATAGTCGAGAACTTGCTCACCCGGTTTAACATTGGCAGCGGCCGCAGCGATCTGCGACCCGGCATCCTGCACCTCGACCCAACCTTTTGAATAAGCAGGAATATTGTCGAGGCTCGCTTCTCGCTGCGACGGGTCTCGCGCTGGGATATGGTAGGCATTCTTGAGCAATCGTGACGGCTCGGCCTTTGCGCTCCGCAACGGACCGCCGGCCTTTTCTGCATCTACTTTCAACGTGTTCACGCGCAAGTCGACGTCCGCCCGCACAGCCATGGCCTGCCCTTCGATCCCTGCAAGTTCGCCAAACGCGCGCTGCATGTGCGGGGTCAACCATTCCGGATAGTCACCGGCAATATGAGGCTCTGCCGTAACGTCCGGCGCCATGACGAGGCGCTCGCGTTCTTCTAGCGTGAGTTTGCTGGGCGCATGCTGTTCATCCATCGCGTCATCGATGCGGCGGATATCCCATTTCCAGGCGAAACTAAGCGCTCCCAGCACCAGGCCGCGCGGCGTGTCGTCGCCCATCGCATGCGCGATGGAATTGCGCTTACGCAGCGAATCCAGGACCAATCCCGACACCCAGGCGCGATCCTTCGAACCTGCATAGCGCGCTCGTTTTCCCCAATCTCGCGCAGCGACTTTGACGGGCTGATGCCGTCCCAGGACGTCGCTGAGGACTTCTATCGCTGCTGCTATCCGGCCGCCGTCACGCATCCACGCCTCCCTTTCGAGCGAGGTGTGTACGCTCGCTTGGGTCGAAAGCAAAGTGCCTGAAGTCGGTTGAGACCCTCAGAGAATGACAATGGACTGCCAATGCGGTTCATTTCGCCCAGCATTCTGGGCCGTTTCTGCTGTGGCTGTTACAGTTCCGGAGATCTTTCTTTTGTTAGATCTGAGCGACAATTGAGCTTTCCATGAGACCGAGGGGCACAGAGGATTAAGCTGTGGACCCTGAATATCATATTGAAGTCCTGCAACGTCTCCCTTTGGGGGCGACTCCGGTCGATGTAAAAACCCTGTCTTTCTCGTCCCCGAAACAAACCATCGCGAGCGTCCTTTCAGAGAGCCATTCTGTGCTCCTGTTTGAAGCCGGCACAGCGGCACCCGCGACGACGATCTCGGTCGCAGAGGATCCGGTCGAAATAACGGGTGGCGGCCGCGACACCGCCTATATCGCCTGCAGAGCATCAGCGACCGTGGACGTGATCAGTCAGACGGGCTTGGTGAAGCGGATCGACCTTCCAGGTCTGCCGCAAAGCCTTGCCTGGAATGGCAGCTACAACCCCACGAAACAAAGAATAATGGTGACATGCCAAAAGCCCGACTCCGAGGACGGTATTCTCGTTGTGATCGACGAAGAAACGCTCCGCATCGTCAACGTGCTGGATGTCGGGAAGCGGCCGCGTGGGGTCAGCCTCGACCGGCAGCGCAAGCATATGCTGGTGGCGAACTATGGTAGCGACTCGATTTCCATCATCGATCAATCAGGAAAGAAAACACTGGCGACCTTGCCAACTGCGGGTCGCCCCTGGGCCATCAACGTTTCGTGGTTCGATCCTCAAGATATCATTGTATCACTGCGCGGAGGAGGCATTTTGCAGCGTCTGGATGCGTCTCAGTTTCCACCCGTTCTTTCCGGGCTCACTGCGCTAACCGCGCCCAGTCGACCGCCGATCAGCATGGCCCCGTACTTTTGTCTTCCGCTAGACGAAGATCATTTATGGATCGCACCAGATCGGCATTCTGAAGCTATCGCGCTGGTAAGATCCAACGGACGAGATTTAAAGCAGGTCGGGTATCATCGGCTCGGTCCCGAAGACCAAAGCGACGAGGGCCTGGGCCCAGTCGCCATTTCAGGACATGGTTTGCCCGGAAAGCTGTTCATCGCCAATCGCAAACGCAAGGAACTGGTTCTGGCCGAAATGAGCCGGCGCAAAACCACTTTGATGAGCCGCAAAGCGCTTAGCCGCGGAAGGCGGTGACTTCGATTTCGATCTTCATCTCAACATCAATAAGGCCAGCAATAACCATCGTGGCTGCGGGACGAACGCCCCCGAGATACTTTTCCAGAACCGGCTGAACGCGCGTCACTAACTCGCGATCTGTGACCGTGTATTGAACCCGCGCAATATCGGCCATCTCGAAACCGGCTTCAGCCAGCACAGAGCGGATCGTTTCAAAGCAAAAGCGTGCTTGAACGGCAACATCGTCGGGCATTTCCATCGTCGCGTAATCGTAACCGGTCACGCCGGAAACGAAGCACCAATCACCCTGCACCACCGCGCGCGAGTATCCCATGGTCTGCTCAAACGGAGACCCCGTTGAGATAAGCTGGCGAGGAGAAGGCATGGCGGTGTCCTTTTCTGATGGTCCGAAGCGCTCTACACGGATTGGAATACTTTTGGGAGGCTAATCAAATGAGCTCTGTCGTTTTACTCTGTTGCGCCAGTCTGATCATCCTGACCTTGTTGCTCGCATTCTGGACGAGCATTCAACGTGGCTCCAGCAAAACCATTGCGTATGGTGCGCCACTCGACCCGACCTCAGCCATGGCCAAGGCGCAGCGCGCGCACGGAAACGCGGCCGAGTATGCCGCGCTTCTGATTGGCTTGTTCCTGGTCGTCGGGTTTGTGTATCAAGGCAGAGATCTCGGCGGTCTTGTCACGTGGACGATCATTGCAGTCACCGTTTCGAGATTCTTGCACGCGGTCGGGTTTCTGATCTGCGAAACCCTGGAAAAACCGCATGCACTCAAGGTAATAGGTGCCCTTGTGACCTATCTTGGCGGACTGCTGCTCGCCGGACTAGTGATTTCCAAAGCGCTTTAGGCTTACTTGCCCTCAAAAGTCGGCGTGCGCTTCTCCAAGATGGCATTGACGCCTTCGATATGGTCCTCAGTGTGGTGCATCATCGACTGCGCCGCGGCTGACATTTCCATGATCGTCTCATAGCTCGCTGTGGTGCCGTGTCGCAGCAGCGTTTTCGCAACGCGCAGGCTTTGCGGTGGCTGGGCGGCCATTCGTGTCGCGAGGGCCATGGCTTCATCCATCAGCGTTTCGCCCGGTACCGCTCTTGAAATGAGGCCCCAGTCTTGCGCGGTGGCTGCGTCAATCACGTCGCCGGTGAATAGTAATTCCGCGGCACGGCTGGCGCCAATAATCCGCGGCAGGAGCCAAGCCCCGCCATCGCCCGGGATCAGTCCAAGCTTCAGGAAGGTCACCCCAAACTTCGCCTTATCGGACGAAATCCGTACATCCGCCATGCACGCCACATCGCACCCAAGTCCGATCGCCGCCCCATTCACGGCGGCAATCAGCGGCACTTCGAGATTGTAGAGCGACTTCACGATTTGATGGATATTGCGGCGATAACCCTCACGCACATTGTAAGGCGAGCCTGCGAATGCACCCTGGCGATCGCGCATGGCTTTCACGTCCCCTCCGGCTGAGAACGCGCGTCCTGCACCGGTTAGAATGGCGCATCGAATATCCGGATCCGCTTCAATTTCCGCACAGGCCGAGACGACTGCCGCGCCGTCTCCCTCCTGACCGAGCGCGTTCATCATATCAGGCCGATTCAGCGTGAGAATGGCAATTGGACCTTGCTTTTCGAGCTTGATGACAGACATGGACGAACTCCTCAGATTAGACGTGCCTTGCTTTGGCAGATGCGTTGTATCCTGTCACCATTTGCCTAGCGGCAAGTCGCTGTACGCGCCGGATTAGTCTGGCGCGCTAGCGGCTTCGGGAGCTTCCGGTTCCTGGCGGGTATAGATCCCGGTAAACCAGGTGGCCCATTCGTCCGTCTCGGGATTGTACTGCTCAAAATGCTGGGTCACCGTCCCGTCCTCATTCAGCGTCCACTCGCCCGTGAACGGTGCCGATTGAGTCGTGCCGTGATAGGTGATCGTACCGGTCAGTTTCATTGAGCCGGTTTCTGTCAATCCGCCCTCGTAATCGATCAAGGCACCGGCGCTGACCCAGACCTGACGCCACTTATCCGTGTCGGGGTTATAGTAATTATAGCTCTGCCCGGTCGTGCCACCGGCGGATGTCCAGGTTTCCAGCAACAGACACCCAGCTTCTTCGCGCGTAATCGCGTTGGTTCCCGCGAACTGTCCGTTAGTCGCGGTGACACTCCAGTCTCCCACCCAGAAATCGAATTGATGGTAGGCCTCGCCCTCACATGGCGGCGGTGGAGGCGGCGGCGACGCCGGTGCTGCGGGCGCTGCGTCCTGCGCGACCGCACACCCAGCCAGAATAATGCCCAATCCGACGCTCAATCCCAATCGATACATCTCATCCTCCAAACAGAAAAAGCCCTGCCGCACAGTCTTGCGCGGCAGGGCCATTTGTCAAATCGAGAGGGTTAAGCTTATTCAGCAGCAGCCTTCAGATCGGTTGCGCTCAGCTGTGTGTAGCGACGCATGTGGTGATCAACGTTGCCGAACTCGGAGTCGATCATGGTCAGGCGCTTGAAATAGTGACCGACGGCCAATTCTTCCGTCATGCCCATTCCGCCATGGATCTGGATTGATTCCTGACCGACGAAGCGGCCGGACTGGCCGATCCGCACCTTGGCCGCAGAGGCAGCCTTCTTACGGTCCACTTCACTCTCGCCCAGCTTCAGGGTCGCCATATAGGTCATCGAGATTGATTGCTCGTGCTCCATGAACATGTCGACCATGCGATGCTGGAGCACCTGGAATTTGCCAATCGGTGTACCGAATTGCTTGCGCTGACGTGAGTATTCAACCGTCATCTGATGCGCGACGCCCATCGCGCCAACGGCTTCTGCACAAGTCGCTGCGATGGCTTCATCAACAACCTGCTCAATCAGCGGTAGGCCCTCGCCTTCTCCGCCGATCAGCGCATCAGCACCAACCGAAACATTCTCGAGATAGACTTCAGATGCCCGGCGGCCATCTACCGTTGGATAATCGCGAGTTGTGACACCGTCTGCGCCCTTATCGACGATAAAGACTGAGATCCCGCCTGTATCACGGCGATCGCCGCCTGTGCGAGCTGTGACAATGAGCTTGTCTGCCCATGGCGCACCGATCACAACGGCCTTGTGTCCGTTCAGCACATAGCCCGCGCCATCTTTCTTGGCGGTGGTTTCGAGATCCGCCAGATTGTAGCGGCCACGTGGTTCGGCATATGCGAACGCAAATGTGCTCGCACCGCCCATGATGGCCTGCAAGTGTTCTTCTTTCTGCGCCGCTGACCCAGCGTGCTTCAGAAAACCACCGCCGCAGACAACGCTTGGTACGAACGGCTCGACCACGAGGCCTTTGCCGAATTCTTCCATCACGACCATAGCGTCGAGTGGGCCGCCGCCGAGGCCGCCATCATCTTCGCTGAACGGCGCCATGAACAAGCCAAGCTCAGCGAACTGCGCCCACATTTCAGGTCGCCAGCCGCTTTCAGAATTGACCACGTTGGTACGGGTTTCAAAGTCGTACTGCTCCCGGATCAGCCGTGCGAGGCTGTCGCGGATCATGGTTTGCTCTTCGGTGAAGTTGAAATCCATAAGTCTTCCTCCTGTTGCCCGGTTACCTTACAGGCCCAGGATCATTTTCGTGATGATGTTGCGCTGAATTTCGTTCGATCCGCCATAGATCGAGGTCTTGCGGAAGTTGAAATAGGTCGGCGCAGAATGGTGTGCATAGTCCGGTCCGATCGGGAACTCATTCGAGCCATCCTCAGGGAAACCGCGATAATCCGGGGCGCCGTAATTTCCGACGGCTTCCAGCGTCAATTCTGTCAGCCGCTGCTGAATTTCTGTCCCTTTGACCTTGAGAATGGAGCTTTCAGGCCCTGGACCCTTGCCTTCAGACTCACGCGCCAAAGTGCGCAGCTCGGTGAATTCGAGCGCCGTTAGATCAATCTCAAGCTGGCTGATCTTGCGAGCGAATGAATCATCATTGATCAGCGGCTCGCCGTCGAGCACCTCAGTTGAGGCAATGTTGCGCAGACGCTCAATACCGCGCTTCGAACGAGCAACGCCAGCGATGCCGGAACGCTCGTGAGCGAGCAGGAATTTAGCGTAAGTCCAACCTTGGTTCTCTTCCCCGACGCGGTTCTCGACGGGTACGCGAACATCGGTCAACCAAACTTCATTGACCTCGTGTCCGCCATCAATCGTGATGATTGGACGAACCTCAATGCCCGGCGTCGTCATGTCGACGAGAATGAAAGAGATGCCCTCCTGCCGCTTTGGGGCGTCCGGGTCTGTGCGGCAAAGGAAGAAGCCCCAATCGGCGTGCTGGGCCAGCGTCGTCCAGGTCTTCTGACCATTGATCACATAGTGGTCCCCATCGCGGACCGCTGTCGTTTTGATGCTGGCAAGATCGGAGCCTGCACCGGGCTCTGAATAACCCTGACACCACCACTCTTCACCCGACAGAATTTTGGGGAGGTAACGCGCTTTTTGCTCGTCATTGCCAAAAGTGTAGATCACCGGCGCGACCATAGCGACGCCGAAAGGTAGAGGCATCATGGCATCAACCCGGGCATTTTCCTCGGACCAAATATAGCGCTGGGTGGAAGTCCAACCCGTGCCGCCGTATTTTTCTGGCCAGGCGGGTGCTGACCAGCCTTTTTTACCGAGGACTTTGTGCCAGGCTAGGAATTGGTCTCGGCTCAGATCTTCGCGGCTCCCGATCCCTTTCAGTTCTTCCGGATAGTTTTCTTCGATAAAGGTGCGAACCTCTTCGCGAAAGGCGACTTCTTCGGGCGAAAATTCTAAATTCATGACGAGACTTCCCAGAGTTCTTTGGCAATATTTGACCACTTAGTGCCGCGCGCGCGCGTGAAAAGCAAGTTAACGCGAACGTAAACGTCACTTTGTCTCAGATACCGCAGCGGAAGGGAAATTTTATTTTTGTGGCTGGCCTAAAAAAGGTGCACAGGCGGTTCTCAGGAGGCCAATCGCTGCCGCCGATCCCATGCCGCCACCCGTATTGAACTCAAACTCCGCCATCGGCGTCATGCCCAAGCGCTCCAGCGCCGCTTCGTGGGCCGGGCGACGCGTGACGTGCGCGGCTCTGACATGCTCAATGCCCTGAGGGTTGAGCGCGTGAACAACCCCTGCTGCAATCGTTGTCGCGAATCCATCAATCAGGACCGGAATCCCCTGTTGGCGCGCTGCGATAATTGTACCCACACAGGCCGCAAGCTCGCGGCCGCCCAGGCATCGCAGTGCTTCAAGAGGATCGGAGAGGTTGCCTCTGTGCGTGCGCAGGGCCTGATTGACAATCTCCATGCGCTGCTGGTTCATTTCAGAGGGAATCTGAGGCCCAGGTCGCACCCAATAGTCCGAAGCCCCCCCATACAGCGCGCAAGCGACCGCAGCTGCAGCGGTCCCGATGCCTGCCCCGATCACGCCGAGTGCAATCAAATCTGGTTTGCCCTCCAGAGCCTCAAATCCATACGCAATCGTCGCCGCGCATTCTCGCTCCGTCATGGCCGCGTCGACTGTGATATCGTTGGTCGGCTTGTCCAGCGCCAGTTCGAACACACGAATATTCGCTTCGACCTGGGTCGAGATCGCTGATAGCGGCGCACGCCCCTCTCTAAGCGCATCCACTTTTTCGCGCGTGCTATCGATCGAAGAAAGCGTGACGCCATTCTGTGAGATGCCGTGCGATCCTGCGAAAATCGCGAGGGTTGGACTTTCCAGTCGCGGAGGATATCGCCCCTGCCATCCTGCAAGCCATGCGGCGCCGTCGCCAAGGCGACCAAAATCACCCTCGCGGCCCATACCGAGCAGCGCTTCGTAGACTTTCTGCGAACTTTCGGAATCGAAGGTGCTCGGACGCATCGCGAGTTCGCGCACATCATCAAACGGACCTGTAATGTTTTCGGCTTCTGGCACGCTGATTCCCCAGTGGCTTTACGCGCGTAAAACGCCCCCATTTCAATGCGCAAGTCAATTCTGGATTTGGTAATTTGATGAAACTGTCGCAAGTATATTTTGAGAGTCTTCGCTTACAGGTGATCCCATGACCCGTCCGAACATAGAAAGCCCGTGCATAAAAGTCTGCGCCGTGGATGGCCAGACGGGGCTATGCCTGGGTTGCGGGCGCAGTCTCAAAGAGATTGGCGGTTGGATGCAATTCGATGATGCAGGCCGCCGTGAAGTGATGGATCAATTGCCCGAACGTTTGAAACACTTAAAAGCGATCGGCAAACTGGGAGTGGCCGGATGAAAACGTCAAACATCATAGCGACGTTCGCGCTCGCGGCTGGGGTTGCAGCCGTCATCGGTCTATATCTGGATCCCAAGCTTGAAACGGATCCGTCATCCGAAACAACGTCGGCAGCGACCACGGCGCCGAGCGTGGCGTCTCTAGCCGTGGATGAGCCCACGACGACCGCCCGGCGCAAGACCACAATCCGCAATCGCCCGGACGGCCATTACTGGACCCGGGCCCTGGTCAACAAAAAGACCAGCGTCGAGTTCATGGTTGATACCGGCGCCAGCGTCGTGGCGCTGACCTACAAGGACGCGCAAAAAATGGGGCTACGCCCCAACCAGCTCGACTATCGTTGGGAAATCCGCACGGCTGGTGGCAAAACGATGGGCGCGAGCGTGGTCATTGATCAGATCCAAATCGGTCAGGTCAAAGTCAAGAATGTCGAAGCCATGGTGCTGCGCACGGATCTGGAGCAGTCGCTTCTCGGGATGACGTTTTTACGTGAACTGTACTCTTACGAGTTCCGCGGCGACCGAATGATCATCCAACAATAGTGTCGTAAAGCATCTTGGTCGCAACCACGGCGAGCAAGATCGCGAACAGTCGCTTCAACAGCCTCGCATCAAGCTTGTGCGCCAAACGGGCGCCGACGGGGGCCATGGTCACCGTGAATACGGAAATCAGTGCGAACGCCGCGACGTTGACGTAGCCAATTGAAAATGGCGGCAATCCTTCCTGTCCCCACCCCACGAATATCGCTGTGATGGCGCTCGGCAATCCAATCGCGATTCCGAACCCGGCTGCGGTTGCAACGGCCTGATGGATGGCCCGCCCGTAAACGGTCATCAAGCTGACGCCAAATGTTCCACCGCCAATGCCCATTAGCGCCGAAAGGACACCGACCCCTGTGCCAAAACCAGCGCGCGCTGGTCCCGTCGGCATGTCGTCCGCGAGACGCCAGCCCGGACGCCCGAAAAAGAGTTGCGCCGCCAGCAGATAAGCCATTGCACCAAAGAACGCTTTCAATGCGGCGGCTGACATCTGACCAGCAACCAGCTGCCCTGCAAAAGCACCAATCATTATCCACGGCGCCCAGGTTCGGATAATCTGCCAGTCTACGGCCCCGCGCTTATGGTGCGCCATCACGGACCGAGCCGATGTCAGGATAATTGTCGCGAGCGAGGTGGCGATCGCGACATGACTGGCACTGTCCGAAAAGCCGAGTCCCTCGAAAAGAATGATCAAAACCGGTACGATAATGGCGCCGCCGCCAATCCCGAAAAGACCGGCCGCGACGCCACTTACGATCCCACACCCTGCAAGTGCGAGAATCAGTACGCCATATTGAGCGAAAAAATCGGCCATCCGGGTTCGCCTAATCTAAACGTCCCAGCGAGGGAAGCCTTAGCCGAATTGTGCGATTACGTCGTCAATGCTTGCGCCTGGGCGGCCAAGAATCGAGGCGACTTGTGCGCGTTGTTCGATGGCGAGCCAGATTCCAGCAACTTCGAGGTCGACGACGGACCATTCTCCGTGACGTTCAATCACACGCCAGCGAATCTTCATGTCAGCGCCGTCGCGTCGAACCTTGGTTGTGATGATGCTGTCCCGGGCATTACGTGCCTGTGAATCCACCACATCCACTGCGACGCCAGAAAATTGGTGCGCATTGGCTTCGATCTGCCGGCGCAGGTAGCTTTCAAACGCGTTGACGAAACGTGCTTTTTCCGCAGGCGCGAGGGTCCGTCCGTAACGCCCCAGCGTGAAACTTGCGATTGCCCGCGTATCGATGTGAGACAAAACCGCGTCCGCAACGCGTGTGTTTTCGGTTTCCGCGATATCAATCGCGGCAGAGCTAACCAGCGCCTCTGCGCTGTTGAAATCATTGCTTCCGGCGGTCGCCAACGGGCTGGCTGCCAGCAATGCTGTTGAGATTAATAGTGCCTTCAACATGGGAGGATCCTTGCATTATTCGCGCCACTCCGGGCGCTTCGGATCTCAATTGGGAATTCAATTGTGAACGAACTAGGGCAAGAAACGACATAGGGGGTATGCAGATCCCGTATGGTTGTATTCCCGCAACAGTTTACCCGCAGAAAGAGGACAAATTCAGCAAAGAGTTGAACTCCTGCGGATCGTTCGTTCAGCCACCACCGACGAACTGGACGACTTCCAATCGGTCTCCCTCTTGAAGCAGGGTCTGGCCATGTTCAGCTTTCGGTACGATTTCCAAGTTCCGCTCGATCGCTATCCCGCGCGGATCGTCCGTCATCGACAGCACCAGCGCCTCAACTGTGGTGCCTTCCGCCACGTCCTGACTTTTACCATTCAAGAATATCTGCACGGGGCCCGTTCCTTCTGCACAAATTTGGCTTGCCAAGCTTTACGATCCGCCGCAAGAGCGTGTGACCATGACGCAACAGATATATGTTCTTAATGGACCAAATCTCAACCTGCTCGGCACGCGCGAGCCGGAGATCTATGGGTCCGAAACGCTGGACGATATCGAACAGCAAATGAGAACCGCTGCCCCCGGCGCAGAGATCACTTTTCGTCAAACCAATTCGGAAGGTGAGCTGGTTGATTGGGTTCAGGAAGCTTCAAAATCTGCTGACTTCGTGATTCTAAACGCTGGCGCCTATACGCATACATCTGTCGCGCTGCATGACGCTCTTCGCGCCTGCAATGCCGAGATTGTTGAAGTGCATCTGTCCAACCCCGCGGCCCGCGAACCCTTTCGGTCGACAAACTATGTTGCCCCTTGTGCCAGTGCCAGCATTGCAGGTTTCGGCGCGTCCGGTTATTTGATGGCACTTACTGCCATCCTCCATAAGAAAAAAGACTGAGGAGCCCGTCCCCAATGTCCACAAGCAAGTCAAAACTCGATGCCGGTCTGGTCCGCGAACTCGCTGCTATCTTGCGCGAAGCCGATCTCGGTGAAGTCGAAGTCGAGCATGAAGGTCTGCGCATTCGCGTCAGCAAAGCCACTTCTATGGCGCCTGTTGCACCGGCTGTTGTTCACGCGCCCGTCGCCGCCGCGCCTGCCCCGGTTGCTGCGGCAGCCCCTGCTGCGGCGCCTGCCGTCGCCCCGGCCGCTGCCGCGCCCGCCAATGCGATCACCAGTCCCATGGTGGGGACCGTCTACATGTCTCCGGAACCCGGCGCGAAAGTCTTTGTCACCGTTGGAGATAAGGTCAAAAAAGGCGACACTCTCATGCTCATAGAAGCGATGAAGACGTTTAATCCCGTCATCGCTGAGGCCGGGGGCACCGTCAAAGAGATACTGGTCGACGATGCGCAACCGGTTGAGTTTGGCGAGCCGCTGATCGTCGTCGAATAAGGACACGAAACGATGATTGAAAAAGTTCTCATCGCGAATCGCGGCGAAATCGCGCTGCGCATCCACCGTGCCTGTAAAGAAATGGGCATTGCGACCGTCGCCGTGCACTCCGAAGCAGACCGCGACGCCATGGCTGTTCGTCTTGCCGACGAAAGTGTTTGCATCGGCCCTGCCCCAAGCGCGCAGAGCTATCTGAAAAAATCTCAGATCATCGCCGCCGCAGAGATCACAGGCGCCGACGCGATTCACCCCGGATACGGCTTCTTGTCAGAAAACGCCCAGTTCGCCGAAATGGTGGAAGCGCATGACCTGATCTTTATCGGACCAACGGCGCACCACATCCGTACGATGGGTGACAAGATCTCCGCAAAACAGACCATGATTGACGCCGGCGTGCCGGTCGTTCCCGGTTCTGAAGGCGGCGTGTCCTCGCTTAGCGAAGGCAAGAAAGTCGCCAAAAAGATTGGCTATCCCGTCCTCGTCAAAGCGGCTTCTGGCGGTGGCGGCCGCGGAATGCGCGTCGCCGAGACGGAAAAAGACCTCGATACGGCGATCAAGTCGGCCAAAACCGAAGCAAAAGCTGCTTTCGGCGACGACGCTGTTTATCTCGAGAAATACCTCGGCAAACCCCGGCATATCGAAATTCAGCTGATTGCCGACACACATGGCAATGTCTGCCACCTCTGGGAGCGCGATTGCTCGCTGCAACGCCGCCACCAGAAAGTGTTCGAGGAAGCGCCGTCCCCCGCCCTCAACCAGGCACAGCGCGAAGAGATCGGAACGATCGTCGCCAAAGCCGTCAAGAAAATGGGATATCGCGGCGCCGGCACGATGGAATTTCTCTATGAAGACGGAAATTTTTACTTCATCGAGATGAACACCCGAATTCAGGTCGAGCATCCAGTGACCGAGATGATCACCGGCATCGACCTGATCCGCGAGCAGATCCGCGTTGCCGATGGCAAGAAACTCTCTTTCACACAGGAAGATGTTTTGCTCGTCGGGCATGCCATCGAATGCCGGATCAATGCCGAGCATCACGAAACGTTCGTCCCATCCCCAGGCAAGATCACCGATTTCCACGCGCCAGGCGGCCCTGATGTTCGTCTGGATAGCGCGGTCTATGCCGGATACTCAATTCCACCGCACTATGACAGCATGATCGCCAAGCTGATCGTGCATGGGCGCACGCGAAATGAGTGCATTATGCGTCTAAGACGCGCGCTGGACGAAATGGTCGTCGGTGGCGTCGACACCACGCTGCCTCTGCACCGCAAGCTGGTTGAGGCGCAGGACGTGATTGACGGGAATTACGATATCCACTGGCTGGAGCGTTTCCTCGGATTGAAATAGACTGGGCGCATGTCAGAGCGTTTCGATACGACCGACCTATTGAATTGCTATCGCCGCGGCGTCTTCCCAATGGCGGATTCGCGCGAGGACATGCGGCTGTTCCTGATGGACCCGGATGTTCGCGGCATTCTCCCTCTGGACGGATTTCATGTGCCATCCCGCCTGCGTAGGACGGTGCGGAAAAATCCATATCGGGTCACAGCCGATACGGCGTTCAATCGCGTCATCGAAGCCTGCGCCGAACCGCACCCAACGCGGCCTGCAACCTGGATCAATGATGCGATTTTGAACCTATACTCTGCGTTGCATCGCGAAGGTCATGCGCACAGCGTCGAGTGCTGGACCGATGATGGCGAACTGGTTGGCGGTCTCTACGGCGTTTCCCTGGGCGGCGCCTTCTTTGGCGAGAGCATGTTCTCCCGACGCACAGATGCTTCCAAGGTCGCCCTCGTCCATCTCGTCGCCCGCTTGCGCGTAGGCGGATACGGTCTTCTCGATGCGCAATTTCACAATCCGCATCTGGAGCAGTTTGGATTAGAGGAAATCACACGCGACGACTTCCGCGACCGACTCTGGTCTGCGCTTCGGCTTGAGGGGAATTTTTATTCGTTTGGCGAAGCCGGGTTGAGCACAGACGGATCAACTTCACTGCAGGCAATCACCCAGATGTCGTAGACCGGATGCTCCAGCGCGCTGAGGCCCGGTGACGATGCGAACATCCATCCGCTGAACCGAATATCAGCATCTTCGCTTTCGGATTCTGTCAGCTCTTCTTCGGTCAGATCCCGCGGCTCTGCCATGGTCTGAACCTGTTTCGATGTCGCTGACGTGATGCGCAGGAACGCTGCGCTTTCTGGCGGCTCCTCAGGCGGCGTTTGGAAGCATACGTCGAGATCAACCCGCAGGGATCCATACACTTTCGGCTCGCCCACAATCATATCGAAATCTGTCGATCGACCGGTGATTTTGTCTAGTGCTCGCAGTGTTACGGTTTCATGTTGCCGGTAGTTTCGATCTTCCGTCGGCGAGACCTCTGCACCATCTTCGCCAAAGAGCAGAGCTTCGAGATCCGTCGGCTCGCTCTCGGTTTCGTTTTGAGCAATGGCGAACGCGCCCAAACCTAAGCCGCAGATCCCCAGCAGAGCGGCGCGGATCACTCCTCGCCTCCACCATTTCCAGCAGCGAACGACGCAAACAGTGTCATTAGGTCTACAGAGCCTTGGGCATACAGGATTTCGCCGCAGCCAGACTCGCCGAACAGCTCTTCTTCCGCCTCACAAGCGATGATTTCACCAAAGCCTTCAGCCGGTTCCAGATTAATATAGGCCCCGCCGAGCAAGCTTTCCGATTGAACGCGTGCGGTGGTGCCATCGCCGAGTGGAAGGACCTCCGAAGCAACCGCCAGCGTGACGAGCGCTTCTGCACGATCACGATCGAGCGCAACGTCCCGCACCGTGCCGATTTTGACGCCGGCCATGCGGACATCCGTTCCACGATCAATTGTCGCCGCGCTGCTAAACCGAGCGCCAAGCTCAACCACTTCGCCAGTCGGTCCGCCATCCGATCCGCGTGCCAGACCGAACCAGAGGAAAACGCCAGCAACGATCAGGACGGCGAGCCCGACCAAAGTCTCAAAAATCGATTCACGCATTTGGATCCCAGGCCTCGTAGTCGGCATCGGCTTCACGGCGTTCTCCGCCTTCACGCAACGTCCCTTTAGGTCGATAAGCGAACATCGTACCGGTCATATTTGGCGTATGATCGGTTTCCCAGTCCTGCCGTTTCAGCGGCGCGTTGGTTGGCGCTTCGTCAAACGTGTAGTGAAGCCATCCATGCCATTCCGGCGGGACCTTGGAAGGTTCGGCCAGACCGTCATAGATCACATAGCGACGCTTGCGACCTTCGACCGACACTTTGCGGTCTTCGAAATAGCGATTGCCATAGTCGTCTGTGCCGACATGAACGCTGCGACGTTTGATATCGAACCAGCCACCGGGGCTGATGCCATTCCACCAAGTAAAGAGCTTGAACATGTTTCACGTCCTGACAGTGATATTTGTCCGCAATATGGCGCGTGTGTGCGCGCGAATCTAGTTAGGACAGGCAACACATCATGTCGCGGGCAAGGTCAAGCCCGCTCTGGCTGGAGGGCGCAGTTCATGTCTGCAATGAGTCGCAACGCACAATTGCTGGAAACAGCACAGGAGGAAGGACTTATCAGTGCGGTCATGCCGCTGTCCGAGCTCTGTGCAATACCACTCACGAATCTGACATCAAAAGACCAGGCAAGCGCCGCCGCCTCAGCGCAACGCCTGAATCGAACCAGCAAACTGGCCATGGCCGAATTGTTGGAAGGATTAGGCGACGCCCCACAAAACGCCGAATTGGCCGAAGCCGTGGCGCGAGGCGTACCGCTTGCCTTGATCGAGGAAGCTTTGCAGCAAGGCCAAGGGTTTGAAGCGCTCGCCACAAAATTTCGCAATGACGCAATCGAATCGGCGGCACCACCTGCCTGCCTGTCAAACGGAGATCTCTCCGCGGAGGAAATCAGCGATATCCGCCGGGCCGGCGTCGGAACCTTTATTGCCAAAGCGGACTTGCCGGATCCGGAAACGCCAGCCTTGGCCATGGATATGGCCCGTTTCATTACCCCGGATGGATTCGAAGCCGATGTGCTAGACGATCTGGTTGCGGCTGCGTGCGACGAGTACGAATCAGGGATTACGCTCGTCCCTTGCGGACTCTCTGGCGCCCTGCTCGGCCTCGGCCTCCCTTATTCGACAGACAGCGGCGCGGCGATCACGGCGTTGCTGAAGCTGCTCCTCTCTGCTGCAAAGGGCAGCAGTTTCACGAAGAAACACGCCGAATTGCTAGGTCTGCCTACGCGCTCCGCGCTCAAATCCAAACGCGATGTCTCGATCGCCATGGTGCCGCTGTCGGCTAAAGCGCTGGCGCGGTTCCAACCGGTTTCCCAGGGCCTATCGGCCATGACCACCCTGGTTGAAGCGATCGAAGAGGACGCACCAAATCTGCACCTGTTGGCGCGGCTCGGTCTCGCTCGCAAAGCTCCGGAAGCCCTGCCCTCGCTATTGGCGGAAATAGACGCAGCCGCAGACCTGGAACTGATGCCGCATTTCAGCGGAGATATCCTGCGAACACGCGGCTTCTCCACCCAAGCCATCGACAAAGTCAAAAGCGCACTCGGCGAGGGACTCCCCTTGAACGCAGCGTTCTCGCGCTGGGTGCTGGGGGACGACATCATTTCCAATGATTTACGCCTGGCCCCGGAATCCTTCGATGCCGATGGGCGGGCTTTGTTAAAAACGATTGGCTTCTCCAAGCGCGAAATCGCTGAAGCTGAAGACGCATTGGATGGCCGACCGGACAAGCTCGCGGGAGCAGCGCTCGAACAAGCCGGGATCAGTCAGACCGTCACCAAGGCTGATCTGGTCGACCTCGCCGCAGCGGTCCAGAAAACGGCAGACGTTCCGATCGTACTCGGCCTCGGCGGCCAGGGAGAAATCGACCTTGCGGCTTTGCTTGCGAGCGAAACCTCCGCCTGGCTCCCGGCGTTTGATACCGAGGTCGACCGCCTCACCGCGGATCGCATGGAGCACATTACAGCCCTCGCCGAAGACCTGATGGCAGAAGATGCGGCGCCTCAGACCTTTATCGAGGCTCCGAGCGGAGTGTCCCGCACCCGCTTACCCGACCGGCGCAAGGGCTACATCCAGAAAGCCACGGTCGGTGGACACAAAGTCTATCTGCATACCGGTGAATTTGACGATGGATCTATCGGTGAGATCTTCATCGACATGCACAAGGAAGGGGCTGCGTTCCGCTCCCTGATGAACAATTTCGCGATCGCCGTATCGCTCGGCCTGCAATATGGCGTGCCCCTGGAAGAATATGTCGACGCGTTCGTGTTCACCCGCTTCGAACCCGCAGGCGAAGTTACAGGGAACGACCAAATCACTCGCGCGACGTCTATCCTTGACTACATTTTCCGGGAGCTCGCTGTGTCTTATCTGGCCCGCGAAGATCTCGCAGAACTCGGTGATGTGACGCATGACGGCCTCGGCAGGGGTCTTGAGGACGGGATTGAGAAGTCTCACGCCCAGCCACTGCCGGATGAGGCCGCCCACCTGATCTCACGGGGCTATTCTCGCGGACAGATCCCGGACAATATCGTCATCCTCAACCGCAAACGCGAAGAACGAGATGCCGAGCGAGCTGAGGACGCGATGGACGAAGAAGCCGAGGCGGAGTCATCGCCTCCGCCTTACCTGCCAGAAGCCTGCGAGAATTGTGGCAGCTTCACGCTCTACGCTGATGAAGTCGACAATGAGACGGCGTGCGATACGTGCGGGCAGGTCGGAAAAGCTGAAGCTTCTGATCAATAGCGGGCGAATGCAGCAATCCAAGGTCAGCCAAGCGGTTTTTAACCCTTTTAGGTGAGACCAGAATGCAACAGCGTGGCAAATGCGGTCTGCATTACCACAATTTCAGTTATGGATCCGGGCGCGCGCGCGTATGCACTTTGTCATGAACTCACGGGACATCCTTCGCACGGTCGCATCGCTTGGCGCTTTTGCATCTATTGCGCTGCCCGCCATGTCTCAGGAAGCGCCTAGCCGCATTGCCTGGGCGCCATCATATAGCGGGTCTTGTATCGATTGCTCTCTGGTCGGCCGCAATATGTCGGGTTGGAACATTTCCAAGGCGAACTATCCCGGCGCGGATCTGACCTCCGCGAACCTGCGCAACGTCCAAGCCCATGATGCGAATTTCGACGGCGTTCAGGCGGTCGGTGCAGACCTGCGGCTGAGCGATTTTTCCGGTGCCTCCTTCTCCGAAGCGATCCTGATCGGCTCGCGCTTGCAAGGCGCAAGTTTCAACGGCTCCAAAATGGCGGGCATCGTTTTGACCGGCGCGGATATCAGCGGCGGAAAATTCATTGGCGCCACCCTAACCGGCGCACAATTTCAATCCTCAACGGTTCATGGTGCTGATTTCTCGGCAGCCAATCTGGTCCTTGCGGAATTGTCGGCAGCTGACCTCACCGGCTCTGTTTTCGACAATGCGATCATGACCAACGTTGATCTGCGCGGCGCGAACGTGACGGATGTCAGTTTTCGAGATGCACGCCTGGCCGGCGCTGTGTTTGAAGGTTCAATCGGAATTGAGACAGCCAGTTTTGAGGGGGCATGCGGATCCGAGGCGAGCGCACTTCCTTCCGGTCTTGAACTGCCAGACTGCGGCGAACCCTAAGCCTTATTCAACTCGGCTTCTTCCTCAGCGGCCTTCCGCTCCATCACAGATACAATCCAGATACTGATTTCGTACAGGCCGTAGACCGGCACGGTCAGCATGATCTGAGAAATGAAGTCTGGAGGCGTCGCAAATGCCGCAACCGCGAGAATGCCGACAATCGCGTATTTGCGCCCTTTTCGCAGGGTTTCGGCGCTGACCAGGCCCGCACGTCCTAGCAAAGCCAGGACCACAGGCAATTGGAAAGACAGGCCGAACGCTGTCATCAGCGCGATGCTAAGCGAAAGGTATTCTGACACTTTGATCTGGGCTTCGATTTGGACCGCGTCCATGCCCCCGGCCTGTTGCTGGCTGAGCGCGAACGCCATGACCAGCGGCATCATCACATAGAACACGAACAAGACACCTATAGTGAACAAGGCGGGCGCAGAAACCAGAAACGGCCAGAACGCACCGCGCTCATTCTTGTAGAGCCCTGGCGCCACAAACGCATAGATTTGCCAAGCCATGATCGGGAATGAGACGAACAAGCCCGCGAATAATGCAATCTTGAGTTTCACGAAGAAGAACTCGAGAGGCGCTGTATAAATCAGACGCGGGTCCTCGGAGATTTCCGAGTTTCGGAACGCTTCCATGAAGGGCTCGACCAGGATGTTGAAAATCGGGCCGGCGAAAAAGAAGCAGGCAATTGTCGCAATCGCGAAGGCAATCAGCGCCTTCATCAAGCGAGAGCGCAACTCATTGAGATGGTCGAGCAAAGGCGCGCGGGACGCTTCTACATCGTCCGGGAGGACGTCTGGACGTTGATCGGCGGGTAAGTCGTTTTTGGTCATGACGCCGCCTTGTCTTCCGGTTTGGCAGACGGTTCTTTTGGATCCGGAGAAGCGGTTTCGGCAGACGCTGGCGGCTCGGGTGCAGATTGCTCTGGCTTGTTCAGCTCTTCCTTCATGGCGCGTTCTTCGCGCATGACGGTTTCATTGATGTCTTTTTCAACTGATTTCAGCTCATCGACCGCTTGCGTCACAGCGTTGTCACGCTTCAAGTCTTCGATTTCTTTGCGCAGGTCATCCAGCTCTGCATGCCGAGCAATATCGTCAAACGCGGCGCGAAACTCATTCGCCATCGAGCGCCCGCGGGCGACGAACTGGCCAATTTTGCGCATGGTCAGGGACAGGTCTTTCGGCCCGAGAATGATCAGGGCGATAATGACCAGAAATAAAAGTTCGCTAAATCCGAATTGCGGCAGCATGTCGGTACGCCTTCCGCGTTCAATACGGGCTGATTAGTCCTTCGACTCAGCTTTTTCTGTCTCGGGCGTGATGTTGACCATGTCTTCATTATCCACGGCTTTCGCTTCGGCATCGCCCTCTTTCAGGCCCGACCGGAAGCTCGTGATACCCTTGGCCAGGTCACCCATGATCGAAGAGATACGCCCGCGGCCACCGAACAGAAGCAGCGCAACAACGGCGACAATCAACAATTGCCAGATACTTGGGGACATCCAGATTCTCCACGTTAACAGCGTTGAGATAACGCGCCAGCCCGCCCGTTACAATGGTCTGACAGAGGTTTCACTGGCACAAAAAGCCTAATGAACCTCTTCTTCGTCCTCACCAATATAATCGGTTATGAAGTCAGAGTCCTCATCGCGTTCGATTTCAGGGCCCATATCCTCAGAGTCATTGTGCATGCTTGTCCCGTCAGCATAGAACCCATCAGGGATCACATCTGACAACAAACCTTCGGCCTCGAGCTCTGCGCGACCCGGTAGAACATCAAGGCTTTCTAAGCCGAAATGTTCGAGGAATTTATCGGTCGTGCCCAGCGTGACGGGGCGCCCTGGCGTACGACGGCGGCCTTTGATCTTGACCCATCCGGCTTCCATCAGAACGTCAATCGTGCCTTTCGATACGGCAACACCGCGAACCGCTTCTATTTCGGCCCGGGTAACCGGCTGGCCGTAAGCGATAATCGCGAGTGTTTCGAGGGCTGCTTGAGAGAGCTTCTTCTGCTCGTGCCGCTCTTCGACAAACAAGTAGCCGAGATCGTCTGAGGTCTGGAACCGCCATTTACCGCCCACTTCGACCAAGTTAACACCACGCTCAGCGTAGGTCGATTTGAGGGTCATCAGGACAGCTGGCACATCCACGCCCTGCGGCATAATTTCAGCGATCTCACTGGCTTCCAGAGGCTGTCCGGCAGCAAACAAGACGGCTTCGGCCCGGCGTACGGCTTCCGCCATGGCTTCGTCTTCGGCCTCATACAGCGTTTCCGCCGACCGTTTATAGGCGAATGAAAGTTGTTGCACGGCGCGTCGAATATCCTCTGGGGCTTCTGCAATCGGGATCGAGCTATCAGGCTTGGTCATGGTGCAATCCCCTGTGTTGGTTGTACTTTATTGCGCAAGTAGAGCGGCCCGAAATGCGCATCCTGACGAACGTCGAAATCGCCATCCCGGGTCAATTCCAGCGTCGCGGAGAATACGCTGGCCGTTACTGATCTTGGCGGTACGTCTGGATCAACGCCGACCATTTGCCGACGAATATCATCGAGGCTGGCCCATTCGGTGAGTTTAGGGCTGAGCGATCGCAAATTGTCGCGTGCGCTTTCCAGCGGCAAGACAAACTGGTTCTCGATCGTGTGCGGCGCTTCTTTGGCTTTGCGTTGCCGGATGCCGCCAAAGGCCTGCATCAGGTGATACAAGGACGTATCATATTCAGTGGTTTTCACGACTTTGGGCTGTTCCGGCATGCCGCGCAGAAAAACATCGCGCCCGAGGACATTACCATCCATCAGCGCTTCTCCAGCTTCGCGCATCGCATCGAGGCGGCGCAAACGGAAAGCCAGCTTGAGAGCATCATCCTCGGCGGAGGCTTCACCCTCGCCCTCCTTTTTGGGCTTTGGCAGCAGGAGGCGGGATTTCAGATAGGCGAGCCAAGCCGCCATAAGCAGATAGTCGGCTGCCAAGTCGATCCGCTTGTCCTGAGCTTCCTGAATAAAGCCAAGATATTGCGTTGCCAGCTCCAGGATCGAAACATGCAGTAGATCGACTTTTTGCTTGCGAGACAGGTCGAGTAAGAGGTGCAACGGCCCTTCATAGCCATAGACATCCACGGTGAAGATATCTTCGACCTCGACATCCTCGTCCATCGTTACAAGATCATTCGAGACAAGTTCCATCGCCTATACCCTCGCCTCTGCACCTGACATCAGGTGATTGAACCTCGCCCAGCCCTGCTCGGTGTCGAACTCAGTCGGCGTTTGCACGGCTTGTTCAGCTGCCCTTGCGCGCTGAAGCGCTTGCCCGTCAAGCGTGCCTGCGGCGCTCGCCACGGCTTCCATCTCGTTCAAAATGTCTGCCGGTTCTTTCAGGAAGCCTGAACAGTGCAGCAGGATATCACAACCCGCCGCAAGTGCTTTCGCACCGCGATCTGCCAGCGCCCCGCCCAGCGCGTCCATGCCCAAATCATCCGTCATCAGGAGCCCATCAAATCCGATTCGCTTACGAATTGTTTCCGAAATGACCGTTTCAGAGATCGTCGTCGGCAAGTGTGGGTCAAAAGCCTCAAAAATGACGTGGCATGTCATTCCCATGGGCACCTGATCCGAGATTGCACTGAAAACGGACATATCCTGCATCAGGGTCTCCGTATCCGCGCCCACAGACGGCAGGTCATAATGCGTGTCCATGGTCGCGCGCCCCTGCCCTGGCATGTGCTTGACCACACCGGCCACTCCGGCGTCCGACAAGCCCTTCAAGGCCGCTTCTGTGAGCGAAACAACCGCGTCCACAGTGAAGCCGAACGAGCGGTCGCCGATAGCGTCATGCGTGTCGAGCTGGCGCAGATCGCAGCACGGGGCGCAATCTGCGTGGATTCCGAGCTCGGCGAGCTCTTGTCCCATCAGACGATGACCGAGATAACAGGCTTCCTCAGCCGCCTCGGGTGCACTTGAATACAGTTCTCCATAGACACCAGCCGCCGGAAATTTTGGCCATTCAGGGGCTTTCAGGCGCGCCACGCGGCCGCCTTCCTGATCGATGAAGATCAGGGCTTCCCGTCCGAGCGCCTCATGGATTTCGCGCGTCAGCGTCTGCACCTGCGCCTTGTCCACGCAAGACCGCCCCATCAGGATCACGCCCCAGGGTGCAGCTTCACGCAAAAAAGCCCGTTCCTCCGCAAGGAGAACCGGGCCCGAAACGCTGGTGATGCAGGCAGATACGCTCATCCACTGGCCTTCGCGACAACCATACAATCTTTACCCGCCGCTTTGACGTCTTCGCAAAACCCTTTTGCAGCGGCGCGATCAGAAAATGTGCCCACTCGAAGGCGGAAAAACACGCCGCGCGCGCCGAGATCTGCGCGTTGAATGTCGAGTTTTGCCCCTGCAAACAGGTCTGGCGCGTTATCCTGCAGGCCCGTCCAGGCCGTTTGAGCGGCCGTTTCGCTCCGCAGTGCGGCGAGCTGAACCTGATAGGCCCCGCCAGAAGCGAAGCGCGAAACAGTTGGCGCGCTGATCTCAGGCGCCAGAGACCGGGGCGTCGGCGTGACCGGCTGCACGGCGGCGATTCTGATCTGCTGATCACTGTCCGCTCGTTCAGCCGTCGGTTCGCTGATTTCAGCAAGATCCGTTGCAGGCGCTTCATCACTGTTTTCGATCGGCGGCAACGGACCGCCTTCCAAGGCAGGCGTCGCGCGTCGACGGATATCTATCGGATCGCGGGCGGCGGCCTGCTGCATGGCCGGATCGCCGAGGCCATCCATGGAATCATAATAGCCTTTGTCCTGGCCAGCGACTTCCAGCCCGCCGCGCTCATCCGGAGAGCGTTTGTAAGGCGCGTCATCAGAGGCGATGACCGGCAAACCGCCCTCGGCAGGACGAACGCCCTGGCGATAGGTGTTCCAAACCACGCCCGCAAAGATCAGCAAAACGCCTAATGCGAGGATCAGAATCAGCGGGCCGCGCCCGGAATCCTCGTCGCGAATCTCGAAACCTCGATATTCATCTTCATATGGGCCAAAATCATAGTCGGGCCCGTTCTGTGCACGGCTCATAAAAGCACCCCTGCCATCCTTCGTTTCGTTAACAGCTAGGCCTGTTTTGTTAACGATGCCTAAATTCCGCGACCGAAATGAGGCTGCGAAAGCCGCTGAATTGCGCGGCTGCTTGTGAGAGATGCAAGTAGGTAATCAGGGGCGAGCTCAGAGCGCAGGATCAACGTCCGCTTTCGGCGTCGGAGGGGACATGAGCAACTCGCAAGAGCCAACCCGCAACCGTTTTTACTCAGTCCAGGAAACCGAAATCTGAAACTCTTCGGATTGGAACTCGCCATCAGCTTCTACCAAATTCGTCAGGTTCATCTCGCTAACCCACCCCGTCTCAAGATCGATGTCGCATATGGCTTGCGTCGTTTGAATGATGCTCACCTGATCAATTTCTTCTTGTGTCGGCATTTTGTCAGGAGCGAGCCGCTGAAACACGTCGGTTACGAGTTCTTTCATGCTGTCGGGATCATACCCAGATTTGTATTCAATTCGAGCAACTCCAATTTCGTCGTCGATAGTTGTTAGCTCATACGAAGTGAAGCCAACCAGCGAGCCCTCTCCGAAAGGACTTGCGACTTCTCCTCTCGACTCCACCTTCTGCGATGGCGGAAGTGATGTCGCCTGACAAATCGACATAAAATATGGCACCTTCACGAACGTGGAGGCCAATCCCTCATCGCTCATCGACTGGAATAATTCTACGACGGCTTGAACCGTGTCCTCTTCGTTATTTTCGAATACGGGATTCTTCGAAAGGCCGCTCAAGAGGCGCTCTTTGTCAAAAATCCGAACAGGTTCGCCGTCAAAACTAGCGACGAACTTAAACGGTATTCCAATGTATAAGCTCGCAGCCTGAGGATTTTTCTCATCGATTAGTACGTCGCCGACCGCAATGCTTTTCATCTTCCATGTCGCGATAAAACCGTCGTCGTGCTCGTTATGCACCGATAGCTCCGCGACAGCATTTGCGCTCGTGACCTCACCGTTTTTGTTCTTTGTGTGAAGATAAGAAACGTCTGCAGTGCTTTCTGGCGCGATGATCAATGGTAGCGGCCAAACCTCTCCACTTTCATCGGATTGCGGCGATGCTGACCCGAGAAATACGGAAGTGAAAACGAACAACATTACTAAAGCTCGCATTGGATCGCCCATAGTTTTGTTTGAACACGTTTGACCGTGAAAAACTTTGACTAAATTGTCAAAGACTACTGCTCTCAGAATAGACGCCGAGTGAAGCAAATGTCCGCTTCCGGCGTCAGAGCAGACGTTAGCAGTGTCGGTCTATGCAAATAAGTTCGATGCCCCATTTAGCACCCGCACCGGGCCTATCTATTTTTGGCTCGAAACCGCGGCAGTTCGTTATTCCCATCCTAGCGAGCTCAGGAAGACGCACCTGCAGAACCAACCAACTTGTTTAGTTTCGAGGAATATTAATAAAAGTTCCTATTGCGCTTTTTCAAAAAAGTGTTTGTCTGTAGTAAAGCATAAGCAGGTGGGAATCTGTCCATGAGCAAGACATCAAAAGCGCTTCGGGTGCTAACACTAGCCCTATGTCTAAATTTCACTTCGGAGGCGCAGCTTCCTCCTCCCGGAGGCGGTGGCAGCGGCGTAGAAGTCATCCGAGAATTCGATACAGAATGGTACGTCCGCTCTGGCGCAGAGGCACGCCTTGAGCCCATGGGCGATACGCTCCTCGGCGACAGTATCGATCCGGATACAGGCTCTCTTTCGTTCAATCATACAGACGTATCGCTGCCGGGAAACTCGGGGCTGCGGGTTGCCGTTTCGCGAACCATGAACCAGGGGCTGCTCTACAAGAACACCGATACGCATGGATTTGATAGCTGGGACCTAGATGTCCCGCGGATCACCGAGCTGGTGCCGCTCACGGCATTTGGAACTGGCTATACCTGTCCTGGGCTAGGCTCCGATCACAATGAGCGTAAATTCACGCACGATGTTAATACCAATCCAGACCCGTATCCAAGCTTCTCCAACGGGTTTCAGATGCACATACCGGGGCAAGGCGCGAAGCCCTTGTTCCGAAACATTGCGGGATCGCAATGGAAAAGCGGGCAGGAGCTCGTCACGACCGACAATTGGATTGTGGACTGCCTGCCGGGAAGCGGCACGCTTGCAGGAGTTGCTGGATTCAAAGCCACCGCTCCAAACGGGGATGTCTATACGTTCAACAAGTTTGCGGTGCGCCAAGGCACCGATCTCAAGAACGTCTTCCAGAATGACAATGGGAGCCAGTTTGTCCTTACCCGCTTCCACTACATCTTCTACGCCACCAAAGTCGAAGATCGCTTCGGCAACTATGTCGATTACACCTATGATAGCAGCAGCCGGCTGACGCGTATCAAAGCCAAAGACGGACGGCAAATCGATCTGAGCTATGGCATTTCTGGCACGGATCGCGTTTCCAGTGTCACCGCCCATGGCCGCACATGGACCTATGAATATACCGGTGGTCGTCTTTCTAAAGTGAACTTGCCGAATGGACAATTCTGGTCGTTGAGCACCGGGCCGATGGTGTTCGAGCCACAGCCCGGCACTAATTGCACGACCGCCCCTATTACCGGCACCGTTTCGATCACTCATCCGAGTGGAGTTACGGGAGCCTTCGACCTCAAAGAGACCGTGCACTGGAAAAAGCACAACTCTAACAATCCGGAAAATATCGGGGGTAGCTGCTCAGGTGCGCCGACGCATACTGGGTCAGGCATGAGCCAGACTCTGATCCAGTACGATCATCCGTTTTTTGAGACGATGTCTGTCACTGAGAAAACCTTATCGGGTCCTGGTTATCCTGCCTCCGACTGGACGTGGACCTATGAGGGCTGGAGCGGTCAGGCGTGGAACACTTCGGGCGGAACTGAACGCTGGACTAAGATGGTCGATCCAACCGGAACTGAGACCACGTGGTATCATAACCGGGTTGAGGGCGACTCTGAAGGCCTGCTCACCAAGAAGGAAATTCGGTCATCTGCAGGCGGAACGCTGCTTCAGCGGATCACGAACACTTACACATTTGGTCCGCGCGTCACGAACTGGAGCTCAGCGGGTAACACCTACGGTCAATACACGGCCAACATTTCTAACCGTGACCGCGGTCGCTATGTCAGCTCCGCCGTCACGCTACAAGATGGCACAACCTACACTGCATCCGGCACCTATGACGTCTATGGCAGCATGCTCACGAGCAATATGTCGAGTACTGTGCAGTCGGGCTCAAGAACAGGCGTCTACACGTATCTGAACGATGTCACCGACTGGAATATCGGGCTACCCCGCAAGATCACGCGCAATGGCAAACTGTTTGACGAATACAAATACAATGGCCTGAACCAGCTCCAGTTCTACGACCTGCACGGAGTTAATAAGGCTGAGTACAGTTACAACTCAGACGGCAATCTCGCCTGGGCGGAAGACGGGCTCAATCGCCGTTTCACATTCTCGAACTATAAACGCGGGCGTCCGCAAAACATAACTCGGCCAGATTCGACTACAACGTCTCAAGTCGTTGACAATCATGGGCAGGTGACCTCGATCACCAATGGCCGCGGCTACACGACAGGATACTCCTACAACAATATGGGATGGCTCACGACTGTGAACCGACCTGGGTCCTGGGCGGACACCTCGATCAGCTACACAAATCTGTCGAGCGGCATCACTCAAACCATCACCCGCGGAAACAGCCGAAGCGTCGTGAATTATGATGGGATGTATCGGCCCACTCTGGTGCAGGCCGTCGATCTCACCGGCCATTCTTCAGCGCGCTACACCAAGACCAGCTATGATGCACTGAGCCGCCCGACGTTCACGTCCTTCCCATCGAGCTCGTCGAACCCTACAGCGGGTACGAATACGAGCTATGATGGTCTCGGGCGGGTCACTCAAACGGCAGAAACAGTCAGTCCGTTTGCGACGACAACCACCGCCTATCTCACCGGCAACAAAATTAGAGTGACAGACCCATCAGGCGCTCAAACCACGACCACGTATGCCGCTTATGGTTCGCCCAGCACAGATGAGGCCAAGCTCATTGTCGACGCCACCGGCACGACCACAACGATGACGCGTGACATCTATGGCAATATCACCAATCTCAACCAATCGAGCGGCCTCAACGGATACTCGGTCAATGTCGATCGCAAGTTCTGGTACGATAGCCGCCTACGTCTCTGCCGCCACCGCGCACCGGAGTTTGGCGATGAGCTATTCAGCTATGACAATGCCAATCAGCTCACTATGTCATCACGGGGCGAGGCCGCGGGGACCAACTGCGCAACGCCGTCTGCGGCGCGTCGCACAGCGTTCTCCTACGATAATATGGGGCGCCAAACGCTAGTCAATTTCCCATCGGGCACAGCAGACATCACCAAGACATATGACGCGAACGGGAATTTGAAAACCAACAAGCGTGGCGGGATCGACTGGTACTACACTTACAATGACCTCGACATGATGACCAAGGAACAGGTCTATCTCGACAATCGGGGCTACATCATTGATCACGACTACAATGCCACCGGGCATCTGGTCTCTCGCGGTGTGGCGACCCAGCCAACGTTCCAATTTGATCCTAACGGATTTGGAGAGCCTACGGTTCTAAGCAATGGATCAACGAATTTCGTTTCCGGGATCACCTATCATGCCAATGGCGCGGTTAACACGTCGAGCTATTCGAATGGCCGAAACTATTCTCAAACTCTGACATCGCGGCTGCAGCCTTATGACATTAAGGTTCAGGGCACAGGCGGTACGCTGATCAGTTTGCGTCATGGTTATGACGCGCGTGGTAAGGCAACGAGCATTACTGACTATGTTGTTTCGGGGCAGAACCGGACATTTGGATATGACGCCCGGGGGCGGCTCACATCGGCAAATGGCTCCTGGGGAAGCGGTACATTCAAGTATGACGGCCTCGACAATGTCCGCCAGAAGAAACTTGGCTCACGCTACGTGGACTTGAACTACGATGCCGCGAAAAATCGGGTTCTACAGCTCAAGGACACGTCCCAAGGTAACGTATGGCAGTGAACCGCCCCGGTAACCCCGGAGGCAATTTGGTTGGGGTTATGCAGCGATAGCGGTTTCCTTCAGTGCTGCATAGTAATTGGCTTCTGCTTCTGCAGGCGGGATGTGTCCGATCGGCTCAAGGAGTCTTCGGTTGTTAAACCAGTCGACCCATTCCAGCGTCGCGTATTCGACAGCATCCATGGATTTCCACGGACCGCGCCGATGTATGACTTCGGCCTTGTAGAGACCGTTGATCGTCTCGGCGAGGGCGTTGTCATATGAGTCCCCGACACTGCCGACAGATGGCTCAAGGCCCGCTTCGGCAAGCCGCTCGGTATACCTGATCGAGACATACTGACTGCCGCGATCTGAATGATGCACGAGGCCGCTATCTGCGATTGGCCTTCGGGCGTGAAGCGCCTGTTCCAGGGCATCCAGAACGAACCCGGCATGGGCGGTCCGGCTGACCCGCCAACCCACGATGCGCCTTGCGAAAACATCAATGATGAAGGCCACATAGACAAACCCCGCCCAGGTCGAGACATAGGTGAAGTCGCTGACCCAGAGCCTGTTTGGTGCAGATGCGCGGAAGTTCCGGTTGACCTTGTCTCGCGGACACGGCGCAGACGTATCGGGCACCGTGGTGCGCACCTTCTTGCCCCGAACCAC
>JAEPOM010000059.1 GCA_017642885.1 Henriciella sp. | reverse complement strand
GGTAGCAGCATGATCGCTGCTACGTGGAAACCGCCGGACTAACAAAACCGGTGGACCACCTCAGTGGGGCAGACCACGCAAGGCAATTGCAGACCTGCGCTTACCTCATAGCCTGTTAGGCGCCGATCACCTTAGGGGCCACGGAACTCTTGCTGATCTTGGACGTAATTTCTCTAACATCATAACTTTCGTGCGCCATCCAGGTTCTTGGCACTTCTCGTACTGGTGGTATCGAAGCCATGGACCCTCCCATTGGGACGACAATTGGGAGTTGGACCGAAAGTGTAAAAGCGATTGCTTCGATGAGTACCTAGAATTGCTTGCCGATAATTGCCCGGGATATGCGGCATCGATGTTTGAGCGGTACTGCGGACCGACAGACGAGTGCGTTGACTTCATCGGCAAGCAAGAAACACTCATTTCGGATTTACTAAATGCGTTAGAATTCGTCGGTGAGGATCTTTCGAACGTCCAAAATTTATCATTCGATCGAGTAAATGAAGGTAGTGGTCAGAGACTTGATCGACGACATCATGAACCGCCCCGGTAACCCCGGAGGCAATTTGGTTGGGGTTATGCAGCGATAGCGGTTTCCTTCAGTGCTGCATAGT
>JAEPOM010000058.1:360-639 GCA_017642885.1 Henriciella sp. | reverse complement strand
GTATACCTCACCTTCAAACTTCGTGTGCGGCGTGATTGAACCCGGTACCGCCAGCACCTGGCCAAGCTCGACTTCTTCTCGCTTAGTACCTCGCAGAAGAACACCAACGTTCTCACCGGCTCGACCTTCGTCAAGCAGCTTGCGGAACATCTCAACACCCGTACAAGTCGTGGTCTGAGTTTCCTTGATGCCAACAATCTCGATGTCATCACCAACCTTGATGATGCCGCGACCGATTCGACCCGTAACTACCGTGCCTCGACCCGAAATGGAGAATAC
>JAEPOM010000058.1:0-350 GCA_017642885.1 Henriciella sp. | reverse complement strand
TCAGGAACGGCTGGTCAATCGCTCGCTCTGGCTCAGGAATATAAGAATCCAGTGTCTCTACCAGCTTAACCACAGCAGGCGCACCAATATCAGAAGAATCACCTTCCAGTGCCTTCAGCGCGCTACCAACAACGATCGGTGTGTCATCACCCGGGAAGTCGTACTGGTCCAGAAGTTCGCGAACTTCCATCTCTACCAGCTCAAGCAGCTCTTCATCGTCAACCATGTCCGCCTTGTTCAGGAACACAACGATGTAAGGTACACCTACCTGCTTTGACAGCAGAATGTGCTCGCGCGTCTGTGGCATGGGGCCATCAGCAGCAGAACAAACCAGAATCGCGCCGTCCATC
>JAEPOM010000057.1 GCA_017642885.1 Henriciella sp. | reverse complement strand
CGATTGTCCCGGGGCGAGCATACGGCGGCTCAATTGATCCGCGTCGTGAGGGCGTCCAAGGTTTGCCGCGTTTCCAAATTGAACACAGTGAAATTGGTCGTATAGGTCTTCACATTCGCCATTCGCAACCGCAATAATGGTATGATTGAGACCTCCATTCTCAGGGCATTGGCGGCCTCCGCCAGAAGCGCCGGAGGCAGGTCAGTCTCACAATCATAATCAAGCGAATCTATGATGTTTTCGTAGTCACCTGTTACGACAATTCGATCGCCACAGTTTTCCAAGAGCGCATCCTGGACCTCAAGCGGGATAATCTTGCGAAACAATTGGCGATATTGAGCATTATTCCGTTCTGTTATTATATCTTCAAATGTCGGATCGTTGTAAATCCAGATTGCCGCATCAAGCAGCTTATCGTCCCGTATCAAAGCGATGTTCCCGGTTGACGTCAGCTCATCAAACGTTGACCGCGTGCGAACATTCACGAGGGTTTGTGTGGCGCGGTACGCATTGATGAGGAGCGCCTCGTCGGAAAATTGGGACTTGCTAGTCAGTGCCTTAAGCGCCCGCTTTCCGCTCGTCTGAACGTCGTCAAAATACTCGATCAGGTAATGGTAGTTCCAGGCTTCAACCCGCAAATCAGATTTCAAACTTTCGGTAAAAACTTCCGACTGACCGTTTAACGTCCGCACATCGTTCCAGTTCGAAACTTGAATACCGATGAAAACACCAAACACAACAATGAAAAAATCGATGCCAACAGCGAACCAGTTCT
>JAEPOM010000056.1 GCA_017642885.1 Henriciella sp. | reverse complement strand
GACAATGAGCATCGAGGCAGCGAGTACTAGCGCGGCCCAACGCTTGTGCACGAAGAAACGTACCAAGGGAGCAAATCGACGTTCGTAGAAGTCTGGCTGATCCCCACTTGTAGGCCGTTTTCCAATCTTCAAGCCGAGCATTGACGCCGCAGGCGCAAGAAGCACAGCGAAAACCAATGATCCTGCCATAGCGAAGACAACAGAGAACGCTAGAGGTCGGAAGGTCTTACCCTCCACACCCTCAAGGGTCAGGATAGGCACGAAAACGATGACAACAATCAAGATAGCGAAAATGAGCGGCTGCAACACTTCCGCACAGGCGCTCGCGATAAGCGCGCGCTTATCTGCGCCTTCCTTGGAGGTGGTCAGAATACGGTTGGCATTTTCCACAATGACGACCGCGCCATCGACCATCATCCCGATGGCGATGGCAATGCCGCCGAGCGACATGAGGTTAGCGGAAACGCCGAACAGCTGCATCGCGAGCAACGCAAAGCCCACCGAAAACGGGATCGACGCTACGACGATCAAGCTTGGGCGCCAACCACGCAGGAACAGGAATAGAATGACCGCCACAAGAAGCGCGCCTTGCCATAAGGCCGTTGTCATTGTGCGCACAGCCGCCCCGACCAACTCTGATTGATCGTAATAGGGAACAGCTGTCACACCCGGCGGAAGAGCCTCATTGATCCTCTCCATTCGATCGTGAACGCGCGCAATCACTTCATTGGTGTTGGCGCCAAGCAGCTTGAGCACGAGGCCGGCGACGACCTCGCCCTGGCCGTCCATGGTCGCCATGCCTTGTCGAGGAGCGCCACCGATTTCAATATTCGCGATATCG
>JAEPOM010000055.1 GCA_017642885.1 Henriciella sp. | reverse complement strand
TGGTCTGCCCCACTGAGGTGGTCCACCGGTTTTGTTAGTCCGGCGGTTTCCACGTAGCAGCGATCATGCTGCTACCTCCACATGGTAAGGCAGGATGATCGCTGCGGGCAAGATGGCTTCTGGTACGGGTGATTTGTATCCCAAAGATGAGTGCGGTCTGGCGGTGTTGTAATGGTATCGCCAGCCTTCGATGAGGGCTTTGGCCTCGCGGAGATCATAGAAGATTTCACGCGACAGCAGCTCGTCTCTGAGCTTGGAGTTGAAGCTCTCACAGTAGCCGTTCTCCCATGGACTTGCGGGCGTGATGTAGAGCGTTGTGACGCCGATACGCTGCAACCATTCCCTCAGCGCGATGGCGATAAACTCTGGTCCATTGTCAGAGCGTATATGCTCTGGCGCGCCGTGCCGCACGAACAGCTCGCCAAGCACATCCAGAACATCCCGAGAGTTCAGGCGCCGTTCGACGCGGATGGCGAGACACTCGCGCGTATACTCGTCGATGACACACAGCATGCGGAAGACCTTTCCATCATGGGTGCGGTCCTGGACGAAGTCATAGGACCAGACATGACCTTTGTGTGCAGGTCTGAGCCTCACGCACGATCCATCATTCAACCACAACCGCCCGCGCTTAGGTTGCTTCTGCGGGACTTTGAGCCCTTCACGTCGCCAGATGCGATAGACGCGCTTCTCATTCACATGCCAGCCGTCTCGCCTCAGCAGTTCAGTGATCCGGCGATAGCCATATCGGCCGAACTGCGTGGCCAGCCTGATGATCGCTTCTGTCAGCGCAGGCTCGTCACCGCGAGGTGACCTGGGCTTGCGCTGCGTGGAGCGGTGCTGACCGATC
>JAEPOM010000054.1:351-890 GCA_017642885.1 Henriciella sp. | reverse complement strand
CGCGCGCCCGCTCTCGCGCGGCGCCAGGATGCGTTGTCGGCGGTCACGCTCCTGCGCGGTGTCATCGACATCGGTGCCGACATTCCAGCGACCGACGTGCCTCTTGTGGCGCCCGTGGCGCAGCTGGCCATCCGAAAGGACATCCATCCGGCGATCGAGGCGTTGCTGATCGATTCCGCCATGGCCATTCACGGCGACGGCTCGCTTCTGTCCGCCGCGGGCAGCTGGCCGGATCCTGATGCGACCGACCTGCCGGTTTCCAGCCAGGCGCGCCGCTATTACCGCGACGGGCCATCCTTCCTGCGCCGGTATTTCTCATTCGATGTGGCGAACTTCCTCGACCGGGCGTGGGTGCTGGCGATCCCCTTGCTCACGCTTCTCTTCCCGCTGGTCCGGGCGGCCCCGCCGATCTATCGCTGGCGCGTGCGGCGCAAGATCTATGTCTGGTACAAGGACATCCGGGAACTGGAAGCGCGCGGACGAGCCTCTCCGACGCCTGAGGAGCGCGCCCGGATCGTCAAGGAGCTGCAGGATCTGCA
>JAEPOM010000054.1:0-341 GCA_017642885.1 Henriciella sp. | reverse complement strand
AATCGGCGCGGTGGATGTGCCGCTCTCCTACACAGACGACCTCTATCGCCTCCGCAGCCATGTCGAGTTTGTCAAACAGCTGGTGATGAACCCGAAAGGGGCGGTGTCAGCCCCGGCACTGGGCGCCTGAGGTTCACCAGGTTTCGCACCAGGGCCTTAAGTCCAACTCGTGTGTCCAGGCCGAGCGATGCTGGTTGTGCAGCCAGACATAGTTCTTTGCGATCTCGTCGGGGTTCAGTAGTCCATCCCGCTCGCGCCGTTCGGCGGCATCCGGCAGCATGTCCCGGATGAAGGCAGAGTCGATTGCGCCGTCGATCACGACATGGGCCACATGGATGCCC
>JAEPOM010000053.1 GCA_017642885.1 Henriciella sp. | reverse complement strand
GTGTAGCAGCATGAACGCCGCTACGTTGAAACCGCCGGACTAACATAGGCGATGGACCACCTTAGTGGGGCAGACCAATGGTCGCCCATACGATGACTGGCAGCGCCCTCTGGGATGTGCGCGCGCATGAATGCCGCTCGCGGAAGGAGGAAACGCAGGCCTCCATTGAAGCCTCGAAAGCGCAAGACCAAGTGGACGCCGCGCGGGAGCGGGTTGCCAACCTGTTTAGCGCGCTTGGGGTCAATGGCGAGATGCGTCGCAATGGCGATGGCTATCGTTTGTGCGAAATCTTCACCGCCATGCTCGCGATGTCGAATGAAGAAGTCGGCGAGGTTCTAGCCTTTGCCATGGCCGAAACGCTGGAAGCGGGCGGGCCTGTCGTTGAGACCGTTCTGCATGTCTGTGGCACCGACTTGTCTGCCTACTGGAAGCCGGAACCGGCCTTCTTTGAACTGACCCGCGATAAGCGGGCGATCAATGCGATGGTGGCAGATATTGGGAGCAAATCGCTGGCGGAGAGCTGCGCCACTGATCCCGCCAAAACCCAGAAGATCATCATCGAAAATCGGATCATGGGCGAAGGCTGCGCCCCAAATCCCGATTGGCGTCCGGCATGGATGCATATGCCGCCATCGCGCCTTGTCGAAGGAGCGGGGTCTGCGCCTGTCGAAGCGTGGGACCGGATCAAGGGTCTGTTCGAGGCGGGCGAGACAGATGCCAGTCCCGAAGATGTCGATACGCAACAGGACGCCGCATGACGTTTTTGTCTCCCGTCAGTGCGATGTGAGAGGCCGTCCGGTGCTGGTCATCGGGCGGTCTTTCGCTTGCCTTGTGACGATGGGTGCGGGCAAGGTTCATCAAAGGAAGCGATCCAAAAAATGCCCTTCTGTGGGGTCGCTTTGTATCCGAGGCCCAAGCAAGTGGCGCTCTTTTCTGATGTTTCCTTGTCAAAGGAAGACCCCTTGTTCCCGTCTCTTGCCGTATGACCTGGACGAGGCCTGCCGCGCCTGAAACCGGCCCTGCGAAGAATTTTCCTCTGCGCTTGCGCGCATTCACCGCGAAGCAAAATTCGTCGCCGGTCCGGTGCTCCACTTGCGTTGCGCCCCTGCGGGTTCAGGCCCGTCCAGCATCGTCCTGACGGTCCGGCGTCGACGGGGACAACGGGTCCCCGCTGGCA
>JAEPOM010000052.1 GCA_017642885.1 Henriciella sp. | reverse complement strand
TGACCTGAGACCCGATTGGTCCCGCATTTGAATTGAGAGTCTCTGACAACGGAGACCCAAATGCGAAAGAGCAGATTTAGCGAAGAACAGATCATTTCGATCCTGGCCGAACAGGAGCGCGGCATGTCCACATCGGAGGTATGTCGCCGTCACGGGATGAGCTCAGCGACCTTCTACAAGTGGAAGGCGAAGTTTGGCGGGATGGATGTGTCCGACGCTAGGCGACTGAAGACCCTGGAAACGGAAAATGCGAGACTGAAGAAGCTGCTGGCCGATAGCATGCTCGACAACTCGATCCTGAAAGACCTGCTGGGAAAGAGCTGACGACGCCCCGGCTGAAACGGGAAGCGGCGCTCAAGGCGATGTCGAAATATGACATCTCGCAGCGCCGTGCCTGCAAGCTGGTCAGCGTCGATCCCAAGACGGTTCGCCGGGAGCGTGAGCCGGACAATCCGCACATCCGCAAGCGCATGCGGGAGATCGCTTCGCAGCGGCGTCGGTTTGGCTATCGCCGGATCGAGCTGATGCTGGCCCGCGAGGGTATCATCATGAACCAGAAGAAGCTGAGACGGCTCTACCGGGAAGAAGGCCTTGCCGTGAAGCGACGGCGAGGCCGCAAGCGTGCAACTGGCACCCGGACACCGATGCCGATCCCGGATGGTCCATGCATGCGCTGGAGCCTCGACTTTGTCGCCGATACGTTCGGGGCGGCCAGACGCTTCCGCATCCTGGCCGTGATCGATGACTTCACACGAGAGTGCCTGGCGCTTGTCGCTGACACATCGATCTCAGGACAGCGCGTTGCTCGCGAGCTGGATCGTCTGATGCGGCTCTATGGCAAGCCAGAGACCATTGTCAGTGACAATGGCAGCGAACTGACCAGTCGGGCGATCCTGGAATGGCAGAATGAGCGCGGGGTTGCCTGGCACTATATCGCTCCCGGCAAGCCGATGCAGAATGGCTTCGTCGAGAGCTTCAATGGCAAGCTTCGCGACGAGTGCCTCAACGAAGAAGTGTTTGATAGTCTGGCCCATGCCCGATCGATCCTCGGGCGCTGGCGCCACGACTACAATCATATCCGGCCTCACTCATCGCTGGGCGGGCTCACGCCCGCAGCGCGCCGGTCGCTCGAGCTTGATGGGAGCACCGCTCCCGACGCGCTCGCCAAGCCTCAAACTATGAACTATGGAAAGGCCAGACTCTCATTATGAGTGAGGGACCCAAGGGTCTCAGGTCA
>JAEPOM010000051.1 GCA_017642885.1 Henriciella sp. | reverse complement strand
GCATTCAAGAGCCGTCCCCGTGCGCGCCTTGTGTTCTTGCGGATCGGGCTCGATGGGTCTGGGGCGTCACGCGGCAGGCGACCCGTTTCTCTTGCGAACTTTAGAGCAGTGCGCAGGTGCGTCAGCGCCTGATTGGCTCCACCCGGCCTTCGGGCGCTGTAGGCATGAAACCATGCCGCCACTTCTGCGGTTGTCAGTCGATTTATCGGACGGTCTCCGAAGGCGGGAAGTAGTTCGGCCTTGAGGTAAGTAGTGACCGCCTTAATCGTGCTCGGTTTCCAAACGCCAGCCTTCGCTTGCAGCAAGCAATCGCTGAGTTCGTAGAAAGTGATGGTGGGTTCGTCCGCAGTCGCGAGTTGAATGACAGTTTTCGTCTGGTGCTCTATGCGCAGTTGGAGCGCACGGGTTCGCGCTTCGTCGGCATTCATGGTGTTTGGCGATCCAATCGTGAACCGGCGCAGCTTGCCTTCGACCCGCGTCCTCAGAATCCACGCCTTAGAACCGGATGGCTGAACGCGAAGGGCGAACCCTTGCAGAGCGGTGTCACCCAAGGCGTATTCCCGGGATTTGGGCTTTGCCTTTCGGGCCAGCGCATCGGTCAAGTGTCTCTTTGCCCCGCTCATTGCTCCATTCCCTCATTGCTGGCACGTGACGCGCGGACGTCCTTGAAGTGCCGGGCAAGTTTCTGGCGCAGAGTGGACAGGCTTATGTCATTGGCCTCGGCGAATGCGTCCATCGGAAGACCTTGGGCAAGGAAGTCGGCGACTATGCCTTTGGGCAGAGGCGCAGCCCGGAGCTTCTGAGCGGCCAGAGCCACGCCCAAATGATCTGCGACTCTCGCAGCCGCTGCGCGAACGGGTGCTTCGGCAAACTGAGCGTAGCCTGCTGTCGTCTGCAGGTCTGAATGCCCAAGTAAGCCCGCCACAGTTCTCAGCGGTTCGCCCGATGAAATGGCAACCGATGCGAACCCGTGCCGTAGGTCATGAAGCCTGAGCGTAGAGAGCTCTGCATGTTCGCGGACGCGGTGCCAAATCCTGTCGAGTTGGTTTTTGGAAACCGGCTTACCGCGTTTAGCGAAGACGTATTCAGAGAGAGTCGGCTGTTCAGCGAGGAGTTTTAGGGCAGGAGACCCAAGCCAGATGGCGCGAGGTCCGGTCTTGCTGTCAGGCAATGCCGCGCGTTTTCCGTCGATCAAACTCCATTGCAGGAAACGCGCTTCGGATTTGCGGCAACCTGTCAGAGCAAGAAATCGAAATATCGCAGCTTCCACAGGCCAGCGCGTTTTAACGCTTCTTATGGCCTCACCAAGCCGTGCATAATCGTCGGAGGTCAGTCGATGGGCCTTGAAGCTGGACTTGCGTCGCCGGAGCC
The DNA here is from genome assembly GCA_017642885.1 of Henriciella sp. Classification (GTDB taxonomy): domain Bacteria; phylum Pseudomonadota; class Alphaproteobacteria; order Caulobacterales; family Hyphomonadaceae; genus Henriciella. Next base: position 28 of record JAEPOM010000051.1, on the reverse strand, counting down.
CCTGGCAGGGGTTAAGCCCCGGCGAGCG
>JAEPOM010000050.1 GCA_017642885.1 Henriciella sp. | reverse complement strand
GACTGTCTGCTCGAACGGACGGACGCGCACGAGAGAAAGACCGTCATTGCTAGCTTATGAAGCCCCTCTGATCAGCATTGAAGAGGAGTGATCATGACAGAAGTAGTATGGCGAAAACGGCAACCAGTTGCAGAGCGACTTCATTTTGCAAGAGTTTATGTGCCTGGCTTTCAAACCTGGTTGCTGGAGCAATCTTATTCACCGAACACGATTGAAGAACTGGTTCGGTTGTTGGCGATTTGGACGCAATGGGTGCATGAACAAGGCTATACACTCGCGACAATCGTTGACGGATATCGAGCGTCGAAGCCAATCTTTTTGGCTCAACCAAAGAAGATTAGGCGCGCATTGAGCCCAGCGCGGTCGTTTATTGAGTATCTACAGGTCCGCGGCATCATTAGAGAATTCCCTTCTCCACAGACGCCTGTCGAAAAATGGCCAGTCCTCAAAGACTTCCGAACATGGGCGCAAACTCACCGGGGAACTGCGAACTCCACGCTAGATAATTACCAATGGAAAATCGTGCAGCTTGTGACTGCGCTTGGTGACAATCCGTCCGCATATACGGCCAAGACCATCAGAGATTTCTTGCTTGAAGCAACTGCCCCTCATAGCCGAGCGTATGCAATCAGCACGGCCGTCGCGGTTCGGGCGTTCTTGAGATACCTTACTGCAATTGGACAAGTCAGCCCGGAGCTACGGTATGCGGTGCCGACATTTGCGAACTGGAAACTCGAGACTGTCCCGCGCCACCTAAAAGAGCGAGATGTTGACCGAGTGATTGCCGCATGCTCTCCTGACGAACGCAGTCGCGACCGCGCAATCGTTCTACTTCTCGCACGATTAGCCTTGCGCGCGGGAGAAGTCGCGCGGCTTCAAATTTGCGATATAGATTGGCGCAATAGCCGCCTTCTAGTTTCTAGCAAGAACCGAAGAACGGATCGCTTGCCGTTAACTCAGGAAGTCGGCGATGCGATCCTACACTATCTCGAACATGAACGACCGCGCTCAACCGATCCGCACATTTTCCTGAAGTACACTGCACCGCTCGGACCAATCACACGGATCACGGTCAAGTGCGTCGTTGATAGCGCGCTAGATCGCGCCGGTGTTAAATCACAAGTGCGTGGGGCGCATATCTTACGCCACTCTGCCGCAACCAAAATGCTTAAAGACGGAATGACACTCGCCGGTGTTGGCGCAGTTCTGCGGCACAAGTCTCCGACCACGACAGCCATTTATGCCAAAACAGATTTCAACTTGCTTGGCGAAGTCACCCGGCCTTGGATCGGGAGGCTGCCATGCTGATCGATGATGTCAATCGCTATATCTCTTTGCGCCGATCGCTTGGATACAAATTAAGGGATCAAGCCAAAAACCTTATCTCTTACGCAAACTTCGCTGATGCGAACGCAGAGCGTTTCGTGTCGATCTCAACGGTGATCGATTGGACAGGCGGTGCGCGAACACCGAGGCATCGTAAACGGTTATATGGGGAGGTGATCCGATTTGCCCGATTTGTGGCAGCCGAAGACCCAAGGCATGAAGTGCCGCGCCCTGGCTATTACTCTGCACCGTCTTCGCGTCCAGTTCCGTACATATACAGTGACGATGAAATTGCGTTGATACTAGATGCTGCATCAAAGCTGAGTAGGTCTTGGCAAACCCCAAACCGTCCCGAAACTTATGTCATGCTGTTCGGATTACTCGCCGCGACCGGGCTCCGGATTTCAGAAGCTCTGAAGCTGAAGTTTCGAGATATTAGCCCAAACGGCACCCTTCATGTTCGTCGGACAAAATTTCACAAAGATCGATTTGTGCCACTCCACACAACAGTAGCGGATGCACTTCAACGCTATATCGATTTGCGTGCAAAAACGCCGGTACCTGGTCCGTACATCTTCGCGGAGTCAACGGGAAGACAGCTGCGATATCATCGCGCCAGACGTGCGTTTGCTGGCATCATCGAGGAGCACAACATCGCGATTGGTCGAGCGATCAGACCAAGGATGCATGATTTTCGCCATACGTTTGCAACGCGAACACTTGAGCAAACAGAACTTGTGCGCGGGGCGATTGATCGACGCGCAGTCGCTCTTTCGACCTATCTTGGTCATGTCGAGATCGCAAATACTTACTGGTATCTGCAGGCAACTCCTGACCTGCTCAGACGAGTTTCTGAATCTGGCGAGAAGCTGATGGCAATGGAGGCGGTCGATGCGCCTTAGCCAACTGATATCAGATTACCTTCGAGACTATTTGCCCAATCAGCGTGGGCTCAGCGCCAACACGTGCGAGACATATGCTCATAGTTACAAACTGTTCTTCAACTTCGTTGCTGACAGACAAAAACTGCGTCCGTCAGAGCTGACATTGCAACATATCAACGCGCCAAATGTGTTGGAGTTTCTAGAACACATTGAGCGCAAACGCGGCAATGGCCCTGCCACGCGAAACTTACGTCTTGCAGCGATAAAGTCGTTTCTTCGATATGTTGAACACCGGGATCCAAGTGTTCTTGAGCAATCTGCTCAGGTCCAAGCCATCCCAACAAAACGCGGAGATGTTCCACTCATCGAGCACCTTTCTATGGAAGAGGTGCGAGTGCTTTTGAATGCACCTGACATGCGATCATACTCCGGGATCCGGGATCGGGCGATGATACATCTATGCTTTGCGGCAGGATTACGGGTCTCTGAACTTGTAGGGATACAAATCGCGGACTTGGAGCTGGGGTCCAAACCAGCGCTCACAATATATGGAAAAGGCCGGCGCGAACGCGCTTTACCGCTATGGCAAGAGACCGCCAAAGATCTCCGAGTATGGATAAAAGTGAGAGGCAATGCCCCAACAAGTGATGTGTTCTTGAACGCCCGGGGCGAGCGTATGAGTAGGTCAGGCTTTGAGTATGTTCTCGACAAGCACATCCGATCTGCATCAAAAACGTGCCCGTCACTCATCGGGCGATCAGTATCGCCGCACCAACTTCGCCATAGCTGCGCCTTGGTGATGCTGGAGGCGACAAAAGACGTTCGTAAAGTGGCTCTCTGGCTCGGGCATGCAGATGTGCGCACAACCGAAACCTATCTCAGAATGGATGCTTCCCAAAAGCTTGAAGCAATAGAATCGGTTGTGCCTCCATCGCTGCGACCGGGTCGATTCAAGCCGCCGGATGCACTGATTGCAATGCTATCCGATGTGGCCGAATGACGATGTTTGACTGCTGAACGCGACCTTACTCTGGCTGCTGCGG
>JAEPOM010000004.1 GCA_017642885.1 Henriciella sp. | reverse complement strand
CGAACCTCAACCTCCCGCAGCTTCGCAATAATCTCTTCAGGCTTCAGTCTCTTGCCCATAGTTCAGCTCCATATCTGAAGCCGGTACTAACTCAAATAATGGACCACTTTCTGGGGAGCAGACCACTGACCGACGACTTTATTACGCGTCCTCGTAAGAGCCGGATTTTCTATCGCGGGAAGTATTATGATTATCCGCTGAAGATCACCAACGCGCTGATGAATATCGGTCTGATTGAATCGATCCGAGTGGGTCTCAGCTACGTTAAGGCACAGATCTTTCCATCCAAGCCAGAAGAAACATTCGAACAGTGGGTCTCAAACCGTTTCGGTAAGCGACTGTTTCAACACTTCTTCGAAACCTACACCGAGAAAGTGTGGGGCATTCCGTGTAGCGAGATTCGGGCGGACTGGGCTGCGCAGCGGATCAAGAACCTGTCACTGATGAAGGCTGTGTGGAACGCTCTTACGGGCGCCAATGACACTGCCAGCCTGATCGAGGAGTTCGAATATCCTCGTCTCGGACCTGGTATGATGTGGGAAAAAGCCTCAGAGCTCGTTCAAGAAAATGGCGGCGAAGTTCGCATGGAAGAATGGGTTAGCCGCGTTTTCCTGGACGGTAACCGCGTTACCGAGATTGAGGTCATTAAGGACGTGAACGGCGTGCCTACGCCTTATCGCATGGCCGCAGATCACTTTATCAATACAATGCCTGTGCGCGAACTGATCCATTGCATGGATCCACCTCCGCCGCAGCACGTGATCGACGCAGCTGATAAGCTGAAATATCGCGACTTCCTGATCGTGACACTGGTCCTGGATCATCCGGATCCATTTGATGATAACTGGATCTATATCCACAGCCCGGAAGTGAAAGTCGGCCGGATTCAAAACTTCCGCGCCTGGTCGCCGGAAATGCTTCCAAACCCGGAAAATGCGTCTATCGGGATGGAATTCTTCTGCCACGAGGGCGACGGACTTTGGGAAACCAGCGACGATGACCTGATCAAACAGGCCGCCGAAGAGCTGGAATTCCTCGGACTGGCTTCGAAAGACAGCGTCATCGATGGCTGCGTGATCCGCCAGAAGAAAGCCTACCCTGTCTACGATGCAGTCTACAAAGACGCGCTCGATACGATCAAGGATTGGATCCTTACACTGGAGAACTTCCAGACGGTTGGGCGCAACGGCATGCACCGTTACAACAACCAGGACCACTCCATGCTGACCGCAATGCTGGCGTCCAAGATCATCATGGGAGAAGAGCACGACATCTGGAACGTGAATGTCGAGCGGTCTTATCACGAAGAATTTCAGGTTGATAAGAAACCGGCTCTCGAAAAGAGCTAAAACTGCGGCTCTCAAACAATTAGGTTCTCAAGTTAACCAGACAAAACAGAAGCAGGCGGCCGAAATCCGCCTGCTTTTTTAATCTGTGTAATCGCCGCACGAACCAAAATTGCCTTGCTTTGATGCCTAACAAAGCGTTAATGTCCAGATTGGTGGCAAGCTGAAATTTCTGGCGCGAGTTTTGCAGTCTGAGGTTGAAGCATGGTGCAGGTTGCGTCTGCACTGGGGACCAATGCCACCATCCGTACAGAACGTGCGTGGTATAGTAAGGGGACGAAATTGGTTAAGCAGAATGTCAGCCAGGGCAATGCCGTGCGCATTTGCGTTATCGTGCCAGCCTATGAAGCATCTCACTATCTCGAACAGTCTCTTCCACCGCTGATTGCCTTGCGCGATGGCGGCAGCGTCGAAGAAGTGATCGTTGTAGATGATTGCTCCCCTAACCCAGACACCGCGGAGACGGCAAAGCGCTTTGGCGCCACCGTCTTGCGCGCCGCCAAGAATGGCGGCCCCGGCGCCGCTCGTAATCTGGCGGCAACAAAAACAGACTGTGACTTGCTGTGGTTCGTGGATGCTGACGTCGTCGTACATCCGGCTTCCGTTGAGCGCATTCCGCTCACGTTTGCCGATCCTTCAGTCCACGCCATGTTCGGGTCTTATGACGAGAATCCGCCCGCACCTGGATTTGCTTCCCAGTACAAAAACCTGATGCATCGCTACTATCACACGCATTCAAACCGCGACGCGACGACCTTCTGGTCCGGCTGCGGTGTTGTGCGCCGTGAAGCCTTCCTGGCGCTGAACGGGTTCGACATTGTCCAGTTTACCAAACCTTCGATCGAGGACATTGAGCTCGGCTATCGCATCCGCGAAGCCGGCGGAAAGATTGCGCTCGATCCCGACCTTCTCTGCACCCATCTGAAAGAATGGACGCTGCGCGAGGTTGTTATGACGGATGTCGTGAAACGAGCCATTCCCTGGTCTCGGCTGATCGCAACGCGAGATATGCCTGAGAACAATCTAAATGTCTCAACTCCAGAACGCATTCGTGCGGGAATAGCGGGCTTGTGGGCGGCATCGATCCTACTCGCTATGATCAGTGCGCTGTGGCCACACGGTGCGATGATTTTCATGGCGCTGACGATCATAATGGTCGGCGCGAATTGGCGCCTTCTATCGTTCTTTACACGTCGAAAAGGTTTGCCGTTCGGGCTCGCTGCGCTGGCTTTTCATCAAGTCTACTACATCTATAGTGCCGTCACGTTCAGCTTGGTGAGTCTGCGCCATCGCCCAATGTCACGCAGCGAAGTCTCAGCATCCTAACGCATTCTCACGGATCAGCCGAGCAATTAAACCCGGTCGAACAATTGTTCCTCGGCCATCTTGTTTCTACTAGGATTTACACAAAAAACTTGTAAGAGATTGAGTGTTCACTGCGGAACCTTAAGAGGAACAGGATGAATCAACTGGAAAAATTTCCAGTCTACCACCGTGCACGAAATTGGCTGAGTACGGTCCGTTGGCACCATTTAATCCTCGGGGCGCTCTGCTTTGGTATCGCACTCCGGCTGATTCATTTTGGCTTTGGTCGCATGCTATGGCTCGACGAAGCAACAATAGCATTAAACTTCGTCAGCGGAGATGGCAGCGACTTCTTCCAACCATTAGATTATCGCCAGTTCGCCCCGCCGATCTGGATGATCGTGTCCGATGGGTTTTGGACCGTTACACAAAACTTCGAATACGGTGCGCGATTACCTTCGTTCCTGGCGGGATTGGCCGCATTCATATTGTTCTGGCGCATGGTGCAGGAGAGGTTCCCCCCGGCCGTGGTGTTCATCACTGTCTTTGCCTTCGCCTTCTCCTACATGCCGGTTTACTATTCGGCCGAGATCAAACCTTATGTGTTCGACCTCTTATTGAGTGTACTCCTGCTACTGCAGGGATTGCGTCTACTCGAGAAGCCCAACTGGCCGCTCAAAGACACGGCGATACTGGGACTGACCTTTATAGCAGGTAGCTGTTTCGCGATGGGAGCGCCGATGGTGATCGGCGGGGTCGGCGGCGTATTGGGGATGAAAGCTCTTCTGGAACGTCGCTGGACTGCTGTCATCATTATAGCATTGAGCGGCGCAATTGCCGGACTCATCTACATCGTGCCGGCTCTTTCAGCGTTTCAGGTCCAAATCGACAATTCAGGATTTGATCAAGGCGGAACCGGTCACTTTTTCAATCGTCACTTCGCCCCCTTTCCGCCGACGAGCCTAGGTGACTTAGCCTGGTATGTAGAAATCGTTCAGGACACGCTAACCCCAATGGTCGGTCGTGAGTCGGCCTACTCGTTTGTAATTATGCTGGTCCTCGGCAGTCTCATAGTCGCGAAGCGATCGGCGTGGAAAGCAGCCCTTATCCTATCTCCGATTGTTGTCGGCTTTCTATTCGCCGCCGCTCAGGTCTATCCGATAATATCACGCCTGGCGCTATATGTTCTCCCAATCGCGATGCTAATGGCCGCTTACACTCTAGAAAAATTGATTTCGGAACTGCCCCATCGAACAAGCTGGATCGTCTTCTGCGCCGTTCTATTGATGAATATCGGTTCCGTGACATGGTACCGTTACAACGACATCTTCACGCCTACGGCTTCGCCAAAAGATATATCTGATGAACTCAAGACCATAGCGAACGAAATCGAACCAAATGAGATGCTCGTCGTCACCGCGTGGACGCTACCCGCCTTCCTACTTTATCGCCACGCGCATGATCTAGATCAGGTGAATTGGACGGTGACTGATCGAGCGGAATGCTTTTTTACCCCCCCGATAAACATCGATGACAGAAGACGAATCTGGTTCCTGAGAGGTCCGTTTGAGGGCCCGGGTCCGGTTCCAGCATCAGAAACAATAGATCTGGTTTTTGCTGATTCAGTTAAACGGCTCGGGCTATTAACCTCAGGACAGCGCCTGGAGCGCGTGGAAACGTCGAGCGCGGAGTCACAAGCGTTGGCAGAAGTTTCGTGTCCCCAGCGCCGCGTCAAAGAGGTCTATCTGATGGGTGGACGTCCCCCTACGCTGGTCGAGAACTGACGGTTAGACTACCGCTTTCTTAGAACGCCACAACGCGCTCCACCAACCAGATCGTACCAGAAACACCTACCAGATAGGCTGCGGCGATCTTGCCTCGACTGAGCCAGTTGCGAGCCACATAGGTGAGACCCGCGGTGAGCACGGCGAGTGCAATCACGAATGCAACCTGCCCTGCTTCAACCCCCAAATTGAACAGGAGCAGCGCCCAGATTTCCTGATCTTTTGGCAAACCAATATCGGCGAGAGCGCCCGCGAAGCCAAACCCATGGATCAAGCCGAAACCGAATGCGATTGCCCAGGGATACTGGCTGGTTAGAGATCGTCCCCCTCGTTGAAGCGTGATGGCTTCGCGCGAAAGCAAGATCAGGCTGAGGGCGATGACGGACTCGACTGGCGGACCGGGCAACGTAATACCCGCCAGTGTAGAGAGGCCAAGTGTTATTGAATGGGCAACGGTAAAGGCAGTTACGGTCAACAATAATTGCGCCGGTCGCACGAGGAGGCAAAGACCCAGCACAAATAAGAGATGGTCGTAACCGAAGATGATATGATCTACGCCAATCCGGAAATAGGCGAGGAGCGGCGCGCTGGACGTTTCCTCGCCAAGCTCGAATGCTGCTGCAGCAGGTTTCAAAACGACTGACGCTACGCTGCCATCGATACGATGAATCTGAACGAAAACATCTGTTAAGGTTCGGTCCAGGCCATCAACTCTGATCTCACCTTCGTTCAAAGCGCAGGATAGCGTCCAACGGGATACAACGGCGCCCACGGCGCCCTCGAGCGCAATTGGGGACGCTTCGCAATCCTCGGGAAAAACAGGATCAAGCTTTAATCGGCGACCGTCCTTGATGGGCTGCTTCCAGACCACATCAAACTGCCCGGACTCGGTTTCAGTCAATTCCAGGAAAGCCGGGTTCACTTCATGCGCGGCGGCAATCGGCGACAGACCGATCATCCAGCAGAGGCCCGCTAGAATTACGAGCAGCAACCTCAATTTTCGGTCGCTCCTTCGATGACGATTTCATAGCGATCTACGATCGCATTGATCTCTTCTGCTGTTCGGAGTCTTTGTTCGGTCTCAGACCAATCTTGCAGAACGGCTGCTCTAACCTCGTCGAGAGGTGGCATCCGGGCGTCTGCCCGCTCTGTGATCCGCACAAGATGCGTTCCGAGAGCCGATGTAACAGGCCCCTGCCAGGTCCCATCTGCATCCGCCGGCAAGGCCTGTAACCCTGTTAGGAACTGCCCGCCGAATAACCGAACGATTTCGCGATCTGGAAGATCAGCGTACCGACGCTGAAGCATGAAAGGATCTCCCGTATTTCGCCAATTCATATCTGGATTTTCCGCGAGCTCAGTCAGCGAGCTCTCGATGCGGGGATCGTTCTCAGAAGAAAAATAGATGTGATCGAATGAAAGCCGCAGTGGTTGTTCGAACCGATCCGGGTGCTCAGTTAGCCAGGTTTCCAAGATCTCGTTAGAAGGCGGTTTGATTTGCCCAAGATCCGAAAGCATGAATGTCATCTTCTGCGCCAGGCGACGTTGCACGACCGTATCATCCTCGGCCATACCGAGTCTGGCAGCCTCTCGTGCAAGCGCCTCCTGTTGAACTTGGTCAATGACGATCGCCCGCATGTCCTGCTCGGTCGGTAGCGCTCCCGATTCTACTGCGTATAGAGAGGCGAGCCGCTCCATGTCGGCTTGCGTGATCACGATGGTTCGGTCGGACGTAGAGCGTCCTGATGTGACAACTTGATAGGCCCCGAAGATCAGGATTGCCAACAGTACAAAGTGAACCAGAGGCTCTTGAATCCAGCGCTTCATCTAGTTGCCAGGCGTGTACCAGATTGGAGATGTATAGGCACGCTCCTGGAGTGTTTGCGGCACGTCTGGACGCGGCGGTGTCCCTGCTGCCAAAGCCTCCCAGGTCGACCAACGACAAGTTGGGTTTTCCAACACGCGCACATAGTAACTCGCTCGCTCTTCTGGATTGAATCCTGGATCGCTCCAGACCGTTTTCAGCTCTGCTGCGCCTTGCCCGGTTGGAGCGCACGTGGTCAGGTCAACACCTGCGCCATTATCCGGGCAACGATGCGTTTCCCGGTCTGGAGAGCCAGAATCGCACGCCACATCAAAGACCTGCTCGTCGCCGCTGGTGACTTTCACCACCTGCGCGCGCTGCAATGGCGCTGCGTTCGGGTCCTGAAGCGCCCAGACGAGGAAGGATGGCGCGCGGCCATCTCCGATCAGGTCGCTCCCCATCGTGACACCTTGAGCATAGGCCTTGCCGGCGAGATCCGGATCGCTCGCGAGATCATCCTTGAAATCAAAGCTTGCAAAGAACCGCACTTTCATGCGCGGACCGGTTGTCGCGAACGTTTCCTTGCGCCGGAACGCGTCGAAGATCGCCTCGCGCGTATTCTCTTCCGCCCACACCCCGGTCAGACCAGATGCAGACCAACGCGAGAACCATTCGGTCGCATTTTGGGTTTGCTGATTTACGGGCTGATCCTCCCAGCTCTTTTCCCGGTCGAAGGGCACGGATCCGCGATTGACCGGCAGACCATCAACGATGCCGACCTTTGACCAATAATCGTCTTCAACATAAGCGCCTCCAACCACGTGGCTATCCGATGCGGCGACCAGGCCGAATTTGAAGGGATTGAAGCCTTCATCTTCTTCGAGCTTCAATCCGTTCCCATAGGCCTCTCGAACATAACTGCCATTGGTGGCGGAGACATCATATGATCCGAGCAGACGCGTATAGATTTCAAAATCCGCCCACTCATCGTTTGGCGAAAGGTCCGGATGGGTTTCAGACGTGCCCTTCACTTGCGTGACTTCGACCAACGGCTCATTTCGCATGCGTTGGTCTGCGTATTCAGAGCTCAACGGAGCGCCGTCATAGGTCTCCAGCTTGAACATCTGACCGTCTGAAACGTTGGGGTTATGGGGGACCGCGATCGCCTCATACCCTTCGGCGCGCTGGGCATCCATCCAGTCCCATAGATCTTCGGGATTGGTTGAGTCCAAAGTTGAGAAGGCACGAGCCGGCGCTGCATCTTTGAAAAACACGTTCCGGTGGAGGTTCCCGCCACCAAATGTTCCGTCGTCACGATTCGTCGTGACAGACGTGAACTCGTATGCGGCAAATGTCGTGAACACGCCCGGTTCATTGTGTCGTTCTGCTGCGTCGATATTCTCTAACCAAACTGAGTTGATCAGGGGTTGATCGAACATCTCGTCAATTTTTTCGCCGGATCGAACCGACGCGCCCACACCCTGAAAAGCCGCTGTGATCTTCGCCGGGTCAGTGGAGAACATGTCTTTCGAACGGGGAAGCTCGCTGAGTTCGGTCCCCGGTGTATTCATGGCTGGGAGAATCCCGAGATACTCTGCGTGATCCGTCACAGCATAGAAATCGAGTGGACCGCCCGCGATGTTCATATCGAAGCCGGACGGGTGTTGCACGGTTTCGCCTTTGGCAAAGCGATAGGCGTCGTCGGCGGTGCGGCGGACATTGAAGATATACGCGTCGAAACTATTGCGTGTGTGGATGTGCAGATCGCCGAAATATGCGTTGCGCGTAACGGCGTACTCGGTTGTTGCGCTGACATCCTCGGGAGCGGCTTCAACAGCGGCATCCTCAGTAACAGAATCCGGCGAGCTACAAGCCGTTATTGCGACGGCGAGCGCAGCAATCGACGCTGAACGTGTAAACTTCATAATTTCCTCCCATGCGAGCGTGCGCGACTCGTCATTTATCTCTTAGGATATTTCGTAACAGATCGACTTGAGAAAGAATGTCAAAAATGCGACATTTCAATCATGTTTGATTTTGCCGAGTTTCAAGCGACTCCCTATCTGAACCTCCTGCCGCTTGAGTGCGTGGAGCAGCTTCGTTCGGTTGGCCATCGACGCAGCTTTTCGGACGGCCAATTTGTCCACAGTCGAGGCGATGAAAACCCGGGCATTTCCATTATCGAGGACGGTGCGGCTCAGGCGGGCATTTATAGCGCCGATGGGAGCTTTGTCCTGACCTCCTATATCGGGCCCGGGCACACGTTTGGTGACTTCACAGTTTTCACCAACTTACCAAGGACCCACGATATATCCGCTGTCGGGCCAACCACGATTCTGGAAGTTCCGGCCGCACGATTCAAGGCGCTGTGTCGCGAGGACCCTCAATATATGCAGGCGCTGATGCAAACCACGCTCATGCGTGCGCACCTCGTCCTCGAAATGTTGCATGCTGTGCGCAGCCTTCCCCTGCTCGAACGTGTAGCGAAGTTTCTCCTGATCCTCGCACCGGCCGGCACCAGCGTTCCTAAGTTGAAGTTTCGGCAGTCTGACCTGGCATCCACGCTTGGTGTTTCGCGCGCAACCATGAACGCTGCGCTCGCCAAACTGGAGATATCTGACCTCGTTGAACGCGGATACGGTCACGTGGTAATTCATGATCGATCAGCGTTGGCTAAGTGGCTCAATTTACGAACCAAATAGCCCGTCGGTCCGAGTTCCCATCGCGTCAATGTGGACAAAGATCGAAATGGACCGCACTCTGTCCATGGGAAGGAACGGAGGGTCATCATGTATCGAGTCGGAATTATTGCGCTCCTGGGGGCCGCAGTTGCGGGTTGCTCAGCACCTGAAACAGAAGTCGGAGCGACCGAAGGGGCGGACGCTCCCGAAGCCGTAAGCGAGATCGAACGCACGCCGACCAAGAACGCCTATTTCGGTGACTTGCATGTTCACACCGGAAACAGTTTCGACGCCTACATCTTCGCGACGCGCCGGTCGCCGGACGATGCCTACCGCTTCGCACAAGGTGAGGCCATCCCACACGATGCAGGCTACGAAATCCAGCTCAAGGGCCCGCCCCTCGACTTTCTAGCCGTGACAGACCATGGCGAGTATCTGGGCGTCATTCCGTTCATGGACGATCCGAACCACCCGCTTTCCAAAACGCTGACAGCCCAGGCTGCTTTCGGAGACGACGCCACCGCCTCAGCCGAAACCTTCCGAAATATCGGAACCTCATTTGTGCTTGGGCAGCCAATCGAAGATATCCGCGATCAGGCTCATATGAACCAGATCTGGGCCCAGACGATCGACGCCGCTGAGCGCCATAATAAGCCAGGCGAGTTCACGACGTTTGCTGGATACGAATTCACCGCAATGACCGTGGTGAGTCAGCAAGACGGCTCCGCTGCAAACTTGCATCGTAACGTCATATTTAGAGACCAAGCCCCTGAGCAAATCTTCTCAACGCTCGATTCAACCAATCCGGAAGATCTCTGGACTTGGATGGACGGCCAGCGCGAAACAGGCATCGATTCTCTCGCTATTCCGCACAATTCAAATGGATCAAATGGCGAGATGTTCGCGCTTCGGACCTATGACGGCGAACCTCTAACCGAGACGTACGCCCTCACCCGGCTTCGTAACGAACCCATCGTCGAAATCACCCAGATCAAAGGTACATCCGAGACGCATCCATCACTCTCCCCGAATGATGAGTGGGCCAATTTCGAGCAATATGACTATTTCATCGGCAGCTCAGCAAAGTCGACGGTGAATGAAGGTGATTACGTTCGCCCGACCTTGGCGCGCGGTATTGCTCTGGCGGAGGAGCTTGGCACCAACCCTTATGAATTTGGTTTTATTGGCTCAAGTGACACGCATATTGCGGCGGCCACGCTTGATGAAGAGACGCATTGGGGAAAATTCCCCACCGACGGCGCTGGCCCTCGGATGCGCAGTTCTGTTCCACCAGAAGGTTACACGGATTGGGCAGATGTCCCGGACGCCACCAATCGACGCGTTTTGACCGGCGCGAAGTTCAGCGCGTCCGGACTTGTGGGCGTTTGGGCTCAAGCGAATACACGCGATGACCTATTCCAGGGCATGCGCAATCGCGAAACGTTCGGCACGACGGGGCCGCGCATGAAAGTGCGCCTCTTCGCTGGTGATTACGATGCAAGTATTCTCAACGCCTCTGACCTGCTCGATCAGGCTTATGCAGGCGGTGTCCCAATGGGTGGGAACCTTGCGAGATCTGATTCTGAAGCTCCCAGCCTCCTCGCCTGGGCCATTCAGGATCCATTATCCGCACCGTTGCAACGTCTCCAGATCGTGAAAGTCTGGGCAGAAAACGGAACCGCTCGCGAAGCTCTCTATGATGTGGCCTGCTCCGATGGCAGCGCGCCCGATCGAGAAACGCATAGATGCGCTGACAATGGCGCCTCAGTAGACATCTCGACGTGTGCGACCAATCCTGGGACAGGCGCTGGCGAGCTCAAAGCCTTGTGGCAGGATCCGAGCTATGACCCAAATCAGGTCAGCGCTTATTATGTCCGGGTCCTGGAAAACCCAACCTGTCGCTGGAGTACATGGGATGCGGTTCGGGCAGGCACGCCGCCTAATCCGCAATTGCCTCTGACGCTTCAAGAACGCGCGTGGTCGTCTCCCGTCTGGATCGATTGATCAAGCCGATACGATAGCCATTGCGTCCGCTCACTGGCTGAGCGATAGACCGCAGTCATGAGCACCTATCCAATTGTCCGCGATGTGCTGGCTCAGCTGATCGCTTTCGACACGACGTCCCGTCTTTCCAACCTGGCCTTGATCGAATGGGTCGAAGCCAAACTCGAACCGATCGGTGCAGTCTGTCGCCGCATTCCGAACGCTGAAGGTACAAAGGCAAACCTCTGGGTCCGTATCGGGCCTGATACCCCTGGTGGGATCGTTCTCTCCGGGCATACAGACGTGGTGCCGGTTGACGGTCAAGATTGGCACTCAGATCCGTTTACACTGTCGGAGCGCGACGGCCTGCTCTATGGCCGAGGTTCATGTGACATGAAGGGCTTCATCGCACTGTGCCTCGCCTTCGCTCCCGAATTCGCGAAGCTGAATCTCAGCAAACCAATCCATTTCGCCTTCTCTTATGACGAAGAAGTCGGTTGCCAGGGTGCGCCCGAAATGATCGCTCAACTGGTTGAACACGGCGCGCGGCCAGACGCTATCTGGGTCGGTGAACCCTCCTTATGGACAGTCGTGTCCGGCAATAAGGGGATCATGGTCACCGATGTCGATGTCTATGGCCACGAGGCGCATTCGAGTCAGCCGCATCTTGGCGTGTCTGCAAACGCTATAGCGGTCGATCTGATGGGTGTGTTGCGCGGAATCGAACGCAATCTGACTCAACAAGGCAGCGCGGACTCCCCTTTCGATCCACCCTATCCGACCCTGACAATTGGCGAGATCCGGGGTGGCACAGCCCACAATATTCTGGCGCGGCATTGCCATTTCGGCTTTGATTTGCGCTGTCCGCCCGGTTTCGATCCCGACGAAATTCTCCAACCGTTTTTCGACGCCGTTAAACAGGCCGACCAAGCTATGAAAGCTCAGTTTTCCGGTTGTGGGATCGACATTCACCGCATCGCAAACGTTCCTCCTCTGGCACCAGACCCTGAAAACGCAGCCGAAATCCTGGTCCGCGCGCTGACCGGCGACAATGCTTTGAGAGCCGTCGCCTATGCCACCGAGGCGGGCCAGTTCCACGCTGCCGGACTCGCGTCCGTAATCTGCGGCCCGGGTTCAATTGACCAGGCCCATAAGCCGAACGAGTTCATCGACCCGGCACAGCTCGAGCAAGGTGTCTCGATTTTCGAAAAACTCGTCAGTCGTTTGTCAGCTGGCGGCTAGCCACGGCACCACGATAAAGTGGGCGATCACAGTTAGCCCGATCGCTCCGAACGTCGCCCAAAGCGCTTTTTTCTTTAGCATTGGTTCCTTGGGTGCACCCTCATCGGTGCCGTCCACCACGTCGCCATCATCTTCGAACTGACCTCGGACGCCGATTGGCAGGACACAGAAAAAGCTGAGCCACCAGGAAATCACAAAAACGACAATGGCGCCGACCGGGTCCATCTAGTGCGCCTCGTCTTTTGGCGTCTCCATCAACTCTACCAGCACGCCATTAGAGTTCTTTGGATGGATGAATATGATCATCGTTCCGTGTGCCCCGATACGCGGCTCGCCCAACACGGTGGCACCGCGATCTTTCATAAACACAACTGCTTCATTGATGTCGTCAACTTCGAAGCAGACGTGATGCTGCCCGCCTTTTGGATTCTTGGCGATGAAGTTGTGGATCGGGCTTTGCTCATTCAGCGGCTCAATCAACTCGATCTGGCTATTCGGAAGATTGACGAAACACACTTTCACGCCCTGCGCCGGCATATCGAACGGCTCTGTGATATCGCTGGCACCATAGAGCGTCCGATACGTCTCCATAGCTTCCTCGATATCTGGCACTGCGACACCGACATGATTGAGCGGACCAATTTTGAACTCAGACATCGTGTTTCTCCTTGATCAGACCCTTAGCACACTCACATCGACGAGCGGCTTGCGACCGAACGTCTTTTCGCATGCCTTTTTAACGGCGCGGGTCAGCGTGCGCTCGACCTCTTCGTCTTCCAGGCGTCTACGGCGTTTCATCTTGTTGACCGCCTCTTCAACGGCTTCATCAACATCTATAAGGCTTTCATCCGCTGTACTGCCGTCGGTTTCCGACAATCCGCGCGCGGTGAGAAGCGGTCCATCAACGAGATCGCCATTCTCATCAAACGCGACTGCAACACTGACATAACCCCAATTGGATAGCGCCCGGCGCTCGCGGATACCTTCACTTTCAGCCGGCACCAGTCGATTGCCATCAAGATACAGTCGGCCATTCGGGACATTGTCGATGACTTTTGCGGCGCCCGGTGCGAGCCGGATCAGATCACCGTTTCGCGGTGTTACGGCTTCGCTGACCTGCAAACTCCTTGCATAGGCCGCATGCTCAACGATGTGTCGTCGTTCGCCATGCACCGGTACGGAAATCTTGGGACGCACCCATTGATACATCCGGCGTAATTCGTCGCGAGCCGGATGGCCTGAGACGTGGATCGGGCCATCCGTCATCTTATCGCTGATGATCCGAACGCCTTTCTCCGCCAGGGCATTTTGCATGTCGAAAATGCCCTTCTCATTGCCGGGAATGACGCGACTGGAGAACACAACCGTGTCGCCCTCGCCGAGACTGATATGACGGTGATCATCACGAGATATCCGGCCGAGAGCGGCGCGCGACTCGCCTTGCGACCCCGTGCAGAGGAAGAGCAGATTATCGTCGGGCAGGCTGCCTGCCTGATCTTCGCTGATCAGATCAGGCATATCCTTGATAACGCCGGTCGCGACAGCGGCATCGGTAATCTTGTGCATACTACGCCCAACCAGACAGACACTTCTGCCCGCCTGTCGCGCCGCCTCAATAACGCTCGCCACGCGCGCCACATTGGAGGCAAATGTTGTCACAGCAACCCGCCCCGTTAGCGATCCGATCAGCTTGATCAGATTATCACGCACAACTCCTTCGGAACCGCTCTCTCCTTCGACGAAGACATTGGTGCTGTCGCAAACCATCGCGAGCACACCGTCGTCGCCAAGCTGCGACAACGCCTCGATGTCCGTTTCTGCACCAAGCTGCGGATCAGGATCAATCTTCCAGTCTCCAGTGTGCAAGATGGTCCCGAGCGGCGTTTCGAGCGCCAGCGCGTTTGGTTCTGGAATAGAGTGCGTCAGGGTAATATAGCGCACCTTAAAGGGCCCGGCCTCGACCTCTGCGCCAAGGGGAATGACATTGATGCTGGTATTTTTTTGCCCCCGCTCAATCAGTTTGACCTGCGCCAGGTGCGCAGTGAATGGCGTCGCATAGATTGGCGCTTTAGTTTGCAGCCGCGGCAGAAGCAGGCCGATCGCCCCAATATGATCCTCATGCGCATGGGTCAGGAAGATCGCATCGATCCGATCCCCCTGATCCTCCAGAAACGCTGGATCTGGCGTGATCAGATCGATCCCGGGCGTATCTTCACCGCCGAACGTCACGCCAACATCGATAAGAATCCAGCGCCGGTCATCCGCGGGGCCATAGCCATACGCGTTCAAGTTCATGCCGATTTCGCCACATCCACCTAAAGGCAGGAAGACGAGTTCGGCGTCTTTGGTTTTGCTCATGCGCCCCATTTAGTCTTTCTTGTTGCGGCGATAGACTTCCAACAAGCCTACCTCCATCAAGCTCTGATCGAATTTCTCTATCGTTTCACTCGCGCCCTCAAAGAGCGAGGCGACGCCGCCGGTCGCAATCACCGTGAGAGGTGAGCCGTATTCAGCCGTCACGCGGCGCACGAGGCCGTCGATGAGATCGACATAGCCCCAGAATATTCCAGACTGCATCGCCGAGACCGTGTCCTGGCCGATGACCTGAGCAGGCTTTTGGATCGCGATGCGCGGAAGTTGCGCTGCGGCGTCGTGCAGAGCCCGCATTGAAAGGTTGATACCGGGCGAAATGATACCGCCCTCAAACCCGCCATCCGGACCGACAATGTCAAACGTCGTGGCCGTGCCGCTATCAATCACGATCTTCGCACCTTGATACAGTTGATGTGCGCCAATCGCCGCAACAAGACGGTCCGCACCGACCTGTTCCGGTCGCCGGATGCGGATTGGAACACCGAGCATAACTTCTGGGTCCCCCACGAATAACGGCTCAGCGTCGAAATACCTCCGGGACAAATTCCGAAAATTGAACTTTGCCTGCGGCACAACGGTGGAGATGATACAGCCCGTGATATGTTTCAAATCCAAGCCATCAACGCGCATCAACGTACCGAGCCACACGGCGTGATCATCCGCGGTGCGTGTCGCATCGGTAGAGCTTCGCCAGCTCGCGCGCCAGCTCTCACCATCGTGGAGCGCAAACACCGTGTTTGTATTGCCGACATCAATGACCAAAAGCATCAGTCTACTTGCCTCACCAATTCTACATCACCGGCCCTTATGGTCTGTCTCGAGCCATCGGGCAAACGCAAGTTCAGGCCGCCATCGGCTGCCAATCCTTCGAAGACACCTCGCAGCCGGCTGTCTTTAGGTCCTGCCTCAATACTCTGACCGAGGCCCTCCGCGTGACGCAGCCAGTCTTCGAGCAACCGCTCAAAATCGTTACGTGCCTGGGCCACCCGTTGGTCAAGGCTCGACTTCAAGTCCTCCAGGACATGCTCAGGCATTAGACCTGGGGAGGCACCTTCTTGTCTCAAAGAGGTCGAGGATTGCTCCGTCACTTCAGGCGCGTGCTGGATGTTGATCCCCATACCCAGCGCGATCCACGTCACGCCATTCGAATCTCCGGTCTCCGTCAGGATGCCGCAAATCTTGGCGCCATTGATCCGCACATCATTGGGCCATTTCAACTTCGCCCCGAGATCCGGCAGCGCATTTGAACAAGCGTCATGAACAGCCAGCGCCGCTGCAAATGGTATCCGGCTCGCGATACTTAACCCGCCAGGTTCGGGAAAAAGGACGGTAACAAACAGATTGCCCGTTGGGGAAATCCAGTTCCGACCGAGGCGTCCGCGTCCCGCTGTTTGCTGGCGCGCGGCAATCCACACAGGCGAAGTTTCACCCGCTCGGGCGCGACGTTTCGCTTCTTCGCTGGTGCTATCAATTTCGTCGTACCAGTAAACTGGCGCGCTATGGATCACGAGATCAGGCCTGCTGCGACCGTTTCGGCGAGCTCACTAAACGGTGCGACGAAGATCAGAAGTGCCACACTGACAAGAGCAGAAATATATACGGTCGTTGTCACCCATCCATCGACAGGCTCAAAATCCTCCGCCTGTTCGTCGAACCACATGATCTTCACGATCCGAAGATAGTAGTACATCGCAATGACTGAGCTCAGCACCAGAATGATGACCAGCGGCCACATCCCCGAACTTACACCGGCCTGGATCACTGCGAGCTTACCCAGGAAGCCAAAGGCCAATGGGAACCCGGATACCGACACCAGCAAGAGCGTCAATGCGCTTGCGAGTCCAGGCTGACGGCGAACCAATCCAGCGAGTTCGTTGATGTCCTCGACCATGCCCCCTTCGCGGCGCATAGAGAGCACCCCTCCGAAGAGGCCAAGCGAGGCAATGACATATGCCGTCATGAAGATGAGAAGCGAACCAGCGCCGTACTGAACGCCAGCAGCGACGGCCACAAGCGCGTATCCCATATTGGCGATCGACGAGTAACCTAACAGACGCTTGAGATTGGTTTGTGGCAACGCACCAAACGCGCCGACAATCATCGATGCGGCCGCGATGATGCCGACAATGACCTGCCAGTTTTCAAATGCCGTCACCTGCGGGAATGCTGTGTACAAGACAATCGCGAACACAACCATGCTGGCCATTTTCGGCGCGGTTGCAAAGAACGCGACAACCGGGCTCGGTGAGCCTTCATAGACATCCGGCGTCCAGACATGCATCGGCGCGGCCGAGACTTTGAACGCGAGGCCCGTAATCATCAACACCATGCCGAACAACAGCCCCATTGTCGGCTCTGCCTCTGCCACGATTTCGTAGCTTGTGCTTCCAGAGAACCCATAAACGAGCGACATGCCATATAGCAAAAGGCCAGACGCCAGAGCGCCGAGGACGAAGTATTTCAGGCCAGCTTCAGATGATCGCGGGCTATCTCTGTGGAACGAGGCAAGGACGTAGGACGACAAGCTGAGCGTTTCGACGCCGAGATAAAGCGTCATGAAGTTCGCAGACGACAGGATCATCCCCATGCCAAGTGCGGCAAAGATGATCAGGAGCGAATACTCATAGCGCAGCGTCTCATGCCGGCGCAGGAAGCCTTCGGCCATCAACAAGGCGATCCCGCCGGACACGAAACTCACCACTTTGGCGAAATTCGCATAACTCGACGTTTCCACCAGGCCGTCAAACGCTCGGCCACCCTCCCAGTGATATCCGGCCAGCGCAGCAGCGGCGAACAGGACAAGTGCGCCGAACTTGAACGACAAGCCATTGAACCGGTCGCCCAGAAACGCCCCAATCGTTACGCCGAGCAGCCCCGCTGCTGCCAACAAAACTTCAGGCGCGATGGCTGTCAGAATGGTTTCTAGATCAAACATGCCGCTTATCCTCCAGCCACTTGGGCGAGGGCGTGGAGTGATGACTCACGCGTGATATCAAAAATCAGGTTTGGAAGAATACCGAGCAGGATCGTACCGATCGCCAGAGGGATCAGACAGATCAGTTCCTTGGTATTCACATCCTGGATGTTTTCCAGCTCCGGATTGGTAATCTCTCCAAACACGGTTCGGCGGTAGAGCGTCAGCATATAGACCGCTGAGAAAATCACACCGAGCGCCGCACCAGCTGCTGCCCAGGTATTCGCCTGGAACGCCCCGACCATGGTCAGGATCTCGCCGACGAAGCCACTGGTGCCCGGGAGCCCGACATTGGCCATTGTGAAGAGCATGAACAAGGTCGCGTAAACCGGCATGCGGTGGACCAGCCCACCATAAGCGGAGATGTCTCTTGTATGCATCCGGTCATAAACGACGCCGACAATCAGGAAGAGTGCGCCGGAGATCAATCCGTGGCTCAGCATCTGGAACACCGCGCCTTGGACGCCGATCTCTGTGAACGAGAAGATGCCCAGCGTCACAAACCCCATATGCGCGACTGATGAGTAGGCGATGAGCTTCTTCATGTCTGTCTGACGCCAGGCAACGAGCGAGGCGTAGACAATCGCAATGACCGATATGGTGAACACAAACGGCTGAAACATGACGCTCGCATCCGGGAACATTGGCAAGCTGAAGCGCAGGAAGCCATAGCCACCCATCTTCAGCAGGATCCCCGCCAGGATGACCGAGCCCGCCGTTGGCGCCTGTACGTGTGCGTCCGGAAGCCAGGTATGCACCGGCCACATTGGCAGCTTCACCGCAAAAGACGCAAAGAACGCCAACCATAACCAGGTTTGCGCGCCAGGATCGAACGCGTATTGCTCGAGCTGGACAACATCAGATGTACCCGCCGTCAGATACATGTAAACGACGGCCGCCAGCATGAAGAGCGAGCCAAGCAACGTGTACAGGAAGAACTTGAAGCTGGCATAGATGCGGTCAATGCCGCCCCAGACACCGATGATGATGAACATCGGAATGAGGCCAGCTTCAAAGAATACATAAAACACGACCAGATCGAGGGCGCAGAACACGCCGATCATGAACGTTTCCAACACCAGGAAGGAAACAACATATTCTGTCAGGCGCTTGTTGATGGAGCCAATGCTGGCGATCAATGCGATCGGGGTCAGCAGGGTCGTCAACAGGATGAGCAATAGCGACATTCCGTCGATGCCCATCTTGTACTTGATGCCCGAGAACCAATCGACTTCCTCAACCAATTGATACCCTGTGCCGTTCAGATCAAAGCTCAGGAACATCACAATCGAGACGATGAAGGTCGCCACAGAGAACAGCAGACCGGCATACATGACGCGATCATCTTCTGTGCCGTCAGCGCGGATCTGGGCACCTGTCAGCGCCTTGATCAGCAGAATCAGGATCGCGCCTGCAAGCGGCAGGAACGTCACCGCAGAGAGAATTGGGAAATCCATTAGCCCGCGCCTCCGCTGCGCCAGAACAAGACTGCGCCGAAGACCAGGGCAGCCCCGATAATCACGAACGCATAATGATAGAGATATCCGGTATGCATGGCCGACATGCGTCGTGCGCCCCATCGGACCAGTGCCGAAACGCCATCTGGTCCTATACCATCAACGACTTTCTTGTCGCCTTTCCAGAACGTGTTCCCGAGCCAGGCTGATCCTTTGATGAGAGTCGCATTGTAGAGCTCGTCAAAATACCACTTGTTCGCAAACAGGCTGTGCAGCGGTCCGCCGGACTTGGCGATCCGCTCGCCAACGCCGCGATTGAACAAATAGGTGAAGGTCGCGAGGACGAACCCGGTCACGGTTACCACCAGCGGTGCCCAGAATACCCATTCCGGAACGTTGTACTTGTCTTTGAGAACCGTGTTCTCCTTGGCCGTATAGATCGCACCGTCCCAGAACGCTTTGTAATCATGGCCAACGAAAGCGTCGTAGAAATACCAACCGGCAAAAACCGCCCCTACGCTGAGCACACCGAGTGGGATCAGCATGATCAAAGGCGATTCATGTGGATCACCGTGATGGTGCTCATGGCCATGATCATCGTGCGCTTCGGCTTCGTCATGATCGTGATGATCTACTTCCGCCCGCGGTCCGTGGAACGTCATGTAAACCAGACGCCAGGAATAGAAACTCGTCAGCAAGGCTGCAGCGAGACCGAACCAGAATGCGAGCTGCGCAAACGGCACGCCATTCATGCCGCCAGCGAACGCCGTCTCAATGATGGCGTCTTTCGAGAAGAAGCCCGAAAGCCCCCAGACGTGCGGGATACCAAGGCCGATGATCGCAATCGTTCCGATCATCATCGCGCCATAGGTCAGAGGCATGAAACGGGCAAAGCCGCCCATCTTGCGCATGTCCTGCTCGTGGTGTGCGCCATGGATGACCGAACCTGCGCCGAGGAAGAGCAACGCTTTGAAGAAAGCGTGTGTGAACAGGTGGAACATCGCCGCTTCATAGGCTCCGACGCCCGCGGCAAAGAACATGTAGCCAAGCTGCGAGCAGGTCGAATAGGCGATGACGCGTTTGATGTCGTTTTGCGCCATACCGACGGTTGCCGCGTAGAGTGCAGTTACGGCCCCGACGACAGTGATCATCATCGCGGCTGCAGGTGCATACTCATAAATCGGCGAGACGAGGCAGACGAGATAAACGCCCGCGGTGACCATGGTCGCAGCGTGAATGAGCGCAGATACCGGGGTTGGGCCTTCCATCGCATCCGGCAGCCAGACATGCAGGAAGAACTGAGCCGATTTCCCCATCGCGCCGATGAAGAGCAGGACGCCGATGAGTTCTAAGGCCGGGATATCCCAAGCCAGGAAAGGCACAACGATCTCACGCACGGGCCCGGCTTCTGCCAGCGCCAGTGGCACCAGTTCAGCATTCTCTTTGATTGCCGTCAGCACGGGTTCAAGCTCAACCGATCCGAAGACCAGGAACACGGCCATGATGCCGAGTGCCAGCCCGAAATCGCCGACGCGGTTGGTTACGAATGCCTTGATCGCAGCATCGTTCGGCGCCTTGTTCTGATACCAGAAGCCAATCAACAGATACGATGCCAGACCGACGCCTTCCCAGCCGAAGAACAGTTGGATGAAGTTATCTGCTGTGACCAGCATCAACATCGTGAAGGTGAATAGCGAGAGGTAGGCGAAGAACCGCGCTTTGTGCGGATCGTCTTCCATATAGCCCCAGCTATACAGGTGGACGAGGCCGGACACGCTCGTGATCACGGCCATCATGACGATCGACATTGCATCGACACGGATCGCCCAGTCTGCGTGGAAATCCCCAACGCTGATCCAGGTCATGAGCTTGATAATGTGCTGCCCGACATAAGCGCTGGCATGGCCCATATCAGCGGCGAGCGACGCATGTTCCACATGGCCTGCACCGCCCGCTCCGGACGCGTATACAAATAGCTGATAGATCGAAAGCAGACCCGCGAGACCAACGGTTCCAGTCGTGACCACCATCGCGCCGCGATCGCCAATGAAGCGCTGGAAAAGCCCTGCGATCAAAGCTGCGAGGCCGGGGCCAAGAACTATGAATGTGATGAAGTTGTCAGATAACATGCTGCGCCCCTACCCCTTCATCAGGTCGACACTCTCGACCGAAATGTCACCGCGATTGCGGAAGTAAACGACCAGGATGGCCAGACCTACGGCGGCTTCTGCCGCTGCAACCGTCAGAACGAGCATCGCGAAAATCTGCCCCGAAATTGTCCCGGTAAACACCGAGAAAGCAACGAGATTGATGTTCACCGAAAGCAGGATCAGCTCGATCGCCATCAGAATAACGATGATGTTCTTGCGGTTTACGAAAATACCAACGACGCCGATCGTAAACAGGATCGCCGATATCGTCAGGAAGTGATTGATCGTGAGGTCCATGACTAAATCCCCCGACCTGGTTCAACCGCAACTTTTTCAGTCGCATCTTCACGCCGACGCGACGTCTGCCGCGCGATGTTCTGGCGTTTGACACCCGGACGCTCGCGCAGCGTGAGAACGATCGCTCCAATCATCGCCACGAGGAGGACGAGACCCGCCATCTGGAACAGCAGGAAGTAGTCGGTGTACATGACCTGTCCGATAGCCTCGGTATTCGTATCGGCGCCCGGAGACGCGTCGAAATTGGCGTTCGACGACCCGTCACGAGCAAAACTTGCGAGCGCAATTTCCGCGATAAAGGCGAGGCCAATCAGCGTCGCAAATGGCCAGTATCGCAGCGTTCCCTGCTTCAATTCGACGAAGTCGACATCGAGCATCATAACAACAAACAGGAACAGCACCGCCACGGCGCCGACATAGACCACGACGAGCAGCATCGCCAGGAACTCCGCCCCGATCAGGACGAACAATCCGGCCGCTGTAAAGAATGTCAGGATCAACCACAGGACCGAATGCACCGGGTTCTTGGACATGATCACTGCCAAGGCCGATACGGTCACGATGGCCGCGAATATATAGAAGGCGATCAGTTCCACTGCCTTTGCCCCTATTCCCTTCTGGCGGCGAACCGCCTCCTCAATTCGGGCGCTACCGGTACGGCGCGTCCAGTTCCAGATTTTTGGCAATGAGCCGTTCCCAGCGATCCCCGTTCGCGAGCAACTTCTCTTTGTCATAATAGAGCTCTTCACGGGTCTCCGTGGCGAACTCGAAATTCGGTCCCTCGACAATCGCGTCCACCGGACAAGCCTCCTGACAGAAGCCGCAATAGATGCATTTCACCATGTCGATGTCATAACGCGTCGTCCGGCGAGATCCGTCTTCGCGCGGCTCAGCCTCAATCGTAATCGCCTGGGCCGGACAGATCGCTTCGCAAAGCTTACACGCAATGCAGCGCTCTTCGCCGTTCGGATAACGCCGCAAGGCATGTTCACCGCGAAAACGCGGGCTGAGCGGGTTTTTCTCAAACGGATAATTCACCGTCGCCTTGCGCCGGAACATCTCACGGATCCCGAGCCCGAAGGCCGAGATGAAGTCGGTGAGCAACGCGCCTCGAATGGTCTGAACCAGGCTCATGACAAAGCTCCACTCATAAGCGCCGTCGATGCAATATGACCGGTCATGTACCAGGCCGGATAGAGAACTTTAGCGACGGGCGCGAAAACAATAAGGCTCACAATCATTACGCTTGAACCCCTCCATAGACGACATATCCGCCAACGATCACAACGGCTGCGAGCGCGGTTGGCAGGAAAATTTTCCAACCCAGGCGCATCAACTGATCATACCGGTAACGCGGCACCACCGCCTTCACGAGCGCGAAAAGGAAGAAGAAGAAGACCAGCTTGCCCATGAACCAGGCCAGGTGGCCGAGGTTCACGATCCACTCGGGGAACATGTTGACGAAATCTGCACTCAGCGGGATCGGGCCGTGCCACCCACCGAGGAACAGTAGGGTCATCATCGCACACATCAGAACAATGTTCAGATATTCGCCGAACATGAAGAGCAGATATGGCGTCGCAGAATACTCAACCTGATAACCAGCAACCAGCTCAGATTCCGCTTCGGGTAGATCGAATGGCGGACGGTTGGTTTCGGCGAGTGCCGAGACGAAGAACATCACAAACGCCACAACCATGACTGGCCAGATCAGGATATGCTCGAAGGTCATCAGGTGCCAGGTAAAGAGCCCGCCATCCTGTGCATTGACGATCTCTGACAGGTTCATCGAACCCGCGAGCAGGATCACTGTGATAATGATCAGGCCAATGGACACTTCATAAGACACCATCTGCGCTGCGCTTCGAAGCGAGGCCAGGAATGGGTATTTCGAGTTCGAGGCCCATCCGCCCATGATAATGCCGTAGACACCCAGCGACGAGATCGCGAACAAGTAGAGAACTCCGACATTGATGTCTGAAATCACCCAGCCCGGCGCCACTGGAATGGCCGCCCAGGCCGCGAAGGCGAGAGTCAGGGTCAGGATCGGTGCGATCAGGAAGACCGTTTTGTTCGCGCCCGCCGGAATGATGATCTCTTTTAGGAGAAACTTCCCGAAATCAGCGAAACTCTGCATCAATCCAAAAGGTCCGACGACGTTCGGCCCCTTGCGCATCATCACCGCCGCCCAGACCTTGCGGTCCAGCAGAAGCAGGAAGGCGATCGAGAGCGACAGGACCAGCGTAAACAGGCCTATCTGGCCGAGCACGAGCAACCAGCCAGTCAGCGCGCCATATTGTTCGATCAAACCACTCATCGCGCCGCCCTACTCCGCTGCCATCTCGGTTTCAAGACCCTGTTTCTGCAGAGAACACTCCGCCATGGTCTTGGACGCCCGAGCAATCGGGTTGGTCATGTAGAAATCTCCAATTGTCGCCGTGAATGCGCCGCTTCCGACACCCGCTCCACTTGAAGAAATATTCTCTTTCAGAGCCTCAACCCCGGCGCTGCCTGGAGCATAACCGAGCCCGGCAAAAACCGGATTGGCCTCTCGCAATGCCGCGCGGAGATCGTCCGCCGAATCATAAGGCAGCGTCTTGCCGACCACATCTGACAGGGCTCTGAAAATCGCCCAGCCTTCGCGTGCCTCGCCTTTAGGCTGTACGGCTCTGCGGGTCATCTGAACCCGGCCTTCTGTGTTCACATAAGTAGCTGCCATCTCTGTGTAGGCTGCAGCTGGCAGGACGATGTCCGCCTTGCTCGCGCCCGCATCGCCATGGCTGCCGACATAGATGATCTTGGCATTGCCAGTCTTGGAAAGATCAACTTCATCCGCGCCGAGCAGGACAATTGCGTCCATGCCGCCGCCGAGGATCGTCGCTGTGCTCGCACCGCCTTCGCCAGGAACAAATCCTGTGTCCAGCGCGCCAACGCGTCCGGCAGCAGTATGCAACACGCCGAAGCCTGCCCAATCGTCTTTGATCGCTTGGATTTCCAGCGCGTAATCATGCACTGCGGCAAGGATCGCTTCGCCATCTTCGCGGGCGAGGACGCCTTCACCTACAATGATCATTGGCTTTTCAGCATTGCGCAGCGCTTCAGCGATCTCACTATCCCGGTTAAACAAGCCCTTCAGGGCGTCCGGGCCGTCGCCGAGGTGCTCATAATCGTATGTCAGGTCCGCGGCTTCACCGATGACGCCGACTTTTAGGTCATTCCACAGCCAGGCCTTGCGAATGCGGGAGTTCCAGACCGCGGCTTCTTTGCGCGGATTGGTTCCGATCAGCAGGAGCGCATCTGCCTCCTCAACGCCGAGCAAAGTCGGATTGAAGATGTAGCGCTCACGCACGCCGTCTGCGCCATAAGTCGCGCCAGCCGGGCGGCAATCTGTATTCTGAACGCCCAGCGCACGAGCGAGATCAAGCGCCGCCTTGGCTTGCTCAACTTCGATCAGGTCTCCAGCGACAAAGCCAATCTTGTCAGCGGGGGCGGACAGCGCGTCTCTTGCGGCCTCGAAGGCTTCGCCCCAATTTGCCGGCGTCAGTTTGCCGTCCTTGCGGACATAGGGCTGATCCAGACGCTGGCGGGCAAGACCGTCCCAGATGAATCGGGACTTATCCGAGAGCCATTCCTCGTTCACTTCTTCGTTGATGACCGGCATGATGCGCATCACGGCATCGCCCTTGGCATCAACCCGAATGTTCGAGCCGAGCGCGTCCATGACGTCGACACTTTCAGTCTTGCGCAGCTCCCACGGCCGGGCGTTGAACGCGTACGGCTTGGAGGTCAACGCGCCGACCGGACAGAGATCAATGACATTGCCGGACAGCTCTGAAGTGAGGCTTTCTTCCAAATATGTCGTGATTTCAGCGCTTTCACCGCGCGAGATCATTCCGATCTCTTCGACACCAGCGACTTCGGCCGCGAAGCGGACGCAGCGCGTGCACTGAATGCAGCGGGTCATGATCGTCTTGACCAGCGGGCCCATATTCTTGTCTTCAACGGCGCGCTTGTTCAGCTCATAGCGGCTGTCCGCGCGGCCATAGGCGACGGCTTGGTCTTGCAGATCACATTCACCGCCCTGGTCACAGATCGGGCAATCCAGCGGGTGGTTGATAAGCAGGAATTCCATCACGCCATTGCGCGCTTTCTCGACATAGTCGCCCTGGGTCGAGATGTTTGGCGGCGTACCGTCCGGATTCATCCGCATATCGCCAACCGTTTGCGCACAAGAGGCAATCGGCTTCGGCGCACCATGCCATTGCACCAGGCACATCCGGCAGTTTCCTGCCACGGATAGGCGTTCGTGATAGCAGAAGCGCGGGATCTCAGCGCCCGCTTCCTCACACGCCTGCATCAGCGTGTAAGAACGAGGAACCTCGACCTCTTGGCCATCAATATTCAGTTTGAAAAGATCGTCGGACATATCTCTTACTCCGCCGCCACTGTGTGGCCTTGCACCAGGGCGCGCGGGGCGCGGTACTGGGTGATCCGGTCTTCGATTTCATGGCGGAAATGGCGGATCAGGCCCTGGACAGGCCAAGCCGCCGCATCGCCCAATGCACAGATTGTGTGACCTTCTACCTGCTTCGAGACATCGAGAAGCTTTTCGATATCGTCGTGATGGGCATCGCCTTTGACCATCTGTTCAAGGACGCGCCACATCCAGCCCGTGCCTTCCCGGCAGGGTGTACACTGGCCGCAGCTCTCATGCTTGTAGAAATAAGCGATGCGCGCAATCGCCTGGATCAGGTCGGTCGACTTGTCCATGACGATGACCGCTGCAGTGCCGAGGCCTGATTGCAGGTCGCGCAGCGTGTCGAAATCCATGTGCGCGTCCATGATCTGCTCAGCCGGCACCATGGGCACGGATGATCCGCCGGGGATGACCGCCTTGAGATTGTCCCAGCCGCCACGAATGCCGCCGCAATGGGTTTCTATCAGGTCCTTGAACGTGATCGACATCTCTTCTTCGACATTGCACGGCTTGTTCACGTGACCTGAAATGCAGAACAGCTTGGTGCCAGTATTGTTCGGACGACCAAAGCCAGCAAACCACTGCGCGCCGCGGCGCAGGATGGTTGGCACGACAGCAATCGATTCAACATTGTTCACGGTCGTCGGGCAGCCATAGAGTCCGGCATTGGCAGGAAATGGCGGCTTCAGGCGCGGCTGCCCTTTCTTGCCTTCCAGGCTTTCCAGCAGCGCGGTTTCTTCACCGCAAATGTATGCGCCGGCGCCGTGATGGACATAGAGATCGAAATCCCAGCCATTCACATTGTCCTTACCGATCAGTTTTGCCTCATAGGCTTCCTTGACCGCTTTCTCGAGCGCTTCGCGTTCCGCGATATATTCACCGCGCAGATAGACGTAGCATTTGTGTGCGCGCATCGCGCGACTGGCGACCATGCAACCTTCGATCAGCAAGTGCGGATCATGGCGCATAATCTCCCGGTCCTTACATGTGCCGGGCTCAGATTCATCTGCGTTTACAACCAGATAGTGAGGACGCTCGCCGACAGACTTCGGCATGAATGTCCATTTCAGTCCGGTCGGGAAGCCCGCACCGCCGCGACCGCGAAGGCCGCTTTCTTTGATCTGCGTGCACAGCCAGTCAGGCCCTTGCTCGAGCATTTCGCGCGTCAGGTGCCAGGCACCGCGCTGCTTGGCGCCCTCGAGGCCCGGATCGTGGGCGCCGTAAAGATTTGTGAAAATGCGATCTTTATCCTGAAGCATTGTTTTGCTCCCTAATTTCGCGCATGGCAGAAAGGATCAGCGGCACGCTAACCACAGCGCCAAAAGCAACCGCCATCAATATCCAAAGCATACTGCCGGACGCAACAAACATCGCGACGCCAAGCGCTACGATCAGCAAATCTATCCCCGCTGCGATGACGAGCTTCTTGCGAGGGTCAGGGCGTTCAACAAGCGCCATTATTCGTCCCCCTCATCCTTGGAAGACTCAACCTCGCCAGCGTCGACGCGCTTAGAGAAGTCGGTTTCGTCACCAGTCGCGAGCGTTTTCGCCTGCGCAATCCAGTCCTCGCGCTCAATACGTCCCGGAAAGGACATGAAATCCTCGACCCAGTCGACATTGGCCGGTGTCCAGGCTGCAATCTGGCTGAACTTGTAGACGCCGAGCTCGTTCAGAGCTTTCTCATTCACCGGTCCGATGCCCTTGATACGCTTAAGGTCATCTTCTTCACCGGCGGCGATTTCGACCGTCTCAGGCTTGTCTTGCGTTTTTGGAGCAGGCTTGGAGTCCTTGATCAGGGTGGTCTTCCCGTCTTCACGCTTGGTATTTGTCGGCGCGGCTGTCTTTGGAGCCTCGGTAGCCTGCGGAGCAGGATCTGCCGGTGCATCCTTGGGTAGATTTGGAAGGGCAGAAATCGCGTTGCGCGAGCCGTCGTAAAGATCGCCCTCAAGCAATGACGTCGCACCTCCTTCTGGAGCCGAGTTCAAGCGGTCGACGAAAGTCCCCGGCTTCACTTCAGCGCCATTCTGCAGTTTGCCGAGGATTTCGGTCAGGCTCTCAGGCGTCAGGTCTTCGTAATAATAGTCATTGATCTGAACCATTGGGGCGTTGGCGCATGCGCCCAGGCATTCCACCTCTTCCCAGCTCAAACGGCCATCGTCTGTGACCGACATTGGCTTGCCGATGGCCTTGTGACAGACCTCTTTCAGATCGTTCGCCCCACGCAGCATGCAAGGCGTCGTGCCGCAGAGCTGGATATGGTGTTTACCAACCGGTTGCAGGCGGAACATCGTGTAGAATGTCGCTACTTCGTAGACGCGAATATACGGCATCTCGAGACGATCTGCGACTTCACGCATGGCGGGCTCTGACAACCAGCCTTCATTGTCCTTCTGGGCGAGCCACAGCATTGGAATAACCGCCGAGCGCTTTTTGTCTTCGGGATACTTCCCGAGCCAGAACGCGATTGTCGGTTCAGTTTCCGGCTTAAAGGCGAAACTATCGCCGCCGGCTTCAAGATCAAATCGTCTCAGCGCCATTACGCTGTCTCCCCGGTCGGCAGAACCACGCGGCCCGCCTCATCAAAAGTCCAAAAGGGGTTGAATGCGACTTCCCAGGCATTGCCCTCGGGATCCGCAAAATAGCCAGAATATCCGCCCCAGAAAGATTCATGAGGCTTGGTGGTAATCTTCACGCCAGCCGTCTCAAGGCGCGCGAAGATCTCATTCACTTCTTCAATGGAGCGCGCATTATAGGCTAGCGCCGCATTGCGAAATCCTTCAGTGGGACGCGCGACCTGGCCGGCATCCTCAGCCAGTTTGTCCGCTTCCCAAAGTCCGAGCACGAACCCGCCCATATTGAACATGGTCATTCCGGGTGGGCCAACATTCTCGAAACCAATCACAGTCTCGTAAAAATCGGTCATGGCTTTGCGGTCACGGACACCCAGCGTGATGATCGACAAACGCTGTTCAGGAAAGGCACTCATGCTGGTGCTCCTTTTAGGGCGATCACCGCCACGATGATGGCCCCAAAACCAGCAGCAAGATGCGGCGCAACGGCCGTCTTCGCGCGGGCGTAAACCGCAGCATCAAAGAACGCTACGCCGGCGAGCCCGAGGAACACAAATCCGAGCTGCTGAAGCGTGCCCGTCAGCGCAATCCCCAAAGCGACAAGCACCATGAAGAAATAGCGACCGGCCATGATTGTCGGCAAGTTCTCGGCGCGATGCTTGGTCATCGCCAGACCTTTTGCCGGTGACAGCGTGAACACTGCGCCCAGCAGGAACAGAAATCCGGCCGTGATATAGGCCAGATAAATGGCCACGGAGGCGGGGACCGGTAACACTAGCGATCCACCTCACCGAACACGATGTCGAGCGAGCCAAGGATCGCCGACGTATCCGCGAGCTGGTGTCCTCTGCACATGTGATCCATCGCTTGCAGGTGAGCAAAACTCGGTGCGCGTAGTTTCACGCGATGTGGACGGTTTGAGCCGTCGGAAACGAGGTAAACTCCAAACTCTCCGGCAGGCGCCTCGACCGCGGCGTAGACTTCGCCCTCGGGGACGTGGAAGCCCTCTGTATAGAGTTTGAAATGGTGGATCAGTGCTTCCATGCTGTTCTTCATTTCAGCGCGGCGCGGTGGAGATACTTTCGTGCCCTCCGCCAGAACCGGACCTTTCGGCATGTTTTCGATACACCATTTCATGATGTCACAAGAGACCAGCATCTCTTCCATACGAACGACATAGCGATCGTAATTGTCGCCATTCTTCCCGATGATCACCGGAAACACGGAAGATGGAATCTCGGAGTAAATCTCATATGGCTGGCTGCGTCGCAGGTCCCAGGCGAGGCCGGAGCCGCGGACCATCGGACCGGTGAAGCCATACTGCATGATCGTCTTCTCATCGACGACGCCAATATCGACATTACGCTGCTTGAAGATACGATTTTCGGTGATCAAATTCTCAAGCGTGTTGAGAATGCCCGGGAATTCCTCACACCAGGTCATGATGTCGTCGATCAGATCCTGTGGCAGATCCTGATGGACGCCGCCTGGGCGGAAATAAGCCGCGTGGAGACGCGATCCGGAGGCGCGCTCATAAAAGCCCATCAGCTTTTCGCGTTCTTCGAAGGCCCAGGTAATCGGCGTCAGCGCGCCAACATCGAGAATGAACGTGCCGATATTGAGTAGGTGCTCGAGGATCCGGCCTAGCTCGCTATAGAGTACGCGAATGAAGCTGCCGCGGCGGGGAACCTCAACACCGACCAGCTTCTCAATCGCCAGGCACCAAGCATGCTCCTGGTTCATCGGCGCAGAATAATGCAGCCGATCAAAGTAAGGCAGACCTTGAAGATAGGTCTTGTATTCGAGCAGCTTTTCAGTGCCGCGGTGCAGCAGGCCGATATGGCAGTCGATCCGATCCACCAGCTCGCCATCCAGATCCATCACCATGCGCAGCACACCGTGCGCGGCAGGATGCTGAGGCCCAAAATTAAGCGTGAAGGTGCGATCTTCCTCCGGCACGGATTTCATATCGTCAGCCATCAGGCGCCCTCCTCTTCGGTGGTCGCTTTTTCATCGCCTGGGATATGAGATGCCATCCCTTCCCACGGCGAGAGGAAATCGAAGTTGCGGTATTCCTGGGTCAACTGCACGGGCTCATGCACGATACGCTTCTCGAGATCGTCATAACGCACTTCGGTGAAGCCAGTGAGCGGGAAGTCCTTGCGCAGCGGATGCCCCTCAAAGCCATAATCGGTGAGGATACGGCGCATATCCGGGTGACCCGAAAAGACGATCCCGTACATGTCGAAGGCTTCGCGCTCGAACCAATCGGCGCCGCGGTGGAGGTCGACTATGCTCGGCACCGGCGTGTCTTCGTCCGTTGAAATTTTGACGCGCACTCGCTGGTTCAGACGCATGGAGAGGAAGTGATACACGACCTCAAACCGCTGGCTTCGCTCTGGATAATCGACGCCGCAAATGTCGATCATCATTTCGAACATGCACATCTGGTCGCGCTTCAGAAAATCGATCAATGCAACGATCTGGTCGCGCTCGGCAAAGATGGTGAGCTCACCAACCTTCACATCAAACTTGCGCACCGCGTCCGGCATTTTGCCAGCAACGATCTCACCGAGCTCGATCAGGGTTTCGCTTTGTTCAGTCATCTCTGCATTCCCTAGCGGTCAATCGACCCTTCCCGGCGAATCTTTTTCTGGAGCTGCAACAAGCCGTAAACCAGTGCTTCAGCGGTGGGCGGGCAGCCTGGGATATAAATGTCAACCGGAACGATCCGATCGCACCCGCGCACGACGCTGTAGCTGTAATGGTAATAACCGCCACCATTGGCGCACGACCCCATAGAGATCACATAGCGCGGCTCGGGCATCTGGTCGTAAACCTTGCGAAGAGCCGGGGCCATTTTATTGGTCAACGTGCCGGCTACGATCATCACATCAGACTGCCGCGGCGACCCGCGCGGCGCCATGCCGAACCGCTCAAGATCGTAGCGCGGATTACCCGCCTGCATCATCTCGATGGCACAACAAGCAAGTCCAAAAGTCATCCACATCAGCGAGCCCGTTCGTGCCCACGTGATCAGGTCATCGGCGCTGGCGGTGAAAAAGCCTTTGTCGGCAAGCTCGTCTGAGAGGCCCGCATAAAAGGGATCATCAGGGCGAACCTCATGCCCGCCTTCGACAGAAGTGCGACCCGAACTCAGAGCGTAAGGTTTGAATTCCCCTGACATCCGCGCGCTCCCTAGTGCCACTCGAGGGCGCCGCGGCGCCACTCATAAATAAATCCAATGGTCAGCACGCCCAGGAAGATCACCATTGACCAAAACCCAAAGACTCCAATCGTGCCGAGGCTCACTGCCCATGGAAACAGAAAGGCGACTTCAAGATCGAAAATGATGAACAGAATAGCGACGAGATAGAACCGCACATCAAACTTCATCCGGGCATCGTCAAAGGCGTTGAATCCGCACTCATAGGCTGAATTTTTCTCCGGATCTGGATTGCTCGGCGCCAGGATGGCGTTGCCAACAATGAACAAGAGAGACATTGCCAGACCAATACCCAGGAACAGGATCACCGGCATGTAGTCTAGCGCTAGTCGTTCGACTTCGGACATTTCGCGCACCTTCCCAACAGAGTCGCGGATAAATCTTTGCGCCCCGATAGGATGGTTTCCGGGTGAGCGCAACATTAACTGAGCGCTTTATCCTATCCTTTTTCAGTTGGATTTCTGCCCACCATTTGTGCGACCTGGCGTCACGTCGGTGAGAACCATTTGCAACTGGATTTTGAGGTATCAATTAAACCGGGCTCAGCCCGCAATAGATGCTGGAACTGGACGCCGGTTTGCCTCGAACAGCAGCGAGATAAACGCCAAAACCGAAATCAGAAACGGGATCTGAATCAAAGCATCGAGCGGCAAGGACTGCCTCAATATTAGTAACCCACTCGCCGCAGCCAGCAGCACAATCGAAACGTTTCGAAACCGTCGCGAGTCGAATGCGAGCCACAGCGCGGCAGGCGTTAGTGCTGCCATTTCATAGGCGTAAGCGTACGGCGTCACCAATATTGCCCCCGCACCGGTGATCGCCGCGAGAAAAAGAGCGCGGTCTTCGTCTCCCCCAAACCGCCACCAAGACACGGTCACGGAGATCAACACAAATAGAGAGAGTACGACGTGCAGAGGCATCGCCAAGGCGGCGGGCACCTCCCAAAACCTCAACTGCCCGAATAAGGTCGTCATGTTTTCCGGAGGTGTATGCGTGCCGCTGCCCGCAACATCAGACTGAAGTCGCACAATTGCATTCAAGAATGCCTCAAGCGACTCAGGCCCGAAGACCAGGATCGAAAAGGAATGCAGCAAGATCGCGACTGCCGCCGCCACACCAAACGCGCGCCACGCGCCTGCGAAAATATAAGCCAAAGGCAGAAGGACACCGAGCTGAGGCTTCACTGTGAGTAAGCCCGCCGCCAAGCCCGCGAGCAACCAGTCTCGCTTCGGTCGAAACGCCGCTATCATGAGCAGCGCCGCTGTGAGCAAACTAATCTGGCCGCTGATCATGACCATTAGACACAGCGGTGACGCCACCAAGAGAAGCATCGCCATGTGTCGCTCGGATTGTTCTGGCGAAATCAACCTCAAGATCCTGCGCAACGCCAAAACAAACACTACGGTCGTGCCCGCAATCCAGACCCAGAGCGCAACCTTGTACGGCATCAGGGCCAGCATCCCGACCAGGAAGAACATCAGCGGCGGATACTGCCACATCATACCCAGATGCTCGTTCGCGACCCGCGTCTGGAGCGCTGCGTCGAATTCATCAAACCGATAGGCGTCAAGAGCCTGGCCCTGCAGGGTCATGTCGCCGGCAGTGTAAAAGGCGAGAAAATCACCGCCGACCACACCGCTCGAGCCGTAATTGAGATCCGTCGCGACCCAAGTCAGCGTGAACACCAACAAGAAATACAAAACGCCGTAGATAATCGACAGCCTTTGCAGCCGCGGCAGCACTGACGGCGCGCTGAGCCAAGCGTTTGAGCCGCGCAAGACGTTTCTTGGATTCATCGCACGGTGCCTAGCAATCAGACCTCAAATCGAAGTTAATATTTTGAGCGAGAGGAGACTGCGGGATCGAGATGCAAAGCATCTACTGAATCAAATGCCATTCCGTCTGCCGGCCTGCGAGGTAGTCGATGTCGTCACCATTAAAGCAGGCATCCTGCTCCAGCTTGATTTGCGCCAACTGGCCACCCCATTCCGGGACTGCTGCTTTGACGTTGCCCTCGATGGCGTAACACGTGTTCGCATGGACCGGCCAATCGCCCCTCACCGGGGTGTCGCCTTGATTGTCCCACATACCGATTGTCGGCCCAGGCGCATGCCCAAAAAATCCGAGCGGATGGGTATAGGTCGCGCAATTCATATCATCCGCGTCGCATTTGGCCCGCGTCTCGGCGAGCACCTGATTTCCCGTTCGGTCAAGCCTGTACGAGCTGGTCAGGTGATCTTGCCACCTATTCCCAACCGCAAGCGCCGCTTTCAGCCCAGACGGAACATCGGCCTCTCCCAGCTCGGCCACATAGCCCATTTCCTGAGTGTCCGTGCAAAGCTTCAAATAGCAAATCCCGACATCTGTATGAATGATATCGCCGCGCATAATCTTGCCTTCAATTCCGCAAAATGGCTGTTTCGCCTCACAGGCAAGACCAGGGCGCTGCACATTCACATACGGATTGAACCACGGGGCCAGGTTCAACGCTTCGAACCGCTGCCGAATGTACCAGGCCACATCATCTGTTGTTGTGACACCTGGCGTAATTACCCGCGAGGAAAACGCCTCGCTGATCACTGACCGCGCGAGCCCGACAACATGGCCATAGGCCTGCAGCTCCAGATCGCTACGCGTCTCAATCCAGCGGATCACGAGATCCTCCGCACTAACCAAACGCTCGGATAAATGATCGGGCAGCTCAGACACCAATCTCTGGTGCAGACCGTGGGTCAAACCATCCGCGACAGGCCAATATTCCGAAACATTTATGCCGATCCTTTGCGGATCTTTCTCTGCAATCAACGCAGCGAGCGCGCGCCATTGTTCGTCGAGATCGCCGCCCTCCCATGCCGCCTCGTACGGGTCGCCGAGCGGGTATCGATTGACTGTCAGGCGCTCAAATGTCTCACCATCCTTATAGAATACGAGAATAGTCGTGCGCCGCGCCGCAAAGGACGGTTGCGGCACCAGCGTGAAGTAGACCGGGTCCTCGGCATATTCGCGGTTGATCACCAGCCACATGTCGAGCCCCGTCTCTTCCATCAAGGCTGGCAACAGGTTTTCCAGGCGATCACGGGTCATCTCGTTTTCGGGGTTTATGCGATCTCGATAGGCAAGCACCGATCGGTCGCCCGTCACGGTCCGTCCCTGCTCGAAACGCCCCTGCGCTTCGGCGGGCTGAACGAACACCACTGCACCCAAAAGCGCGAGACCTAATGCGATCTTGATAATGGAATGCATGCTCTCTCCCCGATTCTGATATGCTCACTTTAAGCAGCAGAATTAATTACGGGAAGTCGCGATGGTTCAGCTCTCGCCTAACGCTTCCAAAGCTGCGGCTGTGTCGCCATCTGCCGGAAAAAACAGCTCGATCTTGAGGTCGTCCAGCGCCAGATCTTCCGGCGTCCCAAACTGAGCGATCGTGGTGAACAAAGACAATCGCATTTCGCCCGCGCGATAGACCGTAGGAATAACCGGACCAACAGTCTCGGAGGCCGGAGTTGGAAACTTAGAAAGCTCCTCAATTGCCGCCTCAAGGCGCGGATCACCTCCGCGTGACGCACTCTCAACCCGCAATCGCTGCGCTGTGTGCCGAGCGACTTCAGGCCAGTTTTCGATCATGTCTTGAACCGAG
The DNA here is from genome assembly GCA_017642885.1 of Henriciella sp. Classification (GTDB taxonomy): domain Bacteria; phylum Pseudomonadota; class Alphaproteobacteria; order Caulobacterales; family Hyphomonadaceae; genus Henriciella. The sequence goes on along the minus strand of JAEPOM010000004.1, from coordinate 162,474 downwards.
CGATCCAAAACGAGATCTAGCAAACTCAAACCAACCCGCGCACCAATCATCCCGAGCAAAAGCTCGGCGGGTTTGTTCATCTGCAGGATCGTCCAGTGCCGGTCGACTGCTATCGCCGGATAGGGCGCATGCTGGCGCAGCATGTAGTCGACCGCCTCCCGGATCGGTGCCATGTCATCTGACGACCAGTCACGCTGAGGGTAGCGCGCGGCGAACCCCGCCTGCGCGAGCATTTGATTGCGAACGGCAAGCGGAAGGCTGAGCGCTTCGCCAAGCTTCTGGATCATGTCCCGGCTCGGATTTGCCCGCCCAGTCTCAAGAAACGACAAATGGCGAGACGAAACATCGGCCTCATGCGCGAGTTCGAGCTGACTGTAGCGGCGCGCTTTGCGCCAGGTTTTCAAGGCATCGGAAAATTGGGTCATGAGAAGCGATTAGCGCATAGAGGGCATGACGTCAGTTACCTCCGAGGTAATTGATTTGGTTCTCTCCCTCTCATTATGGTTCGTGAAGCAGCTAAAGGACCCCGCCTCATGTCTCCCGCGTTTCACAAACTCTGGCTGAAAGTGACCGCCATCATTGTCGGATCCTTCGGACCAATTTTCTTCCTTGGCACCATGGAGCCAACCCTGGAGCCTTCCCGCTGGTCGCTCGACCTGCTCAGCTGGCCTTTGGATGGGGCGACGACCTACGCCTCTGCCGACACTCGTTTCCTCTCTGCTCTCACCGGAGGATTTCTGGTCGGCTGGGGCGTCACGATCTGGTGCCTATCAAACCGGGTGTATGACCTCGCGCCTGAAGGCGTGCGCAAAGCCGTGGTCACCGGCGCCGTCGCCTGGTTCCTCTTAGATAGCGCCGGCTCGGTCGCGTCTGGGAACCCGTCCAATGCGGGTTTCAACATTCTTTTCCTCTTGCTGGCCGTCGGTCCCCTCTGGCGCCCTGCGAAAACGTATACAAACACCACACTGGAGCAAACGGCATGACCGTCTTTCGACTTTTCCTTCTCGCGCTACTCATTGCTTTGGCAATCTACACGCTCATAGTGGGCGGCTCGCATGGTTGGAACCTGATCCCACCCTTCTTCGCTGAAATCCAGGCCATGACCTGGCAGGGACAGTTCAACTTCGACTTCATGGGCTTTCTGCTTTTGTCGGCGCTATGGTGTGCCTGGCGCAATGACTTTTCACCGCTCGGACTTGGATTGGCCGTGCTCGGCGCGACCGGCGGAATATTGTTCCTATCGATCTATCTTCTGATCCTCAGCTTCCGGACCAGCGGGGACATCAAGATCATGCTTCTTGGGACGCGGCGCGCTCAATCCTAGGGCCGCTTCACCACCAAAAAAGAACCCCGGCACCAGGCCGGGGTTTAGAAAAACGTCAGGGTTCTCCCATGACGCCGGAAGCGAGGTCGATCCCGCCCCCACTGTCGGCAAGATCGGGCGGGACCGGAATGGGCGCGATCACGAACGGGTTCTTGCCGTCAACTTGAATTTCCTTGCGGACAGGTTGTCCTGAGACCGTGGTTTGAAGGATGTAGGCGCCTGGCGCGACATTCTCAAAACCATACTGGCCAAACGAGGCGGAGTGAATTGTGCGGGTCTCGCCAGTGTCTTCTGAAATCAGCTTAACCCACTGACCTTCCATGCGTTTTTCACCAGAGTCCACGCTGCCATTGGCGTTGGCGTCAATGAAGATCGTCCCGCGAACCTGACCAGACAGGATGAGCGGAATATCGACATCCGTCCGGCGTCCGGCGCCAATCGTCACGCGCGGCTGAGCATCTTCAGGGACCATGTATCCGAGCGGCAGGCTCTTTTTGCTCACCGTAACCGCATAGAGACCCTGCTTGACGTTCTGGATGGTGAAGTATCCTTCGCGCGAGGTATTCAACGCCAGGCGCGTACCGATCACTGTGACCCGAACGCCTGGGATGCCTGGCTCGCTGTCCTGACGGATGCCATCCCGATTGCGATCAAGGAACACCCGGCCATTCAGGATACCTTTGCCCTCATCCGGCAACCTGTTCTGACGTGGCGGGTTGAAATTGACCGTCCCGCGCAGACCGATCGAAAAGTCGCTGCGGCCTTCAAAATCGTCAGTGTAGATCGCGGTCAGCTGGGCGTTTCTTGTCAGTCGATAGCGCGCCTCAACCGCCCCCAGGAAACGGGTCGTGGCCGCATTTTCCTGCTCAGCCGAGAAGTCAGAAAAGGCCGAGAACCGTCCCTGCAGGTCGAGCTTCGACCCGAACGTCCGACCAGCATCGATAATGGCTGAAGCGCCCGCAAACAGGCGCGTTTGCTCACCATCCCAGTTCAACGTCGCGTTTGGCGCGAATTGGATGACGGCATCCTTGTCGTTCAGACGCTTGCGAACAGGATTGGCCTGCGCTGTGGCAACAAATTGCTGGGTATTCTCGGCGGCATTAGAGCTAGTCCCCTGATAAGACGCTGTGACACTCCCCCAATCAAAGCGCTGCATCCCACGCACTCGGAACGAGGAACTGTCACTGGATACGCCCGATTGATCCGTCCGAGTGGTCTGAACCACTGCCGACACATTCGGCCCCGTTTCGCCAATCTGAGAGTTCGCAGCGACGCTGAAACTCGTATCTGAAGAGGCCTCATCGCCGCCCTGGTGCCGCACGGATGCACGGGACGCGACGGAGACGCGATTGAATGCGCCCCAAGGCTGGTCTGCCCGCCAGTTTATCCCCGCAGAGAGATTGGTTCGAGCGCCGACACGCTGATCGAAGACGCCACCGAAATTGGCGCGCTCGGCCCCCGCAGAGAATTTTGCGCCCTCATAGCTCGCACTTACGTTCAATCCGGTCTGCTCATTAATGGCATAGCTGGCAGAACCGCGCGCGCGTACATCGGCTCCGCTTGCGGCTCCGGTAAACGCGCCAACATCCGCGGCCACGTAGGCTGACTGCAACCCGGTTTCGCGATTGTCGAAGTAAAAGGACTTCTGCCCATTCACGACCACGGCGCCGCTTTCTCCGTCGTCCGACAGACTTGCGGCGATACCGATATCTTGTTTTTGGTCCTCGGAAATCAGTCGGCCACCGGCGACAAAGCCGCCAAATTTCGGCACTGCGACCGCATCGCTTTCGATTTCTGACCCAGTCAGGGGGACGCCGGCGGCGATTGCGATGATTGCACCACTCGGGCGCTGTTTGCGCCACGATGCACCGCGAATACGATTTCCGCCTACACCGGAAAGCTCGCGGAAACTGCTCCCATAGTCACCTATGGTCCCCGCCCATCCTTCAAGCGACGTCACATCTACCGAAGCCCATGCCGGTTGCTGCGCGGCTAGGTTCTGCAATCCGCCTGCGGTTTCAATCCGACCACTCAGATTGTAAGTGCTGACATGCGCACGCCCTTCTAGACGCAGCGGGCCGCGATCGCTAACCTCATAAGTCAGGCTTTCCATTGTGAACGGCGTCGAACGCGCCTCTTCCGCCACGTTTGCGCCCGGCAGCGCAGTGCTATCAAGGCGAGTATCGAGCGAAATCTCGACCCGGTTCGTGCCTGGAACCAGCTTGATATGTGTCCCTGTTAGGCTCTCGACGGCGCCAAATGGCAAGAGAAGCGTATCTCGCTCAGCGAGCTCCATGTCCGGCGTAACACCGCGCGGCGTCGTGTTGACTGAAATCAGGCCCGTCGCGAGCTCCAGTTTGATCGCCGCCTGGTCTTGCTGGCGGCGAACGGTGACGGTTCCGCCAGAGATCGTGAGTTCATGCCCTAGGGCCTCAGCAATTGGCTCCAACGGCACCAACAGAACGGGGCCGATCGTCCGCGCTTCATTGTTGAATGTATCGATCGGCGCCCCGTTGACCCAGATCTCGAGGCCAAATTGCGGCTTCAAGCGATCATCCAAGGTCAGCTCGATACGCCCCTGTTCGTCTTCTTTTGCGTGCGTGCCTGACATTACGGTGACAGCATTCAGGTTTACCCACGGATCCGCGCTTTCCCGAGGCTCAAAGTCTGGAAGCTTACCCAGCACGACGCGATTTGAGCGGACTTTGCCGTCTGACATGTTCAGCGACATCAAAACGCCATCCTGCGCGCGATGATAGCCCAGCAATGTCTCCTGAAGCTCGGTCCGGCTGCGCAGTGCTTCGGCGATATCGGTAAGGTTGTATTCTCTCCCGCTGCCGTCAGCTACGCGGGATCGGACAGAGATCAACTGACCCTCGATAATCATATCCACATGCTCAATAGACACCGCCGTTTCCGGTGCCTGGTCAAGAATGACCGGTTCAGCCGTTTCTATTACGACTAGCGCCCCATCCTTGGTGCTCTCGATTCCAGTTTCAGGTACAGGATTTTGGACGGACACATCCGCTTCAGCGCCCATAAACGCGCTGAACAATACGGCGATAGCCGCGGCAGAAGACCCGAAACGCAAACGCATCCTGCTTATCCCCGAAGGGACGCGTAACTAGCCCTGACAGGCTTGCTGCGTTGCGATCAGCCGGCCACACTGGCCACCTGGCTCACAATTGCGATCAATACTGGCGGAAAAACTCTGCGATCCACCGCGTCCGTTGGATGTCACGACAATTCGCGGCGCGGCTGGATTGAGATCAAGCTCAAATCGCTGATCGAGCGTCGCCATAGCGCGGCCAATCGAGACCAGCTCAACCGTGTGCGAGACCCACGAAAGCCCCGTGTTTATTGCAGGTTCCAACGTTTTCAGGCACGGCCCCGTCATCCAGACGTCGCCTGTGTCCTCATCTAGCAAAAACCCATTGTCACTGTCAGAAAACCCAATCCAGAGATCGGAATTTTGCAGGCCGGCATAAGCCGCACCTGTTTGGGCCACCGCGAAAACGGCGAGCCCAGTCATAGCCCATTTCATTTTTATCACCATCGGTATTTTATTTTTATGAGCTGACCGTACCCGTTTATGGTTAATATCCCCCTTATCACCCTGTAATCAGGGGTGTTTGAGCGACAAGGCACCGGCCTGGACATCTGACCGAACCGCGAGCGATGTTTGTTGAGACAAGTTGGACTGTTGCCTCATCCACAAATCCGGGCATTATATCCGAGCAAATCCATCTAAAGGACCGTTTTTAAATGACTTTTTTTAGAACCAGCGCACTTGCATTGGCCTCAGCCGCGATTTTGGCGGCGTGCGGAGGGGGCGCGGATGAAACCGCAGCGCCGAACGAAAATACTGTTGAAAATCCGGCACCTACAGAGACATCTGCGTCTGAAACGACCGCCACGCCTGCAGCCGTTGATACATCGGAAGCCTTTGCCGCGCTGCCTGAACCGTACAAAAGTGCAGATTTCAATCGCGGAAAACGCACATTCAAGCTTTGTCAGTCGTGCCATACGCTGAATGAAGGCGGTCAGAACCTGGTCGGCCCAAACCTGTATGGCGTCTTTGGGCGCCAAATAGGAGCCGTTGAGGGGTTCACCTACTCCAAAGCCGTCCAGGATTCAGAAATCGTCTGGGCCCCAGAAGTCCTGGCGGAATGGCTCGAGAGCCCTCGTAACTTCCTACCCGGCAACAAGATGAGCTTTGCTGGCGTCAGAAAACCCGAAGATCGCACGGCCGTTATCGCCTACATCATGGCTGAGACCGGATATTCAGGCGAGTAAACTCGCCGCTGCGTCCAGTACAGCACTCGCATCCAGGCGATGCTCGGCATAGGTGTCATGCAGATCGCCGGTTTGCCCAAAACGTTCCGTGCCGAGCGCCCGTACGCGCTGACCTTTGACCGATCCGAGCCAGGACAGGGTCGACGGTGAACCATCGACAAGTGTGACAAGACCTGATCCTGGGGGCATGGCGCCAAGTAGTCGTTCGATATGGCTCATTCGACCCGCCTCTCCCGTCCAAGGCGACCGCGAAGCTGCCAGCCAATCGCGGTGCAACACATCCGGCGATGTTATGGCCAGGAGCCCTGCATCAGGTAGGTCCTCTCTCAGGTGCTCAAACGCCTCCAGAGCCTCCGGCGCCATCGCCCCACAATAGGCAAGCGCCAGCGAAGCTCCTTCCGATGGCGCGTGTGCCCAATAAGCTCCATTCAGAATGTCATCGGCCAATGACGCCGGCATCTCGCGATCAACCTGATCGATCTGACGGGTTGAGAGTCGAAGATATGACGACCCACCCTCTTCCCGCTCTACCGCATCAAACGCTTCGCGCAGAATGACCCGAACTTCATCCGAATAGGCGGGCTCCCAATAGGTCAATCCAGGCTGCCCCATCCCGATCAGAGGGGACGAGAGTGATTGGTGCGCTCCGCCCTCTGGCGCGAGCGTTACACCGGACGGTGTGGCGGCAAGAATGAAGCGCGCGTCTTGGTAACAGGCATAATTCAACGCATCGAGACCTCGCGCGATGAACGGGTCATAGACTGTGCCGACTGGGAAAATACGTTGGTTAAACAGGTCCTTGGAGAGCCCGAGTGCGGTCAGCATCAGAAATAGATTGTTTTCCGCGATCCCCAGCTCGATGTGCTGCCCCTTCGGGCTGTGTGCCCAGATTTGCGGGCTCGCAATCTTGCGTTTCTTAAAGACATCCTCACTGGCAGAGCGAGAAAAAAGGCCTTTGCGATTCACGAAGCCGCCAAGATTGGTCGACACCGTGACATCGGGAGATGTGGTTACGATCCGCGAGACGAAATCGCCATCGCCCCGCGCCAGATCATTCATGATCTTGCCGAATGCGACCTGGGTTGAACTCTTTCCCCGGCCGGGATCCGGCATTTCGGACAGCGGCGGCACTGAAACTGAGGGCGGAGTTCGGTATTCCTTCTTCGCGGCGGACCACGGGGCCCGCGCCAAAACTGCGCTCGCTTTATCCATGCGTTTCTGTGACAGACCAGCCAGCGGTGACCACTCTTGGCCTTCGCTGATCCCTAATTTGTCTCTCAGTTCGCCGATCTGTGTTGGCGTCATGAGCCCGGAATGATTATCCTTATGCCCCTGGAACGGAAGGTGGCGACCTTTGGTTGTGTAGGCAATGATCAGTTTGGGTGTTTCAGAGGCCGCGGCCTGCTCGAATGCTTCCAACAGGGTCACCAGGCAATGTCCGCCGAGCTCGGTCATCAGATTGCCGAGCGTCTCGTCATCATAGGAGTCGATCAGCTCGAGTGTTTTGGCAGATCGACTCAAGTCTTTAGTCAGCCGCCGGCGCCAGGACGCGCCGCCTTCATAGGTCAGGGCCGCATAGAGATCGTTCGGGCAATCATCGATCCACTTGCGCAGCCGCGCGCCACCCGGTTTCTTGAACGCCGCGCGCTGGCGGGCCCCATATTTGAGCGTGAGCACATCCCATCCGGCGGTCTCAAAGATGTCGTCGAACCGATCGAACATCTTCTCCGAAGTCGTGGCGTCGAGGCTCTGTCGATTGTAGTCCACAATCCACCACGTGTTGCGAATATCGTGCTTGTAGGCCTCGATAAGCGCCTCATAAATATTTCCTTCGTCGAGTTCGGCATCGCCCAATAGCGAGATGAACCGGCCCGCTTGCTCAGGCCGCATCTCGCCGCGCGCCAACCACATGTCCTGCACAAGTGATGCAAATGCCGTAACAGCGACGCCTAGGCCGACAGACCCAGTGGAAAAGTCGACCCGTATCTTGTCTTTTGTCCGCGAGGGATAAGATTGCATCCCGCCATAGCCACGAAAACGCTCCAGCTGATCCTGGCTCTGTCGACCGTACAGGTATTCCACGGCGTGAAGAACGGGCGAGGCGTGTGGCTTTACCGCGACGCGATCTTTGGGCCGAAGCACATGAAAGTACAACGCAGCCATAAGGGTCGTCATCGAAGCGCAACTGGCCTGGTGACCACCTACTTTCAAACCGTCGCGGCTCGGACGAATGTGATTAGCGTTGTGAATTGTCCAGCTGGACAACCAAAGCAGCCGCTGTTCCAGCGCATCCAATCCCTCGATCAGGTCACTGCGGTTCAGCTCAGTTTCAATAGACGTCGACGTATCAGGCATATTTGCCTTCTAAGACGGAACTTCTCGCAAAAACACCCCTCAAAACGTTTTAGCGATAGCAACAAAGATGCTTTGTTCGACGAAAGAACCGCTATTTTCGTTCCGGTAGCCGATCGAGTAATCCATTTGATCCTGTCGCCACAACAGTTCAGATTGCGCTTTGTGAGACGACGCATTCGGCGACCCGCGCTCCAACCAGACCTGCGAGATACTCCAGATTTTTTTCGAGACGCGCTGACCGAACCCAATCTCTTGCCTGTAGCGACGACACCCTTCGTGTTCGCGCATAACCGTCTCGGCAAACAAAAACTGTTCCCGCTTTCTCCATTTCCCGGACCATGAGACTCCGGTTCGAGCTTCCACACCGAATGTATCGCAGCCATTGCTGCCGCCGATCGCTGCGCCTTTAAGCAGACCCGTTTCGATCGTCCAATTGAATGTCCCTTTCTGGAAGACGCGGTTCCGTAGAGTTGCGCGCCAGCCATCCGTGTCAAAATCGGAGGCTGAAGGATACATCACTGTTTCATATTTCACTGAAGCGGTGAGCCAGTCTCGCACACCATATTCTGCGTAAACATCGCCGCGCCAGGCCTTCAGGCCTTGAACACGCTCGCCCGCAATTGAAGTGCGCGCGTAAATCGCGTCGCGCTTCAGAGTCCAAGGAGCTGCCGCAGCCTCAGACCACGACAGCACCAGGAATAAGATAAGTAGCACTCTCCCAAGCATCCTGAATACTAATCAAGTATTCGGGACAGAGTACACTCACCTATAGTTGAAAACGGATCTGGTCGGTCCAGAAGCGCTCGAGGCGCGAAACCGTTTTGTTCAGTTGGCTCAGATCGTCCTTGCGAACGCTGGCAGTTGGCTCCAGAGCCGTCGCCTGGCGGTCGAACAGATCGACGACGCGGTTGCGGACTTTGTGGCCACGCTCAGTCAGTTTAAGACGAACGGTCCGCTTGTCACGCTCAGAGCGAGACTGCACCAGGTAACCGCCCTCTTGCAGTTTTTTCACGTTATAAGACAGGCTAGTACCTGCAAATGCACCGCGTGAACGAAGGGTCGAAGCCGGCGTTTCGTCTTCGCCAATTTCATAAAGAAGAAGCGCTTGTACGCCAGTCAGGTGGCGCTCGCCGCCACGCTCAAGATCGTCTTTGACCACGTCATGGAGACGACGATGCGCCTGCTCCAGAAGCGAAAGAGATTTTACGAAAGATTCTGCGACGCTCATAGTGTCGCCCGCAGCTTCAGCTGCGCCATAAGTCATTGTCATTACCATCACCACTCAACTTTTGTTGTAGTTTGAGTAGATTTACAGTAATGAGCCTTATAATTCGTTAAGCACGTCTTGTTTTCAGCCTCACTTGGTTAACAAAACAGCCGAAAGTCTTACTTTTCGACCCAAAACAAGCGGAAAATTGAAAATCTGGCCAGTTTGGGCGTAACTCTCTGCGCGTTTCAAATATAGACCAAATGGGAACACCCAACCATTTCGGCATTTCGGCGAGTCTTAACCCCCGAGTGGCGTTCCTCGCGCCGTCCACGCATCGGTCTCTCCGTCAGCGACCGCCATAACCGCGCGCCAGGCGCCGCTCACGCGTTGCAACACATAAGCAGCCTGCCACCCAGCGATCTCTGCCCCGTCCGCATCATACATCACGTCTGAGACCGTCATTGAAGCAACACCATCGTGAAGCAAGTGGCACGCCTCGAGCTGTCGAACCACGCGCTGTACGCCTTGCGCTTCGTAGAAGCCGAGCAAGACTCCGGTATTCTTGGCGAAATGTTCTGCGCTCTTGAATGTATAGGACCGCTCTGCCTGAGTGGTCAGAGCCGGAAACGTCCAGTGGGCTGCGATGGCGTCTGCGTCACCCGCATTGAAGGCAGCGACGTAGGACCGGCACCAGCCGGTGAGTTCAGTTTGCAGATCAGTCAAAGCTCAGCTCGTTCTCGCATAGCGGTTCGAAGTACTTTGCGACATCATGATCAGAAACGCCTTCAAGCGTATCTGGAGACCATTTAGGCGCATGGTCTTTGTCCACGATCACGGCGCGCACACCCTCAATAAAGTCAGGTGACTGAACCTTACGCCAGCCGATGCGGTATTCCATTCGCATATTGTCTTCAAACGTTTCACACGCACCTCCCTCGCGCACTTGTCGAAGCGCGACCTTTACAGTCTCAGGAGATTTCGTGCGGATGGTTTCGAGCTGCTTTGTCCCCCATTCAGATCCGTCAGCTTCGAGCGCTGCCACAATCGCCTCGGCGCTGTCCCCCGCGAAGCAAGTGTTGATGACGTCCATATGCGGCTCAAAGCTTCCCGCAGGAATCGAATGCGTCAGGCGAGACAGGATTTCACCAAGCATTTCGGCCGCCCCAGCTGAGAAATCCGCTTCCGCGATCTGGAGTTTCAAATTCTGAAGCAGTTCAGACGGCAAGAAATGCGTCGCAATCCTCGCCGCTGCCACGTCGGCGCCCTTCAGACGCGCGCCCGTCAGCGCCAGCCAAGTCCCGAGCTCCCCGCGCAATCGAGGCAGGAACCAGCCGCCCCCGACATCCGGAAACAGACCAATGCCTGTCTCAGGCATGGCAAACAGGGTGCGCTCCGTCGCCACCCGATGAGAGCCATGTACAGACAGACCGACGCCGCCGCCCATGGTGACCCCATCCATCAACGCAAGATATGGTTTCGGGAACGCCTTGATTACCGCGTTCATGCGATACTCTTCAGCAAAGAACGCCCGGGCTTCCTTGCCGTCACTCATACCGCTCTCGCGAAGCATCGCGATGTCGCCGCCTGCACAAAAGCCGCGGCTACCGTCTGCGTGATCGATAACGACCAATTGAACCGCGGGGTCCTGCGCCCAAACGCGCAGCGCCGCCAAGATGGTCTCGCACATGTCGAAGTTCAGCGCATGCAGCGCTTCAGGTCGATTGAGGGTGATGTAGCCTACACCGCCCTCGGTTTTGGTCAGGACTGAATCTGTCATGCAACGGCGTTAGCGCGAGACGCCGAGCCGGTCCAGTGACCAATCGATGATCTTACTAGACCTTAGTGCCCGCCACCAAAAATACCGGTACGGACATTGTAGTCGACGGCGATGGCATAGTCCGGATCGTCTTCGCTATCGACGATGAGTTGCCCGGCCTTGGTCAGAAGCTTGTGACAATCGCGGGATAGGTGGCGCAGCTTCAACGTCTTACCCCTCGCCTGATATTTCGCGGCGAGATCTTCGATCGCTTGCAGCGCCGACTGGTCGACAACACGCGAGCGCAGGAAGTCAACAATAACGACGTCCGGATCCTCATCAGGATGGAAGAGTTCGGCGAAGCCATCTGTCGACCCGAAAAAGAGCGGTCCCTCGATCTCATATACCGTCGCACCTGGCGTGCGGACAGAGTCGCGCTGAAGAATGCGAATGCGCTTGGCATTGTTCCAAGCATAGGCGAGCGCGCTGACAATGACGCCCACCACAACCGCGACCGCGAGGTCTTTCCAGACCGTCACGCCGGTCACCAGCAGGATCACAAAAGCATCCGTCCAGGGTATCTTGGACATGATGCGCAGGCTGTTCCACGCAAACGTGCCGATCACGACCATAAACATAACACCCACAAGCGCTGCGAGCGGGATCATCTCAATCCATTGCGATCCGATCAGGATGAAGGCCAGCAGGAACAGCGCCGCGGATAAAGCGGACAGGCGCGTTCGGCCGCCGGACTTCACGTTGATCATCGATTGACCAATCATGGCGCAGCCGCCCATGCCGCCGAAGAACCCGGTAACGACATTTGCGGTGCCCTGCGCCACACATTCCTGAGACGCGCCGCCGCGTTCATTGGTGATTTCGCCAACCAGGTTGAGCGTCAACAAACTCTCAATCAGACCAATTGCGGCCAGCACAACGGCATAAGGCAGAATGATCTCAAGCGTCGCCAGATTGAGGGGCACGGCAGGCACGTGGAAGGTTGGCAATCCGCCCTTGATCGAGGCGAGGTCACCGACCACAGGTGTGTTTATACCGAAGCCGATCACGACAGCCGCGACGACGCCTATGCCTGCTAGAGGAGCTGGAACGACTTTGGACAGCTTCGGCAACCCCCAGATGATCAGCATGGTCACTGCAATCAGGCTGAGCATGATCGCCATCTCGCCCGCGGGGAGCCAATCGCCATTCGGCAAGAAGCTATGCCCGTCCGGGTGCGCCGTTCCTGGAACCTGAAACTGCCCCAGCTGAGCGAGGAAGATTACGATAGCAAGCCCGTTGACGAAGCCGAGCATGACTGGATGCGGAACAAGACGGATGAACTTGCCGAGCTTGAACACGCCTGCCCCAAGCTGCAGAACGCCCATCAGCACCACCGTTGCGAACAGGTATTCGACGCCGTGCTGGGCAACCAAGGCCACCATAACAACCGCGAGCGCACCTGTTGCGCCTGAAATCATGCCGGGGCGACCACCCATGACCGCGGTGATCAGACCAACGAGGAACGCTGCGTACAAGCCAACCAATGGCTCAACGCCGGCGACAAAAGCGAACGCCACGGCCTCCGGAACCAGCGCCAGGGCAACGGTGAGGCCGGCGAGCAGCTCAGTCTTCACACGCGACGGTGTGAACGTCGCGCGCTGGGTTTGGGCCCAGCTGGACAGATTGATGCGGTCGGCATAGTCAGCGAATGTGGATCGGGCCATGAGGCGTCTCTAAATTGCGGGAGGAACCGGGCGGTCCCTAGTGCAATTCATTGCCAGTAGCTAGCCCTGCCGGTCAGGCAATACTGTTTTGCCAAGATTTTCCTCGCGGCAGAATGGACAAGGGAGCGCGACTGCTCCAAGCCTGCGTGCAAATCAGTATTTGCAGGAGAGACCCATGAAGTCGCTGTTCGACATTTCCGGAAAAACCGCCCTCGTCACCGGAGGCTCCAGTGGCATTGGCGCAATGATCGCCCGCGGTTTCGTCGAGAACGGCGTGAAAACCTATATCTCCGCGCGAAAAGAAGACCGTCTGAAAGCGAAAGCCGACGAGCTGTCAGAAATCGGAACCTGCATCCCGATCCAGGCCGATTTGTCGAAAGTCGCAGGGATAGAGAAGCTCGTCGCCGAAATTTCAGAGCGCGAAAGCCAACTCGATATTCTGGTCAACAATGCTGGCGCAAATTGGATCGCGCCAATCGAGGAGTTTCCGGAAGATGGCTGGGACAAGGTCATGAATATCAACATCAAGTCGATTTTCTTCATGACCCAGAAAGCTCTACCGCTCTTGCGCGCGGGTGGGTCAAAGGAAGATCCAGCCAGGGTGATCAATATTGCCTCGATCAATGGGATCACCAATCCCGGCATGCCGTCCTATGCCTATTCGGCCAGTAAATCTGGCGTCGTTCACCTGACCAAGCATCTGGCTACCGATCTCGCCCGTCACTACATCAATGTGAATGGCATCGCGCCTGGCTTTTTTCCCAGTGACATGACGAAGGAAGCGACCAATTCGGACGCAATCCGGGAATCGGTCATCAAGCAGATCCCGCGGCGACGCATGGGTGAGCCGGAAGATATGGCCGGCACGGCGATTTATCTCTCCTCACGCGCAAGCGCCTGGGTCGACGGACATACGGTTGTTCTTGACGGTGGAATGATCGCCTAGGTGGCGCCAGGCGTGTCGCTGGTGATCGAAACGATCCAATCCTTGTAATGTGCGACGCGGACGTAAATGCCCGGCGCGTCACGACGCGCGCAACCTAGCCCCCAGCTCACAATGCCGATCTGGACCGGCTCCCCCTCGGGAGGACGATGCACAAGCGGCCCCCCACTGTCGCCAGTGCAGCTATCCTGTTCGCCAACACCCGCGCAGATGTGCGTTTCGGCGCTGATCAGCAGACCTTCGAACTGGCTCGGGTCTTCATATCGGGAGATGGTGGCATCCATTCGGCGTTTGCAAGCCGCAGGGCTCAATGACGGAACGCTCGCTTGCTGCAATGCAAGGCTTGGCGCATTGACGGCGCCGCGTCGCCCGATCGCTGTTTCCGCGCTGCCTGCTTCGTATAGGAATCCATAACCGGCGACCTCAACTTGATCACGGCGCACTCGCACTGGCGGAGCCACAAATCCATCAAGCGTTGCGGTCGCACCGGTCCAAGTTCCCGCAATCTTGAGCAGCGCGACATCGTGGCCTCGATGTGAATACCCGACTGAATAGTCCGGATGGATGTACATGTCGTCAATTTCGTAGGTCACCTCAGTCGGGTCGTCCGACAGGTCGCCCAAGCCTGCGACAATGGTCAATTGCCCAAGGTTTTGTAGCTCTTGTCCCGCTTCGGTCGTTTTTTGGTACTGAATGACGCGCCGCTCGCCAGATGCGCTGTCTTCCATTTTCGCGTGCTCGACGCAGTGCGCGGCTGTCAGAACCCATTGTTCCGAGATCATGGTTGCGCCGCAGAGGTGATACGCCCCGCCGGTCTCGTGCTCTATCTGCAACGAGGCCATCCCGGGCCAATCCTCGATATTTGCGGGTTCGCCGCCAACAACGCATCCAACGAGCCCCGCGGACAATGCCGCGCCGGCTCCCAAACCTTTCCAATAGGTCTTCATCTCGATTCTCCCCTGTCGCGGAGACTGAGCGTTATGCGTCCAGGGCGCAACCCTCGATCGTGATCCGATGCATGATCCGGCGCTGGCCTTGATAATCGTTCAACGCCCAGTGCCAGGTTGATCGATTGTCCCACATCGCGATGGAGCCGGGCTCCCATTTGAAACGATGATGGAAGTCATGGCCTTTAAAGACGTGCGCATACAATTCGGCGAGCAATTCGTCGCTTTCGCTCTTCTCAAGCCCGACGATTTCGCGCGTGAAAGCCGGATTGACGTAAAGCGCCTTCTTCCCGCTGAGCGGGTGCTCGATCACGATCGGATGTTCTGGATCCGTCAAAGCCTCCGCCACCGACGCATTGCCGATCCGCTGAGTCCCCTCGTCATGCGTTCCAGCATCCGAAGTGTTGTAGTAGCTATCTGGCCCTTCCCCAAAAATATGCTTTCCGGAATGGATGGCCGTACGGCCTTCAATCTTTTCTTTCAGGTCCGATGGCAGGTTCTCATAAGCCTTGTACATGCTCGCAAACATAGTATCGCCGCCGCTCTCTGGAAGCTCTCGCGCGACCAGAACGGATCCGAGCGCAGGCTCATGATCGTAGGAATGGTCAGTATGCCATCCGCCACCAATATTGTCTTTTTGATCCGGTTCCTTGGCGACGAGCGCGATCTGCGGATAGTTCGGATGCGCCGCGAAGAATCGATTAACGTTGATGTCTCCAAACCGCTCAGCAAAGGCGATATGATCCTCTTCTCTCGTGTCCTGTCCACGGAAGAAAATGACACCATGCTCCGCGAAAGCGTCTCTGATTGCGTTGAACTCAGCATCACTCAGAGACTTGATATCGACATCCGTAATCTCGGCGCCGAGACCCTCTACAGCAGTGATTTGCATACTCTTCCTCCCTTGGCTCCATCTTGTGGGAGCGTCTTTCCAGGCGAGAATAAGATATTTCCGTGGGGGAGGTCAAAGGCGTTCAAGCACCTTTTATCAATCGCTCCACATTGGCCCGATAAGATCTCCCAATCGGCAACACGCGACCCGACGCGAGCTCCAGCTCCGCGTTGCCATTGCCGCGGGGCATGATTTTTTTGATCTGCGAAATCTGCACCAAAAAAGACCGATGGCAGCGGACGTGCGATGCCTCGATTTTCCCAATCAGTGTCTCCAGTTCTGACAGGGAGATGCGGGCGAGATGCGTACCGGTTTCGGTTTGAATCTCAACATAGTTCGAGGCTGCTTTCGCCCACCAGATGTCCGATGGGCGAAAGATCAGAGTACGCCCGCCAGAGTTTAGAACCAGACGCTGGTGGTCTTCCGCCTGTTGAGTCCGGCCCGCGGCATCCAGGCGTAATCGCTCCAAGCTTCGAAACAGATAGAACGCCGCGAGATTGAGCAGAAATGTATAGACGATCTGGCGTGACTCATACAGCCAAACCAGCGGCTCACCCACGCTGGTCTCATAGTAACCGTCCAGAAATACAGGCCACAAAACCGACCTCACACCGGCCAGCAGGAAAACCTGTGCGACAATGTAGACGACCAGACCAGCCAGCAGCACCAGCGCCGTCTTTGACGCATCTTCGCGCGCGAACCGGACCCGGTTCAGCAAGGAAGGAATGATCGGCACAACCAGTAAGACCGCGATATCTGACGCGAAATGGATAACCCATGGCTCGATCGCATTGATCTGGATGCCGGCGGCGCGCGCTTCGATTTGCTCGGAACTTGATGAAATGACCCAGGACAGAACAGCGAAAAACGCGATTGCGGCATAGGCCATGCGATCGGCACGTCGGTCCGCCGTCTGCTCCGCACGATTTGCGTTCGAATCCATTAGACCTTTATGCGCCCGGGGAACGGATCATAGAAGTGCGGTGCTTCGTCATTCGCACCATATGCGTGCCACTCGCCCCAAACGCGCCTCCGCTATCCCACCCCTGGCCGGATCATCCCTTCATGGATGACAAGAGCTCTTTGGTGTTTCCAATAGGCGTACCGGTAGTGGCTCGCCACACGTCGCCAACACATTCTACAAGAGGACGCCCGCATCATGAAACTCGTTGGATCGTTTGCACTCACCACCGCCTTGCTTGCGCTTTCCGGCGTTGGCAATGCTCAATCCCTGGTGCTCGGCGACGGGCTCGCCCGGCAATGCTACGTGGACGCGGTCACTGGAAACAAAGGACAATCTCGCGCGATTGCGCGATGCGAAGCGGCTCTGCGAAATATCGGCATGTCCAGACTCAATCGTGCGTCCACGTGGGTAAATCTCGGAATTTTGCAAATGCGCGCGGGCGATTATGAAGAGTCGTTGGAGTCGTATGATAAATCTCTCAAGATTGCCCCGGACTCTCCGGAGGCCCTGATCAATCGCGGCGCCGCGCTCATCTATCTTGATCGTAACGAAGAAGCTGTCATCGATTTGACGCGGAGCGTCGATCTCGGGACCAAGAGACTTCCAGAGGCCCTCTTCAACCGCGCCCTGGCCTATGAGAAGCTCGAACAGTTCGAAAACGCCTATTATGACCTGCAAAAAGCTGTCGCGCTTAAGCCAAAATTCGATGCGGCTGAAAAAGCGTTGTCGCGTTACTCCGTCGAAGAAGTGGCGCAATAAATAAGCCTAATTCGGGAGCGCCGCTTTCGCCGCTAGGAAAGCATTGAGCACGATCTGCTCTTCGTTCTCCAGCAACACACCCGAGAGAGGCGAAACGATCGCTGTCTCCCCCATTGTCGGCGGACATCGCGGGCTGACAACGACCTGTGACAAACAAATCCCCAGGCCATACTCATCGTCCGTCGACATGCGTAATACGGGTACGATCGCGAAATGCGACGGGCTGAATACATTGAATCGAACGATCCGCGTCTTCGCGACGTCTTCGTCAATTCCAACATCATTGAGGCTGAGAAAACCACGCAGACATTGCATCTCTGCGCTACAAATCTCGCGGAGGGTCGCGAGCTCTACGATGGCTGCCCCGTCATCCATGAAGTTTCGGATACAGGGATTCGCTGAGCAGTTTTAGGGGCTAGTCTTTCAACATGTCACGGCTGACGATTACGCGCATGATTTCGTTCGTGCCTTCAAGGATCTGGTGAACGCGTAAATCGCGAACAATTTGTTCAACGCCATACTCCGACAGATAGCCATATCCGCCATGGATTTGCAGGGCATCATTGGCGACTTTGAAACCAGTATCAGTGACGAAGCGTTTGGCCATCGCGCACCAGCGAGTGGCGTCGGGTGCTTTGACGTCGAGCTTTGCCGCAGCTTCGTAAAGCATGACGCGAGCCGCCTGGAGTTCGGTTTCCATATCTGCGAGCTTGAATTGCGTCGCTTGGAAGTTGGCGATCGGTTGACCAAACTGTTCGCGTTCCTTGGCATAGGCCAGTGCCTTATCAAGCGCTCGCTGGGCCCCGCCCAGGGAGCAGGCGGCGATATTCAGGCGCCCCCCATCAAGTCCAGCCATGGCGAACTTAAAGCCATGACCTTCTTCGCCGATGCGATTGGCTACTGGAATCCTTACATCATCTAGCAGAACCTGCCGTGTTGGCTGAGAGTTCCAGCCCATCTTCTTTTCATTGCCGCCAAAGCTAAGGCCCGGCGTACCGAGCGGGATAATGAAGGCGGAAACGCCGCGCGAGCCTTCGTCAGACGTCTTCGCCATAAGCACATACACATCGCTGGTGCCTGCCCCCGAAATGAATTGCTTGGAGCCGTTCAGGACATAAGTGTCGCCGTCTCGAACTGCCGTCGTTTTCATCGCTACGGCATCAGATCCCGATCCGGGCTCGGTTAGGCAGTATGATGCGATCAGGTCCATGCTGGTCAGCTTGGGCAGCCATTCCTTGCGCTGTGTGTCTGAACCGAACCGGTCAATCATCCAGCTCGCCATGTTGTGGATTGAAATGAAGGCTGCGGTCGAAACATCTCCATAAGAGAGCTGCTCAAAGATCAAAGCTGCATCAAGTCGGCCAAGCGATGAGCCGCCTACATCCTCGCCAACATAGATTCCAGCGAAACCAAGACTCGCCGTTTCCTTGATGACATCGACCGGGAAATGTTTGGTCTCATCCCATTCCGATGTGTGAGGGGCCAGGCGATCGGCCGCGAAGCGTTTCGCCATGTCCTGAATCATGACCTGTTCTTCGTTCAATCTTGTGGTCATCGGAAAACGCCTCGTCTATGCTGATTCAGCGGCAGCAATGCCATAGGAGAATTCTGCGTCAATGTCTGATCTTCCGGAAGGATATTCCATAACCTCCGCAGAGCTGGATGATATTCCTGCACTCATCTCAGTGGATAAGGCGGCTTCTGTTCTTTTTGAGCCAACGGGGCTCCTCACGGCGGACGCGCTCGCTGATCATGTGCCTGCAGAGGTTCTGGAAGTCGAGATTCCGACCGGAAATGTTTTCGTTGCGCGCAACCAGCATGACTGGGCCATCGGCTTTGCGCTGATCCGGCCACGCGGAAACGGACTCTATCTGGACCAAGTGAGCGTCCACCCTGATCACGGCCAGAAAGGGCTGGGCCGCGCCTTGGTCATCCGCACGCTGGCTGAGGCCGAGAATCGCAAGCTCCCGCATGTAAGCCTCTCGACGTTTCGTGACCTCGCATGGAATGGTCCTTTTTACGCCTCGCTCGGTTTCCGTGAAATCTCGCGGGATAATCTTGAACCCTACATGATCGAGATCGAAGAGGCGCAAAAACCGTTTATGGACGTCACCAAACGTTGTTTCATGCGCCGTAAGGTTCGCCGAAGCCTGTTCCGCTTTGGCATCCGGCGATCCCCGACCGATTGACGGTGCAGAAGAATTGACTCGTTTCAAGCGTTGATCCGGCGCGTCAGGACGGTTATCGCCAACCTATGACGACACCATTTCCACAGTCCTTTCCCGCCACCCGCCTGCGTCGACTTCGCCAATCAAGCTGGATCAGAAATTTGACGGCAGAAAATGTGCTCACACCCGCAGACCTGATCTGGTCCATGGTGGTGCATGATGGAGAGGCCCCCCGCATTCCTGTGACTGCGATGCCGGGTATGGAACGACTGAACGTGTCCGAAGCCGCCGCCGCCGCCAAGCGCGCGGCCAAGCTCGGAATTCCCGCCATTGCAATCTTCCCACATATTGACCCTGCGAAGAAGGATGAGGATGGCAGCGAAAGCCTCAATCCCGATGGTCTCGTACCGTCCGTCATCAAGGCTATGAAAGACGCCGCGCCCGATGTCGGCATCATTTGTGACGTCGCGCTGGACCCTTTTACCAGTCATGGGCATGACGGCTTAATCGACGAAAGCGGATACGTCCTAAACGACGAGACAACAGCGGTGTTGCTCGAGCAGGCCCTCGTTCAGGCGGACGCCGGCGCCGATATCGTAGCGCCGTCCGACATGATGGACGGCCGCATTGGCGCGCTGCGCTCTGCACTGGAAGAGAACGGCTTCATCAACACAATGATCCTGTCTTATGCAGCGAAATATGCGAGCGGATTCTACGGCCCCTATCGCGAGGCGATTGGGTCTGCCACGGCTCTTATTGGCGACAAGAAGACTTACCAGCAGGATCCCGCAAATACCGATGAGGCGCTACGAGAAGTGGCGATGGATATTCAGGAAGGCGCGGACATGGTCATGGTCAAGCCTGGCCTGCCTTATCTCGACATTGTCCGACGCGTATCAGAGACGTTCGCGATCCCGACCTTCGCTTTTCAGGTTTCCGGGGAATACGCAATGATCCAGGCGGCGGCGCAGAATGGCTGGATTGATGGCGAGCGGGTTATGATGGAAACGCTGCTCAGCTTCAAACGCGCGGGCGCGAGTGGCATTATCACGTACTTTGCGGAAGCTGCGGCTGAGAAACTGCAAGCTTAGAGCATAGACTTCCGCGCCTAATATCATGGAGACCATCTCATGACTCCAACAGATCCAATCTTCGCCGAGAAAAACGTTAGCGCCTTACTGGACGGGGCCAAAATGGGGCGTCTATCCAAGATGATCCTGGGACTGGACGGTCAGATCAGCGCGAAACTATCCAAAATGATGATTGGAGGTCAGTGGATCTCGGGTAAGGCAAACCTAAGGTCGACCGGGTTCGAGTTTCAGCCATCGAAACTCAATCAGCCGTTCTTCAAAAATATGGATGAGCTGAGAATAGTCATTCCATGGTCCGAACTGATCAGTGTCACCAAACGGTTCGGCGCGGTGGCGACCGTCATTGATCTGCAGACTTCAGCTGATACTCTCTCCATCAGATGCCTCGGCGCAGATGGCTTCATCGCCCAGATCATTTCGGCACGCGGCACCTGACACCGATTAGCATGCGCGCCCGTCCCTCTGGTCAAAACCTGAACAGCGGTATTTACTGGTCGGACCGTGCGGAGAAGGACTTATGCTTCCACCTGAGAATGTAATCGCCAAAAAACTGGCTACGGCCTTACTGAAAGACGCCGAGCTTGGCGACCGCACCAGTCGGTTGGTCGGCGCAGGCGGACGCATGGGCGCCAAAGCAACCAAAATGGTTCTGGGAGGACATTGGGTGGGCGGTACGCTCTATCTGACCGACGAGTGCGTAGAGTTTCATCCAAACACTCTGAACAAGGCCGTCCACAAAGATCCGGAATCCTTGAGCGTCTTCATCCCCTTGCGCGGGATTACGGGCGTCGAAACTCGAAACAGCGTCGGGACACCGGTGCTCGACGTTCACACCGCGATTGGTACCTTGTCTGTGCGTTGCCTCGGAGCGTCTGGGTTCGCGAAGAAGATTGAAGCGGCTCGTGGCAGTTAAACGGCGCTCGGTATTCCGAAGCTCGCCGTCTCTCGCCACTTACGAATATCGTCCTGTGTCTCCACCGGCAGCGGAATGTGCATTGCGACGAGCTGATCGAAGGCGACCGGTGTGGCCAACAACGCTTCGATTTCGTCTCTCTGCGCGTCGGTCGCCATTGGAGCACCATAACAGAGACTGATATGCGGATCGAAGACCCGGCCGGGCCGAAAACCCGGTAAACGCTCAAGCTCCGCGCGCGCTGCTAAGAGTGCCTCTGTCGGCTGAAACCGCACGAAGAGCGACATTGTGAAAACGTCCGTTTCACCTATTTCCAAAGGTGAAAGCGTCAGACCGGCGAGCGCCGCCAGAACCTGTTTCAGATCCGACACCTCTCCGCGCACGGCCCCAGCGTTAGGTGTGGTGTGAACATTGCTGCCTCTCTCGGTGCAGCCAATCCCTCAATCACACGCGCAAACCGGGCCTCGTCCTCTGCGCTCGGAATCAACCAGAATAAGGTTTCATCCTGCGCGTTCACGCGTCGAAGGTTTCATAGTTCTCGCGCATATAGTCTACACCATCGCGAACGATTTCCTCAAGCACGTCCAGATCCACATCGGCGAGCTTGTTGATGTACAAGCAGGACTTGCCAAGCTTGTGTTTGCCGAGGCGTGAGAGTTTTTCCTGCATCGCTTCTGCGCGATAGCCGGGCATGATGTACATGACGAGATTAGCTTTGCGCGGACTGAACCCGGTCATCAGCATGTCACCTTCACGGCCACTCTCGTACTTGTAGTGATAGCGGCCATATCCAATCAGGCTGGGACCCCACATCTTCGGCTTCAACCCGGTCACGCGGCCGAAGAAGTCCAAAAGCACTTCCGCGTCGGCACGTTTTCTGTCCGGCTCAACTGCCGCGACGAAGTCTATTGGATCGACTTCGGTCGGCTTGGTTTTGTTTTCTGCTTTGGCCATGACCATCCTCCCTCTCTTGGGTTTAGCCGATAGAGACGGTCGCGCCCAGATCCAGAACAAGAATTAGCACGATCGCTATCGCCAGGAGCAAGACCGAGAGCGCGATATTGATTGCCATCGCCCGGTCTGCCCCTTTCTGTTCGAGCCAGGATCGCGGCCGAATGTTGCGAAGGCGGAAAACTACCAAAGCCGACAGAACAAGGCTCGCCACATTCAGCGAAAGCAACAGCCCGGCGCGGGAGGCCAGCGCAAACTCTCCAGACCCCAGGAACAGACCGACTGCTGCCCCTGGAGGCAACAATGCTGCCGCCACCATCACACCAACGAGCGTCGAGTTTGCACCGCGCGTCAGCGAGAGCGCCGCCGCAGCCCCAGCCGCAATAGCGAGGGCCATACCATCGAGGCGAACTTCGGCGCGAGACATCAATTCGCGGCTGGAGAAATCCACTTGTATGAGGAATGAGATCAGGATCGAGCACGCCAACGCGACGGCCACGCCTATCCCCAATGTACGTGCGGCGCCGAATAAGAGCTTACGATCTCCAAGCGCAGCGCCGAGCGAAAACCCAAGGATGGGGCCGAGCAATGGCGCGATCACCATTGCGCCGATTACACCTGCCACACTGTTCGAATGAAGACCTATCGCGGCCACAATCGTGGAGAGCACGACGAAGATGAGGAAATCTCGATCCAGCTTCGCATCCGCGGCGACGTCCTGATAGATTTCTTCGCGAAGCGCGAGCTTGCGCTGTGATGCCCTGCTGTTCTTCAGATCTTTGTCTTCCGGGATATCCGGCACCGTCGCTTCAACCGGGACCAGAGATATCCGCCAGTCTCGTTCCTGTTCCAGAGCGCTCTGGAGATTATCGACCAGGGTTTGCCGCGTACCATCGCGCAGGAAGACAGAGACATAGCGCCGGTCTTTTTGCTCAAGCGGGATGACGACATAGTCGATGGGATCGGCTGCCCGAATGGCCCGCAGCGCGGTCTCGAAGGCCTCGCCGTCTCTAATATGGAGGTCCAGTCGTCTCATTGATCATCCTTCGGTTTCTTGCGGAACGGCGCCACCAGTAGTTTTGGCTGAATTGTCTTCAGGATGATGACACAGGCGCGAATTGCGAAGGCTGTTGCGCCGCCAATCGCCATCGCCCAAGGCACGGTTAGTCCATAGGTCATACCACCCCAGAAAACGAGCGCCCCCAACAGCGCGGCGGTGGCGTAAATGTCTTCTCGCAGGATCAATGGAACCTCATTGCAGACAACGTCGCGAAGCAAACCGCCAAAGCTTGCCGTGATCGTCCCCATCATGACCACTACGATTAAATTATGCCCCATCGCGTGCGCAGCCTGTGCACCGACCACGCAAAACAGAGCCATGCCCAGCGCGTCGAACCAGATCAGTGTTTTGAAACGCGCAATCCGCTCTCCCAGGATGGCCGATAAGCCGCCCCCAGCAAGCGCGATGAGAATTGTGTCGGAATGCTCCAGCCAAAAGACTGGGCGATCAAGCAGAAGATCTCGCAAAGTCCCGCCACCGATCGCTGGCATAAGCGAGACGACAAAAATGCCGAACAGGTCAAGCCCGCGTCGGGAGGCAGCAAGGCCGCCAGACAACGCAAAAACAAACACCCCAACTGCATCAGCAATCTGGAGCGGAGTCATCAGCCTTTGCTCCGCCCCAAGCGCGCTAGCAGGCTGCTCGTATCCCACCGATTGCCGCCCATAGCCTGGATATCGGCATAATACTGATCCACCATTGCTGTGAGCGGTACGCTCGCGCCATTTGAGCGCGCCGTATCAAGCGCGATCCGAAGATCCTTGCGCATCCAGTCGACCGCGAATCCGTGCTCGTAATGGCCATCGCGCATGGTCTCCCAGCGATTGTCCATTTGCCAGCTTTGCGCTGCACCGCCGCTGATCGCCTCAATCACTTTGGCGATGTCCAGCCCCGCCTGATCGGCGAAGTGAATTCCTTCTGCAAGCCCTTGGACGATCCCGGCAATACAGATCTGATTGACCGACTTGGCAAGCTGCCCGGCGCCGCTTTCTCCGATCAACGTCATCCGCTTCCCATAGGCATCCATCACCCCTTCCGCGCGCGAGAAAGGCTCCGCATCGCCGCCGCACATGATGGTGAGCTGCCCATTCTCCGCGCCCGCCTGTCCGCCGGAGATCGGCGCGTCAATAAAAGCCGCGCCCGCTTCTGCCGACCGTGCGTATAGTTCCCGCGCTAGGCGCGCGCTGGCGGTTGTGTGATCCACAATGACCATATCCTTGCGGATCTCTGACGCCATCGCATCGAAGACGACGAGCACATCCGGATCATCGCCGAGGCATAGGAAAACGAAATCAGCGCCGCGAATGGCCTCTACGGGGGTCGCCGCCGCTTTCCCGTTATGATCGGAGGCCCATTTAATTGCTTTTGCTTCTGTCCGGTTCCAAACGATGACGTCGTGACCCGCGGCTGCCAGATGCCCCGCCATCGGGTACCCCATCACACCCAGACCTAGAAAAGCGGTTTTCGCCATTGCCTCACTCCTGTTCAAGCAGATCGGTTAGATCGAACAAATTTCATCTAAATCCAACCCGGTATTCTCAATCGATATTCACCCTGATGCCCTATGAGCGTTCACTAGACCAGAAGGGTCTTTTGGGAAAAGTATGGCTGAAGCTTATTCATCCCGGCGCGTACAGGGCAGAACGCCCTCAGCGTCCGCCCGAAAGCTGGGCACCTGGAAGTTGGCATACGCCGACTTCCTGACAGCATTGTGCGCATTTTTCCTGATCATGTGGATCGTTCACGGCGTAACCGGCGACGAACGGCAGGCCCTTGCACAACAATTCGGATCAAAACCCGATACGATTGAAGTCGCTGCCAACGACCCGGTCATGGACGCCAAAACAGTCGCGCAGATTCTGCGCATTGATCCCGCGCTTCAAGCTTACGGATCAAGCGTCACCGTGACTGCTGAACCAAACCTGGTTCGTATCGATCTCTCCGATATGACCGAAGCGCCACTCTTTGAAAACGGAGATGGATCTTTGAATGAGACGGGTGAAAAATTGACCCGTCTGGCAGGCCAGGCGATCGCGTTCCTGAGCTTCCCTGTTATGATCGAAGGTCACACCGACTCCAATCCCAGCCTGACAACAGGATACTCCAACTGGGAATTGTCTTCCGATCGCGCAAATTCGGCACGCCGCTTGCTCATAGAGGCCGGAGTTGCTGAGGATCGGATCAAAAGCGTTGCAGGTCTCGCGGATACGCGGCCAATACTAGAAAATGCACCGCAGGATAGCGCCAATCGGCGTATTTCAATTGTTCTGGTCATCAGCGAAAAGTCAGCATAAAGCTCATCCACGCGATGAGAATCACCCAGGAGGCTGAATGACCGCTGATATTCTGGCTCACTGGCCCATGTGGGCGAGCCTCGCGGCCGTCGCTGTTACGATTGTTTTCTACACGCTCGATCGATGGTCGATGGAGCTTGTCTCTGTAAGCGTGATCGCCGCGTTGCTGCTGCTTTTCAGCCTACCGGGCGCGACCGCTTATGATGGACGTGAAATTGCGATCGCTGACCTCCTGACCGGATTTGCCAACCCGGCTCTTATTACTATCATGGCCCTTCTGGTGGTCGGTCAGGGGTTGTTCCAGACAGGCGCACTGGAGGGCCCGACCAAAGCCTTGGTGCAGTCCTATGACAAGCGTCCAATGATTACGCTTCTGATGACCTTTGCGGCGGTCTTCGCGACCAGCGCATTCACCAATAATACGCCCGTGGTCATCATGTTCTTGCCTATCATGTCGGCGATTGCAGCGCGCATGGGGGCGTCTACGTCGCGATTGATGATGCCACTGAGCTTCGTGTCGATTTTCGCAGGCATGACGACGCTAATCGGCACGTCGACCAATCTGCTCGCCGCCGATGCGTACGAACGTCTAACGCCGAACGAGCTCGGATTTTTCGATCAGTCAATTTTTGGTCTTATGCTGGCCGGCGTCGGCATGTTTTATCTGCTGATCGCTTCACGCGTTCTATTGCCCAACCGTGAAGACTTCACCGAGATCATGGTAAAATCTGGAAAGCAGTTTGTGGCCCAGTTCGAAGTCACGCCAGGCCACTTCCTTGATGGCAAGGAAGCTGTGGCAGGCATGTTCCCGGACCTGAAGGATATGACGGTTCGGATGATTCAGCGCGGCGAGAGAGCACTTCTGCCGCCCTATGACGAAGTCCGCCTTTCGCCGGGCGACTTGGTGATCGTGGCGGCCACGCGTCAGGCACTCACTGATCTGTTGTCCGAAAAACCCGCCATGTTGCAGGATATCTGGCAAAGCGGCGTTCCCGAAACGAACGATTCCGGTGAGCATCAATTGGGCCTTGTCGAAGCTGTCATCGCGCCCGGGTCTCGAATGGCGGGTCGCACGGTTGAAATGCTTGGCTTCCGGCGCCTTACGCGGGCGGTGACACTCGGCATTCAACGTCGCAGCCGGATGATCCGCGCCAAATTGGGCGAGATTCGATTGGAAGCTGGAGACACGCTCTTGCTTTGCGGCCCCGTCAGCGCGTTCAGGAACCTCCGCACCAGCCGCGACCTGATCCTGCTCGAATGGTCTCAAAGTGAGTTTCCAACCACAACGCGCGCCCAAGTCGCGCGTTTGATAACTGTGCTGATGGTGCTCGCTGCGGCCACTGGCCTTGCTAGCATCACCCTCGCCTCCATTGTGGCAGCGACAGCTATGATCCTGCTTCAGTGTCTGAACCATAGACAGGCGGCGCGATCGCTCGACTTAAGGATCTATTTGGTCATCGCTGCGGCGCTCGCAATGGGCGTATCGCTAGAAATGACCGGCGCCGCGCAGATGATCGCTGAGCTAGTCGTCCTGCTCGCCTCGCCTTACGGGACGCTCGCCATCCTGTCCGCGATCTTCCTCGCGGTGGCGATCCTCACGAACATTTTGAGCAATGCAGCAACCGCCGTCTTGTTCACACCGATCGCCATATCAGCAGCCGAGCAGACCGGCGCAGACCCGTTCCCATTCCTGCTCGCGGTAATTTACGCGGCGAATTGTGCCTTCGCGACACCCATTGCTTATCAGACAAATATGCTGGTTATGGGTCCAGGGCACTACAAGTTTGGAGATTTTTTACGCTTCGGTGGCCCCCTGGTCATACTAATGTGGGCCGCATTTACAGTGATAGCCCCTTGGCGCTTTGACCTTTAGATGCGTAAATTACGGATATGAAGCTAGACGAATCGCTCTTTCAGTTACCCGGACTCCGGCGTGGATTGCGTTTCTATGTGACGGGCGCAAGCCCCTGCCCCTATCTGCCTGGTCAGATCGAGCGCAAAGGCTTCACCCATCTTTCTCAGGATAATCCGGACGCGCTTCACGATCAGCTGAGCCGTGCCGGCTTCCGACGCAGCCAGGGCGTCGCATATCGCCCGGCCTGTCCAACGTGCAATGCCTGCCGATCGGTTCGCGTCGATGTAGCGAACTCCAAAGCCAGTAAGAACCAAAAACGGATCAATAAGGTCAATGCTGACCTCGTCCGCAAACCGATTGAAGCACGCGCCAATCGCGAACACTTTCGGCTGCTAAAGGCCTACCTGCAATCTCGTCATGATGGCGGCGGCATGTCTGACATGGGGTATCGCGAGTTTTGCGCGATGATCAATGACAGTCCGGTTCAAACCTTGCTGTTCGAATACCGTATTGGTGAGGGCGATGATGCTCCGCTCGCAGCGGTCTCACTGACAGATGTCGTCCGCGACGGCTTTTCCATGGTTTATACATTCTTTGATCCGAGTTTGCGTCAGCGCAGCCTGGGGACATTCATGATCCTCGATCATATTCGTCACGCCAGCGAGTTGGGGTTGCCCCACGTCTATTTGGGGTACTGGATCAAAGACAGCGAAAAAATGGACTACAAGCGGCGGTTCAAGCCTCTAGAAGTGCTTGACGGCGGACGATGGCGCGCGCTTGAAGACAGTGAATAATCCATCGGGAGATGCCAAATGATAGACCGCCGGAAACTGCTCGGTGCGGCCACGCTGGGGGCCGCTGGGCTGGCCACATCCGCTTGTTCTCAGTCTGCGAGCGATAGCGCTGCGGGACCTGCTGTCCAGACCCGCAAGAAGCGACGCCTGACGATGACCACGACCTGGCCCAAGGATCTGCCAGGATTGGGCACGGCGGCGCAACGCCTTGCGGATCGAATCAGTGAGCTCTCCGAAGGGCAAATGGAAGTGCAGGTCTACGCCTCCGGTGAACTGGTCCCCGCGTTCGAAGCCTTTGATGCTGTCGCATCAGGCAATGTCGATATGTATCATGGTGCCGACTATTACTGGCAGTCCAAATCCAAGGCGTTCAATTTCTTCACGGCGGTGCCGATGGGAATGACCGCGCCCGAAATCATGGGTTGGATCGATTTCGGCGGAGGTCAGGAATTGTGGGAAGAACTCTCCGGGCAGTATGGCGTGATCGCGTTTCAGGCGGCCAATACCGGTCACCAGATGGGCGGATGGTTCAAGAACGAAGTCAACAGCCTGGACGATTTCCGCGGATTAAAGATGCGTATTCCCGGCATGGGCGGCGATGTCGTGCGTGCGCTAGGTGGTGCGGCCGAAGCACTTCCGGGCAACGAGATCTATCAGGCCTTACAGACGGGCCGGATCGACGCGACGGAGTGGGTGGGTCCCTGGAATGATTATTTCCTCGGCTTCCACCGCGAAGCAAAATTTCACTATGGCCCCGGATTCCATGAACCCGGTAGTGCTTTGGCGCTTGGGCTGAATCGCTCCAAATGGGACAGTCTCA
Source organism: Henriciella sp. (assembly GCA_017642885.1). Lineage (GTDB taxonomy): Bacteria > Pseudomonadota > Alphaproteobacteria > Caulobacterales > Hyphomonadaceae > Henriciella. Next base: position 133,358 of record JAEPOM010000004.1, on the reverse strand, counting down.
CCCCGACCGAACAGGCCATCATTCGCACCGCCGCGGGCGAGGTCAATAATCGATCCGTTGGCGAGTTCACCTACCAGAACGGCGTCTATCTCGAGAAACTGGTGAATGAGGAAGGCGTGCAGCTCCGTCAGTTCCCAGAGGACGTGATGGCACGGGTTCAGGAAGTTTCTGCGGATATTCGCAGTGATGCTGGTAAGACGGGTGACCTGGAACGCCGCATCTATGAGAGCTTCGAAGACGCGTTGATCAAGATGCGCGGCTGGGCGAGCATTTCCGACAGCCCATATATGGTGGCGCGCGAACTTTAGGCGCCGCTCCGGTCGATACGAAAGAGGAGCTGGGGTCTATGGAAGAATTCGTTTCCAGTGTGGGAACAGGGTTGCGGTTCGCTGGCTACGGTCTCGCGCCGCTATTGCTCCTGCCCCTCCTGATCCTTGCCGCCCCGAGACCGCTCTCGGGCGCATCCGACAAGCTCAGCCAGATCCTCGACCGCATTTCAGGAGCAGCGATGGGGTTTGCACTCGCCGCTGCTTTTCTGATCATCCTTATCCAGCTCGCCGCAGTGCTCTTGCGTTACGTGTTCGGGCTGAGCTTCAGCTGGTTGAACGATAGCGTGATTTTCACCTTCGCGATGATGTTTATGTTGGGGGCGGCAGCGACGCTTCGCGATGACGGGCATGTTCGTGTCGATATTCTGCGCCCTCGGTTCAGCCCTCGCGTGAAAGCAGGAATCGAGCTGTTTGGCTCGCTCGTCTTCATCGTTCCGATCGGCGTGCTCATTCTCTATGCAGGGTCCGGATTGATCGCGCGCAGCTGGATTGGATTGGAGCATTTCAACGAGAGTGACGGGCTGCCGATCAAATACCTGTTCAAGACAATGGTGCCCCTGTTCGCGATCCTGATGATCGGTCAGGCCCTCAGCCAGTCGATCAAAGCCGCCATGATTATTCGAGGCCTGCGAGAGCCGGAAACCGATACTGATCATAGTGCGGAGGCGCTGTGATGGAACTCGAACTGATCCTTGCCCTCGGGATGTTTCTCTGCGCCATCCTGGCTCTACTCGCCGGGTATCCCGTAGCTCTGACGCTTGGCGGCGTCGCGCTAATTTTTGGCCTTATTGGTGTCGAAATGGGCCTAATTCCCCTGCCCATTCTTCGAAACCTTCCGAGCCGCATTCTCGGCTCCATGGAAAACCAGGTTCTTATCGCCGTTCCCCTGTTCGTGCTTATGGGTGTGATCCTGGAACGCTCCAAAGTTGCGGACGATCTGTTGCATACGGCCAGCCGCTTGCTAGCGCGGGTGCGCGGCGGGCTTGGCTACGCTGTGGTCATCGTTGGCGCGTTGCTCGCCGCATCCACAGGGATTGTCGGTGCGACGGTGATCACCATGACCCTGATCGCGCTACCGACCATGCTGAAGCAGGGATATGATCCAAAACTTGCGACCGGAACGATTGCAGCCAGTGGAACCCTCGGCCAGATCATTCCTCCGAGCATCGTCCTGATCCTACTTGCTGATGCGGTCTCTAACGCCAACCAGTCCGCCGCCATGCGCTCCGGCGGCGGTGCCGGCGTAGTGTCGGTGGGCGACTTGTTCGCAGGCGCGCTGATCCCAGGTCTGATGCTGGTCGGTCTCTATCTTCTCTACTTGGTCGTAACCGCCATCCTTCGTCCGAGCGCCAGCCCGGCAATAGAATTGGACGAAGATACCGAACCGCTCTCAATCGGCGAAATCGCTCGCAGTCTTGGCGCGCCGCTGCTTCTGATCATTGCGGTTCTCGGGTCGATCCTTGGCGGTCTGGCCTCCCCTACCGAGGCTTCAGCGATTGGCGCAGGCGGCGCATTGCTGCTTGCTGGACTTCGGCTCGCCCCAGAGCATGGACGTCCGGGTGACCTTGGAAGCATCTGGGCAGCCTTTGCCAGCGTGCTCATCCTGGGTGTCTTGGCGAATTTGATGGATCTGAGGATCAATCGGGAGAGTATTCCAGCCGGGGACTATATCGGGATCGGAATCGCAGGATTTGCCACGCTTGCATTTCTGGGCGGACTTCTTTCCGCGGCGCGAGTCCTTATCCGCGCGCAGCAGCTCAACAACGCGCTGAGATCAGGCGTTCAAATCACCAGCATGGTGTTCCTGATCCTCATCGGTGCCAGCCTTTTTGCGTTGGTCTTCCGCGCCTATGGCGGCGATCATTATGTCGAGGCGCTGCTGACCAGTATTCCGGGCGGGCTTTGGGGGGCGCTCGCTATCACAATGCTGGTCATGTTCGTGCTCGGCTTCTTCCTGGATTTCATCGAGATTGTTTTCGTAGTTGTCCCGATCGTAGCACCGCCGCTCATCATTCTGGGCGCAGATCCGGTCTGGCTGGCCATCCTGATGGCGCTGAACCTTCAAACGAGCTTCCTAACCCCGCCCTTCGGCTTTGCGCTGTTCTATCTGCGCGGCGCAGCGCCTGAGGGCGTGGAGACGATGGACATTTGGCGCGGCGCCATCCCATTCATTGGCCTGCAACTGATCATGATCGCGATGGTCGCCGTTATTCCCGCACTGGCGACCTGGCTCCCGACATTCGTTCGATAAAACTCGAGCCATGAAACGCAAAAGGGAGCGCTCCGAAAAGCGCTCCCTCAAACTTGAACCGAAATTGAGCGCCTCGCGCTAGAACTTGACTTCCGGCGGTGTGCTCATCGTAGCGCGGTCTTCTCCGAGGTCGAAGAATTCACGCGGCTCAAAATTGAAGCTGCCAGCGACGAGGGAGCCCGGGAACTGTTCGCGGGCGGTATTATAATCCTGGACAGCTGAGTTGTAGAATCGGCGGGCCGCGGCGATCTTGTCTTCAATAACGGCCAGCTCATCCTGAAGGTCCAAGAAGTTCTGATTGGCCTTCAAGTCCGGATAGGCTTCCGCAAGTGCGAAGAGGCGTCCAAGTGCCTGGCCCAGCATGCCCTCTGCGGCTCCCATCTCGCCTGGCGTATTGGCGGAAACGGCGCCCTGGCGCGCTTGAATAACAGCATCCAGTGTTTCTTTCTCGTGCGCGGCGTAGCCTTTGACCGTTTCGACGAGATTTGGAATCAGGTTCTGGCGTTGCTTCAACTGCACATCGATGTCGGCAAATGCCTGATTGCAGCGCTGCCGCTTCGCGACGAGGCCGTTATAGATACCAATAACAAAAACGGCGAGCAGAACGATTAAGCCCAGGACGACGTATAGTGGAGTCATGCGGAGATCCCCCCTTAGAGTTCGTGTTGAATATTAGCTAAACGGCTCAAACAGGCGACGCAAGCGTCACGCGTCAACGAGTGCGCGCGCCCGGGCGAAGATGTCTTCGAACATTTCCTCGGTCAGCCGCCGCGTATTGGTGTTGTAGCGGGAGCAATGATAGCTGGAGAGCAGCGTCATGTTTCCAACCTGGTACTCTGTTCCGTGCCCGAACGGATGATCTTTCAGCTTCAATCCAAGCGTTCGGACCGTCGAATCATGGCTGATTTTTCCGAGGCACAAAAGCACTTTGGCCGTCGGAAGCGCATCAATGCGAGCCTTCAGGAACGGGCGGCACTGATTGATCTCGGCGCCGACAGGTTTGTTCTGCGGTGGGACGCAGCGGACTGCGTTGGTTATCATCGCGCCCTTAAGCGTAAGGCCATCATCCGGGCGCCGGTCATAAGTTCCGTCACAAAACCCGAACTTGCCAAGCGTCGCGTAGAGCAAATCTCCTGCCCAATCGCCCGTAAATGGCCGCCCTGTCCGGTTCGCGCCGGTCATGCCTGGGGCGAGCCCAATCACCAGCAATTTGGCCGCCTCATCGCCAAAACTCGGCACGGCGCCATTGAACCAATCGGGCTCTTTTTGACGTTGATCCAGGATGAACTGACGCAGTCTGGGGCAGAGATCGCAGTCTTTCGGGGCTTCGGCTGGAACACTCACGATCGGTCTCAATCTCCTGCTCTACGGACGGCGCATTGCAGGGTTGCGTAAATACAGCTGTTTGAGAATGCAAGGGCGGGTTGCGCTCGCGTGCTGCACTGCATATAAGGGCGGGCTACAGGAGATTTACATGGCCCGTGTAACCGTTGAAGACTGCGTCGAGCAGGTCCCAAATCGTTTTGATCTGATCCTTCTTGCGGCTCAGCGTGCTCGCATGATTCGCGAAGGCTCACCGATTACGGTTGACCGCGACAATGACAAAGATCCTGTCGTGTCCCTGCGCGAGATTGCAGACCAGACCGTCGACCTCAAAGTCGTCAAGGAATCTCTCGTTGCAGAACTTCAGGAAGTGCGCCCTGGCGAGGAAGAAGAGCGCGAAGCCGATCGCCTGGCGCTCGAGTCAGCGCCTGCTGCGACCGAAGAAGACGTCATGCGTGCTTACCAGGCCGAACTGGAATCCGGCCGCGACGACCGAATGTAGGTGTAAATGGCAAATGCGACCGTCAAATCTGTAGACCGGTCGCGCGCCTCAAGGCCGCCGCGTGGCATACGTGATGATGAGCCATTCCTAACCAAAGAAGAACTCGCCGGCATGGTTCTGGCCTACCAGCCGGATGCTGATCGCGCACGCCTGCACAAAGCGTATGAGTTTGCACGCGAAAAGCATGGCGAGCAGCTCCGCCAGTCCGGCGACCCCTATTACTCGCACCCTGTCCGCGTCGCGACGCTACTGGCTTCCGTCCGCCTGGACGAAGCAACGATCATGGCCGGTCTGCTGCATGACACAGTAGAAGACTGCGACGACGTAGATCTCGCTCAGATCGAAGACCTGTTTGGCACTGACGTTGCTGAACTCGTCGATGGCGTGACCAAGCTCGGTCAACTCGAATATCAAAGCGAAGCCAGCAAACAGGCTGAGAATTTCCAGAAGTTCATCCTGGCCACCGTGAACGATATTCGGGTTCTGTTGGTGAAACTCGCCGACCGAACCCACAATATGCGGACGCTTCACCATAAGAAGAAGGAAGAGTCCCGCCGCCGCGTCGCACGTGAGACGATGGATCTTTATGCACCGCTCGCCCGGCGCGTGGGTCTCCATTATCTGGCGTCTGAAATGGAAGACCTCGCCTTCCAGCACCTTAATCCGGAAGCCCGTGCGCAGATCCTACACCAGCTGGAAACGCTTGAGTCTCGCAACAAGGATGATCTGGAACGTATTCGGCTTGCCATCCGGCAAGTCATGGAGCGCGAAGGGATTGAGTGCAGGATCAAGGGCCGCCGTAAGGAACCGTATTCGATTTGGCGGAAACTCGAGAAGAAATCCATTTCTTTTGAGGGTGTTGCGGACATTTTTGGATTCCGAGTTATCGTCGACACGGTCGAGAATTGTTATCGCTCGCTTGGTGTCTTCCACACGGAATGGGCCTGCCTGCCGGATCGATTCCGGGACTTTATCTCGGTGCCGAAGCCGAACGGATATGCCTCGCTCCACACAACCGTGCGCGCCAGTGGCAACCGCCTCGTCGAGCTGCAGATCCGCACCGAAGACATGGACGATACGGCAGAGCGCGGCGTCGCAGCGCACTGGACCTATAAGAACAGCGCCTATGGTTTCGACATGGAAAGCTCCAAGGCCGCAGGTCTTGATCCAACCGCCAACCTCAAAGCATTCGGCGAACTGCTGAGCCATGGCGGTGACGCGAACGATTTCCTCGAGCACGCAAAGATGGAGATGTACCGGACACACGTCTTTGCGTTCACGCCGAATGGACGACTGGTCCTGTTGCCCGCTGGATCCATGCCGCTCGACTTTGCTTACGCTGTCCACACGGCGGTCGGTGACACTTGCGATGGCGCCAAGATCAACGGTGTACCGCGCAACATGCGCGTGGCGCTTGAGAACGGCGATGTCGTGGAAATTATCCGCCGCAAAGATCCGCGTCCTCTGCCCGGCTACGAAACCCTCTGCGTCACAGGCCGCGCCCGGGCTGCTCAACGCAAACTACGGCGCGAGTTCGAGACACAGCAATTCGCGAGCCTAGGTCGAAATCTGCTCGAACGCGCCCTACGCCAGCACCAGATCGACCCGGTCAGTGTCGATATGCGCAAGATATCAGAGCGCGCTGGCTTCGATGGCGTTCAGGCGATGTTCGAAGCGCTGGGGCGAACCCAGGAAGAAGTCAGCCGCGTCATCGGCGTCGCCTTTCCGGGCCTCGATCTGGATGCCGCAAATCCCGATGATACTGTCACGCTCGACGACGAACATGCGCCAAGCTTGATCGCAGGCGAAAATCTCACCCCTGGTGTGACTTTGCATTTGGGGGAATGTTGCCACCCGATCCCTGGAGACCGGATTATTGGCGTTCGTGAACCTCAAAAAGGCCTCGTCGTACACACAATCTATTGCGGACAAGTGGCGAAGTATGATGACCGGCCGGACCTTTGGGTCGACTTGCAATGGACAGAACTCGCCAAGTCCGGTGTTCGCGCCATCGGGCGTATCTCCGTCAACGCGGCAGACCATAAGGGCGTGTTGGCACAACAATGCACTGTGGTAGCTCAGGCCGGAGGCAACATTCGCGGCGTGTCGACACACAACCGCGACCCAGGGTTTATGGAGCTTGTCTTCGACATCGAAGTCGAGGATCTACGACACCTGGAACAAATCAAAGCCGCGTTGCGCGCCCTCGCCGTGGTCGAACGTGTTGAACGCCTCGAGGAGAGTGAATTTGAATAATGATCAGGTCTTGCAGGTCTTTCGCGATGCCGAAGCCCTGCTTGAAGGACACTTCATCCTGTCTTCAGGGCGCCGCAGCCCGGTGTTTCTGCAAAAGGCGCTCGTCTTCTCGCAACCAGAACTGTCCTCAAAGTTATGCGCTGCACTGGCGGAGAAGGTGCAAGCGAGGCTGGGCAAAATAGATGTTGTGGTTGGTCCCGCCATGGGCGGTGTGATCCCGAGCTATGAGCTAGCGCGTCACCTCGGATGCCGCGCCGTATTTGTCGAACGCGTTGATGGCGCGTTTGAGCTTCGGCGGAGTTTTGAAATCGGTGAATCCGACCGCGTCCTGATCGCAGAAGACATTGTCACAACGGGGCTTTCCTTTCGAGAGACCGTGGAGGCGCTGAATAAACTACCGGGCACAGTGGTTGGTGGCTCCTGCATCATGGACCGCAGCGGCGGCGAAGCAGATGTCGGGTGCGAGCTGATCTCGCTCGCGGCAATCAAGTTCCCGGACTATGACGCAGATGATCTCCCACCAGAGCTGGCGGCCATCCCAGCGTACAAGCCTGGCAGCCGAGGTCTCAAATAGTGACTGAGCGTATTCGACTTGGCGTCAATATCGATCATGTCGCCACTATCCGAAATGCCCGCGGCGGGGCACATCCGGATATTGCCCGCGCCGCCGAGATCGCCACAAAAGCTGGTGCAGACGGGATTACGTTCCACCTGCGTGAAGATCGGCGTCACATCATGGATCCGGACCTCGAGGCGATCCGCGCGGCGACGCATTTGCCGCTTAACATGGAAATGGCGGCGACCGACGAAATGCACGTCATCGCCATGAACTACAAACCCGAAACGGCCATGTTCGTACCGGAGAAACGCGAAGAACGGACCACAGAGGGCGGCCTCAACGCGGCGCGCGAGCACAATAGGCTCGCACCGATGATCCGTGCATTGAAAGAGAATGGCAGCCGTGTCTCGCTGTTCATCGAGCCTGATCCTGTCCAGCTTATCGCTGCTCAGCGGATGGGGGCAGACATAACCGAGTTTCACACAGGTCGGTTTGTCGAGCTGTGCCTCGCCGGAGAGAGCGAGCTTGCCGAAGTCGAACTTCAACGCATCGCTGATTGCGCTAAGCGCGCAGTCGAGGTGGGGATCGAGCCACAAGCCGGGCACGGCCTGACATATGATACGGTAAAACCGATCGCCGCGATCCCGGAGCTGACGGAATTGAACATCGGACACTTCCTGATCGGCGAAGCGATTTTTGCAGGGTTGGACCCCGCAATCCGTCGTATGCGGGAGCTTATGGACGAGGCCCGTGCATGATCATCGGAATCGGCAACGATCTTTGCAATATTGAACGCATCCAAGGTTCACTCGACCGTTTCGGCGAGCGGTTCGAGAACCGGTGTTTCACCGAAGGCGAAATCGCAAAGGCGCGGCGACGGCGTCTAACCGCTGAGACTTACGCAAAGCGATTTGCCGCGAAAGAGGCCTGCGCCAAGGCGCTAGGTACCGGCGTGCCGCGCCGAGGCGTGCATTGGAAAATGATGGAAGTCGTCAATCTTCCATCAGGCAAACCGACGCTAAAGTTGACGGAAGGGGCAAAAAAGAGGTTAGATGAGCTCACCCCAGAGGGGCATCTGGCGTACGTTCACCTGACGATGACCGACGATCATCCTTGGGCTGAAGCGCACGTCATCATTGAGGCCCTTCCCGCATGAAACGCCCATCTCGCCCAAAACGCACCCGCTTGCGGGCCGCCGCCAAGATCATGCCCCATCCAGACCTGAGCCAGGCGCAACGCCGTGAGCTGGAAAGCACGATCGGGTATCGGTTCCACGATAGTGACATCCTGATCCACGCCCTGATCCACCCAAGTCTGATCGATGAATATCGCGGCGGAGCCAGTTTTTCGAACCAGAGAATGGAGTTTCTGGGAGACCGCGTCCTTGGCTTGGTCATCGCAGAAATGCTGATCAACAAATACCCCAAAGAACGCGAAGGCTTCATGACCAAGCTGTTCCACAACCTGGTCAGTGGTCAGACGTGTGCTGAAGTCGGAGCTAAGTTGAACCTGCGCCAATATCTGTTCATGGACGCCTCAATGCGCAGCAATAAGAACGCGAACTATGATCGGGCGGTCGCCGACGCCGTCGAGGCGCTGATCGCTGCGATCTATATGGATGGCGGACTAGATGCGGCGGAAAAGTTCATCAAAAGATGCTGGATCTTCGACAAGATGAGCAAGGAACCCGATGAGACGGAGTCCAATCCCAAAACCAGGCTGAGCGATTGGTGCGGGCAAAACAAGGCGCCCTACGCCGCCTATGAGACGCTTGAAGCCTCAGGCCCGGACCATGCGCCCGTCTTCACTGTAAAAGCCTCTGTTGAAGGCCATGGCGAAGCGACCGCTAAAGGTGGTAACAAGGCCGAAGCCGAGCGCGCAGCTGCTGACGCGCTCCTGGATTTTCTGGAAAACAAATGACCTCAAGCGAACCCGCTCTACCAAACATCTCTGACATCACGCATGCTGGATTCGCCGCAATCATCGGCGCCCCAAATGCTGGTAAGTCGACGCTGACCAATCACCTGGTGGGCACGAAAGTCGCGATCGTCACGCACAAGGTGCAGACCACCCGCTTCCCCGTTCGCGGCGTTGCGCATCATGGATCTGCACAAATCGTCCTGGTCGATACACCGGGGATCTTTCGAGCCAAGAAGCGGCTCGATCGCGCGATGGTCAAAGCCGCTTGGTCCGGCGCGGAGGAAGCGGATGCGGTCGTGCATCTGATAGACGCCTCGGCCTGGGTCGCGCACAAATCCGGCGACGCAACAGGCGCGCAAAAGCTCTCGGTCGAAGACGACCGCCGCGTGATAGAGACGCTGACGGAAAACGACCAGAAAGTCTTTCTCGCGCTTAATAAGATCGACCTGTTTCCGCATGAGGAAGTTTTGCCGATCATGGCTGAGCTCAACGGCGCAGGCGTTTACGAAGATATCTTCATGATCTCCGCCCTCAACGGAGACGGCATTGTGCCCCTGCTCAGCAAGCTTGCTGAGCGCATGCCTGAAGGACCGGCGCTGTATCCGCCAGAGCAGACCGCTGACTTGCCAATGCGCTTGCTCGCCGCGGAAGTCACCAGGGAAAAACTGATGCTGCGCCTGCATCAGGAACTTCCGTATCAGCTGATGGTCGATACCGAGAGCTGGGAACCATTCGATGATGGCTCAGTCCGAATCCGACAAGCCGTGATCATTGCCCGCGAGCAGCATAAAGGCATGGTACTTGGCAAAGGCGGCAGCGCGATCAAGGCTATCGGCAAGGCCGCTCGCGAAGAGCTAACCGAGATGCTCGGGCAGACTGTGCACTTGATCCTGTTCGTCAAAGTCGATCCAAAGTGGATGGAACGACGCGAAGCCTATGCATCAGTCGGACTGGAATTTGATGCTTAAGGGTCTCCCCCATGCAATGGCGTGATGAAGCGCTGATTCTGGGGGGACGCCGATTTGGCGAAAGCGGACTTATTCTCGATGCGTTGACAGCCTCCAAAGGGCGACGATCCGGCCTGGTTTATGGCGGGGCCAGTCGTAAGAAACGACCACAACTTGAAGCTGGAAACACTGTCGAACTGGCCTGGACGGGTCGCCTCGAAGAACAACTCGGGCGCTTCAACGTCGCCGAAGTCACAACCAGTCGCGCGGGGCGGTTTCTGGATCGCGCGGAGGCCCTTGCGGCGCTCACCACAGTCACGGCGCTCCTACGTGGCGCGGTTGACGAGGGAGATGCAGCCGGCTCAGCGCTTTTCCAGCCAACAATTTTATTGCTGGATGCACTCGACAACTGGCCCGTCTGGCCTGCGCTCTACGCGAAATGGGAACTCGGGTTATTATCGTCGCTCGGCTTCGGACTTGATCTCGATAAGTGCGCTTTGTCGGGAGCGAATGATGGCCTCACGCACGTTTCTCCAAAGACGGGACGTGCGGTAAAAGGATCGGAAGCCGAAGACTATGTCGAACGCCTGTTCCCACTGCCCGCATTTCTGATCGATTCATCTGCGTTGGCGATGGCGGAAGATATTGAAGCCGCCCTGGAATTGACCGGTTACTTCCTTGAAGAAAGACTGTTTTCCAGCGTCCACAAGCCATTGCCGCCGGAGCGTGCACGGTTGGTTCCTAAACTAATTGGCTAGTTTCTGCGCTATTCAACTTGCATTCAGGTGTGACCTCGCACATGAGGATCGTGTTCAGGGGCAGAGAGTACATTACCAAGAGGCTGATAATGAAAAAGACTGTCTTGTTTGGCGCTATGAGCGTTGCCCTCCTAGGACTCGTCGGCTGCATCCACGTGGATGAAGGCGACTGGTCAGATTCGGAAGAAATCGCCCGCAATACCGACACAGCTCTGCGCGTGTGCGGTGGACCCGGCACCGTGGACGAAGTCACCGAAGATGGGTTTTCCTGTAAGGACGACTAACGTCTAGCGACACGTTTCAGTGCTGCCCATGTCGAGATGAAAATGATCGGCATGGGCAGCATCATAATCAGGCCCCAGCGTCACCGAAAAAAGCCTGCAGGCCTTCTTGTGAACGCGCGTCAGGTACTTTCCTTTCGCGCTGCGTTCGCGCCAATGATCCTTCACGCGGATTTCGGTCCCATCCTCAAGAATGAATCCTGAAATATCTATCGCGTTGGCGTAGGAATGCTGACTACGCGTTCCGGTACCGGCAATGTTGCGACAGCTAAACGACCCATAGGTCTGTATTTGGCGAAGAGGCGAATCAAACAGTCTCTCAGCTTGCGGACGTAAGACATGTCGTTCCCAAATGTGCAGCGCGGCCATCTGATGACAGGTCATTCGAAGCGGCGCGGCGCTGTACGGCGTGAGTGACTGTTTCAAATTCAGTGTCTCTTCCAATGGGCATCGCGCTTGCGCCCCATCTGCTGCGATGACTTCGAACTCAACCTCTGCCTCGGCCAGCTTCTGGCGACACATTTCTTCGTTATATTTCAGAGCTGTAAGCTTTCCGCACGTCGCCAGGCCCAACGGTTCGGTTAGATCCGGCGGACGAAAGGGATTGTGCTGCGTCGGCATGAATCGATGCACCAGATAGGCCAGCCCCACGAGCCCGGTCGCCAATAAAATCAATCGCCAGTGGCGCATGGTATTCCTTCGTTAACCAATCGGCGTTTTCTGTTAACCTGTACATGAGTGTGGCGATTCTACGCCCACCGGAGATTTAGGGGTGCGCATGTCCGACATTCTGGAACCAGAAGACGATCGCATTATCAATGAACCACTTAGCGAAGCGCTGACCAAGCGCTACCTCGCCTACGCGTTGTCGACAATCACCTCACGCGCGCTGCCTGACGTGCGAGATGGCTTGAAACCGGTTCAACGTCGGATCCTGTATGGAATGCGTGAGCTGAAGCTCAACCCCGATGGCGGCTACCGCAAATGCGCAAAAGTCGTCGGCGAGGTCATGGGTAACTACCACCCGCACGGCGACGCTTCGATCTATGACACCATGGTTCGGCTCGCGCAGGATTTCTCAGTTCGGTATCCCCTGGTCGATGGCCAGGGCAATTTTGGCAATATTGACGGCGATAGTGCCGCGGCGATGCGTTATACTGAAAGCCGGATGACGGAAGCTGCCCAGCTCCTGCTAGAAGGCCTCAACGAAGACGCCGTCGATTTCAAACCGACTTATGACGAGAATGATGAAGAGCCGGTCATTCTCCCAGCCGGGTTCCCAAACCTCCTCGCCAATGGCGCAACCGGAATCGCGGTCGGTATGGCGACCAGCATCCCACCACACAATGTTGCGGAAGTGATCGATGCAGCGTTGTTGCTGGTCGATCGTAAGACGACGCCGACAGAAGAGCTGCTAGAAGTGATGCCCGGGCCGGATTTTCCGACCGGGGGCATCATTGTTGAGCCAAAAGAATCGATCCTCGAAGCCTACGAAACCGGACGCGGTAGTTTCCGCATGCGCGCGAAGTGGGAGGTCGAAGATCTGGGACGCGGCACCTGGCAAGTCGTCGTTACCGAGATCCCGTATCAGGTCCAGAAGTCGAAACTAATTGAGCGTCTTGCTGATCTGATCGAAACCAAGAAAGCGCCCCTCCTCGCCGACGTTCGCGATGAAAGCGCTGAAGATATTCGCCTCATTCTCGAACCACGCGCAAAGACCGTCGAGCCAGATGTGTTGATGGAAAGTCTGTTCCGGATCTGTGATCTGGAATCACGGTTCAGCCTCAACATGAACGTCCTTCATAAGGGCGCGCCGCAGGTCATGGAGCTTCGAAAGGTCCTACGCGCATATCTCGATCACCGCCGCGAAGTCGTGGTTCGCCGCGCTGAATTCCGGCTCGACAAGATTGAGAAGCGCCTGCACCTGCTCGACGGGTACCTGATCGCTTATCTCAACATCGATGAAGTGATCCGTATCATCCGCGAAGAAGATCATCCGAAACAAGTGATGATCGACCGGTTCGGGATCACGGAAATCCAGGCAGAAGCCATTCTGAATCTCCGTTTGCGGGCATTGCGCAAGCTGGAAGAAATGGAAATCCGCAAGGAGCATGAGAGCCTGAACGAAGAGCGCAGCGATATTGTTGCAATGCTTGGCTCCGAAACCCGGCAATGGACCAAGGTCAAGAAAGAGCTCAAGGCGGCGCGCAAAGTGTTTGATCCGGAGACAGAGCTTGGCCGCCGCCGCGCCAAGTTCGAAGCCGCGCCGGTCATAGACGTGGGTGCCGCTCTGGAAGCCTCAATGCCGAAAGAGCCAGTGACGGTGGTGCTGTCCACCATGGGCTGGATCAGAGGCATGAAGGGGCACGGCCTCGACCTCGACGCAGCAAAGTTCAAGGACGGAGACACGCTTCTCTTTGCTGAAGAAGTCCATACGACCGACAAGCTCATCCTGATGTCGTCAGACGGACGCGCGTTCACACTGACCTGTGACAAGCTGCCGGGCGGGCGCGGACATGGCGAGCCCATCCGGATTTCGATTGATTTGGAAGACAGTGTTGAAATCATCGGCATGTTCAAGCTCGATGGCTCCCGCAAGCGGATCATGGCGTCAGATGCCGGCTACGGCTTCATCGTCCAGGAAAGCGAACTCGAATCTAACCGCAAAGCCGGTAAGTCGGTTGTCAGCGTTCCAGATGGATCCAAGCTCTTGAACGTGGATCTCGCGCAGGGCGATCATGTCGCCGTCATCGGAACCAACAAGAAGCTGCTTGTATTCCCGCTCGACGAACTACCAGAAATGTCCCGCGGCAAGGGTAACAAGCTGCAGAACTATCGCGGCACGGACAAGCTCGGCGATGTGCTGGTCTTCCACGCTGAAGACGGTCTTATCGTCACGGACAGCGCAGGCCGCATGCGCGGCTTCCCGGAATGGCGCGAGTGGATCGGAAAGCGTGCACAAGCCGGTAAAGTCGTCATGCGCGGTTTCCCACGCTCAGGAAAATTTAGCGGCTAAGGCGCAAGTATTTCCGCAAATTCGATCGTGGCCCCATCTGGTGCCTTGATCGAAAAGACGGTCATCTCACCGTAAGAAGGTCGGAACGTGCTGTAGGGTTCGATCTCGATGTCCCAGCCGCGCGCCTCGATCAGCGCTTTTGCATCCGCAACTGACGCCACCGGATAAGTCACCGACAACCAGCCAAGGTTTGGCGCGACGCAGCGATCTGCATAGTCAAACCCATCCAGGCCGTCGATTTCAATATACTCCATACGCCCATAAAGCGTCTGCGTTTGCGGAGAAAAGATCCCGGCCTTGTACGGAACGCTGGTGGTTAGATTCTGAGGAATACCGAGCGGCATCAGGACGGGCTCCTGATCGGTATAGGGTGCACCATACCAGACCCGATTGAAGCCCAGAACATCCTCCATCAAGACGCGCACAGCTTCACGGTCGCGGGTCATCTGCATGATATTAAATGGGCGGCTCAGACGCTCAAACGAGGTGAAGCCTTCCGGCGGCGGGCGATTGAGACGCTCATAGGCCTGTACTTGTAATCCGTCCGGCCCCTTGAAGACGACGATATTCAGCTCGGATCCGTTGAAACTCAGCGGCGCGATTGGCGTCTCTGTGCCCCACCCCATGGCGATCGCATCATCATAAATCGCGTCCATATCATTGGCGCGCACCATGAAAGACCAAAAGCAACCCGTATCCCAGGCGCGAGCTCCTGGCCGGATCGGAACCTTGCGCCCCACATTGTCGAACCGGATCAAACGAACATAGCCCGCATCGCTCCCAGGCGCGCGTAAGGTGAGTACTTCACCTGTTGCACCCTCGGGCAATCCGAGCGCAGCTACCTCGCCTTGCTCCAAAGGTCCCTGATAGAGGGTCTCATAGCCGCCAATCTCACGAAAGAATTGCGCGGTGCGATCAAGGTCCGAAACACTCGCCGTTGCCATCAGCCACGGTTGCGTCACCACTGGCGAAGGGAGTGGATCCGGTGCAGGCGTGACCGTTGGCGCAGTCTGCAGTTTGATCGCCTCGCAAGACGCAAGCAGCCCCAGTGCAAAGACTGGGGCTGCAACCTTGTTCAAGAGGTTCGGCACGATCTAGAACTCTGCGCCGAACTCGATGCCGTATTCATATGGCGGCGATGCGTACGTCGTAAACGAACTTGCCGACGTCGCGCGATAGTATGCTTCATCCGTTAGGTTTCGACCGAACAATGCGACAGACCAGCCTCGATCATCTTCATACTTCAATCTCGCATTGTAGAGCGTATCAATCTCGATGAACGCGTGCGCGGGCGCATTCGCCACAAGGCTCCAGGTATCATCTTCCCAACTGGCATCTGCCGAGAAAATCATCTCGCCGTTGAAGATTGGCTGAGTGTAAAGCGCACCCAGAGTCAGCTTGTATTCAGGTGCATTCTTGAGATCGAGGCCCAAAGCGCATTAGATAGCCTGCGCGTCGATGGACGGATCCAAGCCCGCGCACCCTTCAATCGGGTTTGCCAGGTTGTTGGTCAGGCCTCGTGCCTGATCGCCGGTGACCGAGGTGTACTCTGCATCCAGCAATCCGAAATTCCCGTTTACCTGGAAATTATCTGTCACCTGCCAAACACCTTCGAGTTCAAACCCCGAGATTTCGGTTTCATCGACATTAAAGCGGGTGAAGCCGAGACCTGGAACCGTAGCCCCAATCTGTAAGCCTTCATACTGATTGAAAAAGGCTGCAGCGTTCAAACGAAGCGTATTGTTCCAATCTGCTTTCAAGCCGACTTCAAACGAGTCGAGCGTTTCTTCATCCACAGGCAGGAACACCGATGTCCCGCTAAATGCATCCGGCGACCACCCGCCAGACTTGAAGCCTGTTGAGTATTTTGCATATCCGAGCATGTCGTCGTTGAAGCGATAGTCTGCCCCGATCGTGTAGCTGATATTGTCAAACTCCTGGCTGTCCATACGGGCAAAACCGAACGGACCGACGCCGTCGAAGTCTTTCTCATCATTCGTCGCACGCACGCCGGCTGTGAGTGACAGCTGATCATTAACTTCGAACGTACCTTGCCCAAAGACCGCGATGGAATCGGTCGATGAGTCGATCGAGAAAGGGAAGATGAAGGTGGTGTCGAGCGACAGATCTTCCTGGAAGAAATAGACACCGGCGATCCAGTCCAGTGAGCTTTGGCCGGTTTGACCAATCGTAAACTCCTGGCTGAACTGATCCTGGTCAGTCATCTGCGAATAAGGGAATCCGATGCGTGTAGATAGCTCGTCTTCCAACTCGCGGAATGCGGTGATCGACGTGAAGTCTAGGGTCCCGAATCCGCCCTCGACGCGGGCCGAAATGCCCGTGCTTTGCAATTCTTGATCATAACCGGTGAAACAACCAAGGGCATCAAACGGATTACTTGGAGGGCAAGTGGTTCCCGGCAATGGTTCGATGGTGAATATGTTGTTGTCCGCATCCTGCCCAGGGACGATCGAATCTGGAATAGGATCGGAGCGATCGTCCGTATGGTCGACCGCAAACAACACGCTCCAGTCATCATTAAACTCGTGATACAGAGATCCACGCACTGCGAGCGTATCCAGTGCTCCAACCCCGTCGCGCGCCGCAGTCGCCTGCGCGCCATTCGGCCGGAGATCATGAAAACCATCGCGTTTGCGAGAGAAGCCCGTAACCCGCGCTGCGGTTCGATCACCTAGCTGCATATTGCCCGTTACTTTGAACTCTTGGCGATCAAAGTTTCCGAACGTCGCGCCAAACTTACCGCTATTCTCAAACTGAGGTTTGACCGAACTCAGCTTGATTGCGCCGCCAATCGTGTTGCGCCCATAAAGTGTGCCTTGTGGGCCGCGCAGCACTTCGATGGATTCGAGGTCGACCACATCAAACAGCGATCCGACGGACCGGCCAATGTAAACGCCATCCACATAGATACCGACGGCCTGATCGACCGCCCCACGACTTTCGTCTTCACCGACACCGCGCAGGAAGATCCTCGCCGCGCTCGCTGTGCCGGTATTCGTGGCAATGTTGATGTTCGGCACTTGCGCCGTGAGGTCACGAATATTCAGGACCTGTTTGTCTTCAATCTGCTCTGTGGACAGCGCTGTGACGGCGACTGGAGTGTCCTGCAGATTTTCTTCAACGCGCTGCGCCGTGACGGTCACGGCGCCCAACCGCCGGGTTTCGGCCTCACCGTCTGCATCCTGCGCAAGCGCGGGAGCGGTAAATGCCGTTGAAAGTGCGGTTACGCCAACCGCGCAAATTAGTGCCTTTTTCATTGCCGAATTCTCCTCAAAAGCTGGTGCGAGCCAAGCGACCCAAATCAATTGATATACCATTTCGCGAGATTGGCGAGATTTGTCCGGTCAAATGAATTCAACCTGTGATAATTTTATCACTCAGCGGGTGCGGCGGGCGCTTCCGGAAGGCCCGCCACCAACAAGACATCAAAGTCCCCCCAACCATTGTCGATACGAGCGCGCCGAAGCACATCATATTCCGGACTGGCCCAGAATGCTCGCGCCGCGTCGGCGTTGGGCCATTTGCTGATGACATAACTTGGCGGGCTGTAATCCCCTTCCAGCACTTCAATGCCGGGACCGCCCCCAATAGCGATATAGTGCCCACCATGGGTCTCATAGACCGGCGGAAGCTTTGCGGCGTAGCCTTCCATAAAAGCTGGACGGTCAAACACCTCGCCAAGGACGATCATATAGGCTGGCGTGTCTGCGGCAGACTCTACAGCAGCAGATTGCCCGACCGCGGCTTGAGGTTCGAGGCCAACGCACGCGGCAATTCCGATCCCTCCCGATAGACCGATCACCGCACCTGCGATAAATCCTTTCATGAATGCCTCCCTGATATCTGGACTTCTAACAAAAGATATATCAATTGAAGGGAGCACAATGACAAGCGGAAAAGAAATGGCAATCGATCTCTCCCAACCGACCATGGTCACATCAGACAAGACGGCGCGCGAAATCTTCGAAGAGGTCCGCGCCAATCCCGCTCGCGCGCGGTTCGGGTTTGGCGAAAAACTCGCCATCATCAATGTCGATCCCCAGAAGTCGTATACGCGCCCCGACCTGTTTCCAAAGACGAGCTACATCACTGACCCGCGCCAGATGGAGCATATCAACGAGATCTCCATGGCCGCTCGTGCCAAAGAACTACCCGTGGTGTGGACGCATGTCGCCTATATGGAGAACGCCGCCGATGCTGGCGTTTGGGGAACGCGCACGGACACGCCCGACAGTCTTCAGAACATCAAATACGACTCAGAGCGCCATGCTTTTGACGATCGGGTCACCATCGATAGAAGCGTTGATGCGGTTTACACCAAGCGCATGCCGTCAGCGTTCTTCGAAACGCCTTTGCAGAGCTTCCTGACCTGGCACAAGGTGGACACGCTGGTAATCACGGGCGGCTCGACCTCGGGCTGCATTCGCGCCACCGCTGTCGATAGCTTGAGCCATGGCTATCGGACAATCGTTCCCATCGAATGCGTTGCGGACAAACATGAAAGCTATCACTTCGCGAACCTGACGGATCTGTTGATCAAATATGCGGACGTGGTCCCTGTCAGCGAGGTGCATGATGCGATCGCGGGGTATAAGGCCTGATGCACGCTGATCCCAATCTCTACGATTACTGGCCCTATGAAGGGCGTCCAAAAATCGTTTGGCCGGGCGGTAAGAAGCTCGCTTTCTGGATTGCGCCAAATATCGAGTATTACGAGTTTCAGCCTCCACACAATGACAAGCGCCCAGGGTGGCCGCGCGGTAATCCGGATGTCGCCGCATATTCACAGCGCACCTGGGGCAACACTGTCGGTCATTGGCGCATGATGGACCTATTCGACAAGTATGACCTGCGCGGATCAATCTCTCTGTCGATTGGATTGGTCGACCATCACCCGGAAATCATCGAAGCGGTCAATGCCAGAAACTGGGAGTTCTTCTCGCACGGAATTTACAATACACGGTACTCCTATGGCATGGACGCGGCCCAGGAGCGCGCCGTGCTCGAAGACTCCATTCGCACGGTCGAACAAGCCACCGGCAAACGCATCCGCGGCTACCTCGCCCCGGCGCTAACGCACACGGAAAAGACGCTTGATCTGATCGCGGAGCACGATTTCTGGTATACGTGTGACCTGTTTCAGGATGACCAACCTCAACCCATCAAGACCAAAACGGGCAAGCTGGTTTCGATGCCGTACTCGCTCGAAGTGAACGACGTCATCACCTATTCCGTTCAAGGTTGGAGTCCGCAGCGCTATACCGAATTGCTGATGCGCCACTTTGATCAGCTCCTTGAAGAAGGCGAGCAATCCGGGACGGTAATGTGCATTCCTCTGCATGCTTATCTCGTTAGTCAGCCGCATCGCTTGCGTGTGTTTGAGGAAGCGCTGAAGCACATCTGCTCGCACCGCGACGATGTCTGGTTCACCACCGGTGCAGAAATCGCGGAATTCTATCGAGACACTTACTTCGACCAAACGCTCGCCGATATTGCTCAGCGCGGGGTTGCCACCGGCGGAACGGGGTTTGCTCCATGATCGATGCTGAACACGCCCGCCTCATGGCGCGATACAATCAATGGCAGAATGAAAACCTGTACAGCGCAGCTGCCGACATTTCCGACGACGAACGGAAATTGGACCGCGGCGCATTCTTCAAGTCGATCCATGGCACGCTCAGCCATATTTTGTGGGCGGACCGGATCTGGATGGCGCGATTTGATGGCTGGGATCGCCCGACAACGCCGAATTCAGAGTCGGGATCTATGATTACTGACTTTGCCGCGCTTCGGGCAGAGCGCGAAAAAGACGATCAGCGGATCATCGCCTGGACAGACCAGCTTCCCGATGGAGACTTATCTGGACCGCTCAAGTTTTTCTCTGGGTCTTTGCAAGCAGATGTTTCGGTGCCGCTTTGGGTTTGCCTGACCCACTTCTTTAACCACCAGACGCATCATCGCGGCCAAGCCCATGCTCTGATTACCGCGGCAGGTGGAAAGCCACATGACACAGACCTGTTCCTGATGAGCGAGGCTCAGAATGCCCCTGCCTGATGACTATCTGATCTATCCGCACCGCAAGAACGGCTTCGACAATCCGCATTACGCATGGGATCCCGCTGACCGCCGGGATCGCATCGCGCTGAAAGACGGTACAAAGTCGATTGCGACGATTATTATTCCGGTTGAGTTCTTTCCTCTCAATCCTCCCGCAGCGCCGTTCAAGCATCCCGGCGCAATGAAGACCCCATATCCTGATCTGCGTCATTTTACGGTGCGCGACTATGGAAACCGCGTCGGCATCTATCGCCTGATGCGAGAGCTAGCCACCCGCGAATTGAAAGCGACATTTGCAGTAAACGCAGAAATCGCGCGGCGCTATCCGTCGCTGGTCGTAGCGATCAAACAAGCCGGCCATGAGATTGCGGCGCATGGGGTCTCAACGGCTAACATCCACCATGACGGTCTCAGTGAAGCCGAGGAAAACGCGCTCATCGCTGAAGCGCGCACGGCTTTTCCGAAGGCAAAAACCTGGATGAGCCCGGCGCGGAATGAAAGCTATCGCACTCTGAACCTGCTTACAGACGCAGGCTTTGAGATCTGCCTCGATTGGGAAGCCGATCAACGCCCGCTCCCGTTTAAGACAGACACGTCGCCTGTCTGGACATTGCCGCATTACGGAGAACTTGGAGATTTCAAGCTCCTCATCGATCGCTCTCAGTCAGAAGAAGAGTGGGCAGCGCAAATCATTGAGACGGCGCGTTATCATGTCGACCGCTTCGACCAGGAAGGCGCGAGTGCGTTTGCGTTCACAATGACGCCCTATGTGCTGGGTCAACCATTTCGGATCAAAGCCGTGCGCGAGGTTCTCGATGCTCTCGCGGAAATGGATGGACTGTCCATTGCCACCGCCGCCGGCAGCTGCGCGGCATTTCAGGAGGCTGGCTCATGAACCGACGCACGTTTCTGCTTAGCACCGGTGCCGCGAGTTTCGCTGCGCCGTCATTGATGTCCCCTGCCCTTGCCCAAGGATCTTCGCAAATGCGTTATTCAGCCCTCGCTCTTCAAACCGTTTGCGATGCGGTGAACCAGGACAGCTCGATCGAAGACGCCCATGCGAGAATGGATCGAGCGATCAACCGGGTGCGCGGACAGATTGGCTCCGCCAAGGGTTTTCTGAAGGGCTTCAATGGCTATGACGTAAAACTCGTTGTGTTACCGGAATATTGGATGACCGGCTTCCCGCTCGGCGAGACGCGGGAAGAATGGCAGGACAAGGCTGCTATCCCGATGGACGGCGCGGTTCCGGACAAGTTGGCGGGACTGGCGCAAACCTTTGGGATCTATCTTTGCTCAAACCACTACGAGACCGATCCGAACTTTCCTGACCTCTACTTCCAGTCCAACGTGATTTACGGCCCGAACGGCGACACAGTGCTGCGATATCGCCGGATGATCTCGCTCTACACGCCCAGCCCTTATGATGTTTGGGACAAGTATCTGGACATTTATGGTGAGGACGCGGTCTTCCCTGTCGCCGACACTGAGATTGGCGTCCTCGGGACGATTGCCAGCGAGGAAATTCTCTACCCCGAGATTGCACGCATGCAGGCCTTCAAGGGCGCAGAGGTCTTTTGTCATCCAACCAGCGAAGTCGGCGCGCCAACCTTGACGCCGAAGCACATCACCAAAAAAGCACGGGCGATTGAAAACATCGCCTATGTCGTTTCAGCAAATAGCGCAGAAATCATCGGCACGCCCGTACCGTCAGCATCGACGGATGGCATGTCGATTGTACTGGACTGGTATGGCCGCTCCCTCGCAGAGGCCAACCAGGGCGAGACCCTCAATGCCAATGCTGTGCTCGATATCGGCGCCTTGCGCGACACCCGCCGTAAGACCGGTATGACCAACACACTTTCGCGCTTGCCGAACGCTGCCTTTGCCAGCGGCTATGGCCAAGCCAACCACGCCCCGGCGAATCGTACGCCGGATGCTCAAATGATTGAACGCAAGGACGCCATTGCTCAACAACAAGCGGTCATTGATCGCCTGGTTGAGACCGGCGTGCTGAAATAGGAGACCTTGCCATGCCCAACCTTCCGGAAATCCCTCCCTACGTATCACGACTAGAGAAGACCTGCTTTCTGGTGATTTGCCGGGACGGCCCCGATAGCGCACCACCGCGCGCGACCCATTTGAAAGGCCACCTCGATCATGTTGAGAAATATTGGACCCGATACATCACCGCCGGCCCCATCCGTGAGCCTGGCGGCGACGCACTGGTTGGCTCTGTCTTCCTGGTCCTGGCGGACAGTCTTGAGGACGCAAAGGCGCTGATGGCGGGCGATCCGTACATCACGTCCGGCATGTACGAGACCATAACCTATAACGAGTTTTCCAACTCAATCGGTCAGTATATCGGCGGCAAGATCTGGGAGAGCGCCGAAGCCATCGCCCACCGTGCAGCAGGTGGCCCAGCTGCAGATCTCTCTAAGGGCCTGAACGCATGACCGACCGTATGAAGCATCGCCGTGTCCGCGGACGGATCCGTTACACATCCAAGAAGCCGGAAATGCTGGATCAGGTTCGCGGAGACGAGATTTTCAACATCACTCATCATAGCGATGGCAAAATGACGGTGCGGGCACACTGCGAGATTCATGACCCGGACCCAACTGTCATGCGGGATATCGTCTATTCCACCGATGAGAACTTCAATCCAATGGATTGCCATGTTCGATTGACCGTCGGCGATGAGTTCATGGGTACCGGATGGTTCAAGTTCAATCTCGACGAAAACCGATCCGGATCGATTGAATGCGAAAGCTATGGCCCGTCGATCGGTCGCCTCTCTCAGCGCACAGAGACCAATGGACCATTTGATGGTTTTGGCACGCACCCGATTATTGGTGACGCCCAGATGTGCCGTGTAATCGATCGCTCCGGCGGCCCAACGCGGCGCAATGTTCGCGTTTTCCTGCCATCACCAGATCATCGCGGAGCGACGCCGCCAATCGTTTCGGAAGTGAATATCGGCCTCGAATATGTCGGCGATGAAACCGTCACTGTGGAAGCCGGCAGCTTCGACTGCTACCATTTCCGATATGTCGATGATGAAGGCCCCGGCATGGGTGGGACGCAACACCCATCCTACGACATGTGGGTCACCAAAGATGATTTCATTTTTGTTCAAGGCGGTGTCGGCGGCTATATGGCCACCTGGTACGAACTGATTGAGCTCGACCACCCAACGGTCGGCTAGCCGCTGAAGCCTGTTGCCGCGTCGCCCTCTTGGATAGCCTTGATTTCAGCCAAGTCGGCTGGAGGGGTGAGCCATTGCGGCTTGGTTTCACGCGCCCAGTCCAGCAGTTGCACGGGGAACTCATCCTGAGACTCCACGCGGTGTGACAGCAAGTGATAGATCGCCTGTTCGCCACCCGCCCAGGCTGGAAGCGCGCCATAGCGCTGCCAGCTCATCTGGTGAGGTTCTTCAACGCTGCCCTCAGGATTGATGAAAAAGTCGTAGTTTTCCCAAGCCTGACACTGCGCCCCAGTAGGTAGCGGGAAGTCTAGAAAAACCGCCGCGGTGAACGCCCAGGTATCGCCGATTTGACGCGCCGCAATCCCGTCCTCTGATATGATCTTCTGGACCCGGTCGCCCGTCCCCTGAGTGACATCACCGTAAATGCGCCCGTTTTCATAGCGGTATTCGATCATCTGGTATGGATAGGCAATCGGCTCGACTGTCTGGCCATTATACTCGGTTATCACTTCGCCCGTTTCGGCATCCGTATAGGCGAACGTCTTGCGCGTGAGATGGATGACTTTTTCACTGGGATCCTCCGGCCAGATGACCGTTGAGCTGTCAAAACCGATCATCCCGAACAGTTTCTCGCCTGATGGATATGCGTAGATTCGGCCTTCTGAGACCCAGTGCACAGGCGCCCCAGTCCCTGCCCTCGCATCGACCCAGGCCGTGAGGACATCAGGTTCTGCGCTTTCCGATTGAACCGCCGGAGTACCCCCGACTGTGCTGGCACATGCGGCTAGCGCGACTACAGAAACTGCGGCTAGAGCGATATTCCGGATCATCGAATCCTCCATAATTCATTTGATATATCTTTATAGATTTATGCCAGTGTTCAGCAAACAGACAAACGGTCACAGACGCCCTCCGCGTTGGGAGGCATCTTCCTTGCTTTGCCAAACGCGACAGGCGCGATAAAGCTAGGCCGCA
Source organism: Henriciella sp. (assembly GCA_017642885.1). Taxonomy (GTDB): domain Bacteria; phylum Pseudomonadota; class Alphaproteobacteria; order Caulobacterales; family Hyphomonadaceae; genus Henriciella. The sequence goes on along the minus strand of JAEPOM010000004.1, from coordinate 108,955 downwards.
GCGAGTACGGAACACGATTATGCCAGATAGCGCCGACATGACTTTCACAACCGCGGACATTGACGAATCCGCCAACGTTCCATTGTACCAACAGATCTATGATCTGTTGCGCGCCAAAATCATGGACGGAACGCTGGCGCTGAACGATCGCTTGCCGGCCGAACAAGAGCTTACTCAGGCGCTTGGTGTTTCTCGCATTACAGTCAAACGCGCGATGAACGAGCTTGCCGTGGCGGGTTTGGTCCGTCGGCAGCGCGGCATCGGAACAGTCGTCATCTATGATGTCGCAGCGCCGACCGTCAAAGGCAGCTTCGAGACCATGATTGACGGCCTCACGCGGATGGGCGTTGAAACTGAAGTTCAACTGCTCGATTGCACGGTAGGCACTGCCAGCCCGGCCATCGCCGAAGCGTTAGAGCTACGGAGTAAAGTCACCAGCGTTCAGCGCATCGTTCGCCTGCGCCGCTTGGACGGCGAACCATTTTCATACTTGGTGACCTACATTCCTTATGACGTTGCTGACGGTTATGACGAAGCGCAGCTCGCGACGGAGTCTTTGATCAAATTGCTCGAGCAGGCTGGGCACGCCCCGGTTGAGGCCGAGCAGACAATCACGGCAACCTCAGCCGAACCCGCCGTAGCCGAAAATCTGGGCGTTGCGCCTGGATCGCCGCTGCTGCGAATTCATCGCATCATGAGGGACGCGTCTGGCCGCCCGGTACAGGATATCACGGCCCATTATCGGGCTGATCGGTTCGAATACCACATGCGCCTCAACCGCAGTAATGCGGCCGAAACCGACTGGACCACCGAAAAGTGACAATCTGCCCCTCGCCACCAGCGATTTAAATGATATATCTTTTAAATCGAAGGAGGATGAGTTGGTCGATCAGGCCCTATTCGCGCTCATGCATGTGCTGGTATTCGTCTATTGGCTAGGCGGCGACCTTGGCGCGTTCTATACGAGCCGCTTCCTGACCCAACCGGATGTCAGTCCTGATCGCCGCCTGATGGCCGCCAAGATTGTCGGCGATGTCGATATGGCCCCTCGCACGGCGTTGATCCTGACCGTACCGACCGGGCTCGCGCTCGCTGAAAGCAAAGGCTGGGTGACCTTCGGATGGCCGGTGGTTGCAGCTGTTGGCGTCGCCGCATTGCTCTGGCTCTCACTCGCCTGGCATCTTCACCTCAAACATGGAGCGGCCTCGGACAAGCTAAGGAAGCTTGACCTGGCAATTCGCTGGGCGCTTGTGCTTGGCCTGGGTGGCTGGGCAATCGCTGGCCTCATGGGCGTAACACCGCTACCGCTATTCATCGCGCTAAAACTGCTCGCCTTTATCTGCTGCATTCTGTTGGGTCTTTTCATTCGCTCAGTTTTGAAACCGCTCGGACCGGCTCTGATGGGGTTGAACGGTCCTGATGCGGAAGCGGCTTCAAGCAATCTTGCCCAGACGCTTAATCGCGCGCGGCCACTCGTCACCGGCATCTGGGCCCTGCTCATCATTGCTGCTTTTCTCGGCCTCTGGACGCCGACCACTTTCTAGGAGACTCTCGACTCATGCCTGACGATCTCAAAACCGCCTCCGGCCTTTCCGGGGTTCTGAAACAACAGCTCGGTGAAGCCGGCCTCAGCGATGACGCTGTTGACCGCGAATTCATGAGCCAGGACATCTGGCATAAAGGCGATACGGCTGAATTCGTCGCCAGCCCGAACTCGATCGAACAGCTCCAGGCCACAGTGCGCGCCGCGCATGAACGCGAGATCTCTCTCAATCCTCGAGGCGGCGGTTATTCGTACACAAAAGGCTACACGCCAGATCGCGAGAATGTCGGCATTCTCGACATGTCGAAGCTTGCAGAGATCGTCGAGATCAACACCGAGGACATGTATGTGACCGTCCAGGCTGGCGTGACCTGGGCCCAGCTATTCGAGGCGCTGAAGCCTCACAATGTCCGCACTCCGTTCTGGGGCCCTCTCTCGGGTATTGGCTCGACGATTGGCGGTGGTCTTTCCCAGAATAATGCGTTTTTCGGAGCCGGGAAATACGGCACGACGGGTGACAGCGTCCTCTCCATCGCAGTCGTTCTGGCGGACGGCACGCTGGTCCGCACGGGAACGGCAGGCACCCAGAATGGCAAACCCTTCTGGCGTCATTACGGTCCAGACCTGACGGGCCTGTTTTGCGGTGATGCGGGAACGCTCGGCTACAAGGCCGAAATCACCTTCCGCCTGATCCCACTACCAAAAGCTGAAGAGACAGCGAGTTTCGAGTTTGAATCGCGCGATGCCTGCGCTGAGGCAATGGCGCAGATGATGCGCGAGGATATTGCTTGCGAGATTTTCGGATTTGACCCGAACCTGACAAAAGTACGTCTGGCTCGCGCCAGCCTGGTCTCTGATGCCAAGGCGTTGAGTAATGTCATCCGTGGCCAGGGCTCCCTCCTCAAGGGGCTCCGCGAAGGGGCAAAAGTCGCGTTGGCTGGTCGCGGTTTCATGGACAAGGTCGATTACTCACTTCACATCTGCGTCGAGGGGCGCTCTGCCACGGGCGTGAAGGAAGATATTCAGGTACTCAAGCAAATCGCCAAGGGTCTCGGTGGGAAGGAGATTGAGAACTCCATTCCGAAGATCATTCGTGCCAATCCGTTCGGTCCGATGAACAATATCCTTGGTCCTCAAGGCGAACGGTGGGTGCCCATACACGGCATCGTACCGACATCAGAGGGTGCTAAAACCTGGGCCGAGATCGAAGCCGGTTTCGAAGCCATTCGCGACGAGCTTGATGAGCACGACATCCTTACTGGATACCTCATCACTAGCCTCGGCACGACGGGCTTTCTGATCGAGCCTGTATTCATCTGGCCTGAAGAGATCTGGCCCATCCACGAACACACAGTTGGCGAAGAATGGATGAAGAAGATCAAGCGGCACCAAACCAATCCAGCGGCGACGGACGTGGTCAAGAAGGCCCGCCAGATCGTCCTCGATGTGTTCACCAGGCATGCCGGGGCACACTTTCAGATCGGACGTACGTATCCTTACCGCGAGCACCGGGACGACGCGACATGGGCGCTGCTTGAAGCCATCAAGTCCGCCGTCGACGAAAAAGGTATCGTCAATCCAGGCGCGCTTGGGTTCAATCCAGAATGACCATGCTGCAAGCTCGCGACCCACGCACGGGTCAGCTCGACTATTCCTTTGCTGCGGCGTCTCGCGATGACATCGAGCGCGCGACCAATCGGTTACGCGCCGCGGGTCAGGATTGGCAAAAGCTTGGCCTCGAGGGTCGGATCGCACGACTCACCAAACTTGCCGACGTGATCGGTCAGCACCGTAATGCCATCGCTGAGCGCCTTTGCGTGGACACGGGGCGCAGGAAGATTGCCGGGCGGGAGGTAGATGGCGCCATTGGCGCGATCCGGGGCTGGATCGCGCAGTCCCCTCACCTCTTGCCGGATGGCTGGACGGAGGGTCGGATGAACCCCGCCATTCGTCATGCTCCGCAATTCGTTCCCTATTCACTCGTCGGCGTGATCAGCCCGTGGAACTTCCCGCTGACCCTGAGCATGATCGACACGATACCGGCGCTCCTTGCAGGGTGTACGGTGATGATCAAAGCGTCCGAGGTCACCCCGCGATTTGTCGAGCCCCTGCAAGCCGCCATCGAAGATGCTGGGCTGAAAGACGTGCTCACATTCGTTCAAGGTGCTGGGGCCACCGGTAGCGACCTGATCGATCATGTCGACGCTATCTGTTTCACCGGCTCTGTCGCGACCGGCCGTAAAGTTGCCGCCGCCGCCGCAGGCAATATGATTCCGGCGTTCCTGGAGCTTGGTGGCAAGGACCCGCTCATCATACTCGATACGGCTGATATCGAATTGGCGAGTGATGCAGCGCTGCGGGGTTCAGTGCTCTCCACGGGTCAGGCCTGTCAGTCGATCGAACGCATTTATGTGGCCAAATCAATCCATGACGCTTTCCTCAAAAAGCTCGTCGAAAAAGCAAAGGCCGTTCGGCTGAACTGGCCAGACATCGGGGCTGGCGAGATCGGTCCGATCATATTTGCGGATCAAGCAGATATCCTCCAGCGTCATATCGATGATGCAGTCGCCAAAGGCGCGCGCGCTTTAACCGGCGGACAAGTGGAAACGCATGGCGGCGGACGATGGCTGAAGCCAACCGTGCTGACAGATGTCACGCACGACATGCTTGTCATGCGAGAAGAAACTTTCGGACCCATCCTGCCCGTGATGGCATTCGATACGGTGGATGAGGCAATTCAACTCGCCAACGATACTGAGTTCGGCCTGTCAGCTGCGGTCTTTGCAGGCACGCTGGAAGAAGCCGAGCACGTCGGCCGGCAAATCGAGGCGGGCGGCGTATCTCTCAATGATGCCGCGCTAACCGCGCTATTCCACGAAGCCGAAAAGCACAGCTTCAAGCTTTCAGGCATGGGCGGCAGCCGGATGGGTCCTGCCGGATTTCAACGCTTCTTGCGTCGTAAGGCCTTAATTGCCAATACAGGCACACCTGCTCCGATCGGAGCGTTTGCTGAGGACGCCCCTTGACCCAATCCATACGCCTGGACGTCAAATCGCCATTAGGTGAGATCGTTCTGAACAAGCCGGAAAAACGAAATGCTCTGTCCGTTGATATGTGGGCGCAAATCCCGCAGCTGGTGATGGACGCGACGAATGATCCAGACGTGATAGTCCTGATCATCCATGGCGGTGACGCAGGCGCTTTTGCAGCTGGCGCCGATATATCCGAGTTCGAGGAAATCTACGCCACTCGTGAGAGTGCCAAAGCGTCGGGAGATACGATTGCGGCAGCCCTAGAGGCGGTGGAAACTTGCCCAAAGCCGACCATCGCCGCGATTGAAGGCGCCTGCGTTGGCGGCGGGGTCAGCCTCGCTATGGCCTGTGATCTTCGCGTTGCAAGCGCGGGCAGCAAGTTTGGTGTCACACCCGGCAAACTCGGTCTCGTCTATCCCGCTGGTGATACCAGACGCCTCTTACAAGCGATTGGGCCAGGCGCAACGAAGGATATTCTCTTCACCGGGCGCATTTTTCCTTCGGAAGAAGCCAAGTCGATGAAGCTCATCGATCGCTTGTCGGCCAAAGGAGAGGCCCTGAGCGAAGCGCGTTTGTTTGCAGAACAAATCGGCGCAATCTCTCAATGGTCCACGCGCGCTACGAAAAGCATGATCAAGGGTCTTCAAGACGGCTGGGCGGACTCAGATCCTGGCGCAGCAAACCTGTTCCTTGAGGGGTTCTCTAATCAGGACTTCAAAGACGGTTATCGGGCTTTCCTTGAGAAACGCCCGCCAAACTTCACGTTCAAATAGTCACCAATCAAAGCCGGGCGGCAAAGAAGGCCTCCCAAAGACGCTTTCAAGCGCCACGGCGACACGCAGTGTTTCGCGATCCTCGCCTTCTGGTCCGATGACTTGAACGGAAAGGGGACGTCCATCCTGGCTTAACCCGCTGTATATTGCGGTCGCGGGTAGTCGCGCAAAGTCGGCCCAGGCTGTGAAATCAGCCTGATTAGCCGGAACATCTTCGGTGAACGCGAACGCCTCTTGAGGCGCGGTCGGCGCGATGATGAAATCAAACGTGTCCCAGACCGCTGATGCTGCGTCCTTCACGTCAGTAATGTGATCATACGCGGCTTGAACTTTCTCGTCGGACTGGCGCGCGCCCCAATGGAGCAGCGAATAGAACGTATCGCTTAACCCATCCGGGCGCGGACCCGTCGCGGTTACATGATGCTCTTTCGCACCTTCTACCTCAGAAATGAGCAGTCCTGCGCGGCGGGAGCGAGAGTAATCATAGATTGGCGGCTGAAACGTTGCTGTTTTCGCGCCGAGCGCCTTTAGCTCGCTAATAATACGAGTGAAACCTTGCTCCACTGCGGGCGTCAGATCTACCGCCCCGGCTCCGTCCCAAACACCAATGCGCAAGCCATCGAACTGCGCCGGCTCCAGAGGCACGACCTCACCCCAATCTGCCAGTACATGCATCGCCCGCCAAAGCGTCGCGACATCTCGAGCGAGCGGTCCGACATGATCGAGCGTCGTCGAGAGCGGAACAACACCCTCATCCGGGACCAACCCGGTCGTAGGTTTGTGCCCTTGCACGCCGCAATAAGCGGCGGGGATACGGACACTGCCCATAGTATCAGTTCCAAGCGCGACATCGCACACCCCAGCGGCGACTGCCGCACCTGACCCTCCTGAGGAGCCCCCGGGCGTTAGATCAGCGCTCCAGGGATTGAGCGTGCGGCCATAGGCTTCATTGTCCGTCGTCGCACCTAGAGCGCCTTCATGCATGTTCACGGTGCCGAGCACCGAACCACCCGAATTTCGGATCCGTTCGATCACCGGCGCATCTGAAACTGCAATACGCTCCCGATACGCTTCACACCCCGCGGTCAACGGAAGACCGCTCACTGCGATATTGGATTTCGCCGCCCAGGCGAGACCGTCTCTGGAAGGCTCGTTCGTCAGATCAACGAACGCATTGAGGGCCGGATTTAAGCGGGCAATTCGGGCGCGATAGTCAGGTCGGCTCATTTGAACCGCTCGTCGATGAGCCGGATCGGCTTCTGTCGCACTTCTGTCTGCGTCAGGGCGGCAAGACCGCCCGGCTCGGACAGCTCGATCCCGCAATCGATGCCGATTTTTTGCTTCAGCAGCGCGCGATACTTGTCAGCCTCTTGATTTGTGACAGGACCAAAGACTTCAGCGCAGACGATAAACTCATCGCGCCCGGCAGCGTCTCTCTCGGCTTTGCAGATGAACTCCCCGGCAAAGCTGCTAACCTCTTCCAGAAGTGGACCCATCGCTTGCGGGAAAATGTTGATCCCACGAATTTTGACCATATTGTCCGACCGTCCGAGGAAGCCCTCGATACGCTTGAAATTGAGGCCGAGCGAGGACTGTCCGGTTTTAACTTTCGTCACATCATGCGTATTGAACCGAATGATCGGGTAAACGTCGTCTTTGTAGAGACACGTGCAGACCATATCGCCTTGCTCACCGTCGTTGAGCAGCGCGCCCGTCTCGATATCGCAAACTTCGAGATACTGCGCGTCTTCCATGACATACAAGCCATCGCGGTCTGGCCCTTCACCGGCAATGCATCCTGTATCGCCGACGCCGTACCAGTCGAAACAATCGACGCCGCCCCAGCTTTCGGACAGGCTTTGCTTGTCTTCACGCCCAAGGTGACCGGAAACCATGCGGATCTTGAGATCCTTCACCGGGTCAATCCCCTGCTCTATCGCGACGCGGGCGAGCTTCTTGATATAGTCCGCAAACCCGACGATCACGGTGGCTCCAAAATCGCGCATCAGCTCCACTTGCCTCGCCGAGCGCGTTTCCACGCCGGTTCCCGCAGACATGAAGATCGCGCTGGTCCAGTGGATCACGCTCTCGCGTACATAGTGTCCACCATTGATCATGCCGTGCCCGTAGACGGAGTGAACGACATCATCCGGACGCAGCCCCTGGAAACGATATAGGCGCCCCAGCAGCAGGTTCTGTGCCTCGCGGCTCTTGGCCCCAAACAGCAGGACTTGCGGCGTCCCAGTTGTTCCGGACGTGGTATGCATGATTACTGGAGGGCGGCCGTTCGGGTAGCTCTCGAACCCTGCAAAATCTCCGAGAGGCGGATTGCGGGCAATGCTGTCCATGATGTCAGATTTGTCGAATACTGGCAGCTCTGAGAGCGTCTCCAGACCTTTAATATCGCCCGGCTCAACGCCCGCATTTCCCCAGAGTTTTTGATAGAACGGAGTCTGCCAAGCCCGGGCAACACAACGGCGAAACAGTTTTTCCTGATGGGCGCGGATTTCATCCTGGCTCTTTTTCGCAAACGAGACAAAGTCGTCGCCAATCGGATGATCTTCCTGCAGCGCGTTCCAGTCGACGCTGTTAAAGTAGGTCTTGTGTTGTGCTGCCATCAGGCCGCCTCCAGTCCAGCTGCAAGGCGACTAAGTACGGACACGTCCGACATCACCTCCAGATTTTCGGTTAAGTCTATCAATTGATCAGCAATCTGCGTGCGCGGTTCTCCGAACCCGAACGCGACGCAATCGCGAAACTTCGCGAGATGAGCCTCTTGCGACATCGGGTCTTCAGGTGAGCCATAGAGTGCGTCGATGCGCGCATCGATTTTTGTCCCATCCGACAAGTGAGCAACGGCAATTTGCGGCGTGAACGCCGCTGGATCGGTGGAGCCATCATCGATCACCTGGATCTTTTGACCGAGCGCCAGAATGTTTCGATCACGCAAGCCAGTCTCGGAGAAATCATCCAGCCCGACGGAGCCCTTGTTTAGCGCAACCGCGCCGGAATACTGGAAGCAGAGCCTGGCGTAGTTCACCGACATGTCGTCTGTGAGCGGTCGCCCGACAAGGCGATGAATAAGCGGCGGGGCAGTCAGGGAAACATGCTCGACAGCGTCTGCCGTCACGCCTTGCGCCCGCAGTTTCTGCATCAGGACAATGCCGCCCTGTGCGGCTCTACCGGTCGGGAAAGGCTTGTGGCTGACTTCCGCGATCCGCCAGGTCTTGCCGAGACTGGCGACGACTTCGCGCGTGTCCGATGCATCTTCGAACAGATTGAAGTATCCAAACGGGCCTTCCAGGCTGTCGTGCGGGCCCGGCACACCAGCCTCGGCCAAATCGCATGCGAGCACGGCACACCGCGCAGCATTCCCGATCTGCAGCGGTAATGCAGGCTTGCCCTCGACATGTGCCTGCATCGTCCCGGAATTGAAGGACAGCGCATATCCGAGGGCATCTTTGATTTTGTCGATGGAGAAGCGGCGCAATCGACAAATCCCGAGGGTCGCGCCAAATATCCCGGCATTCGCCGGACGAAAAAACTTGATAGGACTGCTGACGCTCACGCCGATCCCGGCAGCGAGATCAACGGCGACGGTCAACGCCACAGCCAGCTCTTTTCCCGAAACACTTTGCTGCGCATCGCACTCCGCCATCAGCGCCGCGAGGATTGTGGCCATTGGGTGGACGACCGCTGGTTCGTGGACGCAATCATGTTCTTGGCAATGGATCTGGAACCCGTTCACGAACGCCGCGTTGGCAGGTGTCGTGCGATGGCTGTTCGCACCCCAGATATGGGCAGCGCCCTCCCCCGCCCACTTTGCTGAAGCTTGTCGCACGTTCTCCGTTAACGGCGCGGCGGCGCCAGCGATGCCAACACCGAGCGAGTCGAGCAAGTACGTTTTGACGGCGCGCACTGCCTCTTCAGGCAACGCCTGATACTGGCAATTCGCGGCGTGCTGAGCGAAGGCCTCGACCATGTCTGTCATGAAAGCACCTTTTCGAGCGCACGTAGGCTGACCATGAGCGTCCCCGTTTCGCTCAGAACCGTGGCGATCATCTCCGCAGCGCGAGCTTCGGAGACGCCTCCTGCTTTTATAAGCATGAGTGCTTTCTCCTTGATCAGATCGTCAGTGACAGGGTTTTCCGGATCACCGAGCGCATCCGGGACCGTGATCTGTTGACTTCCGATGCGGACCGACGCTCCGAAGTGATCGGGATACACGGCGCTAAACTCATCCGAAACTGAGACCTGCACGCGCGCTCGAAGGGCTGCAAGATCCGGGTCCACGAGTACCGCCGGGCTAAAATCGTGGAGGCTTGGCGGGCCGCGTCGCAGAGCTACGGCGACGGCGTGTTGCAGTGAAAACTTGCCCTCAATCACGGTCCTGGGCTCCGGACGATCGCAAAACTTGAGCGCATCGGAATACGTTTCGACCAAGATCGGCGCGCCTTCGGACAGATCCACTTGCCCCCGCAATGCGAGCGCCGCGTCGATGGCCGCATGCGCATGGCGACAGGCCGGCCAAGGCTTGAAACTGACGTCGTGGATCAGCCAGCTCGATGCATAATCGCGAAGCACATTCTGCGGATCACCATCTGGGCAGGTGGCTTTGAAAAACCCTTGCTCGCCCTCCAGGATATCGAGCGGGCCTTTGAAGCCTGCTACTGCCAGCCGCGCGGCTTCAAGCCCCCCGCGCGCCGCATTCGCGGTGTGTAATTGTTTCCCCATGCTCTGCGGATCGTGCCGGGTCTGCCAGAGACCGCTCGCCTGGCTCATCGCCAAAGCCATGGCGTGGGAAGTTTGGTCCGCTGACGCGTTGAGGAGCGTAGCGCTCGCGGCCGCAGCGCCGATCGTCCCGCATGTGCCTGTATTGTGCCAGATCGCATAGTGTCCAGAACCGACAGCGCGACCCAGTCGAATGGTCGCTTCATATCCAAGGACGATCGCATTTAGCAGCGTTTCGTCGTCCGGTTGCGTGACAGATGCCAAAGCGAGTGCTGCTGGAATGATGCTTGGTCCTGGGTGCAACAAAGCGCGCTTATCGACGTCATCCATTTCGAGAATATTGCCGAGCCCGCCCCAACAGAATGCTTGCGCACCAGCTCCTTCGCCGCGCGCATGGCGCAGGATCACGCCCGCGGGTTCACTCGCCCCGGCAATCGCACAGCCCAGCCAGTCAAGCAAATGGCGACGTGCACGGAAGGTCGACCCGGTATCGACAGGTTTCGACAAGAACCCTGAAAGCTCTGTGAGGACTGTGTTTTTCGATATTTGTCCGGACATATTCTGGTGCTTACACAAAGTTTGTGGTTGAGTGAACCAGAAACTTGCGTCACCGGTCAAAAAATGAACGTACAACCGATCCCTGCTGCTCTAAAGGCGTTCCGTGCCAGCTTGCCTGAAACCGCTCGCGTTTATGTGGCCGGTTGCAGTGGCGACCCCTTGGCGCTGGTCGAAGCCTTTCGACAAAACCCGGCCCTCGCGGCGGGCGTCGCGTTTCTCGGCATCTGGATCCCCGGTGTGAACACAACGGATTGGGCGGGCCTGCATCCGTCGTCGAGCGCCGAGAGCATTTTTGTCTCTCCAGCCCTCCGCCCTTCGTTCGACGATGGCCACACGCAGCTCCATCCGCTCAGCTACACCCAGAGCACACGCTGGCTGGCATCAACGCCGTTAGATGGCGGTATCGTCATGGTAACTCCGCCCGATGAAGCGGGCATGGTCAGTCTCGGCGTCTCGGCCGATTTCTCAACCCTCATCCTGGAGCGCGATGACGTGCCGCTGTTTGGGCTCATCAATCATACAATGAGAGCCCCGATTCACGGCCCGAAAGTCCCGGTCGAGCGATTCCAGATAATCGCAGAAACTGAGCACCCACTAGTGCAAGTTCACGAAGCTGAGTTGCCTGATACGTTTGCACAAATCGGTGCGCATATTGCGAGCCTTTGCGACCCAGGCGACACGCTGCAGTTCGGGTTGGGAAATGTGCAACAAGCGGTCTTGAAAGCCCTCAGGTCGCACACAGATTTGCGCATCCATGCGGGGATGATTTCCAACCCACTCGTGGAGCTTCTCGATAGCGGTGCGATCGACAGCGACTATGGCGCCGTGACGACGGGTGTCGCGATTGGAACAGACAGCTTATACGACCGCGCCGTCGAGGATGACCGAATCCTGTTTGCGCCCGTCACCTACACTCACGCGATCTCGACACTGGCCGAAATCCAGAACTTCAAGGCGATCAATTCGTGTATCGAGGTCGATCTGTTCGGTCAGGCCAATGCCGAGTTTATTCGCGGACGTCAGATCTCCGGCACGGGCGGACTTGTCGATTTCCTGCGCGGAGCCGCCTTATCTGAGGGTGGCCGTGCCGTGCTGGCGCTCGCTTCTACGGCCAAACAAGGCAGCATCAGCCGCATAGTTCCGCGCCTCCCCGCCAATGCCACTTCCATTTCTCGCGCAGATGTCGACACAGTCGTGACGCAGCACGGAATAGCCGAACTCAAGTATAAGTCGATTGATGAACGGGCCCGGGCTCTTATAGAGATTGCAGACCCCGCATTTCGCGAGCAACTCAATGCCGACTGGTATGAGATTCGAAAGGGCCTTTAAATGCCTCAAACCAAACCTCGCTATCGCCAGCTCGCGGATCGTTTTCGCAAGGAAATCCTGTCCGGGAAATACAATCCAGGTGACGCCCTTCCAACGGAGATGGATATCTGTGAGAGGTTCAAGGTCTCTCGACATACAGCGCGCGATGCCCTTCGCATTCTCACAGATGACGGCCTAATCGAGCGCCGTCGCGGCGCCGGAACCGTGGCCGTTGATCGCGGCGCTCCAGCTTTCGCGCAGCCGATCGGCGACTTTGACACCATCCTCCAATATGCGCGCAATTCTCATTTCGATATCACGACCGAACAGGCCGCGGACGAGGAAACGCTCGACCGATTGGGGCTCACCGGGAACTATGTTCAACTTATCGGGTTTCGGCGCGTGGAGGATCAGCCCCCGCAAGCGATCACGGCGGTCTATATTCGCACAGATCTCGCGCCAGATCTCGAGACGATTGCGAGCCTACCGGGATCAATCTCGGAGTGGATTGAAGAACACAAGAGCATCGCCGTCGAACGCGTCGTGCAACGCATGGAAGCTGTCGCGCTGAACAAGAGCCAGGCAAAACGGTTGGGCGTGTCGGACGGATTTCCAGCGCTCCGCACGGTACGGCGGTATCGAGACGCCGCCGGCGCGATTATCTTGCTATCAGAAAGTTTACATCCAGCGGGTCGGTTCGCCTATGAAATGCGGCTGGACCGCACACAGGGCTAGGCCACACGGTGCTCGTCGCACAGGGTTCGTCGATAGAGTTGTCCGGCCCTGAACCAATGCCAGGTTCGGGCCCGGTGTTGGCCGCCGTCGCCCATAATGATCACTTCCACAAAGTGCGCGCCCGGCTCATCTTTGCGCTGCAAATTCAGTAGAACGACGCCGTCCGCGGTTTCCCAGCTTTTGCCAATGAAAATCGGCGTGTCGAACCAGAGATGGTCGCCGCGATCCACACCATCGAAGCCGGCATTGGTAACGCTTCCGTCTGGATGCGTTAGCGCGATGGTCTGTCGGTAGAACACATCACCTTCATCGGGAAACTCACAGACCACGTGGGATTGGATCAGTTCTTCTTCCTGAGCGAACAGGTCGATATGCCGATACGTACCCTCCCAGACCCCCAGATGGGCGCGGTGCGCTGGAAACTTCGGCTCGGTCATATCGTGCCTTTCGCCTTCAGGCTCGCGATGGCTTCGGCGTTGAGGCCAATAGACGCCGCCAGCTCTTCGCTGTGTTCGCCAAAGCCCGGCACATCAGGATTGGGATGAGGTGGCTCGTCACGGAACTTGATCGGTGGACCAACATGACGATTGCCATCCGCATCCGTAAAAACCATTCCGCGCTCTGCCGTGAACGGGTCATCGAACGCGTCCTTCAGGCTTCGAACCCAGGCCCAGGCGCAATCGATTGGCTCCAAAAATGCCTTCCATTCGGACAGTGTTCTTATCTTGAACGTTTCAGTGAAAAACGCCTTGAGTGGGGCTTGCCCTGGCCCCGGTGGAACCTTGGCGACTTCAATCAGATCTTCGCGGTCCAGCGCCGTCAGAAGATTGGTCGCGAACTTGATCTCTGGCCCGGCGAACGAAAGATACTCGCCATCGGCGGTTTCGTATAAATTGGTCAGCGCGGACCCGCCAAAACTGCGCATCTGCTTCGGTTCGGGTGCCCTGTTCTCACCGAAAGTGGGGCCGAGAACGTTCGGGGTCCAGGCAATCGCGGCGTCATACATCGCGAGGTCAATATAGTCGCCTTTGCCGGTCTGGGTGCGCCGATACAGCGCCATCAAGATCGCCGATAGCGCCATCAGCGAAGCACTGGCGTCCGCAAATGGGACATTGGGCATGGCTGGTGTGTCGTCGCTACCGCGGCAAAGATCGGTCAGACCAGCTAGCGCCTGCACCGCGGTATCATGCGCAGGCTTTTTTGCCAGGGACGAGTCCTGACCGAAGGCGGAGATCGAGCAGTAGATCACGCTTGGATTTCGCTGAACCACGGCATCATAGTCCACGCCCAGGCGCTTCACCACGCCAGGTCGGAACGCTTCGACGATGACGTCTGCCGTTTCCGCCAGACGCAAGAACAAGTCGAGCCCGTCGGAATCTTTGAGATTGAGTTTAAGGCTCCGCTTGCCGCGGGCGATGTTGCGAAACCAGACGGAGACGCCATCGGGCGTCGTTTCGCCAATCACTCGTGTTGGTTCGCCGGTTCCGTTTGCGGGCTCGATCATGATCACGTCTGCGCCGTGATCCGCCATCATCATGGTCATATGCGGCCCGGGCAGGAAGGCCGACAGGTCGAGGACTTTTACGCCGTCCAGTTTCATGCTGTTTCTGATTCCGTAAGCAGTTCGCCATCGTGTTCGCCCATGCGCGGCGCTCGCGTCAATTCGGGGCGCTCACCGTTCACACGGAATGGAGAGCTAAGCGTTCGCATGCCCTCCGGTGCGGCCGGGTGATCAATCTGAGCGGTCATTTCAACGCTCGCGACATAGTCACTGTCGAGCGCCTGGCCGATGTCCAGGACTGGCGCAAAGGGCACATGACCGCCAAGCACATTCAGCCACTCATCTGTGGTCTTCGCCATCATGACTGCGTCAACCGCATCGCTAAGCGCTGAGAGATTGTCCCGGCGCGCTGGAATGGTGGCAAATAGCGGATCCTCGCCAAGTTCGGAGCCCGTCAGCTGACACCATAAGGACCAGAATTTAGGCGTCTGGCACATCAGTAAGCCCCATCCGTCTTTGGTCTTTACCAGTTGGCTCGGCGCGATCGATGGATGCGCGCCACGCGGCAGGCGTCCAGTGACGTGGTTCTGATTGAGATACCAGGTAGCAGGATAGGAGAGTTGATGCAGCGCGGTATCGAACAGGCAAACATCGACATCGCAGCCCTCGCCTGAGCGACTGGCACCGAGAATACCCGCAAGCAGCGCCGTGGCGAGATGGCTGCCCGTGTGGAAATCGACCATGGACAGCCCAAATCTTACGGGCGGCCCGTCCGGCTCTCCGGTCATCGACATGAACCCCGCCTCGGCCTGCATCAGATAATCATAGCCAGGCCACGCAGCTCGCTCCGATTTGCGTCCATATGCAGAGAGGTGTGCACACACGATCCTGGAGTTCACGCCTTTCAGCGCCTCATAAGTCAGGCCCAGCTTGTCCTGCTGATCGCCGCGCAGATTGTTCGCGACGGCATCTGCCGATTTGACCAGCGTTTCAAATTGCGCCCGGCCTTCTGCAGATTTCAGATCCAGCGTGACTGATTTCTTGCCCAGCGAAAACGTCTGGAAGAACTCGCTATCGCCCTCGCCGAGCATGTACGGCCCAACTGAGCGAGACACGTCACCCCCGCGATACGGGTCTTCGATTTTTATCACTTCGGCGCCAAGGTCCGCCAGCAACATCGTGCCATAAGGACCAGCGCCATACTGTTCGACAGAAAGAATGCGAACGCCCTTCAGAGGCAGATCAGTCATCAGATCGGGTTCCGTTTCACCAATTGTTTGGCAATGATGATGCGTTGCATCTCATTGGTTCCCTCACCGATACACATCAGCGGCGCATCGCGGTAGAGGCGTTCGATCACATACTCTTTCGAGTATCCATATCCGCCGTGAATTCGCATCGCTTCCGTGGCGACTTCGACTGCCGTTTCAGAGGCGAAATATTTCGCCATTCCAGCTTCCATGTCGATCCGCTGGCCGGTGTCATATGCACGGGCCGCGTCTTGCACGAGCAGCTCGGCAGCTCTGGTCTTCGCGCCCATTTCGCCGAGCTTCAGCTGGATGGCCTGATGTTCGCAGATCGGCTTGCCCATCGTGTGGCGCGTCTGAGCGTATGCGATGCTTTCCTTCAAGGCGCGGCGTGCGATCCCAACAGAGCGAGCGGCAATATTGATGCGCCCAATCTCCAGACCGCCCGTGGCCATGAAGAAGCCTTTGCCCTCTTCGCCGCCGACAAGGCTGAGCTCTGCATCGCACTCGTAACCGGTATAGATCAATTCGCCGCTATCGATGCCCTTATAGCCAAGCTTTTCCAGCTTGTTGCCATTGGTCACGCCGGGAAGGTCTTGCATGGTCTCAGGGTTTTTCGTCTGAGTTATCAGCATCGACATGCCCTTATAGCGCGGCTCCGCGCCAGGATCTGTCTTGCAAAGAAGAGCAACGCATTGGCCTTCGATCGCATTTGAAATCCAGGTTTTCGCTCCTTCAATCACATACTTGTCGCCAACCCGCGTCGCCTTGGTTGTGAGAGCCTGCAGATCGGTCCCAGCATTTGGCTCAGTCAGCGCGAGACCACCGCGAATTTCGCCGGTTGCGAACTTTGGCAACCAATGCGCTTTTTGCTTATCGGTCCCGAAACGCTGGACGATTTGCGCCATCATCAAGTGCGAATTGAAGATGCCGGTGAGGCTCATCCACTCTTCTGCAATCAGGGTAACGATCTTCGCATAGGTCGAGGCGGTGAGGCCGAGACCGCCATATTCAGGATCAATCAAAGCCCCAAACAGGCCGAGCTCTTTCATGTTTTCGACGAGGTCGATCGGATACTCGTTGGCGTGCTCCAGTTCCATGGCCACGGGGCGAACTTTCTGCTCGAGCCATTTTTCGATCGCATCGAGCATGAGGCGTTCTTCTTCCGCGGCCTCACTGGTCATATATGCCGTGTCTGCCATCTCGGCCTCCTAATAATTTCCAACTCGGTCTTCGACGGCCTGGCCGCGAGACGGGATCAACATGTTGCGCTTGAAGGTACAGACCATGGTGCCATCCTGATTGAACCCGCGTGTGACTATGGTCACGATGCCTTGGCCCGGACGTGACTTGCTTTCTCGTTTCCCGAGCACCTCGCTCTCGGCATAAAGCGTATCGCCAGCAAAAACCGGCGCGGTGAACTTCACCTCGTCCATCCCCAGATTAGCGATCGCTTTCTGAGAGCAATCGGTGACGCTCATGCCAATGAGCAGCGCGAGTGTGTACGGTGAGACAACAAGGTTCTTCTTGAATTCAGAGGCAGCCGCGAACTCCGCATCGAAATGCATCGGATGGGTGTTGAGCGTGAGCAATGTGAAAGAGTGATTGTCATACTCGGTAACCGTTTTGCCCGGGCGGTGCTCGTAAATGTCGCCTTCTTTGAAATCTTCGAAGTAACGACCGAAAGTCTCGCGATAGCGATTCGGGCCGACTTCTTTCCAGTTCTGAACCATGTTTATCCTCTCTCTTCGCCCGCTTTGGCGAGTGTTCTTTCAGCCGCCAGAATAATCGGGCGATCAATCAGTTTTCCGTTGTGAAGCACCGCGCCGCCTTTCGACTCCTCGAGCGCCTTGATGATCGCCTTGGCTTCCAGAATTTCTGCGGGGCTTGGGGCAAAGACAGTGTTCACCGTCTCAACCTGAGCCGGATGAATGCAGGCGCGGCCGGTAAAGCCCATTGCCCTCGACTGACGGGTTTGCTCATCGAGACCGGAGGTGTTGCTCACATCCAGATAAGGCACATCATAGGCAGGCACGCCAGCTGCGCCGCACGCCCCGGCAATGGTACCACGCGCGACAATCATCGCGTCCCAGTTTGAGAGATCTGCGCCGATACTTGCGCTGTAATCCGCGCCACCAAACAAGACGCCAGTATTGGACTGTTTAGCGATATCGAACGCGCGGCGCAGGCCGCGGCCACTCTCAATAACTGCAATCAGAGGGGCGCCATGCCCCAGCGCTTCGCAAACAATTTCCATATCCACGCCGGTTTCGGCTTTCGGCACCATGACAAAATCTGGCGAGCATCCTGACACGGCCAGCGCGGCAATGTCCGCGCAGCCTTCTGCCGTTCGCGGGCTGTTGATTCTGATCCCGGCCATGACGTCACCGCGATGCGCTAACCACCCAAGCGCATCCGCTCGCGCTTCGGTTTTTTGCGCAGGCAATACCGCATCTTCGAGGTCGATAATGATGGTGTCGGCACCGCTTGCAGCCGCTTTGTCAAAACGGTCTGGTCGCGCACCAGGTACAAATAGAAGTGACTTATAGGTCGTTATCATAGCTTATCCGGGATTTGTCCGGACAAATTAGAGCGTTCCTGAACCCAGGTCAAATACTGTCTTCGTGTTCAGGAAGAAAAGGATGTAATTCTCGGCTTTGTCACCGTTATTCCATTCCCTCAACTGACGCCAACGGCACAGGCTCAAGCGCGGTGTCGAGAGTCGAGTTCCAACGGTTGAGAAACCCGAACATCGAAATCACGGCAACGATTTCAACGGTCTCATCTTCTGAGAAATGGGTACGCAGCCGATCAAAATCTGCATCCTCCGTCTCATTCGGTACGACGCCCGCCTTCATGGCAAGATTGATTGCCGCGCGTTCCGCCTCGGTAAACAGCGCACTGTCTTCAAAGCTCCAGACTGCGTCGATTTTCTCCTGCGCAACGCCCTGTTCGCGCGCGCCATGTGCTGCGTGGGCCGTACAATAGAAGCAGCCTGCCGCTTTGCTCGCCGCTTCGCCGACCAGTCGTTTCAGACCGTTGTCGACTTTGCCGGGACCGTAGACCGCTGCCACCAATCCCCACATCGCCCGCGTCAGAGCGGGATTCCTGGCCATCACGAGGGCATCATTTGGGATAAAACCCATCAAGTCTTCAGCATTCTCGATCATCGCTCGCGTTTCCGCGTCGAGATCATCTAAAGCAATCGGGCTCAAACGGGTCATGTGGCGCCGGGTTTTACGTGCGCCGCAAATTGCTGAGCGATTTCCTCACGGGTGGCCACCCAGACATCCTTGTGCGCCCGAACATGATCCAGGAAATGCTGGAACGCATCGATACGCCCCGGCCGCCCAATGATGCGCAAGTGCAGGCCGAGCGACATCATGCGCGCGCCCTCTTCCTGCGCTTCGCGGTGGAGCCAATTGAATGTGTTCTTCGCATATTGGAGCCACATCTCGGGCGTAAAGCTCGGGCTGAGCCAGAATTTCATATCATTGGAATCAATCGCGTATGGCAGGATGACCATCGGCTCTGACGAACCATCTTTCATCTCGACGTCGGCCCAATAAGGAAAATCGTCGGAATAGTCGTCCATATGATAGAGATAGCCCTGCTCTTTCAGGATGCGGCGCGTGATGTCCGTATGCAGGTAACGGGAGAGCCAGCCCACCGGTTTGCGACCACAGGTTTGCGCAATCGAGTCGGTCCCTCTTTTGATGAAGTCTGTTTCCTCCGCTTCGTCCATGAAAGCGGTGAACGCCCACTTGTGTCCATGATTACAGGGCTCATCCCCGCGGTCGACAATCGCTTGCGCCAGCCACGGCGCCTTTTCGAGCGCTTGCCCGCACACGGTCCAAGTCGCCTTCATCCTGGCTTTGTCGAGCAGTTTCAAGATCCGCGGCGCACCGCGATTGATGCCGTATTGATAGTTGCTTTCATTGCCATGGATGCGGATTGGCTTGCCTGGCACCGCGCCAAGCTCATCGACCGGTTCAGGCCGTTTGTCGCCTTCATCGATGCGGCGCTCAGCCCCCTCTTCGACATTGACGACGATAGAGAGCGCCAGCTTCGCCCCATTCGGCCAGGTGAAGCCTTTCGGCGCTGGATCGGATGGCAACGCCATTAATGCGGCTCCTCTCCGCCTGAGACATTCATACTCTCGGCGGTAATGTAATTGGCTTCATCCGAACACAGAAACGCAACGGCATTGGCGGTGTCTTCCGGCAGGCCGGGACGTCCCATGGGAATGCGCGCGGCCATCGCCTCGAGATAGTCTTCCACCGAAGCTGCGCCGACGACTTTCGCGAAATACTCGTTTTGCCAGGCCCCGAGACCTGTCGTGACATGGTTTGGACAAACATTGTTGACGGTAATCTTATGTTCGCCGAGCTCCACAGCGGCGGAGCGAGCGAGACCCACAAGTCCGTGCTTGGAGGACGTATAGGCCTGGGCGTGCGGGAACCCCGACTTTGCAGCTTGCGAAGCGATATTGATAATCCGGCCGCCTTGCCCTTGCTGGATCATCGTCTCAGCAGCCGCTTTGACTCCAAAGAACGCCCCCGTCAAATTCACGTCGATAACAGCCCGCCAATCATCTTCGGTGACGTCCAGAAGTGGCTTCATGATATAGCCGATCCCAGCATTATTGACCCAGATGTCGAGACTGCCATGCGTATCGACGGCATGCTGAGCGAGGCTTCGAACGTCCTCCAAAGACCGCACATCGCAGACTTTCGTTGACGATTGCACGCCAAACGCCCGCATGTCCGCTGCGATACTCTCCATCTCGTCAGTTGAACCAATGTGCTCCGCGCCAGTGGCTTCGTCACGCGGCGCGCCGATATCGGAGATGACGATGTTGGCGCCATCTTCAGCAAGGCGTTTCGCAATTGCCTCTCCGAGCCCCTTTCGGCGTCCAGATCCTGTGATGACTGCCGTCTTCCCGGTAAATCTGCCCATCAGATCCCCCTAGCCGAGTTTGTCTGTCATGATGAATACGAGATCATCGGCCATCGCCTGGAATTCACCCGCGATAGCTTGCATGGTCTCTGTCGAGACCTCGCCGCCAAACTTGTCCATATCGTTGACATCGATCGTCTCGATATAAGCGTAAGGTGGCTTGTCGTCTGCGCCGAGCAGGCCCGTTGATTTGAACACCGCGAACTCATCAACCGATTGCAAGCCATTCACGGTCGGAATGTCTTTGGTTTTTGCCCAGTTTTCATAATCAGCGACGCTGACGCCCGGCCTCAGATTGAACAGTGCGACAATCTTTGTACTCATATCCGGAACCTTCCCTATAGCTTCTTTCGTCAAATGATATATCTTTTGAGGCAAATGCATAGCCCTCACATTGAAAGTGTCGCGAAAGCGCGCCATTTTGTGAAGCGAAAAGGAGATTGTCATGGCTGACACAGAACGAGATCGCCGCCCGGACGCTATCGAATATGATGGTCCGCCGGATTATCGCGTGGTTGGACGTCATGGCGTCTATCCAGAGACCAATCACGATGAAGTCGCTCGGTTCAATTTCCTCGCGCAAATGAATCGTCATCTCTCGACGAAAATCATGCCCGGCGTCGGCGAAGCGTTCGAAGCTCGCGTCGAACCCGGCTTCAACAAGACGCAAAAGCGTGACTTCAAGTCCCGCCATGAAGTCCGCAAAGCGCTGTTGAAAGACCCCATGTTCCAATGGTGGTCGGCGCTGCGCCGCGCGACGATGGAAACACGCCAACAAGCCGGTCGCTGGGTGACACTTCGTCAGGCGGATGACCTGAACGCAAAAGTCGCTGAGCTGACGAAGAATGACGACCGTCTGGTTCTAAACCCGAAGTTCAAGCAGCCACGCTCAACCGAAGCGATCGACCATCATTGTATGCCAGGCTCGTATCACACAGAATTGGTTCCGGGCGACGTCACAGGACCTGCGAACTATGATGCAGGCATCTTCGCCACCACTGGCGGCATGCTGGGACGATACAATGATGGGGGCGGTGTCGCAGTTGCTGAATGGGTCAAGAAGACCTTCGGCGATGAGTTCAAGCCAAAGCGTATTCTCGATATCGGCGCGGGCCTTGGACACAATGTCCTGCCGATCGCCGCAGCCTTCCCCGATGCAGAAGTGATCGCTGTCGATGCGGGAGCGCCAATGCTGCGCTACGGTCTGGCGCGAGCTAAGAGCATGGGCATCGAGAACGTGACCTTCATTCAGGACGATGTGTCAGATCTTTCACGCTTCGAAGATGAGAGCTTTGATTGGGTCCAGTCGACCATGTTCCTGCATGAGACGAGCTACAAAACCATGCCGATGATTTTTGCTGAGACCCAGCGCCTGCTCAAGCCCGGTGGCATTGTCTTGCATGTCGAGCAGCCTCAATACGCTGAAAATATGCCGCTTTTCGAGCAAGCGATGCGAGATTGGGACGCGTTCTACAACAATGAACCCTTCTGGACGAAAATGCATGAAGTCGACCTGGACGCCTGGATGAAAAAGGCGGGCTTCGGAGACAACCACCTGATCCATGGCGGCGTCGCAGCAATCGTGGACAAGGACGTCTTCCCGGACGCCGCCGACGATGACAGCGAAGACTTCGGACGCAAGGCCGCCTGGCATGTCATTGGCGCAAAGAAGGTAGCTTAATCATGACTCAGACGATTGATCCCATCGCCCTCGCAGGCTCGAAATCCAAAGGCAAGCGCCCCTGGTTCTTGGAAAATCCTGACATTGAGCGCGTCATGAACATCAATCTGGCGCTGATCCAGGAAGTGGCGGTGATGCACGAACGTATGGATACGATCGAGCGGTTGCTCGAGCGTGGGGAAACGGTCTCCAAAGCCAGTATCGATGCGTTCACGCCAACCAAAGAAGAAGCTGATGAGCGCGGTCTTTGGATGCAGGAATATATCGCTCGGCTCTTCCGCATCATTCAGCAGGATCGAGAGGCTATTGCACGCGGTAAAGAAGCCTCAAGCGAGGATGTCGCTGAAGAGTTTGCGGCAACGTGAAGCGACGTTAGACGCCGAGCACATCGCTCATATCGTAGAGACCAGGCGGCTGGGTGGCCGCCCATTCCGCTGCCTTGATCGCGCCATGCGCGAAGACGGCTCGGTCGAGCGCAGTGTGGCTGAGAGACACCATCTCCATGTCCGACCCGAAGGTGACATCATGCTCACCAATGACATCCCCCATACGCCGGACTGAAAACCCAATCTGACCCGGCGCGCGCTTGGCATCTGGGCCATCATAAGGGCCTGTCCGCAGCGCGCTAAGCGGCTTACCTCGCCCCTCCGCGGCAGCTTCTCCCAGCATCAACGCAGTTCCAGACGGCGCGTCGATTTTGCGATTATGGTGGGTCTCCAGAATTTCGATGTCCCAGTCTTCACCCAGGCGCGCAGCAGCTTGTCGAACGAGCGCCTCGAGCAGATTGACACCGAGCGAGAAATTCCCAGCTTTGACGATTGCGATCCGCTCGGAGGCCGTCTCGACCTGAATAAGGTCCGCATCACTAAAGCCTGTCGTTCCAACGATCGCGGCTTTGACGCCTAACGATGGCAGCATGGAGAGCGCCATCAATGTGGCCGACGGAACCGTGAAGTCGATCCAGACATCAGCACCCTTGCCTGCTTCGCTCATGCCGGCATGAGCCACGGCGCCAAGTGGCTCCAGTCCAGCAACAGACCCTAAGTCGCGGCCGAGATAGGCTGAGCCAGGCGCTTCGCTACCACCGCTCAAGCCATGTCCGGCCCCGTGCGCGGCTTTCACCAATTGGCGGCCCATACGCCCTGCGCATCCGGCCACTGCAATGTTCAATCGACTAGTCATGACGGCCTTATACAGAGCTTCGCTCATCTGACCACTCACCTTCTTTTACCCAGACCATGAACAGACGCGATTGCGCTCTAGGCAGCGCGCCAGCGCCCTGCTAAGGCCGCGCCCATGTATCAGATCTCTGCTCGTGGCCCTCGCGCCTCCATCCAGACGGCTTGGGACACTCTCGCCTGGACCGATCCATCTCCGGCTGGCGCCGTCGACGCCAAGGAGGACACGCGCCTCACCTGGCGGCTCGATGCCTATGCGGAGACAGAAACAGACGCCGAGGCGTGCGCTGAGCTGATCCGCGAGGTTGCTTCGGACCTAAACCCCGTCGTCGAGGCTCTGGCAGACCGCGATTGGGTGACGGTGTCGCTGGAAGGCCTCCCTCCAGTGGAAGCTGGTCGGTTCATTGTCGCTGGCAGCCATGCGCTCACGCGAACCGCGCCGGGCAAGACAGACATCCTAATAGAAGCGGGCCCGGCATTCGGCACCGGTCATCACGGCACAACACTCGGCTGCCTTTTGGGCTTTGAGCATGTCCTGAAATCAGGGACCCCCAAGACCGTTCTGGACGTCGGCACCGGTTCAGGCGTGCTCTCGATTGCCGCAATCAAGTCAGGTGCTCAACGTGCCATCGGCACCGAGATCGATCTTCAGAGTGTGCACGTGGCCAACGAGAACGCGCGCAAGAATAATGTCGCCAATCGGTTTCGCACCTATCACACGCGCGGCGCCGGAAATGGTCTTATCCGAAGTGCGGCTCCTTACGACCTCATCTTCGCGAATATTCTGGCGCGACCGCTCATTGGCCTCGCACCAGAACTCGCTAAAATGATTGGAGCTGGCGGTCATGTGATCCTGTCAGGCTTACTCACCCATCAGGAACCACTGGTCCGCGCCGCTTATACCGGGCGCGGACTGGATTTGGCCAAACGCATCCGAAAGGATGGTTGGTCAACTTTGGTGCTGCGACGCGCGTCAGCTTAGTGTGTTGATCGACGCGCCCAACGAGCGGAGCGCTTGGATAAGAGGTTTGGGCGATCAGCGTTGGTCATTTCTGAAGTCACAGAAATCGTCGCTTTGTGCACGGGCTGCACTTCCTGAACGTTTTTGGAAACAGTCGGGAAGAACGCTTGAAGGCCTGTTTGGCCGCGGAGAAAGTTTATTGTTTTCATAACATAAGTCCTGGGAGGTAGTATTTTTGTATGCCCCCTACATAGGGTCGAGTTATTACTTTTCCATATACAAAACCAACAAACTCAATGCATTTTTGCATATCTCATTTCTGGCTTTGCGCAGACGATCATTCGGCGCTACCTAAGCTCTATGAAACAGAATTTTGACGTCAAAGGCGGTCCGCATATTGGCCGCGAGAATCTTCCCAAACTCCGTCAGGAAATGGCCTCGCAAGGTCTGGACGGTTTTTATGTCCCGCACGAGGATGAGTATCAAAACGAATACCTCCCCGACGCCAATGAGCGGCTCGCCTGGGTTAGCGGATTCACAGGTTCGTTCGGATCCGCGATGATCCTGAAAGAGCAGGCCATCCTCTTTGTCGATGGTCGTTACACAATCCAGGGGGCAGACCAAACAGACCAGTCGCTGTTCGAATGTGTTCCTGTGCCGGATCCGGGCGCATTTGGTTGGCTCGCGGCGCAAGATCTTACGGGTCAGGTGCTCGGGTATGATCCCGCCCTAATGACGCCAAATGATGTCGCCGCATTCACGAAATCCGCCACCAAGGCAGGCGCGACCGCTAAAGCGGTGCCCGAGAACCCGCTGGACCGCGCCTGGAGCGACCGCCCGTCTCAACCTGTTGCACCCGTGCACCCGCACAGTCTCGATTTTGCTGGCGAGGCGTCTGAAGACAAACGTGCGTTCATCGCGAAGCAACTTCAGGAAGAAAATGCGGATGCGGCGGTGATCACGGCACCGGCCAGCATTGCCTGGCTCTTCAACATCCGCGGCGGCGACGTGTCTTGTTCGCCGCTCCCGCTGGCGCGCGCGATTGTCCGAAAGGATGGCAGCGCCACACTATTTATGGATCCGGCCAAGGAAACCGAGGGGTTGCGCGAACATCTCGGCAATCAGGTGACCTTATCGCCATTGACGGCGCTCGACGGCGATCTCGCAGGCTTGAAAGGTCAGACCATCAGCGTTGATCCGAACCTCGCTTCGGCCTGGTTCTTCCAGACCCTGGAAACCGCGGGTGCGAATATTCTGCGTCAGCAAGATCCCGTTCTTCTGCCTAAAGCGTGCAAGAACGCAACAGAGCTCAGCGGAACCGCAGCCGCCCACCGACGTGACGGTGCCGCGATTGTGCGCTTCCTGCACTGGCTCGATACAGAGGCCCAATCCGGCAAGGTGACAGAGATCGACGCGGCTTTGAAACTGCTCAATTTCCGCACGACTGATCCGAGCATGAAAGACATGTCGTTCGAGACCATATCCGGCGCCGGACCAAACGGGGCTCTGCCGCATTACCGCGTTTCATCCGCCTCCAATCGCGTGCTTGAGCGCGGATCGCTCTATCTAGTCGATAGCGGCGGCCAGTATCCAGACGGCACAACCGACATCACCCGCACCGTCGCGATCGGAGAGCCGAGCGACGATATGCGCCGACACAATACGCTGGTGCTGAAAGGCCATATCGCGATGGACCGGGTGCGCTTCCCGGCCGGAACGACAGGCACACATCTTGATACGCTGGCACGTCACGCGCTGTGGCAAGCTGGGCTCGACTATGATCACGGCACCGGCCACGGGGTTGGGGTCTATCTCGGCGTTCATGAAGGCCCGCAACGGATTGCCAAAGCCTGGAACGCCACACCGCTTATGCCCGGTATGATCGTATCAAACGAGCCAGGTTTCTACAAAGAAGGCGCCTACGGGATCCGCATCGAAAACTTGCAATATGTGACCCCCGCCGAAGAGATTGAAGGCGGGGACCGTCCAATGCTCGGCTTTGAGTGCCTGACCTTCGCGCCGCTTGCAAAAAACCTGATCGATACAAACCTACTCACGACCGAAGAGCGTGATTGGGTGGATGATTATCACCAGCGGGTACTGACGGAGATTGCCGATCTCATCGAAGGCGAAGCCAGAGAGTGGCTCGAACAGGCCTGCACGCCTCTTTAGAGGCCGCTGACTAGATCGATCCACTCAGCCTCGGTCATCACCGTGACGCCGAGCTCCTGCGCCTTTTTGAGCTTGGACCCTGCGCCAGGCCCAGCGACCAAAATATCGGTCCGGCCAGACACAGACCCCGAAACTTTCGCTCCGAGCGAGGTCGCGCGGGCTTTCGCCTCATCCCGGGTCATCGCTTCGAGCGACCCGGTGAAGACGACCGTCTTTCCTGCGACCGGGCTCTCACTGGCTGGTGCCTCCCCGTCGAGGATGGTCATTTCGCGTAGCAACTCGGCCATCATTTCCTGATTGTGAGGCTCACTGGCAAAAGCTTTGAGCGACCCAACGGCGGCGGCGCCAATCCCGTCAATCGACGTTAGCGCCTGTTCTTCAACGCCGTCCGGGTCATCCCGCGCAGCTTCCACCGCGCGCCAGAACTCGTCCCACTTTACGAACGTTCTGGAGAATAGATCCGAGGTGGTTTGGCCAACATGGCGAATTCCTAAACCGTTGAGAAACCGTCCAAACGGGGCCTCTCGCTTCTCATCGATTGCAGCAAAAAGTTTCGCGGCGGAGACATCGCCGAAACCCTCCCATTGGGACAGCGGATCGAACCCTGCTTCGGCGACACGGCGCTCCAACTGGAAAACATGCTGCGGGCCCTTAACGATACCACGTTCATAAAATAGCTCGATCTGTTTAGCGCCGAAACCGTCGATATCTAGCGCCTTGCGAGAAACGAAATGCTTCAGTCGCTCAACCGCTTGTGCCGGACAAATCAGTCCGCCCGTGCAACGCCGGCGCACATCTTCTTTGCCTTTGTCATCGACCTCCCTCACGGCTTCAGATCCACATTCCGGGCAGGCATGCGGCATCTCAAAAGGTTCACTGCGGTCGGAGCGATCCGGATCCGTGACACGCAGGACCTGCGGAATCACATCGCCCGCACGCTGGATCTCCACCTGATCGCCGACGCGCACATCGAGACGCTCGATCTCTTCTTCATTGTGCAGAGTTGCGTTGGAAACAACGACCCCGCCCACCGTGATCGGCCTCAATCTCGCAACAGGGGTAAGAGATCCGGTTCTTCCGACCTGGATGTCTATGGCCTCAATCGTAGTGACCGCCTTTTCGGCCGGGAACTTGTGCGCGATCGCCCAACGCGGGGCGCGGCTGACAAAGCCCAGACGCTCCTGCCAGTCCAACCGATCGACTTTGTAGACTACGCCATCAATATCGTATCCGAGAGCTGCACGCCGCTCTATCATGTCCCTGTAGGCGGCGAGCAATCCATCGACACTGT
Source organism: Henriciella sp. (assembly GCA_017642885.1). GTDB lineage: Bacteria > Pseudomonadota > Alphaproteobacteria > Caulobacterales > Hyphomonadaceae > Henriciella. Next base: position 81,285 of record JAEPOM010000004.1, on the reverse strand, counting down.
CATGCGAATCGAACAGGTCATTGGTCTGGAAGCCCCACTTGGCCAAGGCAGTAACCGCGCCGTTCTGGGTCTCCGCAAACGCTTCAGAGACTTCGCCCCAGGCATAAGCGAAGAATTTGAGGGGCCGCTTCGCCGTCACAGCCGGATCTTTTTGGCGAAGCCCTCCGGCGGCGGCATTGCGCGGGTTCATATAGGTCTTGCGACCCGCCGCTTCTTCCGCAGCATTGAGGGCTGCGAAATCATCTGAGCCAATATAAACTTCGCCGCGGACTTCGATTTTGCTTGGCCAGCCGTCGCCAGCAAGTTGATTCGGCACATCGTCCAGCGTGCGGGCATTGGCCGTAACGTCTTCACCAACCCGACCATCCCCGCGCGTCGCAGCTTTTTGCAACACTCCATTCTCATAGGTCAGGCTGAGCGAGAGCCCATCAATCTTGGGTTCGGCAGTGACATCGACACGCTGATCTTCCGGCAGACCAAGAAACCGCCTTATGCGCGCGACGAACTCGTGCACGTCCTCATCGTTGAACGCATTGTCGAGCGACAGCATCGGCACACCGTGCTCGATCTTGCCGAATCCGTCTCTCCCCATCACACCGACCGCATCGCTAGGACTATCGGAGCGTTTCAGATGCGGAAACGCCGCCTCAATGGCGAGATTGCGCTTTCGCAGCGCATCATAGTCCGCATCGGTCAGGTGCGGATCATCTTCGACATAATAGGCCGCATCCGCCAGTTTGATTTCAGTTGCCAAGCGCGCAAGTTCTTTGCGCGCTTGGTCTTCAGACAGGTCTTCGACCGCTATCTCGCCATTCATGCCGCCTCCAGCAATTTCAATGCGGCGGCGCGCGCCTCATTGGTAATGCTGGAGCCTGACAACATTCGGGCAATTTCTTCAAGCCGTTGACCGTCATCTAGTTGTGCAACGCGGCTAACGGTTTGGCCGTCGCCGCCCGTTTCTTTCATGATCCGCCATTGTCGCGCGGCAGCGGAGGCGACTTGCGGACTGTGTGTGACCGCGAAAACCTGACGATCGACTGCCAACGCGTCGAGGCGCTCTCCAATCGCCGCGGCAACCGCTCCACCGACGCCCTGATCGGCTTCGTCGAAAATGAGCGTCCCGGTCTCTCCGCACTGGCTGAGCGCGCATTTCAATGCCAGGGACAAACGGGCCAGTTCACCGCCTGAGGCAATCGTCTTCAACGGCCCAAAGCCCGTCCCTGAGTGTGTTTCAACTTCAAACTCGGCTCGCTCCAGACCCTTGCTACCGCTCTCGCCGTCGAGCAGATCGCGGAAGGCGACGCGAAATTTCACGCGGCCCAATTGCAAGGGCTTGAGTTCCGTCATCACCGCCTTTGCCAGATGATTGGCTTGCTTGCGGCGTTTGGCACTGATGCGCTCTGCTTGCGCTTGCCATGCGCGCTTAGCTTCCGCCTCCTTCGCAGCGGCTTCGCTCAGAGACTCAGTTTCGGCCTCACAAAGCGCCAGCTGCGCCTGGTAGGACGCGAATGTCTCGGCTAGTAATTCGGGCAAGCAATCATATTTCCTCGCAGCGGCGCGAAGGGCGAAGAGGCGGGATTCAACCGCTTCCAGCTGGCTAGAATCATGACGCGCATGTCGCGCCAGATCTTTGACGAGGGACTGCGCCTCCGCCAGTTCTATTAAGGCACGCTCAACGGCCTCGGCCATCGCCGCCGCGGACTCCGGCAATTCTCCTTCAAGCAATTCCAAACCGGGAACGCGAACAATCCTCTCCCCCGCCCGGGAGGCCGTTGCCAGACACTCTTCGAGTTTCGGCTCAGACAACGCCTTCGCGGCCTCATCAACGGAGTCCCGAATTCGTTCGGACTGCAGAAGGACCGAGCGTTGCGCAGTCAGAGTTTCCACTTCTCCCTCTTCTGGCCCGAGTTTAGTGAGCTCCTCGACTGCAAAGCTAAGCCATTCCCGTTTCTCGGTTGCGGTCTGTACCGTTTGCTCGAGATCGATCCGCGCCTGGCGCGTTGTCTCATATTTGGCCCAGAGTTCGCCGCAGCGATGTAAATCTCCGGTGAGACCGGCAAACGCATCGAGAAGATCCAAATGCGTTGCAGGACGCATCAGCTGCGAGGCTGAATGTTGCCCGTGAATTTCGACAAGGCTCTCGCCAAGCGTCGCCAGCAAGGCCGCCGCCACTGGCTGTTCATTCACAAAAGCGCGCGAAGGCCCAGTCGCCGAAATCGTCCGACGCAGGCAGAGCGTTTCGCCGGAATCAAAGTCGATGGCGTTCTCTTCCAGAAGCGACCAGATCGGATGATCGGGCGCCACCGAGAATTCAGCTCGGATCGTCGCTTTGTCAGTGCCCGCACGGACCTGCTTGCGGTCCGCCGATGCCCCGAGCACGAGCCCCAGAGCGTCCAGTATGATGGATTTACCCGCACCCGTTTCGCCGGTGAGGGCTGTGAATCCCGTCGATGCCTCAAGATCGAGACGGTCGATCAGGACAAATGATCGTATCGAGAGCGCATTTAACATGCCCTCTCATACAATGAGAACAAAATAAGAACAAGTGCTATTTGCCGCCGGGGATCAACCGCTGCAGCCAGGTCCGCTTCTGAACTTCGCTCGCACCTTCAGGGTCGAGTCCTTCGCCGCTGAGCAATCTATAGGAATAGGTGTACCAGACGCTGTCCGGGAAGTTGTAGCCTAGCACAGATCCGGCCGCGAGCGCTTCCTGCTTCAGGCCCATGGCGAGGTAGACCTCAACCAATCGATGCAGGGCCTCCGGCGTGTGGCTGGTCGTTTGATAGTCACTGACCACGGTGCGGAACCGGTTCACAGCCGACAAGTGCTGATTGCGGCGCAGGTACCAGCGCCCAATCTCCATTTCTTTGCCAGCCAGTTGATCGCTCACCATATCGAGCTTGATCGTCGCATCGCGCGCATAATCGCTCTCAGGATAACGGCGAACGACATCGTTCAGCGCGTCACGTGCCAGTTCAGTAGTTTTTTGATCGCGGCCGACATCCATAATCTGATCGAAGTGGCTCACGGCGATCAGATAGTAGGCGTAAGGCGCCCCCTGCCCGGCTGGATTCAAAGAGAGATATCGCTGAGCTGTCGTGACTGCTTCGTCATATTTGCGCGATTCATATGCAGCAAAGGCCGACATAAGGGACGATCGACGCGCCCACTCTGAATAAGGATGCTGTCGCTCAACCTCATTGAACAGCAAAATGGCTGTATCATAATCGCGCTTATCAAGCTCATCCGTAGCGCGCGAATAGAGCAGCTCTACGGGGCGCTCAACGTAAGCAAGCTCCTGGCGCCGTGAATTGTTCTGGCAGGCCGTTACAACCAACGAAGCCACGGAAATTGAAAGAAGAGTGAGGTGAACTTTACGCATCTGCGACGACAACCGTTTTACTTGCGCGCAGTTTCCCCAGAAGACCGATTTTGTAAAGACTGAGACTGTCTCTAATCACCGCACATTGAACAGTTTAACAGACTTGTCATAGAGACCGATCGATCTACGTCCTGCTCAGATTACTCCGCCGCTATTCTGCACGCGCACCCTAGGAAGGCACAATGGATATGGAAAAAATCGCTCTAACCGCGGCCGAAGTTGACCGCCTGGTTGGCGACCGCATTCGTCGTCGTCGCATTCTGATGGGCCTCACCCAGGATCAACTCGGTGAAGCCCTCGGTATTTCGTATCAACAGATCCAGAAATATGAGACGGGCGCCAACCGGGTTAGCGCCGGGCGACTTTATCTGATCGGCGAGTGTCTCGAAGTTTCCCCAGGCTGGTTTTTCGATCCTGCGAAATCTGACGCATCGAGCGACGATTTTGATGAACTTGGCTCATCGCGCCTGCTGATGGAATTCGTACGAAGCTTTGCCCGCATCAATGACGAACGGGTCAAATCCCACCTGGTTTCCCTGGTTAAAGCGATGGCCGATGGAGAATCAGGAGTTGAGATCCTGACCAATGGCGACTCAAGCGTGCAGGAAAACGCACTTCGCTAGCCGCAGGAAAACTTCACACATTTCAATCGGCTAGCCTGAAAAGAGATGTTATAACCTATTTAACATTCTGTTTTTGTTGATGTTTTCTAGGCGAGTGCTAAGCTTTCGCCATGCATAACCACGCTCATTCTCACAGCCATCACGATCATGGGCACGCCCATCACGTGAGCGATTCTGCCGACGGACGACGCCGCGTTGCAATCGCGGCAGTTCTGACCTTCAGCTTCATGATTGCAGAGATCGTCGGGGGGCTGATTTCTGGCTCGCTCGCGCTGTTGGCTGACGCCGCACACATGTTGACGGACTCCGGAGCGCTCGCGCTGGCCTGGGTCGGCTTCAAGCTCGCAGATCGCCCGGCAGATCAATCACGCTCTTTTGGCTGGGCGAGGTTCAAAGTGCTTGCTGCATTCGTCAACGGGCTGACCTTGATCGTTCTCGCCGCATGGATTGTCGTGGAAGCGGTGCAACGCCTATTGGAACCGCAATAGGTCATGGGATCGCTCCTGCTCGGGGTCGCTATTCTCGGGTTGATCGTAAATCTGATCGCGTTTCGGATCCTGCATGGCGGCGATCAGGAGGATCTGAACATGCGCGCCGCGCTGTGGCATGTCGCAGGCGATCTTCTGGGATCTGTTGCAGCTATTGCTGCGGCCCTGGTCATCATGTCGACAGGCTGGATGCCGATCGATCCGATCCTGTCCGTTCTCGTGGCGCTCATCATTCTGGTCGGCGGCGTACGCGTGGTCCGCAGTACGGCGCACATCCTGATCGAAGGGGTGCCTCCCGGGCTGACAATCGACGCCATAAAGTCAGATCTGGAAACGGAGCTCAAAGATGCTGCGCGGGTCGAGCATATCCACGCCTGGGCGCTGAACGAATCCAAAACCCTGGTCACACTAGATGTGGAAGCGGGCATCGGCGCCTGCGTCGAATCACTTCGTCGGGACGTCAAAGCGCGCCTGAAAGAGAAATTTCAAATCGATCACTTCACCGTAGAAATCCGAAGCACACCCACCAGGACACCGTGATTTATACAGGTCCAGAGATGGTATCCATTACCCACCACAACGAAAAAGGGAGGCCAAAAAGACCTCCCCTCAACACTCTACGCATACTCTACTAAGGATATTCTATAGCGAATTGTACAAGCTTTGGGAAGCCGGTGCCCTCAGCATGAGTAATTTGTAAGGCTTTAGCTCACAACCTTCTTGGCGAAAGCGCGGGCTTGCGCCTTCCAATTGTCGCGAACCATACGGCCCGGGAAGCGCAGAACAGCTTCCAGTGCGTCCATCTGAGCTTTGCGCATTTGAGCGATTTGCCAGAAGTGGAACACGCCGGCTTCGTTCAGGCGACGCTCAAGCACGGCACCGACGCCTTTGATCATTTTCAGATCATCAGGGGTCCCAATCGGCTTCGTCAAACGACCATTCTCGTCCGTCTTAGGAGCCGCAGCAGCTTTGGTTGTGCGAGTAGTTTTTGCTTTTGCCTTTGGCGCAGCTTTCACCGTCTTTTTGGCAGGTTTCGCTTTTTTCGCTTTCTTAGGCTTTCCGCCAACCGCAGCGATTTCTTCGCTCAGGCGCTCAACGCGGGCTTTGACTTTCTCGTCAACGCCGTCTGCATCCGCACGCAGTTCAGCAACCTGCTCTTCGAGATCGTCGAGCTTGGTGTGCAGCTTGTCCGCTTTCTTGGCTTTCAGAGAAAACTGCTTCAGACCAAGTGCTTCGCGCATCCGCTCCATACGGGCTTCAAGGCGCTCACGCTGCTCTTCCTGAAACTTTGAAACGGCTTCGGTCGCTTCTTCGGTTGCTTCTTTGACACGGCCACGAACCTTGGAAGCTTCTTCAGCAACACGGCTCATCTGCTCAGACATTTTCGCAATCGCTGAGTTCGAGTTCAAACGTGCACGCACGTCAGATTCGATTTCTTCACCTCGAGAAACCAGGTCTTCAAACAAAACCTCGCCCTGCCCGCTGACTTTGCCGACACCTTCAGTGGCAACATCATAGGCTTTGCCATATGCGCCAACGCCGGCCAGCCAAATTTTGTGAGCGACATCGAGACCCTTGTTCTCGATTGCCGCGCCGAGGAATTGAGCTTGAGCCTTCTTCGCGGCCTTCTTCGCCTTTTTCGCTTTTTTGTCTTTCTTCGCCATGTCTTGGCTCCGTTTCTGGGATCGGATCAGCCCTGTGCTAATCCTCATTGGCGCCAGATATACTCGGCATGTCTAGAAATCGCATACTAATCGCGGACGCCTGATTTCGCCTCTCTCGCGAATTTTTGATTGGGAACGCGCAGGGATTGCGTTAACATCGCAATCATGCGGTGGACGATTGCCTTGATTATGGCCCTCTCACCTGCGGCTTTTGCCCAGGATGACGCACACTTAATTGCCTTCACGGAGGGTCGTTACGAGGACGCTGCAGAACTCGCACAACAGACAGAGTCCGCCGATCATCTTGCCTTCGTTGCCCGGAGCCGCCTCGCTGAGGCGATGAGTGCGCCGGACTTTGTCCCGCCCCCAATGCTGCTCGATGAAGCTGAAGCGTTTGCACGTGAGGCTCTTGAGGTTGATCCAGCTCACATTGAAGGTCGTTTGCAGCTCGCCATCGCACTGTCTCTCAAAGCCCGACCGCTTTCGACGCGGGAAGCTATGCGCGCAGGTTATGGCGAGACCGCTAAAACACTGGTTGAGAGCGTGCTGGAAGATGACCCTCAAAACTCATTTGCGAATGGCTTCCTCGCGGTATGGCATTTGGAAGTACGACGTCGCGGCGGCGCATTTGGTGCGTCTGTTCTAGGTGCATCGGTCAAGAAAGGGCGGCGCCATTATCAGGCTGCCGTCGACGCGTCTCCCGGGGACGCATCTATTCACTGGCAATATGCGCGCGCGCTGGCCTCGCTAAACGCCAAGAAGTACCGTGCGGAAATAGAAGCAAGCCTGCAAGCTGCACTCGACTGTCGGACAGACAGCTCTTTGGAGGATGTCATGCGCCGACGAGCCGAGCTGCTACAATTTACGATTCAAAACGAAGACCGTTCAGTCACGCAGCTCCTCGCGACGGAGATGCTTTAGCCTATTCGGCTGCGACCGCTTCCAGCGCCTTGCTCTCTTCAAGGAACTTTTCAGCTTCCAGCGCCGCCATACAGCCCATGCCTGCAGCCGTTACCGCCTGACGATACGTCTCATCCGTGACGTCGCCAGCCGCAAACACGCCAGGAATGTTCGTCGCAGTCGAATCCGGTGCCGTGATCAGATATCCATTATTGTGCATATCCAGCTTGCCGACGAACAGTTCTGTCGATGGCGCATGTCCGATGGCGATGAAGATGCCGTGGACCGGCACATCTTCGACGACGCCCGTATCGATATTGCGAAGGCGGGCCGCGGTGACGCCGAGCGGATTTTCATCGCCGATAACTTCGTCCAGCGTCGTATTCCAGCGAACTTCGATCTTTGGGTGGTTGAGCAGTCTGTGTTGCAGGATCTTCTCTGCCCGTAAACTATCGCGGCGATGGACGAGAATGACCTTGGAGGCGAAATTGGTCAGGAATAGCGCTTCTTCAACAGCTGTGTTTCCACCACCAACCACGACCACGTCCTTCTCGCGGTAGAAAAAGCCGTCACAGGTCGCACAGGCAGAAACGCCAAAGCCCTGGAACTTGCTCTCGCTCGGCAGCCCAAGCCACTTTGCCTGCGCGCCGGTTGAGATCACAACGGCGTCCGCAGTGTAGATTGTTCCGCTATCGCCCACGGCGCGGAACGGACGTGTGTCCAGATCGATGTCCGTGATGTGATCTTCCGCCAGGTTCGCGCCCATTTTCAGAGCGTGTTCCTTCATTTTATCCATCAGCTCAGGTCCCTGGATTTCCGCGAATCCAGGATAGTTTTCCACGTCGGTCGTGATGGTCAGCTGTCCCCCCGGCTGCGACCCAGCCACAACCAGTGTGTCGCGCATAGCGCGTGCTGCATAGACGGCCGCGGTCCAACCGGCTGGCCCAGACCCGATAATCAGAATTTCCGTGTGCCGCGTGTTTGATCCAGTGTCTGACATGACAATCTCCAATAGCCCTTTAGAGGGCGAAAAGTCTCTTGGCGCTGGTTATGGGGATTCGGGGCGCAGGAATAAAGGGGTCAATCGCCTCACAGGCGCGTGAAGGGCAGCTAAAGCGCTTCGTCTTCGACGCCCATTTCCCAGGCCCACACACCGTCGCAGCCGCGCCACATGGCATAGGTTACAGGTCCGTCCTGTTCAGCGCTCACCATCAGACGGCGCGCCCAATCGTCTCCGGGCTCCATTTCCGCTGCATGGACGCCCCAGAGCATTTGCGCCTGGCGAAGGCGTTTTTCATCGAGAGATCCATAAAGAATGGCCTGCTTGCCGCGCACTCGGGAGAATTGAGCCAGTCTGAAAATATCACCGGTTCGCAAGGCAAGTGGCGTATTGTTCCGTTCTGCGATGTCCATCACGGCCTGTGCAGTGGTGTCGACATCATCGCGCTGGTCTCCGCCGCCATCATATTGAACGAGCGCCTGTCGATAGTCGTCAGCGCCTTCTACCGCCCGGATAATCCGGTTCATGATCGCAACCGCTGTCGCCGGGTGGCGCCCAACGGCGGTTTCGGCGGACAACATCACTGCGTCGACGCCTTGATAAACTGCGGTCGCCACGTCCGAAGCTTCGGCGCGGGTTGGTGCTGCATTCTCAACCATGCTTTCCAGCATCTGCGTCGCCACAATAACCGGCTTCGCAGCATTTCGTGCGACCCGAACGATTCGCCGTTGAATAAGTGGAACTTCTTCGGGTGGGAACTCAACACCAAGGTCACCTCGAGCAATCATGACCGCGTCCGTCGCCTCAATAATTGCATCAAGATTATCGATTGCCGCTGGTTTTTCGAGCTTTGCGACGATCATCGCGCGGTCACCGATGAGACCTCTCGCTTCTTCAATGTCGGCGACGGTCTGAACGAAGGATAGCGCAATGATATCCGCGCCCATATCCAGCGCGAAGGCAAGATCGCTGCGATCCTTTTCCGAAAGTGCGGGAACGGGTAACGCCTTGCCGCGCACGGTGAAGCCTTTGCGGTCCTTGAGGACGCCTGGAAGCTCCGATCTGACTCGCGGCTTTTTACCTGCTTGGATCACTGTGAAGATCAACAGACCATCATCCGCGAGGATTGTATCGCCTTCCTCCAGCACTGAGAGAATCTCTGCACGAGGAACCGGGATCACATTCTCTGCGTCCGTCTCATCCCCCACAATCAGGTCATACTCGCCGCGCATGTCTAGTTTGAGCGCGCCGCCGGGAAACTTGCCGACCCGGATTTTCGGGCCCTGCATATCCGCCAGCACCGCAAGCGGTCGTCCGAGAAGCTCCTCCGTCATGCGGATCGCTTCATAGGTCTTCTTGTGTTTCTCTTGCTCGCCATGGCTAAAGTTCAGGCGAAAGACGTCCACGCCTGCTTCAGCCAGCAAACGGATCGTGCCTGGCGCGGAACTTCCGGGCCCAAGCGTCGCAATAATCTTGGCGCTTCGCCCGCGCAGTCCCGCTGCTCTTCTGCTCATATTAAGCTCCTTTGCCGAGCTCCGCTGCTTCGCGCACTTTGGTCTCGATTCCGGCCCAGTCGCCAGCTTCCATTTCCTGCGGAGAGGCAATCCAGGTTCCACCCGCCGCAATCACGTTCGGCAGGCGCAGATAATCAGGCGCATTATGTGGTTTCACACCGCCCGTTGGCATAAAATCAATATGCGGCAGCGGACCCGCTAGGGAACTCAGGAAGTTGGCGCCGCCTGAGGCCTCGGCGGGAAAGAACTTCTGTACGCCGAAACCTTCTTCAAAACGCGCCATGGCTTCGCTGGCTGTCGCTACACCCGGGAGGATTACCCCATCGTGGTAGGCAAGCGCTTTAAGCAATTCGGGCGCCGTGCCTGGTGAAACTAGAAAATCCGCCCCAGCCTTCAAAGCCGCGTCGACATCTCCTTCGGAACAGATCGTGCCCGCACCAACGATCAAATCAGGTTCGGCCTGTTTCATCTCTTCGATGACTTTCAAAGCGATAGGTGTTCGAAGCGTAACCTCCGCACTCCGCAGGCCGCCCTTCATCAATGCTGATGCTAAAGGCGCGGCGTGCTCAACTTGTGTAACCGTCAAGACCGGAACAATCGGAGCACCATGCAGCGCCTCTCGAAAAGTCGCGAGATTGATCATGCTGCAAGATCCTCATCAAAGTGCAAAGCTGCCGCCCCAATAAGCGCTGCTTCGCTCTCCATCAACAGACGAATTGGAATAGGCTCCATGTAATGGCTCATAGGCCCACGATCGAAGAAGCGCGAAAGTGCGCGTGGCTGAGCCAACCAATCGACCAAACGCTCTGCAACGCCGCCCGTGATGACAACCCCTCCGCGGGTGCCGTTTATCAATGCTGCATCGCCGAGAGCATCAAGCGTCGCGCCTGCCCGGATCTCGCAAATATCCCGGCACAAGGCATCCCCGGCTTCGGCACGCCGCATGATATCCGCAGGCGGTGTCAGCTCCCACGCGATGCCATCAATGTCGCAAAGTGCCCGATGCACAGCATTCAAGCCCGACCCCGACAAGACAAGTTCCTTGGAGACATAGCCGTGTACCGTCTTGAGGCGTTTGGTCAGCTCCCACTCGCGCTCGGATCGCGGCGCAAAAGCGGCATGACCGCCTTCGCCCGTCATCACGCGCCAGCCGCGTTCGCCTTCCGGCAGCAGCGTCGCCATACCAAGCCCGGTTCCAGGTCCTGCTACGAGAATTGGAGATCGCTCGTCCGGCACGTGGCCATCGTGTAACAAACGAAAGCTCTCATCCGTGAGTTCGGGGATCGAGCGCGCCATGGCGGCATAATCGTTCACCAGTCGGATCCGCTCGAGACCGGTCCGCTCAACCAAGTCATGACTGTCGACGATCCAGTTGCGATTCGTGAGTTGAACCACACCATCTCTGACCGGCCCAGCAAATGCGAACAATGCCTGGTGCGGACGCTTATTACCAAGCTGGCTCAGATACATGCTCAGCGCGTCATGGAACGTTCGGAAGCTGTCTCCCGGCATAACCGCGATGTCGCCAACTTCAGGATGCCCTGCAAACCCCAGACGGGCTCGTCCGAAGCGGACATTGGTTCCTCCAATATCGCCAACAAGTACTGTATCTGGCATCAACGTTCCCCCAACATTGAAAATACACTTCCGCCCTGTTCGGAATTGCTAACTGCGCCGCGGAATCCACCAAACAATTCGCGACCGAGGCCGGACGCTGACTCATTCGGCCTGAACGGTGCGGCGGGTCTGGCGTCGAACACTGCGGGTTCAACTTGGATGTCGAGCGCTCCCGAAACAGCATCGAGTCGAATGACGTCTCCGTCCTGAACTTTCGCGATCGGACCGCCGCGGCTCGCTTCAGGACCGACATGGATGGCGGCCGGAAACTTGCCGGATGCCCCGGACATACGTCCATCAGTGACGAGGGCCACTTTATGACCTTTGTCATGAAGGGCGCCAATTGCTCCGGACAGCCCGTGCAGCTCTGGCATTCCGTTCGCGGACGGTCCCTGGAAGCGCACAACAATTACCACATCGCGGTCGAGTTCACCGGCCTGGAAAGCTGCTTTCACACCGTCCTGGCTATCGAACACGCGCGCCGGTGCTTCAGTGACGTGGCGGTCCGGCTTGACTGCGGAAATCTTGATGACGCCGCGCCCAAGCGGACCATCCAGCATCTGAAGGCCGCCCGTTGCCGCGAATGGATCTTCAATCGGACGGACGATCTCGAGATCGCCGCTCTGTTCGGGTGCTTCGCGCCATTTCAGCACGTCGCCATCCAGCCAAGGTTCCTGGCTGTAAGTACTAAGTGGGCCAGCAACTCCCATTGCGTCGCCTTGCAGCAGGCCGCCTTTGAGCAATTGCCGCACGACAAATCCCATACCGCCCGCTGCATGGAAATGATTCACGTCAGCTGGTCCATTTGGGTAAATCCGGCAAAGCAACGGCACGACAGCGCTGATGTCTGCGAAATCTTCCAAACGGACATCGTACCCGGCAGCGGCAGCCATGGCTGGAATGTGCAGCGCGTGATTGGTGGAACCACCGGTCGCCATCAGGCCAACCAGTGCGTTCGCGAAGGAACGCGCGTCGACCATTTCACCGGCAGGCAGGTAATCCCCTTTGATGGAGTTTTGCAGCCCCTGGCGCACTGAGGCCCGTGTCAGCGCGTCTCGCAGCGGGGTTCCCGGATTTGGGAAAGCTGCGCCCGGCAAGTGGAAGCCCATGACCTCCATCAGCATTTGGTTCGAATTCGCGGTGCCGTAAAACGTGCAAGTGCCCTGGCTGTGATAGCTCTCGCTCTCCGCCCGCAACAGTTCTTCGCGCCCAACATTGCCGAGCGCAAACTCCTGGCGGATGCGCTGTTTTTCAGGATTTGGCAGTCCTGATGGCATCGGACCGGCGGGCACCATCACGTGTGGCAGCCAGCCAAACCGCAAAGCCGCAATCGTCAGACCGGGAATGATTTTGTCGCAAACGCCAAGATTGAGTACGGCGTCATACGCATCATGGCTGAGCGAGACGGCTGAGGCCATGGCAATAACATCGCGTGAAAACAGCGACAACTCCATGCCTTCCTGGCCTTGGGTCACACCATCGCACATGGCGGGTACGCCGCCCGCGACTTGTGCAGTCGCGGTGTTCTTGCGCGCCTCATCGCGGATGAGGTCCGGATAGTGTTCGAACGGCGCATGGGCCGACAGCATGTCATTGTAGCTGGTGATGATCCCAATGTTTGGCCAACCGGATCCCAGGATCTGGGTCTTGTCCAAGACCGCGCACCCAGCAGAGGCATGAGCGAGGTTGCCCTCTGTCAGCTTCGTGCGGGCGAACCCATTTGGGCGCCGGGCGCGAACCAGCTCAAGATAAGCGGCCCGGCTTTCTTTACTGCGCGCCTCGATGCGTGCGGTGACGGCTGCGACCGTGTCATTGATCATGGTCATCGCTTAAGTGGCCTCCCACCAGTCGCGGCCATCGCGGCGAAGCATTAACCGCGCTTCCACGGGTCCGTCTTCGAGACCAGCCTGATAGCTTTCCATCGGCACGTCCGCCTGCTCCCAGGCTTCGAGCAAGCCGTCGACCCATTTCCAGGCTGCTTCAACCTCTTCGCGCCGCATGAACAAAGACAGGTTGCCGCGTACGACGTCCATCAAAAGGCGCTCATAAGCGTCAGGGTAACGGATCGCGAAATTGTCGGCGTAAGACAGGTTGAGGGGAAGCGATTTGATGCGAAGCCCACCCGGGCCCGGCTCCTTGATTTGCAGGTAGAGTCGCACGCCTTCGTCAGGCTGGACATTGATCACCAGGCGATTGGACTGCGCCTCTGTATCCCCGAACATGGAGTGCGGGGTTTCACGGAACTGCACGACGATTTCGGAGTGGCGACCCTTCATCCGTTTGCCCGTGCGAAGATAGAATGGCACGCGCGCCCAGCGCCAATTGTCAATCGACGCCTTGATCGCGACGAAGGTTTCGGTACCGCTCTCTCGGCCCAGCTCTTCGAGGTATCCGGGCACAGCCTCGCCCTTCACGGCACCGGCAACATATTGCGCGCGAACCGTGTCTTCCTTTGCCGCCTGAGGCAAAATCGGACTCAGAGCTTCCAACACTTTGATTTTCTCGGTGCGGATCGCATCGCCGTCGATTGAATTCGGTGGCTCCATGGCAATCAGACAGAGCAATTGCAGCAAGTGATTCTGAACCATGTCGCGCAGCGCACCAGAGCCATCATAATACCCGGCTCGTTCCCCAACGCCGTAATGCTCCGAGACCGTGATCTGGATATGATCAATCGCGGTTCGGTTCCAGAGCGGCTCGAACAGAGAGTTGGCAAAGCGAAGGACCATTAGGTTCTGCACGGTTTCTTTGCCGAGATAATGGTCGATACGGTAGATGCACTCCTCGGCAAAAACCGCCCCAACGCCTTCATTGATTTCGTGCGCGGTAGCGAGATCCGTTCCAATCGGCTTCTCAAGCACCACGCGTGTGTTGCCCTCGCTTAGGCCCGCCTGCCCAAGCGCTTGGCATATCGGCACATAGATCTTGGGGGTCACAGCGAGATAGAAGACGAGCGGTCGGTCTGCATCCTGAGTGATGTGCGCCTTCAGGTCGGCCCAGTCTGCGTCCGGATCCGTGGCATCCATGGTGACATAGTGAAGGTGTTTCTCGAACTTTTTCCAATCCGATTTGTTGACGCTGTCTGGTGACGCCTCGCAGCACGCTTCGTTGGCGAAGCTTCTGAATGCGGCATCATCCAGCTCAGATCGCGAGATTCCGATAATCTTTGCGTCTTCAGGTATTTGACCATCGGCCCAGCGGTGATAGAGCGCTGGCAGGAGCTTCCGGCGAGACAAGTCTCCGGTGCCGCCAAAGATGACGATGTCGAATGAGCCAACGGGAATAAACTCGGCCATTCTGCTCCCTCACAATTGTATATTTTACAATGACCCTATGCGCTGACGTGACAGCGGTGTCAACGCTATAGCGAGCATGAAAAAACCCCGAAGGTCTCCCCTCGGGGTTATCTCTTGTATTGGAACCAGTTTAGTTGCGGGCTTTATCGACCAGGCGATCGTTCTGCGCCCAGTGCATCATTCCGCGTAGCTTCTCGCCAACTTCCTCAATCAGGTGGTCATTCATGCGCGCACGCATAGACAGGAAGCTTGGAGCGCCGGCCTGGTTCTCGAGGACCCAGTCGCGGGCAAACTTACCGCTCTGAATATCATCGAGTACCGCCTTCATGGCTTTCTTGCTCGCGCTGTCGACCACACGCGGCCCGGAGACGTATTCCCCATACTCAGCCGTGTTAGAGATCGAGTAATTCATGTTGGCAATGCCGCCCTCATAGATGAGATCGACGATGAGCTTGGTTTCATGCAGGCATTCAAAGTAAGCCATTTCAGGGCTGTAGCCCGCTTCGACCAGAGTTTCGAACCCTGCCTTGATCAGCTCGACAATTCCGCCGCAAAGGACCGCCTGCTCTCCGAACAAGTCGGTCTCAGTCTCTTCCTTGAACGAGGTCTCGATCACGCCGGCGCGCGTATTACCGATGCCTTTTGAGTAAGAAAGCGCGATTTCGCGAGCTGTCCCCGTTGCATCCTGATGGATCGCGACTAGGCCAGGGAGACCAAAGCCCATCTGGTACTGCGCGCGAAGCGTATGGCCAGGTCCTTTAGGAGCCGACAATGAGATATCCACCCCGGCAGGCGGACGGATCAGGTTGTAGTGAATGTTGAAGCCATGGCCGAACATGATGTGCTGGCCGTCGCGAACATGAGGTTCGATTTCGTTGGCCCAGAGCACAGCCTGCTTTTCATCCGGCACGAGGATCATGACCACGTCCGCCCATTGCGTAATCTCGCTCGGGCTCATCACTGTAAGGCCTTCGGCTTCGGCTTTAGGTTTTGAACCCGAAGTTGGCTGAAGTCCGATGCGAACATCAACGCCATTGTCCTTGAGGTTCAGGGCGTGCGCGTGCCCCTGGCTACCATAGCCGACAACGCCGACTTTCTTGCCTTGAATCAGGGCGAGATCCGCATCCTGCTCGTAATAAATTTTCATGCTCACAATACTCCTTAAACGGTCAAATTCTCGGCCGGGCGAACCGGCATATGCTGATTGGTTTTGAATGGCTCGACGGTCGGGGCGCTCATCCTTTTTCGGCGCCTCGCTTGATTGACAGGACGCCCGTTCGGCTGACCTCGACGAGGCCAAGCGGCTCCATCAAAGCGCAGAACTGATCTATCTTGTCGCTGGCGCCAGTTAGTTCGAAGATGAAGCTCTTATTGGTCGTATCGATGACCCGAGCGCGGAAGATTTCCGAAATCCGCAGCGCCTCTACCCGCTTCTCACCTTCGCCAGCTACTTTGATCAGCGCCAATTCCCGTTCAAGGCCACGCTTGGACTTCGTGATATCAGTGACGTTCGCGACCGGCACCAGCCGCAACAATTGCGCTTCGATTTGCTCAAGCGTATGAGCCGTTCCCGTCGTCACGATTGTGATGCGCGAGCGATGGCGATCGCGATCAACCTCGGCCACGGTGAGGCTCTCGATGTTATAGCCGCGCGCGGAGAAGAGCCCGACGACGCGGCCAAGCACACCGGGTTCGTTGTCGACGATGACCGCAAGCGTCCTGCGCTCCTCTGTCTCTTCGACATGGCTCATATCATAGGCGCTGGCTGGATTGTCACTCACTGGACCGTCTCCTTGCGTTCGCCAAGGGCAATGCCTGGACGACGAGATTTCAAGATCGTTTTCAAACTGTTCGCGCGCTCAATAGCCTCGCTGCGATGATCCATGCGCTGATCATCATATCGATCGACCACCATATCCCTACGGCGTGGGTCCAGATGCGCCTGCAATTCTGAAACGAGTAAGCGGCGACAGTCATCGATGAACTCAGCGCTATTATCCGCGGTAGGTCCTCCCTGACGGGTCAGGGCTTCAATCTCATAATAGGCGAGCATAAGGGAATCCAGAATCGGAGGCCGCGAACCGCGATACGCTCCCTCCTTCTCGGACCCTTTGCTGGCCGGATCAATATTCGGAAAGAACAACCGGCCCCGCTCGACTGCGGAGGAGATGGCCAAGAGCAAATTGACTCGCTGCTGCAGGAAACTCGCATCATTCGATTGATGCTGCCGCGTTCGTGCAAACATGGCAGCGCGATTGAGCACATCGATGCAGGCATTGCCCCATCCGAGGCTTTGAGCATCAACATTGTGGCGCAGGTTTTCCAGTTGCAGCGCGCGCTGCTTTTGCGTCTCGCGCGCGCTGATAAACGCCCCCGTCAGAGCCACAATTGCGGACAAGATCGCAACCACGACTTCAATATGGTTCTGCATCCACGAAATCAGGTTATCTAGGCCCATAGCGGTCCCCTTTGTCTGGGGCATGCTTTTGCCAGAGGCGGCGGCCAGGGAAAAGGGACCATATGACATCAGACAAGCTTTCGACCGGCCTCATCGATTTCCTCTCCGGTGATTTCGGACAGGATCATCTCATTATGCGCCGCACCTGACGGGATCATTGGCAGGCAGTTTTCCGCCTTCGTGACCCGGCAATCGAACACAACTGGACCATCATAGTCGATCATCTCCTGGAGCTTAGCGTCGAGTTCGCCTGGATCATCGCAGATGAGTCCGAGGCCGCCATAGGCTTCCGCGAGCTTGACGAAATCCGGCAGGCTTTCCGAATAGGAGTGAGAATAGCGCTCTCCATGCAGCAATTCCTGCCACTGTCGAACCATGCCCATCCATTCATTGTTGAGAATGAAAATCTTGATCGGGAGCTTGTGCTGGACCGCAGTCGAAAGCTCCTGAAGGACCATTTGCACGGACGCCTCACCAGCAATATCGACAACCAAAGCATTCGGATGCGCAGCCTGGATCCCAACAGCTGCGGGCAAACCATAACCCATCGTGCCGAGGCCGCCACTGGTCATCCAGCGATTGGGCTCTTCGAAGTGGTAATGCTGGGCCGCCCACATCTGGTGCTGTCCGACTTCCGTCGAGATGTAAGTATCGCGATCCTTGGTCAGCTCATACAGGCGCTCAATCGCATATTGCGGTTTGATTTCAGTCTGGCTGTTGCCATAAGCGAAACAATCTCGCGCGCGCCAGCGACCAATCTGCTCTTTCCACTCAGTGATATCTTGCGGCTTGGTTTTACCCCAAGCCTTGATCAGGGCCTCGAGCGCCGCACCGCAATCCGCGATGATCGGCACATCCGCCCGAATGACTTTGTTGATCGAACTCGGATCGATATCGATGTGGATTTTTTTGGACCCGGGAGAGAACGCATCAATCCGGCCGGTGACCCGATCATCGAACCGCGCACCGACGCAGATCATCAGATCGCAATCATGCATTGCGTGATTAGCCTCGTATGACCCGTGCATTCCGAGCATTCCCAGCCAATCTTCGTGACTCGCTGGAAACGCGCCAAGCCCCATCAGCGTCGACGTTACTGGAAACCCCGTCAAAGCTTGCAACTTTCGCAAAGCCGCGCTCGCTTCAGGGCCCGCATTGATCACGCCACCACCGGTATAGAAAACGGGTCGCCGCGCCTTTTTCATCAATTGCATCGCATGTTTGATTCCGTGCGCGCTTGGCTGAGTTTGGGGTTTGTAAGTGGACTTATGAATGCCTTTCTTGCCGACATACGTACCAGTCGCAAACTGAACATCCTTGGGAATATCGATCACAACTGGCCCAGGCCGACCCGTTGTCGCGATCAGGAACGCTTCGTGGATCGTTCGCGCAAGTTCGTTGACGTCGGTCACCAGATAATTGTGCTTGGCGCAGCAGCGTGTGATCCCGACCGTGTCACATTCCTGGAACGCGTCAGTTCCGATCAGGTGCGTGGGCACTTGTCCTGTGAGAACAACCATCGGGATGGAATCCATCATTGCATCAGTAATCGGCGTGACCATGTTCGTCGCGCCAGGGCCGGAGGTCACCAGCGCAACGCCGGCCTTGCCCGTCGAGCGCGCATAGCCTTCCGCAGCATGCCCTGCTCCTTGCTCATGACGGACGAGGACATGTCGGATGGAGGATTCGGTAAATAGCGCGTCGTAAATTGGGAGAACCGCCCCGCCCGGATACCCGAACATCACATCCACACCCTGTTCCTTTAGCGCCTTAATCACGATCTCGGCGCCGGTCATCTGGCTTGTATCGGTTTGGGCCTCAGGTTTGGTCTGCGTGTCCATGATCTTGGTCCTTGAAGGTTTGCAGGGTTTGGCGGGTGGGATTGAGTTAAAAAAAAGGGTCCCGCTAGAGAGACCCTTGTTACAAGCACCTGCGACTGACGAACAATTCCGTCAGCGCAGGTGCCTAATAACGAGTACGACTGTTGGACGCATGAAGCGTTTCCTCCCAAAAGTTGATTGGGGCATAACTTACCTGTTAACCCCCGTCAACCTCCTTATAAAGGGCAAGAATTACCCTCATTCGGCGTTCCAGAGAAAGACTTGGAATCCTTGGCCAAAATGGGAATTGTCGCCCAATCCATGTGAACTGTCGCTTTGCATATCGCCGCGTATCGCGCTTGGCACTCTCGGCGGCTTGTTCTGCGCTCAGCTCTCCTCGGAGGTACGATAGCAGCCAAGGAATGCCGTGTGCCTTCATGGCAGGAAGGTCTTCGGGAAGGTTCTGCGCGGCCAGTCCGCGCGCTTCTTCCATCGCCCCTTCCATCAGCATGCCTTCAAAGCGTCGATCAATGCGCGAATACAGACGTGGACGCGTCGGCGTCAGCGCGACCCCCAACCAGGCTTCATTATCAAGAATGGCTCGCCCTTTTTTACCATGGAACGACGTGATCGACTTTCCTGTGGCAAGCCAGACCTCCAGTGCCCGCGCTAGTCGCTGACGGTCGCCCTCACCGAGCTTCGCCGCGGTTTCAAGATCCACCTGCTCCAATTTTTCGCGCAAGGCGGCGACACCGCCGGATTTGTGGATCTCAGTGACTTCGGCCCGGATATCGTCCGGCACTGGCGGGATCTGTGAGAGCCCCTCAATCAAGGCAAGATGATAGAGCCCTGTCCCGCCAATAATGATCGGGACTTTTCCCCGGCGTTGCACTTTGGCGATGACCGGTTTCACGTCCTCAAGCCATTTTCCGGTTGAGTAACGCTCGCTGGCAGCAATATGCCCGAACAAGTGGTGTTCAACCCCTTCCATCTCGGCGGCGGCCGGACGCGCTGAGATCACGCGTAAATCGCGATAGACCTGCATCGAATCCGCATTGATAACCTCGCCCTCCAATCGCTTTGCCAGCGCCACGGAGAGCGCGGACTTCCCACTGGCGGTAGGACCGTGAATAAGGATTGCAGGCTTCATGCAATCAGTCGTAAGAAGCACGCCGCGAAGCGTAAAGACAGGAATGTTGCGATGAACGCAAAAACTACAGATTCCAAGTACATAGCGACGTCCGTGGCGCCGAAGAACTATGGATTGGACCGTCTGGGCACAGCGCTCGAGCGCGCGCTAAACACCGCTGGTCTGTCCCCGAAGAGCGAGATCCGCACACTTTCCAATGGCGATAAATGGTCAGCAATTGAGATTGCGGTTTCAGCGCAGCCAGATCAAATCGCGGATGCACGCAACGTTCTGACTGAGGCGTTCGGCGATACCGCCGACGTCGCGCTCCTGCCAGCATCGAACCGAAAAAAGAAGCTCCTGGTCTCCGACATGGACTCGACCATCATCCAGCAGGAATGCCTGGATGAACTCGCAGCGTATGCTGGCCTGAAAGACGAGATCGCTGCCATTACGGCCCGCGCCATGGCCGGAGAGTTAGATTTTGAAGGCGCCCTGACAGAGCGTGTCGGCAAACTCAACGGCCTCTCGCTCAGCGCCCTCCAGCGATGCTTCGACGAGCGGATCACGCTGATGCCCGGTGCGAAAACGCTTACGGCAACCATGTCCGCCAATGGCGCGTTCTGTCTTTTGGTTTCAGGCGGTTTCACCTTCTTCACTTCGCGAGTAGCGGCGACGACCGGCTTTGATGCCGACAAGGGCAACACGCTGATTGACGACGGAGCAGCGCTAACGGGTGACGTTGGCCGCCCGATCCTCGGACGCGAGGCAAAACTGGAAGCTCTGGATGATTGCGCGTTCGCGAACGGCATCACCCGCTTAGATGCCCTTGCTATGGGCGACGGCGCCAACGATCTCGCGATGATTGAAGCCGCGGGACTGGGATTGGCAGTGCACGCCAAACCCATCGTCGCGTCAGCCGCAGACGCCGCAATTGGTGTAACAGATCTAACTGCTGCCCTCTACTTCCAAGGCTATACTGACGATGAGATTGTGTGGCGCGACTGATCAGCCGCGAACTTCGATATCAATCGCTTCGAACAAAGTCTGTCCGCGCCGATAAACGCGCAGCAAGAGCGGCTGGCCGGAGCGCCCGAGCGCCTCGTCCATGGCCAAAAGCGCATCCTCTGGCGTCTCCACGGTCTCAAACGCCATCTCGATCACGACATCGCCCTTTTGGAGTTTGCCGAAGCTCGGTCCGCGTGGGGATACGACCCGCACAAGGACACCGTTCACGTCGCCCGGAATTCGATACCTGCGCCGATCGTCTTCGGTCAGTTCGACAAGGTCGACCCCGAGAGGATTGTCGGTCAACGTGCTGTCGGTCTCAGGCGCCTCGGTTTCTTCCTCATCCGTATCAGCATCAAGCTCACCGAGCTCAAAGCTGACTGTTCGGGTGCGTCCATCTCGAACCAGAAGGACATCAACCTCTTTGCCAATTTCAGTGTCTGCGACGATGCGGCTGAGCGCTCTCTCGTCTTTGACGGGGCGACCATCAAACTCAAGAATCAGATCGCCGATCTCGAAATCAGCTTTGGAAGCCGGACCGTCATCGGTGATGCGGGTGAGGATCACGCCCGAACCGTCTTCTAGACCATAAGCTCTGGCGATACCGCGATCAGCATCTTGAATGTTGACCCCGAACCAGCCCCGGCGCGCTTTGCCAAACTCGACCAGCTGCTCACTGACTTGCTTGGCGAGGTTGGACGGAATGGAAAACCCAAGCCCGACCGAGCCGCCCGTCGGGGTAATGATCGCCGTATTCACGCCGAGCACTTCGCCGTTCAGATTGAACAGCGGCCCACCGGAATTTCCGGAATTGATGGCCGCGTCGGTCTGGATGTAATTGTCGTAATTGCCGGACTGAATATCCCGGTTTCGAGCTGAAACGATACCGACAGAAACGGAGCCGCCAAATCCGAACGGGTTACCGATCGCCATGACCCAGTCGCCAACTTCGGCTTGCTCGCTATCCGCCCATTCCACGAAAGGAAACGGATCTGTCTGAGACACTTTCAAGACCGCGACGTCTGTCGCCGCATCTGTTCCAATCAGCTCAGCCCGCAGCGTGCGCCCATCGGAAAAGATCGCATTGATCTCATCCGCGCCTTCAATCACGTGATTATTGGTGACGATCAGGCCATCAGCCGAAATCACAAACCCGGATCCGAGCGCCCCCTCCTGACTGAACCCTTCTGGATCGCGGCCGAAAAACTCATTGAAGTCCTGCAGCGGCCCTTCCTCAAACTGCGGTAAATCGCTCGCAACAACGCGCGAGGTCGTGATGTTCACCACGGCGGGCATCAGGCGTTTCGAGAGTTCGGAGAAGCTATCCGGGCGCGTGCCTTGATCCATGATCTCGCCCGAGTCGGACAAGGACTGGCCCATGGCCGGTCCAGAGGCAATCAGCGCCAGAGACAGGGCAAAAACGGTTCGACGCATCAATCGGGCTCTCCTACAGGTGTAACACGCATCATAGTTCTAACTAGGGCAGTATCTGGGCAAGGCGCAAGTCCATCTCACCCACCGAATCTCACCATAAGGTAAAGCAGAAGCGCGCCAATCGCCATGGACCAGAGTCCAGACTGCCGAATGGTCGCCGCTGGCATTTCCGACAACCAGGCCCCGAAGCGCTTCATGGCATCCGGTGCGCCGGCATAGATCGCCCCTTCAAACAGGAACCAGACGCCGATCCCAGCCAGAATAATCGTCAGCATGATCTTAAGCTCCCGAATCAAAAACCCCGCCCAACATAAGCTGGACGGGGCTGGTTTGATATCTCCGCAGATTTAGCGGCGCGGTGTACCGTTAGCGCGGGCGCGTACGATAAACTCGTCACATAGGCCGAGCTGATCTGGCCCGACGACGATACGGGTTGGCTCCTGCTGGGTCCGTGGACCAGAGCTTTCCGTGTCTGCCGAGTCGCCGATGTCACCGACACCGAACGCCTTCTCACACGCGATGAGGGCACGCTGGAAGCGGAAGAACTCTGTGTCCTGCTCATAGGCCAGCGCGTAGATTTCGTTCCGCGACGCATCGCCTTCACCTCGGATTTGCTCGGCTTCACGCCGGGCTTCAGCGAGGAGAACAGTTTTCTCACGATCAGCTTCCGCGCGCACCAGTTTGGCTCGTTCGTCGCCTTCGGCTCGAATTTGCTCCGCTTGCTGGTTCCGTGTTGCGGCCATCCGGTCGAAGACCCGCTGCGAGACGTCTGGCGGCAGATCCACACGCTTGATGCGAACATCAATAATGTCGATCCCGCGACCTGCGATCGCCGTAGACAGGCTCTCACGGATCTCGTCCATCAGTTCAGATCGCTGCCCCGAGATGATCTCTTCCGGCAGCTGGCTACCGAGCGCGTTACGGATCGCTGAGTCGGTAAAACGAAGCAGTTGGTTTTGCGCTTCGCGCTGCGTTCCCAAACGTTGGTAGAACGAAAGCGGCTCTGAAATGCGCCAACGCACAAAGGCGTCCACGATCAATTGCTCCTGGTTCGACGCGAAGACCTCAATGTCTGGGACGTCGAGGCCAAGGTTGCGTTTGTCATAAGTCACGACGGACTGAACGAACGGGATCTTGAATTTAAGACCCGCCTCGTCGGCGCCTGGCTCATTATAAGCTTCAACCGCACGTCCGACCTGCAAGACCAGAGACTGCTGGCGTTGGTCGACAATGAAGAACGAGTTCAACAGCGCGATGATTGCTGTAAAAACGATGACAATTCCGAGAATTCCAAACGGTTTCATGTCTAGTTACCTCCACGATTTACGCGGTCGAGCGGCAGGTAAGGCACCGCACCGGAATCGCTATCGAGAATGAGTTTGTCGGTCCGATTGAGGACACGCTCCATCGTTTCGAGGTACATACGCTCACGCGTCACCTGCGGCGCCTTGCGGTATTCCGCTAGAATCTGCGTGAAGCGATCCGCCTGACCGGTCGCATCGGCAATCACCTGATCACGATAGGCTTGAGCGCGTTGCAAGATTTGCTGCGCCTCACCACGTGCTCGTGGCACGATATCATTTGCGTAGCGATTGGCCTCCTGGACCAGTCGCTCAGCATCCTGACCAGCATTGATAACGTCAATAAAGTCGCCACGAACTGGTGCTGGGGCCAGGGCTTCCTGAATCTCGACGTTCTCGATGTTTACACCTGCGCCGTAATCCGACAGCAAGACCTGAAGCTCATCGCGGACGGTCGAAGCAATCTCCCCACGTCCCGTTGTCAGCACGGCATCAAGCGTGGACTTGCCCACGACTTCGCGCATGACGCTTTCGGCAGCAGCTTTCACAAGCGGCGTACCATTGTCGATGTTCAGAATGAAGTTCTCGGGGTTATCGGCATCATAGTACCAGAACACTCGGAACTGGACGTCTACGATATTCTCATCTCCGGTCAGCATCAGGCTCTCGGCCTGATTGATCCCCACTTGGGTTTCCTGCTGTCTCTCTGACGGCAGGATTTCGTGAGTTTCAATCGGCGCTGGCAGATGCACATGGAAACCAGGCGTGAAGTTCTTTTGGTACTGACCAAACCGGAAGACCGCAGCCCGCTCGCCTTCGTCTACGACGACGACGCCGGTCGCCAGCCACGCAACAAGCGCGACAACACCGAGGACCAGGAACCCGCCGGGTCCGAAGCTCGGGCCGCGTCGTCCGCCACCGCCACCGCCGCCGCCACGCCGGGAAAAGCGTTCCTGCATTTTGCGCATCTGGTCCTCGATGTCGGAGCTACCTCCGCCTCCACCCTGGCCACCACCGGGACGTCCCCAGGGCGACCCGCCATTGCCGTTTCCACCAGAACCACCGCTGCCCCAGGGGCCGCCATTGGTTTTGGGCGGCTCGTCGCCATTTCCGTTATTGTCGTTCCAGGGCATCGCCCCTCCTTCTCAGTCACACCAGGTCACTGGCTTTTTGTCTGTATGGTGCCTATTTGCGTCCGATAGGCCTCTTCATCAAGGACATAGCCCATGTTTTGGGACAAGAAAGACCAGAAAACACTCTCAGAAGACACGATCCGGCAATCACTTGGTTCGCCCGACTGGTTATCTGGCGTCAGAATCGACGAATCAGGCGGCGTCACTTTGATCATCGAAGCCGACCCAAACGACATGGAACGCGCCGAAACGTTAAAGATCGAAGCCGAAGCTCGGGCCATGAGCCTGGAAGGCGTCACGGATGTCAAAGCGGTGCTCACCGCGCAGCGCGCACCGGGCGAAGCTACGCCTGCCCCAAAACCGGCATCGCTGAAAACGCATACGAGCCCGCGTCGCGTCCGCAAGGGCGCCCGGCTCTCGGAAGAGGCGGTGAACCAGGGCCAGCCTCAACAAGCCGCGCAAATCGCTCCTATTCCCGGAATTTCGCGAATTCTGGTGATCGCGAGCGCTAAGGGCGGGGTTGGCAAGTCAACGGTCTCGGTCAACCTCGCCGCGAGCTTTGCAAAACAAGGCCTCCGTGTTGGGCTCCTAGATGCGGACATTTACGGTCCATCCATTCCAACCATGCTTGGCGTTGCCGATGCCAGCCCAGGTACGACGCCCGAAAACAAGCTGGTCCCGGTTTCTGCTCACGGCATTGAGACGCTTTCGATCGGATATCTCACCGATCCCGACTCGCCGATGATCTGGCGGGGCCCGATTGTTCAGTCTGCGATTACACAAATGCTGAACGACGCGGCATGGGGTACGCCAGAGAACCCGCTGGATCTTTTGATCATCGACACCCCACCCGGAACGGGCGAGGCGCAGCTCACATTGGCTCAGCGCGTGCCGGTCTCGGCCGCCGTGATCGTGACGACGCCGCAAGAAGTTGCACTCGCCGACGTGCGGCGCGGCGCTGCCATGTTCGCCAAGACGCATGTGCCAGTTCTCGGCATCATTGAGACGATGAGCTGGTTTGAAGATCCAGCTGGGAACCGTCATGCCATCATGGGCGAAGGCGGCGGGCAAAAAATGGCGCAGGCGCTTGGCCTACCTCTCCTGGCGCAGATCCCGATGTTGCAATCCATACGCGAGGGCGGTGATCGCGGCGAACCCGCTGCAAGCGTGCCAGGCCCCAATGCTGAGCTGTTCACAGAGATCGCCCGGGATGTCGCTTTGTCGCTCGATGCACTGCAGACCAAAAAAGCCCCAGAAATCATCTTCGAAGATTAGGGCGGGATCGATCAAATTTGATCGATCGGTTGAACCCAGATTTCGGACTTTTCCTGTAACAAGTGTTGCAGGGACAGATATATGCTTAGCACTTCTTCACGCCTCCATACGATACTTTACGCCGTACTTATGTCGGTCGTACTGATTTGCGCGACGGTGCATTTCACAGCGCTCATTGCGCCGTATCTGGAGGCTCGCAACGCCAATACAGCGATTGTGACGTCGGCTATCGCCGCCTGTGTGCTCGCTCCGCCCGCGTCGATACTAATGGCGCTTTACTCAAGCAAGCTCATCAGTGTTCAGGAGCAATTGCACGAGCTGGCGACCACAGATCCACTGACCAGCCTGCTGAATCGCCGCGCCTTCGCCCATCGCTACGAACGTGAAGCAGCGCGCTACGATCGTACCAATCGGCCGATCTCGCTGTTGTTGATCGATCTCGACTATTTCAAACTGATAAATGACAAGTACGGACATGCCGGAGGCGACGAAGCCTTGCGCATTCTGGCCGATCACCTGCGCACAACTAGCCGCTTTGGCACTGATGACGTGGCTCGCTGGGGCGGCGAAGAATTTGCTATCCTGCTCTCAGATACCGGACACCAATCCTCTGTGCGCGTGGCAGAGCGCTTGCGCCGCCAGATCGAAACGCTGCGGGTCGAGTTCAACGGTCACGAGATCCACCTTGAAGCCAGCATTGGCGTCATCGCCTGCCGAAAGCGCGAAACGCTCGAACAGGCCATGCAGCGCGTCGATCTGTGTCTGCGTCAGGCCAAATCTCAGGGCCGCAATCGGATCACCGTCTACCCGGAAGACGTGTCGACGGAGCCCGAGACGGCATCTGTGGCTTAGTCAGGCGACTATCGCCTGATCCCACGAAGGATTCGTGGCCGCTCGGCTTAGGAAAAGGTGCTCTTTTTTGCGCTGAATTCGCGTCCGATATCACCACATACTCCACATGTGAATCGTTCCGCGTTCATCACGCACGACGAAATAGTCACGACAGTTTAGGACATTATCCAGCTTGTGAACGGCCTTCGGAAACCTCTTGGTTTTAAGTCTAGGTGCCGCCGCTTTGATGGCGACTGTGCAGCGTTCGGGCCATTCAAACTCGCCGTCGTTCTCAATCCGAAAACTGATTGCTTGGATGTTGGTGTCTAGATCGTGGTATTCATGAATGTCCACTGCGTCTCCAGGCATCCAAGTTGGAAACCATCCTCTTTCGAAAGCACCATCCGCTCGAACGGCGTTCAAGTCCTCATATTCACTATACATCCTCAGATCGTCGCAACCGCATAGGGCTAACGCCAGACCACCAATGACCAGATGCCTCACTGTGTCTCTCCTTCATGGTCATCTAGTGCAATTGCATTGCGGCGTGATTTCGTCGCCTTTACCAAACCCTACTCTTTTGAGGTTCTCGTGCCGCGCGCAACGAATCTTGACCTCCTTCCCGCGTTCCAGCAGACGGTTAGACGCAGTCGAGGAGGATATCACATGCGCGCATCATTACTCGCCGGAACTCTGGCGCTCGCCAGTTGTGCGATGTCGGTTCAAGCCGAACCAGACACAGAGCCACATCTCACGCATAACGTGTTCTTTGAGCTGAAGGACAAGGATGAGACCGCGGTGCAGTCGCTGGTTGACGCTTGCTATGAATATCTCGCGCCGCATGAAGGCATTGTCTATTTTTCCGCCGGGCCGCGGCATACCGATTATAAGCGTGAAGTAAACGACCTCAACTTTGATGTCGCGCTCACGATCGTGTTCGAAGACACAGCGGCACAGGACGCCTATCAAGTGACCGAACCGCATTTGCAATTCATCGAAGAATTCAATGAGAATTGGGCGAGCGTCCGTGTCTTTGACAGCCTTGCGCCATCAGGTTCGGACTAGGCCGCAGGGGGGGGCTGCCTCATCGTACGCTTATCCAGTGCACTCTAAATATGAAAACGGCGCCCCTTTGGGCGCCGTTTTCCTTCCCCCTCAGAAACGTATTTAGCTCGCTTCTTTTTTGGCTTCGCTTTCCAACCCGTACTCGCGAACTTTCCGGTACAGGGTTGATCGACCAATGCCGAGGCGGCGCGAGACTTCACTCATATGACCGGCATAGTGCTCGATCGCGTAAGCAATGAGATCACGCTCGACGTCTGACAGGCTGCGGACCTCGCCGCCTTCAACGAACGCAAACGAAGATGCGCCTTCACCTGGTACAACGTCGTTGGCAACGTCTGGCCGCGCTGGAACTTCTGGCAAAGAAGCAATTTCCGGAATGATGCCGCTGATCTGCGGGAAATCATGTGGCTGCAGCATGTCGCTTTCGCACAGGATCACTGCGCGGAACACGGCGTTTTCGAGCTGGCGAACATTGCCCGGCCAATCAAAGGCTGACAGCATTTTCAGCGTATCCTTCGCCGCGCCGACAATGCGCGTGCCTTCGGAGGCATTAAAGCGCCCTATGAAGTGATCCACC
Organism: Henriciella sp.; assembly: GCA_017642885.1. Lineage (GTDB taxonomy): Bacteria > Pseudomonadota > Alphaproteobacteria > Caulobacterales > Hyphomonadaceae > Henriciella. Next base: position 52,770 of record JAEPOM010000004.1, on the reverse strand, counting down.
AGAGCCGGAATATCTTCCAACCGCTCGCGCAGGCTCGGCATTTCTACCGGATACACGTTCAAACGATAGAACAGATCTTCGCGGAACGCGCCTTCCTTGACGCGCTGAGCGAGGTCGCGGTTCGTGGCCGAGATGATACGGACGTCTACTTTCACTGGACGGCGCGCGCCGACGGGGTCGACTTCACCTTCCTGCAACGCACGCAGCAGTTTGACCTGCATTTCGAGCGGCAACTCTCCAACTTCGTCGAGGAACAGCGTCCCACCGTCGGCTTCGACGAACTTACCCGCGGAGCGCGATACAGCACCGGTAAACGCGCCTTTCTCGTGTCCGAACAGAATGCTCTCAACCAGGTTCTCAGGGATCGCCCCACAATTGACGGAAATGAATGGCTTTCCAGAGCGATCAGACGCGCCCTGAATGCAGCGGGCAATGACTTCTTTACCGACACCGCTTTCACCAAGGATCAAGACCGGAATATCCGAAGCCGCAGCGCGTTGGCCCAGGCGAATAACCTGGTTCATCACTGGCGCGCTTGCAATCATGTCGTCAAAGCCCATGCCGCCATCAGCCTTGCGGGTGAGGCGTTTTACTTCACCGGTCAATGAAGACAGTTTCAATGCGTTTCGGATCGAGACAACCACACGCTCTGGGCTTGCTGGCTTAACCACAAAATCGACAGCGCCGGCCCGCATCGCGGCGACAATTGTGTCGATTCCGCTAGTCGCGGTCAGCATGATGACCGGTAGATCCGGGCGACGCTCCGCCAGCATTTCGAGGGTTTCCATGCCCGAAAGGCCCGGCATGGTGAGATCGAGCAGGACAACATCTGCCCCGGCATTGGCGTCAGTCGCAATGGCTACACCAGTTTCACCGTCTGGCGCCGTACGGCAAGCAAACCCTGCTTTCTCTACGGCAGCCGTCAGCAGTCGGCGCTGGGTTGGATCATCATCAATAACCAGGACGGTCTTTGCCATTTTTATCCCTCAACTCCACGACGCGAAACGGCGCGTGGTTCATTACGCTTCGCCCCGTTATGGCACATAGAGATGAGGTTATGGTTCAGCTGATCGCTTGAATTTTATGGAATTTTATCCGAGTTCCGCAGCCGTTTTGAAGACGCGGCCGCGCCATCCAGATCGATCAAACGGAGCCCACTGCCCTTCTGGCTGCGCCAGTCGGTCTGCAACGGCCACCATGACCAATGGGTTTACGCCGAGGCCAACATGGCTCGCAGGCACCACGATGTTTTCTGTTTGATGCCCTTTGCTCGGGCACTGAACCGAGCCCCGCCAGGAGACTACGCCATCGGTTTTCGTCAGGATAGAAGTCGTTGGAACGGGCGGGGCCGATTCCAGATCGCGATAGCGGCCTTCTGTTTCGGGCTGCGTCTGTTTGCCATTAATGGCTTCAAACAATCGGCTGGGTGCAGAATGGCGTCGATCATTGCTGATCGGGCTTCCGAGAGACACCACAAGGCGGACAATATCTGGGTGCATCTTGGCGAGCTCACGGGCAAACACGCCTCCGAGGCTCCAGCCCACAATAGAGAGCTTCTCCCCCGTGTCGTCATAGATCCGCTCAACCAGGTCCGACATTTCGCGTTCGCGGGTCTCGTTAAATTTCACATTGCGACCAAGCCCCCAACCATAGGCATTGTAGCCCAGGTCTTTGAACAGCCGCCGCATCGGGCGCGTTGAGTGATCGCTGGCCATGAAGCCGGGAAGTACCAGCACGGGATGTCCGTCGCCTTGAGGCAGATTGCGCATGCTTTTTCGAAGCAATCCAAACGCACCGAACTCGAAAATCGCCCGTCCTTCTGTCAGAGTCCAGAATGGATGTGGCGGTCGCGCCAACGTCGCTGCAACCATAATTTAGCCTCCCGTTTGCCGCTTCTTCGCGGTCTACTTCACCACCATGGGTGGTATCGGTATATCTGACTAGGCTAGAAAATGATGCCTAAATCCTTAACCCGCCTTGGCTTTCGCTTTTGCGGTCGTAGATTTCTTAGCTGTGCCGGCACGCGTTTTTCGCTTCGTTTTGGCACGCGAAGTGCCTGAAGCAGCGGTCTTTTTGACAACTGGTTTCGGCGCTGGCGGCGCCAAATCGATCCCGGCAAGTTCGGCCATTTCCTCGAAACTTTCCCAAATGCACTGGGCGTAGAATTCAGGATCCTTCACAATCTCACGGTCAGCCGTAAACGTGATCGTCGCCTCGTTGACGTAGCTCTGCACCACATGACCGAGTGCCATACCGTCCAGCAGACACAGAAGCCCTTGCATCGAAACAAGTTTTGCGCCCGCCTGATAGATCGGGACGGGTGGCCCAGGTACGTTTGTGACGACCGTATTGATCACAGGCCGCGCCATGTAATTGGCGACACCGAGGCGCGAATAAAGCTGTGCACCTAGCGCCATGAACAGAGCGGGAGAAACCTTACTCGCTTCCGTCATTTGACGCGCACCGAGCGCGCTAGTCATTTCTTTCGAGCGGCTGGTCTGATCGAAGACGTATTCCATACGCTCGATCGGGTCAGCTATATGGGTTCCGAGCGGCGCGATCATCGCCGACACCTGGTTACCCATCGTGTTCTTTTCACCTTCGCTTCGGACCGAGATCGGCGCCATTGCCGTCATCGTCGTTTTCGGCAAGTCATTGTGATGGGTCAGGTATTTGTTCAGACCACCCCCAATAATTGTGAGCATCACGTCATTGACTTTGGCGCCCTCAACCAAGCCGCGCAGCGCCTTAATATGTGCCAGTTCAAAGACTTGCCCATCTACTACGCGGTGCGGCGAAATCTTTGTATTGAAACGGGTTTTCGGGGCCTCGATGGCCGCCTTCAGGCCGAATTCGCCGCGAACCATGCCGCGAGCGGTGCGATAGAGTCCCGGGACAGCCTGCGCCGAGACGCCCAATTGGCGGATTGGATTGAGCCAAGCGCGAACATAGCCCTTAGCAAACATCCCAGCCCGGTTAGGATACTTTTCGGGCTTCCAATTGTCCGGCTCATTTGGTGGTGTGACATCGGGCTTAGGCGTGTGCAGCGCCTGCATCAGGTCAATACCGGACATCCCATCAATCGCCGCGTGATGGACTTTCGATATGATCGCGTAGGAGCCTTTCGGAATGCCGGGAACGTTGTCCAGTCCTTCTACCACAGTCATTTCCCATGGTGGTCGAGACAGGTCGAGCGGGCGGGCAAACAGGCGTGCAGCCTGAATGTTCAGCTGTCGCATGTCACCAGGCTTGGGCAAGGCGACGTGACGAACATGGTATTCCAGATCGAAGTCTGCATCCTCAACCCAGTATGGGTAGTCGACATTGAATGGGACTTTGACCAGTTTCTGCCGCATCGTCTTCGAAAAGCGCATGCGCTCTTCATAGAAACGTAGAATGTCTTTGAAGCGAACGAACCCACCGGGCGCGGTCGAAGGATCATAAATCAGGATCGACCCGATATGCATTGGCGAACTGGGTGTTTCCATCGCCACAAACGAGGCATCCATGCCCTGTAATTGTTCCATCACTCTCTCCCAAGCCCCAAGCACACAGTGTTACCAAGGCCCTTACGGTAAACCGAATAAGGAAACTATGACGCTTTGCATGCAATTTGACCAGTCTTGCTCTCTTAACAGGCGAGTCTTGCCAAGCACCGCCCCTTCACCCACGTGAAGACTGACAGCGGCAAAATACAAATCTCGCTTGAAAACAGTTTAAACAAACGCAGTACTAGAGGTCCCCATTTCTCTTTTTGGCAACCTCAGAACAAATTTGATTTTGACCTGAAAAGAATTGTGTTAGCCCTCGCCGCTTGGGGGAATAGCAAGAGCGGGCCAGTGCAAAAGTCACAAGTTCTCATATTCGTTTGCGCGATCATCTTTTTCGATGCGGTCGGCTTCGGATTGCTCATGCCGATCATGCCGGAACTGCTTGCGGATGTCGCCGGACTTTCGATCAGCGAAGGGGCAACTATAGCGGGTCTATTGCTGACCACGTTCGCAGTAATGCAGTTCATATTTGCGCCGATTCTAGGGGGGCTTAGCGACCGGTTCGGGCGACGCCCCGTCCTGCTGATCGCGCTGATGGGTTTTGCCATCGACAGCTTCATTATGGCGTGGGCGCCAACCCTTGGCTGGTTATTCTTTGCCCGCATCGTTTCAGGGATATGCGGTGCGACGTATGCGACGGCCTATGCGTGTCTGGTCGATGTCTCCGGTCCGGAAGAGCGCGCCAAGTTCTTTGGTTATGCCGGTGCTGCGCTCGGGCTTGGGTTTATCTTTGGTCCGGCGCTTGGCGGTCTTCTGGGTGAAAGCTGGGTTCGCCTGCCATTTATCGCCGCCGGGGTTTTGATCGCGCTCGTCGCGATTTGGGGATATTTCAGATTCCCGGAAACCTTGAAGGAAGAAAACCGCAGAGGGTTCTCCCTCGCGCGTGCAAACCCGCTGGGAAGCCTCATCTCAATCGCCAAGCATCCGACGGTGTTGATTGTGCTCGGGGCTTTGTTCCTGATCCAGCTCGCCAATCACTCCTATTCGAGCATCTGGTCATTCTACACGGCCGAAGTTGCGGGCTGGACGCCGTTTCTGATCGGACTTTCTGTAAGCGCCTACGGGCTCGGAATGGCTGTCGTTCAGGGCGCTTTGACGGGGCCGGTCATTGAGAAGTTCGGCGAAGTGCGCGCTGTCTATTTTACCGTTTTCGTGGGGGTGACTTCATTCTTGATCCTCGCCTTCGCGACGTCTGGCTCCAACATCTATGTCGGGATCGCTATCGGCGTGTTCTCGGCGTTCTTGAGCCCGGCGCTACAATCATTGATGACCAGTCGGACGCCGGCAGATTCGCAGGGAGAGCTACAAGGCGCAATCACCAGCCTCTACAGCGTTGCCTCAATCATCAGCCCGGCCATCATGGCGCTGTTATTCACGGCTTATACCGATGAGACAGGCCCCTACTTGCCGGGTGCACCGTTCATCCTCGCCGCAGGACTTATCCTTGGCGCAGCTGCGATTTTTACAGTCGCCGCAAGGCGCATGTCGCGCGATCCGTTACCGCCCGCGCAAGCGAGCGAAACGGTCGCGCAGACATTTGACTAGATGCGTTCGATCACCACGGCCGGCGCCATTCCGCCCGCAGCACACATGGTGATCAAGCCGTACTTACCGCCTGAACGTTCAAGTTCATCCAGCGCCGTGCCGATTAGGATAGAGCCGGTTGCCCCAATCGGGTGACCGAGCGCCATAGCGCCGCCATTGATGTTCACTTTTTCTCGGTCGAGATCGAGCTTGCGGATAAATCGTTCAGCCACAACTGAGAACGCTTCATTGATTTCCCAGACATCGATATCGTCTTTTGAGAGACCGGCTTTTTCGAGCACTTTTTCAGCCGCCGGAACGGGTGCGTTCAGCATCAAGGTGGGGCAGTCGCCCATATTTGCGGTCGCAACAATGCGCGCGCGTGGCTTCCAGCCATTCTTGTCGACAGCGTCTTTCGAAGCGATCAGTAGAGCCGCGGCACCATCAACCACGCCGGATGAATTTCCGGCATGGTGCACGTGATCCATCTTGCCTTCTAATTCAGGGTATTTCTTGGTGACCATCTTGCCATAAGTGTTGCCCTGATCATCAACCGGGATTTCCATGAACATGTTGAACACGGTCTTCAACCCGCCCAGGCTCTCCATCGTGGTGCCGGGGCGCGGAAACTCTTCCTTGTCGAGGGCGAGTGTACCGTCCGGATTGTGGACAGGCACAACAGACTTATCGAAACGCCCTTCGGCAATCGCGCGAGCGGCGCGGTCCTGACTGACAACGGCCAGCTGATCGACAGCTTCGCGATCAATGCCTTCGAGCGTCGCGATCGCATCGGCGCAGACGCCTTGCTGTGATTGCGGGTGCTTCTCGCGCAGGCTCATATTGCCCGCATCCAGCATTGGCGGGACTTTTGGATCTGCTGTCGCTGATGTGTAGCTCATCATTTCCGTGCCGCCCGCGATGACGACATCTTCCATGCCTGACATGACTTGCGCGGCAGCGAGATTCACCGTGGTGATGCCGGAGCCACAAAACCGATCCAGCGTCACACCAGAGGCTTTGACATCATAGCCAGCGTCCAGCGCCGCCATCCGTCCGAGGTCCGCACCTTGCGCGCCGCGCTGAGAGCTCGTGCCCCAGATGATATCATCGACTTCGGCCGTGTTCAGGTCGTTGCGATCGCGGATCGCTGACAGGACGGTCGCGGCGAGGTGTTGTGGGTGAAGATGCGCCAGTGCGCCCTTACCTTGTTTCCCGATACCGCGCGGCGTGCGGCAAGCGTCAATGATATAGGCTTCAGCCATCTTGGATCTCCGTCATCTTAAGTGTGACAGACGTATGCTTTACGCGCACGTCAAGGGCAAGCCGTGACGTTGCGTGATCGGTCCCAACGGCAAGGCGCTAATGTGCGTTGTAGCTGTCCCGGTCGAGCACTTTGTTGAGTTCCATGAAGTAGCCATCTCGGTCGAATAGATAACACGTTCGCACCACGATCGGATCACCATCACCGCGCGCTGGATACGTCGTGTTACCGGCTTCGGCGGTGACCTTGATACCTGGAAGCTGGGCGGCAGCGTCGCAATGCTCATCGACTTTCTCGGTGTTGAACACCAAGATCGCATCGCCGATTCCCATCCGCTCCGGGGCATAATTGCGCTCCAGCGGCGGATCGGTCCATTGCAGCAAACCAATCCAGCCGACCCAGCTATCGTTCGAACTGATCAGCACCAGCCGGGCCTTCGCGCCCGGTTCGCCGGCCGGGAGCGCGACGCCGCTCATGGTCACTTCGGTGTCGTAATTGACCTCAAACTCGAGCACATCGCGGTACAGCTTCAGCGACTCGTCAATATCATCGACAATGAGGGAAACGCGTCGAAGATCGGTCGGAAGCTTCTGATCCTCGGCGCTCGGCGCTGCCACCGTCGTACTCGTCTCGACCGGCGCTTGCGCCTGCATCGCGCATCCCGTGGCTAGGCCCAGAGCCATCAATCCGGAAATCCATTGTCGCATGCTCGTCTCCTGACCTTGATCACCGAGTCTGTTTTGAGCCAGCTCACCTGAAAGGTCAAATGATATATCCTTTGCACTTAGCGATTGGTTGCGTCTCTGCCGTGAATAGGACACTTTCGCGATCTAGATTCGAACCTGACGAAGATGAGGGAGCCGTTATGCGCCAGATCGCCACCAGTTTAGCCGCAGTTTCCATCTGTCTCACAAGCCTAGCGCTGCCAGCTCAATCAGAACAGGTAACCGCCTCCAAATCGACAGGTCTCATCTTGATGGATGAGGAAGATTATGACGCCCTGCCCGAGCGCGATCCACTTATGCGTGGTCGGCTGCCGCAATATGTCGATCTCAGCAATTTCTTCCCTACACCAGGGCACCAAGGCGCGCAAGGTTCGTGCGTTGGCTGGGCGGTTGGTTACGCCTTGAAAACCTATCAGGAAGCATTCGAGTTCAATATTTCGAGCCCGCAGGCCTGGGATCATTTCAGCCCCGCTTTTGTCTTCAACTCCATCAAACAGGGCGAAGATTGCAGCGCAGGTAGCCGTATCTCGGACGCACTTGAATTTGTCGCAAATACCGGCGCGGTTCGGATGAATGATTTCCCTTACGAAGAAGGCCAGTGTCTCCCTCCGGCGGAGGATATGAGCTCAATCGCACGTGACTATGCGATCAAGAGTTATCGCCGCCTGCAAAAGGACGGCATGCTGTTCGCTATCCGCGAGGCGCTTTCGAACGAGAAACCCGTCGTCATTGCGATGCGGGTCTTCCCGAGCTTCGAGCAGTGGCAAGGTGGTGAGAATTATCGCCACGATCCGGACATCGAATTCCAGGTAGACTTCCACGCCGTTACAGTGGTGGGATATGACGATGAGCGCCGGGCGCTGAAGGTCATCAATTCCTGGGGCACCGATTGGGGCGATGACGGCTTCTTCTGGATGGATTACCGCGCCGCGCGGCAACTCATCGCCGAAGCCTATGTCACAACCGATCGCCTGTTTGACGAACCGGCTTTGAATGAAACCAGTATCATCCTCGCATCAGATCCGCGATCGCCGCGCGGAAACACCTCCGCCTCCGGTGCACCTATGGTGGAAGAAGAAGCCGAAGACGCCGCGCCAGCTGAGCCCGATCCACTCGACGTCAACCGGTTAGCCAACGCCGTGACGGGTCATGTTGGCCGCAGCGCAGAAGGCAAAACCCCTCAAGGATACGACTATTTCCCAGCATCCGTCTGGCTGAACCTAGACCAATCCTATCTCGATCAAATCGAGTCGGTGAACTACTATTTCTATCACCGAACATTCCGCAATCCAATGCGCCCTGAGTCGGACTCGAACGTCTTCCTCGCGAACTGGAAAGGCTATGGGTGTATCGAGAACGCAGAGGTCAAAGTGACGCTGAAATCAGGCGAAGAACTGGCCGCTCCGTTCAATCTTTGCACGATTTGGGACCGGTTCCATCCGGGCGCGTTCCGCAAGGATGGACGTCGCAGCGGGACAGCGCCTCTGCCTTCGAGTGAGGATTTCCGAAAGAATACGGACGACTAATCGCGATCAGCCTTGCCGCCTTTGAGGACGAAGCGTCGATCGCAATATTTGCACTCGACCTCGTCATCATCGCCCATTTCGTACCAGACGATAGGGTGACCCAGCGCGCCGCCGCCGCCATTGCAGGAAACCTTACGGGTTTCCACGAACACGATTTCCGGATTTTCAAACGAAGGTGTCTTGGTCATGGACAAACTCTTCTCTTCCCCAAGGTGAAATTGCCAAACAGGCCACGCAACCGCTAGCTAGGCCTGACGATGAGTCGCGTCAATGCGGCTCTTGCCGCGTTCAGGAGCCGGAAACCATGTCGCTTACCCTCTATCACTGTTCTCATGCTCGCTCATTAAGGCCGCTCTGGTGCCTTGAAGAAATGGAGCTTGAGTTTGAACTGGTCAATCTCCCCTTCCCTCCGCGAGTCTTCGCGAAAGAGTACAAAGAGATCAATCCGCTCGGGACCATCCCATTCCTTGTCGACGGCGAAACCCGGATGAGTGAAAGCACCGGCATTTGCCATTATCTCACACAGCGCTATGGCCCAACGCCGCTGGATGTTGCGGTTGATCACGCAGAGTATGGCGCGTTCCTGAACTGGCTCTATTTCAGTGACGCTACGCTGACCTTCCCGCAAACCCTAGTCTTGAGATATACTCAATTGGAACCCGAAGAGCGCCGCCTACCGCAAGCCGCTGAAGATTATGGCGCCTGGTTCTCGGGCAGGCTTCGCCATGTCGAGAATGCTCTGGAGACCCGAGACTATCTGGTCGCTGACCGGTTCACCATCGCTGACATAGCCATCGGCTACGCATTGCATCTCGCAGATCGATTGCCGCCCATCCGTGATCGGCTCGGCCCAAATGCGCGCGAGTATTTAGATCGGTTGCGGTCCCGCCCGGCCTTCGAGCGGGCGCTCGAAAAACAAAAGACTTAGCGAATCCATTCCCGCCCCCTATATGGAGCAGCCTGAGCGCGAGGAGCTTTGCATGACCGAACCCGAATTTGCCATCGAAGCGATTGGGCTGGAGAAGATCTATCGCGGCTCTGGCAAGCTTCCGGAAATGCGGGCCCTGAAAGGTATTGATCTCAAGATCAAGCGAGGCTCGATGTTTGGCCTGCTTGGGCCGAACGGCGCCGGAAAGTCCACATTTATCAACATTCTCGCAGGGCTCGTCACGAAGACATCTGGAACCGCGAAGATCTGGGGCCTCGACATCGACAAGCACCCCCGCACGTCGCGGGCTGCGATCGGTGTGGTCAATCAGGAAATTACGATGGACCCGTTCTTCACGCCGCTTCAGGCGCTGGAGCTTCAGGCCGGGTATTACGGCGTGCCGAAGAAAGACCGCCGCAGCATGGAAATCCTTACGGCCGTCGGACTAGATGACAAAAAGGATGCCTACGTCCGGCAATTATCTGGCGGGATGAAGCGCCGGCTGATGGTCGCCAAGGCGCTGGTTCACAATCCTCCGGTCCTGATTCTGGATGAGCCGACCGCAGGCGTGGACGTAGAGCTGCGCCGTTCGCTCTGGGCTTATGTCCGCGAGCTCCACGCCAACGGAACAACAATCATCCTGACCACCCACTACTTGGAAGAGGCAGAAGAGCTCTGCGATGAAATTGCAATCATCAGTCATGGCGAGGTGCTGGCGCAGGAACCCACGCCTCAATTGCTCGCCCGTCTCGATCAGCGCCTTCTCAAGATCACGCCAAGAGAAGCGATGAGCTCTATTCCCAAGGATCTTTCTGACCTGAATGCCGAACTCACCTCGGAAGGTGTTCTGAATATCACATTCCGGAGCGCGGAAACCGGCATCGGGCGCTTGCTGGAGCGCGTTCGAGACGCCGGGATCGGGGTTGCCGATCTCTCGACCGAGCAACCCAACCTGGAAGACGTCTTCGTCGCAATGACAACCGAAACCGCCTAATCGTTTTTCACCATTCGTAGCTCAATCCGCTTGAGTTCGCGCAGGACGTTCAGGTGGTTCATGCGCATCCAGAACCAGATCTTGATCATGGCGACCCCGAGGCTTGCCCAACCAAAGAGCGCGCCCCACAGCACAACAAGTTTCAGGTTTTCAGCCTGCAGCATGTTGTACCCAGCCCAGAGCGACAGGATGAAAATCGCGAAGCTGAGCATGAACGCGAACGCCGTCCAGTATCGCAGCGGACCGCTAAAGGTCATGCCCATTTGTTGGAACAGGCCGACATCGTCCTCCAATTCCTTCAGGAACGCCTCATCATCGGCGCTCAGGCTCGTCATCAGACGGTCTTCAAAACTACTCATCATTCTCTCCTTTCAGATTTGATTTCAGACGCTTGCGCGCATTGAAGATGCGCGACTTGGCCGTCCCGACCGGCACTCCGGTCGCGGCGGCGATTTCGTTCAGAGTCAGGCCTTCCCCAAAATACAGGACTGCAGCCAGGCGATGCTCACCGCTCAAATCCGCAAGGGCCTGATCAAGCTCATGGCGTAGCTCTGCGCGTGCCGGTTCGCTGGGCTCAGGTGCATCTTCGAGCGTGCCCGTTCGTGTCCGCTGAATCTGTGCCCGACGGATCCGATCGGCGCATTTTCGACGCAAGATCCCGAACGCCCAGCCGGGAAACATCGCCGGGTCCGACAAGCGCGCCCAGCCCCGGCAGATGCCGGCCCAGGCTTCCTGTACCGCCTCTTCAGCCTCGCTCCGGTCACGCAATAAACGTAGCGCGGTCCGCATCAGGCGGGGATACCACCTGGCGGCCAGCCGGTTGGCAGCGCGGCGGTCGCCTGCCCGCGCCATCGTGACGAGAAGCTCGTCATAGACACGTTCAGTTTGCTGCCTGGACATTCGCGACCTCCTAAGCCCGTTCATAAGGATAGTCGTTGCGAGAACCAAAAAGGTTCACCTTCACGCTGAGACATGTCTTAACGCCGCCGCTCAATCCGATAGGGGTAAGGCTATTGGCATAGTCTGGAGGCTGTACATTGGAATATAAAGACGTGGTCATGGGGCGCCGCAGCATTCGCGGGTACCTGGAAAAGGACGTGTCGAAAGAGACGATCGAAGAAGTTCTGGAAATGGCGATGCGCGCGCCGACGTCTCTCAACACACAGCCCTGGAATTTCTACGTTGTGACCGGCGAACCGCTCGACAAGATTCGCGCGGGCAATGTTGAGCGTAATCTCGCCGGCGTTCCTGACTCGCGCGAGTTTCGAGGCGGGCCGGGTTATGAAGGCGTACACCGCGAGCGACAGATTGGCATCGCTATTCAGCTGTTCCAGGCCATGGGCATAGAACGGCACGACAAGGAGAAGCGGCAAGATTGGGTGTTGCGCGGGTTCCGCCAGTTCGATGCCCCCGTCTCGGTCGTGGTGACCTATGACAAGTCGATCCACGGCTCTGATATCGCCCCATTCGACTGCGGGGCAGTCGTCAACGCACTGGTCAACGCAGCCTGGTCGAAGGGCCTGGGCTGCGTGATCAATTCGCAAGGCATCATGCAATCGCCCGTGGTGCGCGAGCACGCTGGTATCCCGGATGATCAGGTCATCATGATCTGTGTCGCAATGGGCTGGCCCGATGATAGCTTCCCGGCCAATGCAGTGGTCTCGACGCGCAAAACGGTTGAGGAAGGTGCAGTGTTTGTTGGCTTCGACGACTAGGCTTTAGCCGCGATTTCCTCGATCCAGGGTAAATGCTCTCGCCCGACAAATATCTGCTCGTCGATGACGTAAGCAGGCGCACCAACGATACCGGCATCTTCAGCCGCCCCTTGAGCTTTGTCTAATGCATCCCGCGCGGTCGACAGGTCGTTCAGCTTTGTCCCGGTTTTCGTCATCAAGTGGGTCACCGTCTCTGGACTGTCGAGATCCAGGTGGTCGATCCAATATGCTTCAAATGCGGCCTGGATAAACGGCAACCGGTCTCCATCGAAGAGCGCTAGTGCGCCGAGTGCCAAATCGCTCGCGCCGAGCACATCCGGATAAGTCAAAGCGAGTCCCTGATGCGCGGCATACTTTTTCGCCAGTGCGCGCTGCGATGCCGCTCGGACCCGGCGATGGCGTTCGCCGACTGTTTCTTCCGTGCCCAGCTTCGGCACATAACGCTCAACCGTTCGAAACGGGCGCCAGTTGATGCGGAGCTTCAACCGGTCTGCCAGCGCCAAAGTGGATTTCATCGCGAGATAAGCCTGCGCAGATTTGAAATCGATATAGACAGTCAGCATCAGGCAATCTCGTAAGCAATATCTGGCGCTGAGCCGAAACGACCAGACAGCGCCCAGCGAATGTAGGGAATATGCTCGCGGCCAAACAGGATCTCATCGCCCAGCACATAGGTCGGAACGCCGTATATCCCGTTCGGATGATACTGCGGTTGCAACTCATCATGCAGCGCGCGGCCAGGTCCCGACGCGTAATCCGCAAAGCCGTCCGTTCGAACACCCGCCTGCTTCAAACAGGCTTCGACCACTGAGGGATCTTCAATGTCGAGCTCTCGTCGCCAGAATGGCGGATAGACAGTTTCCAGATAGTCACCCAGGCGCGCACGGTCTCTCTGCATGACCCACAAGATTCCGATATTTGGCAGACTCGAATCCCAGATCTTCTCTGTTCCCTTGAGGATCAATCCCTGGCGTTCGGCGTAACGCCGCGCATCGCGATAAGAATAGCGGATAGCATTCCACGTCCGCTGACTTCGCCCCTCGGACGCAACAACTTTACCTTCCTTCTTGCGCGCAGAGCCCAAATAGCTCGGAATATCCAAGGTGAGCGGTCGCCAGTCGAACTGCTGGCCTAACTCAGCCTCCAGCGCCAGCGTCGGGCGGAACGCCACGAATGCATACGGGCTCTTGATGTCGAGATAGACGATTAGCGGCGCTTCGCTTTTTAGAGCGTGCATGGACAAGAGGTCTCCCGGCTGGTGGTTGGCGTCCGCGTCGCGAGCTGCCTTCTCATGCCCGACCTTGCCAGACTTTTCCGACCGGTAAAAGAGCGAATCAGGTCACCTCTTGCCTGACTTTGCAGGAGCCATTTATCCTGCACCCGATCGGAGGACGCCGTGTTAGAAACCATTCGAAACTTTGGCCAGGATGGCGCGACTTTGCTCCTCGGGCTATCTGTGGGCGCTGCATGGATCGTGACCATTGTCGCGCCCAACACTTCCTATGACGGCCTGGATGCAACGCGAGCCGACAAGCATGTCAGGGGCCTGCTTAAGTCAGCGTCTGACCCGATTGCCGTCATCCTGCTGGTGGCGGGAGGTCTGGCAATTCTCGGCGGCGCGCTGGTATCTGGCGTGGCAGCCTTTCTGGCAGCGTTTGGTTTCTTCACTAATCGATGGACGCTGGCAAATTTCAAACGCGGCGAAACCCCTCCGGATGCCAACGAGAAGCGAAAAGCCCAACGAGCGATTGCGGTCAGTCTGACGCTCGTATTTGCGCTGGTTGCGACGGTTGCCGCAGTGCTTGCGGTCCTTGGGATTTAAGACGACGGCTCTTCAACCTCGATGGGAATCCTCGAGCCGGTCAGCTCGTCAATAATCTCCAGGCCAACGCGTTGATCTGACAGCTTGCGCAGCGCTTTCAGGAATTGCGGTCCAACCGTTACACCGTCCGCGCTGAACGGAATGGAATATTCCGCCGCTTTTGCGTAGTGCCCTTGAGCTGCCTGGAAATCCGAGCTCGCTTCAGCACACGCACCGACATTGTGCGTAACCGCAGGCGACGCCGGATATTCCTCGGCCATGCCGGCCCACATTGCGCAAGAGGTGAAGGGGTCTTTGGACGAAACCTTCAGAGCCTGTTCAAATCGCGGATCGGCCCGAACGACAGGATCCAGCGCTTCGGTCACAAAAGTTGCTCGTACCGTTGCGTTCCGAGGAGCGATATCGTTGCGGATCGGACGTAGAGTCTCAAACAAAGCCTCGCGCACCAGATCGGCAGGCGCGTCCAGACCGGCAAAGCCAATTGAATGCAAGCCGTTCAACCCATGATGGCGACGCTTGCGCTTCAGCTTCTTGTCGAAAACACCATCATAGACGCCGGTTTCGTAACAGGATTCCGTCGATGCATCGCCGCCATAAGCGCCCGAGAACACGACTTCGCCGGTGTCTGCGTCGACCAATCGTGGGTGCGCTGAAACAGAGACACGTTCTTCGATGCACAACTCTTCCACATCGACGCGCGTTTCGCAGTCGAACAGACCATCCCATTCAATGCATTTACTTCTTGTTCGGTGATACTCGTTCCAGTCATAGGAATCGATGTCGATATGCCCGGTATAAGTCCCCGCCGGCGTATCGCCTGGCACGCCGTATGAGAAATCTGCCAGCGTGAACCATTGCGCAGCATCAAACACCGTGTTGGCCAGCATGGATTCAAATTGCCGGGCAAACCATCCACCCCCGGGTCCGCGGAACCGATCGACCTGTACCGTCCGCGTTTCCGCAGCTGCGACGCTCACAGGCATCAGTCTGGCCTCGTAGCTGATCCCCGGCGTCGTACACGCAGCCGCGCCAATCAAAGCACAAGTGGTTGCAAACAGGGTCTGTTTCATCGGTTTCGTCCCATTGTCCTGCAAAAGAGTGTGGGCTGCACGGTGTGAATACTCCCTGAATACATTAGGAAAATTAAACGGCCAAATCTTGCCGCAACGTCAGACTTGCGGGGGAGCGGGCAAGTTCTCACATTCACAGCATCACAAGGAGAGACTCCCCACATGTCCGAAACAGCCCCTTTGTTCGAGCCGATCAAAATTCGCGGCCTGACCGTTCCTAATCGTGTCGTTATGGCGCCTATGACCCGCTCTTTCTCGCCCGGCGGTGTGCCAGGTGAGGATGTCGCCGAATATTATGCTCGCCGCGGCGACGCAGATGTCGGCTTGATTGTGACCGAAGGCACCACTGTCGGTCGCGGCGGCGCGTCAAATGATCCGAGAGTTCCGAACTTCCATGCTGACGAGGCGTTGAAGGGATGGAGCAATGTGGTTGAGGCCGTTCATAAAACTCCGGGCAAGATCGCTCCACAGCTTTGGCATGTTGGAATGATGCGCAAGCCAGGCACCGGACCCGATCCGGACGCGGTGTCCGACAGCCCGTCAGGCAGAACCCACAAAGGCAAGCAGGTGCAACCAGAGCCGAGCGAGAGTGAGGTTGCTGACATGGTCATGGCCTATGCCAACGCGGCGGGCGAAGCCAAACGATTAGGTTTTGATGCCATCGAAATTCACGGTGCGCACGGCTATTTGATCGACGAATTCTTCTGGGGCGTGATGAACACGCGCGAAGACAAGTATGGCGGCGACCTGGTCGGTCGCGCGACATTTGCAGGCGATATTATTCGCGAATGCCGCAAACAAGTTGGCGACGATATGCCGATCATCCTGCGCTTCTCTCAGTGGAAGCAGCAAGAATATACCGCGCGTCTCGCCGCTACACCGCAAGAGCTTGAAGCGTTTTTGAACGTGTTTGCAGACGCAGGTGTAGATGTTCTCCACGCCAGCCAACGCCGTTGGTGGGAGTCTGAATTCCCGGAGGTGGACGGCGATGACGGTCTGAACCTGGCAGGATGGTGCAAGAAACTGACCGGCCTGACCTCCATCACAGTAGGCTCCATTGGCCTTTCTTCTGATTTTATCGGGTCATTTTCGGGGGAAGATTCGAAAACGCGGCCGATCTCTGACGTGATCGAACGGCTCGACAAAGGCGAATTCGATATGGTCGCGGTGGGCCGCGCGCTGCTTCAGGACCCGCTTTGGGCTGAGAAGATCAAGGAAGGCCGTGTGAACGAACTCGCGGACTATGACGCGAAAGCGCTCGCGACGCTTTACTAACAACATCCAGTTTCTGATCCGGCGCGTAGACAAAGCAAAAAGAAAGCTTTGTCTTATGCGCCTCTCAGACTTGTTTGCTCCCACCCTTGCTGTCGCCACCAGCGCAGCCGCCGCGACCGGCTGCGTGTCAGGTCCAAATATCGTTGAATTCTCCGACGCCCCACGCACGCTCGTGCTCGAAGACTATTTCGAAGGTAAGACGACTGCATATGGCGTCTTCGAAGACCGTTTCGGCAAGGTTCGTCGCAGTTTCAAAGTCGACATCACAGGAACCATAGAAGACGGCGTCCTCACCCTGGATGAGCGCTTCAAATACGATGATGGTGAGCGCGAAACACGGGTTTGGGAAATCGATATCCTTGGTGACGGCTTCTACCGCGGAACCGCTGGCGACGTCCCAGACTATGCGGAAGGACAGGTCGTAGGGAACGCGTTCAACTGGAAGTACAAAGTTGATCTGAAAGTCGGATATAGCGTCTGGAATGTCGGCTTCGACGACTGGATGTACCTGCTCGAGGACGGTGTTCTCATAAACCGGGCCTATGTGACCCGTTTTGGCATTCGCATTGGTGAGGTGACTATCGCCTTTCAGAAGGAAACCTGATTGCCACAACTCCAAAGTTGACGCCTGCGTCATTTTTTGAGATAAGGGTGCATGCAAAAGGTCATTCAGACGATATTCTATTTCGGACCGCTCCTCTTCGGATTTGGTTTTTTCGCGCCGCTCTTCGCGCAAATCATCACTTACATGTCCTGGACCCCACCGTTCGGCCTGACGCCGCTCATGACCGGGCTGATCCTCGGCGGCGGGTTTGGCCTGCTCGCGCAAATCCGGGGAACATGGGTATGAGTCCGACACAAGATCTATCCAAGCTTTCTGAAGCGGAACTTATGCGTCTGGAACGCGAAGCGGCCGCGCGGCACCTCAACAAGTTTCCCTATTTTGCAGTGTTCTGGGCGTTCTCGAATTTGGCCATCTGGCTCGCGCTTTGGCCGCTCGTCTTTTTCGACGTCATTCCACTTTGGCTTGGCTTTATCATCGCGTCGCTCAACGTCACGCTGAGCTATCTTCCAAGTCACGAGGCCCAGCACGATATTATCGCCAAGCCTGGCACCAAGCTGCGCTGGCTGAACCAGCTTGTCGGCCACGTTTCGACAATCCCGCTGGTGCTTCCCTATCGCGTCGCCAAGGTCACGCATATGGATCACCATAAGCACGCCAACGATCCCGAACTCGATCCAGATTACTCCACACATGCTGATGGACCGCTTCGTGCGCTCTGGAAATCAATGCAGAACCGCCAGCCACGCGCCAAAGGCGGCTTCAATGCCTATGGCGACATGCTGATGCGCATCGGCCGGCAAGACGTTTTGCTGGACGGGATCCTTTACCAGATCGTCCATTATAGCATCCTGTTTGCACTGGCCTGGTCTGGCTATGCGATTGAAGCCGCCCTGCTCTGGTGGCTGCCGCGCCATATCGCACTAACTTATATTCAGTTTTATCTCAGCTGGGCGCCGCACAATCCTGGCCTAAGCAAGGGCCGTTATCGCGACACACGCAGCTTTCGCTCGATCCTTGGAAATATCGGATCTCTTGGGATGCAGTACCACGTCATTCACCACCTGCATCCGCGTATTCCGCTTTACAGAACACCGCGCGCCTATTGGGAAATGAAACCCATTCTGGAAGCCCGCGGCTGCGACGTGCACGAACTTTAAGACCTACCAGCTGCCGTGGTTTTCCATGCTGGCCCAGGGCTCAATCGGCTCCAGCGGTTGTCCCTTTTGGAGCAGCTCCACCGAGATTCCGTCCGGCGAGCGAACAAACGCCATACGCCCGTCTCGGGGTGGGCGGTTGATCGTCACGCCAAGCGCCTGGAACCGCTCACAGGCTTGGTAGATATCTCCCACGCGATAAGCGAGATGGCCGAAATTGCGGCCGCCGCCATAGTCTTCCGGATCCCAGTTATAAGTCAGCTCGACCATCGGAATATCCATCGCCGTCGGTGAGGTGTTTTCCGGAATACCGCCATTGCGGGCGATATCCTCCGGTGAGGCCAGGAAGACCAGCGTGAAGCGCCCCGCTTCGTTTTCGTATCTCAGGATTTCCTGCAGTCCGAGCCCATCACCAAAGAAGCGTACAGCTGCGTCAATGTCGGAAACGCGGACCATTGTGTGGAGAAATTCGACACTCATTTATACTGCTCCTCGAGACGACGGATCTCCGACCGCAGCGATGGCGGTCGATTGCGATAATAAAAGTAGGTGGCAGCCGCCAGCAGCACCACGTTGATAGCCATAATCATCAGAATGGTGAGAAAATCGCCGAGAATTTTGCCCAGGTTCTGCTGCCGAATCGTCAGCGCCATATTGTCTTCACCCCAGACATTGGCCTCATGCGTGAACCCGTAAAAACCAGCGATCAGCATCGGCAAAATGACCAAGGCCAGCAGAGCAACACCGCATTGGAAAACCCCCAGGCGCGGGCGCTCGGCTTTGGAAAAGCTCTTGATGAATTCGTCACGCGGAACATTGCCATTTAGCAAGCCCTTTTCCACGTTGGAATCATACACAACCCCGCCGAGCTCAGGTGCTTTAATCCACTTCCAGGCCAGGACACCCGCCCAGATCGCGATCGGGACAAACATCAGAAAATAGATGCCAGTAAAATTGTCGACGAACATCCGCGTCCACTCCATCCGGTGGACCGAGGCCGCTAATGCGCCGCCGTGTGCACCTTCTCATAGGTTAGCATGGCACGTTTTCGTGCCGTACCCCAATGGTAATTATGTAACCTACCGTCAGATGCAAGCGCGCGATGACATGGGATCAGCCAGGCGATCGTATTTGCACCAATCGCGGTCCCCGCCGCACGGGCGGCTTTCGGGTTCCCAGCGCTGGTTGCGACTTGCCCATACGTCCATGTTTCACCGGTCGGAATTTCCAATAACGCGCGCCAGACCTGCCGCCGGAATGGCGTGCCATACATCGCGAGTGGGACTTCTCCGCCGTCACCAAAGACTTTCCCCGACCAGCGCTTGGCCTCTGCATCGTCTCGCGTGAAATCAGCATTGGCGTAGCGCGCCATCATATCTGTGAAAACTTTGTCTTCTGGATAGCCTGGGTGGACGAACCCGGTCTTTTCCGTGACGTCATCATCGGCAAAACCTAGGCCACACAGTCCGCGCGGCGAAATCAGGAACACCCCCGTTCCAAATGGTGTGCCCGCCTTGCCAATCGTCAGGCGCGCGCCGTCACCCCGCTTCTTGGCTTCGCCGGGTGACAGCGCCTCATGGGCGATAAACAAGTCGTGCAACCGGGACGGTGATGACAGGCCGGTCTCGAATGTCGTGTCGAGAACGCTAGCGCCCTGTCGCAACAAGTCGCCGGCTTCAGCATGGGCGAGAGAAGCTTGATACTGTTTCGGGCTAATGCCGGCCCAACGCGTGAACTCACGCTGGAAATGACTTGAAGAAAGACCGACAGCTTCGGCGCAGGTCCGTAAATCCGGCCAGTCTCGCCAGGTGTCACCAAGGTGTTCCAGCGCGTCTGCCATCCGCTCATAGGCCACACAGCGTTCGTCGAGAGGTTTGAGTACAAGTGTCATGCGGCCACTTTGCCAATCCACGAAGCAGACCGCCACCCGTTTCTTGCGGCGATAAAATCCACACCCAGTTGAGAATCATTCTTGACAATCGCGCTGTGAAGTTGCAAATCGTTCTCATGATCATTTGCATCTGCCGCCGTATCAATGACAAAGGGGTCCGCGAAGCTGTTGAAGCTGGCGCGCGCAGCCCTGAGGCTGTGCAGGCGCATCACGGCTGCAGCTTCAATTGCGGCAAATGCCGATGCACGATTGGTGAAGTGATTTCCGAAACGCTCGACGCTGACGAACAGACGCTTGAGCTTATCGCCGCTGAATAGCGCGAATCACTCGTTTTCTTCCTGATACCCAACCAAACGCAATGGCCGTGCCTTGCGCCCTTCCAGTTCCGCCCATCGGACCAATGCGTCCTCGCGCCCATAGGTGATCCAAAGCTCCTCAGGGTCCACATCGCGCACGGTTTGCGTCAGCTCATCCCAATCCGCGTGATCCGACAGGACTAGAGGCAGCTCAACGCCGCGCTGCTTCGCCCTTTGGCGCACTCCCATCCAGCCTGAAGCAAAGCTCAGCACCGGGTCCGGGAACCGACGCCCCCATTTGTCGTTGAAACTGGACGGTGGACCGAGAATTATTTCACCGCGGAACAATTCACTCTCACCGCGCTGCCCCTTTTCAAGGGTAGCTGGGCGCAACTCGCCGAGCGCGACGCCGCTGCGCTCGTAAAGATCGCAAAGCTCCTTTAGCGCGCCATGGATATAGAGCGGTCGATCATACCCCGCCTCTCTCAGAAGTGCGATGACGCGTTGCGCTTTTCCGAGAGAATAAACGCCAACCAGATGTGAGCGTTCTGGAAAAAGCGAGACACTTGAGAGCAGCTTCCGGATCTCGGCGCGGTCATCGGGATGGCGAAACACTGGCAATCCAAACGTCGCTTCAGAGATAAAGACATGGGTGTTCGGCACGACCTCAAACTGGCGGCACGTTGGATCATCGCGGCGCTTGTAGTCGCCTGTGCTCACCATGCGTAGCCCGCGCCATTCGACGACGACTTGAGCGGATCCCAGGATATGCCCTGCAGGTGCCAGCCAGACAGTTACGCCATTGATCTCGACGGTCTCCCCAAACTCCAGGGACTGGCGGCTTGCCGTGAAGGCTTCGCCATATCGCGATGCCATGATGTCGAGCGTTTGCGGCGTCGCGAGAACCGCGCCGTGCCCTGCCCTGGCATGATCAGCATGACCGTGTGTGATCACCGCACGATCGACCGCGCTGCGAACCGGATCGATATAGAAATCGCCGGGCGGACAATACAGCCCTTTAGGCGTCTCGTGCAGAAGGAGGTCGGGCCGGATCATTGCCATAGATATAGATCGTTCTTTGAATTCCGATACTGCCCCATTTCCGCCGCTTGCAGGATTTACCCAAACCGGCCTAGCGTCTCTCTGCGTAAAAATTTGGAGCATCCCATGCGTCGTATTCTAGCTTTAGCTGCAGGCCTGGCCGTGGCGACCACCCCACTGGCCCAAGCTCAGAATTCAGACCCCAGCGACACGACCAAGCTCGCGCTGGTTGCGGGCTATAAAGCGCTCTTCACATGTTCTGGCTATTTCAGCGCTGGACAAAGCCTGCCCGAGATCCAAGCGAACGAGCTCAGCGGCATCTATGTCGATTATCGCCCACTGATGAACCAGGTTTCGAATGCGAAGATCGACGAAGACAATCGCACGGTTCTGGTGGAGTTTGACAATGATCTGCCACCGCGTGCGGCTGTATGGCGGCCAGGAATTGGCTGCTCCACTTTGCCCGTAGGGGCGACCGCCAACATGACCGCCTGGCTGCCCAGCTTCGCCAACATGCCGAGCATGGATGAACCTGATAATTCGACGGCGCTCGGAGACAACGTCACGCTGACCGAAAACACGTTCGCGCTCGATTTGCTCGGCGTGCCTGTCAGCTTTGCATTTGACGAGGCGACCTATGGCGCCGGCACCCGCACCAGCGCAGTGGTCGTCCTGCACAAAGGCCAAGTTGTTGCCGAACAATATGCTCGCGGCATTGACCGAACGACGCCTCAACGAACCTGGTCCGTGGCCAAGTCTCTGACGTCCACAATCATCGGCGCCGCTGTTTATGACGGCATTCTGGGCCTCGACAATGAAGCGATCATTTCCGACTTCAACAAAGGTGGCGACCCGCGCCGGGCGATCACACTGCGCCACGTTTTGAACATGGCGAGTGGCCTCGAATCCAACAATCCGGGTTCCCGAACGGATCGGCTCTATTTTGGTGGCGCCGCGGTGGCGGACCAGCTCGACGACCGATCGCTCGAAGCCATTCCCGGAACTCGCTTCAAATACTCAAACGTAGACACGCTGATTGCAATGCGCGCTCTGCGCGAAGCCATGGGGAACGATGCCGCTTATCGCGCATTCCCGCACACTGAAGTGCTGCAGAAGATTGGCGCTCGTCACACCGTCCTGGAGACGGATTGGAACGGGGACTATATCTCGTCCTCGCAAATCTGGATGACCGCACGCGATATGGCCCGCCTCGGCCAGCTCTATTTGCAGGATGGCAAATGGGGCGATGAGCAGATCCTGTCGCCGGACTGGATCGACTTCGTGACAACCCCCGCACCCGCTCAACCTAATCGTGACGGTGTGGGCTATGCGGGATCATTCTGGTTGATGAACGACACCGACGGCGTACCCGCCGATGCATTCGCAGGCTTCGGCAATCGCGGACAATACATGGTGGTTGTCCCCTCTCGTGAGCTGGTCATCGTCCGCCGCGGATTTGATGTCGCCGGAGAAGCCCGGTTCGAGATCGGAAACTTCGTCGCCAATGTGGTCGGTGCGTTCGATGCCGCCGAGCAGGCCCGCCTCGCAGCCGAAGCTGCCGAGGCAGCGCTGGAAGCGGAAGAGGCGAATTAGCCTACAGGGTCCAGAAGTCTGGTGATCTTGCGAGAAACCGTTTCGTCAAAACTCTGCATCATGGCCGACCCGGCAATTTTGAAGTCGAACGTCTCGACAAAGGTTCTGCCGTCTGGAGCTCGGGCGCATGTGGCATCCATTTCGAACATGTTGATCTTGGCCACCATGGCGGGTTTGTAAGGCTTAGGAAGCTTCATATTGAAGGCAAGAACGGAGCCGTCAGTCTTGTCGAGCGTGACCATCGCCTTCAGTTTTTTCATCATCTTCTTTTCCATTCCGTCCGCATCAGATTCTGGCTGCGGCGTAAAGGCGTAAGTGATCGTCGTATCGTTCTCTTCCAGGGCGGAGATTTCGCTCGGCACCATCTCCGCAAAATCCGTGCACCAGATGTCGCCGTCGGTTTCAGACTCCATCTCTTCCAATCCTTCCCGAAAGTCGTCTGACCACTCACTCTCTGCCGGACTGGTGACGAGTATCCGCTGACCTTCTGGCTGGCTTGGATCGATTTTTCCGACAGCCGATACTTCAGCGTCGGAGTAAATCATTTCGTATGCGTAGATCGGCCCATCTTTGGATAGGCTACGCATCATCTCAATGACCGGGTCTGCAGACGCGGGGGCCACCAGACCTGCCACGATGAGCGCGAGCGGAAAGATACGAGACATTTATACTCCTGAACTTTGTTCTTCTCCTTCAAACCCGGTCTCGTCTGAATGTCAGATGAAAAATCTGCAACAGCCTCAAAGAATGCGTTAGACAGAACCCAATGCCCGACACGCTTCCTCCCGCTTTTTCCCTTCCGGATCGGTTTGACGCCTGGTTCAGCGAGCGTGGTTGGGCTCCGCGGCGTCACCAGCTGGCGCTCACGCAAACGGCCCTAAACGGTGAGAGCGCGCTACTCATCGCGCCCACGGGTGGCGGCAAAACCCTGGCGGGCTTTCTCGGCAGTTTGATCGAGCTTTCGCAGAAACACGCGCGCAATTCCGACCGTCCGGCATTGCACACGCTCTATATCTCACCCTTGAAAGCCCTCGCCGTCGATGTCGCTCGCAATCTGACGACACCCGTTAAAGAGATGGGCCTCGATATCAAAATCGAGACACGAACGGGCGACACCCCTTCTCATAAACGCCAACGTCAGAGAAAGACCCCGCCGGATATCTTGCTTACAACGCCGGAGCAGTTGGCGCTCTTTATTGCGTCAGATCACGCCGCTGAATTCTTCGCGGACCTTAAGTGCGTGATCATTGATGAGATCCACGCCATTGCGCCCAGCAAGCGCGGCGATTTGCTAAGTCTCGGCTTGGCGAGCTTGGCAAGCTGGGCGCCGGCCTGTCGATTTATTGGCCTCTCCGCAACCGTTCACGATCCAAGCGTATTGCAGTCCTGGCTGGCTGTTCGAAAGGACGAGCCAAAGCTTATTGTCGCCGAAGGCGGGGTTCACGCGGATGTCGACATTCTAATCTCCGATGAGCGCATCCCCTGGTCAGGCCATTCCGGACGGTTCGCTGTCGGCGAGGTTTACGACCAGATCAAAGCTGCAAAGATGTCGCTGGTGTTCGTGAATACCCGGTCTCAGGCTGAGCTGTTGTTTCAGGAGCTTTGGAACGTCAACGAGGACGCCCTTCCAATCGCGTTGCACCATGGGTCACTGGCGAGGGAACAGAGGCAAAAAGTTGAGGCGGCGATGGCCGCGGGGCACCTCAAGGCGGTCGTCTGCACCTCAACTTTGGATCTGGGAATCGATTGGGGGGAAGTTGATCTCGTCATCCAGATGGGCGCACCAAAGGGCGCAGCACGGCTCGTCCAGCGGATTGGGCGCGCCAATCACCGCATGGACGAAGCGAGCCGAGCTATGCTCGTCCCGACGAACCGGTTCGAAATTCTCGAATGCCGTGCTGCCGAAGACGCTGTTGAGGCAGGTGAGATTGATGGAGAGCCGCTTCGCCGCGGCGCCCTGGATGTGCTCGCTCAGCATATCATGGGCCGCGCCTGCGGCGAGGGATTTGGCCTCGAAGACCTGTTCGAAGAAGTGACGGCTTCCGCCCCCTATGCAGAGCTCGATTGGGAAACCTATGAGCGCGTCGTCGACCTGGTGGCGACCGGTGGATATGCCCTCAAGACGTATGATCGTTTCAAGCGCATCACTCGCAGACGAAACGGATTGTGGGCCGCGCGAACATCGCGCGATCAGCAGCTGCACTGGATGAATGTAGGCGCGATCGTCGAAGCGCAGCATCTCAAGGTCCGGCTCGCCAGCCGCGTCGGGCGCGAAAAAGCAGGCCAGGCAACTGGGCGCCCCGCACTTCGCGCCGGTCGAACGCTCGGGGAAATCGAGGAATACTTCATCTCCACGATGACGCCCGGCGATACATTTCTCTTCGCAGGCGAAATCCTTCGCTTTTTAGGCGTACAGGAAAATGATTGTCTCGTGATGCGCGCACCAGCAGACACCAATCCAGCGATCCCGAGTTATAATGGCGGCAAGTTCCCTCTGACCCAGTTCCTGGCCGGCCGCGTCCGCCAGATGATTCACAATCGGGACAACTGGCACACCTTGCCGGACCAGGTCCGCGAATGGTTCGAGATTCAGGACTTGCGCTCGACGATCCCAGCGGCGGATGAACTGCTGATCGAGACGTTTCCCAGAGGTCACCGTCATTTCCTAGCTTGTTATCCGTTCGAGGGACGCCTCGCGCATCAAACACTCGGCATGTTGTTGACCCGGCGACTGGAACGCATGGGTGCAAAACCACTTGGATTTGTTGCGTCAGAGTACGCCATGGCGGTCTGGGCGATGGAGCCGATGGGTCAGGTCGATCTGAACGCGCTATTCGCGCCGGACCTGTTGGGCGACGACTTGGAAGAGTGGCTTGATGAAGCCGTTTTGATGAAACGCCATTTCGCGCACTGCGCGCAGATCTCAGGTCTCATCGCGCGTCGTATGCCCGGCAAGGAAAAGACCGGCCGTCAGGTGACGTTCTCTACGGATCTCATCTACGACGTGCTGCGCAGCCATGAGCCGGACCACATCCTGCTACAAGCGGCTCGGCATGACGCGGCTACTGGCTTCCTGGATATTCGCCGACTGTCTGACATGCTGGTCCGCATCCAGGACAAGATTGTTCACAAGGATCTCGAAAAAATCAGCCCGTTCGCGGTCCCTGTCATGCTGGAAGTCGGCAAGGAACCCGTGCACGGCGCCAGCGTCGAAGAAGCCATCCTGCGAGAAGCCGAAGCAGACCTGATCGCAGACGCGATGGGCGGGATTTGAGACTTGGTCTGTGATTGGCGGGGGAGAAAACGTTAAAGGGACGGTCTCACAATCGGCTTCCACGAATCTCGCGGTACGCCCAAGTCCTCGAGGCAAAACAGCTTCGCCATCTCTACGTCATCTTGCAGGTAATCGCGCGCTGGTATCGTCGCAGCCTCGGTTTCGAATACCAACACGTAAACTCCAACAAATTCATCTTGTTCCAAGACCACACGATGGAACCCTTGATCGTTCTTGTAACTGATGAGCGAGGTCATTTTCTGGATAACAGCCCTATGAGTTTCTCGGCTAGAGATCATGAGACAAAGCCGCGAGATTGCAAAGGCCAATGCTCGCTAGCGCTCCAAATCGAACAAACAAAGACCGCCGCCATGAGGTGGGTGGGCGCGGCGCGACTGCGTGGTATCAGGTATGGACTACAAATTAGTGCTATTTCAGCGAGTCGATGAGACCACGATTTTCTTGCAAGGCGCGTCGAACGACATCGTCAGCTGCCGCTTCAATCAGGTCAGCGTCGCAATCGCTGATTCTGAGATTAGTGGGCACATTGGCAATCGCCGTCTTAATTGTATCGTGCTTGCCTTTTCTCTTCGCACATGAAGCTGGCCAAGTCTCCAGCTCCGCATCGACGTAGCGCATCTTGATGATGACAATTTCTATTCCCGCCTCGTTTGCCATCCGCTCGATTGCTACGTCTCGGTAGGCCTTGGCTCGTTGATTGACGAGTTCGACAACGCGGCCCGGATCCGAGGTCCAAAGCTTGAGATTGCGCTGCGACATCATTTCTTCTGGGGCCGTGCTACGACCGGCGTCGATCGAAAATACCACTAGACGGCTGGCAGCTTCGCCATCCAATTTTGCGCGCAGCGCATAATCTTCAATCGTCTCAACGCCGGAATTGTCGAGAATGCCGCCGTCACCGAGGTGCCAATACGCCGGGTCGGCCCCAGCGCATGTTTCTGTCGTTTGTATCGAGGCCGGTCCCAACAGCGGCGGAAAGCCCGCCGAGATAGCAACGGCAAGAGCAACGGGGAAATCAGCAGGTGTCGCACGGGTGCAGCCAGGAAGAGAGAAAGAGGCCGTCCGAAGTGTCGGCTCCGTGAACTGGCGAAGATCACTTTCCTCTTCGGGAATGGGAGCGTTCGCAAACACAAACCGGCGAGCATCATCATAACGAGCGCCATTTATGAGAAGTACAGGCGTCTGGGGTAGGTCCCCAAAGGTCGCGCCACCAATAAATTGTGTGTCCAGAACATCTTGAAGCGAGGAAAGGCGCCGGGTCGGGCTTGTAATTCGGTTGGGTTTTTGGACCTGCCGATAGGTCATGCTACCCAAGAAGTCGAAGCGCATCATCTGCTTGAAGGCTGTAAAATCTTCCGGTTTGTTTAGCGAATAATAGGCCGCCGGAAATCCGCCCCCCGACACGCTCGAAAGATATGTCGCGCGCTGAAGCATGCCTTCTTCAGCCAGAATCTCGAGTGCTGCCGCGCCAAAGACTGAAGCGCGAGAGCCTCCGCCTGATAAAGCGATGCCGACGAGGTCCGAGCCATCAGTCGCTGGCAGGCAGTCGGTACATGGCGCATCCGTTTGTGGGTCAAACGTATAGTGAATTCGGTCTTGCATGAAAAACGCGCAACCAGCGAGAAGCAAGGGAAAAGCTATTGCCAGTGAAATGGCTCGAATCATGCCGCCCCCCAATGATGCACGCGAAGAGACCCTATCGATTGTTAGGCAATTCTCAAGGCGCGATCATGATCGGCTACGCCAGAAGCATGAATTCGCATTGCGTCCGCTCTTGACCCAAAGCGGACACAATCAGCACCCGTTCCGCGGCACCAGAAGTCTACTTAAGCGCTCGCTTTGAGCACGCGGCGGCGTTGCACCGAGCTCGGAATTCCGAGGCTCTCGCGGTACTTTGCAACCGTGCGTCGGGCGATTTCGATGCCGAATTCGGTCAGAATCTCAACGATCTTGTCATCCGACAGAACCTTCTCGCCTTCATCTTCGATCAGTTGCTTGATCCGATAGCGAACAGCCTCAGCAGAGTGCGCCTCGCCGCCGCCAGTGGATGGGATCGCAGCTGAGAAGAAGTATTTCAGCTCAAATAATCCGCGGGGCGTGGCCATGTATTTATTACTGGTGACACGGCTCACCGTCGACTCGTGCATCTCAATCGCGTCAGCGACTTGTTTGAGATTGAGCGGTCGCAGGTGGGCCACGCCATGCGCGAAGAAAGCATCCTGTTGACGAACGATCTCGCTCGCAACTTTCAGGATTGTCCGCGCGCGTTGGTCCAGTGATTTAATCAGCCAGGTCGCATTCGACGCGCATTCAGAGATGAACTCTTTTTCTTTATCCCGCATCGGCAGTGCCGAGACTTCGGCATAGTAAGCCTTGTCCATCAGAACGCGCGGAAGGGTCTCGCTGTTCAGCTCAACTGCGAACATTCCGTTCGGCATTTCCTTGACGAAAACATCAGGTGCCACGGCGATCGTGGCCTCAGTCGCAAAGCCGGAAGCCGGACGCGGGCTGAGCGATCGCAATTCTGCGATCATGTCCATCACGTCTTCTTTGTCGACGCCGCAAGCCTCACCGAGGCCTTTGATATCGTGCTTGGCCACCAGGTGGAGGTTTTCAAGGAAGGTCTGCATCACCGGATCCAGGCGATCCTGCTCTTTCAGTTGTAGTGCAAGACACTCGGTCAAGTCGCGCGCCATCACGCCGGTCGGGTCAAAGCCCTGACAGACGTGGAGGACGGCTTCGACATTTGCGGAGTCGGCGCCGAGCGCCTTAGCGACTTCATGGATTTCGACTTTGCAGAAGCCGGAATCGTCCGTCTCATCGATCAGACGTGCGCCGATCAAGCTATCGGCTTGACTCAAGCCCGCCATGGAAAGTTGGTCGTGCAGATGCTGGTGCAGGGATTTCTCGCTGGTCAGTGAGCCTTCGAAATCGAAATCCTCACCGCCGCCACGGCCTGATCCAACCGTGGACCAATCAGTACTGGCGGACGGTCCGGACACCTGACTGTTTGCCGTACGCGCTTCGTCTGAGCCCGTACCGGCCTCATACATATCGCTGTCGGACGCATCAACGGCATCCCGGGCATTGGCCATGCCTTCGGATCCATCCAGCGCGAGCTCGTCGCGGCCTTTGGATTTGTCGACGTCACTTTCTGGTGCAGGCTCGTTCAGCCCGCCGTTCTCACTGCGCTCAAGAAGTGGATTGCGCTCAATCTCTTCGGCGACGAATTCGGCTAGTTCGATGTTTGACAATTGCAGCAGCTTGATCGCTTGCTGAAGTTGCGGCGTCATCATCAGGGATTGCCCCTGGCGCATGTCTAAGCGTTGATAGGCACTCATTGTCTCGTCCTCTACGCCGCAAATCTCTGGCCGAGATAGACCCGGCGGACATCGTCATTGTCGAGAACTTCCTGCGGTTGTCCTTCGAACAACACGCTGCCCTCATAAATGATCGATGCACGATCAACGATTTGGAGCGTTTCACGAACCTGGTGATCCGTGATGAGAACGCCGAGGCCGCGTTCCTTGAGATAACCGACAAGATCGGAAATATCAGAAATCGCCAACGGATCGATCCCGGTAAAAGGCTCGTCCAGCAGCATGAAAGCCGGACGTGATGCAAGCGCACGCGCAATCTCAACCCGGCGGCGTTCACCGCCTGACAGACTGGTCGATGGTTGCTTGCGCAAATGCGTGATGTGCAACTCTTCTAAAAGAGAATCGACCTGATTCTGGCGTTCAGACTTGTCGCGCTCAACCAGCTCGACGACAGCCATGATATTCTCTTCGACATTCATGCCGCGGAAAATACTGGCTTCCTGTGGCAGATAACCGAGCCCTAATCGGGCGCGTTGATACATCGGCAGGGCCGTTACATCCGCGCCATCGATACGGATCGAGCCGTCATCAGCCCCGATCAATCCCATTATCATGTAGAAACACGTCGTTTTGCCCGCCCCGTTAGGTCCGAGCAGCCCCACAACTTCGCCCCGCTGCAAACTCAGCGAAACATCATGGACAACCTGGCGCTTGCCAAATGACTTGGCGAGTCCGGTTGCGACAAGGCCTTGGCCGGTCTGGTCCATATGTTTCAGCTCCCTTTAGTGATCAGCTCCTAGCTTAACCACTTAGAATAACAGGCTTAAAATCCGTTTAGACCGAAACAACGAATTTCATCAATTATTGTTTTCGTTCGGCGTGATCACCAGATTTACCTGGCTATCGCCGCCATCAAGAGTTGTCTTTCCGGCTTCCAATTCCATGGTCAGGCGCTCGCCTTTGGCCACATCCTCGCCTCGGATCATGACGACGTTACCCGTCAAAGTGATCGTGTCATTGGCGGCTACGTAGATGCCGAGATCGCCATTCGCCTTAAACTCTGGAGTCACATAAAATACATTCCCACGCGCCGTCATGGTCCGAATATCTCCGAAATTCGACCCGAGACCATTGGTAGATGTGTTGCCACCACCGCCATATTCAAGAGTGACCACGTCCGCTCGAAGGCGCGCCGTGCCTTGTGTAATGTCGACATTGTCGATCAGGATAACCTTGCGTTCCTTGTCGAGCACTTCGGAGCGATCGGCATTCACGCGGATCGGGCCGCCTTCACCAGAAACCTGCGCAACCGCTGTTCCCATGGTCAAAACAGATAACGCGCCTGCGGCAGCCATAATTCTCATCGACATCGCCTCTACTCTTCTGTGCCATCTTCCTCAGTCGTTTCTGGACCGTCAGGATAGATTGTCAGATTAACATTACCGCGCAGGATTACACGGTTACCGTCGTCTTCAATTTCATACGAGTCTGCGCGCACATCGCCAAGGGGTCCGTTACCGCTCAGCGGTTCAATTCCTTGCACACGCCCCTGCTGAACGAAGACGCGTGCCGCGGTGGTGTCAAACTCATAGCCGTCGGAATCTCGGACAGACACCGCCTGAAACAGATCCAGATACTCAGAATTTTGGTAGTAGACACCAATCGGAGCCCCAACTTCGGTTCCTTTATCGTCAACCAGTCTCGGATTGATGAGATCGACAATACTCGAATCTGCGCGGCGCCGGCGCGCTTCTGCCGCGGTAATGACATACGCGTCTCCAGCAATATTGCGTCCGGTGAAACGTGCATTGACCATCGTGATCACCTCGTCCGCCGCCACCTGGTCGATCTGTTGGCCATTGCTGGACAAAGCTGTCGCCGCAATCGGGCCGATAATCACGCCGGCCGAGATCGCGGCGCACGCGACAAACACCACGCGCAGCAGCCCAACCGTCGAGGATCGCCGTCGCGCCTGCGCCAGCGTCATCTGTCGCTGCGGCGCCCATTGAGCGAGCATTTCGGTGTGCGCGGTATTCATCGTTCAGTCCTACGCGAAAAAATGGAGCACGAACAGGGCACTGTCATGACAGATCCGTCACACTCGCTTAGCTGTGCGCAAAAATATCCGTTTCGTCCCAGCCGAGCAGATCCAGCTCAGCCCGTACCGGCAAGAAGTCGAAGCAAGCCTGGGCCAGCGCAGTGCGCCCTTCC
This sequence comes from Henriciella sp., assembly GCA_017642885.1. Classification (GTDB taxonomy): domain Bacteria; phylum Pseudomonadota; class Alphaproteobacteria; order Caulobacterales; family Hyphomonadaceae; genus Henriciella. Next base: position 21,013 of record JAEPOM010000004.1, on the reverse strand, counting down.
CGTTCCAGCATGGCCGACAGTCCGTCACGAATTTCGTGCAGGTGCAGGACATCGCTCGCTGCATATTGCAGCTGCTGATCGCTCAGTTCCGCCGCGCCCCAGTCAGAGGATTGCTGCGACTTATCCATATTCGCACCAATCAATTCCCGAGTGACATCCTTCAGGCCGTGACGGTCCGTATATGTGCGTGACAGCTTTGATGCGATCTTGGTGCACCAGACCGGCGTGCAATCGACGCCCAGCCACTTCTTCATCATCGCAACATCAAACCTGGCAAAGTGAAAAATCTTGAGCACCGATTCGTCCGCCAGGAGCCGTTTCAGGTTCGGGCAATCATAATCGCGCGATAATTGCACCACATGTGCCGATCCATCGCCGGACGATAGCTGCACGACGCACAGGGCATCGCGCACAGGGTTGAGGCCCATCGCCTCCGTATCGACGGCGACCACATCGCCGAGATTTAACCCAGCGGGCAAGTCGCCCTTGTGAAGAGTAATCTTGTTCATGCCCCCGGGAATAGGCCCGCGCCCGCACGCTTGCAAGCCCATCTGCGAAAAGCCTCAGCTGGCACCAAATCGGCGCTTGCCATCGATGCGCGAAATATTTAGGGGTTTCCTCCTCGCGGAGAGGTGGCCGAGTGGCTGAAGGCGCGCCCCTGCTAAGGGCGTATACGTTTACGCGTATCGAGGGTTCGAATCCCTTCCTCTCCGCCACCCAAATCTTAGACCATTGGTATCACTTAGATATTTTCTCACGAAAGTGTCTAACCCAACAGGTTAGACACTTTCGTGTTCTAGACCTGTACTCAACACTCCCCATAGTGGTCCGAATGGCGAGCAAAAGAAGACAAAACAGTCGAACATCTGCTTGAGCAGCGAAGTCGATTTTAATCGCTCTTCTAAGCCGGACTCTCATCGCGGGTCGAAACGAGTATTGCCGCAAGCGCGACCACCCAGACTGCGAGCAAAACATGATAAAGATGCCAGCTGAGATCAACACCCAGCGCGGGCGAGCGCCGCACAAACAGCGCATTGAGCGGAAGGATCGCGGCGAAGGTGAAAGCCAGGATACGCGTGCCGCTTTTTTGAAACGGTTGCAATGGCGAGAGCATCATTATGATCATTGCCCATGCCAACAGAATGAGCGGCTGCAGGCTGCTATTGATCAGCCCTGCAATCGTTGAAACCGCAACAGCGCCTCCCGTGACGAGGAGATAGCTCAGGCGACGCTCCGACGAGACGACGCCGTCAACCAACGACAAAACAATCAAGCCCGCGGCGATCAGGCCACCATGTTGCGAGACCATACGATGGACCACAGCAAATTCAGGACCCAGCCCAAATGCGAAGCGGATCGTGCCCAGTCCTGCCGCAAGCCCCAATATTCCCATCCCGATCGCGGCAAACCGGATGGATCGATTCCACAGGACCCACATGGCGCCCAGACAGGCGATGGTCAGAATGAGCTCTGAGGCGGCAAAGTGAGTCGGCATCGAGGTGGACCTCAGGCTGACGGCGCTGGCGTAACCGCACCCGAAGCGTAATCGGTTTTGGTCGACGCATCAGCGTCCGCCTTGATTTGAAGTGACGTTTGCCGCGATCCGTCATGGCTCCAGCCGGGCTGGGCAAAAATGTACATCAGGCGATCTTTGAAGCTACGCCCAGAACCGAACACATCCTTCGCGATGCTCCAGTATTCATGGAAAATGATGGTGAGCGGATTTAGAGTTTCCAGGTCCTTTACGAGCCCGTAATCCGGCTTGTCTTCAGGGTCTTCTGCCGTGAACGTGCCGAACATTTTATCCCAGATGATCAAGGTTCCGGCGTAATTCATGTCGAGATATTTCGGGTTCTTCCCATGATGCACCCTGTGGTGGGAGGGCGTGTTGAACACCGCTTCATACCAACGGGGCAGCTTATCGATTGTCTCGGTGTGCAGGAAGAACTGGTAAATGGCATTCAAGGCCCCGCAAAACAGGACGAGAACGGGATCAAATCCGATCAGGACGAGCGGAATTTTTAGGAATGTCGTTCCCGAGAAGTGCTTGGTCCAACCTTGTCTGAGCGCAACCGCGAAATCGAAATGTGTGCTGGAGTGATGGGTGACATGCATCGCCCAGGGCCAGCGAACGCGATGCGCGATACGGTGATGGAGATAGTAGCGCAAGTCATCGATCACGAAACAGGCAATGATCGATACAATCGACAAAGGTATGGTCGCAATCCGGTACTGCGCCGCCCAGAATAACATTCCCACCGTCAGGAACGCCACGGCGCCGTTGGTCACCACGCTCATCAGGCCGAGAAAAATGCTGACCAGGTCGTCTTTGGCGTCCATGCTACCGCGCGCTTTGAAGACGCGCACCGCAATCGTTTCCATGGCGATCGCGGCAAAGAAAACCGGAATGGCGAGTACGGTGATCTTTGATGAGATCAACTCTTCTAGGTACATGACAAAATCCTCCTCAAACGGCGCCTGAACAGCGCTCTCAGGATGCGATACGCGACTCTATCCATTCTTAGAATTGAAATTATAGGGAATATTGATTACTCATTGGAATATATGATTGACCTCCGCCTCATTCGACATTTCGAATCCGTGTACCGGCTGGGCAGTTTTTCGAAGGCCGCCGACGAGATTGGTTTGTCGCAATCGGCGGTGACGAAGAGTATACAAACTTTAGAAGCAGCTTGGGGCGTCACGCTTTTTCACCGCACCACGCGCTCTGTCGCACCGACCGACGCTGGCAAGCGGCTCTACCCGATGGGATTAGACCTTCTTGCCCACGCTGAGACGGTCAAAGCGGAAACTCGCGGCGGCGAGCGTGAGTTAAACGTGGTCAGCGGGCCAGCCATTCTCGAAACTCTGATACATCCGGCCATTTTGGGTTTTCGCCAGCGGTTTCCCCGCACCCGGATCACGGCAGAGACGATGCCGCCTGCTCATGCCGTGGAAGAATTGGTTCAGCGCCGCATTCACATCCTAATCTATCACACGACCACCATACGCGGCCTTCCCCACGCCAACCGATTGCGCACCAAGGAACTATTCAATGAACCCTATATGGTCGTCTGCCGCCCTGACCATGATGTGTTGAAAACGGATCGCAGCGAAGCGGCGATCCTGGAGTTTGAATGGGCCATCGCCGGCTACGATCCTGTCTTCGAGGCAAACCTTCCTGCCGAGACCCGAGAGCTACTGCAAGCAAGCCAATTTCCGAAATATCGCCTGCTCAGCCAGACGGCCTGCATCGAAATGGCGAAAGCCACAGATATCATCACCACCGCGCCAAAATCGGCGATCGCCCCTCTGTTGGAAAGCGGCGAGATCGCGGCTTTCCCGCATCCCGCGAAGATTGCCTTTACGGTCAGCGCAGCGGCGCTCGTCGACACATGGCGAGAACCTACAGTTCAAGCCTTCGTGGACAATCTCTAAGGCATAAAACAAACCTTGTTCGAAATCTCCGATTGCGCGAGCCAGCTATAGAGTACCGCTATGCGAGCATCTGTGGACGGCGCCCCCTTGGCAAGAGATTTTCGTTGGTCATTTGCAGGTTGGCCGTTAGCGGGCATCTGTTCGGCCTATTTGGGCGGCTTTTAGATGCCGCTGGCCATCATGCGTTCCGCAAGATGAGGTTCCTTACAAAAGGCCGCACTCAAGGGTGCTTGCTCGCAGGTGGATTGTCCTCACTTGTCAGAAACTACGGGTCTGCATGACCTCCTTATGCTCTCACCAATCTCGTTTGCGCCTGTTCGGCGCGGCGACTTTATGCCGGCATCAGCTTTGCCGGATCGAACTTTTCTCCTTTGACCATCAGGGCCCAGATCATTCGGCCAATCTTATTGGCCATCGCGATCGCAACCACCATCGTCGGTTTACGCTCAAGCAGACGGCTGAGCCATGGATGCCGGGTGAAGTCGCTCCGTTTTGCTCGGATGATCATCGATATTGCGCCAGCGACGAGTAAGCGCCTGAGTTCCGGGTTTCCTTTCTTGGTGATCTGTCCCATCCGCTCTCTGCCACCGCTTGAATTCTGTTTGGGCACAAGTCCGACCCATGCGGAGAACGCTCGGCCGGATTTGAAGATCTTCGGATCGGGTACTTCAGCAACCACCCGTGTTGCGATGACCGGTCCGACGCCGGGTATCGTTTCCAGCCGCTGGCAGATGGAGTTGGCTCTGTGGGCCTTGAGGATCTTGCGGTCCATTTCCAGGATTTGCCGCTTTACGTGTCGGAGCTCATTGGCGAGTGGCATCAGACACTCCCGCGCCAGATCGGGGATACGATCATCCTGGTCGTCAGCGAGCGTGTCGAGGATGGCTTCAACACCCATACGACCTCTAGCAGCGACGATGCCAAACTCTGCGAGGTAACCCCGTAATGTGTTGATCAGCCGGGTCGATAAGCGCACCCAATGATCACGCACGCCATGCAGAGCCAGAAGCGCTTGTTGATCTGGTGTTTTGATCGGAACGAACCGCATCGTTGGCCGCGTGACGGCTTCGCAGATCGCTTCGGCATCGCGCATATCGTTCTTCTGGCTCTTCAGATACGGCTTCACGAATTGTGGGGGCATCAGTTTCACATCATGTCCAAGTGCGCTCAGCTCACGGCCCCAATAGTGCGCTGTTGCGCAGGCTTCCATGCCAACCAGGCACGGTTCCAATTGATTGAAATAGGCGAGGACTCGCGACCGGCTCAGTTTGCGTCGGACGACAACCTCACCCTCCGCGTTGATCCCGTGAACCTGAAAAATCGACTTGGCTAAATCTAAGCCAATAACTGTGATACTCTTATCCATAGGCGTGCTCCTAATGTTGGCGGTGTGGATACCTTCACATTACCAGCTCCGCGGAGCTGGGTGGGGCACGCCGTCCACAGCATCAAAAGGAGACATAAGATTTTGGTTGATCGACAACGAACGCGATGTTCGCACACCCCGTTTTACCCTAATTGTCACAACAACGGCTAGCGTTTGCTGGAAACGCAAGCGAAAATACGGTCGAATTAGTGAAGCTAGTGGCCCTATCCTCAGGGTTTACATGGAATATGTGACTTTGGGCGCCACAGCTGCTTTGCGCCGGGCTTCAACATCCTGGAGCCAATCTTCAAGGTTTTTCAATTCGCCCAGCAGCTCCGCATGGGTGGTTTCACTCGGGTTGATCGTTTCCGGCGAGGTATGCTGATCTTCAGAGAGACGTGCTTGAGCTCTGCGAACGGTGAGAACATCAGTGTCGTTGATGATAGCAATGCGATAGAGTGAAGACGGTTTGATCTCATTATTGAAGCGGGACATGACAGGCCGCAGCATGTCGGCAATCCCTTGCTCCCAACCGTTACGAAGCTTCCCAAGAAAGCCTTGAGCGAAAACGGACCGGCGCGCTTCAGGCCAGCCATCGAAATGATCGCGCACAGATTTCAGCTCTGACCTCAGCGCCGCTGCCATATGGATTGCTGCCTTTGCGTCGATTGGAAGGTCCTGACTGACGTGGCCAGGCTCTGAGCTAACCCGATGGACGTTCTGGAAATGCACATTTTGATCCAGCGCTTCGGCTTCGCGCTGGATATCGAAGAGAAATGTTAGGTCATGGGTGAAGACCACGACTTGGCGATGGTCCGCTTCTTCGGCAAGACGGCCTGCAACACGTCGGCGATACTTGTGATCAAGTGAGGACATGGGGTCATCGAAGACAATACCCGAATAGTCCCTTGAGGTGACAAGTTCGGCGAGAAAAGCCGCGAGCGCGACACAGCGATGTTCGCCTTCGCTCAGGACTTCGCCGATGGGTTCGTCGGGTTTGTCGACGAGCGCGACTTTGAAGAAGGACTGAGCGTCCCGGTCCCGGACTTTGCGCAGCTCAATCGGCATAGTGCCGATCTGGAGTTTGGATACCTCTCTCGCAAATCGCCCACGTAAAAGATCCGTGACCAGTTTTTCTGAGAGCTCTTTGTTCTTGGTCGTGATGGCGCGTTTGACGCCGGTGCCGCAGGTTTTCTCCGCAGCTTTGAGTTTGTCGATTTTGACCTTGCGGGCAATCTCTGCGCGGACATCCTCTTCGAGGCCGGCCAATGCGATACGGTCCTTAAGACCGGCATGCTCGGCGACAAGTTTCAGGCGGGCGTCGCTATCTTTTTCACCCGACAGCGCCGCAGCGCGCGCCGTGAGATCCTTGCGCAGCGCATCCACGGTATCTTCCGGCAAAGCAACGGCTGAGCCCGGCTCTTTATGTCCTCGGAGCAAAGCCCGGTGACGCCATGCGGCGGTGAGCGCGCATCGGCGGATGCTGTCCGCGAGCGCTGGTTGATCGAGTTCGGTTTTGAGAAGTGCAGCAAAACCCCGGATGTCTGACAGCGACATCGCCGTGTCTTCGATGTCAATGCGCTTCTGTTTGATTGCATCGGCGGCTGTTTTGGCAGCCTGACGTGCAGCGCCTTGGACATGGGTTTCGAAGGACGCCATCCTCACTTTGGCATCGACATCGAACGCTTGGTGGCACAGCACGCAACGCTCGTCCTCTAAAGGCTCTGGAAAGGATCGGTCTGGATAAGCTTCGGTATTGGAGAAGGACCTAGCCGCCTCCCAAAGGGTACGCCAGGTCTGCGACCCGACACCGGACAAGGGCACGTCTTGGAATAATTGTTCAGAGGCAAGACGTTCGGCCTCCGCCGTTGCCGTCGCCTCATCTTTTAGTCTTTGCAGATCGGCGAAGGCTTCAGAGGTCGTTGCATCGATCAGTGCGCTGAGCCGGGACATGGCCGCCGAAAGGCGACCCGCACGCGCGATAATTTTTGCGGCAGCTTTGGCTGGGTTCTGGGCAAGGTCTGCATCAAGGGCGGCGAAACGCGATGTTTCTTCGTCAGTCAAAGCGATGAGCAAATCGAGCGTATCAGGTTTTGATTTGGCCCAAAGCCCATGAAGAAAGGCACCAGCGGCCGTGTCCGAGCTGAGCGTGGGCGTCTTCAGCGCAATCGGTGTCTGAGACTGAAGGGCGGAGATCCGGTCCGCGACGCGCGCTTTTAGCGTGTCACAGACTTTCCCGAGACGATCGAGGAGTTCCATGGGGAAAGGAACGTACGCGACATTATTAGTTTCACGGACATGCGTATTGGCGCTGCGCGAGTCGAAGATACTGACCGCAGGAAGATCGGGATGATCATCGCCGTCCGGCGACCATTGAAAGTGATCATCATTGCCGTCGACAGCATAGTCGATGACTGCCGATTGGGGAACGCTTTCGCCATCATTGACGTTGCGCAGAATACTGAACTTTTCATCGCGTGAGCGGCAGGCATGTTTGAGGATGCGGACATAACCTGACTTGCCCGACCCATTATCGCCATAGACGATTGTGAGGCCGGCTGCTGCGAATTTGAGACCTTGACCCATTGCGAGGGCGTTGACGCCCACGGGCTCGCGAAGCCCGCAGATCGCAACCGGTTTGCCGGGCAATCGCTGGGGCGCGATATCGCCTTCAGAAAGCGGTGACGCTTTGTCTTCTGCGCCCAGACAAATTTCTTCCAGCGTATCAAGGTCATCGCTTGACAGGTCATCGGTTTGCATGAGCCGACGAAGTGCATCGCGAAGCCATAGAGGCCGTTTGACTGACCATTGGAGAATTTCCGCAAGAGCCGCGCTTTCGGTAAATGGCGCAACGGGGTTGTTTGTATCGGCGGTGTCGGTCATGGCAAAGGACAGGGCTTATTATTTAAGTTGATAAAATCGTCTCAGTGTGACGGTTGCATCGTCATAGCTGAGTGGAAGTTTGAGGGCGGAATAATCAAAGCTGTCATCGCTGCCGACATCTTCGAGAAAAGCAGACAGGTCTTTGCGAATAGGATCGCCGAGATCGCTTGATCCAGTACCAGGCAAGAGCTGGACGAGGCGAAAGACATCGGCGCGATGCTTGCGAATATGACGCGCATCTACATTTTCGCCGGCTGTCTTGCGGGCTGAGAGGTCCAGAAAGGCGCGGGCCTTAAACGGAATAAGCACAGTTTCATCAACGAGGCTGACACCATCGACCGTGCGCCGCGCGGTTTTGAGTGCTGCATAATAATCATCGTCGAGAAGAATGGCAGACAGGCTGATGACGTCTTCTTCGACCGCGATCGGAGCAAGCTCGGCGCCTTCTGGTGAAACGAGCGTGTCGGGCGTTCGAGCGAAAAGCTCGATCATCGACGGGAAGCGATCATTGGTAGGCCGATGAAACCGGTAGAATTCGCGCCGACCGGTTGAGCGCTCCCGGGCCTGGTATCCGCCAGCGTCTAGAAGTGAGGCAAACACGCCTGCGAAGTCGGCGCTCACCACTTCAACGCAGAGCACCATGTCGAAGTCTTTGGTGGCGCGGAACGGCAAACCCGCTTCACCGAAGAGGATGTCGCAGGCGGCGCCGCCGATAAGTGCGTAGCTCTCTTCATGGCCTGCAAAATGCGTTTTGAACGCCTCAATACCTTTTACCATTCGAACGCCTCCAAAAGCTGGTCGGCAGCCATGGAAACCCGTTCGTCTTCGTGATCCCAGAACTGCGCGTAGAGCGAAAGCGGATCGACCACAGAGCGTTCAGATAGCCCCTGTGGATCGTAACGCCATGTCTCAATAACGGCCGTTGCCTCGTAGGTCTCTGATACGGGCTCAACCACACCTTGATTAAGGAGCGTACGCCAACGATCGGGCGTGACCGCAAAGGTTTCCGGTTCATCGCTATTGAGATCAGTCAGCCTTTCGAGCGCTGTCAGCCCAGAATACTGTATCTCAGAGGAGTCGGCTCGTAGACGGACGGGTATGGTCTTCGATACCGGTGAGATGAGAAGGGTTTTGGCCATATCGATCAGGAGGCGCCCGTCTTCGTTAAAGCGCAGATGCTTTTCGCGGCCCTGGCGTTCGATCTTGGCAAGCCCGACGGCGGCGAGTTCATCGAATGCGCGTCCAATCGTCATCGGGCTGTAGCGCAAGGGGTCTGCCAGGGCGCTTGGTGTCATCCCATACAACCGATCGTGTTCATCAATGAACAAGACATGCCGAAACAGAACCGCTTGCGCAGACGGGGAGAGTTTTTCCGGCCGAGGCGCTCTTGGGCGGCGAAAATGTTCGCGCAGGTCCATGGCGAGGAGAGGGATATAGAGTTGGTTGCCGGGGGCGATGAATGCGACGCCCGCCTCAATGAGACGTGCGCGCAAAGTCGAAGAGATGACATTAGCCGCATAGACAACGGGGCCAGCGAAAGCCGCTTCAACCAGACCAATGTGTTTGGAGATTTCGTTCGGGGTTCTAGGATCCTCGCGATCCGAAGCGAGCACGACCAGTCGAGTATCACCGATTTCAAGCTGGTAGAGCGTGTAATTCCGGGTCAAAAAAATCGGTAGCTCCGCGCCGCCCTGCCATGGCGCAAGATCAACAGGCACATGAAGTGTGCGCTCAAGATAGGCCCGGAGCGAGCTGCTGAACGGGTCCTGGTCTGGCAGATTTCGATCAATATCTAACATCAGGCGCGGACACTAACATTGATAGTGTTAGTATTCAATGAAAACGTTATAAAGGTCTCGGAAGGTGAAATGGCGATGCGGTTTTCCCGGCAACCGCCGGGTCTAACAATCTGGCTGGACCACCCCGATGGGGCGGATCACGGCGTTATGCCACTCTGGCTGTTCTAACTGGAGAACAGAACTGTGACGCCGACGGCGAAGAGACTGATGTGATTGAGAGTTGATCCCGCAAATTCAAACGCTAGCCGATGCCTCGGATCAGATGACTGTTCAGCGCCGCAAAATTTTTTTGGCGGCTTCTTTTGCGAATAGATCGGCGATTTCGTTATGTCCGGTATTAGGAACGACGAGCCCAACTTCGGCAGGATCTGCAGGAAGCCCCGGGACACTGCAATTATTGTATTTTTTGAGTCTCTTGCCGTAGCTGAGCTTAGTGCTGCGCCGTAAGTCGCGACCGATTGTGGTGTTTGGTCGTGTCCGCTTGGTAGTCTGAATGGATTCCTCGCATTCATCACTAATGTCCTGTGAAGCACTAAAATATCCTTAGGTGGAACGACCGAATTTCACACACAACTTTGCGATATTTTTCCACCCTGGGTGGTATTTTGTCATCAAGGGTAGTTGTATGATGACTAAAAATCCAGATCCTTTGTGGAAGCGATATGCGGCAGCGCTCATCCTGATTTTGTCGGTGTTGACGGTTAGTCATTTCATCGAGTCTTATGCGCTCAAGAATGCACAAAAGGATGCGGAAGTTATCGCTCTCAGCGCGAAGCAGCGTATGCTCTCTCAACAGATCATACGTTTCGCACGAAATACGGTTGCCAGTGGCGATCGTGAATCCGCAGATCAATTGGCTCGTGCGGTGCACGAATTTGAAGGCGCCCACCAAAAATTGATGGAGGACGCGGAGCGCGAAACGAGTCTCGGCAGATTGTACCTAGCGCGAACGCCGTCAACAGATGAGATCGTCAAAGACTACATCACGCTTGGCCGGAATGTTCCCAGAGCTAGTTATCCGCAAGCCGTTTTTGATGAATTGGAGTACAAAGGAACCGGTATAGTTCTGGAAAGATTGGAAGAAGCCGTTGCCACATATGACGAGCGGGCGCGTAAGCAATCCAGTTGGGTCCATACGCTTCAACAGATCACGCTTTTGACCGCGGGATTCATCGTACTACTCGAAGCATTTCTCATTTTTTTGCCCGCACACCGCAGCGTCCGACAGAAGATGACTGAGCTCCGAGCGATGGCGGAAACAGACCCGCTCACAAATCTCCGCAATCGGGCTGGCTTTGAACATGATATGGAAACATCTAGGTTTCTAGCCAATGGTGAGACTCGGTCGGTTTCATTGGTATTGTTGGATTTGGATGATTTTAAAGGAATCAATGATCGATATGGGCACGTTGTCGGTGACGAGGTGCTCCGCATCGTTTCCGAACGCCTTACCAAACTTCCAAATCTCATATCGACGGCGCGGGTCGGCGGTGACGAGTTCGCTATCCTCGTCGATAACACGCTTTGGGATTCTTCGGACGAGCTGGAGGAAATTGAATTCGACATGCGTGAGTGTATGGATTTTGTGTATCGACCGATTGAGTGCAACGGTCGAATAATCCATGTTTCCGGTTCTATCGGATTGTCTCGTTTTCCTCAGGACGCCGAATCCTTGGATGATTTACGCCGCAATGCGTCGGCGGCGCTACACGATGCAAAGCGATCAGGCCGCTCGAGTCTATCGCTTTATGGGGAGAAAATCGACAAGGTTGCGCGGTTGAAACGGACCATTCAGTCGTCTCTGTTATCGGGCGAGTTCAAGAAACAAGTATCGATTTCTTTTCAGCCTGTCGTCGATATATCTTGCCAAAGAATTGTCTCGGTGGAAGCGCTTGCCCGTTGGTTTCACCCTGAACTTGGGCACCTGAATCCTGAATTATTCCTTTCGATCGCTCGAGAATGTGGATTGGGTGACGAAGTCGACCGGTTTCTTCGGGCATTGGCACTGCAGCAAATGTCCGTTCCACTTGATGAGGGACGAGTTGGCAGCATTTCGCTGAATATTTCACCGGTGGACCTAGCAACACGCGGATTTGCTAATTCAATGTTGGAGCAGTTCTCAAGCTTCAAAGTACGCCCCAGTCAGGTTTGGATTGAGGTAACGGAAACCGAACGGCTCACGAGTCGAGCGACGGTCCGAGAAAACCTGGAAACTCTCAATCGAAACGGAGTTCGAATTGCCTTGGATGATTATGGCGTCGGATATTCGAATGTTCGGCGACTGGCCGAGCTTCCAATTCAACGGATTAAGGTCGACAAGTCGATTGTGGCCAATGTCAAACGAGATCCAAAGTTTGCTGGGGTATTCAGATCAAGCGTTCAATTGGCCACGGCACTAGGAGCTGACGTCGTAGCTGAAGGGGTTGAAACGCGCGGGCAACTGGAAGAGGTTCGCAGGCGTGGGTGCAACCTGGTGCAAGGCTTTTTCTTTTTTAAGCCAATGATCGCTTCCGATTGTATCAAGCGCCTCGAAAACGCATGCGCGGCGGCCGCATGAAATCGATTCTATAAGTATTTTTTTGGAACCTAACCGATCGAGATCTACGTATAGTAGGCAGACTGGTCGTACTTCGCTATTGTCGAGAGCACGTATTCTGGAGACACGTATGGCACGAAAATATCTCCTTTGGGTGCGAGAACAACCGGGAGCGATAAGCGTTTAGCTTCCCGGTTTAACTCAGATTTCCAGATATCCGTTGTCTCTTCTCCGGAAAGAACCACGGCGTTCAGATCTGCGAAGTAACCGTCTTTCAATGTACGATCTGGAAGGAGGGTCATTCGGATGTCATAGAAGAACGTTTCAGGTTGCACGTTCAGGAACAGTTCGCTCGCCGCAAACAAGTCGCTACGGTTCTCGGCGATATAGTCTCGATCTCCGGGGCATTTTTCCAGAACATCATCGTAAAACTTGACCGGGTCCTTTTTCAACTGATGTTTGAGGCCCACTTCGGCTATACGTACGCCGCTCCTGGTTTTCATAATGAGGCCGAGCAATGTCTGAAACCAGCGCGGCCGAAACACCTCTAGAATATCCTGGTTGAAAACGGGGTTGGCATAAATCGAAAGGCTGACGTTTTTGCTCAACCGACTGAGACGGTAGCAAACAGAATTTCCTGTTCCCAAACCCATCAAAATAATGTTGCGAAGGGATAGATCGTCCAGAATGTTCAGTAACAGCGCGGCCTCTGCGGCGACCGTAGCGCCAGAATTGATCAATTTTTCATCGAGCAGAACCGAGGGCAGCGCACGAGCGCCACCAAACCCTGGACGTCGAATGTAGATGACTTGCAGGCCCTTAGACCACATGTGCTCACAGAATTTGACAGCGGGTGGCATCGGGAAGTCAATTGACCCGACTATGACCAACGGTCTCAAATCCGCAAGTTCGCCGCGATAAATCATGACTTCGACTTCAACGGTTCCGGCTGGACCAATCCGCTTCACTTTCATCTCGCGCGGATTGGGTGGAACGGATTCAGGCGCCCCGAAAGCAAACTTGTTTACATCAGCTGTCATGGGTTTGCGATTTATTGTTTTCGTATTGGTGAGTCTAGCGCACGAGCTGCGCATTTAAAGTTACATCTGCAACGAATTGCGTTCATACGACGTCCTTTGTTTTGGCATTCGTTTAGAGCGCCATGCAGACCTTATTGAACCCCTGATCCCATCGATCCTTTTTCGAGCCATTCCCTCAAAAAGCGTCGCGCAATCCAACGGAGAGGGATGCACTAGCCGTCCGTTCGAAAGTAACAGTTTTTCAACGCACGGTTTATATTTGCTTGGTGCAAAACAAAGGGGATCCGAGTGAGCAATTCATGGAGAGACATTCGTTTTGCACCTAAAACGACAGGACGTTTTTTTGACCTATGGTTCATCGCGCCCAGTTGCCCGAGGGGGTACCGCGTGACCAACTGTTTTTGGTCAAAATCCGATGGTACTTTCATGGTTTACGACGAGATTGAACGTCGGAACGTCAAAGCCGGCAGACATCTCAGTTCGACACCAACACATTTCATGTTGATCAAAGAACCGCAATTCAGTTAACCCATCGGCCGCAGGCATAACATCACCAATGCGGCGTAATTCATATTCGAGCTGGACGCTCGGTTTGCCGATTTATCGAATTAACCAACCTTGTGGTCGGGAACAAATTCGAGCCCCGCATCGAACGTTGACTGCCAAACTACCCGCGCGAATCTCCGCAATCCAATCCGCGAAGCTTTGATGCGAACGACTCTCGGCAGCTTTCCACGGGAGCGAAATCGTACTCGAGCGCCGGTCTTGGAAACATCTATGATGACGCCCTCGCGTTTCTCACCACCCTTCGTTTCGATCAGGCAAACGCACCACAAATCCTTCCGGGCGATCCGGCGCTTTTCTGACAAGGGACGCAAAACGGGGATGGATCGAGCTTCAGTGTTTTCTTCACGCGGTAGACCTGCGCTCAACCGGCGCAGATTCACCTTTCCCTTCGACTTCGGTGAAAACATAATTTCGCTCTTTTCATACGAAAAATGATATCATGAATCTCGTTAAAGTTGAGTTTCAAGCAAAGTCTTCCTCTTAATGGATTGTTGTTCTGTGCATCAATCGAGGACGTGACGCCATATTTGACCTTGACGCCCGACGACGGAACCGATCGCGTGTTCGAACCTCCAGGTCCTGCGCGAAGAAACCCAACTCAGATTGTACACCCCACAAGCAAGCTGGCTCGCCGCAGGGACCATCCGCCGGCAAAATACGTGATTGCAAGTACTCAATTCTGCCGATGTTCAACCAATTTGAAGTTGCGCTCTCGCGTTAGGGCGTTCGAGGGGCAGTGGAAATCAACTAATCCCTGGAGCGTTCCGCGTGCGCTCGCCTTAGCGCAGCCTCTGCAAGTGCCAAATGCTCCGCGAGTTCAGCTCGCGTTTCATCCGAAATATGATCATCTGAAAAAGCCGCTTCTCTGACCAATGCGAGCCAATCGGACAACACCATAGCGTCATCGAGCGGTTCTGGATCCGCAGGATTGGACACGAGCCATGGAGGAAATTTGTCTTTTTTCAATTAGAACCACCCACCTAATTATAGCGTGTTCAGCTCATAGAGTACACCGCTTTACAAAAAACGAGTGAATCGAGAAGTCCTTTCTCGCCTCGGCGCGAACTCCAATATGCTCACACCGTCGCGAGCACGATTTGCCCGATTTTAACTTGAAAGATCCAATTATTCTCGTAATTCGCTCAGGAGTTAGCGCTTGCGAGTATCGTCGCCCATTTTAGTGTGTCAACTGGACGCGCGCCATCACGGCCTAACTTTGGTCGATGATGAATTCGATTATCAATCAAGCGTAGAGCGCTTGTCGCAACTGCTGGAACGGCAGATGCCGATGCGATTGCAGGCATTGGTGAGAGGCGCACAGAGTCTCCACGTAAATCCTCGGCATTTGGATACTGGAAGGCCCCATGCATTGAAATAGACACCATTAGGCCTAGGGTGTTTGTACTTCTCAGACGCAGATCAAGCAAGCACCTGGAATTGCTTAACGTGCAAGCAAAAAAACGCTGCGAGAGCGGATAAATCGATCCAAAATCGTTAATACTCAACAGGAAATCCAGCCTCCACGCTCCGCGAAAAATTGAGAGACTGATGGTAGTCCAAGATTATGTCGTCGCGCGCCCAGCTCAATATCCTCTCCTGGACTTACGCCAAAGAAGCATTGGCGTTTCCGATCATCGTTTGCTGTTCTGCGATGTCTTTGGTCACCATTTATGCATGCATCGCCATGGAGATCGGGCTTCATTTGCAACCACAATATTTCTTACCTCTGGTTATTGGCATTGCCGGAGCTGTCGCTGGACCGATGACGATCTTCGCGTTCTTCAGGGAGCATCAGAAATACGCGGCACGATTAACGCTTCAGAATTTTGCAACCACGGATCCACTGACGGGAGTTTTAAACCGCAGAGCATTTCAAGATGCTGTTGCAGATGAACAGCTGCGAATGGAACGCTCTGGCACTTCAGCGGCAGTGGTTCTTTTCGATCTCGATCGCTTCAAGGTTTTGAACGACATTCATGGTCATGTCGTTGGAGACGAAGTCCTCAAAACTGTCTCCGCTGTCGCTCATTCAGAGCTTCGCGGTCCTTTCGATCGTTTGGGGCGTTGGGGCGGCGAAGAGTTTATCATCTTGCTGAACAATATCTCTTCAGCGCAAGCACACTCGGTGGCGCAACGCTTACGCCTGCGCATCCAGTCGGAGCGGCTTGAGATTAACGGCGCGTCTATTGGGGTTACTGCGAGTTTTGGGCTTGCCTTCGTCGATTCAAACAGTTGCTTTGACGCCGCAGTTTCACAGGCTGATGAAGCGCTCTATGAAGCCAAAGCCCGCGGAAGAAACAAAGTCGTTGTAAAATCTGCGGTCGAACTCGTCGCCTAACGGCAAACCAGCAGATCGACGGACTTGTACTGTACTTAGTCCTTTTCCACCATTCTCAGGCGTTCAATTTGTTTTACCAGGTTCGCCGGAGTCGGCTCCTCGAAAAAAATCGTCGAATTTCTTAACGGGCTCACTCATTGCGGCGACGGCCGCACCCTTTTTGGGAATCTCGTCCTTAGAGTCTTGGCTGTTTTCTTTCTTTCCCATATCCAGAAATCTGGAGAATAGCTGCAACTGCGCACAAACAGATTTCGCAGTGCGGGAACCGTCCTACCCATATCCCGTGCCATAGGCTCACTGACTGGAGATCCTTGGGTGAAAGGTTGCGGACTACTGCACTGATCGAAACCTTTTGCCTATTTGGATATTCGAAGGTCCGAAATTGATGTGGCAATCTTCCGATACGCATCGGTCAATTCGTCTGCGTTGCTCGGCTCAAAAAAGTGTTCGGGTCCGGACGCGCAATATTCGAGGACGCGCTTACCCGACGTTGGGGCATTCAGCGCAACAGCGTAGACCTGAATGCCTTGCCTTTTCATACTGTCACACAGCGCGCGTGCTTGCGTGCTCGATGACCCCTGCTCAGGGAAGATCTCTGCATTAAAAGCGCCATCGGTCATCAAGATCACAACCTTGTTCGCATCAGGCTCAGTGTATGCGAGGGGCGCAGAGCTTCCTAGAAATACTCCACTCCAGTTTGGTGACACCAGATACCAACTCCAAGCAACGCCAAGATGACCTGCGGTTCCGCCGCCTGCATTTAAGCTGTTCACGTAGCTGATCAAATCAGAACGCTTGTTGGTCAGGCCGACCGGCACGGCATTTCGGCACTCGGTGCCGCGATACCATGAGTGATCTGGCCGGTTTGGATGGCCCGTTTTCCAGTATCCGCCATCTCGGTGTTTTGGGTCCTCGACGAACCAAGCCTGCTGATGGGCTAGATAGGCATTGGAACCCGGAGCCGCGTCAGTAAATTTCTGTGCGCCGTCCCGCTCCCAAACACAGGTGGAGCTGATCGTGATCTCTTTGACTTGCGGTTTTGAATCCTCCGCGCGGCCCAGCTCGAAATCCAGTGTTTCGTCAAACAATAATCGCCCGCGGCGATTGCGGCGTTCGTAAGCACGAAGGCGCAGTCGATACTTTCCTTCGCGCCAGTTTCGCCCATTTCGAGACGTGAATTCACCGCGACGATCACCGTAGAGAGAGAATGGTTCGTCATTGTCGTTTCGTCGACGGCGTTGGACGCCGCTAAGCTCGAGCCTCATGCTGCCAACTGTTTTGTAGAGCGGGCTGTCTTTGGGAACTTTCACGCCGATCGTTAGACGCGCCTCAGTTCGATTGTCGCGACGCCAGTCTTCGATCGCAATGGCTGCATCATCGCCAAACTCCGTTATGAGCCGATTGCGTGAAGCATCGTATAGACCGATATGCAAATCGGAAAATAATCGCCCTTTGTCGTTGGAAATTCCGGAATTCGTCGGCTTTATAGTGTGGGTGTACGTCCTTTTCGCTGGAACGCCCGTCACGTCCTCGAAAAACGGTCCTGCATTCACCATTGTGTTGTATGAAACCATCGCAAGGCGCGTGTCTTCGATCAATTCTGGTGACGCACCGGCGGGTAAGAGAACATCCACAGCTTCCTTGGCGGCCGCTTTTAGATTGGTCAATCGACTAGAGCCGTTCATCGAACCGGAAATATCAAACATGAAGGCAACATCGAGTTTGTCGATCCCATATTCGGCCGTCGCATCTACTCTAAAGTCCAATTGTTCTTTTCCGATCACGCGCGAAAGCGTCGTTTCCTGAGAACAAGTGATTTCGCTGGTAATCGCGTCATCGGGGCGCGAAATCTTGGTGTTGGTCGCACCGCACTTGAAGCCGCCTCCCATAGACAGAACCTGAGCATCAACAAATTCCTGGACGACCAATTTTATTGTTGCGTCTTCCGCTCCCGTTTGCTTGGAACGCGCGGCAGCCAAAACCGCCGAGTCTAAGACGATCTGCACTTTCTGTTTCTTTTTGATCGTGTTCTGAAAGTCGATTGCGAACCCTGCGACTGCAAATATCGGAATGATCGCCAATGCAAAGATCACAGCAACCTGGCCTGAGTCATCCCAGAAATTGTCAAATAAACGAACGATGTTCATTCTTCTCCCCAGTCCGTAAAAGGAGGACCAAGGTGGCAGGTATCAGAAAACGATTGATTCAACCTTAAGTAGAGTCGGCTGGTGTTTTCAGACTCCGTGTTTGCTTCAGTTGAAGCCCGGCAAAGGTTGCGAGCGTGGCAGTTTACAAATGTCCGGTTTTAGGAATGACCTGCCCTACTCCGCACCATCGTTAAGTCGATCCATCGCAGACTGTGCCATCTGTTTCCGGTTCGCGGCTGCTGTGTAGAGCACGACCTCTTTCAAATTCTGGTGCCCTGTAATCGACATGATCTCGTGCGGTGTACAACCAGCTTCCGCCAATCGTCGCGCGATCGCTTTTCGCAGTCCGTGGGCGGTAAGCCCCTTAAGTCCAGCTTGGTCGGTAACGTCCCTGAACCAGTTTCCGAACCCCGCAGGCGTGTATGGTTTTCCGAAGGACGTTGTCAAAAAGACGAGTTGATCGCGTGAGCATTGGTTAAGAGCAGACGCCAACATCGGATGAACTGGAATACTTACATCGTTTCCAGTCTTCGTTTGTTTGATTGTCAGGATCCCTTCTCGAATGTGCTGCGGCCCAACTCGTACGACATCTGAACGACGAAGCCCTGTGTAGAGGAGTAGCATCAGAGCTAGATGAGCCTTGGTCCCAGCAGGATGAGCTTTGATATAGTCTTCAATGTCGGTCTCCTGCCAAGATTTGAAGCCAACCGTTTTAATTTTGATCTTGCGAACGAACTGCGTCGGATCGTCTTCTCTCAGCTCAAGTTCGATCGCTTGCCGCATGAGTAGATGCAAGATGCGAAGAAAGTTGTTCGCTGCCGAAGGCGTATCGGATTTCTCACGCATCATCTGCCGTATGTGACGAGGTTGAAGACGAGATGCAGTCTTCTCACCATGCTGTTTACGAAAGCGCTCAATTATGCCGCGATAAGTCGATTTCGTACTGGGTTTTAGGTTCTTGAAATCCGCAGACTTATAATACGCGACAATCACTTCATTCAGTGATCCGGGTTTATTCCGATCCGCGCCTATAGCGGGCCGTGGACCATTCATAGCCTTCTGATATGACTTCCAGAAATCATCGCTAAAGAGCGGCCCAGCGAGCGCGACGTCTTTGTAGCCTTTTCGACGAAAGTAGATGCGTTGTCGGCCATGTCGATCGTCGTATATCTTCAGATAAGGCGGTCGTTTTCGATTGGCTGCCATGGATCATCATCCCATTCGTTGTCGTTATCTGACGCTAGACTCTCAAAAGCCGAGTCCAGGCGCAAGCGGTCCCAAACTTTTCTTGTTCGAATAGGTATGGGCTCAGGCATGAGTCCTTCGCGAACCAGCTTATCGAACGTGCCTGGCGACACTCCAATATAGAGGGCTGCTTCAGACCTTGAGAGTCCCCGCGGCCTGATGCTCGGCTTTCGATCTATTGGACCTTCCATCTTTCATCTCACTCTACTCCATCACCGAAAGTGGTCGAAAACCATCGCCCGGGATGCTTGTCTAATCAGGATTTGCAGAAGGATTCTGAAAGTCAAATCGCGAAATACCCCATCGAGTTGAGCAATAGCAAATTCGAGCAAAATCGTGCAA
The DNA here is from genome assembly GCA_017642885.1 of Henriciella sp. GTDB lineage: Bacteria > Pseudomonadota > Alphaproteobacteria > Caulobacterales > Hyphomonadaceae > Henriciella. The sequence goes on along the minus strand of JAEPOM010000004.1, from coordinate 1,312 downwards.
AAGCGGGCAAATGCGGGAACAATCGTGACGCTCAAAACCGGAGCAGTGCGACGTTCTGACACAGACGCTTTTGTCAGGTTAGACGATGAAAGACGTAGTCTAACCGATTGTTTCAATATGAAATATTTTGCTGCAGGCACCTGCGGTGCCTAGCCTCTGAGTAGTTTAGTACTCCAGGAGGCACACCATGCGCGCACAAAAAGCCAGCAACGAAAACACAGCTCGTCCCACTCGACCATTGTCGATTAGACTGCTCGAAAGTGACATCGAAGATCTTTGCGAACGAGCCCGCAGAATTTCGGGCACACCCACAGGAGTAGCTCGAGAGTTGATCAGATCAGGATTGTCTGATGGTGACCCATTCCAACAAGCAAAGCGCTTACTAAAGATTGAGCGAAACCTCGCCATCGCAATTCAAGACATTCAATCATCGAAAGCCTCTCAATCTGAACTCGAGGCGACCGCGGCGCGCATAGAACGAATGTTCGAGCAACTCCTTCTCGCTCTCAGCGGTCAGCTACCGTCGGAGGCAAAGTAATATGGCCAAGGTGAAACTCACACTCCTCGCCCTAACGATACTCTTGGCGACTGCGACTTTCGGATCTTACAAGCTCGGCTTCCACTATTACCGCGCTGTGAACCGCCCCGGGTTTGCCGGAGGCTCCTTTTCTTGAGAGAGTGGAGCCATGACAGACAAAACACACGGACGAAGATATTCACCTGAGGTGCGCGAGCGCGCGGTTCGGATGGTTGTTGAACACGGGGCCGAGCACGCCTCGCAATGGGCGGCCATTGTATCGATCGCGGGCAAGATCGGTTGCGCACCGCAAACGCTGCATACTTGGGTCACGCAGGCCGAGCGTGACAGCGGTAAACGGGCAGGTCCGACAAGCGATGAGCGGGACCGGATTAAGGCGCTTGAACGCGAGAACCGCGAGCTTCGCCAGGCCAACGAGATACTTCGGAAGGCCAGCGCATATTTCGCACAGGCGGAGCTCGACCGCCCACTCAAACGATGATTGCCTTCATCAACGATCACCGCGATGTCTATGGGGTCGAGCCGATCTGCTGTGTATTGCCGATTGCTCCATCGACTTTCTATGAGCATGACACACGCCGGCGTTGCCCGGAGAAGGCCCCGGCGCGGGTCCAGCGAGACGCCATGCTCCGGCCCGAGATCCTGCGCGTGTTCAATGAGAACTTCGGCGTCTATGGCGCGCGTAAGGTCTGGCGTCAGATGTTGCGTGAAGGGTTCGAGGTTGCGCGCTGTACCATAGAGCGGCTGATGCGTGAGATGAGCCTGAAAGGCGTG
>JAEPOM010000049.1 GCA_017642885.1 Henriciella sp. | reverse complement strand
CCTCTCCCGCCCCCAACAACCCCACCCCGCGACCGTCGCGGGGCGAGTGACGGACGCTGAGCTGACCACCCCCGATACCGTTCGGGGGGGGGGGAATTTCAAATTCGTGGACCACCTCGCAAACGGTATGGATGGTCATTAATCGAAGCTATTGTAATTCCAACTTTGCCCACCATATACAAAGTTGGTCTTCGCTGGCGCTTTCTGGATGAATGCGCTGAGTAGTTTCGATCTCGCGGCCAAATCGAACAATATAGTTTGCACTCGGGCTCCGGCATTTCGGCTTCGTGGAAGCCCGTGCGCGCGCCTGCGGATTGTTGGACCCGATAGTCTGACTATGGGAGTACGCGCGTGGTCAAAAGGATCAACAAAAAGCTGGTCACCTTCCAGTTTCCATTTTCGATTGATGACATTGGAAAGCAGCTACCGGCTGGGGAATATACGATCGAATCTGAAGAGGAATCGATCGTCGGATTGTCGTTTCTAGCCTATCGGCACATCGAGACAATTCTCGTGGAGCGCCCCCCAAAAGGAAAGCCAGGCGCAACCCATTATTGGTCAGTGGATCACGAAGCCCTAGCGAAAGCGATTGAAGCAGACTCCGATCGTTTCCTTGAATCTAAACGCACTGCCGCTAGCGCCCGGCAAACCTCAAGCCAGGAAACAGAGAATGAATAGGTATTGCAATTACCTCGGCTGGTTGATCATGCGTAAATCATCCATTGTCGCATCTACAACGATGCTGCTGCTCGCTTCATTTGCCGCTGCGTCTGCGCAAACAACAGTTGCCCCAACCGTCCCGGACAACGCAATCGAGCAATCCTACGGCCAAGGCTGGTCCTGCAATACCGGATTCCGAGAAGCAGCTGGAACATGTTTAGCCGTGGTCGCTCCAGCAAATGCATACCTCAATGATAGGCAGTACGGAACAGGTTGGGATTGTCTTCGCGGGTTCAAGGCCGCAAACGGAGCGTGTCGAGAAGTCATCATTCCCGCAAACGCCTACCTTAAGGCAGATGGCGAGAGCTGGGAATGCGTGCGCGGGTTTGCGAGGGAAAGTAACGTCTGTCGACAGATCAATGTCCCGACTAACGGATACTTGTCCGGAAGCACTTACGGAGTTGGGTGGGCGTGTTCACGCGGTTACCGAAAAATCCATGACGAGTGCGAGGCGATCAATGTGCCTGAATATGGCTACCTCACGGATTTATCCTATGGAACGGGATGGGAATGTACACGTGGGTTTTCAGCCCGCGCGCTGGAGTGCGTGGAGGTCGTTGTTCCTGACAACGCTCATCTGACAGACTCGGGTGATGATTGGCGATGCAATCCCCTTTTTGAAAAGCAGTTGCGTCGATGCGTTGGCAAAACGCGATGAAAACTCGTACATCAAATATTCAATCGCCCGCGCCGAAATCGGGTGGAATAGAGATCGTGACAACTGAAACGGCGGGCATGCGAGAGAGCGGTTTCGGCTCTGTCGAGACCTGCCGAGGTATCGCGGACGTTCTGGGCAGAGAACATTCAGGTGTTCGGTTCAACCTAGTTACGTCTAAGAGTGACCTTCGAGAAATCGTTGATCGACGCCCTGATCTGGTAATCCTTTGCGTCAAATATATTTTTGATGATCTCGGCGGAGAAGTAATTTGGTTATCTGATTTCTTCGATCGCAACGAATTATTGCACTCGGGGTCAGCGTTCAAGACGCTGGAGTTTGACTCAAACAAGAGCATCGCGAAAACCTTTCTTCGAAACAAAGGCGTCGCGACGGCAGAGTTTTTTCTCGCGCGTCCTGAGCAGTTCAGCGTCGATGAAGAGTTGCCGCTCGACTATCCACTGTTTGTGAAGCCGTTGGACGCGGCGAATGGGAATGGAATTGACGACGATTCTATCGTTCGTGATTTCGCCAGCTTCGAGGCGAAAACTCGTTCCGTCGTCGATAACTTTGGCCGAGTCGCGCTCGTGGAACGGGTCTTAACAGGAAGAGAATTTACCGTCGCGATTCTTGGGGAAGGCTCCAATCAATCACCACATGCAATACCGGTAGAGATTATCGCCCAACCTAACAAACACGGCGACAGAATCCTCGGGGCCGAAGCGAAAACAGCAAATCGAGAAGTTCTTCAGGCCGTCCACGGGGAGCTCCGTTCTCGAGTTGCAGAGTTCGCTCTACGTGCATTTGGTGCTCTGGGCGGGCGTGATTTCGGTCGGATTGACATCAAGATGGATGCTCGGGGCGTTCCTCACTTTTTAGAGGCCAATCTAGTCCCTGGAATGACGAGGGACAGCAGTTACTTCCCAGAGGCATGCCGGATTGATGCTGGGTTATCCTATAGAGACGTGGTTCTCAAAATACTCGACCTGACTTTGCAACGAAAAGCCGTCCCAGCAACGGTTTAGCCCGTCAACCTCCTTCGTCCGGAAGGGCGATAGAGAACATTGAGGAGTATGCATGATAGAAGGCACAATAAAGTACTATAATTCCGAGCGAAGATTTGGACTTATAAAACGAGCAGATGGCGAAAGAGATATTCGTTTCTTGTCTGATGCCTTGGTTAAAGCTGGCGTCGCTTCCGCATTCGCAGGCCAAAGCGTCGAATTCGAACTTGTTGTTGATCCCGCTTCCAAAAAGCTCACAGCGGGCAAACTTCAATTCAAATAAGCGCTGCGCTTCGAAACAGCTCAGCTTCGTCATCTGCAACGAAAGACAAAGATATGATCTTCATCACGCTCCAAAACCTTGATCGAAATGTAGATGAGCACATTAATCCCGCGCACATTGCGAGATTGCGCGACGTTCAAAGCCGCGACCAGAAAAAATGCACCGTGACATTTAGCTCAGGCGACACACTGACCGCCCTTGGTTCAGCGGACGAATTACTCGCGCGCATTCGAGGTGCCCACCGATAAACCCTGCGGGTTTGTGTTCTGTCGATAGCCATCAGATCACGGCGAGAATTGACAATAGACGGAATGCTAATTCGCCATCTGAACAAGATCAAAATGGAGACTGAACACTATGCCAAACGCATCAAATAAGACCGCACCCAAACAGGCTAAGGTCAATAATGAGAAGAACGCGGGCGACGCACCCGCTCTGGCCGGGGCAATCGACCTGCCAGAAGGAGTAATTGCCGTGAAAACCGTTCAATACAAAGTCGGGCCGTACACGTATTCCAACCTTGATGACGCACTGGCAGAGCGTCGTCGGCAAAACACCAAAAAGGGGCAGAGGAAGTAACACCATGGCGGAAACGAACGCCCTGTCGTCGACCACTTGCCCGCGAAAAGGCGGGTCTCAAAAACTATTGCGAGCAGGACTTTTGTGCCTCTTGGGAATTTTCTCGGTCGAAGGCGCTAGAAGCCAGGTGGCCTCTGGAGAAATTCCAGAAAATGCCACGGCCCAAGAAAGTCGATCAGGCTGGACTTGTGACGCGGGGTATCGATCAAATGGATCAGAGTGTCTCGAGATTTCGGTCCCGAACAACGCTTATGCAACGAACTCTGCGTTTGGACGCGGCTGGGAGTGCCATTATGGATTTGAACGTGAAGCTGACTTATGTCACCCGTTTGCTGTCCCCGAAAACGCGTATCTTGGTTATTCCGGCTCGAGCTGGTCGTGTGATCGAGGCTATCAGCGAGAAAGAGATACATGTGAGGCAATCCCGCTTCCCGAAAATGCCTATCTGACGGACCGTGGATACGGGGCAGGTTGGGAGTGTGAGCGCGGTTACGCGCAAGTCCGGCTAACCTGCGAGCGCATAGATGTTCCTGCCAATGGCTTTCTTACCAGCAGCCTCTATGGTGAAGGATGGGCTTGTGAACGAGGGTTCTTGCAGACAGGGTCTGACTGCACTCGGGTAAACCTGCCTGCGAATTCGCACCTGAATTATTCTGGCGACGGGTGGGACTGCAATCGGCCATACACTCAAGTCGGTCAAACCTGCGAGATGCCCTAAAGACAAGCCCGCTGCAATGAATGCTGGGATTGGAACGCGTCCGACAATCATCAGATACAAAAACGATATCGGGATCTGGAAAATATACATCGCCCAGAAGCAGTTCGTATGCATTGGCGCAAGTGCGCCACATGATCACCCACATATCTACCTGCAAATGGGTGACGCGAACAACATCATCTGTCCGTACTGTGCCACCCATTACTCTTATCTTCGCGAATTGCATGGCGATGAGACTGATCCTGCCGGCTGCACAGATCGGGTCGACAACGAACAATAGAAGAAGGCTGGTGGCACACTCCAACGAAACTCAATCGCCGCAAAAGCGAATGTCGTCACTTGCTCAATTTGCGGAAACGATCAACGGCGGGTTTAGGGCGACTTAAGACTCCCGCCAAGGTCTTGGTGCACGGTCGAAAAGGGCTAATTTGAGCCAACCGAGCTGTCAGGTTCGAATGACGGCTCCACACCCCGATTCCAGACTCTGATCAATCAACCGGGAGATCCTGTCCGCAGCATCTGCGAGATGCTCTGCGTCAAGGTGGGCATAGATTTCGGTTGTCTGATGTCTTCGGTGCCCTAGCAACTGGCCTGCCATGGCGAGTGTTTCGCCGGTCATGATCGCCTGACTGGCATAAGTGTGGCGAAGGTCGTGCAAGCGAATTTCACGGGGCAGTCCGATATGCTCGCGGATTGAACGCCATGGCACATCCAATGCCCCGATAGGTGTTCCGGCATCATGGCGGGCAGGGAATACAAAGAGTGACTGCGTGCCAGTGCGCCGACGCGCCAAAATTGCTAACGCGGGCGGTGTCAGGACCACATCTCGGCTGCCGGTCTTGGCTGTCGTCAGCCGGAGACGGTCTTCCAGAACTTCGGCCCATTGTAGGCGCGAGATTTCGCCCGACCGGCATCCTGTTAGTAGGACCAGATGGATGGCATCGGCAACATCCAACCAGCGCAGGTGTGGTGCTTCCAGCCAAGCGCCCAGCTTTGCGAGCTGTTTGGCATTCAAGAGCCGTCCCCGTGCGCGCCTTGTGTTCTTGCGGATCGGGCTCGATGGGTCTGGGGCGTCACGCGGCAG
>JAEPOM010000048.1 GCA_017642885.1 Henriciella sp. | reverse complement strand
GCATTCAAGAGCCGTCCCCGTGCGCGCCTTGTGTTCTTGCGGATCGGGCTCGATGGGTCTGGGGCGTCACGCGGCAGACGTCCGGTTTCCCTCGCAAACTTCAAGGCCGTGCGCAGGTGCGAAAGTGCTTGATTGGCTCCGCCCGGCCTTCGGGCGCTATATGCATGGAACCACGCCGCTATCTCTGCGGTTGTCAGCCGATTGATCGGGCGGTCTCCGAAGGCGGGAAGTAGTTCGGCCTTGAGGTAAGTGGTCACCGCCTTGATTGTGCTCGGTTTCCACACGCCAGCTTTCGCTTGCAGCAGGTATTGGCTGAGTTCGCGGAACGTTATGGTGGGTTCGTCCGCCTTCGCGAGTTGAATGACAGTTTTCGGCTGGTGCTTGATGCGCAGTTGGAGTGCACGAGTTCGCGCTTCATCGGCGCTCATGGTGTCAGATGATGCAATCGTGAACCGGCGCAGCTTGCCTTCGACCCGCGTCCTCAGAATCCAAGCCTTTGAGCCGGATGGTTGAATGCGAAGGGCGAACCCTTGCAGAGCGGTGTCAGCCAAGGCGTATTCCCGGGATTTGGGCTTTGCCTTTCGGGCCAGCTTATCGGTCAAGTGTCTCTTCGCCCCGCTCATTGCTCCGTTCCCTCACTGCTTGCACGTGACGCGCGGACGTCCTTGAAGTGCCGGGCAAGTTTCTGGCGCAAAGTAGATAGGCTAATACCGTTGATTTCGGCGAAGGCGTTCATCGGAAGACCTTGGGCAAGGAAATCTGCGACCATCCCTTTGGGCAGAGGTGCAGCCCGGCACTTTTGCGCGGCAAGAGCCTCGCCTAGATGAACGGCGACCCGTGCAGCCGCTGCGCGAACGGGTGCTTCGGCAAACTGAGCGTAACCGGCTGTCGTCTGCAGTTCTGAATGCCCCAAAAGACCAGACACGGTTCGCAGCGGTTCGCCCGATGATATGGCAACCGATGCGAACCCGTGCCGAAGGTCATGAAGCCGGAGAGCGGAGAGGTCTGCATGTTCGCGGACACGGTGCCAAATCTTGTCGAGCTGGTTGTTGGAAACAGGCTTACCCCGTTTGGCGAAAACATAGTCGGACAGCGTCGGCTGTTCAGCGAGCAGTTTGAGAGCTGGAGACCCAAGCCAGATGGCGCGAGGTCCGGTTTTGCTGTCAGGCAACGCAGCGCGTTTTCCGTCGATCATACTCCATTGCAGGAAACGCGCCTCGGATTTGCGGCAACCTGTCAGAGCAAGAAATCGAAATATAGCAGCTTCCACAGGCCAGCGCGTCTCAACGCAGCTGATAGCCTTTCCAAGCCGTCCATAATCGTCGGTGCTCACTCGATGGGCCTTGAAGCTGGACTTGCGTCGCCGGAGCCCCTGGCAGGGGTTAAGCCCCGGCGAGCGCAAGCCCAGCAGTTCTCCGTGCCGAATGATACCGGACAGAACGGCAAGTGTTCGATTGCGGGTTCCCGCAGATGCGTCCAGCCCCGCCCACCACGCGGTAACGTCCTCGGCAGTCAGGGAGGCAAGATCGCGGGCACCGAACGCTGGAACGATGAAGCGGGAGATCACATATCGGTGCGCGGTGATGGTGGCCGGTTTCCAGTTGGGCGCGCCGTCCTTTAGAAACTGTTCGGAGAAATCTGCGACCGTTGCTTTTGGAGTTTCAGGCACGAGGACCGGCGGAGGTATCACTCCAGACAACTCGTCTCTCGCTTCGCGCGCAATCTCTCTGGCGTCAGCAAGGGATAGATCATGCAAAGGCCCTAGTGAGCGGCGGACTGTTTTGCCATCGATCCGGGTTTGTAGATACCAGGTGGGGTTACGTCCGGCACGGAAACGGATGCCGAGACCGGGTTCTTTGTCATCCCATTCAAAGCGATCTTTGTCGGGTATCTGATTGCGGGATATTTTCTGGTTTTGTTTGGCGAGCATGGGATTACCTCCTGATGCTTCCCCGTCAGGACACAAAAGTCTGCACATCCCGGGGAAGCACTCAGGACACACGGGGAAGCAGAAATCCGGGTCCTGGCTGGCCTGTTCGATGAGGTCGGAGACGGTATTCAAGACCGCTTTCCGGATCGCCCCATTCAAAGGCTAAGACCCTGAAAAGGAAACGATATTCACCTCAATCGAACCCGCGCGCGGCCACTCTTTTGCCCCTTCCACGCCTCCCAAAAGAGGCATGAAAAGGAGGAGTTTCGTTATCACACCCCATGCACCTTTGGTGCTGACAAGTCGCGAGCGATCTTGTCTGTAACACCTACGGTGATTGAGAATTACGCTGTGTACGCTTGAGCGATTTTGCGATTACAAAGTCGGCCTAGATTCAGCTAGGAACCAATAATCAAGGGCGATTTCACCCGTACACGCTCAGCGTTCAGCTTCGATGTCATGATCTCGGTTTGAATCGCGAAGAGACACATTCAATCCCGACATGCCTCGAGACGATCGAAAGGCAAGCGCCGCAGTCAATACGAGACGTTGAAGGGACTGACTTAAAGATGGTGATGAAGCAGTCGTCCTTTGGGGTTGTATCGCCTTTGGCGTACTTCGGCTTGGTGCGATCTGTTGCTGGCGGTCTGGAAGCTTGAAGCCCAAAGCCCGCGCTTCTTGAGACCAGGCTTGGAATAGAGCAGCACGTTCGCGAGGACGCTTCGCTTGTCGCGTGCGAAGCGCGGCCAGCTCCATCCCTTTTGGCGTTCTGTATCCATGTGCTTTAGCCGCTTCCTCGATCGCTTGGCGGCGCTTTGAGAATGCTCGTTCGATATGATGAGGGATCGCGCGCATGCGAAAAGAACTACCTTGTCGGTCGATTACATGACCCTCCCGCTCGAGAGCGTTCGCCAACTGGTTTCGATAGACCGCACCGGTTTCTTTCTGCGCTTTGTAGAGCTCGCGGCTTATGAGCGTTCCCCAGGTTTGATCATGGCGCGGCGCAGCGTTGAAGATAAACGCATGCGTGTGCAGCTGCGGGTCTAGGTCTCGGCTTGTATGGTGATGAAACCGAGCAATTGTCAGACCCGCAACTGGCTCTCTTACAGTTCCTCCTTTGCCGCGCCGGGTGAAAGCATGATTGTCCTCCAGGTGCTTCGTAGCCACCGAAACAGCTTGGCGATGAGCCGCTTCAATTTTGGATCGCTCATGAGGCGTTGAGAGTGCCCATAGAACCGATACTGATTTTGGAGCGCTATAAGTCATATCCCATCCGGGGGCGTGAGATTTGTTACCCGTTTGCACGAGCGGCTCTCCCGTTTTGGGATCGTAACCATTCAAGAGTGCTTCAAAGTCTCTGCGGCTTACGTCACCATCCAGGGCGAGACGCTGCGAACCGTGTCCGTCCCAATCGCTTTCAGCCTCAGCTTCGTTTTCCTTTGTGTAGTACTCGTCTTGAGCCATGTGTTTGAAGTAAGCGACCGCAGCGCCGACGGATTTGCGCGCGGAGATGGAGGCGACCATTACGCGTCAAATCCGTCTGCGGCTTTTCGGCTTATAAAGTTCGCCATGTCGGGAGACAAAATGGGGCGCTCTTCGAGCAGTGGATTGCGCTCAGGGAGCGGAGCGAGGTCTCTCGCACACTTAGACGTCCAGTCGGCTGGAACGCTTGCCGGCCGTTGTTCTGGTAGGTCTAGGAACGGAATGTCTACGTCATAGACGTGTTGGCCAGGGCCGACCATCAAGGCACGAATGCCGCGCTCGGTGACACCGAGATGATCGGAGAGCTCTGACGGCGTGATAACGTCTCGCTCTTCTTGCGCGATAGCTTTTGTGACGGATCGTTGTCCGTTGGTCCAAGTCTCGCTCTTTCGTTCGAATTCTACCGTTTGTTTGCCGAGGAGGCGGCTTGTCATTTCAGCGCTCTCTCCCAGGTTCATCCGTGTGATGATGTGCGTACCGATCATGCCAATCCAGGCATTGGCTTGATCAGGTCCATAAGTCTTCCTGATCTGGGAGAGATCTTGTGCTCCCAAGACGACGCTAATGCCTTTAGATCGCCCGACATCCAAAAGGGTCGAAAAATGATCCATCCGCTCTAATTGAGGAAACTCGTCGAGAAAGAGCCAGGTCCGAGTACTCGGGTTTTCTCGCATTGCTGGAGATCCAGCGTAGCTCGCCAGCAAGCTGATGATGCCAGAGATCCATGCCTTGGAGAGTTGAGGGAATTGGCCATCGCGCTGCAGAATGATTGGATTGCAATTGGGTAGCTCCAACCATTTGCGGATTGAAAATCCACCGGCGCTTTGTGGCCAAGCGTCTCCCAATACCAAGACGATGTTCATGTGCGCTTTGAATGTCGTGAGAACACTTTGAGCGGTCTTATTGCTCGGATCGCTTAAATACTGTGTCGCTGCGGGATAGTGTCGCTCAGCAACCTCTAGCAGCGTCTCCGCATCTGCCAGTACAAGATCGCGCAAGGATCCCCAACTCCAGGCGTCTCGATAGACATTCTGCAGCGAGACGATACACGCGATGAAGATGTCGCGCGCTGCGTTAGACCACATTGGATCTGAACCACTAGGGGGAATTATTCGAGCTGCGAGTTCGCGCGCTTCCTGAGGTGTGCGGCAATCATATGCGATATCCCACTTCATCGAACGCGCATCGTGAGGCGCGATCAATCCTCCGATATATGGTAGTTTCGAAGTTAGGTCGCCCTTGGTGTCGAGGATAAGGGTTTTGTCGCCTCGGCGAATGGCGCCGAGCATCAGAAGAAGCATCGCAGTCGTCTTACCTGCCCCCGTGCTGCCCCAAGCAAGAAAATGCCTGCTTTCTCGGTCGAGGCTCATCGGGATTTTGAGTGGAAACTCGATACCAAAGCCTGATCGCTTGCATTCTTTATTCGATATCTTCCTGAGCTCGCTTAAAGCGGATGCGCCTTTAAAGTGCTTGCGCCCGCGCACGACTTTTGGGGACTTTTTCCGTTTCATCGCGAACCAAGCGAACATACTAAAAGAGATGAGGCCAAAAATAGCCAAAGCCGAAACGAGGTTGTGCCGCCGAATGAAGGCAGCTTGAGTGCCATAGTGCTGCATGGTTGCTTCGCATCGAGACCATGTTTGAACGCCGACCGGGTCTTGAATCAGAGACGTCAGACGAGCCTTGCTGCACTCCTCCATGAAAGCCCGATCATGATAAGAAAATTCTCCCGGAGCCGTTTCGATGCCAGTGAACCGCCCCGGTAACCCCGGAGGCAATTTGGTTGGGGTTATGCAGCGATAGCGGTTTCCTTCAGTGCTGCAT
>JAEPOM010000047.1 GCA_017642885.1 Henriciella sp. | reverse complement strand
TAGCAGCATGATCGCTGCTACGTGGAAACCGCCGGACTAACAAAACCGGTGGACCACCTCAGTGGGGCAGACCAAGTGCCAATTCTGTATGGCGCAATACCGATGTTTCGCTCGGTCGTGCGATAGTGACCTGCCCAATCCCAAACTTGTCCAAACATCTGTCGGTGAAGCGCGATCGAAAAGGCAAAGGTCAATATGTTGGCCCTTCGACTGCGAAAAGCCCATGCCGCTCCAGCATCGATTTTGTCTTGTTCCGCAGCGTTTAGATCAGCTCGAGTGGTAGTCCATGTCAGCTTTAGCCCATCCCGCTCGGCTGGCGCTAAGAGTGTTGCATCATCGGGTTCCTGGAACAAGTCACTCATCACTCGTCCCAAAGGTCTCGATCGCGCAGCGACTGCTCGATAAAGCGATTGATGCGCTCTTCAAGCTCATCTGGGACCGCCTGGTCTTCAAGTCCCATAGAATGGGCAATCCCGCCGAGTTCTCGAAGCGCGATCATTCTCGCGCGATCTTGGACGATTTCTTCCAATGGTTTTCGGGGTACCAAGGCATAAACCAGTTCGCAATCGAGCGCTGCTGCCGCCTTTTGCAGCGTCTCCAGGCGGATCGTGGCCGCCGCTTCAGATTGTTCAAGGGCAACAACGCTTGGTGGCTTCATCCCTAGCTTTGCAGCAAGCTGTGCACCAGACATGCCGAGTGCGTCTCGGATCGCGCGTATCCAACCTTTCGGCGGAACAGTAAAACGATCCGTTGGACGCATCGGTGACAGGCGTCCATCAAGTGCGCCGCGCGCGCGTGTAAGGTGCTTTTTCATAGGCTGCAGTCTATCAAGACTATGGAAAAGATAGACTATAGCCTAATAGTTTTCATAATATCAATAGGCTGCAGTCTAATAAATATTCGACCTAATTAGGTTGCAGCCTATCGATTTTGACGCTTTCATTGGTGCCCTAAGGCCATCAGTCGACTCTCATCCTGCACCCGTGTCAAAGCGTAGGAAGGCCGACTGCTGGGAAAACTGGCTTATCTCCGCTAATCCTACGCCGTGATCTGTGCGAACAGACCGCTCTTAAGTCTCTGGCAATCGCCGTGGTTAGAGCGCGAATGCCTTTGCACCCATCCAGACGGCCATGGCCACCATCATCAAATTTTCGGTCAAGGACACAAAGCCAAGCGGTACGTTGCTGTCGCCGCCGACGCAGGCGCATTTCAAATCGCGTTTGTCTATATAGACCGCTTTATAGACTGAAACGGCACCGATAAGACCGATGAACAGAGCGGTTGGTGCTGCGATCCAGGTCAACGCACCTGCGATCATTAAGATGCCCGCGCCCGTTTCAGCGAACGGATAGACATATGCATATCGCACGTAACGTTGGGCCAAGAGGTCGTAACCGAGAAATTGGCTTGAGAAGCTTGATAGGTCGCGCAGTTTCTGAACGCCCAGAATACACATGCTGACAGCAATAAAGAGCTCAATGGCGCGTATGCTGATCAGCGTTCCAGATGAGGCCCAGCTAATTGCAAGTGCCATCAATGCCGCAACAGCGAAGATCGCGATAATTGGCGTGTAAGTTAACTGACCAGCCTTTTTAACTGGCTTTCCGAAATGAGCCTTCAAATCGTCGTAGCCACCGATCCGGTCCCCGCCGATGAACGTTTGCGGTGTTGTTTGAACATCATGCTTCGCTTTGAATGCGTCTGTTTCATCCCGGTTTTTCAGGTGATGGTCCTGTACCGCATAACCCTTGCGCTCTAGCAAGGCTTTGGCCTTCAATCCGTAGGGACAGACATGATCTTCAGTCACCATACGAAAGAGTTGTGCAGACTTTTGCCCGGTATCGTTGCTTGGCTTTGCTAGGCTGCTCATATCATGTCTCCGGTAACCTATACCCTGTATGGGTATATAGTCTTGCTCCATGACACGTCAATGGAGTCTTCGCCTGGATCAGGCAGGAACCGGATGTCACCTCAGGTGTTTGCTTTAGAGTTCAGCACAATGTCAGGGGGGTAGTTCCATACCAGCCTATTGGGAATTTGGTGCGAACTTGATGCAACCAATGGAGCCGCCTTATCAGAGGAGGCCGTCTAAGCGCGTCTGATCATGGCGAAGACTTACGCTGCCGGCTCCAGGCGAGTAATGAACGTCGCATTTTGATAATCAGCAGAATGAGCCCCGAGAGAGCTACAAACATCGCGGCGCCCGCAGCTGTGATCAGAAGAGGATGATTGAAATCATCTCCGTCGTCATAGTCCATGATATGAAGCTTCCAAAAGAAGTCGTAGAAGCGCCAGGTAGATGAGCGGCGCGCGCGAACCTCTGCACGTGCCGGATCAACATATAGAGTGGTACTGTCACGGTCGGCAAATACGACTTGCCAAACTGGGCCCGGTCTACCGTATTCCGATGGCGGGTCGGTCAGAAGGGTTACGTCGCTAAGTGTTGCATTTCCAGAATAATCCGCCTGAGCGATTTGAGTTGCCAACAACTCACTCGCCGGTGAAAGAACAGCGCCGGTCCTGGCGTCAATTGTGAAGGAAATACCGTCCGGGCTTTTCAGATGCCAAACCGGCTCACCCAGCACAGTTCCTGTTGAAGCTTCGGCGACTTGATTAATCTGAGCAGCCTGCGCCGCCTTCTGCAGAGTTATAATATCAGCAGGTGAAACACTCTTGGCTGCTTGCGGCGCAATTTTATGTTCACCCCGGACCTGCTCGATTGGGATGACGCTCATGACGACGCCTCCGGCGACCCAGAGCACGATCTGCAGGCCGACAATCAGCGCCACCCATTTGTGAATACGCACTGCCCATCGCAGAACCGCCATGTCCAAACCTCCCGTAAGGGCGGCGCTTTCACGGGCGCCGCCCAGTCGTGTTACTCGTGACCGGAATGGTCCATCATGCCTGCGAGACATTCATCGCCCGCCGTGCCGGTGTCACAGATTGCGGTGATCCTGTAAGAGCCGTCACGGCCTTTCTTGACCATAAAGCTGACGGTGTCGCCGTCTTCGAATCCGGAAAGGTCGACATCACCCGCGATGTCGAAACCCATGGTCATGGCGCCCATGCCGATGCCATCAATCGGGCCATGATCGATCGTCAAAAAGTCGCCCTGGGCACCAACGGATTTGATGACGCCGGTGGCGTGACCAGTATCGCTCGATCCCATGTCGTGGTCGGAATGATCCATCATCTCGCCGTCGGCCATCTCCATCTCCATTGGGGGCTCTGTTTGGGAAGCTGTATCGGATGCCGGCGCGTCATTGTCGGTTTGACCGCATGCGGCGAGGGTCAGCGCTGCGGCGCTAACTGTAAGTAAGGTATAGAGTTTCATTAGGCTTGGTCTCCTTCAGGTAAGACGGGAATGGCGCGCGCTTCTTTGGAAGCGTTTCCGGCGCGCGCGGAAAGGCTGCGTCCGACCCAGATATAGTAGACCGCAGGGATCACGATCAGAGTCAGCAAAAGGGTAGAGGTCATGCCGCCCAGCATGGGCAAAGCGATCCGCCGCATCACGTCGGACCCCAGTCCCTCGGTAATGAAGATCGGCGCAAGACCGGCAAAAATAGTGGTCACCGTCATCAGTTTTGGCCGCACGCGCATGGCAGCGCCTGCGCTGACCGCATCGAATAGTTCTGCCCTAGTCTTCGGCTGCGTTTCACGCACCTGAGCATCAATGTAGAGGAGCATGACCACAGCAGTTTCGACAGCAATGCCACCAAGTGCGATGAAGCCAACAGCAACAGCCACTGACAGATTGTAACCTGCGAGCCACACAGCCCAGAGCCCTCCAATCAGGCCGAACGGGAGCGACAGCATGATGATGGCAGTGCGATCGAGCCGTCCAAAATGCAGCATGAGCAGAAGGAAGATCAGTGCAATCGCAGCTGGAATGGCGACGCGAAGACGCGCGCCTGCCTCTTGCATCTGCTCATATTGCCCAGAAAACGATACGGCATAACCAGGCGGTAGATCGACACCGTCTGCGACGGTTCTTTGCGCCTCAGCGACATACCCGCCGATATCGCGGCCCGCAATATCGACAAAAACCCAGCCTGTCAGACGAGCATTCTCAGAACGGATCATGGGAGGTCCCTCCGTAAAGGTAATGCTCGCAAGCTCGCCGAGTGGAATGTGCGCGCCGGTAGGGGTCGGAACGAGGATATCTTCCAGGTCTTCGCTGGATTCGCGGAACGGGCGATCATATCGGAGCATGATGTCATATCGCTCCCGGCCCTCGACGCTTTCGGCGAGGCGCATACCGCCAAGGGCCGTTTGCACAACAGATTGGAAAACGCCCATATCGATATTGCGCCGTGCGAGTTCGCCGCGATCGGGCATGATTTCAAGATACTTGCCGCCAAGAACCCGGTCGGCGAACGCTGATCGCGTGCCCGGAACGTCGGCAATGGCTGTCTCGATATCGCGCGCGATCCGCTCGATTTCGACAAGATTGTCACCGGTCACTTTTACGCCAATGGGGGTCCGCACGCCGGTCGAGACCATGTCCATTCGGATCTTGATCGGATACCCCCAGGAATTCACCAAACCCGGCATTTGCAGTTTTGAATTTAGCTCTTCAATGATCCGATCAGCGGTCATGCCGGAACGCCATTGATCCTTGGGCTTAAGCTTGATCCAGGTCTCAATCATTGTCAGCGGGGCAGGGTCGGTGGCTGTGTCGGCGCGGCCCGCTTTCCCGAACACACGCTCCACTTCCGGCACGGTCATCATTACCCGGTTCGTCTGTCCGAGGATTTCGCGCATCTTGGTGGACGATACCCCAGGCAGCGTCGTTGGCATGTATAACAGTTCGCCCTCATAAAGCGCCGGCATGAATTCCGAGCCGAGACGTTGGATCGGAACAATGACACTTGCGGTGAGGGCGAGCGCTAATGCAATCGTGATCCATTTGAAGCGAAGCGCGGCGTGAATAATCGGTTTGTAAATCCAAACAAAAAAGGCGTTGACCGGATTCTCCTGTTCGCGGCGCATTCGCCCGCGCATCAGATAAAGCATCAAAACGGGCACCAGCGTAACGGACAGGATCGCGGCGAACGCCATCGCATAGGTCTTGGTGAAGGCCAGGGGGGAAAACAGCCGGAAGCTCTCACCGGTTAGTGCGAAGACGGGCAAGAAAGACACTGTGATAATCAAGAGCGAGAAGAAGATCCCAGGGCCGACTTCCTGGGCCGCTGCGATCACTGTTTGGCGATGCAATTTGGCATCTGGCTTTTCATCGAGTTCTGAGAGTTTACGGCTCGCATTCTCAACCAGGACAATAGACGCATCCACCATCGCACCAATCGCAATCGCAATGCCGCCAAGGGACATGATGTTTGCGGTCACGCCCTGAAAGGACATGATCAGGAATGCGCCCAGAACACCGAGTGGCAAAGTGATGATCGCCACAAAAGACGAGCGCACATGCAGGAGAAAAATGAGGATGACGAGCGCAACCGCGATCCCTTCTTCAATCAATTTGTGCTGAAGATATTCCACCGCCCCTTCAATCAGGGGCGCGCGGTCATAAACCGTGACGATCTCTACCCCGTCCGGGAGGCCGCGCTGAAGGTCTGCAAGTTTTGCTTTTACGCGTTCGATAACCTGCAACGCATTCTCGCCGTCTCGCATGATGACGATACCGGCAACTGTTTCGCCTTCGCCGTTTAGCTCGACAATGCCGCGCCGGAGCGCCGGGCCTTCTATGATGCGCGCCACGTCAGACAAAAGAACAGGCGTTCCATCGAGCGCGTAAACAACGACATTTCCGAGATCGGCCTTGTCATCGATATAGCCCGATGAGCGGATGACAAACTCGCTTTCGCCTTGTTCCAGAACGCGTCCGCCGACTTCGCTGGAAGCGGCTTTGACCGCCTCGCTGATACGGCGAAGCGGCACATCGTAGGCGCGTAGCCGGTTGGGATCGATCAGGACCTGATATTCCCGCACAAATCCGCCAACCGAGGCGACCTCGGATACACCCTCAACCCCTGCCAGCTCTAGTTTCAGAAACCAGTCTTGCAAGGATCTCAGCTGCGCCAGATCGGTGCCACCGGTGGTCTGCTCCCCAGAAAGTGGTCCATTATTTGAGTTAGTACCGGCTTCAGATATGGAGCTGAACTATGGGCAAGA
>JAEPOM010000046.1 GCA_017642885.1 Henriciella sp. | reverse complement strand
TCTTGCCCATAGTTCAGCTCCATATCTGAAGCCGGTACTAACTCAAATAATGGACCACTTTCTGGGGAGCAGACCAGTTCATCGCCATTATTCGTGTTGGTGAAGATGAAGTCACCATTGTCCTGACCGATTTGAAAGTCAGCCAATACATTGGCTTGAAAGACAACCGTGTCTTCACCCAAGCGACCACCATCATCGATCGTGTCTTGCCCGAATGATTGAGAACCGATCCGATATGTATCAGAGCCATTGAAACCGCGTATGAGATCATTGCCCGCATCTAGATCGAACGTCTCATCAGCACCCGTACCCAGCACAGTATTATCGCCCGCATCATCTTCTGCGAACTGGTTCGCAATGTCTTGCGCTTCCAACTCGTTAAAGTCGGACTGGAAGAAGAATTGAGAGACAACAGGCGTTTCGCGAAGGAATTGATTTTGGATCGTCAACGTTTCGCCCGTGGATATGATCCGAATTATCAAGTCTGACTCTTGGATGCCAGCACGCTCAAATTCAACATCAGAAGACAACAAATTCGGACCGAACGAGATTTGATTATCGCCGACGTTGTCGTCGCGAATAATGTCATTTCCGCCGCCGACATCGAATGTGTATTCGGTGTCTCCGGAGATGCCGATTAGAAGGTCATCGCCGGCTCCGCCATCGAGTGTGAACTCATTATTGATCTGCACAACCAGATCATCTCCAGTCCCACCATTAGCCGAAGCTTCAGCGAGAATTGAAGCAAGCTCGGAGAACAGAACGATCGTACCATCAGCGAATATCAGCTGACCTGCCTCTCCGCTCACTGTGCCTAAATTTTCAATAGTCAGCGTTTCGCCGGTGGCATCAATTTGGATGACCAGCTCTTTGTTGAAATCTGAATCCTGCAACAGGAAAGACACCTCTGATCTGTCCAAGTTTTGCATGTAGATTGTGACGCGCGGCTGAAAATCGATTGCGGTTCTGACAATTGGGTCGATCTCAATCGTGTCATTGCCTTGACCAGTTCCCCAGAGCGCGATCTGCTCTCCTCCGCCTATAACGATTTCATCATCCCCGCGGCCGCCTGAAACAACGGGCGCGTCCGGAAGGAAACCATTGTCGCGAGCACTGTCGGTGAGGATTTGATCTTCACCATCACCGCCCACCTGGGCGCCAAGAAGCTGCCCATAAGTGAGATTCAATCCGGCTGAAGTCAAAATGCCTTCGACGGTGGCGCGATACCCGGCACCCGCATCCGCGGCTGCGGCAACATCAGAGAATGAAAGGTAAATCATATCCAGCAATCGAACGCCGGCCTGCAAATAGGCCAGCGCGTCGAATGCGTCCGATGGCAGATTGTCAGTTAGTCGCTGTAACACCACCGAGCTATCAACATTGGTCTCCAGGATCAGGAATTGATTGTATTGATAGCTCAGCTCTGGAATCAGCTCTTGCCCCAGATTCGACTGAGCAATCAGACGTGCCGCAAAGCTTTGAGCGATAACACTGAACTGATCCCCCAGTACTGCACCGGCTTGTGGACGCGGATCTGAACCTGACCATTGCGCGAAAGGAGTATCGGTGAACGCCTCCATCACGGCCACTTGCCGTGCATCCGCGTAGCGCCCTCTAAACTCGAAATGGATGTCAGATGCGCCTGCCCATTCATATAGGATCTGATCCATAAGAACCGGCACGCGACCGAGTTCTGAAAGCGTGAGCGTAGAAAACTCTTCAACCAGAGTTTGGAGCGTAGAGTTTTCAGCCATGGCAAGATGCAACGGCACAATCGCGCCCGAGCCATTGAGGCTTGGCAACGCTGCGATCAACGGATCTAGATCGTCGGGCGTATCAAAGCGCGTGTCGTACTGATTGAAGCGAAACCAGACGTCTGACACTTCGCGCGTTTGTCCGTCCGTCGTTTGATAAGTGCTCGTATCGGTGATGAGATTTCCGGTATCTTCTAAGAAAACAGATTGACCCTCAAGCGAAATCGACAGCACCCCAACTTCAGGCAGCGAGAACAGCTCTTCTTCTTGTGAAGCACCGTCCTGGTTTAGATCTCGCCAAATACGCAATTCGTTAAACTGAACGTCGTTCGCGTCGATGACGAGGTCATTGTTCGTGTCCAAATCGGAGAGGACGTCGAACCCACTTCGGAAATCGAGCTCCAAATCGTTGGGTCCTGAAATGTCCACGACTTCCGGGTCGAAGAATCCGCCAAGTACGTCGTCGCCAGGTGAACGACTTCCAGCCGAGACAGTCTCGCCATAACCAAACAGTTCCTGCCCGCTATCTATTAGCCCATTTCCATTGCGATCCAAAACCAAGAGACCGTCATCGGCGCTAACCCATGAAGTCCGCTCGCGAATACCATCGCTATCTATGTCAAAGAATGTGGCTGATTGTTTCAAAAAAGTCAGCTCTAAACCATCGCCATCCAAATCCAAAACCAACGGCGAGCTAAACGCATCCGGGGAACTGCTGCCTCCACCGCTCCCATCGCCGCCATCTCCGTCAGGATCGCTTTCGGGAGGTTGACAATCGCCCCCGTCGCCCGGGTCCTCTCGTCCGAGTTCTATACGCAAATCACCACTTTCTTCATTGTAATTGCGTATGGTGATCTCGGCACCGTTGTATTCTACGATTAAGTCACCGTCGGACAGGCGATAAGTCTCACCCTCACTTCCTCGCCACATTCGAGCGCCGTCTTCTTGGCTATCTTGCTCGCCGTTGGAGCACGCGTCGGGTGTTTCAGCGATTGGTTCACCGCCCGTTAGCAAGATATCGGCGAAATAAACTGCGCCATCGCCGTCAGAATCTTCGATGATGTCACCATCATTGACGTAGTATCGATCAAATCCCGCTTCACCTCTGAGCGTATCGGACGCACCGTCATCGATATCACGCGACGATCCACCCAAGACGAGTTGTTCCGCATTTCCGAAGAGTTGGTCTGCACCGACGCCGCCTTCGATAGTGTCGCCGCCGCCGCCACCGAAAAGCCTATCGTTGCCATTTTCACCATCTATGAAATCTACACCGGCATCCTCTCCAAGATCGATACGCGATCCTCCATAAATCTCGTCGGCCATATCACCGCCGTAAAGGAAGTCTCCATCTGACCCACCCTCAATCAGGTCTTCGCCATCGTCGCCATAGATATTGTCTATTCCAGCATCACCGAACAGGTTATCGATGTCGTCGCCGCCGTAGATTTCGTCACCGCCACCTCCTCCAGATATGGTGTCATCATCATCATTGCCCCGGATGATGTCTTTCAACCTACTGCCGATAATGATATCATCGCCATCTTCACCAGCAATAAAGGCGCCAACTCCCTGTGTGGCGATCAGTAAGTCACTTTCTCCACCCCCTAGAATATTGATCCCACCGAGGATAATATCTCTGGCAGCTGTTCCGCGAGTCGTGCCGGTTTCGGCTGAGAGGAACAGAGAGTTAGAAGGCGCCCCGGCGATCTCCAGACCGCTATTGTATCCGCGTGCGAAAACGAAATTCTCTATCGTCGCAAAATTGGAACTTATGAAATCAAGCGCTGCAGAAACGGCCAAGGTACGAATTTCGGTCGAATCTATATCGGTGACAAACCTTTGAGAAAATCCTTGCATAAAGGGGCCGAGATTCCAAAAATCTGATACCGATTCTCCTATGGTTAGATCTATACGAGCCCAGTTCTCGCGAACCTCCAGGAGACGCTCAAACTTTGCTCGATCTGAACCAGCGGTAGAGAATGAGATCAACACGCCGTTCGTCGAGTAGCTTTGGTCGGCAACCTCAGCGCCGAACAAGGCGATGTTCAGTCGGACAGCTTCTGAGAAATCCAACTGAGGGAGCTTCTCATCATCGAATGTCGCAAAATCCGTTACCGCCAACTTAAAATTTAGATCAGCAAAGCCTTCGTTCAAACCCGCTATCCGTTCACCTTCCAACCTACCAAACTGATCGATCAGGCTCTCTCGTATTGCGTCTCTGAGTTCCAGCACCGCGTTCGTCGCAATGTCAGCAATCGCGCCTTCAGCCACACCGGTTACGGCTCTCACCAAACTGTCATAGATGGGCAAATTTACAGCTGGGCCGATGTCGAGACCAATTGACCTTCTAACAACATTCTCTAGTTCTTCACCAAGGCCTTCACGAATTATCTGTTCCAGAACAAGATTTAGAGCCAGCTCTTCAGCTGATCCAAAGTCACCCTGTTGAAGATCACTGATGGCTCCGTAGACGTCGATACCTATTCCTGCAATGGTAGCAGCATCTTTTAAGTCATCGAGCACCCGCAGGCCCTCCACAACGCTTTCTTTGCCCGTTAGAGCTCGAAGAAAGTCCGGATCGGTGACCCCTCTTTGCCTGACCTGCAACAGCCAAGCGTCAAGTGCGGCTCCCGCAATAGTCTTCGATTCCTTTAGTTGACCAACTGTTTCATTTTCTTGGGTCGGAACAAAGGTCATCTAATACTCCATGTTAATGCTGCTAACTTAGTTGCTTATGCTGGGTGAGAACTCGGAAATTTCGGATATCTTCTGGGAGGTTTCTAGCGTCGCGACGGCGCGGTAATTTTCAATGCCGAGGTCACTCAGAATTTGTCTTCCTGCCTGGGTTCTCAATAGCATTAAACTGAGGGAGTTTTCTGAACCCAGATTAACTTCCACGGATCCAGCAGAACCCATAAACCCTTGCGGAAAGATCAACAGTGTCTCGAGTTGCTCTGAAACAACAACATCCTCAGCCAGTCGGATGCAGCCTATTTTCGCTGTGATCTCCGCCCAATCACCACTATCGGACAGAGTACAATTAGCGTCTACCGTACGCAGAACCTCAACGCCAAGATTGGGCGGTGGGCCGGATTTGTAGAAAGCCATAGCTCCGTTTGAACCGATCCAGACCTCAAGGTGTTCAACACTGGGCACACTTGCGTACGTAGATTGGAGGGTCGAGCCGCCGAACAACAAGTCCACTTGAGAGCGTGATTTGATGTCAACGAATAATGACGAACCGCAGTCTGCTGGATTGAGCCAAAAAAAGAAACTTGCAGCGCCGTCACTTGATTTGAGAATCCCCAGTTCATGCGAGCGAGAGAACTCGGCTTCAGTTGGACGCTCGAGGACTACATTTTCGCTTGAACCAGATTCAGGGCTGCCATCATTTAGGTCGTGGATCACATCGGCACAGACCTCAAACGCATCAGTTTCCGACACGACCCCCAATTGCCTCCACCGTGGACCGTTTCTTTCATCGAACCATTTTTTGATTGCCGCGGCGCTGGATGCAGAATATCCTTCTTCCGCAAGCTGTTGGTTCGAATCTTGTTTTGCGGCCTCGATCAAACTTCTCCAAACTGGACGAGCGTTGGAGACGTTATCCGATAGAAAACGCAGTGAAATGGGGTTCGAAGGCGCAAGCGAAGATTTGTAGTAGCCAGAAGGCTCAGCGAACCCAAGCTCTGGAAGTACCTCTAATAGGACTTCGCGGAACGCATCTGGGTCAAGAGAATCCGCATTCGGAACAGAATCGAGGATACCCACATCTTCTGCGATCACACCATTAATTTGGACTGAAGACTTACCGCCGCCGTCACCCCCAATAAAAATGAACTCAGCGTCAATTGGTTCAGTTGTGGCGATTTCCCAAACGACCGGGCTTCCTGATGTTAGCAATACCGCGGGTTGTCGGCCCCGCTGATCAAACGATACTGAGACAAGAGATTCACCGGACTCGCTGGTGTATCCTAAGTCAACGTGAATCAAATAAATATCCTCGGGGCGGTTATCTCCATCGCCAACGCCGTCTTGCACCGGCGAGCAATTTGTCATCGCTAGCGCAATTGCGCAGACCGCTAATATTAGCCGGAGCTCAGCGGCAGTTTTTAATAATCTGTAAAGCATGTAAAGAATGATCAACTATGTCCCCGCGAGAATGCGCCGAAGAAAAGATAAGCCAACGGTCCAGTCAATCATTAAACTTTTTATTTTTCTGGCCAGTCTAGTTGACAACAGTTTACATCTACATTTCACGAACGTTTAAGCGCTTTCGCACTGAGTTCACATTCATGTTTTGTTTCCTAAAGCATTGCGTCACGATGCATGAGTGATAGAGGGTTATGTTTTGAGATCAGTCCAAATAGCGCTCGTATCGCTGACTTTTTCAGTATTGAGTGCGAATTTCGGTCACGCAGAAACGGCAGAAACGAACACACGGGGCTTTGTGGAGATTCTGGATCTGCTCGCAGGGGTAGAACCTCACCATCCGCAACTAAGAAGCTTGAGAGCTGAACTCAAAGGAACGCGAGAAGTTCTCAACGAACTTGACGCAGCCTACCGCCCAAACCTGTTTCTAGAGAGCAACATTCGGTCGTCATGAACCGCCCCGGGTTTGCCGGAGGCTCCTTTTCTTGAGAGAGTGGAGCCATGACAGACAAAACACACGGACGAAG
>JAEPOM010000045.1 GCA_017642885.1 Henriciella sp. | reverse complement strand
AGGTAGCAGCATGATCGCTGCTACGTGGAAACCGCCGGACTAACAAAACCGGTGGACCACCTCAGTGGGGCAGACCATGCAACCGCTCCAGCAGCGCCTGTTCCGCTATCGCATCACTACGGGCCTCATTCCATTCCGTGATCCGAAACGCGATAAGGATACCAAGAACAACGATGACAAAATCAAGCGCCACCGCAAACCAGTTCTGATCTTTGACGTGTTTTGTGATGCGACGTAGTAGCATTTGGGTCCCCGTTTCTTTCTGGGAGGAACATGGAACAAACTGTTAGAATTGAAAATCCCTCTGATCTGAGAACTCAAATAGCCATTTCGGTAAGCGTCCGGTTTAGGGCGTTTTAAGTCGTTCATCGTTATAAAGTTTATCGAAAACCATGTGGCAACGCTCTGGCAACGTCGCAAGGCTATGACACCGATAAAGTGGCATTGTTATGCTACGATCTGCTACGATATGCTCCGATAATATATCATAATTACAGAGGTTTAGCTTTTTTCCGGTAGCTTGACATTGCAGGGGTCACAAGTTCGAACCTTGTATCGACCACCATTTTTCCCGATTTTGCGCACCTGACTGATTCTAGCGGCTTTTGACTGATCAGTTTGTTGTATCTATCCGCTCGGAAAACGCCCACATTTTGCTCGCGATGAAGAGAAACGCCGCGACGCCGCATATCGTGAGAAATACAACCATTCGGAGTGGATACCCTAGCCAATCTGCGAATAGAACAACGCTTGACTGATTAATCGCGAATCCGGTCACCGCTGTAACCGTGAAGCGCCGCATCGACTGATTGGTGACGGCTTGATCGCGACCGTAGCGGCGCGCCGTGAAGGTAAAAAAGGCATGCCCAAAGTAACTTACTGGCAGCGCTACCAGAAAACCGATTATATTCGCCTGCCAAATGACGACGCCGAGCTGCTCAACCAGAATGACCGTCACCAAGAAGTGCGTAACCGACGCCGCAACTCCAACCAGAGCAAACGCTGCAAGCTCAGTTATTTGTCTAGGCATCAGGCAGCTTCGGGTTGTCGATTGATGGGATATCCGTCGGTTTGGGTCGCTCGGCCTGCTCCGATTGTTCGAACCCCACGAGTTCATTGATTAGATAAACCGGTCGGTTTTTGACCTCGGCGAAAATTCTCGCCACGTATTCACCTTGTACGCCCAATGAGATCAATAGGA
Source organism: Henriciella sp. (assembly GCA_017642885.1). GTDB lineage: Bacteria > Pseudomonadota > Alphaproteobacteria > Caulobacterales > Hyphomonadaceae > Henriciella. Next base: position 5,244 of record JAEPOM010000045.1, on the reverse strand, counting down.
TGCCATTGAAAAGGAGAATGACGCTGAGCGTCGAAGCGTAGCCGGGAACATCGACGCCAAAAACGAAGGTTCTGATAATCAGGAACAAGAGGTAACCGATCGCTCCAAAGCTCACAAAGACCCCAAAATACGACCAGACTTTCAGCGGCACCGCGCTGAAACTCACCAAGCCGTCCAGAGCGAAATTCCAAAGTTTCCAATAATTGAAACTGGTGCTTCCTGCATGTCGCTCAGGGCGAGTGTATTCTACCACGACCTGATTGTACCCCACCCAGGCAAACAAGCCTTTCATGAATCGAGTTTTCTCCGGCAGACGTTTGAGAGCGTCGACAACCACTCTGTCCATCAGACGATAATCACCTACATCGGCAGGGATGGTTGGCTTGGCCAGGTTCGCGAAAACTTTGTAAAACCAACGAGACGTTATCCGCTTTAACTTGGAGTCGGAGGGTCGGTCTGCGCGTTTGGCAAGCACAACTTGTGCACCGTTTTTCCATGCCTCGATCATGTCTGGCAGTAGTTCAGGAGGGTCCTGCAGATCGGCATCCATTGGGATAACTGCGCGTCCGCTCGCCAAATCGATCCCCGCGCTCATTGCTGCTTCTTTGCCGAAATTCCGGGACAAGTTGGCGATTTTTATCCTCGGATCCTTTTGGTTATGCATGACGAGCTTCGCTAGAGTATCATCACGACTGCCATCATTGACGCAGATGATCTCGAAGCTCTCGACACATGACTCGAGTATCGGCGTTACAGCGTCAAAGAACGCGCCACAGCTTTCTGCCTCATTGTACATTGGCACAATAATGGAGAGTTCTATGATTTGCGACTGCATACCAAATTCATCCTCGTGGGTTATCATCACGGCATTGAGCAATAAGCATACCACTTGGGACGCTACACTTCATACGGTTTGATTGTCGGCAACGTGTCGCCCAATGCGTTCAGATGGCATTTAACTTGCAAAAACATCAACGTAAAAACCTAGGGGTTACTGTCTGATGAGTAGGCAATTTTTCTTGAGAACTGTCGCAGTGTTGGTCCTGGCGCTGGTTTACTCCATAGGCGTGTTCTCCAGATCCGTCTGGTACGACGAGAGCATCACGATCTATACGATTTCGACCGGCGTAGATTACTTAACCCCTTTTGGTCTTGTTCCGATTTCAGAAATCCAGAGCTTTCTTTCAAACACTGGCTCACCAGCGAGCGTTGTAGAACGATTGATCGTCGAGGATGTGCATCCGCCGCTTTACTTCGTGACGCTCAATATTTGGGCATTTTTGTTCGGAACATCAATTGAGGCGGCGCGGATGTATAGCGTCGTGACCACGCTTGCTGCCGTCGGTATTTTCCATCGCTGGGTGCATGTGCAGCGACCAGAACTTGCTTACTGGTTGACGGCTGTGTTCGCGCTCTCAGGATTGGTTATTGCTGTTTCTACATATGCTCGATCGACGGCGTTGGTTGTCCTGCTAGCCGTGTCTGCTCTGCACTTGTCAACGACACGAAATGCAGATGGGGCCGTGAAGACAGACTTGAGAACAGAGATTTGGCTGGGAGTTGCCGCCGCTGCTTTGTTGCTCACGCATTATTTTGCTGCCTTCATAGTTGTTCCGATCATGTTTTATCGGGGGCTTTTGCTGCTCTCAACGCGCAACAAGATGTTCTTGCTCTCTCCGGCGATCGGGTTTTTGCTATTCCTGCCTTGGTTTCCTGTGTTCCTCGATCATTTGGGAGCTCGATCTGAGCAAGGTAACGGGTTTGAAGGATTGTTCGCTTGGGCAAAAGTCCTGGTTTGGCGTACCGGTCAGTTGATCCTTGCGCCTTCGCATTGGCAATATCCTGACTTAATCGCAAAGCTTGGTCAGCTTGGGGTCGTTTTCTTCGCCGCAATCGGTGCTATCACCACGGCGCGATCACTGCTGAAGTCGCCGGCCAAATGGTCGATTGAAGCTGTCGTTTTCTTCGTCATGTTCGTTGGTTTGACCCTGATGACCTCGCTTTTTGCGTTGACCGACAAGATGATGTCGCCACTGCGATATTTCGCTGTGTTCTTGCCTTCAGTGGTCATCCTTCTTCTCTGCGGGATCAACACGCTCGCAAAGGAGTTCACCAACCGGCTCGGCGTAGGAAAATGGCAAACAGGGGCCGGCGTGTTGGGGTTTGCAACCTTGATCGCCGTACAAGGTTCGATGATCAACCTTGGGTATGAGAGCAATGCACAAGCGAGCGGTAATTATCTCAAGTCGATGGCTGAGGATATTTCGGCTCGCCCCTCGAACGAAAGCCTGATTGTTGTCGATGCGGCCGTCGGAAGAGGAGACACTTTGAACGTGGCCGTTGCATTGCCAGGGGCGATCGACGCATTTGTCCTGAGCCCCAAATCTACAGAGTGGCGTAGTCAATTGAATGACTTCAAAACCGCTATTGATGGGCGCAAAGACGTTTGGATAAATTACTCCATCACGCGCGGCGTCATGGGTGAAGATAAAAGCGGTTTGTATAGTGACTTCGTGGAAATTCTCGAAGCTGAAGGTTTTAGCCGACGAGACCTGGGTCGATCTAACAGAACGTTGTTTCACGCTGTCTGGACGAAGACCGACTGACTCCGCTTAGGGGTTGATAAAACTATCATCTGAAGTGTGAGCGGTATCTGCCCGACGCACGAAACTCTCTGTTCGCGCTTGCCTCTGACGCGTAGAAAAGCCACGCTTGCTTTTCTCGGAGGTGTTCCATGACTGAATCTGTAATTGTCCTCGGCGCGGGGGCTTCGCAAGGGGTTGGCGGGGCGCTGGGTCGCAAGTTTGCCGAGCAAGGCCATCACGTCATCGTGACAGGGCGAACAGCGTCAAAGGTTGAGGCGCTCGCGGCCGAAATCTCGGCAGCGGGTGGATCGACTGAAAGCCTGCCGGTTGATGTGACGTCCGAGGCAGATCTCGACGCTCTGTTCGAACACGCCAAGGCGCGCGGGCCGGTGGCGGTGGTCCTTTATAATGCTGGAAACAACGCGATTATTCCGTTCGAACAGCTCGATGCCGAAACGGTGGAGCAATTCTGGCGGGTCGGCTGCTTCGGCGCATTCCTGACCGCCAAGCGCGCTATTCCCCTTCTCGAGCAGCAAGGCCGCGGCAGTCTGTTTTTCACGGGTGCATCGGGCTCGATGCGCGGCAAGCCGAATTTTGCTCATTTCGCCATGATGAAAGCCGGTCTGCGGATGCTGGCGCAGTCTCTGGCGCGGGATTATGGCCGCAAAGGCGTTCACGTTGCTCACTTCATCATTGATGGTGTGATTGATGGTGAGCAAGTGCGATCGCGGTTCGGCGATTACCTTGACGGCCTTGGCGATGATGGCGGTCTGTCGCCGGACGCCATCGCAGACGCATATTGGCACGTGCACAGCCAGCATCGCTCCGCTTGGACCCACGAAATGGATTTGCGGCCCTTCAAAGAGAGCTGGTGATCTCGCCCACCCGCGATAGACTGGCGGCATGACGACCGTGCGCGCCGCCTGCATTCAGATGCGATCGACAACCAATGTCGCGACCAATCTCGAAGATGCCTTACGCCTTATCCGCGTCGCCGCGGCTGAGGGCGCAGAGTTTATTGCAACCCCGGAAATGACCAACCTGCTGGATATTCGGCCCGTGCAAGCTCGTCCCAAGATCAAGCTGGAGGCCGAGGATGCGTGTCTCGCCGCATTGTCGGCGCTGGCGGCAGAGCTTGGCGTCACCCTTGTGATTGGATCGCTTGCCGTGGCCTTGCCGGATGATGACCGGTTCGCCAATCGCTCATTTCTGCTCGGGCCAGATGGCAGCGTTCTGGCGCGGTATGACAAGATCCATATGTTCGATGTTGAGGTTGGTGACGGTCAGACCTATCGCGAATCCAAAGCCTACCGGCCCGGGCGCGAGGCGGTCCTGGCGCGCACGCCGATCGCTCAGGTTGGCATGACCATCTGCTATGATGTTCGGTTTCCGCATCTCTATCGCACGCTGGCGCAGGCCGGGGCAGAGTTGATCACGGTCCCGGCAGCGTTTACGCGCGTGACCGGCGAGGAGCATTGGCATGCCTTGTTGCGCGCACGGGCCATCGAGACAGGCTGCTTCGTGCTCGCGCCAGCACAAGGCGGTCTGCATGAAGATGGCCGCGAAACATATGGGCACTCCCTGATTATCTCGCCTTGGGGAGAAATCATGGCCGAAGCAAAGGGCGAGGAGCCCGGCATCATTCTCGCTGACCTTGATCTCGACCAAGTGGCTAAAGCCCGTGCGCGCATCCCGGCGCTTCACAATGATCAGGAAATCCGGCTGACCCGGCTTTAGAGACTGGGAAAATGGTGCCGCGTAGGTGACTTGAACACCCGACCTCCGCATTACGAAGCGGATGCTCGCCCCATGGCTACAGCAGGTTCAGGCCGGTTTACTCTCTTTTTGCTCGCTATCTCCGTCGCCGAATTTGTCGATTCTCGCGTCTAAGTTATTGATCAGCGGTCTGGCGGCTGATATTGCCCAATGTTGAGATTCAGCGTCAATATTTTGAGCATGAACGGCGCGATTAAGGATTGGCCATAAATCCGCGAGCAATGAATACTCTTGTTTTGTAATTCCGTTCACGTTCAAAAGCGATTGTTGCAACCGTCTGGCAGAAGTATGCGAATTCGATTTTTGAATGTTCATCAAATTTGCAAGAAGTCGAAGTCGCCGTTCTAACTCAATTCGTATACCTGCGAGCGTTAGGTTTGGATTTTCTTCAATGGTTTCTAAAAACGCATCGACGTCGGACGTTTTACCGCTGGGCTCTAATTCAATTGCCTCAGCTTCTTCACTCGCGTGCCTTAGCGCAACTTTTGTGCCGCCCGGAAGCTCGATTTTATCGACATATTGGTGAATTCTCTCAAAGGAGAATACCCAAGGGGCTACAGCTATTCCAAGCAAGGTGACCGAAATCCAAGTTACATCCAGCCACAAAATGTCTAAAACCGCAATTAGTGCTGCAAGAGCGGAAATGAACTCAACTGGCTTTCGGTTTTGCAACCAAAGAGATATTTTTTTTGGAAAAATCAATCATCACCTCTTCAAAAATAGCGTCAATTTTAGACTTTTGGGGAAGGATAGGAGCTCGGCATATTTAAGCAGGTATTAGTTGTACGGCCTCACTGACGTCCCGTTGAACCGCCCCGGGTTTGCCGGAGGCTCCTTTTCTTGAGAGAGTGGAGCCATGACAGACAAAACACACGGACGAAGA
>JAEPOM010000044.1 GCA_017642885.1 Henriciella sp. | reverse complement strand
CGATCTGCACGAAAATCACTGAATCAGAATTCGACCACTTTGACTCGGAGTTTTTCAACAGTATCGGGCGACTTAAGCCGCCGAGCTAATGTCTGCTAATGCTCGCCGAACAGACTCACTCAGCCTTCCTAGAAACACTCCCCTAAGTCTGCTCTTCGGGAGCCTTACATTGGGCAATTATCCAAGTACATCCGTCACTATTTTTTCGATCTGAACTGAATTCTTCCGCGACACTCCGATGGCCGCTCTCCATGCGGGTCCCTTTTCCATCGCAACTGACAATGAGTTTGCGAGCTCAGCCGGTCGATCTTCGCTAAGCACTTCAAACAATACTTCTGCTTGAGCTAGGTCTTTTTTCGCTTTTAGGGCAGACAACGAGTGTCTCCGCGCCGCGACGATCAGCTTATGCACCGCATAACGTTCTGGTCTCGGAATTTGGACCAGCACACCAGAACGATAAAGCGCTACCGCGGGAATTGGCTCTGCGATCAGGAAATTCAGGAATGGAAGCGCCTGTGCGTAGACGCCGAGCGGATCCAGTTTGAGGATACCGCTATCTTCGCGCATCAGTGGCACCAAAAATTCGACTTCAGTACCGCTCCCTCCGCCCATGACCCATTTGGTTGGACGATTTCTACGATCAAGCCCGGGGGCCGGTTCCAAACTTAAATCCTTGAATGTCTCTGGTAAGGCCGGATCAACTTCGTCTTCGATCACGAGCTTAAGGTTCTCAAAGGCAGCGATGTCCACGTCGCCTGTCACAGCAAGCGTGTTGTCAAAGCGCACGCCGAGTTCGGCGCTATATAAGCGAAATGCATGTGTCCCGATAAGCGTTCCGCCTAAGCGGAATACACCGCTCCTTGCCATTGCATTTAGAACTTTTCCAGTGTCGCGATCTAGAGCTGGAACGCCCCCGGCGCGCAATTGTGCGACCATACTCGCACAACGACGCTCGAAGGCATGTGTCTCTTCATTTGCAGCTTCGGCGGCTTCGATCCGTTCGCGGACCTCCGGGGTATCTGGTCCAACATATTTCTGAGTGGTCTTGTCGCCGATCCTCTGGCGCGCGTACCAATACTTTCCTTTCTTTCCCATATCTCGAAGAAAGGGTTTCCCCGGAACATCAGAGATCGCTCGTATTGCGTGGGCCTGCAGCAGGTCCTGATATGTTGTATGGATCGAAAGGGGGAAGCTATACATCGCGCGTTACACCACATAAGATTGTTTTGTAGTGTAATACATGAGTTACACCACAAAAACAACTCACGTAGTGTAATGCCAAATAGCGGGAAGGTTTCGATTGGCATTGATCATGCTTCGTTGAGAGCATGATGTACTTAGCAAACACCGGAAAAATATGGTGGCCAGGAAAGCCATTATCGGGCGAGGAATTCCTAAGTTTCGGGGAAATCGCTGAGTATGAGGCTGATCGGCACGAGAGCATCGAGCCAGATTCTGTCATGACGAACTTTGCACATCTAATTCTTCGAGGTGAGTTTGACGCTAAGCCCATAGACCCATTACCTTTTGTGGATCGCATTACAGTAGACCAGTCTGTGCGACATTTGCAGACCCCCCTTATTGGCGCGCAGTTTGACGCGAACTCGAACATCATCGCAAAATCGGTTGAGTTTCTCGGTTACGGTTGCGCTAATAGCGATGATGTTCTCATTCGCCTTGCGACTATGCTTCAGTGGTTCGAGGGAGCACCTAACAGAGTAACATCTGAGGACCTGCGCGCGTTTAGAACTGAACTGCTTGCCAACAATTTCGAAACCTATCCGGATGTTGCTCAAGGCTTTTTGAATGACACGCTCATAGCAAAGGTAAAAATGAGAGAGTGGTATCGGTTGCGCGGAATGACTGTGCCATGGCCGCTTGCCTCGAACGACAATGACGCGACTTTGAATGCCCCGGAAACACCGTCAATTATCCCTGTCGGCAAGCCACAAAAACCCCGGCGTGGTCGCCCCCCGAAATCCGCCTGGAGGTTCATCAACCGCCGGTCTAGAGAGCTGAAGAGAGAAGACCAAACACGACTCAACAAAGTCATTGCGACGAAGGTACTCGACGAAGCGGCCAATGAATTCTGCAAAGACGACCTTCCCGCGCATTCAACTGTGGTCAAAGAACTGAGCGGCATTCTCGAGGGCATCTGACGATGCCTTCAGCGTCAATTCTGCACTTGCGGAACGACTGTTTTCACCATAGAGCCGAAAGGGTCGGAGTTGAGGGTTCCTCGTTAACCTCAATTGCGGAAGTAAGCTACAATTTGACGAAATGATTCCGCTTTTTCGTAAGCGAATTCAATGCTGTGCTTCTACTCACTCAGTAATTTGAGGCGTAGATGACATGATTAAAGACACTGATGAACTCCCCGATCTAGACGTAATCCTAGAAGATAATCCGGGATGGCTCGATGAAGCTATAGATACTTCAGCGGTATCAAAATTAACCGGTGTGCCGGTTTGCACTTTGACCACATGGCGATGCAGAGGCGGTGGTCCGCGGTTCCTGAAGTACGGAAAATCGGTGAGATATCGTCGCCGAGCCGTACTTGGTTGGATGGAATCGTGTGAGGCGCCTTACATAGATCGCGACGGGCGTATTCACCGTGAATAGTTCGACACGCCCGCTGTCCATTCGCCTCGAAAACTCCGACATCGAAGAGTTGCGCGAACGCGCCCGTAGAATTTCCGGGACACCAACGGGTGTTGCACGCGAACTTATTCGCTCCGGATTGTCAGATGGCGACCCGTTTGAACAAGCAAATCGACTACTGAAAATCGAGCGAAAACTCGCGATCGCAAGTCAGGAAGTCCAATCATTGAGCGGTGCTCAAAGCGAGGTTCAATCGGCGCTTTCCCGCGTCGAACAAATGTTTGAGCAACTGCTTCTCGCCTTGAGCGGCCAACTCAAGATGGAGGAAAAATAAAATGCCAAAAATGAAACTCACACTTTTCGTCCTCACGGCTCTGCTCTTCATCTCAGCCTGGTCAGCATATGAAATTGGCTTTCACATGCTTCCAGCTGGCGTTGAAACCAATTCGGGTGAGATATCGCGCCACGACGGCGCATTCATGGATCGATGCGGCAAGGCTCGCATTACATCTTTTTTTAATGACCCTGTCGGCGTGAATGACTGGCCTCAATGCCAAGACATTATGACGTATCACGGCACCCACGAGGCATTTATCGATCGTCATAATCTGGTGTCTATTTTGTCAGCGCTCAGCCTAAGCACTTTGCTGATTTTCACGTGGGTTTGTCTGAACGGAAAACGTCCACCAAAAGTGGTGCGCGGGCGAAAGCACTTCCAAGGGACCGCCGCGACCAGAGAATTGAAGCGCGTATCCCGCGAAGAGTGCAGACAATCCGGACAGGGCATCGAATTCCCGATCAGGGTTCCGATGAGCCTCGACCGAGAAAGTCGACACTTCCTTGCTTGGGGCAGCACCGGTGCGGGCAAGACCACCGCCATGCTGCTGTTGATGCTAAGCGCGATCCATCGCGGCGATAAAGTTCTGATCCTAGATACCAAGGGGGATCTTACCGCCAAGCTTCCGTTCATGGGAGGCATGATCGCCCCGCACGATCAGCGATCTCAAAAATGGGATATTGCTTATGATTGCCGCACGCCGCAGGAGGCGAGAGAGCTTGCAGCGCGGCTGATCCCAGACAGTGGCTCGGATCGCATATGGTCTGATGCCGCGCGAGAGATCTTTGTCGCTTGTATCGTCTCGCTGCAGAATACTTATTCGGACGCCTGGGATTGGGTGGCCCTTCGTGACCTTGTTGTTTCAGACGCTGAAAAGCTTCTCGAAGTTGCAGAGCGCCACCACCCAGCTGCGATCCAGTTTTTGAAAGAACCTGCCTCCAAGACCACTCAGAGCATCATCACCACGTTCAAAGCACATATGAACATCATCCTGGTATTAGCTGAGGCCTGGCCTCGGAGCGCGGGCGGCTTCTCAATACGCAAATGGTTAGATTTCCCCCAGTGCAATCCAATCATATTGCAGCGCGATGGGAAGTTCCCTCAGCTCTCCAAGGCATGGCTGTCTGGTATAATAGGACTGCTTGCAAGCTATGCCGGCTCTCCGGCGATGCGGGAAAATCCGGACTCGCGAACTTGGCTCTTCCTTGATGAGTTTCCACAACTGGAACGAATGGATCATTTCTCCACCCTTTTGGATGTTGGCCGCTCCAAAGGCATCTGCGTCGTTCTGGGCGCACAAGACCTTTCCCAGATCCGAAAGACGTATGGACCAGATCAAGCTAACGCATGGATTGGGATGATTGGCACGCATATCATCACTCGCATGAACCTCGGTGAGAGCGCTGAAATCACGAGCCGCTTGCTTGGGAAACAGACCATTGAGTTTGAGCGCAAGAGCGAGACCTGGACGAACGGACAACGATCCGTAACGCGGGTCACCCTGCGCGAAGAACGGGATGTACTCACGCCCTCAGAATTGTCCGATCATCTTGGAGTGATAGATGGCGGCATTCGCGCATTGATGGTGGGCCCGGGACAGCACGCATATGACATAGAGATTCCCTTTCTCGACCTGCCCGAGCAACGATCAGCCAGCATCCTGGCGGATTGGACGTCGAGACCAGCTAAAGACATTGCTCCGTTACCGGAGCGCAATCCCGTTCAGGAAGAACGCCCGATCCTATCACCTGATATGGCGACGTTTATTAGCAGAACCGCAGAAGACGGATATGACGCGTAATGGTGGCCTCAATCTCCGCGCGCAAATCGGTAGGCGCGGCGGTCGCTTACTTCAAGCACATGGCTCAGGATGAGTATTATACAAAAGAAACTGAAGCGGACGCAGAAAGCGATTGGGACGGTCGCGGCTCAGAACGCTTGGCGCTAGATGGGGACGTGACGCGAAAAGACTTTAAAGCACTTCTAAATGGCTACGACCCCAAAACGGCCGAGCCGCTTATACAGGCAGGAAACAAGTCCCACGCGCCGGGTTGGGACATGACCTATAGCGCACCGAAATCTGTATCCGTCTTATGGGCACTTTCTTCTCCAACCGAGCGGATCAAAATCGAAGCGGCACATCGCCAAGCTGTATCAGTAGCAACAAAGCAACTTGAAGACACTCATGCCTTTACGCGACGCGGAAAAGGTGGCGCCACACGCGAACCGGTTGCGGGTCTCACGATCGCTCGGTTCCATCACCACACGAGTCGAGACTTGGATCCGCAGCTTCATACTCATGCTTTCATTTTCAACACTGCGCCGCGTCGTGACGGCACATGGGGGACGCTCGTCAGCCGCGAGCTTTACAAAGCACAAAAAGAAACTGGCGCCGCCTACCGTGCACACCTTGCGAATGCACTTGAACGAGATGGCCATGTGATTGATCGATGCGGAGGGTCGTTTCGGATGCGCGCTATTCCTCGCCATGTTGAGCGGGCGTTTTCCAAACGAAGAATGGCGATTGAAGAGGCCGCGAAAACCCACGGTTATCGAACCCCCAAGGGTATGGAGCTAGCAGCGCTTCGTACCCGCCAAGCAAAACGTCCCCGCGAGCGTGCGGCCCTCTTCCATACTTGGTCTCAAGAGGCCCGAGCGCTTGGCTTTAAACTGCCCGAGAGACAACAACAGCATCAACCAGGGCGCAGTGTACACGCCGCTGTGCCGAGCCAGAAAACCACGACTTCATCGCCATCTTTAAGTCGGTCGGTTCAGCGCCTTGTAATGACGGCTGCCCTTGCTTTTCGATCGTCTCGCGGAATGTCGGGATTGAGCGTTTCGCTTCGTCGGCCAGATCGAGAAAGAGACTTAGAAGCCGAACGCTAGGCGTATACGGGCGACATCCGCCGTGATTACTGGGTTTCCGCCGAAACTGGCGCGGATTTGTAAGCGCCAAGAATGCCGAGCGTACACAGCGAAACTATCAACAACCGTAGGTGTTTCAGACAAGATCGCTCACGGCTTGTCAGCACCAAAGGTGCATGGGGTGTGATACCGAAACTCTCTTTTCCAACGTCTCTTTCGCGAGGCATTTGGAGAATGATTGAGTTGTGATGCGTGGGTTCGATTGAAGAAATATCGCTGCACTATCAGAGGCTTATTCTCTGCCCGCTGTGATCAGGAGCACGGCAATCCCGTCCGCCTCCATCTTCATCGGACAGGCCAGCTTGGACCCGGGTTTCTGCTTCCCCGTGTGTCCTGAGCGCTTCCCCGGGATGTGCAGTCTTTTGTGTCCTGACGGGGAAGCATCAGGAGGTAATCCCATGCTCGCCAAACAAACCAAGAAAGCATCCCGCAACCAGACATCCGAGAAAGATCGCTTTGAATGGGATGACAAAGAACCCGGTCTCGCCATTCGTTTTCGCGCCGGACGTAACCCGACCTGGTATTTGCAAACCCGTATCGGCGCCAAAACCGTTCGCCGCTCGCTCGGGCTGCTAAGTGATTTGTCCCTTGCTGACGCTAGAGAGATTGCGCGCGAAGCGAGAGACGAGCTATCCGGAGCGATACCTGCGCCAGCCCTCGTGCCAGAAACTCTAAAAGCAACGGTCGCAAACTTCTCCGAACAGTTTCTAAGGGACGGTGCGCCCAACTGGAAACCGGCCACCATCAAGGCGCACCGCTATGTCATTTCGCGGTTCATCATCCCGGCATTCGGCACTCGCGACCTTGCCTCCCTGACTGCTGAGGACGTTGCCGCATGGTGGTCCGGTCTCGATGCGTCTGCAGGAACCCGGAACCGCACCCTTGCCGTTCTGTCTGGAATCATTCGGCACGGAGAACTGCTGGGCTTGCGCTCGCCGGGGCTTAACCCCTGCCAGGGGCTCCGGCGACGCAAGTC
>JAEPOM010000043.1 GCA_017642885.1 Henriciella sp. | reverse complement strand
GTGGCCCAGAGATGGGGAGCAGGTCACTGAAGCCGGTACTAACTCAAATAATGGACCACTTTCTGGGGAGCAGACCATACGGATGGTCGCGGAAAAACCTATGCCTATGAGTACAACAATGTCGGCTGGCTGACCAAGGTCGTGCCGCCTAAGGATGACGGCTACGCGGTGGACACCGTCATAGCCTATACCATCCCGCAAGATGCAAACGGCAACGTTCAAGGCATTGTGGAGACGATCACGCATGATGATCTCTCCACCGTCAAAACATATGACTCCATGCAAAGGCTGGTGGCCGAACAGCGCACCGACGTGAACGATTCCAGCGCGGTGAGCTTTCGGTCTTTCTCCTATGACTATAAAAATCGCCCCACGTATGAATCCCTACCGGAAGCTACATTAACGCTGAGCCAGGCGCACGGCGTAGAAACCGATTATGACAAGCTTGGCCGCGTTACAGAGATCCGCCAGATTATGGCGCCGCTCGCGACGACCACGTTTGAGTATCTCACTGGCAACAAGATTCGCGTCACGGATCCGCGAAACAATATCACGACAACAAGCTATCAGTCATTTGGCGCGCCGCTCATGGGTGCTCCTGATGAAGACAATAGAGATATTCTGCCTGTTCTGATCGAACCGCCTTTAGGCGCCAATCTTGCCATCGAGTATGACATCTGGGGCAACACACGCTTTGAGCGCCAGATGAGCGGCACAACCCAGCTCGCTGCCACAGAATATGTCTACAACTCGCGCAATTTCTTGCAGTCCGTGATTGATCCTGCTGGCGATGCGACGCAAACTTTCTACGACGCACAGGACCGCCCGATTGTAGAGCGAGACGGCGCAAACCGCACCGTACGGACAGTCTATGACTCCATGGACCGCGTCACCAAGCTAATCAAAGCTTGGTCGGGTGACACGGCGGGGACAGGCCAGCTCGACTGCCTAACCATGCGCAACAATTACAATAGCGCTACCGGTGTGTTGCAGCATTGCTATCAACACTTTAATTACGACCAGAATGGAAACATTGACTGGGTGGAAGACGCAGCAGGCAATCGCACCACTTACACTTACGATTCCCTTAACCGGCAAAAGCGGGTCCTGTTTCCGGACAGCAGCTATACTGAAGTCCAGGCCTATGATGGGTTCGCCAACCCGCTGACCACCCGTATGCGGGGCGGGCACATCCACACTGCGGTTTACGACGCGCTTGGCCGAATGCGCGGAATGCGTACACCGGAACGTGACAGCGCTTATGCGTATGATGCAGCCGACCGCAGAACCTGCGCGTCTGTGTTCAGCACGAATACGTTGAACCTGTCTGGAACGATGGACTGCTTAAACACCAGCACCAATCGTCAACACCGCACCAGCTACGCTTTCGACGCGGCCGGGAGGATGCTGAGTGAAACCGCGCTGCTTGAAGGCGCTGCATCACGCACCACGTCTTATCAGTATGACGCGATGGACAATCGAACTCGAATTACCTGGCCCGACGCCTATTTTGCGCAATATGACTATGATGCTCTGGCGCGCCTCACCGACGTCAAAGAGAATGGCAGCGCCATCCTCGCCCACTATGACTATGACGCGCAGAGCCGCCTATCAGCCATCACCTATGGTGGCAACAATTATGCTGGTGGATCCGGCACATCGCAGACGGCGTTCACGTGGCAAATCGATAGCGATCTCGATCTCCTGACGCATCGCTTTACCGGCTCAGATCATGTCAGCTTTGATTATGCTTATGATGGCTCAGGCAAGCTGGTTAGTGAAACATCGAGCCAGTCTGGCTGGCTCTATGCGGCCAGCGCTTCGCAGACCGATAGTTATGGCGCAGCCAATAATCTGAACCAGTATACCAGCGTCAATGGTCTCACCGTTGCCCAGGACCAAAACGGCAACCGGACCTCGTTTGATGGGCTGAGCACGCCGCATGACAGTGAAAACCGGCTCACCGGCATCGGGACCGGGTTAACCTATCGCTACGATGCCGATGGGCGTCGGACAGCGCGCGTGGATGGCTCAGGCACCACTCAGTTTGTCCACGCTGGCGATATGGAGATTGCGGAGTATTCCGGCGCCACCCTGATGCAACGCTATGTACCAGGGCACAGCGTCGACCAGAGGGTGGCCTGGCGGAACATCAGTGCAGGCACTCTGCACTATTATCATGCCAATCGACTGGGGTCGGTTCAGGCTATGGTCAGCAGCGCCACCGGCGCAGTGACGGATCAGTATGTTTACACACCTTATGGCATAGAGACGCCGCTCAACACGACCGGCAATCCCTTCCGCTATACCGGCCGCCGCCTCGACCCTGAAAGTGGGCTCTATTTCTATCGTGCGCGTTACTATGATCCGCAGCATGGCAGGTTCCTGCAGACCGATCCGATTGGGTATAAGGATCAAATGAACCTCTACGCTTATGTAGGGAATGATCCGCTTGGCGCGATAGATCCTTCTGGAATGGACTCATGGTCCAATCTAAAGGGTCTTTTTCAGGCGACTTTTAACTGGAACAAAAGTAACCCTACTCACGTTTGCGGCGTAAACTGCCAAGCCGTCCGAGACTCAGTCCCCGCGGGGCTGGACGCACTACAAAGCGGATTGGATGCTGGCGGATTCGCTGGCCCTTACGGACCTATAGCAGACGTTGCGAATGCAGGAATCTCCATGGTTCGAGGTGATTTTGGTGGGGCCGCCCTAAACGGGATTGCTGCGTTTCCGGTGGTTGGAGACTATATTAAAGGCGCAAAAATGGCCGACGACGCCGTAGACCTATTCCGAGTCGTGGATGACACTGAGTTAGCCGACATAGTAGATAAGCGAGCTTTCCGCACGGCTCCGGGGAGCTTTGAGGGGAAGCAGTTCGTTGATAACTTGGGTGATGCGCAGGCTTTGCAGAGGAGATTCACAGAGTTCTTCGGTGGCAATCAAACGATCGTGCACGGAACTGCTCCAAGATCCGTTGTTGATAGCGCAAATAGGACACCGTTTGCTGACATTCCGAATGGGCAAGCTATCACGGTATCGCCCGAACAACTTCCAGCTGTTAGACCCTCATGTACGGTGGATTGTAAATGAGTTTTGAAGAGATTAAGGTGCCTCTAATGCGCGCATCTGTTCAACTCCTCTCAGACTCCAAGGCAATTCCAGTCGGTGGCTTGTCGGCCCAAAGCCATAGGGTCGAGCTCGCCATGGTAGGGGAGCCGAACGAACGCTGGATCGCGGTTCTGAATGTACTTGGCGACCTACCCTGGTTTCGCGGTGAGTGCCGCGATGTTGATGTCAAGGTTATGTCTCACGAATTTGGAGAAGCCCTTTTTAGGCCAGGGATTGCGATAGCTGTTTTTCGGGGCCCTGAATTGGTTGGGCATATGTCGATAAAGCCGATATCGGCGGGAAAAGGGAGATAACAGGAACTATCAGCGCAAACCGCCCTGCCCGACCGAAATGAATCGATTTAACCTGGTTTGATGAGCCAGAATCTGTCTCGCTATTTCGAGACATCACTCGAAATCATTCAACTCGAGATGATCTGGTATAAGCCGTTTCCATCAGTCATGGCCTGAACGGCAATCGCACGACCTATGACAGGCTCTCGACCCCGCATGATAGTGAGAACCGGTTGACCGGTGCGAGTGGCAGCGGGCTGAGCGCTGCCCATACGTATCTTCGGGCAGCCGCTTACAGGCCGAGGCAATCGGCTTCAAACAGGTTTGCCTCGTCAAGTTTGCGGCACGCCTCCGCGGCTTTGATCTTAGCAACCCGAACTTTGATTTCATTTCGTTCGGGGGCCACCTTAGCGTTCTCAACATTGTACGCGGCAACGAGTTCAATCGCAGAGACTCGCAGAGTCGCAGCTTGAGCAGCTTCGGCTGACGCGGCAGCCGCGTCCGCTTTTGCGGATTCTTTTCTCTTAACCGGGTCGACTTCGTCCAAAACCGGTTTTGCGATCTTCTCTGCGTTGTCCGATATAAGCGAACCCAAATTGAAAAGAAACTTGTCGCCTTCCTGAGTCTCGGTCAGGGTCGCAGATATAGTGACCGGAGCGGTCTGCATTCTCGCCGGGCGGCGCTCATCAATGTACTTGTCTAATGCAGCAATTTTGTCTTCTACCTTGTCCAATTGCCGTTGTTGCTTGGCTTTCTCATCTGCATCTTTTGCATCTTCGACGGCCTCGATCAGGCCGGCTTTCAGCTCCTTTAGCGTCTCCAGGTCTGAAAACGTCTTGTCCCAGGCAGTCATCAAGGCCTTGCTTGAATCAGGAACAGCAGCGAGCGGAAACCACCCTGATACTACATTTTCCAGGTCTGATCCGGTCAAGTAAGTGTTGGGTTTGACGTCCTTGAATACAGCGCTGGGAAGCGCAAACGCATCGCCAACTCCGCCTTGACCCGGCACATGAAAACCAACCGTAACGACAAGGTCACGCTTTCCAGAAGCCCCAATTTTGGAGGTGGCAAACTTCTCTCCGAACAACACCTGCACCGGCCGGATCTGAACCGCTGTTCCGTCGTTCGCAGCTACAAACTCAAACTGGCCGAAGAAACGGATATCTTTGTCAAACAACCAGGTCTTGTCCGCACCAGGAGCTGGATCCCCGCCATCGCTATCGTCGGGTTCATCTCCTGCTGCCGAACGGTGCTTCAATGGTATGTATTGAGGCGGAAACGTGCTTTCGGGCGCAAGGATATCCTGGATGACATCCGAACTCAGCGCGATCTTGCTGTCGCCTCCTTCTGTAGTTTTCTCCCGCAGGTTCTCGAGCGCCAGTTTAAATTCTTCACTTTCGAACCCCGTGAATGCTTCTCGCTGTTCTGTTGTTGTCCTTTTCCCATGGATCACCGTGATACACCCGGTGTTCACGTCGACCTTTGAACGCTCTGATTTACTCGCAGACCAGTCAATATTGTAGTAATGAGTCGGCAGGCGGGTTTCGACTTTCGTGACCTTGTCTTCACCCGCTTCCTTGATTTTTTCCCCAGCACCCTTGATCAACCCGGTTACGACAGGTTCGAGCAACACGCTGAAAAGCGCAGCTGTAAAACTGTTAGTGCGGTCCGTTGACGGACACGATGACTGCGTGAAGATCATGGTTTCAAGGCCCGTGGATTTTGCCAGCTGCGCCCGATTCGTCTGACCGTTACCTACACAGCCAGCCAAAATCACCGTGCTCGTCAACAAAGTACCTAGCAAATAGCTTTTTTGCATATCGTAGTCTCCCTGAAATTCAACTTCTCTATTCTCTGCCAACTCTAGCGTCCGAAATGACAACCGCCAGATTGCCATGATCGACAATTGGTCGGTCATTTCCGATCAAAAACGGGGTCGGACAGTTGCGTTTGCGATTGCCGTCAGCGCGCACGTGCAGGCCAACCAGCGTGAACGCGCCGTTCGGGACTGATTGAAGAACCGGGCTTCCGCTAAATCCCGGGATTGCCTGACACAAATGTACCAGACATCCGGTCTCATCTCGTGCTGAAACATCGAACACCCGGCAGTATCCTCCGCCTACGGATTTCGTAAGCCGCATCGAGTCGCGCCAGCTGGATTGGCTGATGCTGCCGCTCGACGTCCTCGCAAAATGAAAATACCCGGGAATCAAAACCTCATTGCCCAGAACGGCTGGCGCAATGCTCACCTGACCTCCACCCTCGACCGGGTCGACAGTGTTCAACACGATGAAGTCGCTGTGGGATGGCAACTCCTGTCCCGGCTTTGTTCGTGGAATCTCTTTGCGCTTAACCGGTTCGATCGCTATGGCCTTGCCGGGATCGGCATACCGAAACACAAGAGAATCTGTCAGCGCACTCCAGTTTGGCAGACCCGTTTCCTGATCATGAAAACAATGCTTCGCCGTCAAAAACTTGGTCGGCGAAATCTGAAAAGCCGTACACTCGGGAAGTGGATTGTCTCCAACTTTGACAACCGCCAGGCGTTGCGCCACGTAATCTGGCAATTCTTCGGGGCCGGCCAGACATGCCTTGTCAAATCTTCTGGCAGCCTGCTTCGCTCCCGAGATGCGGGTCCAGCTGGTATCCAGTTTTTGAAAGGCCTGTTTGTTTCGCTCAACAATCTCGTTGAATGCGCTCCTCGCGTCGGCGCATTCCCTCAAGTCCTCAGGGGGCGCAGAAATGCTCTTCAACCAGGCGAGAATTGGTGGTAAATTCACTTTGAACCTGTTGAGCTCTTCAGGTCGCTGCGGTGCAGACACAGAAGTTGATACGGCCGCGGGCCCGCCAAACACTGACGCAGATACCATATTCAGGAATCCGGATTGCGATGTAACCGGCGTGACTTGGCTCAATATGGACTCCGGTTGGACACAATGATCGGGGTTCAACCGGCAAAACTCTTCGAGCCTCTCGCGCTCTTCATCGGTCAGTCCCGGATCCGTCGGGTCGACGGTCTGATCCGTTCCGGTCTTGCGGGGAACAACGAGTGTGGCTGCTTCAAAAGCTCCTATTCCTTCGAGGTTATCGGACAAACCACCCCCTACCGATTCCAGCAATGCTTCGCGGTCCTGGCCGCTTTGCCTTGCAAGACTCTCTGTTGCGTAAGCATTGAGAAATTCAGGAGTAATAGAGATCTCGCCAGGCATGAGATCAGACCGCAATCTCAGATCCGGAAACCGACCTCGATCAAGATCGAGTTCGACACCAAGGCCCTCATTCCTCTCCGCCTGGTACTCACGCGCGATCTCCGCCAGACCCACCACATCCGCACTGGACAACCCAAGATCACTCAGACGCTCAAGCTGTTCTTCATCCAGTTGCGGCGCCGCAACTTCTTTGTCGAACGAAACAATGATCTCGCCTTCTTGTGCTATCGCCGAAGAAACGAACCCCAGAGAGGTAAGCGCCACAACACTACCGCAAAAAACACCCACCGCGTTCATTTTCACCCCCATCAACTACGCCCGCTACCCGGATGCGGTCGGCAATCCGAACAGGTCGCGATGTTCAGGCTGGTTGTCCTGTCCAATTCTGAACGCGCGTTCAGATTGGCGCCTGTGACTCGGCTTTGCATCGGCATGAGCCGATCGTGTGAAGATCTATGTAATCTTCATGACCACTCAAAAACTTCAAACCGATAACTCTTGGATAACGGAATAAGCATCAAGACAAATATGACACTACAGTTCTGATACTTCCCCCTCACACCAGCTATAGTTAATCTAGTACCAGAACGCATCACCCTCAAGTTATTTTTGATCTGTTTTGTTGGAGTGCCGATATTTTCATCCACTTGTTCGGTTTTTACGCAATGGTCTGCTCCCCAGAAAGTGGTCCATTATTTGAGTTAGTACCGGCTTCAGATGACCTGCTCCCCATCTCTGGGCCACCCGGTTGGAGGACTTTCCGGGTTTCAGGTGCATGATGGTTGATTTGCCAT
>JAEPOM010000042.1 GCA_017642885.1 Henriciella sp. | reverse complement strand
GCCAAGCCTCAAACTATGAACTATGGAAAGGCCAGACTCTCATTATGAGTGAGGGACCCAAGGGTCTCAGGTCACAGGCGCTATAACGATTGACCTCAGTTTGCAAGACTGGGCGGGCTTATCGTTGCCAAAAAGTTGGATTTAGCGCGGGCAAGAGCGCAATCACCTCTAAACGCCCTAGTATCATGCCAAGGATTGCACAAATCTGCGCCAGTTGAGATAGCTCCGCGTTCATGCCGGAAAGCACGTGTCCGGCATTCGACAAGCTCCCAATTCCAGCGCGAATGGCATCATCAAAAGCGAGACCTGCCGCGCTCAATAGCAGCGTACCAATCGTACAGGCGACGATATAGCCAACCAGATAGACCCAGACCCCCATCACGGTTCGCTCGGACTGACGTCGACCCCTGAATTTGAAGTGCTGAACGCTCCCCCTATACCCCAGTTGGACGAATTCCAGCGCCACCCGGCGTGTGAGGATGATAAGGCGCGCGAGCTTGAACCCGCCCGCGGCAGATAGTGCCGATCCTCCAACCAGCACAGGGAAGAGGACCAACACGATCGGCAGTCGAGAGAATTGCTGCGGATCGCTAAGCGCGATGCCACTTGTGGCCAAGGAAGACGTCGCCCAACCGACACTTTCCAATAGTGGAAGCCCTGCGAGGAAAGCCAGAACGGTGATCAGGATTAAAGTCCCCACCCAAGCCAGGGTCTCTGGGTCAAGCGGGATCGCTCGCACGCGCCCTCGCCCGGCACCATCAATAGCGATCAGCCCCAATGTTCCGGCAATCAATCCGACCCAGATGAAGATGGAGTGCAAGGCGCCGCCCGTCGGGGCGGTGTTCGCCGCGGCCGGGTCAACCAGACCTGTAGTGATCGCACTCACTGCACCGGCCAGGGCGTCGCGAGGGGCGAGACCAATCGCCAGAAGCAGGGCCGATAGCAAAATGGTGCTGCTCAGAATCAGGATCGCGCTAACCCGAACCACGCGTGGGACTGGATCGAAGAAACTGCCCTCTGGTTCACTAAAGAAGCGGTTGCGGTGAACTCCAGGCCCACCGAGGTTGAGCCCGGAAAAGACCGTCGCCGCAATGGTTACGGCAGCGATGGCCCCGATCAGGTGCAGCAAGGCGCGCCAGACGAATATACTGGTCGACATAGGATTGAGCACGGGATCAACGAGACTATGGCCCGTTGTGGTCAAGTTGGACACGCTTTCATAAAACGCCCCTAGGAAATCTGGTGCGCCGAGATAGTCGAAGAACGGTACGGACGAAATAACCCCGCCGATGAGCCAGAACAGAATAGCCACGGCCAGACCATCCCTCGCGTGGGCCCGCTTTTTTGGCTTATCGGTTAGCAACAGAACGGTGCCCCCGAACCCTCCAATCGTTGCACCGGTTCCGGCGAACACCATCTGCTGATCCGCTTCACCGGATGCCAATGCGACGAGAAACGAAACAGCAAAAAGCCCGGCAAAGCCCAGCGCTATCGCGGAGATCACTCGAACAATGGCTAGATGGTTCACGGCGGCGTCCTTGCCTAGAAGAAATCAGCGCTCACTCGGAAGAATTGCTCCACTTTGCGAGTGGCGCTGGCTTCGTAGAACATCAAGAGCCGGTCATCCGTCTGAACAGTGGTGGCCGATGTCGGGAAGATGACTTTTCCGTCGCGAATGATCGCAGCTGATGTAACGCCGTCCGGGAGATGCGCATAGTCGATCGGCTTACCGATCAATGGCGAGGAATCCAGGGTAACGCCTTCGGCAATTTCCGCCGTTCCGTCTTCAAGCGACTCGACGGAGAGGATGCGCCCCCGGCGAAGCTTGGTCAGGATCTTGGACACGCTCAGAGCCCTTGGGTCGAGAACGGCATCAATATCCAGATCTTGCGAAATCGCGACGAGTTCATAAGCGTTGACCAAGGCATGCGTCCGTCGCGCGCCAATCTGCTTCGCGAGCTTTCCGATCAGCATATTCGTTTTGTCATCATTCGTGACCGCGATCACGATGTCGGCCTGGTCAGCGCCGGCTTCTTCCAGGACATCCCGCGCCAATCCATCCCCATGGATCACGATGGTTTGTTTCAGGGCCGAGACCGCAATATCAGCTTTTTCGGAATCCGCCTCGATAATGCGGACGCGTACATTGCCTTCGCGCTCTAGCTGCGTCGCGACGTACAAGCCGACATTCCCGCCTCCGACGATGACGACACGCTTGTGTTCGTTGATGTCGCGATTGAATAGCTTGTTCAGGCGCGGTGTCGATTCCCGGGAAACGGCCACATAAGCGGTATCCGCTGGCTGCAACTGATCATTCCCGCGCGGTGCGAAGACGGATGACCCGCGTTTGATACCAATAACCCGGGCCCCAAGATCGGGAAATAGACCAGCAATCTGGTCCAGAGCTGTCTCCAGCAGCGGGCTATCCTCCTGCACTTTCATGCCAAGGACCTGTAGCTCTCCCGATTCAAACGAAATGCTCGACACCGCGCTTGGCGCTCGAATGCGCCTCAGGATCGCCTCACCTACTTCTATTTCTGGTGAGATGATTAGATCAATCGGAAGTGCAGACTTCGAAAACAGCTCGGAATACTCGTCATCCAGATAAGCTTGTGCGCGAACTCGGGCGATCTTTGTTGGGACGGAGAATAGAGTATCGGCCACTTGGCAGATCACCATGTTGATCTCGTCGAAGTGAGTGACGGCAATGAGCATATCCGCGGCATCAGCGCCTGCGGTGCGCAAGACGTTCGGATGCGCTGCATGACCGACCACACCGCGCACGTCGAAATCGATCTGCACCTGCTCGATCAGATCATCGTTCTCGTCGATCATTGTGATGTCGTGATGCTCTTGCGCCAAATGGCGGGCAATGCCCTGTCCAACGCGGCCTGCACCACAAATGATTACACGCATTTACCGGTTTTCCGTGCGACTCGCTGAGGCATTTACCCCAAGTGCCTTTAATTTTCGGTGTAGAGCCGACCGCTCCATCCCAATGAACTCGGCTGTTCGGGAAATATTTCCATCAAATCGAGTGATCTGAAGGGATAAATAGTCCCGCTCGAACTGCTCACGCGCATCGCGTAGGGAAAGTCCCACAAAATCGGCTGAGACCCCCATCGCGTCACCGCCATCACCTGCCCCTCGGTCGAGCGGCAACTCATCCACGCTTATATGAGCGCTTTGACTGTCGCGCGAGAGGATGAGCACCCGCTCAACCAGATTGCGGAGCTGGCGAACATTACCAGGCCATCCCATGGATTGCAGAACGGCAATGGCTTCATCGCTAAACGCTCGAGGAGTCAAACCGGACGTATCAGCAATCCGTGAGCTGAAATATTCCACCAATGCAGGAATATCGTCGCGTCTATCCGCGAGCGACGGGACGCTCAATGGCACCACGTTCAGCCGATAATAAAGATCTTTTCGGAACGCCTGGCTCGCAATTGCCTCCTCCAGGTCTCGCGTAGAAGAAGACATGACACGCACATCGACGCTTACATCTGAGCCACCTCCGACGCGCTGGAAGCGCTGTTCGGTCAGGACACGAAGAATCTTGCTTTGGGTTCCGAGCGGCATATCGCCGACTTCATCCAGTAAGAGTGTGCCGCCATGTGCTTGCTCGAACACGCCAATTTTTACCGGCATACCGGAATTATCTTCTTCGCCGAAGAGCTCACGCTCCATTTGATCGGGAGCGATATTTGCTGCGTTGACAGCCACGAAAGGCCCACCTGCGCGCCGCGAATTCTCGTGAATCAGCTTTGCGCAAAGTTCTTTGCCGACACCGGCCTCGCCAGAAACTAAAACCCTGGAATTGGTCGGCGCAACTTTCTCGATTTGCGCGCGCAGGGCTTGAGCGGCCCCACTCGTGCCAATCCAATCTGACACGGAGAAGCTATGGCTACGAAGCGTCTCATTTTCGCGCTTCAACTTCGAAGACTCGATCGCCCGCGCTACCAGATGGAGCAGTCGGTCGGCCTTGAATGGTTTCTCAATAAAGTCGTATGCACCGCGTCGAATGGCTGCCACAGCCGTCTCAACGTTGCCGTGCCCGCTAATTACGATCACTGGCAAAACCGGGTCGATTTGCTTCAGATATTTGAGGACCGAAAGCCCGTCCATGTCACTACCTTGCAGCCAGACATCCAGGACGACGAGGCTCGGCGTTCGACTTCGGACTTCCTCAATCGCGCGTTCAGCCGTGGCAGCAACTCGTACGCCGTGCCCGTCATCTTCCAGCACTCCGGCAATCAGTTCGCGGATATCCGGTTCGTCATCGACGACAAGAATGTCAGTACTCATTGGCATACTCCAAAGTCTGGTGTTCTCCGTCTGCCGCTCCGGACAGGCTGTGTGGCAGAACAATTTTCACAATCGCCCCCTGGGCCCCTTGTGTGGGTTCTAAGAGTTGGACGCTGCCGCCGTGATCCATGATCACGCGGTTCACGATCGCAAGACCGAGGCCAGTTCCGCCTTCGCGGGCGGTCACATATGGCTCAAGCAGTTGATCGCGGGCGTCTTTCGGGAATCCCGGCCCGTTGTCTTCAATCGAAATAATGATCAATCCGTCTTCTTCCGATCGCTCGACCGTGACGGTTACCTGCCCTTGGGTCTCATCGGTTTGAGGTCGTCTGGATAGCGCTTCAGCGGCATTCTTGACGATATTGGTCAGCGCTTGACCCAACAAGCGTTCGTCTCCCAGCGTCTCCAAGCCTTCATCCGGCATGGACAGCACGAAGCGATAATCTGGATGCACGACGCGTTGTGCGAACACGACGTCGGTTACAAGCGCCGCCAGATCAAATCGAATTGGTGTTGGCTTCGGCATCCGGGCGAAATCCGAAAACTCCTGCACCATACGCCCAATATCAGAAACCTGGCGCAGAATCGTATTAATGCAACGTTCGAAGACGCCATCCTCATCATCGATCTGATCTCCATAGCGCCGACGAATACGCTCGGTCGAAAGCTGGATCGGTGTAAGGGGGTTGCGAATTTCATGAGCAATTCGGCGCGCGACATCACGCCAGGCCATCTGGCGCTGCGCGGAGATCAAACGCGTCGTATCGTCGAGTGTGATCACATATCCACCCACAGTATCGGACGTCACTTTTACACGCACATGGCGCAGACCATCCTCAGTCATCATATTGATGAACGTATCATCCTGACTTCGGCGGGTATGGACCTCTTCAACGCGGCTCCAAATTTCGGGGTAGATTTCCGGTAATAGCCGCCCTTCCAGCTGCCCCTGATCAAGCAAGGTCTCAGCAGACCGATTAGCAATGGTAACAATCCCCGCAGAATCGATGCGGATCACGCCGGAACTGAGCTCAACCAGCAATGTTTCCAGGAACCGGCGTCGTTCTTCAGCTTCTTCGCGCGCCGAGACCAGATCATCACGTCGTTCGTCGAGCTGACGAGTCATCATGTTGAACGAGTTAGAGAGCGCCCGTACTTCGTCGTCAGATTCAGGTAGCGGTACGGATACGCCGCGACGGCCTTCACTGACGTCAAGCGCCGCGCTGGCCAGTCGACTGATCGGCCGCGAAATACGCTCCGCAATTTCCTGCGCAAGACGCACCGAGAGCAGGAGCACGAGCGCTACAATTTGCAGATATGAAACGATGAAGAGGGTACGAATTTCGCTGCTACGCTGTTGCGCAAGGCGATAATTGGTTCCGGCTGCCCGGGCGCGATCGAGCCGAGCAAAAAGCTCAGGGTCCACGGGCCGCGCCAAATACAAATAGCTTGCTCCGAAATTTTCCAGTCTCTGCAGGGCAAACGTATATCCGGCCTGAGGCCTCAGGACGGCGACCGTTTCGCCGCGATCTGCGGCGTCAAAATACTCGACCGCAGGGCGCCCATAATGGTTCGGAGAACTCATATTTTCGGCAATTGCGAGCGGATACCCATTTCGATCAATAATGTAGGCGGCTGAGAATTCGCGATATGTTGCCAGCACGCTGAAAATTGTCTCGAACGCTTCAGGGTTGGCCTGAAATCCGCCGGCAGACGCATCAACATCGTCGGCGACAGCCTCCGCATCCGCCTCAAATTGAGCCGCAAACTGCTCACCGCTCTCGGCTGTGATCGTGCCAATCTCATCAACGAGCGTGAGAACCGTGTCTCCAAGCCAGGTATCGATCCCACGCGCAATCGTGAGCCACAAAAACAGAGAAACGATAACAGCGGGGATCAGCGCGACTGTGCCGAAGAGAAGCATAAATCGGCGGGTCAACCGCCCTCCACCTTCAGCCCGCTGCCGTCTGATAGAAAGATACCGCGAGACAATCAGCCCAGCCAGGACCACCAGAATCACCATGTTCCCGATCAACAGGAACATCAGGCCTTCGGGGATAGGATCAGTGGGGCTGCTGCGGCCCAAGGCAATAATTGTTGCAGCCGCGCCGCCGACAGCTGCCAGCACGAATAGGCCTTGGAACCAAAGCCCACCATTCCGTCTGAGAGTGGCTAATACGCTGGACGCCAAATACGGGACCTCAAACACACACTGTCACTTAACAGCAACAGTGGTGATTTAGAGCAACACTTGCCCCTTACGTCAATCAGTCTTCTGTCATTCCAAGCACACCCATGCGCGCGCGCAAGGTGTTTCTGTTGACCCCCAACAAAGCTGCGGTACGGAGTTTGTTGCCTGAGGTCACGCTCAGAGCCAATTTTATGAGCGGTCGCTCCACCTGCTCCAGGACGTTATGGTAGATCTTTCCGTCCTCTTCACTGCCCTGCAGAAGATCAGCCATGACGTAGCGGTGCAACAGGGTTTCGATCTCCGCCTCCAGCGATGCATCAGGTCCCTGCTCTTTCAGGGATTCAGCACGCAATTCGCGCTCTATATCCCGCTGAGTGATGGTCGCGTCCGGGCTCAGTGCGGCCAGTCGGAAGATCAAGTTTTCCAGTTCGCGAACATTGCCGGGCCAATCATACGCCATGAGCAATTCCATCGCCTGCTTGGCAACCTGCTTAGAAGCAAGTCCGCGTGATTCGGCGCGAATGAGGAACGCTTTGACCAGCTCAGGAATGTCGTCTTTGCGTCTTCGCAGGGGCGGCATTTCAATTCGAACCACATTCATGCGGTAGTAGAGATCCTCGCGAAACTCTCCTGCTTCCACCAAAGCGGAGAGCGGCTGCCGGGTTGAAGCAATAATACGCGCGCCGCCTTCTTCTCGCATCAGTTTGACGAGCTGCGTTTGCGCTTCTTGAGTTAGGTCTCCGACTTCATCCAAATAAATCGTAGCTTGTCTGTCGAAGGCGACCCCTGGAGCCTCGTCTGTTCCGAACAGTTCCATGCTAACTTCTTGAGGCGGCCGCATGGACAGATCGAGTGAGTAGAACGGTCCTGACCGGGAATCTCCAAGCTCGTGAATAGCACGAGCCGCCAGCTCTTTGCCGGTACCAGACTCGCCCTCAATCAATACCGTAAGGTCAGTATTCATCACCCGAGAGATGATGCGATACACGTCCTGCATCACGGCAGACCGACCGACCAGAGGAACACCCGCGCCGCCTTCGTCTTCCTTGGTAGACTTCTTGGGAGAAGAGCCTGCGGCTGTTTTTGTATCCTCTAAAGCGCGCCCGACAAGATCCGTTAGCTGGTCGATATCAAACGGCTTTGGCAGGTAATCATAGGCACCATGCTGCGCCGCTGACGCTGCTGTCAAAATGGTATTCTGGCCGCTCATGACGATGATTGGCAACTCCGGACGAACCAGCTTGAACGAAGGCAGCAGTTCAAAAATGGGTGTGTCCGTTAGGTAGACGTCTGTGACGACGACATCGCCTTCACCATTGCGCACCCATCGCTCCAGCGCTTCAGGCGAACTGGTTGCTCGAACGGTGTAGCCGGCTGTGACCAAGGTCTGGTTGACGATCAGACGAATGCTCGCATCGTCTTCGGCAAGAAGAACGGTTTTCTGGCTCATGATTTCTTCGATCTTGGCAATGGCAGGTAGATGGAAAAGCGGGTCAAACCCGGCTTGCTGTCGACTTTTATTCGGCCTTTATGCGCCGAAACGATTTCATTGACGACACTGAGCCCAAGCCCACGTCCGCCTGACTTGGACGACATGAACATATCAAACATGCGCGCCTTCTTCTCGACCGGGACACCGGGGCCGTTGTCTTCGATGGTGACCCGAATTGCGCGACCGAGACGTTCAGATCCGTCGCGGCGAACAATTGCAAAACTCGTTTCGAAAGCCGTCTCGATCTGGATTTGCGGGCTTTGCGTGAAGGTAAGTGTCGCCTCCACGGCGTTTCGCACCACGTTCTGAAAGGCTTCATGCAGATGGTCTTGATCCGCCTGGATGTCCGGCAGCGACGGATCATAGAGCCGTACGATAGAAATCTTTCCGGCCTGCGCGGCCTCTTCGGCCATAACGACCTTGTCCAAAAGCTCGTGTATGTTCAGGGACTCTTTCGCCGGCGCTGAGAACAGTTCGAATGCGGAGAGGCGTGAAACCAATCGCTCAATACGCCGAGACTCACTTTGAATGATATCCAGCATCGCGGTCTGATCGTCGCGCGCATTTCGCGAGAGGAGCTGAGCCGCGCCAGATATGCCCGCGAGCGGGTTTTTCACCTCATGCCCCAAAATTCGCCCAAACGCCGCAACACCAGCCGGGTTATTATTCACAATTGTCGAGTCATTCGCTTCCGTCATCGCAATGACGAAGCTGCCATCCTGCAGCGGACGAAGCCGCATATCCAGTACGCGGGTCTTTTGCAGGCCCGGACCACTGATGGAAACGCTATGCGCCGTGACATCACCTTTAAGACCGATGGCTTTGTCCATCAGCGCAAAAATCGGTGAGTCATGGAACAGAATCTCGCTGAGCGGTTTGCGAAACATGGCCCGTTCAGACTGTCCAAGCAGCGACTGCGCTTCGGGGTTCGCGGCGCTCACACGTCGTCGCTCATCCAGGCCGAGTAGCGCAAACGGCGCAAGACCGACCAAATCCAATGTCGTCATCATGCTGCGACCTTTGTTTCTGCGTTGGAGTAGAGCGCACGTATCTGCCTGATAAGCTCGCTCGGATCATCGATCCGGCACAATTGCGCTCGCAAGGATCTCCGTGCACTTTCCTCGAGCGGCAGATCGACTTGATCGATGTGCGCCGCAACGTGCTTTCTGACGATCCGTTTCCCAAGCGATGGGCCGTATAGGCTGAGGCTATCTTCAATCTGCTCGCAAAGCCCGTCTGCTTGTTGCGGAAGGCTGGGCCGCGTGAAGGCCCGTCCGTCCAATTGGGCCGCGAGCTCTCCAAGAAGCCAGGGCTGACCCATGGCCGCTCGACCAAGCATCACGCCATAGGCTCCCGAAGCCTTTAGTGCCGCCTCGGCAGCGCTCGAAGAGTCGATATCGCCATTAGCGATGACGGGCACGTCAACGGCATCCACGGTATCTGCAATCGCCGCCCAATCGGCTTGCCCTTTGTAGAATTGGCAGCGGGTTCGGCCATGAATAGCGAGCATCTGCACTCCGCGATCCACCGCACCCCGCGCTAGCTCTGGTGCATTGAGCAAATTGTGATCCCAACCCAGCCGAGTCTTC
>JAEPOM010000041.1 GCA_017642885.1 Henriciella sp. | reverse complement strand
GCGCAGTTGTGGAAACTGCATTATGGCGCATTGCGACGCCGGGAGCAGGAGCCATCCACCCCATCTGCTTTGGGTCATGAGGAGACGCCACGAGTGGCCGTTGTGGGGCGAGTTTGAGACGCTTAAAGCCGCTATTCTGCTTGAATGCGATGGCGTGCAATGCTACGCGGAGCGTATAAACAGGAGTGCTTAATCAGTGATCAAATAGCTTTCATTCCAAACGGCCTTGCGCCTTCCGATTGAAATCTCACTGGAGCAATTCATGCATCCTATCATTTATGACGTAGCTGTTTCTATTGATGGCTACATAGACGGCCCCAACGGGGATGTCAGTGCATTCCCGGAAGAGGGTCCTATAGTCGAAGACTATTTTGCGCGCTTAGCAAACTATACGTGTGCGATTATGGGGCGTGCGACCTATGAATTCGGATACCGGTTCGGGCTGCAACCGGGAGAAAACCCCTATCCCCATATGAGGACATTCGTTTTTTCAAATAGTATAGACTTTGGCGTGGACAGCGACGTTGAAGTTATCAAGGACCCCATCGCCGAGGTCATCTCTGATCTCAAACGAGAGCAAACCGGGCCCATTTACTTGTGCGGAGGCGGAAAGTTTTCCGGGGCATTCTTAGAGCTCGGTTTGATTGATATCATCCGTCTTAAGCGTGCCCCCATAATACTGTCAGGCGACACGCAGCTGTTTGGCGGATGTCGTCCAAAGTCGCCGTTGATTTGCAGCGAAACGCGTGAGTACGATAACGGATATCTTTTTCAGGAGTTTCTGACTCAACAGCGCAACAAGTTTGGTTCATCATGAACACATCGCGCTATCCGTTTCAGCCCCAGTACGTCAAATCGCGGGCGTCTTTCTTAGGGCGATTTCAGTCGCTCAGCTAATGTCTCCTCCGACGCCGAAGCGGATATCCGGATTGGGTCGGAGGCGAGTACCCCCGCTTGGGATGCCCAGCAGAAAACAAAACCAACTTCACCTTGATCGGCAATTCCCGCATAGGGGCCACATGATTTCGTTTCTGCGGGACAATGCGCGTTGGATTTCAGGTGGGTTCTTGCTCACCTTCTTTTCCTCATTTGGGCAGACCTTCTTTATCGGGCTTTCGGGCGAGGAGCTGCGTGCGAAGTTCGAGCTGAGCGACGGTCAGTTCGGCGCGCTGTACATGGTGGCCACGATTGGCAGTGCGTTGTCGCTTCCCTTCCTTGGGCGGGTCCTGGATCACATGCCGGGCTGGAAAGTTGCGCGGTTCGTCATCCCGGCGCTCGCCTGTGCCTGTCTGTTAATGGCATATTCGCCGACTCTGTTGGCTTTGGTACTGGCGCTGTATCTGCTGCGGCTGTTCGGACAAGGCATGATGACCCACACGGCCTATACCGAGATCGGGCGGTGGTACGTTGCCAATCGCGGGCGCGCTACATCCCTGATCGTGCCAGGCCATCAAACTGGCGAAGCTCTGCTGCCGATTGCCTTCACCCTGGTTGCGGTCACGCTTGGCTGGCAGGCGGGATGGGTCATTGGGGCGGGCCTGCTGCTGGTCTTCGGCTTTCCCATGATCCTGTCATTGTGGCGAGTGGAGCGAACGCCGCAAGCCAGTGATCCGGATCTGGCAAGCGCGCGCCTCGGACCAGATAAGACCGTGGCAGAGGTCGCCGCCGATCCGATTTTCTATGCCCTTCTGGTGGGGGTTCTGGCGCCGCCTTTTATCGGCACAACGATCTTCTTCCACCAGGACTACCTGGTCGAACTGCGCGGCTATGACGAGTTGGCCTTCGCGGCGGCCTTTCCGATCATGGCGCTCACGACTGTTGTTTTTTCGCTGATCAGTGGTCAGCTCATCGACCGGTTTGGCGCTATTCGTCTGCTGCCTCTCTACTTGCTTCCCCTAAGCTTTGCCTGTCTCGCGGTTGGCTTGCTGACACCGCTTTGGGGGATCTACGCCTTCATGTTCCTGGTCGGCGTGAGCTACGGCTTTACGGCTCCTTTGGTCGGCGCCCTTTGGCCGGAAGTCTATGGCGTGCAAAATCTGGGATCGGTCCGCTCGATCGCTGTCGCAGCCAGCGTCGCGGCGACCGCGATTGGGCCGGGGTTGACCGGCTATTTCATCGATCGCGGTCTCTCGCTGCCCACGCAGATGCTGTTCTGCTGCGTCTGGTGTGTCCTGGCGAGTGTGGTTCTGGCGTTCGTATCGCCGATCATCCTCGAGCGGAACGCGCGCCGCCCCAGCTAAACATCATTTGGAAATCGTGGGACGTCTGTCTCTTTGCCCAAAACAGACAAGATGTTTGCTGCTTTGGTTCGATCATGCTTTGGGCGGTTAAAACTCGCTTGATGCGCCAGGGATCTCCGGGTCAGCGATATGAAAAAGCCACCAAGAAAAAACCCCGCCGTTTCCAGCGGGGTTTCTCTAAGTCTCTTCGCCTTCTTCCGGCTCGCCCTTTCAGGCGGCTTTCTTCTTGGCGAGCGATTCTGCCAGGCGATCCATCGCCTTGCTGTGATCGATGCTCTCAACGGCCGCAAGCTCGCGGGCCATACGGTCGAGGGCACTCTCGTAGAGTTGGCGCTCTGAGTAAGACTGTTCAGGTTGATCTTCCATGCGGTGCAGGTCGCGGACGACTTCTGCGATCGAGATCAGATCACCGGAATTGATCTTTGCTTCGTATTCCTGCGCCCGACGCGACCACATCGTACGCTTGATGCGGGCTTTTCCGCCCAGAGTTTTCAGCGCATCGTCAACCAGTTTCGTACCGGCGAGCGCACGCATGCCCGACGCGAGTGCACGATTGGTTGGCACGCGCAGGATCATCTTGTCCTGATCGAACGAGACAACATAGACTTCCAGGGTCATGCCAGCGACTTGCTGCTGCTCAATCGCCGTAACCGTGCCGACGCCGTGGGCAGGATAGACGATTTTCTGACCTTCTGCGAAATCCAGTGTATCTGCTGTTGCCATGTGGAGACCTCTTCTTCTACGCAAACGAGCCACGACGCCGGCGAGAACTTCTCTTCTCAGGTGCCGACAAATGCATGGCTCGGATATGGTGTTGTGACAGTTTTATATAGCACAACTGAGCGTTATTCTCAATAGGGCCGTTCAATTCTCATTAACAACTCGGAATCGGCTTATGTGGCGGGCAATTCTATGGTGAATCGCGCGCCGCCAGATTCTCTATTTGCAGCGACGACTGTCCCCATATGCGTCTCTACGATTTGCGCGACAATGGACAGGCCGAGACCCGAATTGTTGCCAAACGCCGCGCCGGCAGGCCGGTCTGTGTAAAACCGCTCAAAGATCTTTTCCAGTTTGTCATCCGGAATGCCGGGACCATTGTCCTCGACCAGGATGCAAGCGGTTGTTTGAGGTCCTTGGCGACTTTGCCGCAGCGTGACGATAACTTCTTCCTCCTCTGGGGAGAAGGACCGGGCATTGTCGATCAGATTGCGGAGAACTTGTCCGAGTGGTCCTTCGCGGCCGCGAACGGAGAGACCGGCATCCATCGTGTCGTCCTTGAAAACGACTTTCACATTCCGCTGGTGCTCAAGCCCTTCATATGTGCGGACGATTTCCCGGACAAACCTGGAAATATCGAGCGGTTCGGTTGGGATACGCGTTATTTCCGCTTCCAAACGCGAGGCGTTGGAAATATCCGTGATTAGTCGGTCGAGGCGCTGGACATCTTGCGCGATAACTCGGCGCAGTTTTTCGCGTTTCTCAGGATCATCCTGAACCATCTCCGCGGTTTCGACGGCAGATCGGATGGAGGTGAGCGGGTTTTTGAGCTCATGCGCCACGTCAGCCGCGAAAGATTCGTTGGCTGTGATCCGTTCAAACAGCGCCGCCGTCATGGCTTCGACCGATTGTGCGAGGTGACCGATTTCATCGTGACGCCTGGAGATTCGCGGCAGATCGAGTTTGCTGGAGCTACCGCTGCGAATGCGATCGGCCTCGCTCGCGAGTTTACGCAACGGGTTCGCGATCCCGATGGTGAGGAGCGCTGACGTCACGAGAGCGACCAGAATTGCGACCGCGATGAACGGCACGAGTGCGGTCCGTTCGGCTCTGATAATCGCATCAATATCGTTCGACTCTACGGTCAGAACGCCGACGACGGCGGAGACATGCTGGATCGGCACAGACACAGAAATGATCCTCTGCCCCCGGTCATTGAAACGTTGGCTCGCCGCTTCATTGCCGATCATGGCTTCGGCAAACTCTTCCTCGAAGGTCAGGGTTCGAACAGCATCCTCGCCTTCGGAGGGGCGGAACGAACTCAATACCGAAACCGCCCATTCCGACAGGCTCTTGCTCCAAACGGTGAGCTGATCTGGGTCTTGTAGCGGGGGCAGATTCTCAACGATGACACGGTCGGACAGGAAATAGCTGTCGCCAATCAGCGCGGCTTCGGTGTCGTAGATCTTCCCCCGCAAAGTTTGCGGCAGGGACAAAGACGCCAGCACATCCTTGGCCAGGTCATCATCCAGGATGGGTTGCGGCTCACCATAAGCCGCATCGTCACCGATCAGGTTGGAGAGCAGTTGCGCCTGCCCCACCAGATCCTGTTTTTTCGATACAACGAAACTGGCGCGCATCTCGTTGAGCACCATCGCGCCGATGATCAGAATGATCAGTCCCGCGAGGTTGGAGGCAAAAATCAGCCGTGCAATGCGTGAGCCGAGCAATCGCCCGCCCCACCATCGTGTTGTACGTCCAGAACTTGCCGAAGCCATGTGCGCAGTCTCGCTTATCGAAGCTGAACTTTAGCTGTCTGCGGCAACTTTCATAGAGACAATGGAATCCGGTGCGCGCGGTGGCTCACCCTTGGCCAATGCGTCGATGACATCCATGCCCTCGGTTACCTGGCCCCAAACGGTGTATTGGTTGTCCAGGAAGCCGGCATCGTCGAAGCAGATGAAGAACTGGCTATTGGCGCTGTTTGGCTGATTGGTGCGGGCCATAGAGCAGATGCCGCGCACATGCGGCTCAGGATTGAATTCGGCCTGCAGATTCGGCTTATCAGAGCCGCCCATGCCGGTGCCATTCGGGCAGCCAACTTGTGCCATGAAGCCGTCAATGACGCGATGAAAGATGATTCCATCGTAAAAGCCTTCACGAGCGAGTTCGCGAATGCGATCGCAGTGGCCGGGGGCGAGGTCCGGGCGCAGTTCAATCGTCACGCTGCCCTTGCTGGTTTCCATCAGGATTGTGTTTTCGGCGTCAGCCATTTCAGGAAGCTCCTATACTGAGTTTCCACTCGCATAAGCGCTATGGCTCCGCGATGAAAGAGCCGATTAGCGGTTGCCTGCGGCCTTGGCGATACTGCAAGGCTCGCATCTTGCTGGTGGGGGCTCAGAGAGCACCACATCAACGTCTGGGTCACGAAGCTCGCTCGCCAGCGCATCGCGCAAAAGCTGCTCTATCTCCTCTAGGGTTCGTCCAGCGGTCTGGATCAGGCCCGCATAGGGAAATCGTATTTCGCCATCTGGCGCCACGGTAACTGTGCGGGAGAGTTCAGGTGCCGAGTAAACGATGATTTCCAGCTGGGCCCCGGCTGCCAGAACCTGGGTCGCTTCTTCCGGGCCGTCCTGAGGCGCGACCTCGGTCGCGCTAGGCGTCGAACTGGCAGGCGCGACTGACTGGCATCCGCCGAAGAGCAGCGGAACAAATGCAAGGCAGAGCAAGCGATTCATAGCGGTCATCTGGAGTGAAATAAGCCATCCAAAGCGTCTGTGTTAATGTTTAAGGAAGTATCAAGCAGGTAATAAGAAGTCACCAGAATTCGAGTTCGGAGCCTTCTTGGATGACCGACAATACGGACCGGAGATCCGATAGGATCGATCAGGCGGGTTCGGGCTATGTGCCCATCCGGCCCCGGCTCGGCATGGCCGATTTTCTGGTCCAGTTTTGGCGCAGCAAATGGTTGATCTTGGCAATCACTGCGCCAATTCTTGCGATTGGCTTTGTCTGCGCGTCCAACATGCCCGCCAGCTTTGAATCGCGCGCGGTCCTCTATGTTGCATCGGATACGCCTGGACACAGTGCGTATCAGTTGGCCCAGAGCGAGCGGGAAATTCTGAAAACCAGGCTGGTTGCCGAGCGCACACTCTCCCGGTTCGTGCTGGATCGCATCTATCCGGGCATCACCGCGGCTCAGGATCGCGCCCTCGCCCAGACACCGGAGCGCGGGACTACCATTCGCGAAGCTGCCTTCCAAAAGGGCGTCGACGCCTTTCAGAGGGCCATCCGGGTGACTGCTGTGCCGGAGTCGAACATCGTCAATGTACGCGTGGTTCACCAGGATCCGCAGGTTGCCGCCGAATTGCTCAATGCAGCCATCGCTGTTTACCTGCAACGCCGCGCTGAATTGTTCTCGGACCAACCACTGGATGAGAGCACTGTGGAACGGAAGACCGTCGAAGGTCAGTTGCTCGAGGCTGAAGATGCTATTCGCGTCTTTCTACGTGAGAACACGATCCGAGATTTCGACAGTGAGCGCGCTACCGCGCAAGGCCTGCACGCCCTGATCTCGAATGAGCTCTTTGCAGTTGAAGCCCGGCAAAAGGCCGTCGGCGGGCAGCTCCGACGGATCCGCACACAGCTGACCGAAACCCCAAAAGAGCAGGACCTGTTCGTCGAGGACTCGACCGCCGATCGGCTTCGCGACCTTGAGATTGAGCGCAATCAGGCGCTGGTCACCTATTTGCCAGACAGTCAACGCGTGCAGACGCTGGAAACTCAGATCGCTGATCTGCGCACGCGCCTTGAGACAAGAGATACGCTTCAGGGCACGGTGCGCCGCGGCCTGAATCCGACTTATCAAGCGCTGGAAGTGTCGCGAAACAGCTTTGAAGGCGAGGCAGACTCCCTCGCTCAGAAGCGCGCTGAGCTGGCGCGCCAACTCGCTGCGGTCGAGGCGAAATTGGAGCGCTTCACGGGGCTGGATGCAGAGTGGAACGCATTGCAACGTAAACGCGACGTTCTGGAGGCGAAAGTCCGGACCACTGCCGGGAACGGGTCCGATCAAATCGCCCAAACTGACCCCGCTGCGCAAGTCCCTGGCGGAGTGAAGATTGCCGAACCAGCGACCGTCCCTCGAACGGGCCGCAGCGCCGCTCTGCCGATCTTTCTTCTTTCGGTGCTGACTGCATTGTTCTTGGCCGCCATCACAGCGCTGCTTCGGGCACGTTCTGCTAACGGCTTTGCAACCCCAAGCTCGCTTCAGCGGACAACCGGTTTGCCCATACTGGCAGCAATCGGGCGGGTATAAGGGTTAAGGTGCCGCAAAACCCCGTTAACCAAGATCATGCTAGGCGTCTTCGATTAGCTCTGAAAGCGGCACCGCCAATGCGCGATCTTCGTGAAGATCTAGAATATACCTGGCGTTCGGCCACGCGTGTGCCGTCATCACAGGATGATGGCCGGGTGATTATGTTCGTCTCTCCAACAACCGGCGCTGGGACCACCAGTGTGGCGTCTAGTTTCGCGTGTTTAGCCGCGCGACGCGCTGAGAAGCAGGCCTGGCTAGTGGACCTGGATCTGCGCCGAAATCAAGTGTTTCGCGGGTTTGAACAACGCTTTGCGCGAGACATTGGTCGGCCCGGACGCGCCTATGACGCTTCGCTTCGACAGGAACCTATCTACGCAATTTCACCGCGCCTGGTGGATGTGAAACAGAACAAGCTGCTGACGGCGCATGATATTGATGGACTTCCTCTGCTGATCACTCGGTTCCGGAATGAGCGGCTGAATGCGGGGCAGAAGGTCACGCTGAAATCCAGCCCCGCTTGGTGGGCGGCGCTCCGCAAAATATCGGACTGGGTGGTCGTGGACGCCCCTGCCCTGGAGCGCTCAACCGCAGCTGTCTCGCTCATCAATCAGGTGGACGCGGTCATTCTCGTGGCTGAAGCAGACCAAACGCGTGCCGAGGATGTCATGCTTGCCCGCCGGGGTTTACAGGCCCGTGGCGGCCGCGTGATCGGAGCTGTACTGAACAAGATCGGCGCTGATGCGCGTTTCGCCGATCGGTTCTCGGCCTAGAGCTTGTCTTTCACCCATTCGCGGGTGAGGAAGCCATCAATGACATCGCAGACCAGACCAATCTCGGTCAGCGCAGTGATGTAGCGCTCGGGATCCACGAGTGTTTTCCAGATCGAACCGGCTTCAAACTGATCATCTGCCTCAAGCGCCAGTGTCAGGTGATCACCTTCAAAAATTCCGCGCAGCTTTCCGCCTTTGAAATGCCGTTCGAGTGCGATCAGGCGTTCCATGCGATCCGGCGTGAGCAAGGCGCGCGCTTCGACCTGGTCGTTGGAGTAAATCGTGAAACTGTCTTCCAGCTCTTTCGAGACCAGGTCGACTTTTTGCAGCTCCTTGTCGCCGAAAAGGCCTTTCCACCAGCCCTGACGCGCGACCAGGGTCCGGCCCAGAAATCGGTCCGGGTACTGGATATGGAAGAGAAGGCCCTGAAATGTGGTGACCGTTCGCCGGTTCTTGCCTGACCCACGTTGCTCCGTGAGTTTACACTCGACGAGAGAGAAATGCGTTTCGGCGCGGTCGCCCTCGATCAGGTCTTCAAACTTTCGGCTGTCATAGCTTGGCAGCAGTCGGGCCTTCTTGAGGACATCAAAAGCCGGTGTCGGCGCCGGGTCGTCACTTGCTCCGCCAAACAGTTTCGCCGCAGCGCCGCCCGAGGATTGCGCCTTGATCCACTCGCCAGCACTTTTCCAGTCAGCAACACCGTCGACATCGGGATGTAGGGTTTCATAGTGAAATCCGAACGCTTCGGCGGCGGATCCGACCACCAGTTGCTTGGTCTCGGACTTCATCGCGAACAGAGGAATCCAGGACGCACCGCTGGCCACCCCGGTAATTGCTATCGCGCCGAAGATGATGAACATGGCGCCGCCGCCGCGGGTCGCAAACAGGGCGATCAAAGCGAACGCCGCGACGATCAAGGCCGTTGTGATCGTGCGATTTCGGGCTTTGGCGATCGTTGCCTTCCGCTCGGCTTCGCGCGCGGCCAGGGCGGGTTCCAGCGTCTCTGACCAGGTCTTTGTGGCGTTCTTGAACTCCGGGCGCTGTTCGGTGATTCCAGAAAAAATGGCGTCCATCAGGGCGTTAGACATACAGGTCCCTCAGTGATTATTCGTCGCCCCAGAGCGGGCTATCAGGTGAAACAACTGCGGCGAGGCGGCTCAGCAGAGCGTGCAGTGTTTCGGCCTCCTCCGCGGACAAGGCGTCGAGCAATTGCCGTTCACTCTCCAAGGCCCGCGGGATCACAGCAGCATAGATCGCCTCGCCTTCTTCGGTGAGCCGCATGGGCGCTCGGCGGCGGTCATCCGTGTCGATATGGCGTTCCAGGATGCCGCGCTCAATCAGGCTCGCAGCGGCGCGGCTGACGGTTGGTTTGTCCATTAATGTACGATGGGCAACTTCGGTGCTGGTCAG
Organism: Henriciella sp.; assembly: GCA_017642885.1. Lineage (GTDB taxonomy): Bacteria > Pseudomonadota > Alphaproteobacteria > Caulobacterales > Hyphomonadaceae > Henriciella. Next base: position 403 of record JAEPOM010000041.1, on the reverse strand, counting down.
CCCTTCGCGTTCTCCTAGAACGGCGATGATCCGCCACTGCCAGACGGACAATTCAAACTCGCGTTCGTAAATATCCGCGATGTTACGAGACACCGCGTTGGACAGAACCGAGAGCCGATAGGGTAAAAACCCGTCTAGTCTGAGCGCAGGATTGTCTGCCATCTGATCCACCTCCAGACCCAAGGCTTAGCACAAAGCCATTGAGTTTGTGTTGAATTTTTCGGCGTGCGTGCCCGCGCTATGCGCTGCGCAGATCCACGCAAATTTGAGACTCCACGAGAATGACAGCGCAGCCATCCTCGCATTCTCTCTTATTTTGGGACGCTGTGACCTGAGACCCTTGGGTCCCTCACTCATAATGAGAGTCTGGCCTTTCCATAGTTCATAGTTTGAGGCTTGGCGA
>JAEPOM010000040.1 GCA_017642885.1 Henriciella sp. | reverse complement strand
ATCTCCTCGATCTGCACGAAAATCACTGAATCAGAATTCGACCACTTTGACTCGGAGTTTTTCAACAGTATCGGGCGCTTTAGGCCGCTCGTCTATGTCCGCTTTGACGCCGCAAGGAGACGTCAGCGAGTGTCTCTCTTACGGTGATTGTTAACGCCGATAACAGCCAGTGTGATCAGAACCGATAGAACGGCCCACACGATAGCGATCACTACACTTAAGGGTAATACCGTTGCTAACAAAGAGGGACCGGTGCCGGTTACGAATTCCTGATAGAGCGTATACAGGATGAGAATGAGCTCTAAGGCGCCCACCCCCCACAGGAAGATTGGCTGAAAAGTCTCAGTGAACTGGGTTTCTAAGTCTTGCCGAACTTTCATAGGGGTAGCGTTATCCCAGCCGTTCGAGTCACGGCAAGAGCGTCTACGATATTCCAGTCCCACAAATGAAAATCCCGGCGCGCGGGGCGTCCGGGATCGTGCACTCTAATTTTCGGAAGAACCTTACTCGTCTTCCTCGATCATGTCGGCCCAGAGCACGTCCTTGCTGACGCGGATCGCTTCGACCAGAATGACCAGGACTGCTACGGAGAGCACCCACCATGCTGTGCTGGCTTGGCCAGCCCAATTCACCATTGCTTCTATCATCACCATGCCTCGGTCTTATGCCGTCGATGGATCCAATATGCCGGTCACGTCTTAACGAGAGCTGAGTCAAATGTGGTCCTCGCTTGGCAATTCGTAATCAAAAGCGCCCAATTTCTTTACCCCTGACGACTTTTGCGTAAACAGGGGGCAGATGACGAACCGAACACCGAAACGAAAACCGCCGGCGCGAGTCTGGCAACGCATGCTCTCCGGGCGGCGACTGGATCTGCTTGATCCCTCTCCGGTCGATGTCGAGATTGAAGACATCGCGCATGGGCTCGCCCGCGTCGCGCGTTGGAACGGCCAGACCAAAGGCGCGCATGCGTTTTCAGTCGCGCAGCACAGCGTCGTGGTTGAAGCTCTGTGCGTTCGCCTTGAGCCGCGCATCGATCCCCGGTCGCGCTTGCTGGCACTGCTGCATGATGCGCCGGAATATGTGATCGGCGACATGATCTCGCCGTTCAAGGCCGTGCTGGGCGATGGCTATAAGGATATCGAGACACGCCTGGCACATGCGATCCATGCCCGCTTCGGCCTACCTGCTGAAACCCCCGGCAGCCTGAAACGCCTGATCAAGAAGGCTGACAATATCTGCGCCTGGTTTGAAGCGACGCAGCTGGCCGGGTTTTCCGAAGCGGAGTCTGATCGCTTCTTCGGGCATCCCCCACGCGGCGTCCATCTGGAGCTGATGCCTCAGCCAACCGAAGTGGCGCAAGCGGAGTTCATTGCCCGTACCGTCGCCCTGCTCGCTGATATCGAGGCCCCTGCATGAGCCTGATTATCGGACTGTCCGTTGTGATCGTCGCCTTCGATGGCGAGAAGCCACGCGTCCTGGCCACGCGGCGCGAAGGCGGCCTGACTGCCCTGCCCTTTGGTGCGTTCGATCCAGCCCAGCACAGAACCTTCGAACTCGCGCTGCGCGGCTGGGTAAAAGAACAGACCGGCTTCCAACTCGGCTACGTGGAGCAGCTGTACACATTTGGCGACCGCGATCGAGAGAGCCCCGAAGCAACCCTATTGGAGGCGCCGCAGGATTCCCGCGTCGTCAGCGTCGGTTACCTCGCCCTTACGCCAGAAACCGAGCGCCTGCCTGATGCGTTCGAGGCGCGCTGGCGGGGGTGGTACCGGCATTTTCCCTGGGAAGATCACCGCGGCGGGCGCCCTGCCATCATCGATGAAGTGATCTCTGCCAAGCTTTCAACCTGGGCTGCCGGGAATGCTGACCGACAATCGCGAGCACGTGCCGCCTTTGGCCTCGAGGGAGAAGACTGGCCGGATGAAGCGGTGCTGGAACGCTATGAGCTGCTATATGAAGCGGGCCTGGTCTCAGAGTGCGCACGCGATCGCGGCCTGCCTTTGCCGGAAACGCAATTGGGCGAGCCGATGGCCTCTGACCACAGACGCATCCTCGCCACCGCCATCAGCCGCCTGCGCGCGAAAGTTCGCTATCGCCCAGTCGTGTTCGAACTGATGCCGGAACGTTTCACGCTGACCTCGCTGCAAGGCACAGTTGAAGCCATTCTCGGCCAGAAACTGCACAAACAGAATTTCCGGCGCGCGCTAGATCGCACTGGGTTTGTCGAGGGCACTGGCGAAATGGAAAGCGGCACAGGCGGCCGCCCGGCTGAGCTTCACCGCTTCAAACGCGAGGCTCTCCGCAGAACCGGCGCCCGTGGGCTTAGCGCCCCGGTCGTGAAAGGGCGAGGAAGATCGGATAGCTAAACCCTGCGGCCAGCCCACCAAGGTGGGCAGCCCAGGCGACGCGCATAACGCCGATATCTCCGCCTAGAAAAGCAAGCGCAATATTGATCAGGATCCACGGCACGCTAATTGACGCTGCGCCGCGCCAGCCGTTTCGAAGAAATCCAATCGCTGGCAACAAGCCCGAAATTGCTGATGAAGCTCCGATTGCAATGCCATTCTGAGCATCAAGTGCATACCACAGCATCTGCGCCGCCGCGCCGCCAATGGCGCAGACGAAGAAGAAGGCCAGGAAAAGAATGGCACTTTTGTTCGCTCGACCCAGGCCCTGAACGACAATTGGTCCTAGCGCGATCAGCATGGCCATATTCATCATCAGGTGAAACGAGCCACCATGCAGAAACGTATGCAAAACATAAGGTGCAAACGCGCCCCACGGACGAGGCGCATTCTCAAATGCCGGACCACCCGCAATAGCTGCAACGGCATACATCCAATCTTCGAATTGATCCGATGCATTGAACTGGATCAGCGACACAACAACAATCGCTCCTGTGAGCGCGAGAATGACGGCGGGAAACCCTTTGCGGAATATTGGCGGGCGCTCCGGCAATTGGTTTGGATCAGAATAAACTTGCATAAGCTCCATATGGCGCTGGCGCGTGAAAACACCAACCCCGCTCTGCCGCCACGTGACGGCTTGACGTTTGATGGTCGGCAGCCACGATCCCGACCATGACTTTGACATTTGACGACCTCCGCCCGCCCTGTCCTCACATGGACGACACTCATTCCGAATGGCGCCGCAGTGTACGCGGCTTCGTCGAACGCGAAATGATGCCTTTTGTTGAGGAATGGGAAGAAGCCGGACGTATCCCGCGCGACCTCTTCAAAAAAGCCAAAGCGGCTGGGCTTCTTGGTATCGGTTACCCAACAGAGTATGGCGGTGAGGGGACCGAGTTTGACCGGTTCCATGGAATCGTAACCTCAGAAGAGCTCGCGCGAATGGGGGCTGGCGGCGTCTCGTCCGCGCTTATGATCCACGGCATTGGACTGCCCCCGATCATGGCGCTTGGCAGCGAAGAGATGAAAACCGAGATTGGGCGAGCGGTCCTCTCCGGTGAAAAGCAAATCAGTCTTGGCATCACCGAACCGTCCGCTGGATCAGATGTGGCTCAGCTGAAAACCCAAGCGGTGAAGGACGGCAATGGCTGGCGCGTCAACGGTTCTAAGACTTACATTACCGGCGGCATGACTTCGAAATGGCTGACCACCGCTGTTCGGACCGGCGGCGAAGGCATGGGCGGTATTTCGCTCCTGTTGATCGACCTGGAGAGCGAAGGCGTCAGTCGCACCGAACTCCCCAAGCAAGGCTGGTGGGCCTCTGACACGGCGACAATCCATTTCGACGATGTGTTCGTGCCAGCGGAAAACCTGATCGGTGCAGAGAACAAAGGGTTCTATGGCATCATGGCGAACTTCAATGGCGAGCGCCTCGGCATGGCCGCGCAGGCCGCCGCGTCGGCCCGGGTCTGTATCGAAGAAGCCGTTGCCTGGGCGCAGGAACGCAAGACCTTTGGCAAGCGGCTCGCCGACCATCAGGTCATCCGCCACAAGATCGCTGCGATGGCACAGCGGGTCTGGGCGACGACGACCATGCTCGACACCTATGCCTGGCACGTCCAAAACGGCAACACGCCCGTGGCTGAGCTCGCCATGTTGAAAGTGCAGGCGACGGAAACTCTGGACTTCTGCGCCCGCGAGGCGATGCAAATCCTTGGCGGCAGCGGATTCATTCGCGGACACCGGGTCGAGCGGATCTATCGCGAGGTTCGTGTCATGGCGATCGGTGGTGGCTCAGAGGAAATCATGCGGGATTTGGCAGCGCGCCAACTCTCGCTGTAGGCTGCCTGCGGGAGATAGATCATGGATAGTTTCAAAGACAAAACAATCGTCATAACCGGCGGTGCTACAGGCATCGGTTTCGGTCTCGCCAAACGTTTTGGTAAAGAAGGCGCGAGGATCGTCATCGGCGAACCTCGGCAAAATCGGCTGGACGAAGCGATAACGTCCCTGAAGGCGCTGAGCATTGAAGCCTCCGCCATGGTCATGGATGTCTCCGACGAAGCGAGCGTCACGGCGTTCGCTGATTTCGCTGACCAGACCTATGGCGGCACGGACGTTCTCATCAATAATGCCGGGATCCCAAGCAATCGCGCCCCAATCGTCGACGCACCAATGGCAGATGTCCGCAGGTTGTTCGACGTGAACTTTTTTGGCGTGTGGCACGGCGCGGCAATTTTCGGAAAGCGTATGATCGACCGCGGCACGCCAGCTGCGATCTACAATCTCGCATCAGAAAATGCCTTCTTCAACGCGGTTCAGAACAGCGCGTCCTACATTGCCTCCAAACACGCGGTGCGCGGCCTGACCGAAGCCATGCGCGACGAGTTTCCGGAGTTCGTGCAAGTCGGCATGATCGTGCCGGGCTTCGTCGCCTCTGAGATGACCAAGGGGTCTGAGCAATTCGCGATGGATGCCGATACGTTCGCCGACAAAGTGGTCGAGCAGATCCGGGCGGGTGAGTTCTACGTGGTGACGCACTCTTACAACATGGTGCGCATTCAGCCGATACATGATCGCATCGCCGACGCATATGCGCGCAACGCGCCGCGCTATGAAGGGGATGAGGAGTATGATGTCCCAACCCTGATCGCGAAAATTCGCGGCCGGAGGGACGGAGCATGATGTCGCTGCTCACCGTTGCGATCACGATTTTTCTCGCGGAGCTTGGTGACAAAACGCAAATCGCGACTGTGCTGTTCGCCTCCGACGAAAACCAAAATCCGTGGCTTGTCTTTATCGCTTCAAGCCTTGCATTGACCACCGCTTCAGCGATCGCGGTGCTGCTCGGACGCACGGCGGAACGGCTCTTATCCGCTTTGCCTCTTAATCTGATCGCAGGCGCAGGGTTTGTCCTGATCGGATCGATAATGATCGTGACGCATCTTCGTCAGACGACATAAAAAATGCCCCGAACCGCAGCCGGTCCGGGGCAAGCGTGGTTGGTGTTGGAAGGAGGCGATCTGGCTAGAATTTGTAGCCAAAGCCTAGGCCAACCACGGTTGGGTCGATGTCGACTCCCGCATCGACAGTCGCACCCAAAGCTGTTGTGAAATCCACGGTCACATCTGTATTGATCCAGATCTTTTTGACGTCGGCATTGAACGCCCATCCGCCAGGCTGTCCGTCCAGATCATAGTCGAACCCGACCTGTAGCGCGCCGCCAATGCTTGGATCATAGTCGATGCTGTCGGCCACTGGGCCTGCATCTTCATCGAAGAAGAGCGTCGCATTGATACCGGCGCCGACATAAGGCTTGAACTGCGTGCCGGTGTCGAAGTGGTATTGCAGGGTCAGGGTCGGCGGCAACAGCCAGACATCGCCGAGATCGACCGTCGCATTGGTCAGCGCGCCGGGCACGGTGACGTTCACCGCTTCAACATCATGCGGCGTGACCGCGAGGATTAGCTCCACCGCAACATTCTTGTTGAAGAAATAGCTGATATCGAGTTCCGGGACGTATTGATCGCCAATATCGACATTGCCCGGCAGAGCCGCACCTGCGACAGACAGATCTCCGCTTTCATCAGGCAAAACACCGAGCACACGTCCGCGGATCATCCAGGGATTATCCTCGGCATACGCCGCCGTTCCGATCAGAGTCGACGTCGCCATCAGGGCGGCGCAAAAGAGCGATTTCATAATTTAGCCTCTTGGTTTGAAAACTTGTGATCGCTAGCTAGGAGACTGTTTTCACGTATAAAATTACCCATTCTGACGCGCGGATATGTGCCGCGTGGCAGATGCGCTCAACTGCGTATTCTTCCTAAGTGACGCGGCGGTTGCGCTCTGCGAAAATCCAAAGAATCCCGCATCTTGATTACGCTCTGCCCTTCCCTTTTGCGTCCAATCACCCAAAATGGACGGCATGGCACATTCACATGCACATTCTCACGCCAACACACCGTGTAGCCCGCAGGAGGCCGAGGCGTTCCTGACAGAGGCCGAAACGCTGGTTGAGCAAAAAGGCCAGAAGCTGACGCGCATCCGGCGCAAGGTTCTGCATCTCTTGCTGGAGAGCAGCGAGCCCGCCAAAGCGTATGATCTCCTGGCCAATCTCGACGGCGAAGGCGCCGCCAAGCCGCCGACCGTGTATCGCGCATTGGACTTCCTTCAGGAAATGGGCCTCGCCCACAAGATCGAGAGCCTGAACGCCTACGTGGCGTGCGGCCATACCAGCCACGCGCACTCGGCAGTCTTCATCATCTGCGAGACCTGCGGCAGCGCCGAGGAATTGCACGCGGTCGAAACAGGAAAGTCGCTGACCAAAGAAACCAATGCCGCAGGCTTCACCATGCGCAGCGCGGTTATTGAGGCACGCGGTATTTGTAGGAATTGTACCTCATGATCCCACTGTGGAGCGGCATCCCGAACACCTGGGATTGCGACGAGATGGGGCACATGAACGTGCGCGTCTATGTCGAAAAGGCGATGGAAGGCCTCGGCAATTTTGCCGGCGCGATCCAGATGCCCCACGCCTTTCGGGCCAACGCGCCTTCGACCCTGATGGTGGCTGAACACCACATTCGATACATCAGAGAAGCGCATGCGGGCCATCCCCTGCGGATGACAGGTTGCGTCCTCGAATGGGATGAAACCAGCGCGCTCATCTATCAGGAGATGCGCCACGGGGATGGCCGGGCCGCTGCCGCGTTTCGCACGCGTGTGGTGCATGTCGAAGCCAAGACTGGCAAACCCTTTCCCTGGAGCACCCGTTCGCAGGCCCAGCTCGAAGCGCTGATTGAAAGCCCGCCGGACGACACCAAGCCCCGCGGGCTTGACCCGTCTACGGCTCCTGTCCCGCCAAGAATGGCCACGATGGCCACAGTGGAAAAATACGGCGCGCCGGAGATTGGCCGCGGCCTGTTTCAAACCCGCGAGACCGATATTTTTAGCCGCGTCGCAGCGCCTTGGTTCATCGGCCGGATTTCGGACTCTGTTCCAACCTTGCTTTATGACTGGCGCAGCAAAGTCGCGGCTTCAAAGACCGGGGCCCGGATGGGCGGCGCTGTGCTTGAATATCGCCTGATCTATCGCAAATGGCCGCGCGCCGGTGATCGTTATGTCGTCCATACCAGCCTCGCCAATGTCGCAGAGAAAACCCATTCGCTGTCGCACTGGATGCTGGATCCGGATACCGGAGACGCCTGGATCACCTCCGAGGCGGTGGCCGTCACGTTCGACCTCGATACGCGCAAGGTCATCCCGACGCCGCCAGAACAGATTGCCGAGCTGGAAAAACTCGCCCCACGCGGGCTGCGCCTTTAGGCGGCTTTATGCTGTGCGTTAGACAAAGCCCGATATCCCACATACGGTTCTGATCTGGCGAGATAGACACGTCCTCAACGTGCGGATCGCAGGAAACGGGAGCGGTGAATGTGCGGGATTTTTGCAGCGAGAACGAACAGGCCCCTGGCCGCTGAGAAAATCGAATCCGCACTCGCATCGCTCTATCATCGCGGACCAGACGGCAATGGCACCTGGACATCGCGAGACCGCACAACCCTCCTTGGCCATACCCGCTTGTCCATTATCGGGCTGAACAATGGTGACCAACCCATGTCGAGCGAAGATGACGCGCTCCACATGGTCGTGAATGGCGAATTCTACGGTTACAAAACCGTCCGCGCAGATTTGCAGCGCAAAGGGCATGTGCTCCAAACCGAAAGCGACAGCGAGATCGCGCTGCATTTGTATCGCCGCATGGGCATGGCGATGATGCCTCAGCTGCGCGGTGAATTTGCGGTTGTCATTGCCGACCAACGATCCGGCGAAATGATTGGCATTCGCGACCGCTTCGGGATCAAGCCGCTTTATTATGCCAAGATTGATGGCGAAGTCTTCTTCGCGTCGGAGATAAAGGCACTTCTGGCTCTTGGCGTTCCCGCCAAATGGGATTGGACCGCCACGGCCTCGGGCCTGTCGCATCCTAACGACGAGACCTATTTTGCTGGCATTCACGCGGTCGCACCCGGAACCTATGTGATCGCCAAGAATGGCGAAACGCGCGCCTACACGTATTGGGACTGGGAATTCCCCACCGCAGAGGAACTCAATGCAGACTCGCGAAGCGAAGAGGAAGTCACGGCCGATTTTCACGCCGTGCTGAAAGAAGCCGTTGACGAGCGGCAGATCGCTGATGTCGAAGTCGCTTGCTATTTGAGCGGCGGGATCGATTCCTGCGCCGTTCTGGGGCTGGCGCAAAAAGAAATGGATCGCCCAATCCGTGCGTTCACGCTCACATTCGAAGATGCGCTCTACAATGAAGCCGACATTGCGAAGGCCCAGGCAGAGTTCATTGGCGCCGAATACAATCCAATCCCCATTACCGGACGGGACATTGCAGACTCGTTCGCTGAGACGGTCTGGCACTGTGAAACCGCGTTTTTCAACGGCCACTCGGTGTCGAAATTCCTGCTGAGCAAAACGGTGCGGGATGCGGGCATCAAAGTCGTTTTCACCGGTGAGGGCGCAGACGAGATGCTGGGCGGCTACCCGTTCTATCGGGTCGATGCCGTGAAAGGGAACCCGAACTTGAGCGACGCGGAAAAGTCTGCCGTGTTCGACGAGATCTTTGCCGCCAATCCGGCCAATCGCGCCATCATGCTTCCTGATGCGGGCGACAGCCCCGTCACACGGGTTTTGCAGAACCGGTTCGGCTGGATTCCTGCGACTTTGATTGCGAGTGCGGGCCTCAGCTTTGGCGGCGACCTGTATCGCGATTCACTCGTATCAGAGATTGACGGCCGGGTGCTGATAGACCGCGCGCTCGACCGGATGCCGCTCTCGCAACGACTGGATGGGCGGGATAATCTCAATCAGTCGCTGTATCTGGGCGCCAAGCTCACCTTGCCGAACATGATCCTGAATTATCTCGGGGATCGCATGGAAATGGCGCATTCCATCGAAGGCCGCGTGCCGTTTCTTGATCATAAAGTGGCTGAGACTGCTGCGCGCATTCCGCTGGATATGAAGATCAAGGGCATTCGTGAAAAACATGTGCTCCGCGAGGCCACGAAGCATGTGCTCATCCCGGAAGTCTATGACCGGCAAAAACATCCCTTCATGTCCGCTCCGGCGCGCGATCAAAACGATCCCCTGATCGGCTTCCTGCGCGACAGTTTTGCGTCGCAAGCCGCAAAAGACCAACCGATTTATGACCATAAGCGCATCGCGACCTTGATCGACACGCTGGACGACCTGCCGGTGGACCAAAAAGTCGGCGTCGAAGCCGCCCTGATCCGCGCCGCTTGCATCATCCACATGCATGAGCGCTTTGGCATGCAACAAGGCGGCTGAGTTCATTGCGCGTAGCAGGGCTGCGAGCGGTTTGTTGCGGGCCGGACAGATGACACCTGCATCGCGTCAGAAAGAGACTTTCAGCCCAGAACTATCCGCGCATCCCGGCGAAGGATGGGATCTCGTGCAACCATTCCCAACGCTACGAGAACGATCCCGGGTCAAGCCCGGGATGTCGGGGTGTGGGACAACGCTCTGACAAGCGCTGCGCCGCTGATACCGGACGGCCGCTTTGGGTCAGGAGCGGACATTCGCCGAGCGATTGTCCCGGGGCGAGCATACGGCGGCTCAATTGATCCGCGTCGT